>NZ_JACVZV010000018.1:0-313598 GCF_014654725.1 Vulcanococcus sp. Clear-D1 | reverse complement strand
GTAAAAACGGAACCGTCTGGTTCATCAGCAATGGAGAAGCTGACAATGGAGAGAGCACCATCGACGCTGGAGCTACCGGCAAGAAGTGTGCCGGAGGTAGCGGCACTGTCTTCTTCAACAATCAGCGTTTCATCCGCATCCGTAAACTCATCGTCAACCGCCGTGACGCTGATACCAAGAGTGGAGGCATCAGTGCTTGAACCATCGGATACGATGTAGCTGACGACGGGGAATATGCCATTCCAGTTGGGCGCAGGAGTAAAAGAGTAGGTTCCGTCGGCATTGATAGTCAGATCACCTTTACCCGCAACCGTGTATTTGGATCCGAGCGTAAAAACGGAACCGTCTGGTTCATCAGCAATGGAGAAGCTGACAATGGAGAGAGTGTTCCCGTCTGGGTCTACAGCATTGTCAAGCAGATTTCCATCTAGGGACTCATCTTCAAGAGTACTCTCAGTTTCATCGCCATCAAGCGGCGGACTATTCAGTTCATCATTCAGACAGGATAACAAGTTATCCGAACTCAACTGATAGATCTCTTCAAGCGCAAAATCTTCTTTTCCCCCAGGCAAATCCAGAAGGAAGGCCGCTGGTGGCTGGTCGCCAGCGGCCTCGGCACTCTGCAGGAAGTAGAAGGCTTCGACTTCATTGCCAGGACTCTTAAATAACCTTGAGATAGTTCCACGGTATGCATCCCCATTAATATGCAGGGTCCCCACAATATTGTTGCCATTATCGGCGTCAAATACGCCATCGTTATCATCATCGGATTGAGAGAAGTAAATGCCTTCCTTTCCGGGTTCAAACTTTTCGTCGAGAGTGATTGAGGCTGGCTGGTTGGGGTTACCCTTGTCAGGAATCGTGCCGCTATAGGCATTGGCGAATCTAACGGTCAAGTTGGTAGTGCTTGACGCTGGAACCACCCGTGGAGAGGCCCCGACAGCCGCTTGTGAATTGGGCTTTGCTGCAAATTCCACATCAGTTTGGCCTGCTGAAATTTGAAGATGGCCGGAGTCGTCATCTGCCCTGATGCCGGCCACCTCAGCGGCACTGAGTCTCAGGCCTCGAATCAGTGCAGAGAACAGCTCTCCCTCATCACCGGGAGAGTCTTGGCCGTCATTGAGGCACTGATCTAATGCATGACCGATCTCCTCTAGGAGCACCCCCTCACGCTCCTGCGGGGAAGCATCACGAAACCAGCTGCGGCTCACCAACACTTCTTCGGCCCCCCTGCCGCTGGCATGCACATACGCGGCCGCTGCAGTCGGCAACACCTTGTTGCCCACAAAGCGAACATCCAGTGGCAGCGCCTCTCCGCTCGCCAACTGGCGAATCAGCGAGTTGGCACGAGCGCTGAATCCGACTGAACCAGCGTTGAACACATCCGCCAACAGCATCTCAAAATCAGGGCGAGCTGCTGCTTGCTGCAAGGTGCTCCAAGCATCAGCCACGGCAGCGCGCAAAGCGCGCGCGCGCGCGGGCAGTTGCCAACGCCGCAGCGAGGACTGAATCGAGGCAACCGAGGAAAACGCAGCCATCACACATCGCTCCGAGCGAACAGAACAGTGCAAGCCAGACGCAAGCCATCCCTCTGCTGCAGGGTGCAGCAGAGCGGGACAGACCAGTCGCAGATCTCAAGGACGAGGCCTGCCGGACATGCACAACCGGCAGGCAGCCAGAAGATGGCTTACACCAACAAGCTATTCAGCTCGTCTCGTGGGAATGGCAGGGCTGATCAGCAGATCAGCAGCGCTTTTTGAAGCTGGGCAGTGCAAAAGGTCAGAGCTGCCGCAGCGATTCGGCCTTATCCTTGAATTCGCCGAGCAGGAGTTGCAGGTAGCTCACCTTGCGCAGCTTGATGTTCGCGGTGAGCGACATCCCCACCTGCAGGGGAAGCTGCGTGCCGGACTTCACCTGCAGCTGCTGGGAGGCGAGCTCGATCTCGGCAGGGTAGCGGTAGGTTTGCTTCAGCTGATCGGGCGGCAAGGCATCGGATCCGATGCGCTTTACCGTGCCATGCAACACGCCGAAATCTGACGACGGGAAGGAATCGATGCTCAGATCCACCGGCTTGCCCACCTTCACGAAGCCGATCTTGCTGCTGTCGATCTCCACCTTGGCCTTGAGGTTGTTGTAGGGCACGATCTTCATCACCGGTTCGCTGCCCTGGGCCACGAAGCCAGGACCTGTGGGCTTGAGATCGAACACGACGCCATCCACCGGCGAGCGGATGTCCTGATAGCGGATGTTCACCCGCAGCTCGGTGAGCTTGCTCTGCAGATCGGCCAGTTCGCCGCGCAGCTGCTGCACGGCCTGCTGCAGGATCGCCACCTGGCGTTCGCGGTCCATCATCGTTTTTGCCAGCTCACCCTGCACCTCGCGCACCTTGTTGCGCTGCTGCAACACCTGCAGCTCCGCCGAGGCGCCATTGCGTTGCAACGCAGCGAAGCGATCCAGGATCTCCTGCTCGAGCACCAGATTCTGACGCAGGACCCGTTGCTCCGTGTCGTTCAGGCTCAGATAACGCTGCAGCTCCACCTCCTTCAGGTTGAGTTGCTGCTGCTTGGCCGCGATCGTTTTCTGCAGACTGATTTCACGATCCTTGGTGGTTTCGTTATCCAGCCGCAACAGCACCTGGCCTTTGCTCACCCGCTCGCCTTCTTTCACGAGCATCTCGTCGAGCACACCACCCACCGGCACCTGAATCGTTTTCACATCGCCGATGGGCTCCAGCTTCCCGGGTGCCACCACCACCTCTTCCGTCTGCGCGAAAGTGAGCCAGAGCACACCGAATCCGGAGCAACCGATCAAGGTCCAGGTGAGCGCTCGGGCCAGCACCCGCGACTGCTGCAGCCCCATCTGATCGTGGCTGCTCTGCACACGACGCTCGATGGCGTTCTGCGCGGCACGCACCAGTGCTCCGGGCTGAACCGACTTGCGACGAGGAACCAGATCCGACATCAGTTTGCCTCCTGCTGGCGATAGAGAGCGAAATAGCGACCCTTGCGGGCAATCAATTCGTCGTGGGTGCCGGTTTCCACCACGGCGCCCTGGTGCATCATCACGATCAGATCAGCCCGGCGAATCGTGGACAGACGGTGGGTGATGAAGAACACCGTGCAGTGCTCCAGATTCTCAAGCAGGTTGTTGCACACGCGCCGCTCCGTGTCGTAATCCAGCGCACTGGTGGCTTCATCGAGCACCAGCATCTTGGGACGGCTGAGCAGGGTGCGCGCCAGGGCGATGCGCTGGCGCTGGCCACCGGACAGGCCTGCACCGCGCTCGCCCACATTGGTGCTGTAGCCGGAGGGCAGCTCCATGATGAATTCATGGGCACAGGCCAGCGATGCCGCCTCCACAATCGAATCGCTGGTGGCGTCGGGATCGGTGAGAGCAATATTCTCAGCCACGCTGCCGGAGAACAGCAGCGGCTCCTGGGGCACGATGCCGATCTGCCGGCGCAGTGAATACAGCTCCACCTTATCGATGTCGTAGCCGTCGATCAAAACTCGTCCCTGACCAGGTGCATACAGCCGCGATAGCAGCTTGGTCAGCGTGCTCTTACCGCTACCGCTCTGGCCCACGATCCCTACAAAAGTGCCTGGCGCAACATCAAGATTGATATTGTTAAGCACCGCCGCAGAAGTGCCTGGGAATGTGAAGCTCACGCCCTCAAACACAACACGTCCATCCAAAGGCGGAAGAGGGATTTTCTTCTTGTCGTCTTCATTAGACTCCTCCGGAGTATCTACAACATCAGCCAGGCGTTCAAAGGACACCTTAAGCTCTTGGATGTTCTGCCAGATGCCAGACAACCTCAGCATCGGCTGGGTCACATAACCTGAGATGATTCGAAAGGCGATCAGCTGGCCCAAGCTCATTTCTCCCTTAAGCACCAAACTCGCACCCACCCAAAGCACCAGAAGCTGTGAGAGCTTTTGCAAGACCTGGCTGGTTTCTGTGAGTGCTGTCCCCGTGATCGTTTTCTCAAAAGTTCGAGCAATATACTGGCTGTAGAAGTCCTGCCATTTCCAGCGACTGATCATTTCGACGTTCTGGGCCTTCACTGTCTGGATGCCACTGAGCACCTCCACCAAATGACTCTGGGTACGGGCGTTCTGGTTGGCCGCGTCGCGATACTGGCGCCGGAATAATGGAGCCCCTAAAAGGGTGAGTCCCACCTGAATCGGCAGCACGCAGAGGGCGATTAGGGTGAGCACCCAGCTGTACATCACCATCACGACCACATAAATCACCGAGAAGGCGGCATCGAGAACGGTGGTGAGCGCCTGACCGGTGAGGAAATTGCGGATCTTCTCCATCTCGGCAATCCGCGTGCCGAGTTCACCCACAGGCCGCCGATCGAAATAGCTGAGGGGCAGGCGCAGGAGATGGTCGATCACCTCGGCACCCAGTCGCAGATCGATGCGATTGGTGGTCTCTGAAAACAGGAACGTGCGCAACGACCCGATCACCCCTTCCATCAGGGTGACCACCACCAGCGCAATTCCGAGCACCTGCAGCGTGTCCAAGCTGCGCTGGCTGATCACCTTGTCGATGATCACCTGGATCAGCAGAGGATTGGCCAGGCTGAACAGCTGCACCACAAACGAGGCCAGCAGAACCTGGATCAAGAGACCGCGGTAGCGACGCAGCGCCGGCCAGAACCAGGAGAAGCCGAAGCGCTGCTCCGGGGTGCTGCTGCTGCGCTCCAGCAACAACATCTCAATCCCCTCCGGGAACTCCTCCTGGATCTGCTCGGGGCTGAGCTCCACCCAGCCCTCGCGGGGTGAAGCCAGCACAATGCCCTGGGCATTGCTGAGCTGGACGATCGCGAAGCTGCCCTTCCAGCTCACCAGACCCGGCGTCTCGAGGCGGGTGCCCTGGCTGGACGGCACGCGCACGCCGCTCACGTGCAGGCCGAGCATCGCGCCGAGGCTCCCGCACAACTGCAGGTTCGGTTGGCGACCACGGTTCAGGCCTTCCCGCAGAATCCGCTCCACCGCATCGCGCCGGAAGGGCAGCTTCAGCTCAGCTGCCAGCATCTGGAAGCAGGCCAGCACCTCATCCAGAGGACCGCTGGCCCGAACCAGCGTGAAGCGTGCGCGATCGCGACTGCCCAGATCCAGGCCGGACTGCAACGGCGCCGCCGGCAGTTCCGGTTCAGCCGCCACGAGAGCCGAAGACGCCACCACCGCATCGAGGCTGGGCTCGAGTCCACCCCCCAGCAGCACCTCCAGGGGTTCCCGCTGCCAAGCGAGCAGGCGAGGCGGCAGCGGAGCATGGGCCTGAGGCACCCCGGCAGCAGGGTCGAGCAGGGCACCGAGCTCGTGATCTGCCAGGTTGTTACTGGCGACCATCAACTGCTCATTGGCCCGCACCGAGCCCAACGCGGCTGCACTCGGCCCCACTGCTCGGGCATGGGGCAGCAGATCACGTGCCAGATCACGAAGGCCGATGCGGGCGGTGGGATGGCGCTCGAGCACCGGAGTGAGCAGATCCACCAGCTCCGCAGGCCAGAGCTGCGCGCTGCACCAGGCACGGAAGCTGGGCTCCTCCTGCAACAGCTCCAGGAGATGGACGTCCGCCAGAGCCGCGGCCCGGACATCCGATGCCGCCGCAACCTCCTCGCAGCCCTTCACCCGCAGGAAGGACGCCAGACCCACCCAATCTCCCGGCGCGAGCTTGCACAGGGTGACAGTGCGGTCGTGCTCCTGAACCAAAACCCTCGCTTCCCCTTCGAGAATCAGAAGCACCTCCTTGGGCACCAGATCCCGGTGGCATAGCGGCTGGCCAATGCGGAACGAGCGCTCCTGAAGCTGCCCAACGAGCTGCTCAAGGCGAGCCGGTGGCAACTCAGCAAGAGCAGGGTGCGTAGCCAGAAGGCTGTCGGACACAACCTGAGTCATGCTTCGGGAAAGCGCAGAGAGATCAAATCATTGATGCGAAGCTGCACGGCCTCTTCTACAGACTCTTCGAAGAGTTCGCGGGCCATCTGCTGAGCCGTGTCTTCATCAAGGGTGGCAGGGGAATAGGTCTCCAACCGCACCACCAGCCACCACTTCTCAATCCGAAATGGCTCCATCAGCACACCAGGAGTAGCCGTGCGAAGACGCTCTGCCAGGACAGGATGCGCCTGCATCAGGGGCACTGGGCCCACGACGCCGCGCGTTGTTCGTTCCGGACCTTCCGCATAGCGCGCCGCAAGCTCGGCGAAATCAGATTCACCCTCGTTGATACGTAGATACAGCTCTCGAGCTAGGCCGGCATCCTCCAGCCGCAGCAGGCTGTACACAACCCGATCCAGCTGGGTCTTGCGCTGCAGAAAACGGGCCTCCGCCTTGGGCAGGAAGCGGTCTGCTACGAAGCGCTGTAGACGCAGTGGTTGGATCAACTGCTGTTCCAGTTCCTGGCGACGCAGCAGATTAAGGCGCAGGAACGTGTTGAGCTGCTCCTCATTTTCAATACCTTGCTCTTGCATGAACGCAGCAAGGGCCTGACCACCAGCCTCGTCAGGTATCGGTACCTGTGCCGCCAACTCGGCGATCACCATCTGCCGAAGCAGCGGCTTGATCATCCGATGTTGAGCCAGAAGCTCAACCTGATCGAGATCGAGCAACCTGGAGGACCCACCGGAAATCAAAGAAGCGACCCAAAGCTCCCAGGCAACTTAGGGGCAAAAGGCCCGCAGCACACTGCGACGGCTCCTGTGCATCAGTCTGCTGCCCTGCCCGCGACAGATCATGGGGGCCAAAGCAACCCCCTTGCATGCCTCAACCAACCCTGCCGGTGGTGGAAACCTTCCATTCCCTGCAAGGCGAGGGACTCCACAGCGGCCGCAGCGCTTTGTTCATCCGCCTGGGCGGCTGCAGCGTGGGCTGCAGCTGGTGCGATACCAAGCACTCCTGGCCACAAGACGTGCATCCCCTGCTATCGCTCGAGGCCCTTCAGCAGAAGGTCCAAACTGCCGTCGCCAACGGCGCTGCCTTCGTGGTGATCACCGGCGGCGAACCACTGGAGCACCATCTCGGTCCCCTCTGTGACGCTCTCCAGACATTGGGTGCTCCCCTGCACCTTGAAACCAGCGGTGTCGGCACGCTCACGGGCACCTTTGCCTGGATCACCCTCTCCCCCAAGCCGCACCGACCGCCTGAACCGGAGGTGCTGGCGGCCTGCCATGAGCTCAAGGTGGTGGTGCACGAGGCCGGTGATCTCAGCTTCGCCGAAGCGATGGCCGCTGCCGCCAGCCAGGGGCGCAGGAGCGATCAGCCCGCGCCACACCTGCTGCTGCAACCCGGCTGGCAGAGCGCAGAAGGCCAGCAGCTCGCGATTGATTACGTGCGCAGCCATCCCTACTGGCGCCTGAGCCTGCAGAGCCACAAATGGCTGGGGGTGCGCTGAGGGTGCAGGCTGCTCGGCATCATGGATTCGGCGCCTGATCCCCTGCCTTGTCCACCGCCATTGCCCTGCTCTCCGGCGGTCTCGACTCCGCCACCGCCGCGGCCCTCGCCCTGGAAGCAGGGCAGCGAGTGATCGGCCTCTCCTTTGATTACGGCCAGCGGCATCGGCGTGAACTCGAAGCCGCGGCCCGCATCGCCGCGCAGCTCGGCTTGGCGGAGCACCACACCATCAGCGTGAACCTGGCGGCCTGGGGGGGCTCGGCTCTCACCGACAGCCGCATCGCTGTGCCGCGCGATGGCGTGCAGGCCGATGTGATTCCCAGCACCTACGTACCCGGCCGCAACACGGTGTTTATCGCCATCGGCCTCAGCCTCGCGGAAGCGCGCGGCGCCGAGCGGCTCGTGCTGGGGGTGAACGCCGTGGATTACTCCGGCTACCCCGACTGCCGGCCGGATTATCTCGAGGCCTTTCAACGGCTGGCTGACCTGGCCAGCAAAGCCGGCCGTGAAGGCCACGGCAGCCAGCTCTGGGCACCCCTAGTGGAATGGAGCAAAACCCGGATCGTGCAGGAGGCCCTGCGCCTAGGCGTGCCGATCGCCGACACCTGGAGTTGCTACAGCGGCGGCGACCAACCCTGCGGCGTGTGCGACAGCTGCCGCATCCGCGATGCCGCCTTGATCGAAGCCGGCCGGCCCGACCTGGCCAGCCCAGCGGCTCAGCGCTGATGCCGAGCTGCACGCGCGTGCCGGTGGCCTGGCGATCGCCCGCCAGCCTGGCGCCCCTGCTGGCGGCGCGCTGGGGCCATGAGGGTCTGATCTGGCTCGACGGCGATGGCACCGATCTGGGCCGCTGGGCCACTCTGGCGGTGGATCCACTCGAGCAGCGCTGTTGCCGCGGGCTTCCCGGCGAAGCCGGCGCTAGCGATCCCTTTGCAGCCTTAGCTGATCTGGGCCCGGGCCATTGGTGCGGCTGGCTCAGCTACGAAGCCGCCGCCTGGGTGGAGCCGGGCAATCCCTGGAAGCCAGACACCATGGCCAGCCTGTGGATCGCCCGCCACGATCCCGTGCTGCGCTTCGATCTGGTGGAGCAGCAGCTCTGGCTGGAGGGCCTGGATCCCGAACGGTTGCAGGCCATGGCGCGTTGGCTGGAGGCTCTGCCCGCCGCTCACCTGGGGAACGGCGGGGGAGCCAGCCCAACGCCCCAACTGCCGGTGGAGAGCTGGCAGTGGCACACCACGTCAGCCGCATTCAGCCGCGGCGTGGAGCACATCCGTGAACTGATCGCCTGCGGTGATCTCTTTCAGGCCAATCTCACGGCCTGCTGCAGCACAACCCTGCCGCACACCGAGCCCGGCATAGGCCTGGCGTTGTTTGCGCGGCTGCGCGAGCGGTGCCCCGCTCCCTTTGCCGGATTGGTGGTGGCGGCCGGCGCCGCCACCGGAGAAGCGGTGATCTCGGCCTCTCCTGAACGCTTTCTGCAGGTCAGCCCCGATGGCGGCGTGGAAACCCGGCCGATCAAGGGCACCCGCCCACGCCACAGCGATCCACAGCGCGATGCCGATCAGGCGGCGGAGCTGGTGTGCAGCAGCAAGGACAGGGCCGAGAACGTGATGATCGTGGATCTGCTGCGCAACGACTTGGGCCGCGCCTGCGTGCCCGGCTCGATCCATGTGCCCCAGCTGGTGGGGCTGGAGAGCTATGCCCAGGTGCACCACCTGACCTCGGTGGTGTGCGGCCAGTTGCAGCCCGGACTCAGCTGGGTGGATCTGCTGCGGGCGGGGTGGCCGGGGGGATCGATCAGCGGCGCCCCGAAGCTGCGGGCCTGCCAGCGCCTGGCGGACCTCGAACCCGTGGCCCGCGGCCCCTACTGCGGATCGCTGATCCGGCAAGACTTCGACGGCAGCTTCGACAGCAGCATCCTGATTCGCACCCTGCTGCTGCAAGGCGAGCAGCTGCGCGGCCACGCGGGCTGCGGCATCGTGGCCGACTCCGATCCCAGCGCTGAAGCCAGCGAACTGGGCTGGAAGCTCAACCCCCTGCTGGAAGCCCTGGCATGACCCCCCGCAGCATCGCCTGGTTCGACGGCCACTGGGGCGAACCGCAGCAGCTCCAGCTGCCGCTGAGCGATCGCGGCCTGCAGCTGGCCGATGGGCTCTTTGAAACGGTGCTGGTGCTCGACGGACAGCCGAAACTGCTGGAGGCCCACCTACAGCGCTGGCAGCGCAGCGCCGAGCTGCTGGCCATGGCGCCACCACCAGATGCGGCCACCCTGCATCCCTTGATCGAGGCAGCGATCCGCCGAGCGGAGCTCCCGCAAGGCAGCGGTGCCCTGCGCCTGAACTGGAGCCGCGGCGACAGCGGCGGGCGCGGCATCGAGCTGCCGGCCCCCGCAGCTGCGCATCGCTTCTGGCTGCAGCTCAGTGCACACCGGCCCAGCTTCAGCCCTCAGACGGCGATCGTGAGTCGCCAGGAACGGCGCAACAGCAACAGCCTGCTGAGCCGTTGCAAGACGTTTGCCTACGGCCAGGCGATCCAGGCGCGGCTCGAGGCGCGCCGCGCTGGCGCCGATGAGGCACTGCTGTTGGCCAACGGCGGTGAGCTGTGCTGCGGCACCACTGCGAACCTGCTGATTCAGCGCCAGGGCCGTTGGCTCACCCCAGCGTTGGGCAGTGGTTGCCTGCCGGGGGTCATGCGCGCTCAGCTGATCGAACGGGGCCTGGCCGTAGAAGCCGACCTATCCCCGGAACCACAGGCCGGGGATGCCTGGCTGTTGATCAACAGCCTGGGATGCCGTCCCATCAGCCGCGTGGATGAGGATCCACTGGAGCTCCACCCCAACGCCGAAGCGCTGTGGCGGAGCCTGCTGTGAGCGGTTCGTGCCTCAGTTGCAGCCCTGCACGGAGATGCGATAGGTGAAGCCAGTGGCGGCCTGATCAGCGCTGGCACCGATCTTGAAGTTCACCTGGCTCACGGTTTTACCGGGCACAGCCTGCACATTCCACTGACGGCCGGTTCCCACCTGAGGGGCATACGACTCATTGATCACCTGCAGGTTGGAACCATCGGTGAACTTGAGATAGCCCTGGATCGGATAGGTGGCGCTCACCGAGGAATTGGCGGTGAAGAACAGCTTGTAGGAGCTGTAGGGCTGGGTCACGAAGAAATCCGTGTTCCAGTTAGGGCGGCTGAAGGGCAGCGGATTACCGGCACCGATGGTCTTGGTCACGATGTCGGTGACACCGTTACCGCCCACGGGTGCCAGGAACTGGCAGCTCTGAGCCGAGGCGGGGGCTGCGGCAGTGAGGAGGCAGCCACTGGCGCAGACCACGGCAACGCGGGCGAGGGAGCGCAGGGATACCGACATCAGCAGGATTGATGAACTTCATCCCCGATTGTGCACTGAATCCCAGACAGTGGATACAGCTCTCGATCGGTTGTTGACGTCAACCAACGCTCCAGCCACGCCCCCGGACACGTTGCGGCGCAGCCTGGGATTGCGCAGCCTCACCCTGGCGGTGGTGACGAGCACCATCGGCTCAGGCTGGCTATTCGCACCGCTCTATGCGGCTCGCTTTGCCGGGCCCGCCAGTCTGCTGGCTTGGCTGGTGGGTGGCGTGATGGCCTTCGGCCTGGCTCTGGTGTTCGCCGAACTCGGCTCACTCGTGCCGAGTTCCGGAGCGCTGGCCCAGATCCCGCTGCTCAGCCATGGCCGCTGGGCGGGATTCATCGGTGGCTGGTGTGCCTGGATCGCCTACCTCACGCTGCCCACGATTGAAGTGCTGGCGATGGTGCAATACCTCTCCAGCAGCCTGCCCTGGCTCACGGCCGATGGCGGCCAGGGGCAGGTGCTCAGTGCAACGGGGCTTGGCGTGGCGGTCGTGCTGCTGGTGCTGATGACGTGGATCAATTTGGCCGGCGTGAGCTGGCTGGCCCGCTGGATCGATGGGCTCACCAGCTGGAAGCTGGTGGTGCCGCTGCTGGTATCGCTGACCCTGATGCTCACGGCGGGGCATTGGAGCAATCTCAGCCTGCATGACGCAGGCCAGGGCGCCGAACTCGCCGGAGTGGTGAGTGCCATCGGCGGGGGCGGCATCCTGTTCAGCCTGTTGGGGTTTCGCACCGCCATGGATCTGGCGGGCGAAGCGCGCAACCCCCAGCGCAACGTTCCCATCGCCATGGGCTTGGGACTGGGCATCTCCCTGGCGATCTATCTGCTGCTGCAGTTGAGCTTTCTGGTGGCGGTGCCGCCCCAAGCGCTCAGCCAGGGTTGGGCGGTGCTGCAGCTCAGCAACCATGGCGGTCCCCTGGTGGCGATTGCCATGGGCCTGGGCCTGGGCTGGGTGGCGACCCTGCTGCTCAGCGACGCCGTGATCTCGCCAGGCGCCACCGCCATGACCTACATGGGTGTTTCAGCCCGGGTGGCCTGGATGATGGGCCGGTTGGAACTGTTGCCGGAGGCCCTGGCGCGGCTCAACCGCCAGGCGGTGCCAGCGGTGGCTCTGCTCTGGAGCCTGGGGATCGGCGTGGTGATGTTGCTGGGCGGCCCCAGCTGGCAGCGGGTGGTGAGCTTCCTCACCGCCACGCTGGTGATCGCCCTGGCGGTGGGACCCGTGAGCTTGATGGCCCTGCGCCATCAGCTACCACGCGCTCCACGGGCGTTTCGATTGCCGATGGCTGAGCTGCTCTGCCCGCTCACCTTTATGGCAGCGAGTTGGGCCGTGCAGTGGTGCGGCCGCAGTGCCCTGGAGGGCGCCATAGGCCTGGTGGTGGTTCCAGCGCTGCTGTTCGGGTGGCAGCAGCGCCAGCGCAGACGCACGCTCCACGCCGGCTGCGGCAGCTGGTGGTTCGCCTACCTGGGGGGACTACTGCTGATCGCCGAGCTCAGTGGTGCGCAAGGGCCGCTGCCAGGAGGCGATGCCGGGCAGCTGCTGATCACGGCTGCTTTTGCCCTGGTGATCTTCCCGATCGCGGTGCGCGCACGGCTACCCCGGGCCTCGAGCGAGGCCCAGGTGGGCGTGGAGCTCACACCGTGAGGAAACGATCCACCACGTCTTTGCTCAGCTCGCTGGTGGGACCACTGGCCACGATGCCGCCGCGCTGCATGGCGTAGTAGCGATCGGCCTGGCGCACGAAGTGCAGGTGCTGCTCCACCAGCAGCACGCTGATGCCGGTGGCCTCGATGATCCGCCGCACGGCCCGCTCAATGTCCAGCACCACCGACGGCTGAATGCCTTCCGTGGGCTCATCGAGCAACAGCAGCTTGGGTTTGCCGAGCAGGGCCCTGGCGATCGCCAACTGTTGCTGTTGACCACCGGAGAGGTCGCCGCCGCGGCGGGCGAGGAACTTCTCAAGGATCGGGAACAGCTCAAACACCAGCGGATCGATGTGGCGGTTCTTGGCTAGACCACCAGGCAAGGCCTCCAACCCCAGCAGCAGGTTCTCGCGAACGGTGAGCTGAGGAATGATCTCCCGCCCTTGGGGCACATAGCCAACCCCCACGCGAGCCCGGGCATGGGGCGGCCGGCCCGTGAGCTCGCGGCCCTCCAGCTGGAGATCACCGCTGCGCTGCTGCAGCAAACCAATCACGGTTTTGAGCAGAGTGGTCTTACCCACGCCATTGCGGCCGATCAGGCAAACCATCTCGCCGGCAGCGACGTTGAGGTCGACGTCCCGCAGGATGTGACTCTCGCCGTAATAGACGTTGAGACCTCGAATATCGAGCAGGGTCACGCCGCATCCTCCTGAGTTTCACTGCCGAGATACACCTCGATCACCCGTGGATCGTTCTGCACCTGATCCATCGATCCTTCACAGAGCACATGCCCTTCATGCAGCACCGTGACCGGGGCCTGCAGATCGCGGATGAACTCCATGTCGTGCTCAATCACCAGCACGGTGTGGTCGCCGGCCAACTGCTTGAGCAGATCCGCGGTGCGCGCCGTTTCCTCATCGGTGAGGCCCGCCACCGGTTCATCCACCAGCAGCAGCTCGGGATCTTGAGCCACCAGCATCGCGATCTCCAGCCACTGCTTCTGGCCGTGGGAGAGGCCACCAGCCGGCTGTTGCGCCTGGCGCTCGAGCCCCACCACCGAGAGCAAGTGCTGCACCCGGTCGCGTTGCTCGCTACTCAGGCTGCCGAACAGCAGCGCCGCCGGACCATGGGGTCCGCGCACCGCAAGCTCCAAATTGCGGCGCGGGCTGAGGTTCTGATACACCCGCGGTGTCTGGAACTTGCGGCCAATCCCCAGGCGGGAGATGTGGTGCTCGCTGCGGCCCACGATCGACCGTCCGCGAAAGACCACGTCACCGCGAGTGGGCTTCACCTTGCCGGTGATCACATCGAGGAACGTGGTTTTGCCGGCACCATTCGGGCCAATCACCGCCCGCAGTTCACCGGGGGCGAGCTGGAGGTTGAGATCGTTCAGGGCCAGAAACCCGTCGAAGCTGACGGTCACGCCCTGCAGTTCAAGCAGATTCATCGACGATGGACGAGACATTGGCGTGCTGGTCATCAACCCTGGCCTCCGCCGCTACGCTCGAGTTGGTCCTGCTCCGCCACCACCTGCGGATCGAGATCGAGCGCGGGATACGTGGCTGTGCGTGGCGGCCAGCCCACCATGGCGATCAAGCGGCCAGGGCCACCCTGGCGCCACCAGCCCACGAGCCCATCGGGCAAGACGAGCACCACCAACAAGAACAAGCCGCCCTGGATGAACAGCCAGGTTTCCGGGAGCGCTTCACTCACCAGGCTCTTGGCGTAGTTGATCAGCACCGCACCCAGCAGGGCGCCGATCAAGGTGCCGCGGCCGCCCACCGCCACCCAGATCACCATCTCGATCGAGAAGGGAACCGCCATGTATTGCGGCGAGACGATGCCGGACTGCACGGTGTACAGCGCACCGCTGATCCCCGCCAACGCGCCGGCCACGGCGAACACCACGGTTTTGTAGGCGGTGGGGTTGTAACCGGTGAAGCGCAGCCGTGGTTCATCGTCGCGGATGGCGATCAGGGCATCACCGAAGCGACCATGGGTGAGCCAGCGGCAGAGCAGAAAGGCCGCCACCGTGATCACCACCGTGAGCCAGAACAGATTGCGCTGCATCGCGTCGCTGCCGATCAGCTCACCGAAGATGCGTGCGGTGGATGTTTTGAGGCCGTTGGTGCCGTTGATCAACTTCTGCTGACCGTTGAAGAAGTTGAAGAACACCAGCAGGGCCGCCTGGGTGAGAATCGAGAAATAGACCCCCTTGATGCGGTTGCGGAAAACCAGATAACCAAGCAATCCCGCCACCACAGCCGGAATCACCCAGATGGCCACGAGGGTGAAGAGCGGTGAATTGAAGGGTTGCCAGAACGCCGGCAGACTCTTCACGCCATAGAGCGAGAAAAATTCAGGCAGTTCACCGGGCTTGAGCTCATTGAGCTGCAGATACATCGCGAGGGCGTAGCCACCCAGAGCGAAGAAGATGCCTTGCCCGAGGCTGAGCATGCCGGTGTAGCCCCAGATCAGATCCACACCCAGGGCCACGATGCCCAGGGAGAGAAAACGACCCAGCAGATTCAGACGGAACGGCGGCAAGACCACCGGCAACACCAAGGCCACCAGCACGATCAAGGCCCAAGGCAGCCAACGCCGCAGGTTGCGGGAGGAGAGCAGATCTGCCATCGATCAGGCCTCAACCATGCGGCCTTTCTGCGGGAACAGACCGGCCGGTCTGATCTGCAGGAACACCACAATCAAAGCGAACACCAACACTTTCGCCATCGAGGTGGTGGCAAAGAAGGTGATCACTGCATTCAGCCCTTCCGGCATGGCGGGCCACACCAGAAGCAGGGAACCGGAGCCCACCACATAACTGAGGATGCCGATGCCGAGGGCCGCCAGCACCGTGCCGGCGAGCTTGCCCACGCCGCCGAGCACCACCACCATGAAGCAATCCACGATGTAATTCCCGCCGAGGTTGGGGCCCACCGAACCGAGCAGTGTCACCGCCACGCCGGCCACACCGGCCAGACCGGAGCCGATCAAAAAGGTGAGCGCATCGACCTTCTCGGTGGGAATGCCGAGGCAATCACTCATCGTGCGGTTCTGGGTGACCGCACGAATGCGCATCCCCCACACACTCTTCTGAAGAAACCAGTTCACCAGCAGCAGCGCCACCACGGTGAGGGCGATGATGAACAGACGGGCGGCCGGCATATTCACAACCCCCACATCAATCGATCCCCGCAGCCACACCGGCGCCGTCACGTCGATGTTGCGAGCGCTGAACCAAGGCTGATCAAACACCCGTTGCTCGCCGAGCACCGAAGCGATCACCACACCCACCAGGCCGGTGACGATCCAACTGCCGGTGCCCAGAAGGGGCGTCCAGCGCTGCTGCCACCACACCTTCGGTGTGAACCGTGGCACGAGGATCCCGGCCACCACAGCCACCACCAGGCCAATGGCAAAGGCGCTCGAAACGGAGCGCACGAACTGCTGCAGGATCAGGCTCACGCCCCAGGTGGCCAGCAGCGTTTCCAGCGGGCGCCCGTAGAGGCGCCGGATCACCGTTTTCTCCAGCAGTAAACCCGCCAGACCACTCACCACAAAGGCCAGGGGCAGGGCTACCAGGATGTAAATCGGGAACAAGGCTTCCGGCAGCACCGCCTTGAAAATGTTCTGCACCACGAAGGTGGTGTAGGCACCGAGCATCATCAACTCGCCGTGGGCCATATTGATGACACCCATCAAGCCAAATACCACCGCCAGGCCCAGTGCAGCCAGCACCAGAACCGAGCCAATGGCCAGGCCGTTGAAGAGTGTGTCGTAGAGAAGATCCATCGCGACCAGCTGGGGTCTCAGGCAAAGAGAAAAGAGATTCGAGGGAAGCAAAAAGGGGGGAGATCACTCTCCCCCCAACCCTCAATGGATGCCAGATCGAGGGGTGAACGCGTCTTGGCGATCACCCATTTGGATCACATCTTGTACTTGCCGGCGTCGGGACGGTCCTGGGTCCAGTCGCAGGTGTAGCCCTTGGTTTCAGGCACGTACTGGTTCCAGGCCACAGGCTTCACGAAGCCCTTGTCCTCGAGGATCTTGAACATGCCATCCTTCTGCACCTCGCCGATCAGCACGCGCTTCTCCACGTGGTGGTTGGGCATCACGGTCACCTTGCCTTCGGGAGCATCGAAGCTCACGCCGATCAGGGCTTCACGCACCTTGTTGTCGTCGACGCTGTTGGCCTTCTCGGCAGCAGCGGCCCACAGGTACACCATCATGTAAGCGGCTTCAGCGGGGTCGCTGGTCACGCGCTTGTCGCCGTACTTGGCCTTGAAGTTCTTGGTGAACTCCTTGGAGGCGGGGGTATCGAGGCTCTGGAAGAAGTTCCAGGCGGCATAAGTGCCTTCGAGGTACTCAGGACCGATGGCGGCGATCTCCTCTTCGGCGATCGAGAAGCTCATGATCGAGTAGCCGTTGGCCGGGGTGATGCCGGCAGCCTTCATCTGCTTGAAGAAGGCAACGTTGCTGTCGCCATTGAGGGTGTTGACGATCACACCACCCTTGGGCATCGCCTGCTTGATCTTGGCGATGATCGGAGCGACCTCAGTGTTACCCAGGGGCAGGTAATCCTCACCCACCACCTTGCCACCATTGGCTTTCAGCTGCTCACGCATGATGGTGTTCGCGGTACGTGGATACACGTAGTCCGAACCCACCAGGAAGAAGTCTTTGCCCTTGTTCTGCAGCAGCCAATCCACGGCAGGCTCTGCCTGCTGGTTGGGAGCAGCACCGCTGTAGAAGATGTTCTTGGAGCACTCCTGACCTTCGTACTGAATCGGGTAGAAGAGGAAGTGATCCTTGGCCTCGAAGACCGGCAGCATGGCCTTGCGGCTGGCAGAGGTCCAGCCACCGAAGACAACGGCAACCTTGTCCTGATCGATCAGCTTGGTGGCCTTCTCGGCGAAGGTGGGCCAATCCGAAGCGCCGTCCTCTTCAACGGGAACGATCTTCAGCTTCTTGCCATCGATGGTGATGCCGCCCTTGGCGTTGATCTCATCGATCGCCATCAGCTCGGCTTCGGCCACCGTGTTCTCGGAGATGGCCATGGTGCCGGAGCGGCTGTGAAGGATGCCCACCTTCACTTCGCCGTCAAAATCGCCACCAGCTTTGTCGCCACCGCTGCAGGCCACCAGCGTGAGCGAAGTGGCGAGCGCTGTGGCACCGCCCAGCAGACGCAGCGAAGTCTTTCGCATCGAAGGGGACGTCATGTAAGGAAAGTCACAAAAGAGCTGCCGCCGGTCAGCGGTGAGCGGAACGTATCGGCGTGAGCAGTCCGCCTTTGGTATCGAAAAGCACCGTTTGACAAACCCATGAGACTCAAGGTCTCACAAGGGATCTCGGGCAGGCTAAGGAAAGATTGCGTCTGTGTCGGTTGCTACGAAAAGTGCGTCAGCTGGGCAGTTGCTGCAACACAAACGCCTCCACCTGTTCGAGCCCCTCACCGGAGTGGAGATTGGTGAAACACCACGGCCGGCCCGGGCGCATCCGCTCGGTATCGCGTTGCATCACCTCCAGGCTGGCGCCCACCATCGGAGCCAGATCGATCTTGTTGATCACCAGCAGATCGGAGCGGGTGATCCCAGGGCCTCCCTTGCGCGGGATCTTGTCGCCGGCGGCCACGTCAATCACATAGATGCACAGATCCACCAGCTCCGGGCTGAAGCTGGCGGCCAGGTTGTCGCCACCGCTTTCCACCAGCACCAAATCCAAACCGGGATAGGCCGCCTCCAGCTCGGCCACCGCCGCACGGTTGATGGAGCAGTCTTCGCGGATGGCGGTGTGGGGGCAGCCTCCGGTTTCCACGCCGCGAATCCGCCCGGGCTCCAGCGCACCGGCACGGGTGAGGAACTGGGCGTCCTCCTGGGTATAGATGTCATTGGTCACCACCGCCAGCTGCAGGCGATCGCGGAGCCGCCTGCACAGGGCTTCCACGAGAGCGGTCTTGCCGGAGCCCACCGGTCCGGCCACCCCCACCCGCAGACGACTGGCCGCCATCAACGCACCACCTGATCAGCTCGCTCCACCAGATCCTGCGGCACCGTCACACCGATCGCCTTGGCGGTGGCCAGGCTCACCAGCAGATCCGTGGTCTTGAGGGGTTCAAAGGCCATCTGCGATGGCGACTCGCCTTTGAGCACCCGCACGGCGAGCTGACCAGCCGCCATGCCGTCATCGCGGTAGTTCCAACCGATCACCGCCAGGCAACCCGGCAGCTGAATGTCGGGGGGATCCACGGAATACACCGGGATCCGGTGCTCGAGGCCCACCTTGCAGATCGAGGCGAAGGCCTGAATGGTGGCGTAATCGCCGATCTTCACAAACGCCTCCACCTCCTTGGCGGCCAGGGCCTTAGCGGCCTGCAGCACCTCGCCGGAGTTGGCCACCGACTGTTCCACCAGCTCCAGACCACGCTGTTGGGCCTCGCGCCGCAGGATCTTGGCCTCGTAGTCGGAGTTGGGCTCGCCCGGATTGAAAATCAATCCCACCCGCTTGAGCTGGGGGTTGATCTCACGGGCCAGATCCAACTCCTTGCCCACGGGGTTGGTGCCCACGGTGCCCACCACATTGGGGCGATGCTGGCCCACCCCACCGGGCGGCGTGCCGGCTCCGGCGCCCCAGGGATTGGAGCAATAGCAGAAGATCACGGGCACGCTCTGGGGCATCACCTTCATCGCCGCCTGCAGCGGCGGCGTCCCCACCGCCAACACCATGTCCACCTTCTCGCTGAGGAACTGCTGCATCACCAAGGTGGTGTTCGGCAGTTCGCCGGCCGCATCCTTCTGCAGGAAGGTGACGGTCTCGCCGTTGCGGTAGCCGGCGGCGGCCAGAGCCTGCTCAAAGCCCTCGCGGGTCAGATTCGGGGGCGGGGCATCCACCATCTGGAGCATCCCGATCAGCGGGCCCTTACGCGGTGTGTTGCTGCCGAGGCGCCCGCAGGCGGCCAGCAGCAGTGATCCTCCTGAAAGAGCCAGAAACTGGCGACGGCGCAGGATCATGACCGTGAGATGTGTTCCTCCGGCACTGTGGCGCTGCCGTAGAGGGCCTGCAATGCGGCGGGGGTGAACTGTTGCCGCTCGGCGGCGCTCCAATCGCCAATCAAGGCGCCGTCCTGCAACATCAGCAGCCGATCGCCATAGCCCAAGGCCTGCTCGAGGCTGTGGGTCACCATCAACGTGGTGGTGCCAAGGCGCTGCACGAGCTGCTGCGTGAGCCGCATCACGCTGTCTTCCGCCCGCGGATCTAGGGCGGCCGTGTGCTCATCCAGCAGCAACAATCGCGGCGCCCCCAGGCAGACCATCACCAGGCTGATGGTCTGGCGCTGTCCGCCGGAGAGCTGGCCCACGGGGGTCTCGAGCCGATCGGCCAACGGCAGGCCCAACTCCTCGAGCAGGGCGGCATAGCGGCGACGATCGCCGCGGCCGGGATGCAGACCCAAGAGCGCCTGCGGTTGCAGCAGCGAGCGACGCCGACATTCCGCCAGGCGCAGGTTTTCAGCGATGGTGAGCCCAGGAGCCGTGCCATCGAGAGGGTTCTGCATCACCCGACCGATGCTGCGGGCACGGCGATGAGCCTGCAGGCGCAACAGCTCTCTCCCCTCCAGGCGCACCGAACCCGTGGCCGCCGGGATGCTGCCAGCGATCAGGTTGAGCAACGTCGACTTGCCGGAGCCATTGCTGCCGATCAGCACCACGAACTGCCCGCCGGGGCAGTGCAGGTTGAAGCCGTCAAACAACTGACGCCAACCACCCCCGGGCAATGCATGCCCCCAGGACAGCCCCTCGATCTCCAGGCTCACCGCTCACCCCCCGGCGCCGACAGGCCTGGCAGGCGCAGCCGCCCCAGGCCCAAGGCCGCCAGCAACAGCAGGGCCGTGGCCAGCTTCAGATCCACCGGATCCATGCCGAGCTGCAGAGCCAGAGCGATCATCGCCCGGAACAGCACAGACCCCACCACCACCGCCAGCAGCGCCCAGGTGACGCTGCGCGGCCGCAGCACCGATTCGCCCACGATCACTGCCCCGAGACCGAGGATCAGCGAGCCGATGCCCATGGTCACGTCGGCGAAGCCCTGATAAAGCGCCACCAGCGCTCCGGCCAGAGCCACGAGGGCGTTGCCGGCGGCGATGCCCAGGCAGAGACCCCGGCGGGTGCTGATGCCATTGGCGCGCGCCATCACCGGGTTGTTGCCGATCGCCCGCAAGGCCAGGCCCAGGTCTGTGCGCAGCAACAGCGCCAGCAACACGATCAGACCACCCATGGCCAACAGCAGAGCGATCAGCCACTGACCATCACTGCCCAGGCCCAGCGGCACGTTGGTGAGGGGGATGTTGGAGCGGCCCATCAGCCGCAGGGTGATCGAGTAGAGGCCGGTGGTGGTGAGGATGCCGGCGAACAGATCGTTCACCCCCAGTCGGGTGTGGATCAACCCGGTGACCAGACCAGCCAGCGCACCCAGCCCGGCCGCCACCAACAACGCCAACGGCGGCGCCACCTGTTGGGTGAGCAGCAGCGCAGCACTGCCACCACCGAGGGCGAAGGAGCCATCCACCGTGATATCGGCGAAATTCAGCACGCGCAGGGTGAGATACACGCCGAGAGCCAGACCGGCGTAGGCCAGGCCCTGGTCGATGGCACCGATCCAGATGGAGAGCATCGGCGCATCATGGCGGCGCTGAGTCGGCGGGCCAGCCTCAGGCTCAACTGCGAAACAGGCGGGAATAGAGCTCGGCGTGCTGCAGCTGAGCCAGGCCAGCCCCAACGCCTCCGTTCCAGAGCTGATGGGGGTCGGCTGCGGCCAGATGGATAGCCCGCTCAGCCATCAGCGGAGCCAGCGCGAGCTGCAGCCGCTGCCCCTGGGTCGGGCCCAAGGGCACCAGGCGCACGGCGGCACTGATCTGATTGGCGACCCAGCCATAGAGGTAGGCCTCCTCCATGGCGGGAGAGTCCAGCTCGAGGCAGACCGCCGCCCAAGCAAAGGCTGCGGGCCAGGCCAACGGTGCGACTGGGCCGGGCAACGGCCAGCCCAGATCGGCGAGCAGCTGCAACAGCGACTGCCCCATCTGTCGCTGTTGGGCCCGCAACTCGGGCGCCTCCCGCTGCACCAACAGCCAGCCATCCAGGCTCTCAAGAGCACGGGCATCGGCAACCCCTTGCTGCCACTGCCGCCAGGCGGTTGCCAGGGGGGCCAGGGCTGCGGTCTCGATCGCCACCGCGCCGCGCTGCAACTCAGCCACCAGCCAGGTTTCCAGGGCCTCAACCCCCGTGATGGCGCCGCGCTGCACCAGCAGCTCCAAACCTTCCGAATAGCTGAACGCCCCCACCGGCAGGGCCGGACTCACCAGCTGAAACAGCCTCAGGCGCGCGGCGTGATCCACAGCGCAACCTCAGTGGAGATGGCCGTGGTCGCCATGGTGATGGCCTAGGCCTTCGTAGGCCCCGGCCTCCGGCTGAAAGGGCAGCTGCAGCAACTCCACCTGCAAGCCCCGCTGCCGCAACAGATCCGCCAACACGCTGTCCTGAAGCAGCACCAGGCGATCGACATGCAGCTCCATCGCCACGTGGCGGTTGCCCAGGTGATAGGCGGCCTGGAGCAGCGCCAGGGGATCTGCGCTGCGCACCTCCATCACCGGCTCGGCCGCTGCCTCCACCTGCACCAGCACGGCGCCATCGTTGCTGCGCAACAGCTCACCGGGTTGCAAGGCCGCGCCCCGGGGCAGTTGCAACACCAGATCGCGCCCGCAAGCGGAGCGGCGATGGCCCCGCAGGCTGGTGCGCTGATCCGCATCAAGGGGCAGCCGCAACGGCGCCGGCAGAGCCAAAGCCTCCGTGGGCGACAGGCGCTCCACCAGCAGGGGCGCGGCGTGTTGCGGCATCAGGGTTGCGCGGGCTGATTTGAGTCACCCTGACGGGCGCCCGGGTGCCACTCTGTAGCCACGGCTACCCAAGGGCGCCTCGGCGGCGCTGAGCATGCAGCGATGAGCGCAACCCCGGCGGCCCCATCCCCAGCGGCCGAGCCATCGGGCTGGCAGGCAGGCGCCACCCTGCGGTTCAGCGAACGGGGCGGCATCACCCACCATCAGGGCGGGGCCACTGCGCCCTTGAAGTTGATGCGGGCCTTCCCCCAGGCCAGCGGCCACTGCGAACTGCCCCTGCTGCACACCGCCGGCGGCCTGGTGGGCGGCGATCAACTGCAACTGCAGGCGGAGCTGGAGCGCGGCAGCCGCGCCCTGATCACCAGCGTGGCCGCGCAGAAGGTGTATGGCAGCGTGCGGCGCTCCCGCTGCCACCCGCAGGGGCGCTGGGCCCAACAGCAGCTTCAGTTCCACCTGGCGGAGGGGAGCGACCTGGAATGGCTCCCCCAGGAGCTGGTGCTCTACGCCGATGCCCTCTATCAGCAGGATCTGGAGGTAACCCTGGCCGATAACGCCAGCTTCCTGGCGATGGAGGTGGTGCGCCTGGGGCGCACCGCCGCTGGCGAAGGGCTGGACGCCGGCTGCTGGCGCTCCAGCCTGCACATCCGCCGCGAGGGATCCAACGGCCAGCCCCCCCGCTGGGAACTGGTGGACCGGCTGCAGCTGAACGGCGATGGGCTCACGGGCGAACACGGCATGGCGGGCCAGCCGGTGTTTGGTTCGCTCGTGTGGGCGGCACCGCAGCCCTTAGGGGCTGAGGCGCTGCAGCAGCTGCTGGCCGAAGCCCGCGCCGCCCGCAGCGGCCTGGAAGGAACGATGGCCTGCGGGGCCCTTGAGCAGGGCCTGGTGGCTCGCTACCGCGGTCCTTCCAGCCAGGCGGCGCGCTACTGGTTCTGCCGGCTTTGGGCTCTGATCCGCCAGACGCGCGGGCAGGCGCCACCACAGCTGCCACGGGTGTGGCCGTTCCAGGAAGACCCCTGGGTTCCGTCCAAGGCGAGCAACAGGCAGGACGCGAACTGTTCAGCCTGAACATGGCTGCCCCGTGGCGCCGATCAGAGTGAGGGACTTGACTGGGTTTTGCGCTCCAGCTGCTCCCTCGCCATGCACCTGACCCCTCAGGAGAAGGACAAGCTCCTGATCGTGACCGCGGCCCTGCTGGCGGAACGGCGCCTCAACCGCGGCCTCAAGCTCAACCACCCGGAAGCGGTGGCCTGGCTCAGTTTTCAAGTGTTGGAAGGGGCCCGCGATGGCAAAAGCGTGGCCGAGCTGATGCAGGAAGGCACCACCTGGCTCAGCCGCGAGCAGGTGATGGAGGGCATCCCCGAGCTGGTGCATGAGGTGCAGATCGAAGCGGTGTTTCCCGATGGCACCAAGCTCGTGACCCTCCACGACCCGATTCGCTGACCACCCACGCCGCACCATCCCCATGGCACCGCTCATCCCCGGCGAACTGATCCCCGAACCCGGCGAGCTCGAACTCAACGCTGGCCGGCCCGTCACCACCGTGCTGGTGGCCAACACCGGCGATCGCCCAGTGCAGGTGGGATCCCATTTCCACTTCTTTGAAGTGAATGCAGCACTGGAGTTCAACCGTGAAGCCGCCCGCGGCCTGCGGCTGGATATCCCCGCCGGCACAGCCGTGCGCTTTGAGCCCGGCGACAGCCGCGAGGTGCAGCTGGTTCCCTTCGCCGGCAACCGGCGCATCTTCGGATTCAACGGCCTGGTGAACGGCCCCCTCGACTGACCAACCGCCCCACCACCCGCCAGCCATGCCTTACCGGATCTCCCGCCGCGCCTACGCCGAGACCTACGGCCCCACCACAGGCGATCGCCTGCGGCTGGCCGACACCGAGCTGATCCTGGAGGTGGAGAAGGACTTCACCGTTTACGGCGATGAGGTGAAGTTCGGCGGCGGCAAGGTGATCCGCGACGGGATGGGTCAGGCCCAGACCACCCGCGCCGACGGCGCGGTGGACACGGTGATCACCAATGCCCTGATCCTCGATTGGTGGGGGATCGTGAAGGCCGACATCGGCCTACGCGACGGCCGCATCGTGGCGATCGGCAAAGCCGGCAACCCCGACACCCAAGCCGGTGTGGACATCGTGGTGGGCCCGGGCACTGAGGCGATCGCCGGCGAGGGCCACATCCTCACCGCCGGTGCCATCGACACCCACATCCACTTCATCTGCCCCCAGCAGGTGGAAACCGCCCTGGCCAGCGGGGTGACCACGATGCTCGGCGGCGGCACCGGCCCAGCCACCGGCTCCAACGCCACCACCTGCACCCCCGGCGCCTTCCACATGGCGCGGATGCTGCAGGCCGCCGAAGGGCTGCCAATGAACCTCGGCTTCTTCGGCAAGGGCAACGCCAGCACCCCTGAAGCGCTCGAAGAGCAGATCCGCGCCGGCGCCATCACCCTCAAGCTCCACGAAGACTGGGGCACCACACCCGCGGCGATCGACTGCTGCCTGTCGGTGGCGGATCGCTTCGACATCCAGGTGGCGATCCACTCCGACACCCTCAACGAAGCCGGGTTCGTGGAAGACACGATCCGCGCCATCGGCGGCCGCACGATCCACACCTTCCACACCGAAGGGGCCGGCGGCGGCCATGCGCCCGACATCATCCGGATCTGCGGGGAAGCCAATGTGCTGCCCAGCTCCACCAACCCCACGCGCCCCTACACCCGCAACACGCTCGAGGAACACCTCGACATGCTGATGGTGTGCCACCACCTCGATCCACGCATCCCGGAAGACGTGGCCTTCGCCGAATCGCGGATCCGCCGCGAAACCATCGCCGCCGAAGACATCCTTCACGACATCGGCGCCTTCTCGCTGATCGCCAGCGATTCCCAGGCCATGGGCCGGGTGGGCGAGGTGATCACCCGCACCTTCCAAACCGCCCACAAGATGAAGGTGCAGCGCGGCGTCCTACCGGGCGACTCAGAACGCAACGACAACACCCGCCTCAAGCGCTACATCGCCAAGGTGACGATCAACCCGGCGATCGTGCACGGCATCGATCACCAGGTGGGCTCAGTTGAAGTGGGCAAGCTGGCGGATCTGGTGCTGTGGAAGCCCGGGTTCTTCGGGGTGAAGCCCGAGATGGTGATCAAGGGCGGCTCGATCGTGTGGGCCCAGATGGGTGATGCCAACGCCTCGATCCCCACCCCCGGCCCGGTGCACGGCCGGCCAATGTTCGCCGCCTTCGGCAAGGCGCTCGCCCCGAGCTGCCTCACCTTCGTGAGCCAGGCCGCCCTCGACGACGACGTGCCCCGCCGCCTCGGCCTGGAGCGGCTGTGCGTGCCGGTGCAGAACACCCGCGGCGGCATCAACAAGGCCTCGATGAAAAACAACACCGCCCTGCCCAAGGTGGAGGTGGACCCGCAGACCTACGAGGTGTTCGCCGACGGCGAGCTGCTCACCTGCGAGCCAGCTGAGGTGCTGCCGATGGCCCAGCGCTATTTCCTGCTCTGAACCAGGGGCGGCACCAGCGGTAGGGGCTGATCGAGCTGCACGCCGATCACCTGCAAGGCCCCCAGGCCATCGGCAGCAGCACTCCAGCGCAGGGTGGCCGCCAGCCGCACCCGGCCGAAGCCGGGATGGTTGCTCACATCCAGCAACAACGGCACCCGCGGCGGCAAGGCAGCGCTGGCCGAGAGCAGCAGCGCTAGGCCGCCATGGCTGATGTCGAGGATGTCGGCACTGAACCAGGCTCCGGGAGCCTGACCGGATGGCACCGCTCGCAGCTGGACCGGCAACACACTGCCCACCTCCAGCCGCTGCTCGCGGCGGCGATTGAGCGCCTGGCCCGCCTGATCCCAGAGGGGTTGATCCAGCGGTGGGAAGGGGCTGGCCATAGCCCAAACGCTAGGGGGGCCTGCCGGAGCCGGGCAACCCTGCACTTCCGTAGCAACAGCCACCTGAGGGGGGCCGACAGCTCTGCATGATCACGCCACCGCAGGCTCGGCGATGTTCACCGACTACCGGCCCAGCAAGGGCTACGACGAATATTTCAGCGCCAGCGAAGAGCCCCGCAGCGCGCTGCAGCCACTGCTCTCCTCCTTGGGCGCTCTGGGGCTAGAGCAGCTCAACCGCAACCACGCTGCGGCCGGCATGCTGCTGAAGCGGCTGGGGGCCACCTTCCGCCTCAACGATTCCGGCAAGCGCGGCGGCGAGCGCATCCTTCCCTTTGATCCGCTGCCCCGCCTGATCGGCGCCAGCGATTGGGACCTGCTGCAGCGCGGCCTGATCCAGCGACTCGAAGCGATCGATCTGTTCCTGGCGGATGTGTATGGCGATCAGGCCATCCTTCGCGATGGGGTGATCCCCCGCGAAGACGTGGAGACCTCCCAGGGCTGGCGGCCGCAGCTGCGCGGCTTCCGGCCACCGCTGGGCAAGTGGTGCCAGATCTCCGGCCTCGATCTGATCCGCGATGGCCTGGGCACTTGGCGCGTGCTGGAAGACAACCTGCGCTGCCCCTCAGGCGTGGCCTACTTCCTCGAGAACCGGCGCGTGATGAAGCGCATGTTCCCGAGCCTGTTCAGCGGCCGCACCGTGCAGCCGATCGACAGCTATCCCTCCCAGCTCCTGCAAACCCTGCGGGATCTGGCCCCCTGGACCGAAGCGCCGCGGGTGGTGCTGCTCACACCGGGGGTGTTCAACAGCGCCTACTTCGAGCACAGCTACCTCGCCCAGCAAATGGGCATCTCCCTGGTGGAAGGCCGCGATCTGGCTTGCCAGGACGGGCGGGTCTGGATGCGCACCACCCAGGGCCTCGAGCCGGTGGATGTGATCTACCGCCGCATCGACGATGACTTCCTCGATCCGGCCGTGTTCCGCGCCGATTCGATGCTCGGGGTGCGGGGCCTGATGGAGGTGTACGCCCAGGGCCGAGTGGCGATTGCCAACGCACCCGGCACCGGCGTGGCCGACGACAAGCTCATCTACGCCTATGTGCCCGAGATGGTGCGGTACTACCTGGGCGAAGAGCCGATCATCGAGAACGTGCCCACCTATCTCTGCTCACGGCCCGACGATCAGGCCTACGTGCTGGCCCACCTGAACGAGCTGGTGGTGAAGGCGGTATCCGAAGCGGGTGGCTACGGCATGCTCATCGGCCCCCATGCCAGCCAGGCCGAGATCCTCGAGTTCGCCGAGAAGATCAAAGCTGACCCGCGCAATTTCATCGCTCAGCCCACGCTTGAGCTCTCCACGGTGCCCTCTCTCAGCGAGGGAGAGCTCTACCCCTGCCACGTGGATCTGCGGCCCTATGTGCTGCGAGGCAAGGACGCCTGGGTCACTCCGGGCGGCCTCACCCGCGTGGCCCTCAAGCGGGGGTCACTGGTGGTGAATTCGTCGCAGGGCGGCGGCTGCAAAGACACTTGGATCGTGGAGGAAAGCGCATGCTGAGCCGCGTTGCTGATTCGCTCTACTGGATCAATCGCTATGTGGAGCGCGCCGAGAACCTCTCGCGCTTCGTTGAGGTGAGCGAAGCCATGGCGCTCGACTGCCCCCCGGGCAGCGCCGAGCCCTGGCAACCGCTGATCGACGCCAGCGGTGATCGCGAACTGTTCGACCAGCTCTACCCAGGCGGTGGCCCCGACCAGGTGGTGGAGTTTCTGGTGAAAGCTGAGGCCAACCCCAGCAGCATCGTGAACTGCATCGCCCTGGCGCGCGAGAACGCGCGTCAGATCCGCGATGTGATCACCACGGAGATGTGGGAGCAGATCAACGATCTGTATTGGACCCTGCTGGAGAGCGACAGCTTCTGGCACCAGCCACCCCAGGAGCAGCTCCGGGAGATCCGCCGCGGCTGCCAACTCTTCTATGGCATCACCGATGCCACCTTGAGCCGCGATCTGTCCTGGCAGTTCAGTCGCCTGGGCCGGCTGATCGAACGCGCCGACAAGACGACGCGGATCCTTGACGTGAAGTATTTCCTGCTGCTCCCCAGCCCCGAAGAGGTGGGCGGCGTGCTCGATGAACTGCAGTGGATCTCCCTGCTGCGCACGGCGGGGGCCTATCAGATGTTCCGCCAATCGCAGCAGGGGGTGATCACCCCGCGGGCCGTGGCGGCCTTCCTGCTTCTGGATCCCAGCTTCCCCCGCTCGGTGCGCTACTGCCTCGATCGCATCCACGAAACCCTGCAGGTGGTGGCGGCCAGCCCGGTGCCCGGCAACCCCGATGCACTCGAGTGCCTCAGCGGCCTCACCCGCGCCCGCTGGAGCTACACGGGGATCGATGAGCTGATCGCCGGCGGGCTGCACGAAGCGATCGACGCGCTTCAGCAAGATCTCAATAACCTTCATGAGCTGATCCACGCGCGCTACTTCGTGTTGCCGAGCCTGGCCGCAGCAGAAGAGCCAGCTGCTGTTCCCCCAGCGCAGGCTTCCGTCTCCGTTACCGCCACCAGTCACGACCTGGCATGCGCGCCCGCCTGATCCATCGGTTCGAGTACCGCTACACCAAACCCGTGCTGCTGGGGCCGCATCGCTTCTGCCTGCGGCCACGGCCCCACGGATTTCAGCGGTTGATCGACTACCGCCTGGAGGTCTCACCCGACCCCAGCCAGCTCTATGAGCTGATGGCCGCCGGTGGCGACACGATCACCCGCGCCCGCTTCCTGGGGGAGACCGATCGGCTCACGGTGATCGCCACCAGCGAGGTGGAGACCTTCAGTCCGCCCCTGCTGGAGGCCTGCCTCGATGAGCAGATGGCGCAGCTACCGGTGCAGATCGGCAAGCTCAACCCCGATCTGCTCAGCAACCTGCAGGGCTGGCTGCCCAATGGCCAGCACGATGGTGCCGCCGTGGATGTGGCCCAGGAAGCGCTGATGGGCAGCGATGGCCGCAGCCTCAACTTCCTGCAACAGCTGGTGGAGGTGATCCAAGACCGGGTGAAGTACACCCAACGCCACGTGGGCCCCGCCTGGCCCGCTGGCCGCACCCTGAAGGAGCGGGTTGGATCCTGCCGCGATCTGGCGATGCTGATGATCGAGTGCTGCCGCAGCGTGGGCCTGCCCGCCCGCTTCG
Source organism: Vulcanococcus sp. Clear-D1 (assembly GCF_014654725.1). Lineage (GTDB taxonomy): Bacteria > Cyanobacteriota > Cyanobacteriia > PCC-6307 > Cyanobiaceae > Vulcanococcus. The sequence continues at coordinate 284,202 of NZ_JACVZV010000018.1, read as the reverse complement.
TGAGCGGCTACCACCTGGTGGAGCCCAAACCCGAGCGCTACGACCTGCACGCCTGGGCAGAGGTGTATCTGCAGGGGGCCGGCTGGCGCGGCTTTGACCCCAGCGGCAAAGGTGCCGTGGACGACCGCTACATCCCGGTGGCCACGTCGTCGCGCTCCGATCTCACCGCTGCAGTGAGCGGCACCTTCTCCGGCCCCCCCGGGGTGGAGAGCGAGCTGGAGTGGGAGATCAGCGCCGAGATCCTCAGTTCCGCATTGCTGTAGCCGTTGGTGCTGCCGGATCGGCGCAGGCGCGCGAGGACAGCATCAACAACAGCTAGCCGTGTCCACCGTCACCCACGTCCCTGAGCTGAATGCGGCCACGGCTGCTGCAGTTGAAGCGCGGCTACAACAAGCCGGTATCGAGCTCACCATGGGCGGCGAGCCCACGCTGGTGCCCATCGATCCCCAGGGGGCTGAGTGGAGCGTGGCCGCCGATGGCCCCACCAAGCTCCGCTATGCCCGCCAACTAGCCGCGGAATTGCAGCGCCGCGCCTGGCCGGGCAGCACCCTTCTCTATTGCCCGGGCAAGCAATACGACGGCGAAGTCAACCCACGCTGGGCGCTGCGGCTGATCACAGGCCAGAACGGCCAACCGCTGGTGCCGATCACCCCCGCGGGCGACCACATCCCCAGCCCCGCCGAGCTGCAAACCCTGATCGAGGCCGTGGGCCGTGATCTGAGCTGCACCTTGGAGGCCCTGCCCCTGCGGGATCCGCTCCAAGACAACCGGCAGGTGTGGGCCATTCCGCTCAGCTGCCAAGACGGGCAGTGGCGTTCAGTGGACTGGCCACTGCAAGAGGAGCTGCGCGAGCTGAGCGGAGCCCCTGGCCCCGCCGGCCTGCGCCTGCCGCTCCAACACTTCCCCAGCGGCGAACTGCGCCAGGTGCTCACCCTCGAGCGTGATCCCCATGGCTGGGCCTTGTTTCTGCCACCCCTGGAGCGAGAGCCCCTGGAGGTGTTGCTGCAACGGCTCGCTGCCCACAGCCCCGGCTGGAAGGAGCCTGAGCTGAGCGGGGTGCTGCCCTGGGATGCCTACGCCCACTGGCAGGTGCTGGGCCTCACAGCCGATCCCGGCGTGCTCGAGGTGAACCTGCCGGTGTGCCACACCTGGCACGCGTACGCCAGCTGGATCCAGCTGCTGGAAGAGGCCGGCGCGGCGGTGGGCTTACGCAGCTGGAAGCAACAAGGTTCACGCGCGGAAGGCACCGGCGGCGGCAATCACCTACTGCTGGGCGGGCCCAGCCTGGAGGCGCACCCGTTCTTCGAGCGGCCGGCCTGGCTGGTGGGGCTGCTGCGCTACTGGCAACACCACCCCTGCCTGGCCTATCTGTTCAGCGGTCGCAGCGTGGGCCCCGCCTCCCAGGCGCCGCGGCCTGATGAGGGCAGCGCCAGCCGGCTGGATCTGGAGCTGGCCCACCGGGCCCTCGAGCAACTGCCGCCCGGTGACCAGCGCGTGGCCATCGGTGAAACCCTGCGCCACCTGCACGCCGACCGCAGTGGCAACACCCACCGCAGCGAGATCAGCCTCGACAAGTTCTGGAACCCCGCCTGGACCGCCGGCTGCCAAGGACTGCTGGAATTCCGCGCCCTGGAATCGCTGCCGGATCGCCGCTGGACCAACGCCGTGGCCCTGTTGTTTCGGGCGCTGGCGGTGCGGCAGCTCAACCCGGAGCACCGACCCAACGGGCTGCGGACCTGGGGCAACGACTTGCATGATCGAGCGATGTTGCCCAGCGCCCTCTGGGCGGATCTGGAGCAGGCACTGGCCGACCTGGCCGCCGATGGGCTGCCGCTGGATCCAGAACCACTGCGGGCCATCTGGCAGTGGCGCTTCCCGGAATTGCTGCATTGGCAAGCCGGAGAGGCGGAGCTCTGCATCCGCCAGGCGCTCGAACCGTGGCCGCTGCTGTGCGACACGCCGGTGGAGGGCGGCAGCACCAGCCGCTTTGTGGACAGCTCCCTGCGGCGCTTCGAGCTGATCGCCAACCCCGCTTTCCGTCGCAGCTACACGCTGGCCATCCAAGGGCGCCCCCTGGTCTGGCCCAGCGACCCAGAGCAACCCATCGCGGTGCGCTTCCGCCAGGAGGCCCTGTTCCCCTGCCTGCACCCGTGCCTGCCGGTGGATGTGCCCCTGCAGCTGGACGTGGTCGGGGCAGCGAACAACGAGCGGGTGGCGAGCTGGCAAATGTGGAATGAGTCCAGCGGTTTTGAGCTCCTCACCGAAGGCCGCGATACAGCCACAACGCCGACGCCACGCGCGCAGCACATCGCAGCGCCTCTACGCGGGGCTGGGAAGCACTGCAGCACAGTGGATCTACGCCTATGAATCCGTTGAAATCGAAAAGGAATCGGGTGCTGCTTTCAGCTTTTTTTCCCAAGCCTCAAGATTGATTGCGTGGGCAAAAACACACATGCCACCCCGCCTTCAGCAGACGTAGAAACAGATCAGTACGGAGCAGATCCATGGGCGGCCAGCTGCACCTTGTCGGGCTCACAGGCGATGGATGCCGGATTGCACGCGACGGCGCCGGCGGCTATGTGGTGAACCATGCCGAGGTGGAAGGCGCCTGGCAGCGGGTCGCCAATCTGCCCGCTGCCTATGCCGTTTGCGAGCGCTTTAACCAGCGCGATGTGGTGCCCCTGCCCCGCCGCCGCGAACAGGCCTGAGGCGGAGCCTTACCAGCTCACCCCATGCAGCTTGGGCAGCGGCGCTGTCTTGAAGGTGGTGGCAAACAGCCGCGGAATCAGGCGACTGTTGTACACGCGAAACTCGCGCACCACACTGGCACCCTCCTCACGAACGGCCTGATTCAGCACCACCGATCCATCCGGATCCGACACGGAGCGGTGGAAGGTGCCGGGCGGGATACGCAGGATGTCGCCGCCCGTTTCCAAGCGCACAATGTGGTACGGGTAATTCCAACCGAAGTTCACCAGATAGAAGGTGCGACCTCCATGCAAGGCGAGGAGGTTGTCTTCTTGGTGAGGGTGCAGATAAAACTGCCAGGCCCCGGTTTTCTCCTCATCAGGGGGGCTCACGGCCGGCCCCGAGTGGATCACCAGATCGCGGGCGTTCGACTCCGCGACCGTGATGTCGAAGAAACGCACCGCCGGGGTATCGCGGAACTTCTCATAAGGAATGAGCTCAAACATCGGAGCCCGTTCTGATGCGATGGGCTCGTGGGATCGACTTTCGCGATCGAGGGAGTCTTGCTGCAGGGGCAGAGCTGCCATGGCGAGGCAAGGGCGGAGGCGTTGGATTGGCCAATGAACCGCACAACCCGGCACTTAAAGGTTCGCAGCACTACGTAATCATTGTTTCCACAGACCAGTGCGTTAGGTGATTTTTGCGTTCGTAGCATTGGTTACGTGTTTGCATCGATGGTGATGACGGCTCCAGCGAGCAGCTGCACCCATCAGGCCTGGCGCTCTGGGGTGACCAGCGCCGCCTTCAGTGCACGCAAACAGCAAGCCCTCGTGGTGCTGTTGGCTCAACAGTTGATGGAGACACAGTTCCAACGCGCCGATCGCAGCGGCACTGATCGGCTCTGGCAGGAAGCGGCGGCCCTGGAGATCGATCCGGATCGGATCGTGCACCTGATGTACAGCGGCCTCGACGGCAGCGACCGCGGCAGCCTGATGGCGGCTGACGATGCCTGGATCCGCCTCAAAGCAAATGCACCCCAGCGCCGCTGGGGACTCCAACAACTGCACCGCCGCCGCCTCGCTCAGCGGCCGGCGACGGCCCTCAGCCCTGTTTGAGCGGAATCGGCATCTCCACAGCCGCCGGCTCTGGCGCGCAGCTCGCCACGCGCTGATTCACCACCTCGCCGATCACCACGATCGAGGGAGACGCCAGTTCGGCCTCGCGCACAGCCGCAGCCAATCCCTGGAGATCAGCAATCACTGCACGTTGGCCTCGCACCGTGCCCTGCTGCACCGCTGCGGCCGGCGTGGTGGCTGCCAACCCGCCGGCGATCAGCTCCTCACAGATGTGGGGCAGGTTGTGCAGCCCCATGTAGATCACCAGCCCATCGCTGCTGCGGGCCAGGGCCCGCCAATCCACGTTCGGGCGGCCCTTATCGATCTCTTCGTGGCCGGTCACGAAGGTGACGGAACTGCCGGCGCGGCGGTGCGTGACCGGAATGCCCACGTAGGCGGGCGCGGCAATACCGGCGGTCACGCCGGGCACCACCTCCACCGCCACACCGTGACACTCCAGATGAGCGGCTTCCTCGCCGCCGCGGCCAAACAGGAAAGGATCACCACCCTTGAGCCGCACCACACAGCGGTGGCGGCCCGCCAGGTCCACCAGCACCGCATTGGTGCTGGGTTGCGGCACGGAATGGTGGCCCCGGCGCTTGCCCACAAAGTGCTTCTCGGCTGCCTCCGGCACCAGAGCCAACACCTCGCGCGGCACGAGCGAGTCGTACACCAGGGCATCGCAACAGCTGAGCAGCCGATGGGCCTTCACGGTGAGCAGGTCGGGATCTCCGGGACCAGCTCCCACCAGATACACCTTGCCGGGGGCCTCAAGCGGAGGGCTCATGGCAGTGCCTCCAGCTGAGCGAGCAGAAATCTGTGCACGGTCGGCAAGGTCAGCAGCGGGGGAAGCACCTCAGCCGTTGCCGAGCATCCGCCCATGTTGAGGGATTCACTGAGCCGATTGGGGGCCAGGGTGAGGGGGGCCAGCACTGCCGGTGGTTGGGGCTGGGCCGCCAGGGCGGCCTGGGGATCGCTGTAGGCGGTGGCCACACCGGGGTGGCCGAGCACCGCCGCCAGATGGCTGAGGTAGCGAGCGCTCAAGGCACCCTGCAACGGGTGATGCAGCCACGCCAGCGGGCGATCACCAGCCCGCTCCGCCAACAGATCCGCGAGCAGGTGCTGCCATTGCGGCCAGGCCCCCAGGAAAGGCCGGCGCCGAACCACAACATCCCCCAACATTGCCGCTGCGGCGCGCTGCCGCCAATGGCGGGCGATGGCGGGCACATCGCTGCGGGCATGGTCGCCGGGCAACAGCAGTAACGGCACCAGGCTGATCGCCCCGGCCCGGCGCGCCGCCCACCAGAAGCGTTCATCCGCCTCAGGGGAGGTGGCCGTGAGGGCTTGCACCAAAACCGGCGCCGAACGGCTCTGTTCCAAGTCAGCCGCCAGCTGCTGCAACACCTCCGGAATCACACCGGCCTGACGGCCATGCACCACCAGCACTAACGGAGCGCGCTGCAGCCGGCGGCGCCAACGGTCCACCACGCTCGGCGCCAGGGTCTTGCCCTGCAGCTGGCGCAGCTGGCGCTGGCCATCAGGAAGCCGGGCCAAGAGATCCACCGCCTGGGCCGCGAGGCCGGGATCGAGATCCAGGCTCAGCTGCTGCAGCCCATCCGCCAAGGGCTGGAGCGGCCAGGCCGACAGACCGACAGCCAGTCCTTCCAAGGCGGCACGCCGCCAAGCCAGGGGCACCGGCGCTAACGCCAGCTCCAGCAGCAGCGCCGCATCCTGGGGTTGGCGCTGCCGACCCAATAGGGGAAGCAACCGCTGGGCATTGGCCTGGGCTGGATCGGCGGGATCTGCAGCCTCAAGCGCCATCCGCAGACGAGCAGCACCCCGTGGATCGCGGAACAAACCGATCAATTCCAGCCAGGGCGCCGTGGGCGGCTGAGCGAGCAGGGGCTCCACCCAGGCCTGTTGCACCTCAAGCGCACTGGCCATCGACGGCAACTCCCGCCGGGCCGCCTCCAGCAGCGCAGCGGGATCGCGGCCCACCGGGCCCCGCAACAACCGCTCCACACCGGCCCGGTTGAGCTGGCCCAGCAACGCTGCCAGCACATCAGCGGTGGCGCAGATCTCTCCCTGTTCGATCTGCTCGAGCCAGGGCTGCGCCGGCAGACGGCCACGCCGCAACAGCTGCAGGTGCTGCCAGCGATCTGTGGAGTCGCTCAGCTCCAAAAGCGCAGAGATCACTGTGGTCTCCACCCTGGCAGGTCTTGGTTCGGCAAGGCCTCAGGCCGCTGCGCGGCGCCGCGCCCCGAAGTGCTCCACCAGCAGCTCCTCGAGCACATCGGGCAGCAGGACCAGGGGCACGCCCTTGTCGTGCAGTTCGGCCAACTTGGGATCAGCACCCATGTCGCCCCCCAGGAAGATCTTCACCGCCTCCACCATCTGGCCCTCGTGGCGGGCCTTTGCGCCCATCAAGCCGATCTCCCCCATGTAGGGCTGACCGCAGGCATTGGGGCAACCGGTCCAGTGGCTGCGCACCGCATGGGGCAGCTCCAGGCGGCGCTCCAACTCCTCCACCACCGCCTGCGCCGTGGTTTTGGTGGGGATCAGGGCAAAGCTGCAATAGCGATTGCCCGTGCAGCTCACGGCCTCGGCCATCAGGGCGCCGGGCTCGGGCTGGAAGCGCTGCAGTAGAGGCTCAGCCAGCAGGGCCTCAACCCCCTCAGCGGGCACATTCACGATCAACACGTTCTGGGCTTCGGTGAAGCGCAATTCACCGCTGCCATGGCGGCGAGCCACCGCCGCCAGCTCCGCCATGGAGGCCGCATCAAGGCGACCCACCGGCACGCCCAGGCCCACCCAGTTCAGCCCCTCCTGCTTCTGAGGTTGCACCCCCAGGCCAGAGCGCGGGGAACGGTTCACATGGTGCTGGCCGCTGTGGGGAACAGCCTCTCCCCCCAGCGCCACCAGCTCTTCGAGCACCGCCTCGCGGTACCCCTCCAGGCCCAGCTCATCCACCAGATACATCAGGCGGCTCTTGTTGCGGGCCTGGCGATTGCCGCAGCGCTCAAAGTGGCGCAGGGTGGCCAGGCTGTAGTTGGCCAGCTGATCGGCACGCAGCCACAGCCCCAGGGGGATGGCCAGCTCATTGCGCTGGGCGGAGAAGAACCCCCCCACCATCACGGTGAAGCCGAGCTCACCGTTGTGATCGGCCGGCAGGAAGGCCAGGTCGTTGTGCAGCAGAAAGCTGTCGGGAGCACCACCCACGGCGATGTTGAACTTGCGGGGCAAGTTGCGGGGCGCATCGGCAGCCAGCAGGCGCTGCTGAATCGCCTCCACCAGGGGGCGTGTATCCACGATCTCCTCTGGATCGATGCCTGCCAGGGGGTTCCCGGTGATGTTGCGGGGGTTGTCGTGGCCAGACTGCTGGCTGGTGAGCCCCACAGCCTGCATCGCCTCCATCAGGGGCGCCATATCTTCCAGGAGCAAGCCGCGCAGCTGCAGGTTCTGGCGGGTGGTGATGTCGGCGGAGCCGTGCTCACCGCAGCGATCCACCGCGTCGGCCAGCACCTCGAGCTGATTGGCAGTGATGACGCCGTTCGGCAGCCGCAGCCGCACCATGAAGCGCCCTGGCGTCACCGGCCGGAAGAAGATCCCCAGCCACTTGAGGCGGATGGTGAGGGTGGCCTCATCGAGCTTGTCCCACCCCTGGGCCGCCAGATCGCCCAAGCGAGGCGCCAGCTCAAGGCCGCAAAGCTCAGCCTTGGCCTGCTCGATCTTGCTCAGGGTGGCGGCCATGGCGGCGTCCTGGTGTGGGAGGCCACAGGGTGCTCAACAGACAGGGACTGTCTGTGTCGCCGTCGCTACCAAACCAGTGTTCCTGGGCGTCAGGGCCGCGTGTTCACCACTTTTTGTAAGCCAGAAACTTGCCGCACATGGTCACCTTCACGCGATCGCCCGCGGGGTCAACCACTTTGTCGACATCCAAACTGAAGTCGATGGCACTCATGATGCCGTCGCCGAACTTCTCCTGGATCACATCTTTCAGGGCCATCCCATACACCTGAATGATTTCGTAGAAGCGGTAGATCAAGGGATCAGTGGGGATCACCGGATCCAGACAGCCCTTCGTGGGATAGGCCTGCAGCGCCTCGGCGATCGAGCCATCAAGGCCTAAGAGCGTGGCGAGCTGCTGGGCCTCCTGCGCTGAGGCCGTGGACTGTCCATAGAACAGCGACGCGATCCACACCTCATCGCGGCCCATGGCCGCCTCAAGATCCGCAAAGCTCAGGCCTTTGGCGCGCTTGGCCGCCATCAAGATGGCGGTGAGGGAGGAGGCCTGGGTCATGGCGGAGGCTGAGGAGCAACTGCGCCACCCTCCGCGGACGCAGCAGCGCCAGGAGCAACGCTTGCTACAGACCGAGAGTGCCTCGGCTACGCGGGGAGGGCCCCACAAGCCGTGATTCAGAATTGAGACTCGTTGTACACAGCGGGCTACATGGTGGCGACGCTCTCCGCAAAGCCAGGGTCCGCCGAGTCAGCCAGCGAGCTCCGCGCCCGCTTTCGCACCTATCTGGGCAAGGTGGGCAGCGGCGAGCACACCAGCAGCGGTCTGAGCCGAGAGGAAGCCGCCGAAGCGATGGAGCTGATGCTCGATGGCATCGCCACACCGGCCCAGATCGGCGCGTTTCTGATCGCCCATCGGATCCGCAGGCCTGAACCCCAGGAGCTCACGGGGATGCTGGATGTGTACCGGCAGCGTGGGCCGGTGCTCACCAGCCGCACACCCGCCCTTTGCTTCGGCATGCCCTTCGACGGGCGCAGCCGCACCGCACCGATCTACCCGCTCACCGCTCTGGTGTTGGCCGCGGCCAACATCCCGGTGCTGCTGCATGGCTCCGGCCGGATGCCGGTGAAATACGGCGTGACCAGCGCCGAACTGTTTGCCAGCCTTGGCCTGTCGCTCACCGGCCACAGCCTGGATTGGGTGCAATCGAGCCTGGATCGCTACAACCTGGCGCTGGTGCACCAGCCAGACCATTTCCCAGCCGCGGAACAGCTGATCCCGTATCGCGACGAGATCGGCAAACGGCCGCCCCTGGCCAGCCTGGAGTTGATGTGGACGGCCCACCACGGCGCGCATCTGCTGGTGAGTGGATTCGTGCATCCGCCCACCGAAACCCGGGCCTGGAAAGCCCTGCACCTCGCCGGTGAAACCAACCTGTTCACGGTGAAGGGCCTGGAAGGCAGCACCGACCTGCCCATCAGCCGCGCCTGTGTGACCGGCCGCGTGCAGCCGGATCGGGAGCCTGAGCGACTGGTGCTGCATCCCCGCGATCACGGTTGCTACGGCGCCGATCCCGCATGGCAGACCCTCGAGCATTGGAGCCAGCAGGCCCTGGCAGCCCTGGGCGGGCAGGGCCTGCTGGCGGATTCGCTGCGCTGGAACGCCGGCACTTACCTCTGGCAGGCCGGTATGTCCTCGAACCTGCAAGCCGGCGTGGAGCAGGCCGAAGCCTTGCTGCAAAGCGGCGCTGCCCTGCGGCAACTCGAGCAGATGCGACAGCTACTGAGTTGAGTGGTGATGCAGTCGCAACGGGATCAAGCCAGCCACTGCTTTGCCTTTGAGCAGGATTTCGTTGGCTCCTGGCGTTGCATTCCTCTGTGCGTACGCCGCAAGCTCGATCTGATCGGGCTCAAGCTCAAGCTCAGCCACTGGCTGGAGCTGAGCCAGGCTCAGCGGCAAGAGCTGGTGGACTGGCCGGATCAGACCAATACGCTGCAGGAACTGCGCGAACAACTGCTGGCATGGACGCGAACCCTGGCCGACGGCGAAGCCAAGCCCCTTCCGCTGGCCGTAGCTGAACCGTGGCAACGGCTAGAGCCAGTGCCGGATGAGGTGCAGCGGGCTGCAAGGCAACGGGAGGTGAGCCTGGGCAGCGATCAGTGGGCTGCGCTGGATGAACTAGAGCGCTTCGCCCTCTGCAAACTGGCGCGCCCAGGGCACGACCATCACAATCTCGGGGCCGCTTTTGCGGAGCTGCTGCCGCAACGCGCACCTTCCAATGGTTCGCCAGGGCACCAGAACGCAACGCAACCCGACATTTCGTAGCAACGGGCACCGGCGCACGTCGACCGCGCGTGATCTCTTAGATCCGTTGGTCAGCATTGGCGCCAACCTCGTTATTGCTTCCGGACGACTGCCGTTGTTGTGAGCGTCTTCTGGGTCACGGCTGCCACGCCGCCGCAGGCTTTTGGCGTCCGTTATTCCGCTCGCTTACCTAGCGCCCATGTCCAACCTGTCGCGCCGCAAATTTCTGATCACCGCCGCCGGCTCTGCGGCCGGTGCCATGTGGCTGGCCGCCTGTGGCAGCAACAAGAAAGCTCCAACCGCCAGCACGGCCACGGGCGCTGACGCCCCGGAAGTTCCTGGCGCCACCCTGGGCTTCATTGCCCTCACCGACGCTGCCCCGCTGATCATCGCGAAGGAGAAAGGCTTCTTCGCCAAGCACGGCATGCCCGACGTGAACGTGGTGAAGCAGACCTCCTGGGCCGTGACCCGCGACAACCTCGAGCTCGGCAGCGCCAAGGGCGGGATTGACGGCGCTCACATCCTCTCGCCCATGCCGCTGCTGCTCACCGCAGGCACGATCACCAAGAGCAAGCAGCCGCTGCCGATGTACACCCTGGCGCGGCTCAATCTGCAGGGCCAAGGCCTGTCGGTGTCGAAAGAGTTCCTGAGCGACAAGCTCACCATCGACAACAAAGCAGGCCTCAACAAGGCTGCTCAGCAAGCCAGCGGCAAGGGCAAGAAGTTCAAGGCGGCCGTGACCTTCCCCGGCGGCACACACGACCTGTGGATGCGCTACTGGCTGGCCGCCAACGGCATCAACCCGAACAAAGATGCAGACCTCGTGGTGGTTCCCCCGCCGCAGATGGTGGCCAACATGCAGACCGGAACCATGGACACCTTCTGCGTGGGTGAACCCTGGAACCAGCGCCTGGTGAACAAGAAACTGGGCTACACAGCGGCTGTGACCGGCGAGCTCTGGAAGTTCCACCCAGAGAAAGCCTTCTCCATGCGCGCCGACTGGGTGGATAAGAACCCCAAGGCCGCCAAGGCGCTGCTGATGGCCGTGCAGGAAGCCCAGATGTGGTGCGAAGACCCTGCCAACCTGAACGAGCTTTGCGAGATCACCTCGAAGGACAAGTATTTCAAGGCAAGCGTGGCTGACATCAAGCCCCGCCTGGCCGGCGATATCGACTACGGAGATGGTCGGGTGGTGAAGAACAGCCCCCTGAAGATGCGCTTCTGGAGCGAGAACGCCTCCTTCCCCTACAAGAGCCACGACAAGTGGTTCGTGACCGAGGACATGCGCTGGGGCTACCTACCGGCCAACACCGACATTGACGCCCTGGTGAATAAGGTGAACCGGGCCGACCTCTGGAAGGAAGCCGCCACCGCCATCGGCCAGCAAGCCGCCATCCCCGGCAGCGACTCCCGTGGCAAGGAAACCTTCTTCGACGGCGTGGTGTTCGACCCCGAGAACCCGAAGGCCTATCTCGACAGCCTCAAGATCAAAGCGATGAGCTGAGGCTCGCTGGGGAGCCTTCGGGCTCCCCGCCTCAGCCCATCAGTTGCCGCACATCACCACCTCAACGACCGTTCATGTAGCGGCCGCTGCAGATGCCCTGTCTTTTCTCACGTTCACGATGACCGCCCTCACCCCTGCGTCCCGTTCCAGACGGCCCGCCAAGTCGCGCCGCCTGCAACCGGCTCTGCGCAGCATGATGCCCTATCTGATCTGCATCGGCGGATTTCTGATCGCCTGGCAGATCCTCTCCATGGTGCTGGGGGTTGCACGGCTGCCGGGTCCGATCAATGTGATCGTGGAAACGTGGGATCCCTACATCAGCCAGCCATTCTTCGATGATGGCGGCACCAGCAAAGGGCTTGGCTGGCAGATCCTGATCTCGCTGCAGCGCGTGGCCATGGGTTATGGCCTTGCCGCGATTGTGGGCATCGCCATCGGCGGCGTTCTGGGCCTGCATCGCTTCATCGGCAAAGGCCTGGATCCTGTGATTCAGGTGCTGCGCACCGTGCCTCCGCTGGCTTGGTTCCCGATCTCCCTGATGGTTTTTCAGGACGCCAACACGTCGGCGATCTTCGTGATCTTCATCACCGCCATCTGGCCGATCATCATCAACACCGCAGTGGGTATCCGCGAAATCCCGCAGGACTACACCAACGTGGCGCGGGTGCTGCGTCTGCGCAAAGGTGCCTATATCCGCAACATCGTGATCCCGGCCACGGTGCCTTATGTGTTCACCGGTCTGCGGATCTCGGTGGGTCTGGCCTGGCTGGCGATCGTGGCGGCAGAAATGCTCAAAGCTGACGGCGGCATCGGCTACTTCATCTGGGACGCCTACAACGCCGGCGGCGATTCCAGCTCCAGCCAGATCATTCTGGCCATCGTCTATGTGGGCGTTGTGGGCCTGGCACTTGACCGGCTTGTGGCCTATGTAGGCAGCCGCGTCGCCAAGGGAGGCAACTGACGATGTCCATTGCCTTTCTCACGGTTGACGACGTCACTCAGGTTTTTCCCCTCGATGACGGCGGCCGTTATGTAGCCCTGAAGGACATCGACCTCAGCATCAGCGAAGGTGAATTCGTCTCACTGATCGGCCACTCAGGTTGCGGCAAATCCACCCTGCTCAACCTGATGGCTGGCCTCACCCAGGCCAGCAGCGGCGGCATCTTGATGGACGGACGCCAGGTGACCGACCCCGGCCCCGACCGGATGGTGGTGTTCCAGAACTATTCGCTGCTGCCCTGGCAGACCGTGCGCCAGAACATCGCCCTGGCGGTGAACAACGTGATGAGCGGTGCCAGCACCGCCGAACAACGCGAGCGGATTGAGCAGAGCATTCAGCTGGTGGGCCTCGGCCATGCAGCCGATAAGTTCCCCGGTGAACTCTCCGGCGGCATGAAGCAACGGGTGGCCATCGCCCGCGCCCTGGCCATCCGCCCGAAGCTGCTGCTGCTCGATGAACCCTTCGGGGCCCTCGATGCCCTCACCCGCGGCAATCTGCAGCAGCAGCTGATGCAGATCTGTCAGCAGGCCGGCGTCACCACCGTGATGGTGACCCACGACGTGGATGAAGCGCTGCTGCTCTCTGATCGGGTGGTGTGCCTCACCAACGGACCGGAGGCCGGCATCGGCCAGATCCTGCAGGTGCCGTTGCCCCGGCCCCGTGAGCGGTTGGAGGTGATGAATCACCCGGACTACTACCACCTGCGCAGCGAACTGATCGGGTTCCTGCAACAGCAGCGCCGCCTCAAACAGCGCAAGCAGCGCATCACCCCGGTGGTGCCGGTGGCGACGCCCGAGTTGGAAACCGTGCGGCTTGGCTATCTCCCGGGTCTCGATATTGCCCCCCTGGCGGTGGCGATGGAGCGCGGTTTCCTCAGCGATCACGGGATCGAGCTCAAGCCCGTGGCCTTCGATCGCTGGCAGAGCCTCGAAGAGGAGCTGCGCAAAGGCGAGCTGGATGTGGCGATCACCTCCGCCACCACCCCGCTGGCCCTCACCCTGGGCATCGATGGCCAGCCCGCCTGGCCGGCGATCACGCCGATGACGGTGACCCGCAGTGGCAATGCCCTCTGCCTGGCACGGCGCTTCAGCGATCTGGGCATCCACAACCTCAGTAGCCTGGCTGAGCGCCTCAAGGGCCGGGAGTGGCCGCTACGCCTTGCGGTCGCCCAGAAGGGCAACATGCAGGAGCTGCTCCTGCGCCACTGGCTGGCCAGCGGCGGCATCGATCCCGATCGCGAGGTGGAATTGCTGGCGCTGTCGCCGATGGCGATGGAAGCCACGCTCCGGGCGGGCGAGATCGATGGTTTCATCGCCGGTCGCTACCGGGTGGCCAAGGCGGTGGAAGCCGGCCTCACCTCCGTGCTCGCCACCGACCTCGACATCTGGGGCGGCCATCCGGAAAAGGTGCTCACCTGCCATGAAGACTGGGCGCTCAACCACCAGGAAGCCCTGCTCAATCTCTGCGCTGGCCTGATGCGCGGCGGTCAGCTCTGCGAAGATCCGGCTGAGCACGATGGGTTGGTGTCACTGCTGGGAGCTCCCCAGTGGTTGGGCAATGGCTCCGCTCTGGCGCTTCAGCGCCAGTTCGATCTGGGGACGGATGAACCGAGCGGCGTTCGGCTTCCCCTGAATCGCTTCCACAGCGATCGCGCCCATCTGGCCAACGCCGCCGAAGGCAGCTGGATCCTCACCCAGTTCAGCCGTTGGGGCTGGAGCGCTTTCCCCTCCAACCGCCTCGAGCTGCTCAGCCAGGTGTATCGGAGCGACCTGTGCAGCCGTGCTCTGGAACGCGCCGGTTTTGCCGACCTGCGGCCGGAGCGTCAGCCCTTCGCCTTGGCGGATGGCGTGGCCTTCGACCAGGACAACCCTCTCGATTACCTGAATCAGCTGCCCTTCAGCCGAGCCACGGCCCTGGAATCCATTCCATTGCCCTCCGGCGCCAGCTCCCGTTCGATCGCTGCCCACTGAGATGACCAGTGCCATGACCCGTGCACCCCTCAGCACAACCACCGAGGCGCGTAAGCAGGCCTACCTCACATTCAACAATGTGGGGCAAGTGTTCAACACCCAGCGAGGCCCCTTTGAGGCACTCAAGGAGATCAACCTGGAGGTCGCCCAGGGTGAATTCATCTGCGTGATCGGCCACTCCGGCTGCGGTAAATCCACGCTGCTCAACATGGTGTCCGGCTTCCTGCAGCCGAGCAGCGGCAGCGTGACCCTGAACGACGTACCGATTGATCGGCCCGGCCCCGATCGGATGGTGGTGTTTCAGAACTACTCGCTGCTGCCCTGGAAAACAGTGGAGCAGAACGTTGATCTGGCGGTGAAAGCCGCTCGCCCTGAGCTGGATGCTGCCGCCCGCGCCAAAACCGTGGAGCACCACCTGGAGATGGTGGGCCTGATGGAGGCTCGCCAGAAGCGGCCTGCACAGATTTCCGGCGGCATGCGTCAGCGGGTGGCCATTGCCCGAGCCCTGGCCGTTCGGCCTGAAGTGCTGGTGCTCGATGAACCCTTCGGCGCCCTTGATGCGATCACCAAGGAAGAGCTTCAGGAGGAACTGCTCGCCATCTGGCGCGAGCACAAACCCACCGTATTGATGATCACCCACGACATCGATGAGGCCCTCTTCCTCTCCGATCGGATCGTGATGATGACCAACGGCCCCTCCGCCACCATCGGCGAAATCATGGATGTTCCGTTTGAACGCCCGCGCCGTTTCGAAACCATCCAAGACGATCCGCGCTACGGGCAGCTGCGCAACCACGCCCTCGACTTCCTCTATCGCCGTTATGCCCATGACGACGACTGAAGCCGATGCGACGCTCTCGATTCGTGCGGGCAACACGTTGTTGCTCGATGCACGCCTCCTCGAGCGCAACCAGTGCCTCACGGTGCACTCCGGCTTGGTGAGGGTGTCTGCCTCCAGGCCGGAGCAGGAAGCCCTCACAGCTGAGCCGGTCACCCTTGGTTTTCTTCAGGCCGGTGATCAGCTGCCCCTCGATCTGCTGCGCACCACCCGCTTGCATCTGGAGGCCCTCCAGACCGCTCAGCTGATTGAGGGCTGCCCAGCGGAACCGGCCGTCGGCAGCAACAACCTGCACGAGTGGACGCTATCGCTGCTGCTGTTGCGGAACCTCAACGACGCGGAGCAGCGGATCGGCGCCCTGCTGCAGTTGTTGGTGGAGCGACTCGGGCGGCGCAATGGCGCCTGGTACGAATTGCCGCTGCGCCTCACCCACGCCGAACTGGCCGATCTCAGCGGCCATACCCGGGTCACGGTGACCAAACAGCTCTCCAAATTGCGCAATCTGGGCTTGATCGAACAGGACGTGGGCCCCCAGCGGACCCTGCGCATTGCGCCGGAGCTGCTAGAGGGCTGAACCCAGCAACCCTCCTCACACACCCGCCAGTTCGAGGTTGTCCTCAGCCATCAAATAGCGCTGATGCAACAGTGCATCGAGCTGATTGAGATCAGCCTGCAACTCATCGATGCAGTCATGAATGCCATCGCTCAGCATTTCCGCCATCGAGAGATGCATCCAGCGGGCCTGCAACAAGCCAGCCAGCCACTCCAGTTCCCCAACACGGCTCTGCGCCGATAGCTCTTGGGCCCGTTGCGGCAGATCAGCACCTAAGCGATAAAGACGCTGGCGTGTATTGGCCGAATCGCTGAGGCGATCCAGCAACTGGTCAAGATGCTGCAACTGCGTGGAGCACTGCGCATCCTCCACAAGCCCTCGCAAGGCGCGGTTGATCGCCTCGATGCAGTGGGCGACCGATCGGGGGAAGCGCTCATCCAGGAGCAAATAAGCGCTGACACTCGCAGCAGCAATCGGCTCGCTGACTTGTTGCCGGTACATCTGATACCCACCCAGACAGCGCAGCACACCGGTCCAGTGCAGTTCTTCCATCACAGGCTCCGGCAGTGGCGAACTCAATCCTGCATGCGGCATCTCGGTGAGCAACCAGTTCGCATCCAGCAGACGGCTGGTCTTGTCGGCCCGCTCCATCCAGCGACCCAGCTGACCAAAATCCCAGGCATGATCGCGACTCTGGGTGGCATCCATCACGCCATAGAACAATTCGCAGCCGCGGCGAATGTCACGCAAGGCTTCCTGCAGAGGCTGCTCCCAGAAACTGGCGTCCTGCACCGTCCAATGCAATTCGTTGAGCTGCTCCCACACCTCTGTGGTGATGCGATCACGAATCTGGCGAGCGTTTTCACGGGCAGCCGCCAAACAGCTCGTAATGCTGCTGGGATTATCAACGCGATGGGCCAGAAACTCACAACAGTTGGAAGCGTTACAGATCAGGTAGCACTCACGAAACAACTCGGCGACACCGCTAGTTTCAAGCAGCGGCTGCCAGAGATTGCGCACCTCATCACCACTATCGAGGGCTAGCGCAATGCTGATTTCGAGAAAACGAGCAAAATTGTCTGCCCGTTCCACATAGCGGTTGATCCAATACAGGGAATCAGCAACCCGGCTCAGCATGCGCTCACCTCCCGATCCGCACCAGCACTCACTCTCGAACCTGCGAGATCTGCCCGGCCGCCAGTTGGGGTCTCAATGATCCAGGTGTCTTTGCTGCCACCACCTTGAGACGAATTCACCACCAGCGAGCCGCGCCGCAGCGCTACCCGGGTCAAGCCACCCGGGGTGATCCAGGTGTCTTGACCGCGCACGATGTAAGGCCGTAGATCAACATGGCAGGCGGCGATGCCGTCCTCGAGCAATGACGGCACTGTCGAGAGCGCCAGCGTGGGTTGAGCGATGTAGTTGCGGGGATTGGCGTGGATCTTCTCCGCAAATTCCTGGCGCTGCGCTTCTGTGCTGCTCGGCCCAATCAACATGCCGTAGCCACCAGCCTCTGATACCGCCTTCACCACCAATTGATCAAGATGGGCCAGCACATGCTCGCGCTCTAGAGGAATGCCACAACGGAATGTGGGCACGTTCTCGATAATCGCCTCCTCGCCGAGGTAGTAGCGAATCATTTCCGGCACATAGGTGTAAATCAACTTGTCATCAGCCACGCCCGTGCCAGGAGCATTGGCGATGGCCACTCGGCCCTTGGCGTACACCTCCATCAGCCCACGCACGCCCAGCATCGAATCAGCGCGGAAAACGGTGGGATCGAGGAAGTCATCATCGATGCGCCGGTAGATCACATCCACAGGCTCAAGCCCCTGGGTGGTACGCATCCATACCCGCCCATCGTGGCAACGGAGATCACGGCCCTCCACCAGCTCAATTCCCATCTGGGTAGCGAGATAGCTGTGCTCGAAATACGCACTGTTGTAAACACCAGGAGTGAGCAGCACCACCTTGGGCTGCTGCGTCCAAGGTGCGAGCGAACGCAAAGCCTCAAGCAGCCGTGAGGCATAGCCCTCGGTGGAGCGCACGCGCAGGCTGGCAAAGAGACCCGGCAATGTGCGCTTCATCACCTTGCGATTTTCCAGGTGATACGACACGCCGGATGGACAACGCAGATTGTCTTCCAAGACCCGCCAGGTGCCTTCACCATCGCGCACCAGATCCAGGCCAGAGATATGACACCAGCGACCACGAGGCGGCGCGAGATCCAGCATCTGAGGCCGCCAACCCTGCGAGCTCTCCACATCCTCGCGGGGAATCACCCCATCAGAAAGAATGCGCTGCCGACCATAGACATCAGCGAGAAAGCGATCGATCGCTTCAATACGCTGAATCAAACCCTGCTCTAATCGCTGCCATTCCGGAGCCAGAATCAAACGCGGCAACGGATCAAAGGGCAGGATGCGCTCACCAACCTCCGCCGAAGAACTATTCAACCGAAACGTCGCACCTTGTCGCAGCAACAACTCGGCCGCTCGCCCATGGTGTTGGCGCAGTGTGCTTTCCGGAATCGCACCCAACATCTCCAGCAAAGGGGCCAGTCCCGGCCTGGCCTCGCCATCTGGGCAGAAATACTCATCAAACCCATCGACTTGCCTGTAGTCAGCAAACATGTCTGCCTCCCAGTCGCTATACCCTGGCAAAGCACGGGTCGATTCTTTGTAACAGCCTGAACTCTCAACGGTAGCGAGGACAAGTGTCAGCCCTACAAGCCATTGAGTTGGTCGTACAAGTTGGCAATCAGTTGGCGTCCTTGCTGTCGCAACAGCGGAAGCCTTTGCTGGGCTTCTTCACGAATACGCGCCGGCCCGTTCTCCCCAAGAGCTCCAATCACAAACGCTGCGTCCTCGTCCAACCAGCGCTCCAGGGTGGAGGAGTCGATCTCGATGTGAAACTGCAGGCCTAGGCTGATGGCGACTAGCAAAACGCCTGTTCAGGGCAATGCAGGCTTAAGGCCAGGATCTGGGCGCTTGCAGGAAGCAGGCAGCGATCTCCGTGCCAGTGGAGAACCAGTTGATGGGGATCCAATCCCTGGAGCAAGGGCTTGTGCTGCGGCTTGGGCCACCAACTGACCGCCCCAAACCCACCTCCCGCAGGAGCCTGGGGGGATCACCCACCTGCAACGGCACGGCAGTACCACCGGCAGCCAGGAGTAGGCGGCATCGCCCAGATCGGCCACACCCATGGGCCCGCCCAACACAAGCAAGCAATCCGCATTCCCCAGCTACGGCAGCGGGTCACCCAGATCCAAGCGAGAGATGAGCACCGTCCAGCCCCGGGCCAAGGCCTCCAACGCAAACAAACCTGGGCCTTCGCGCTCCACGTGCTGCAGCACCACCAACCGCTTCAGAGCTGCCCTCACGGCACAGGCCGCACCTGAACAGCCGCGGCCTTGAGTTCCGGCTGTTTGGAGTGCTGGCAAGCCTGCTCATGCATCAGGCGATTGGCCTCGCAGGCGTTCTCCTGACTGGCCCCCCAGTGCATCGGCAGGAACACCGTGCCCTGGCGGATGCGATCGGTGATCGCCACCTTGGCGTGGATGCTGCCGCGGCGGGAACACACCTCTGCCGTAGCGCCATCCATCAGGCCGTTCCCGGCTGCATCGGCGGGATGCACCTCCAGTAGAGCTTCAGGGTGCTGCTGGTTCACCCGCGCCACATGGGCCGTGCGGGTCATGGTGTGCCAGTGGCCCAGATAGCGGCCCACGGTGAGCACGAGCGGAAACTGCTCGCAGGGCGGTTCGGCGAGACCGAAGGGCTGCTCCGCTAAAAAGCGCGCTTTGCCGGTTGGCGTGGGGAACTGATGGTCGCCGTAGAGGCGCGGCTGACCACCGCCGGGTGCTGTACCGGCGGGGAAGGGCCACTGCTGCGGTCCATGCTCAGCCAGTAAGCCATGGCTGAGGCCGCTGAGGTCACACACCCGGCCGGCGGTGAGCGCCGTGAACTCGGCATACACCTGTTCAGCAGAGCCGTAGCTGAACTGCTGCTCAAAACCCAGCCGCCGGCCCAGCTCCGCAAAGATCGCCCAATCCGGCCGCGCCTCACCGGGGGGCTCTCGGAAGGCCGGGCAGTGGGTGACGCGCCGCTCCGAGTTGGTCATCACGCCGCTCTTCTCGCTCCACTGGGCCGCCGGCAGCAGCAGATGGGCCACCGCGGCGGTTTCGGTGCCGGCATAGGCCTCGCTCAGCACCACCATTGGGCAATTGGTGGCCGCAGCGCGCACCCGATCCAGGGCCGGCATGCTCACCAGCGGGTTGGTGGCGGCGACCCACCACAACCCCAGCTCACCGCGCTCCATCGCTTCGATCTGATCCCACACCGCCAGGCCCGGAGCCGGGGCGATCGAGCCGGCCGCAAACCCCCAGTGGCGCTCTACCTCGGCGCGGTGCTCGGCATTGGCGACAAAGCGATAGCCCGGCAGCAGCTGCGCCAGCCCTCCGGCCTCGCGGCCGCCCATCGCATTGGGCTGACCGGTGAGCGAAAAGGGGCCGGCGCCGGCGCGGCCAATCTGGCCGGTAGCCAAATGCAAATTGATGATCCCGGCCACGGTGGCCGTGCCCTCGCTGCTCTGGTTCACCCCCATCGACCAGAGGCTGAGCACCCCGGCGGCTTCGGCCCACCACTGAGCCAGTTGGCGCAGGTCGGCTTCGGCGATGCCGCAGAGATCGCACACCCGCTGGGGCGTCCACTGCTGCCACAGCTCCCTGAGCTCGGCGAAGCCCTCGGTGTGATCGGCGATGAAGCGCGCATCGAGCGCCTGCAGCTCCAGCAGCAGATGCCCGATGCCCTGGAGCAGCACCAGATCGCTGCCCGGACGGATCGCCAGATGCAGATCAGCCGGATCGGAGGTGGCCGTGGCGCGGGGGTCTACCACCACCAGCCGCAACGCGTCTTTCTGCTTGCGCTTGCGCTTCAGCAGCCGTTGAAACAACACCGGATGGCATTCGGCGGTGTTGGTGCCGATCAGGAACACCAGATCGGCGGTATCGAGATCGTCGTAGCAGCAGGGCGGGCCATCGGAACCCAGGCTGCGGGCATAGCCGGCTACCGCCGAGCTCATGCACAGGCGGGAGTTGGCATCGAAGTTGTTGCTGCCCAAAGCACCCTTGAGCAGCTTGTTGGCCACGTAGTAGTCCTCGGTGAGGAACTGGCCGGAGCCATAGATCGCCAGACCCTGGGGCCCCTGCTGCTCGAGCGTGGCGCGGATGCGCTCCACCAGCAGGCCAAAGGCCTTCTCCCAGCTGATCGGCGCGAAGGGTTGATCAAGCCGCTCTCGCCACAGCGGTGTGGTGAGGCGGTTGTGGTGGAGGGTTTCACCCACCGTGGCGCCCTTCACGCACACCTGCCCGAGGGAAGAGGGATGGTGGCGATCGCCGCGGGCTGTCCACTGCGGATCGCCGGGATCCTTGGGGGGCTTCAGTTCCAGGCCGCAACCCACACCGCAGTAGGGGCACTGCGCCCGGGCCGTCTGGGAGCCAGGATCAGCGGCAACAGCAGCCGTGGCGACGTGAGGAGCGTTCAGCGGGGCGGGAATCGCGGCTGCCATTGGATCAAGGCGCCTGGCACAACCCTGTGACGACCGCTACCAAACCAGGGATGCCAACCCTGGAACCCGAGCCCATCCCAGCTCTGCGCTGCTGCCTGCTCAGCGGTGGTGCCAGCCAGCGCATGGGGCAGGACAAAGCGCTGCTGCCCCATCCCGCAGGTGGCAATTGGCTGGAGCACACCTTGCAGTTGCTGGCGGAGCTGGATGCACCGATCACGCTGCTGAGCCGCTGGCCGCAACACCTGGCGCAGGCGGAGGCACTGGCACTGCCGCAACTGGAGGCCGTGACAGAGCTGCCACCTTGGGAGGGGCCCTTGCTGGCGTTGCATCGCCTGATGGAGCGGCATCCAGATGCCCGGCTCCTGCTGGCACCGGTGGACATGCCGCATCTCAACGCCGCCGCACTGCACACCCTGCTCGCGGCCGCTGCCATGGCTCCGCAACGCATCCATCTGGCCCACGACGGCGCCCGCAGCCAACCCCTGCTGGGGGTCTACCCGAGCCAGGCGCCCATCCACAGGGCCCTGGCCGAAGCCGTCAGCAGCGGAGAGCGCCGGCTGCTGCGATGGTTGGACGGCCAACCCTGCAACCACGTGCACCTCCCCGCTGCCACGATCCGGAATGTGAACAGCCCTGCCGAGCTGTGACCCGCATGGCCACCCCAGCGGCCAACCCAACATCCAGCGATCCACCGCTCGACGGGCTCGGCCGCCCGCTCGGCGTGCTGCGGCTCTCGCTCACGGCCCGCTGCAATCTGGCCTGCCCCTATTGCCTGCCGGATGAGCAGGAGCCCCCAGGCCTGCTCAGCCTCGAGCAACGGCACGCCGTGGTGCAGGCGGCAGTGGCTCTGGGTGCCCACAGCCTGCGGCTCACTGGCGGAGAACCCCTGCTACATTCCCAGCTCGAGCGCCTGATTGAGGCGGTGCAACCGCTGCGGACTCGGGGCCTGCGGGACATTGCACTCACCAGCAACGGCACCCTGCTCAGCGCCAAGCGCGCCCGGGCTCTGCGGGCGGCGGGCCTCGATCGCATCACCCTCAGCCTCGACGGCGCTGATGGCACCAGCGTGGCCCGGATGGCCGGCCTCAGCGATGCCACAGCCGGCGAGCGCACCCTGGCGGCGGTGCAGGCCGCGATCGGGCATGCGCGGGATGCGGGCTTCGATCCGGCGGCGGGAGCCCTCAAGCTCAATGCCGTGATCCAGCGCGGCCGCAACGACGATCAACTCCTGCCCCTGGCCGAGCTCTGCCGCGGGCAAGGGCTGGAACTGCGGTTGATCGAATACATGGATGTGGGCAGCCGCAACGGCTGGAGCCCGGCCGACGTGGTGAGCGCCAGCGAGATGACCGAACGCATCGGCTCCCGCTGGCCGCTGGAAGCGTTTGAACGGGATCTGCACAGCACCTCCCGCCGCTGGCGCTACCGCGATGGCACTGGTGGGATCGCCGTGGTGGCGTCCGTGAGCGAGCCCTTCTGCGGCGACTGCAACCGTCTGCGCGTCACCGCCGATGGGGTGGCCTACACCTGCCTGTTTGCAGCCCCGAGCAGTGGCCTGGACCTCCAGCCCTGGCTGCAGCCCAGCGCTGATCCCACTGGCTTGGAGCAGGCCTTAACCCAGCTGTGGCACAGCCGGCGCGACCGCTATAGCGAAGAGCGCCAAGCCAGCCCTGGCGGCCACCACCATGCCGAGATGGCGTATCTGGGCGGCTAGAGCAAGGCAGCCAGCCCCAGCAGCTTCAACGAGGCCAGCAGCAACACCACCGCCAGGCAACGGCGGATCCAGGCCACGGGCCAATGGCGGCTGCCCAAGCGCGAACCAATCGCCCCGGCAAGCCCCACAGGAATCAGCACCAGCAGCCATTCGGAGCGCCGATCACAACCAGTGCTGGGGATAGGGAAAGGCACCGGGCACCCAACGGCTGAAGGCCCAGGCCAACAGCACCAGCAGCAGCGAACCGCTCAACACGGGAAAGAGCAGAAAGCCCCAGGCCACCTTCAAATACACGGCCAGGAAGGCCATGCCACCGGCGGGGGGATGCAGGCAGCGCAGCTGCTGACCCAACAGGATCGTGAGGCCCACGGCTAAGGCCAGCACCAGCGGCCCCTGGCCAACGGCCGTGACCAGGGCCACACCCACCAAGCCACCGATCCCATTGCCGAGCACGATGTTGCGCGGTTGAGCCAGAGGGCTGGCGGGGTAGCCAAACAAGAGCACGCACGACGCACCCAAGGGCGCCACGATCAACAGCTGGCCGCTCCACAGGGAGAGCAGGCCCAGCAACAACACAGCACAGAGCGCCGCCAGCGAGGTGACCCCGATCTGATTCAGCCGAAAACGGGGCTGATAACGCCGGCCGCGGCGGCGTTCGCGCCGGGCTGCCACATGCAGACGACGCCAACGGCTCACCCGGCCGGCTCCGTGAGCCTGGGCAGCAGCTGCACCAGGTTGCAGGGGCGGGTGGCTTCGTTGAGCTGAGCTGAAATCAGGCGATCCCAGGCGGTTTCCACCGCATCCAGCGATCCCGGGAGCACAAAAATCACCGTGCCATTGGCCACGCCAGCCAAGCAGCGGCTCTGCAGGGTGCTGGTGCCGATTGTTTCAAAGGAGAGAACGCGAAAGAGCTCGCCAAAACCCTCAATCGTCTTATCGAGCAGGGGTGCCACGGCTTCAGGGGTGCCGTCGCGGCCGGTGAGGCCAGTGCCGCCGCTGCTGATCACCACCTGCACAGCGGGGTCGGCGATCCAGCGGCTCAGCTCAGCGCGGATCTGATAACGGTTATCGGGCACGATGCAGCGCTCCACAAGGCGGTGGCCGCCCGCCTCGAGCCGCTGCTGCAGGGCATCACCGGAGCGATCGTCCGCCCGGGTGCGGGTGTCGGACACCGTGAGCAGAGCGATGGTGAGGCTCAAGTCATCAGCGAAGGAGAAGAAGCCATGCTCGCAAGGGATCGGATGCAGCGATGGTTAGCGTTGTGTTCATGGCTGAACCATGTGCGGGAGAGATCCGGATCCTGCTGTTCGCTGGGCTTTGCGAACAGGCCGGCTGGGCTGAACAACAGTGGCCGGCAAACCCAAACGACGATGCCAGGCTCACACCCCGTCAGCTGTGGTTGAAGTTGCAGCTGCCCGGCGATCTCGATCAAGCGGTCCGAGTGTCGATCAACCGGCAATTCGCCGACGCCGACACCCCCCTGCAGCCCGGCGATGAGCTCGCCTTTCTGCCACCCATCAGCGGAGGCTGAGGCTGAAGCCATGCAGCTCAGGATCGATCTCCACAGCACCGGCTTCGAGCCGCTCGTTGTGCTGACGCGTTGGCAGGACGAGCAACAGCACAGAAGCAACGTTCAAAGTGCCGCTGAGGCTTTCTTTATCGGCCGGGTGCGTGGCGTAGCCGCGGATGGCCGTGAGCTGGAAGCCCTCGAGCTCGAGCACTACCCCGGCATGACCGAGCTGCAGTTGGAGCGGCTCGCCCTCGATTGCTGCAACCGCCATGGGGTGATCAGCTGCCTGGTGCAGCACCGCATTGGCCGGGTGCTCCCAGGCGAAGCGATCGTGCTGGTGGCCATCGGCGCCGACCGCCGCGGCCCGGCCCAGCGCTGCTGCCAGGAACTCCTGGAGGCCCTCAAACACCACGCACCCTTCTGGAAGCGCGAGTGGCGCGCCGACGGCAGCAGCGAATGGCTCAGCGGCAACACACCGCTCTGAACTCAAAACACAGGCAAACGCAACAGCTGCGCCCACAGCTCCGTGCCCGCCTCCAGGGCCCCCAGCTCCGCCGGGATCTCCAACAGCAGATCAGCGCCCTGCAGCGAACCGATGCGGGAGGAGGCCTGCGAGCCTTCAATGCGCGCCCAGAGCCCGCCATCGGCCGCCACCGCCAACTGAGCCCGGGCCAGCTCAGGCCTCCCGGCACCACGGCGCAGCGGGGCCTCCAGCCGCACCTTCAGCCGCGGCAACAGCTGCAGCTCAGCACCCTCAAGCCGTTGCAGCGCCGGCCAGAGCAGTTGCAACGCCGTGATCGCTGCCGCCACCGGGTTGCCCGGCAGCCCCAAAAAGGGCACCCCCGCCACCTGTCCCCAGGCAAAGGGCCGTCCGGGTTTCAGGAACAGCTTCCAGAAGCGCACCGCTCCCAACTCCTCCACCAGCGGCCGGATCCAATCGCTATCGCCGGCCGACACGCCACCCGTGCTCACCACCACGTCACACTCCTGCGCCAGCTCCCGCAAAGCAGCACGCAACGGTTCCGGCTGATCCACCACCACGCGCCGATCGGCAACGGTGTATCCCAGCCGCTGCAGCAACGCCGTGAGCAAGGCCGAATTGCTCTCCCAGATCTGGCCCGGGCCACGCTCCGTACCGGGCGGCAGCAATTCATCCCCGCTGATCAACAGGCCCAATCGTGGCCGGCGCGTCGCCTGCAGCTGCTGCACGCCGCAACTGGCGAGGCGCCCTAGATCAGCCACCCCCAGCCGCTGACCCGCCGGCACCAGCTCCTGGCCTGGGGCAGCCTCCTCGCTGGGTTGACGAATCCAGGCGTTGGGTCCGCAGGATTTCACTAGTGCGAGGTGCTCACCCTCCAGCGCCACCAACTCCTGGGGCAGCACCCGTTCACTGCCCTCCGGCACCACCGCTCCGGTGAGGATGCGCACCGCTTCACCGGCAGCCAGCGCCCTGCCATAGGGCGCGCCGGCGGCTGAGGCCCCCACCAACCGCCACTGCTGGCCTGGCTCGGGCTGGGCCCCGCCGGCAATGGCATACCCATCCATGATGGAGGCCCGAAAACCGGGCACCGCAGCGGCAGCCACCAGGGGAGCCGCTGTGGTGCGGCCGAGGGCCTGCGTGAGCGGCAGCGTTTCCTCGAGCCCCAGGGGCTGCAACGCTTCCAAGATCTGAGCGCGGGCCTGCTCCAGCGGCAGGCCTTCACGGCCGTAGGGCTCAGTCATCGCACTGCCAGTCGCCATGGCGGCCGCCGCTCTTGCTCAGCAAGCGCACGCCGCTGATCGTCATCGCCGGGTCGGCGGATTTGAGCATGTCGTAGAGGGTGAGCAAGCCCACTTGGACGGCCGTCAGAGCCTCCATCTCCACCCCAGTGCTGCCGGTGGTGCGAGCGCTGGCCTCCAAGCGCAGGCCGCTGCCATCGGCGCTGGGCTCAATCGCCACCTCCACGCCGCTCAAGGCGATCGGGTGGCACAGGGGGATCAACTCCCAGGTGCGCTTGGCGGCCTGGATCGCCGCCACCCGAGCCACCGCCAACACATCCCCCTTGGGAGCACGGCCCTCCAGCACCAGAGCCAACACCTCCGGGCGCATCACGATCAGCCCTTGAGCCCGCGCTTCGCGGCGGGTGGCCGGCCGCTCTCCCACCTCCACCATGTGCACCTCGCCGGCGGCGTTGAGATGGCTGAGGGACGTTGACGGCAACTCCGGCGGCATAGCTGAGGCTGCAAGCAATCGCCCACCATCCTGATCGGCTTGCAGCACGTTGCTGAGAAAACCAAAGACTTTCCGTATCGGGTGGAAGCAACCCCGCAACCGCTCTACCTTTCCCAGCACCTTGAGGGTTGTCAGATGCTTGTAAAAAGCGGGAGCGGCTCCTTTTCGATGGTGGGTGGGTTTGTGATGAGCGCCCCGCAACATCACAGTCAGCGCCCTCAGCAGACCACCGGCTTTGCGCTGCTGTGGAACCAGCTGCTCAAGCGCTTCCGATAGTCGCCGCATTCCGCATGGGATGGTGAGCCCACACCCGGGCCCATCCCCATGCGCTGGAGCCGCCCCTCCACCAGCCTCTGCGCGTTCGTCACGCTGCTGAACGATCGGCTGGGGGAGAGCATCGTGTTTCCGCTGCTGCCGTTTCTGCTGGCGAGCTTCACCAGCAACGGCCGGACCCTGGGCCTGCTGGCGGGCAGCTACGCCCTGGCGCAGTTCGCCTTCACTCCCCTGATCGGCGCCCTGAGCGACCGCTACGGCCGCAAACCGGTGATCGCCGCCTGCGTGGCTGGATCCGTGCTTGGGCTCGGGCTGTTCGCCATCACCCTCAGCATCGATTGGCAGGCCATCCCCTGGGCCGCCGGCAGCCTGATCCCCCTGGCCCTGTTGTTTGGGGGCCGTCTAATCGACGGGGTGAGCGGCGGCACCGCCGCCACCGCCGGCGCCGTGCTGGCCGACATCTCCACCCCAGAGAACAGGGCCAAGGCCTTTGGCCTGATCGGCGTGGCCTTCGGGCTGGGTTTCATCCTCGGGCCAGCCTTCGGCGGGTTGCTCGCGGGCTTCAGCGTCACCCTGCCGGTGTGGGTGGCCACCGGTTTTGCGCTGATGAACCTGGTGCTGGTGCTCACCGTGCTGCCGGAAACCCATCCGCCGGAGGCCCGTCAGGCGATGCCGCGCAAACGGGATCTCAATCCCTTGGTTGCCCTCAAGCGGGTGTTCACGAACCCGCAGGTCCGCCGCCTCTGCGCTGCCTTTTTCCTCTTCTTCCTGGCGTTCAACGGCTTCACCGCCGTGTTGGTGCTCTATTTCAAACAGGTGTTCAACTGGGGGCCTGGGCTGGCCACCACCGCGTTCCTGGTGGTGGGCGTGGTGGCCACGGTGGTGCAGGGCGGCCTGATCGGCCCACTGGTCAAGCGGTTCGGTGAATACAGGCTCACCCTGGCGGGGCTGGGCTTTGTGATCGTGGGCTGCCTGCTGATCCCCCTGGCCCGCGCCGACAACGCCGCTGCCGTGGTGTTCAGCGCCGTGGCGATCCTGGCCCTGGGCACCGGTCTGGTCACGCCGAGCCTGCGGGCGCTGGTGTCCCGCCGGCTGGGAGACAGCGGCCAGGGCGCAGCCCTGGGCAGCCTGCAGGGTCTGCAAAGCCTGGGCAGCTTCATCGGCCCACCGCTGGCCGGCTTCAGCTACGACCTGCTCGGCCAGCGCAGCCCCTTCTGGCTCGGCATCGCCTTGCTGATGGGCGTGGCATCGCTGGTGGCAGGAGGCCTGCCGTCAAGTGGCGAGGGCACGCAAAACAGCCCAACCTGATTGCTAATTTGCTCAATCAGGTTGATCGGTGCTGAATGGCTGAACCCGCAGTGGCTCCCGAGCTTTACATCAACCGGGAGCTCAGCTGGGTGGCCTTCAACCAACGGGTGCTGGCCCAGGCGCTGAGCGAACACACGCCACTGCTGGAGCAGGCGAAATTCAGCGCCATTTTCAGCAACAACCTCGACGAATTCTTCATGGTGCGTGTGGCTTCATTGAAGTCACAGATCGAAGCCGGCGTTCAAACCCTCAGCGACGACGGCCTCACACCCAGCCAACAGCTGGTGAAGGTGCGCGAGGCCCTGGCACCGCTGCTCAGCCAGCAGCAAGCCCATTACCGCCATTACCTCAAGCACCAACTGGCTGAAGCTGGGGTGCACCTGATCGACTACGCGAAGCTCAACAAGAAGCAGCAGGCGTGGATCAACACCTACTTCCAGAACGCCATCTTCCCGGTGCTCACCCCACTGGCGGTCGACCCGGCCCATCCCTTCCCCTTCATCAGCAACCTCAGCCTCAACATTGCGGCGCTGATTCGTGATCCCGAATCAGGCCAACAGCAGTTCGCACGGGTGAAGGTGCCGCAGAAAAACCTGCCGCGCTTCGTCCAACTGCCGGTGGAGCTGAGCGACCACGCCCCCACACCGGTGTACACCGCGGTGCCGCTGGAGCAGGTGGTGGCGTTCAACCTGCAGCTGCTCTTCCCCGGCATGACCGTGGAAGGCCACTACTTCTTCCGTGTCACCCGCGACGCCGACCTGGAACTGCGCGACCTCGAAGCCGACGATCTGATGGAGGCCCTGCAACAGGGCCTGCGCAAGCGGCGCATGGGCGGTGAGGTGGTGCGCCTGGAAGTGGCCGATGAGATGCCGCAGGACGTGGTGGATCTGCTGCTGGAGGGCACAGGTGTGGAGCCGGCCGACCTCTATCGGGTGAATGGCCCGCTCGGCCTCGACGACCTGATGAGCCTGATGAGCGTGCCGCTGCCCAAGCTCAAGGACAAGCCCCATCGCGGCCGCACCCCAGCCGTTCTGGCCCGCGCCCAGAAGGGCCTCTTGGAAGACGGCTCCATCAAGGCTGAAGAATTCGAGAGCATCTTCTCGGTGCTGCGCCGCGGCGATGTGCTGCTGCATCACCCCTTTGATCTGTTCTCCACCTCTGTGGAGGAGTTCATCAACCAGGCCGCCGACGACCCCTCGGTGCTCGCCATCAAGATGACGCTCTACCGGGTGTCGAAGGATTCGCCGATCATCGCGGCCCTGATCCGCGCCGCCGAAAACGGCAAACAGGTGATGGCCCTGGTGGAGCTCAAAGCTCGCTTCGATGAAGACAACAACATTCAGTGGGCCCGGCAGCTGGAGCGCTCCGGCGTGCACGTGGTGTATGGCGTGATCGGGCTGAAGACCCACACCAAAATCACCCTGGTGGTGCGCAAAGAAAAGGAGAAGTTGCGCAGCTACTGCCACATCGCCACCGGCAACTACAACTCCCGCACCTCAACCCTTTACACCGATCTCGGGCTGCTTTCGGCGCGGCCTGAACTGGGCCAAGACCTCGCCGAGCTGTTCAACTACCTCACCGGCTTCTCCAAGCAGCAGGAATTCCGCCGGCTGCTGGTGGCACCGGTCACGTTGCGGCGGCGCATGCAGGAGCTGATCCAACGCGAAACCGAACACGCCCGTGCCGGCAGACCCGCCGGGATCAAGGCCAAGATGAACGCCTTGGTGGATCCGCGCATCATCGGCCTGCTGTATGAGGCCTCCCAAGCCGGGGTGCAGATCGATCTGGTGGTGCGCGGCATGTGCAGCCTGCGCCCTGGCGTGGAAGGCGTCAGCGACAACATCCGCGTGTCGAGCGTGATCGGTCGCTTTCTCGAACACTCACGCCTCTTCTGGTTCGCCAATGGCGGCAACGACGAGGCCTACATCGGCAGTGCCGACTGGATGGGGCGCAACCTCGATCGCCGGGTAGAAGCTGTGGTGCCGATTGAAGAGGCCACCCTCCACCAGAAGCTCCTCAACCTGATCGACGCCTATCTGGCGGACAACTGCACCGCCTGGGACATGCAGCCCGACGGCAGCTTCGTGCGCCGCATCCCCGACGAGGAGAACGTGGCCGTTCAGGCAGGCTTGATCGATGGCTGGCACCGCAACGCATCCGGCAGCGACACCTAGCTGTAAACACCGATACAAACAAGAAGAAATTCCAACGAAAATGCTGCAGTAAGTCTTCCGATTCGCGGCAGACTCGAGTTAGCAAACCTGCTACATTCCGGCCAAATCAATTCGAGGTCGGAGCAAAGAGCATGTCTCGCCACTCCAACAGACCTCAACCTCCCTCCACTGCCCAGCCCAACGCCGCTGGTTTCGACGCCATGGATGCCAACAACGCCACAGCTTCCGGGCCGACGAGCAACAGAACAACCACCCGAAACGGCGCCTCACGCCAGGGAGGTCGGCTCAGTGCTGATTCGATCGGCTGGTATCTGAGCAACATCGGCCGCGTGCCGCTGCTCACCCCCGCCGAAGAGATCGAACTAGCCCATCACGTGCAAGCGATGAAGCAGCTGCAGGAGCTGCCCAGCGATCAACTCACACCGCGCCAGAAGCACCAGATCCGCATGGGCTGCCGAGCTCGCGATCGGATGATGGCCGCCAACCTGCGCTTGGTGGTGAGCGTGGCGAAGAAGTATCAGAACCAGGGCCTCGAACTGCTTGATCTGGTGCAGGAAGGTGCCATCGGCCTGGAGCGCGCGGTCGACAAATTCGACCCCGCCATGGGCTACAAATTTTCCACCTACGCCTACTGGTGGATCCGGCAGGGGATGACGCGCGCCATCGACAACAGCGCCCGCACCATTCGTCTACCGATCCATGTGAGCGAAAAGCTCTCCAAGATGCGGAGGATCACCCGGGAGCTCTCGCACCGTTTCGGCCGGCAACCCAATCGGCTCGAGCTCGCCCATGCCATGGGCATGGCTCCCGAAGAACTCGAAGATCTGATCTCCCAGAGCGCGCCCTGCGCCTCCCTCGACGCCCATGCCCGCGGCGACGACGACCGCAGCACTCTGGGCGAGCTGATCGCCGATCCCAACAGCAACGAGTCCATGGATTCCATGGACCGCAACCTGCAGAAGGAGCACCTCGGCACCTGGCTGTCGCAGCTCAATGAGCGGGAGCGGCGCATCATCGAGCTGCGCTTCGGCCTCGAGGGCCATGAGCCGCTCACCCTCGCTGAAATCGGCCGTCAGATCAACGTGTCGCGCGAGCGGGTGCGGCAGCTGGAAGCCAAGGCCATTCTCAAGCTGCGCATGATGACCAATTATCAGCAGGCTGCCTGAGCCTGCGCCCTTGACCCCGGTTCTGATTCAACAGCTCACTGGCATCGTCGGGGTGCTTCTGTGGCTCGCCGTTGTGGTGGCTACTGCTCTTGCTGTGCGCCATCGCTTTCCCGAGCAACGGGAATGGAGCCGCAAGGTGGTGCACATCGGCACAGGCCCAGTGGTGTTGCTGGCCTGGGGGCTTGGAATCGCTCGCTGGGTGGCACTGCCCGCCGCCATCGCGGTCACCCTGGCCACGGCTCTGAATCACCGTTTCAGGCTGCTGGCCGCGGTGGAGGATGTCGATCGGCACAGCTACGGCACGGTTGCCTACGGCGCTTCGATCGCGATCCTGCTCGCGCTGTTCTGGCCGCATCAGCCCCTGGCCGTCGCCGCCGGCGTGCTGGTGATGGCGATTGGCGATGGCCTGGCCGGGCTGGTTGGGCCTCAGCTGCGCTCACCCCGCTGGCGCGTGCTGGGTCAAGGCAAATCCCTGGCCGGCACCCTGGCCATGGGTGGGGGAGCACTGGCGGTGCTGATCCTGTTGCAGCTGATGGCCCATAGCCAGGGCATCGCCGCGCCGGCCTGGCCCCAGCTCATCGCGATCGCACTGCTGGCCACGGCCCTCGAGCAAGGCAGCAGTTTCGGCATCGACAACCTCAGTGTCCCCCTCAGCGCCGGCTTGCTCTGGCAGCACTGGGCGCACTGACGCCGGACTCAGGCCAAAAGCATCGCCTCGCAGCGCCGCTCCCAGTCGTGCTGGGTGCCCAGACCAGCCACCAAGCGGCGGTCATCGGGCTCCGCCAACAGGCGCAACTGCCACTGACGGATCGCTTCAGCGCGCTCCAACCACACATCCACCACGGTGGTGTGGATCAGATCAAGCTCCCAACCACGCCCCCGGGCCGTATCCAGCGCCCAGCCGAGCAACGCATCGAGCTGGAAGGGGCGAAAGCCCGCAAAGGCAGGCCCCTGCCCATCGCTCGCACTGCTCTGCTCGAGATAGAAGAGCTGCAAGGGATCAGACACGCCACAGAACTGCAGGAGATAGGTCATCAGCAGACCTCCTGATTGCGACTGAATCAAAGCTACGCAGCGCCGATCAGGGCGCTGTTCACGCCAAACAGTTTGAAACTTCGCTGTGAATTAGCACTCCCAACAAGCGAGTGCTAATTCACCTCGGCACATGCTCAAACCAGTGCTGCAAACTTGCTTTTCGCCTGCGCAACCGCCCCAGCCAGCTCCGCCAGCACCTCACGGGTGGAGCCCAGATCGATGCAGGCATCGGTGATGCTCTGGCCGTACGTGAGCTGCGAGAGATCCGCCGGGATCTTCTGGTTACCAGCCACCAGATGGCTCTCGATCATCACGCCCATCACATGGGGTGAGCCAGCGCGCAGCTGCTCCGCCACCGCCGCGGCCACCTCGCCCTGACGGCGGTAGTCCTTGTTGGAGTTGCCGTGGCTGCAATCCACCATCACCCGGGCGGGTAGGCCGTCTTTCTCCAGGGCCGCCGCCGCCGCTTCGATCGCTTCCGTGTGGAAGTTGGTGCCCTGCTTACCGCCCCGCAGCACCAGGTGGCCATCGGGGTTGCCGGTGGTGGTCACAATCGCGGCGCTGCCTTCTTTGTTTATGCCCAGGAAATGGTGGGGGCGTGCAGCAGCCTCCATCGCATTGATGGCGGTGCTGGCGCTGCCATCGGTGCCGTTTTTGAAGCCAATCGGCATCGAGAGCCCCGAGGCCATTTCGCGGTGGGTCTGGCTCTCGGTGGTGCGTGCACCAATCGCAGTCCAACTGATCAGATCAGCGATGTATTGGGGCACCACCGGATCCAGCAACTCCGTGGCGGCCGGCAGGCCCATCTCCGCCAGATGCAGCAGCAGGCCGCGGGCCAACTTCAGGCCGGTGTTGATGTCGTAGCTGCCATCGAGGTGGGGGTCATTGATCAGCCCCTTCCAACCCACGGTGGTGCGGGGCTTCTCGAAATACACACGCATCACCACCTCCAGCTGATCGCGGTGGCGCTCGTGCTCTTGGGCAATGGCGGCCGCGTACTCCTTGGCGGCGTCCACGTCGTGCACCGAGCAGGGGCCCACGATCACCAGCAAGCGCTGGTCGTCGCCCCGGAGGATCGCCTTGATCCGCTCGCGCGCCTCACGCACCGTGGCCGCCGCTCCATCACCCAGGGGCAGCTCGCGGTGCAGCAGCGCCGGCGCCACCAGGGGCCTGGTTTCCACCACGTGGAGATCAGAGGTGGAGATCATGCCGGCAGCCGCGCAGGGGCAGGGGGATAGGGAAGCCTAAAAGCCCGATTGCAGCCGTTGCCACCAGAGCAAGGCAAGGCGGCAAAGAACAATGGGTGTCACGTCACAGTTCGTCAGGTCCGCAGGGGCCCCTTACGCCGATGGTTGCCAGCAGCTTCCTTGCCGAGTACCGCGCCGCCGCTGCGGAACGTGAAGCCCTGGGAATCCCGGCCCTGCCGCTCACGGCCGCCCAGTGCCAGGACCTCACGGAGCTGCTGCAGGCACCGCCCACCGGCGAAGAGGCCTTCCTGCTGCACCTGCTCTCCGAGCGCATCCCACCCGGTGTGGATGAAGCCGCCTACGTGAAGGCGGACTGGCTGAGCGCCGTGGCCCAGGGCAAGACCACCAGCCCGCTGGTGAGCCCTGTAGAGGCGGTGAACCTGCTCGCCACCATGATCGGCGGCTACAACGTGGGCGCACTGATCGAGCTGCTCTCGAGCAGTGATACCGCCATCGCCGAGGCCGCCGCCACGGGCCTCAGCCGCACCCTGCTCGTTTACGACGCTTACAACGATGTGCTGGAGCTGGCCTCCAGCAACCCGTACGCCAAGCGGGTGATCGACAGCTGGGCCAATGCCGAGTGGTTCACCGCCAAGCCGGAGCTGCCCGCGGAGATCACCGTGACGGTGTTCAAGGTGGAGGGCGAAACCAACACCGACGATCTGTCGCCGGCCACCCACGCCACCACCCGCCCCGACATCCCCCTGCACGCCACGGCGATGCTGGAAACCCGCATGCCCGGCGGCCTGGATCTGATCGCCGAGCTGAAGCAGAAGGGCCACCCCGTGGCCTACGTGGGTGATGTGGTGGGCACCGGCAGCTCCCGCAAATCCGCCATCAACTCGGTGCTCTGGCACACCGGCACCGACATCCCCCATGTGCCCAACAAGCGCAGCGGCGGCGTGGTGCTCGGCGGCAAGATCGCGCCCATCTTCTTCAACACCGCCGAAGACTCCGGCGCCCTGCCGATCGAATGCGACGTGACCGCCCTCAACTCGGGCGATGTGATCACGATCCGCCCCTACGCCGGCACGATCGAGCGCGCCGCCGGGGAGCCGGCCGCCGGCGAGATCGTGGCCCGCTTCGAGCTCAAGCCCAGCACGATCACCGATGAGGTGCGCGCCGGCGGCCGCATCCCCCTGCTGATCGGCCGCTCGCTGACAGACAAGGTGCGCGCCCAGCTGGGCCTCCCCGCCAGCGATCTGTTCATCCGCCCCACGGCCCCGGCCGACAGCGGCAAGGGCTTCACCCTGGCCCAGAAGATGGTGGGCAAGGCCTGCGGCCTGGCGGGTGTGCGCCCGGGGACCAGCTGCGAGCCGCTGATGACCACCGTGGGCTCCCAGGACACCACCGGGCCGATGACCCGCGATGAGATGAAGGAGCTGGCCTGCCTGGGCTTCTCCGCCGATCTGGTGATGCAGAGCTTCTGCCACACCGCGGCCTATCCCAAGCCCGTGGACCTCAAAACCCACGCTGAACTGCCCGACTTCATCAGCTCCCGCGGCGGCGTGGCCCTGCGCCCCGGCGACGGCATCATCCACAGCTGGCTCAACCGCATGCTCCTGCCCGACACCGTGGGCACCGGCGGCGACAGCCACACCCGCTTCCCCCTGGGCATCTCCTTCCCCGCCGGCTCGGGCCTGGTGGCTTTCGCGGCCGCCATCGGCGCCATGCCGCTGGACATGCCCGAATCGGTACTGGTGAAGTTCTCCGGCTCGCTGCAGCCGGGTGTGACCCTGCGCGATGTGGTGAACGCGATTCCCTACGTGGCGATCCAGCAGGGGCTGCTCACCGTGGAGAAAGCCGGCAAGAAGAACATCTTCAGCGGCCGGATCATGGAGATCGAAGGGCTGCCCGATCTCAAGCTCGAGCAAGCCTTTGAGCTCACCGATGCCACCGCCGAGCGCTCCTGCGCCGGCAGCACCATCAAGCTCTCCGTGGAAACGGTGAGCGAATACCTGCGCAGCAACGTGGCGCTGCTCAAGAACATGATTGCCCGCGGCTACAGCGATGAGCGCACCCTGGCCCGCCGCATCAAGGCGATGGAAGCCTGGCTCGAGAACCCGGTGCTGATGGAGGCCGACGCCGACGCCGAATACGCCGCCGTGATCGAGATCAACCTCGACGAGATCACCGAGCCGATCCTGGCCTGCCCCAACGACCCCGACAACGTGAAGACGCTGAGCGAGGTGGCGGGCGATCGCATCGATGAGGTGTTCATCGGCTCCTGCATGACCAACATCGGCCACTACCGCGCCGCCGCCACGGTGCTGGAAGGCCAGGGCGAGAACAGCGCCCGCCTCTGGGTGTGCCCGCCCACCCGCATGGATGAGGAGATGCTCAAGCAGGAGGGCTACTACGCCATCTTCGAGAAGGCCGGCTCCCGCATGGAGATGCCCGGCTGCTCGCTCTGCATGGGCAACCAGGCCCGCGTGGAGGACAACACCACCGTGTTCTCCACCAGCACCCGCAACTTCAACAACCGCCTCGGTAACGGCGCCCAGGTGTATCTCGGCAGCGCTGAACTGGCGGCGGTGTGCGCCCAGCTGGGCCGAATCCCCACCAAGGAGCAATACCTGGCGATTGCCGCCGCCAAGATCGACCCCCGCGGCGCCGAGCTCTACCGGTACCTCAACTTCGATCAAATCGAAGGCTTTGAAGACAGCGGCCGCGTGGTGAGCGCGGAGCAGGAAGCGAGAGTGTTGGCCGAGGTCTAAGCCAAAACTCTGAACCAGGAAACCCTGCTGTTTGAACCCGCCGCCCCGGCCGCCGGGGCGCTGCGGGCAGTGTTGGCCTTCCCCAGCACCTACACGGTGGGGATCACAAGCCTGGGGTATCAGGTGGTGTGGGCCACCCTGGCGCAGCGCACCGATGTGGATGTGCGGCGCTTGTTCACCGACCAGGGCGACGCTCCGCACCGCCACTGCGACCTCTTCGGGCTGTCGCTGAGCTGGGAGCTGGATGGTCCGGTGCTGCTCGATCTGCTGGAGCAGCAGCGCATCCCCCTCTGGGCCGCTGAGCGAGGCAATGAGGATCCGATCGTGTTTGGGGGCGGTCCGGTGCTCACCGCCAACCCCGAACCCCTGGCGCCCTTCTTCGATGCGGTGCTGCTGGGCGATGGCGAGCTGCTGCTTCCCGCCTTCATCGATGCGCTGCAGGAATGCCGCAGTGCATCGCGGCCCGAGCGGCTGCGGCAGCTGGCTCAGGTGCCGGGTGTCTATGTACCGGCGCTGTATGTCCCCCGCTATGGCAGTGAGGGTGAGCTGCTGGCCATGGAGCCGATCGAAGCTGGCATCCCCGCCACGGTGGCCAAACAAACCTGGCGGGGCAACACCCTCAGCCACTCCACGGTGATCACACCGGAGGCGGCCTGGCCTTCCATCCACATGGTGGAGGTGGTGCGCAGCTGCCCGGAGCTCTGCCGCTTTTGCCTGGCGAGCTACCTCACCCTGCCCTTCCGCACACCGAGCCTCGACGACGGCCTGATCCCCGCGGTGGAAAAGGGCCTCACCGCCACCCAACGCCTCGGATTGCTGGGAGCCTCGGTGACCCAGCACCCGCAGTTTGCCGATCTGCTGCAGTGGCTCGATCAAGACCGTTTCGAGGCCACGCGGGTGAGCGTGAGCTCGGTGCGGGCCGCCACGGTGACGCCCGAGCTGGGGCGGATCCTGGCCAAACGGGGCAGCAAATCGCTCACGATCGCGATCGAGAGCGGCAGCGAGCGCATGCGCGAGGTGGTGAACAAAAAGCTCGCCACCGAGGAGATCTATGCAGCCGCCCGCTACGCCAAGGAAGGTGGCCTGAGCGGGCTGAAGCTCTACGGAATGGTGGGTCTCCCCAGCGAAGAGGAAGCCGATGTGGAGGCCACCGCGGAGCTGCTGCTGGCCCTGAAGAAAGCCACTCCCGGGCTTCGGCTGTCGCTCGGGGTAAGCACGTTTGTGCCCAAGGCCCACACCCCGTTCCAGTGGCAGGGCGTGCGGCCCGAAGCCGAGAAGCGCCTGAAGCTGCTGGGCAAACGGCTCAAACCCAAAGGCATCGACCTGCGGCCGGAGAGCTACGGCTGGAGCGTGATCCAGGCGCTGCTGTCGCGCAGTGACCGGCGCCTGGCACCGGTGATCGCCGCGGCCCGTGGCCGCCACGAAAGCCTTGGAGGCTGGAAGCAGGCCTACCGCGCTGTGCGCGAGGGCGAGGCTTCAGGCTCTGAGCCATTGCCTCCCGCCTGGGAGGACGTGATTCACACCTGCTGGAGCACCGAACGGGTGCTGCCCTGGGAGCACCTGGAAGG
Source organism: Vulcanococcus sp. Clear-D1 (assembly GCF_014654725.1). Taxonomy (GTDB): domain Bacteria; phylum Cyanobacteriota; class Cyanobacteriia; order PCC-6307; family Cyanobiaceae; genus Vulcanococcus. The sequence goes on along the minus strand of NZ_JACVZV010000018.1, from coordinate 246,005 downwards.
CCCACTCCCCAAAAGCACCCTGGTGAAGCACCAGCAGGATGCCCTGGCCTAACGGCTCCAGCAGCGCAGGCCTGCCAGCAGGATCCAGCCCGCGATGTTGACGCGGCTGTCGTACGTGGGGATATCCGTGGCGTGAAGCACTGCGAGCATGAAGGCGGCGGTCCACCAGGCCCGATCGAACACCGGTCCTTGGAGCATCCCCTGACGCACGCCGCGGATGTGTAGCCAGAGCACCAGGCCCACCACCAACACGCCCACCGGCAGGCCGTAGCTGAAGGCCAGGTCGATGGAGATGTTGTGGGTGTGGCCATGCCAGCGACCGGTGCGCAAGGGATAAATCACGCTGAAGGCCGCCGCCCCCCAGCCCAGCCACGGACGCTCGGCAATCAGGCTGGCTGCCACGGACCACTGGGTAATGCGCAGCGACGCAAGCTTGCGGTGACCGTGGTGGTTGAAATCATTGAGGCGCCCCCAGATCGACTGGGGCACAACCGCGCGGGCGGGATCCTGCAGCAGCGCCGGCACACCAGGCAGGGTGGCCAGCGCAACAGGCAGCAGAGCGAGCGCCAGCAACGGCAGCATCCAGATCCAGCTGGCCGGCCCCGCCACCAGTGGCACCGCTGTGACCATCACACCCCAGGCGTTGCGGGAATCGGTGAGAACCATCGAAGCCACCTGCGCCACCACCAGCAGCAACACCACCAACAGACGCCAGCCACTACCGGCCAGGCGGTCACGCCAACGGCGCCAGCAACTGATCAGCGCCGCCAGCAGCAGAGGCCAGCTCAACGCCAGCCAGGCAGCCGTGATGTTGGCGTAATCGAACAGACCAGACAGCCGGCCAGTGGGATTGCCGCCCTCCTTGAGGTGCCAGATCACGGCACCACCCAAGATCTGCCAGGGGCCATGCCAGCCCAGCAACAGCTGTCCCAAACCCGTCGCCAGCACCGGCACCGTGCCAGCCACCAGAGCCAGAGCCACCCGGCGCCGTGCTGCACCATCGGCCAGATAGGGCTGAAAAGCCCAGAAGGCCCAGAAAAAGGGCAGCCAGTTGAACAGTCCAAACCAGGCGAGCGACACCGGATAGTCCGGCACCTCCTGGGAGCGGAAGGTCAGCGCAACCGCTCCGACCACCATCAGGGCCGCAGTCAGCATCCACAACACATTGACGCGGTCATGCCACCAGGGGGCACGGCGACGACTGCCCTGGATCAGCGGCACCAGCAACAGCAGGCCCGCGAACAGGGCACTGGCGGGCAGCACAAACACAGCCAGCTGAAAACAACGCCAGCCAAGGGCATCAGCCTGGGGGGGCCGACCGGCATCCAGGCGCGCAAGCAAACGGGGGGCGCTCACTCGAACACCGCCGTGCGACCGCGGTACACCATCACCTGACGTTTGAGATGCAGACGCACCGCCCGAGCCAGGGCGAGGCGCTCGGTATCGCGGCCCTTGCGAATCAAATCGTCCACCTCATCGCGGTGGCTCACATTCACCGTCGACTGGGCAATGATCGGGCCGGCATCCAACTCTTCGGTCACGTAGTGGCCGGTGGCGCCGATCAATTTCACGCCCCGCTCCCAGGCGCGGTGATAAGGCTGCGCGCCCATGAAGGCCGGCAGGAAGGAATGGTGAATGTTGATCACCCGGTGGAAGGCATCTGGGGGGTCAAAGGCCGCCAGGAAACGCGGCGTGAGCACCTGCATGTATTTGGCCAGGATCACCAGCTCGATGCCGTGCTCCGCCAACAGCTCCAGGTGCCGGGCTTCGGCCTCCTCGCGGTTGGCATTGCTGATCGGCACATGTTCAAAGCGTGCGCCGAACTCTTCAGCGATCGAACCGAGATCCGGGTGATTACCGATCACGAGTGGCACCTGCATCGGCAGCTCGCCGGTGCGGGTGCGCCAGAGCAAATCCAGCAAGCAGTGATCTTGCTTGCTGACAAAGATCGCCGTTGGCGTGCGGTAGTCGGAGAAATTCACCTTGTAACTGCCCCCCAGCCGATCAGCCAAGGCCTTGGCAGTAGGGCAGATGGCCTCGCGGGGCAAACCGAAACCCTCCAGCTGCCACTCAAGACGGCTCAGGAACAGACCAGCTCCCTGGTCACTGTGGTGGTCGGCATGCACGATGTTGCCGCCATTGGCGGCAACCCAGCCGGAAAGCTCCCGCACCAGGCCGGGCTGATCCGGGCAGATCATCTGAAGGATGGCCGTGGCAGCCGTCATGGCGAGGCGGGGCGCAGCCCTGGAAAGGCTGAATTCTGCCGGCCTGTTGCACACAGCCAGTTGCAGCTCACCTCACAAGCGCTTCAGAGCCAAAACCCCTGGGTAAAGTCCCCGAATCAAGCTCCAATTCCATGGCTGCTCAGACGATGTCCGCGCTAACAACCCGGTTCTCATCCGCCCTGCGCAGCCTGGCCCTTGTGGCCCTGGCGCTGGTGCTGAGCTTCGGCCTCACCGCCTGCAGCGGCGGGAAAGCCAAGGCTCCCACCCTCAGCGCTGACGACATCGCCGTGATCGAGCGCCAGGCTGAAGGCTTCCTGGCCGCCCGCGATCGCCTGCCCGAGCTCGCCACCCTCGTGAACGAGCGCGACTGGACCTTCACCCGCAACCTGATCCACGGCCCGATGCAGGAAGTGGGCCGCGAAATGCTCTACATCAACCAGCGCCTGCTGCCGGCTGAGCGCCCTGAAGCCACCAAGCGTGCTGACGCCCTCAAGGAAGCCCTGGCTGAACTCGATGAAGCCGCCCGCCTGCAGGACGCCAACAAGCTGAGCAAGGCCTACATCAAGGTGGCCAGCGGCTTCGGCCTCTACGCCCAGGTGCTGCCGGCTCAAGTGCAAGCTGATCTGAAGCAGGCCTGATCGCTTCTCCCATCCCGATCACGGCACCAGAGCCCACCCGCCGGCCCACGTCGATCACCGTGATCGGCGCCGGCGTGGTGGGCCTTTCTGTGGCCTGGCTGCTCTGCCAGCACGGCCATCAGGTGCAGCTGATCGATCCAGCCCTCGCCCAGGGCCAATCGAGCCAGGCCGGCAGCAGCGCTGCCCTGGGTCTGCTGATGGCGCAGATCTTCCGGCGCAGCAGCGGCCGGGGTTGGCGGCTGCGGCAGCAATCCCTGGCGCTCTGGCAGCAATGGCGGCAGCTCCTGGAGCACAGGGGCCATCCCATCCCCTGGCGCCCTGGCCTGCTGCAGCTAGCCAGCAACGAGCAGGAGTGGCTCGCCCAGGCCCGGCTAGGCGAAGAGCGCCAGAAACAGGGGTTGCCCCTGCGGCTGCTCAACCGGGCTGAACTGCAGGAGCTCACACCCGCCCTTCCGGCTGCAGCCAGCGGAGCGCTGCTTTCACCGGAAGACGGGCAGATCGATCCTCTCCCAGCCATGCAGGCCCTGCTTCAAGACGGGCGCCGGCACGGGCTGCTCACCGAGGCAGCCTGCGTTGAACAGTTGGAACGGGCAAGCAGTGGCTGCGAGGAGCGCTGGCGCATCCACACCGATGCCGGCCTCTACTGCAGCGATTGGCTGGTGGTGGCTGCCGGGCTGGGCAGTCCACAGCTGCTGCAGCCGCTCGGCCACAGCCGGCCCCAAAGCCCCGTGCTGGGCCAGGCCCTGGAGCTGCAGTTGCCGGCAGGCTGTGATGCCGAGCGCTGGCCGGGAAGCGTGAGCTGGGATGGCATCAACCTGGTGCCCCGCCCCGGAGGGCGGCTCTGGCTGGGCGCCACGGTGGAGCCGGGGCTGAGCGATGGCAGCCCCGAAGCCCTGGCCGAGCTGCGCCATCTCGGGGGCCATGGGCCCGACTGGCTGCGCGAAGCCGAGCCGTTGCGCCACTGGCAGGGCCTGCGCGCCCGGCCCGACGACCGGCCGGCCCCACTGCTGGAGCAGCTCGAACCGGGCCTGTTGCTCGCCAGCGGCCACTACCGCAATGGCGTGTTGCTGGCCCCTGCCACGGCCGCCTGGGTGCTACAGCAGCTGGAGCAGCCGAGTGCCTGAACGGCCTGCAACCGCTGGGTCAAACTGAGCTGGAACGGCTTAGCCACCTTCTCTGACTATGCGACGCACCACCACCGCACGTGTGCTCATCGGCCTGGCCGGAGTGGCGGCTGGCCTGAGCCTGGCCTCCTGTTCCGTGGGTGGCGGCAGCGGCCCCGCCGGCAATCTGGCCGGGGCAGGCGCCTCCTTCCCGGCAGCCATCTACCAGCGCTGGTTCCAGGAGCTGGCCGGCCAAGGGGTGCGCGTGAACTATCAATCGGTGGGCTCGGGCGCCGGCGTGCGTCAGTTCACCGCCGGCACGGTGGATTTCGCGGCCTCCGATGCACCGATGAAGGCGGACGAGATCGCCAAGGTGAGCCGCGGTGTGCTCCAGATCCCGATGACGGCCGGCGCGATCGCCGTGGCCTACAACAACGCCGGCTGCGACCTCAAGCTGAGCCAGCAGCAGCTGGCTGACATCTTCCTCGGCAAGATCACCAACTACAGCCAGCTGGGTTGCGCCGATCAAAAGATCACCGTGGTGCACCGCTCCGACGGCTCCGGCACCACCTACAACTTCACCAAGCACCTGGCCGCCATCTCCGACGCCTGGAAGAACGGCCCCGGCACCTCCAAGACCGTGGCTTGGCCTACCGGTGTAGGCGCCAAAGGCAATGAAGGGGTCGCAGCCCAGCTCAACCAGGTGGAGGGCGGCCTGGGCTACGTGGAATCGGCCTACGTGAAAGGCAAGCTGCAGGCCGCTGCTCTCACCAATGCTTCAGGGCAAGTGGTGAAGCCCAGCAGCGAGAGCGAAAGCGAAGCGCTCGGTTCGATCGATCTGGGTCCCGACCTGATCGGCGGCAACCCCAACCCGATCAAGGGCTACCCGATCGTGACCTTCACCTGGATCCTGGCCTATCAGAACGGCAATGGCACCAAGGCCGATCTGCTGCGCAAGGCCTTCAACTTCATGCTGTCTGAGCAGGCCCAGGCCCAGGCGCCCCAGCTCGGCTACGTGACCATGCCCGCCCCGGTGATCGAGAAGGCAAAGGCGGCTGTCGCCAAAATCGGCAACTGAGGCCAGCGCAACCGAACGCTTGTTCAACTGGTACCAACGAAGACATCAGCGCCCCTGAGTCCGCGGCATCGTCCGCTCACGACCTCCATCGGGTCGGGCAAGGGAGAACCTCAGAGACGGGCTCACACCCGTCTCTTTTTTTGGCTGGCGCGCGGCCAATAAAAAACCCCGGCCGCAGCCGGGGTTCTCGGTTAGAGCACAGCGCCCGTTAGGCGTTACTTGCTCTCGGTGAACTCCGCGTCGATCACATCGTCGCTGGCGGATTCAGCGCCACCGCTGCCGTTGCCGCCGGGGGCGGCGGCGCCTTCAGCGCCAGCAGCTTGCTGATACACAGCAGCGCCAGCGGCGTAGAGGGCCTGCTGCAGGATCTCGAGTTCGGACTTCATGGTGTCGTAGTCCTCCTTCTCGATCGCCTCCTTGAGCTTGGCGGAAGAAGCCTCCACCTTGCTCTTGTCCTCGGCGCTCACCTTGTCGCCCAGTTCGCCCAGCTGCTTCTCGGCCTGATACACCAGGGTTTCGGCCTGGTTCTTCAGGTCGATGCGCTCGCGCTTTTCCTTGTCGGCGCTGGCGTTGGCTTCGGCGTCCTTCACCATCTTTTCCACCTCGTTGTCACTGAGGGTGGAAGCACCGGTGATCGAGATGCTCTGCTCCTTGCCGCTGCCCTTGTCCTTGGCGGTCACGCTCAGGATGCCGTTGGCATCGATGTCGAAGGTCACTTCGATCTGAGGCACGCCACGGGGAGCGGGGGGGATGCCATCGAGGCGGAAGGTTCCAAGCGACTTGTTGTCGCTGGCCATCTCGCGCTCGCCCTGCAGCACGTGGATTTCCACGTTGGTCTGCCCATCGACAGCCGTGGAGTACACCTCCGACTTCTTGGTGGGGATCGTGGTGTTGCGGGGAATCATCTTCGTCATCACACCGCCCAGGGTCTCCACACCCAGGGAGAGGGGGCTGACGTCCAGCAGCAGGATGTCCTTCACCTCACCGGCGAGCACACCGCCCTGGATGGCGGCACCCACGGCCACCACCTCGTCGGGGTTCACGGTCTGGTTGGGGTCCTTGCCGGTGATGCGCTTCACCAGCTCCAGCACCGCGGGGATGCGGGTGGAACCACCCACCATCACCACTTCATCGAGCTCGGAGGAGGAGAGCTTGGCGTCCTTGAGCGCCTGCTCCACCGGCACGCGGCAGCGGTCGATCAGCTTGGAAGCCAGCTCCTCGAACTTGGCGCGGGTGAGGGTGAGATCGAGGTGCTTGGGACCCTCAGGGGTGGCCGTGATGAACGGCAGGTTGATCTCGCTTTGGGTGGCGCTGGAGAGCTCGATCTTGGCCTTCTCAGCGGCCTCGGTGAGGCGCTGCAGGGCCTGCTTGTCCTGGCGCAGATCAATCCCTTCGTTGGCCTTGAAGGTGTCGGCCAGGTGATCCACGATCACCTTGTCGAAGTCGTCGCCGCCCAGGTGGGTGTCGCCGGAGGTGGAGAGCACCTCGAACACCCCATCGCCCACCTCGAGCACGGACACGTCGAAGGTGCCGCCGCCCAGGTCGAACACCAGGATGCGCTCGTTGCTCTTCTTGTCGAGGCCGTAGGCCAGCGCAGCCGCGGTGGGCTCGTTGATGATGCGCAGCACCTCGAGGCCAGCGATCTTGCCGGCGTCTTTGGTGGCCTGGCGCTGGGAGTCGTTGAAGTAAGCCGGAACGGTGATCACCGCCTGGGTGACGGTTTCACCGAGATACTTGCCAGCGTCTTCCGCCAGCTTGCGCAGCACCTGGGCGCTCACCTCTTCAGGGGCGAACTGCTTGCCCAGCACCGGGCACTTCACCTTCACGTTGGAGCCGGCCTTCTCCACGCCGTAGCTCACTTCCTTCGACTCTTCGTTCACCTCATCGACGCGGCGGCCGATGAAGCGCTTCACCGAATAAAAGGTGTTCTCCGGGTTCATCACCGCCTGACGTTTGGCGATCTGACCCACCAGCTGATCCTGGTTTTTCGTGTAGGCGACCACAGAGGGCGTGGTGCGGAAGCCCTCGGCATTGGCGATCACGGTGGGCTTGCCGCCCTCCATGACTGCCACGCAGCTGTTCGTGGTGCCAAGGTCGATACCGACAACCTTGCCCATGACTGTCCTCTGAACTGGAGGCATCCTCAACAGCAGGCCCCAGTCAGGGCTAGGTGTGGTTGCCGAACAGCACCCGACCCAGCGTGAGCGGCCTCCCCAGCATTCGCGGTACCACGGCGCTTGTGGGGGTGCTCGGCAACCCGGTGCACCACTCGCTTTCACCGGTGATGCAGAACGCGGCGCTGCAGGCGATGGGACTGGACTGGGTGTTCCTGGCGCTGCCAGCTCCTTCCACGGAGCTGGCCACAGTGGTGCGGGGGCTGGAGGCCATGGACTGCCGCGGCCTCAACGTGACCATCCCCCATAAGCACAGCGTGGCGGCCCTCACCCGTGAGCTCAGTCCCCTCGCGCAGCGGCTCGGGGCGGTGAACGTGTTGGTGCCCATGGCCGGCGGCGGCTGGCATGGCACCAACACCGATGTAGAGGGTTTCTGCGCGCCGCTGCGGCGCGGCGGGACCAGCTGGAGCGGCAAGCGCGCGGTGGTGCTGGGCTGCGGCGGCAGCGCCCGGGCCGTGGTTGCGGGGCTGGTGGAGCTGGGCTTCGCCGAGATCCATCTGGCAGGGCGGCGACCTGAGGCTCTGGAGGCTTTCCTTGCGGACTGCCGGGCCTGGGCACCGCAGCTCCAGGCGTTGCCCTGGGCCAGCGACAGCCCTGCTCTGGCAGACGTGCTGGCGGCAGCAGATCTGGTGGTGAACACCACCCCGGTGGGCATGGCCTCGGCCAGCAATCCCGCCGCCGCCGAGGCCTGCCCGCTGAGCAAGCCAGAGCTGTCTGCCCTGCAGCCCAGCTGCTGCGTCTACGACATCATCTACACCCCGCGGCCCACCCAACTGCTGCAACGCGCTGCCGCCCGGGGCTGCCACAGCCTCGATGGCCTGGAGATGCTGGTGGAGCAAGGTGCCGCTGCCCTGCGGCTCTGGAGCGGCCGCAGCGATGTACCGGTGGCGGTCATGCGCCAGGCACTGCTCGAGCAGCTGCCATAACCTCTGCGCAATGGCGTGAGCGCGATGGGCGACATCCCCTGGTGGCAGCGATTCCTGGCAGTGCTGGCCTACCTGCTGCCCTGGAGCGACGCCCTGCCCTTCGGTGAATCACTCGACAACCTGTTTCCAGCCCTGCAGTGGCTGATGCTGCCGGCGATTCCCGTGGTGCTCCTGGAGCGCAACGTGCCCTTCGGCGGCTTCCTGCTCTTCCTGGTGCTCTTCCTGGCGGTGGTGCGCAACCCGCGCATCCCCTACTTCCTGCGCTTCAACGTGCTGCAGGCGATCCTGCTCGACATCGTGCTGGTGGTGCTCTCACTGGCCTTCCAGCTGCTGCGCCTCGGCAGCCTCGGCTTCGCTGGCCGCACGCTGGCCAACACGGTTTTTCTGGGGATGCTGGTGCTGCTGGTGTTTGCCGTGGTGCAGTGCGTGCGCGGCAAAGAGGCCGACGTGCCGAGCCTCTCCGAAGCGGTGCGCATGCAGCTGTAGGGTGGACGATCCGCCGCTGGAGAGCAGGGGCCTAGCTCCGGCCCACCAGCCACCGTTCCCTTCGGCGTCCACGTCGGATCGCGCAAGCCATGTCGCAGCCCTATTACGAAACGATGTACATCCTTCGTCCGGACATCCCGGAGGAAGAGGTGGAGACCCACGTCACCAAGTACCGCGATCTGGTGACGGAAGCCGGTGCTGAGGTGCTGGATTGCCAGATGCGCGGCAAGCGCCGTCTGGCCTACCCCATCGCCAAGCACAAGGAAGGCATCTACGTGCAGCTCGCCCACAACGGCGACGGCCAGCAGGTGGCCACCCTGGAGAAGGCCATGCGCATCTCCGAAGACGTGATTCGTTATCTGACCGTCAAGCAAGACGGCCCCCTGCCGGCTCCCCGCAGCGGCCCCGTGGCCCAGGCCACCAGCGATGCCGCTGCCCTGCAGACCACCGAAGCCTGATCGCTTCCCTTAGCTTGAATCCCGACCAGGCCTTGGTTAAGGTTTGGTCGGTTTTTTATGGCTGGGCTGACAACGGTGGACGACGCCAGCACCGATCAGCCGCACGTGCAACCTGAAGCCGAACAGGCTCAGGATTCTGGCTTCCAGTTGAGCGAACACCAGCTGCAGCTGGCTCTGGCCAGTGCTGAACGCAAGCTGGCCGAAGCGCGACTTCAGATTGCCGAATTGGAAGCCCTGCTGGAGGAGCTTCCAGACATCTTTGAGCGGAAGTTCGAGCAGCGCCTTCAACCGGTGCTCGAACGGCAGGAACGCCTGCTCGACGACAACGCCGATCTGCGGCAGCAGATTCAGATGCTGGCGCCCGTGCCCGGCGAGGTGCGCTTGCGCTTCAACCCCGCCACGGCTGAGGCGAGCGGCGCCCCAGCCCTGCCGCAGCTCCCCAGCCGCCCGGCGATGCGGCGCCTGGGCCGGGCAGATCGCCGAGGCCCACGCGCCGCTTGATCAGATCAGCGCTGGCTGGCAGCCCAGAGGCGAGTGGGCAAACCCCACACATAGATGAAGCCCTCAGCGGCGCGGTGATCGAACTGATCGCCGGCGTCGTAGGTGGCCATGTCGGGCACGTAAAGGCTATTAGCGCTGCTGCGGCCCACCACGGTGGCGTTGCCCTTGTGCAGCTTCACCTTCACGGTGCCGTTCACGGTGCGCTGGGTGCGCTCAATGAAGCCGTCGAGGGCATCCTTGAGCGGGCCATACCAGAGGCCCTGATACACCTGATCCGCCCACTGCTGCTCCAGCTGGCGCTTGCTGCGCAGCACATCGGCCGCGAGGGTGAGGCTCTCCAGTTCCTGGTGGGCCTTGATCAGCAACAGCAGACCTGGGGTTTCGTAGATCTCGCGACTTTTGATGCCCACCACCCGGTTCTCTATCATGTCGAGGCGGCCGAAACCGTGGCTGCCGGCCAGTTCATTGGCGCGGCGAATCAGGCTCACCGGATCAAGGCGCACGCCATCGATGCTCACGGGATTGCCCTGCTCAAATCCGATCTCCACCACCTGGGGCTGATCGGGAGCGGCATCCACACTCACGGTAAGGGCGTAGATCTCCTCGGGCGGCTCCACATTGGGATCCTCGAGCGGGCCGGCCTCAATCGAGCGGCCCAGCAGGTTGAGATCGATTGAATAGGGCGACTTCTTGCTCACAGGCGAGGGGATACCGCAACGCTCGCCGTAGGCGATGGTTTCCTCGCGGCTCATGCCCCATTCGCGCGCGGGGGTAAGCACCTTCAAATCGGGGGCGAGGGCCCCGATGGCCACATCGAAGCGCACCTGGTCGTTGCCCTTGCCAGTGCAGCCGTGGGCCACGGCATCGGCGCCCACCTCGCGGGCGATCTCCACCAGGCGGCGGGCGATCAGCGGCCGGGCCAGGGCGGTGGAGAGGGGATAGCGGCCTTCATAGAGGGCGTTAGCGCGGATCGCCGGGAAGGCGAACTCGCGGATGAAGGGTTCGATGAGGTCGCCCACGATCGATTGGCTGGCCCCGGAATCGAGCGCTTTCTGGCGGATCGGCTCGAGCTCATCACCCTGGCCCAGGTCGGCGGCGAAGGTGATCACCTCCTCCACGCCCCATTCGTTCTTCAGGTAAGGGATGCAGACGCTGGTGTCCACACCGCCGGAATAGGCCAGCACCGCCTTCTTGGCCCTGCCCATCAATGCTCTCCGTGCGCGCAATCGATCGATTCTCCCCTGTCGTGGTGGCGCCGCATCCGAGCGAGCAGCAGGGCCGCCATCAGGGCCGGCGGCAGCAGCACCAGCAGCAGCGCCAACAGGGCCGGCCGCCCGGGATCAGCCTGGGCCCAGGCCTGCTGCAACAGAGGCGTTGGCCAGCGCCAGCCGGCCGCCACCAGCAGAGCGCTCAGGCCGAGCGCCAACAGCCAGGGCCCCAATAGGGAGCGCCAGACGGGCAAGGCGGGGTGAGCCAGGGCAGCCACGGAGAGGGACTCCGATAGGATGGCGGATTGGCCCACGCTGGGGTGCAAGCCCAGCCGCCAGCCGTCCGCGCCATAGCAGCCCTAGCCGTCAGCAATGAGCAGCAATCTCAGCACAAGCCTCAGCCAGCTGGATGGGATCAACCCGTCGCTCACCCGCTATGGCCGCAATGAGCCAGCTCCGGTGCTGCCTCTGCGGGAAGAGCCCGATCTGCTGAGCTGGCTGGAAAGCAGCGGCCGCCTGGTGGCGGATGAGGAAACCGCCAGCACCGATGTGAGCACTGTGGAAGAGGAAGAGCTCTCCGCACTGATGGGCGAGAAAGAGGATTACAACGCCGCCGACGAGCAGAGCGAGGAAGATTGGGAGGACTGACGTCCTCAGCCCCTTGATCTCCCCCACCAGGCTGATCGCCTCCATGCCCAGCAACAGCCGCTCTCTGGCGCTGTTGCTGGGTTTGTTGCTGTTAGGGCTCAGCGCCCTGTGCGACTGGTTCAGCCAGGCACCACAGCTGGCGCCACCGCTGCTGATCAGCGCGGTGGTGAGCGCCGTGATCTGCGCCTGGGGGGTGCCGCAGCTGCGGCGGCTGAAGCTGGGCCAGGTGATCCGCGAAGAAGGACCCCAGGCCCACCAGAGCAAGGCGGGCACCCCCACCATGGGCGGCCTGTTGGTGGTGCCGGTGGGCGTGATTGCTGGCGGCCTGGTGGCACCGGCCGATCACCGCCTGCTGGCGGTGGCCGCGATCACGCTGGCCACCATGGCCATCGGAGCGGTGGACGACTGGCGCAGCCTCACCAAGCGCCACAACACCGGCCTGAGCCCCCGCGCCAAGTTGCTGCTGCAGGGGCTGAGCGCGATCGCCTTTCTGGCCTGGGCCCATTGGGATCAACAGCTCGCTCCGTTCATTGCCCTACCGCTGGGCTGGGTGCTGCCCCTGGGACTCCTGATCCTGCCCCTGGGCCTGTTTGTATTCCTGGCCGAGAGCAACGCCACCAACCTCACCGATGGCCTCGATGGTCTGGCGGGGGGATGCGGCGCGATCGTGTTCAGCGGCCTGGGCATCCAGCTGATGCTGCGGGGCCACGAGGGCGATCCGGCAATGGCGGGCTTCTGCGCCGCGATGGCCGGCTGCTGGCTGGGTTTTCTGCTGTTCAACCGCCACCCGGCACGGGTGTTCATGGGCGACACCGGATCGCTGGCCATGGGTTCGGCCCTGGCGGCGGTGGCGCTGCTGAGCAACAGCCTCTGGCCTTTGCTGCTGATGGGCGGGGTGTTCCTGGCGGAATCGCTGTCGGTGATCGTGCAGGTGTGGGTGTTCAAAGCCACCAAGAACCCCGCCACCGGCCAGGGCAAACGCGTGTTCCGCATGGCGCCGCTGCATCACCACTTCGAGCTGGGCGGTGCCAGCGAGCAGCAGGTGGTGGTGGGCTTCTGGCTGATCAGCCTGATCCTTGTAATGCTGGGACTGGTGCTGCTCCCCTGATGGCGTACTTCACCTGGAAGGAAGCGGGCCTCACCGCCGATTGCGCAAGCCTTGAGGCGATGGCGGCACGGTTTGAAGAAGCGGCCGCCCTGATGCGCCGGATGGCCAACGAGGGCTTTGTGCTGGAGCGCCACAGCGATGGGCAGCACATCACCCACAGCGATGCCTCGGTATTTGCCGCCTATGGCTTCATCGATGAGCAGTCGCCGGTGCGGCAGCTGGATCTGATTGATCCGGCTTGATCGATCTGGCCTGAGGCGGCGGCTCAACCAGGCCGGCGCAGGTAACCCACCAGCCAGACCACGATGAAGGCCAGAGCGGAGATCCCCAGATACACCAGGGTCCAGCGCTGCAGGCTCTCGATGCTCAGACCATTGAGCAGGCCATCAGCCGCATCGCCGGCGGTGGCATAGCCCAACAACAGCCAGGCCAACGGGAAGAACTGCAGCACAGGGGGGCGCCGGGGCAGGATCGGGGCAGTCTCTCGCCTCAGCCGCGGCCATGGCCAGCCCCACCTTTCCGCGCACGCTGATGCTGCTGGGCAGCGGAGAGCTGGGCAAGGAGGTGGCGATCGCCGCCCAACGCCTCGGCTGCCGGGTGATTGCCGTGGACCGCTACCCCGGCGCACCAGCGATGCAGGTGGCCGATCAGGCCGAAGTGGTGGCGATGACCGACCCCGAAGCCCTCAAGGCCGTGGTGCGGCGCCATCAAGCTGATGTGGTGATTCCGGAGATCGAGGCGCTGGCGGTGGATGCCCTGGCGGAGCTCGAGGCCGGTGGCATCACCGTGATTCCCACCGCCCGGGCCACGGCGGTCACGATGAATCGCGATCGGATCCGTGATCTGGCCGCCAGCGAGCTGGGGCTGCGCACGGCTCGCTTCGCCTACGCCGAAAGCGCTGAGGAGCTGGCTGCCGCCGCCGCACCCCTGGGCTGGCCCGTGGTGGTAAAGCCAGTGATGAGCTCCTCCGGCAAGGGCCAGAGCGTGGTGGATGGGCCCGAAGGGATCGCCGCGGCCTGGGAGGCGGCGATGGCCGGCGCCCGCGGCAGCGGCGCGCGGGTGATCGTGGAGGAGTTTCTGCGCTTTGAGCAGGAGATCACCCTGCTCACCGTGAAGCAGTGGAACGGGCCCACCCTGTTCTGCCCGCCGATCGGCCACATCCAGGAGCGGGGCGATTACCAATGCAGCTGGCAGCCAGCCCACCTCGACTGGGATCAACTGGCCGCCGCCCAAACCATGGCGCGCCAGGTCACCGACAACCTTGGTGGGGCCGGCATCTTCGGGGTGGAGTTCTTCGTGTGCCGGGGGGCAGACGGCAGCAGTGAAGTGGTGTTCTCCGAGCTCTCCCCTCGCCCACACGACACTGGCCTGGTGACCCTGGCGGGCCAGAACCTGAGCGAATTCGAACTGCATCTGCGCGCGGTGCTGGGCCTACCGATCCCCGAGATCCGCTCCACCGGCCCGGCCGCTAGCCGCGTGATCCTGGCGGAGCAGGCCAGCGACGCCGCGCGCTTCAGCGGCCTCGAGCAGGCCCTGGCGGAGGTGGATGTGCAGGTGCTGTTGTTCGGCAAGCCCGATGCCCGACCGCACCGGCGCATGGGCGTTGCCCTGGCCAGCGGCGCCAATCTCGAGGAAGCCCGTCAGCGCGCCGATCAGGCGGCGGCCGCGATCTCGGTGTTGCCGGGCGGCTGATCCAGCTGGGCGAGAGGCCCAGATGCCCCTGGCCACAAGGGAAGACGCGCGATACGGTGCGCCCACGCACACCGTCCATGTCGCAGGCCCAGCCCAATCCCGCGCCGCGCCGCCGCCCATCCCGCGGCCGGCTGAAACCTGTGGAAAAGCAGGAGCGGCAGGGCCGTCGCGGCACAGCGCCAGCCCGCCAGGCCACGGTGACACCGATGGATCCACGGCGGCGCCCCCAAACCGGGAAACGGGGTCTGCCGCGCCTGCCCCTGTTCATGGCAGGCATTGGCCTGGGCTACGGCCTCAATGGCCCGATTCCCCATCTCGCCACCGGCCTGCTCGCCGGACTGCACCACCCCAGCAACGTGATCGGCTCCCTGGTGGCACCGGCCGGCATGGGCGACCGGCGCATCGTGGTGATGGGCACCGACCATGTGAGCACCAACACCGATGTGATGTTCACGGTGCAGCTACGCGATGGCCGCACCGAGCTCACCCAGGTGCCGCGCGACACCTTCATCGAATCCGATCGCTACGGCGTGATGAAGGCCAACGCCCTCTACAGCAGCGGCGGGCCCGACATGGTGAAGCAGGAGCTGAGCAAGCTGCTCTCGGCCCGGGTTGATCGCTACCTCGTGCTCAACCTCCAAGCCGTGCAGCGGCTGGCGGACGCCATCGGTGGCGTGGAGGTGGACGTGCCGAAACGCATGTATTACGTGGACAACAGCCAAGGCCTGTACATCGACCTTTATCCGGGCCGGCAACTGCTCAAGGGAGAAGCCCTGGAGGGATTCCTGCGCTTCCGCCACGATGAGCTCGGTGACATCGGCCGGATGGAGCGGCAGAAGCTGGTGCTCAAGGAGGTGTTCAAAAAGCTGGCCAATCCCGCCATGGCCACCCGCCTGCCGGAACTGATG
Source organism: Vulcanococcus sp. Clear-D1 (assembly GCF_014654725.1). Taxonomy (GTDB): domain Bacteria; phylum Cyanobacteriota; class Cyanobacteriia; order PCC-6307; family Cyanobiaceae; genus Vulcanococcus. The sequence goes on along the minus strand of NZ_JACVZV010000018.1, from coordinate 230,852 downwards.
AACATTGCCGGCAAAGACGTGCTCACCGACCTCTCCCCGGTGGACATGGGCGCTCTGGTGACGGCGATGGCCACCACCAAGCTCAGCTCCAGCCGGTTGGAAGGCACCCCCTACTGGCATGAAGACATCAGCTACTGGCTGCCGGATGCCAACCCCCACCGCGACCTCTACCGCAGCCAGGAGCAACCGCCTCTCTGAGGGCCAGGCCGAGGTCAGCGCCGCAGAAAGCGGTAGTGATCCAGGCCCTCCAGCACACCCCACGCCTGCCGGCGCGAGGCGAAGAACACCTTGGAGCGGCGGCGGAGATCATCAAGGGAACGGTCGTGATCACCCACCACCACCCCTAGGGCGCGACCGTTGAGCAGGTCGCCATCACCCTGCTGCGACGCCACCACCAGCACCTGCTCCAGCGGCAGGCCCCAACACAGGCTCAGATGGCGGATCGCCTCCGCCTTGGAGGCCCGCAGCGGCAACACATCCAAGAACCAATGGTGGAAGAGATGGGCGCGGGCCTCAAACCGTCCCTGGCGCAGGCGCTGACGCACCATCTCGAGCACACCAGCCGTGGGCGACTTAAGGGTGTAGCTCAGCTTGAAAGGGCCCTGCTGCACCTGGGGTTGCAGCACCAGGCGCGGGGCCAGATCAGCCAAGGCCTGCTCCACAGCCTGCCGCTGCCAGCCCTGGGCGATGTGGTCTCGCCAGGCCAGATCCGGCACGCCCTCAGGGCCATACAGAATCTCGGCGCCGGCCTCCAGGATCCACACCTGCGGCGGGGGTAGATGCAACTCGTGGTAGCGCAGGCTGGCTGAGGCGAAGCTGCGGCCACTCAGCATGCCGATGCCACAGCTGGCATCAGCCGCCAGACGGCGCCGCAACTCCTGCAGCCCGGCAGGATCCGGGGCATCCAGGCACACATCGAGATCCAGCAGCAACAGCCGCTGCACCGGCGCCGCCGCCGAGGCCGGCAGGACGGGTTGCGGGCGCTGTTCCATCAACTCCTGGCAGCGGCGCTGGGCTTGGCCGAGATAGGCGCACACATGGGCATCCCAGCTGAAATTGCGGCTCACGGCTTCAATGCCGTTATCGCGCCAGCGGCGCCAGCGGCCTGAATCAGCAGCGGCGGATTCCAGGGCCTGCTGGAGATCGTCGAGGTCGGTCACATCCACGAGCTGGCCGTTAGCGCAGCGCTGCAGGATGTCGCGCGGCCCGCCGTCATCGGTGGCCACCAGGGGCAACCCGCAGGCTGCGGCCTCCAGCAGGGTGAGGCCGAAGGGCTCGGTGAGCGCAGGATTCACGAACACACCGCCATGGCGCGCTGCCCAGCGATAAATCGCCGGAATGTCGTCGCCACGGTGCTGCTTGGGATAGGCCACCCGCCCGTAGAGATCAAAGCGATCCACCAGCTCAAAGATCTGCTGGAACTGATCGCGTTGCTGTTTCTCCATGGAGCGGGGGTCCTCACGGCAGCCCAGCACCAGCACCAGGTTGTGACGTTCCTGCAGCAGGGCCGAGCGGCCAAAGGCCTCCACCAGGGCTGGAACGTTCTTGCGGCGCACGGCGCGGCAGATGCAGAGCAGCGGCGGCTTGGCCGGATCGCGCAGGAACGGCCGCATCAGCTCCGCCACGGTCTGCTCCTCCCCGGGCAACTGTTGGGGGTGGAAACGGCGGGCATCCACACCGGGCGGCACCACCACCGCACGGCTGGCGATGAAGCGGTCGTAGCGGCTGTATTGCTGCTGCGCCTCCTGCTGGGTGCTGGTGATCACCAGGGCGGCCTGAGCCAGGGTGCGCTCCTCGGCATCAATGCGGCGACCGATGGCATAGGCGTGCTCGATCTGATCGTGAGTCATCCCACCGGCCAGCAGGCGACGCTGCTTTTCGCGACCCAGGGAATGGCCCGTGAACACGAGAGGGATCCCGAGCCGCTGCGACACCAGCGCTCCCACATAACCCGCATCGGCGTAGTGGGCATGAATCCAATCCGGCCGGCGATCCTGCGCAGCAATGTGGGCCACCACGGCATCGGCCAGCTCATCGAGATGGGGCCAGAGCAGTTCCTTGCGTAGATAGCGGCGCGGCCCACAGGGCAGGCGCACGATGCAGGCTCCACCGCCCAGATCTTCCAGCGGCTCGGCGTAATCCGGAGAAACGCGCTTGTCGTGAATCAGCCGGGTGAGCACCTCCACCCGATCCACCTCGGGGCGAGCCGCCAGGGCCCGCATCAGCTCGAGCACGTAGGTGGTCTGACCGCCGGTATCCGCATCGCGCCCCAATTCGAGGTCACGCCCTCGAAACAGCCCGTGCAAATGCAAATGAAGCAGATAAAAACCCACCCTGTTCTCCGCCGATTAGCTCAGCTTTAGCCGAAATTCCACGCGCAAACAGGAATCATTTCGGGAAACATCCCAAAATGATGCACAAATGCTGACGTAAAAGTCTTAAAGAATTTCAGTGCTTACCCACCAGTTTCTGGCGCAAACCTTTGATGCGATCACGCAAGTTGGCGGCTTCCTCGAACTCCAGATTCTTGGCGGCATTCTTCATCTTCTCTTCCAACTGCTGAATCAATTCAGGCAGGGCATCCAGGGGAACCTCGTTGTGCTCCGCCTGCTCGGTGGCCTGCTCGAGCTGCTCATCGTTGAGCCGGCGCGACACCTCCAGAAACGCCAGGATCGAGTTGCCGGCCCGCTTGCCTGCAGGCGAGGGCGTGATCCCATGCTTCTCGTTGTAGGCGTGCTGGATGGCACGGCGGCGCTCCGTTTCCGTGATCGCCTTGTCCATGCTGTCGGTGAGGTTGTCGGCATAGAGCAGCGCCACCCCCTCCACGTGGCGTGCGGCGCGGCCGATGGTCTGGATCAAGGAACGCTCCGCCCGCAGGAACCCTTCCTTGTCGGCATCGAGGATCGCCACCAGCGACACCTCGGGCAGGTCGAGGCCCTCCCGCAGCAGATTCACCCCCACCAGCACGTCGTATTCGCCGTTGCGGAGGTCTTGGATGATTTCGATCCGCTCGATCGAGTGGATCTCGGAGTGGAGGTAACGCACCCGCACGCCGTTCTCAGCCAGGTAGTCGGTGAGGTCTTCGGCCATGCGCTTGGTGAGGGTGGTCACCAGCACCCGCTCCCGCTTGTCGGCGCGCAGGCGAATCTCCCCCAGTAGGTCGTCGACCTGGCCTTCGGTGGGCCGCACCTCCACGATCGGATCAAGGACGCCTGTGGGGCGAATCACCTGCTCCACCACCTGGCCATCGCTCTGGCGCATCTCCCAGTCGCCCGGGGTAGCGCTCACGAAAATCGTCTGCCGCGCCTTCTCCCAAAACTCCGAGCCTTTCAGGGGGCGGTTATCAGCAGCGGAGGGCAAGCGGAAGCCGTGCTCAATCAGCACCTGCTTGCGCGATTGATCGCCGTTGTACATCGCCTGCAGCTGACTGCAGGTGACGTGGCTCTCATCCACCACCAGCAGCCAGTCGTCAGGGAAATAATCGATCAGGCATTCCGGCGGCGTACCGGCCTGGCGACCAGCCAGATGGCGGGCGTAGTTCTCCACGCCATTGCAGTAGCCCACCTGCTCCAGCATCTCCAGGTCGTAGGTGGTGCGCTGCTCCAGCCGCTGGGCCTCCAGCAGGCGGCCCTGTTCATTGAGCACATCCAATCGCTCACGCAGCTCGCTGCGAATCGCCTTGATCGCATCAGCCAGCCGCTCCTTCGGGGTCACGAAGTGCTTGGCCGGGTAGATGTTGATGCTCTCCAGGCTCTGCAGGATCTCGCCAGTGGTGGGATCCACGTAGCGGATCGCCTCCACCTCATCGCCAAACAACTCAATCCGCACCAACCGATCTTCATAAGCCGGGCCGATCTCGAGCACATCACCCCGAACCCGGAAGCGGCCGCGGGAGATCTCCAGATCGTTGCGGGAGTACTGGTTGTTCACCAGCTCCCGCAACGAACCGCGCAGATTGAGCGTTTCACCCACCTCGAACTTCACCGCCGCCTTGAGGTATTCACTGGGAATACCCAGGCCGTAGATGCAGCTGATCGAGGCCACCACAATCACATCGCGCCGCTCAAACAACGAGCGGGTTGCCGAGTGGCGCAGCATGTCGATCTCTTCGTTGATCGACGCCGTTTTGGCGATGTAGGTGTCGGAGACGGGCACATACGCCTCCGGCTGGTAGTAGTCGTAGTAGGAGATGAAATATTCAACGGCGTTGTTGGGGAAAAACTCCCGCAACTCATTGCACAGCTGCGCCGCCAATGTCTTGTTGTGCGCCAGCACCAGCGCCGGCCGCCCCGTCTGGGCGATCACATTGGCGATGGTGAAGGTTTTGCCCGTCCCCGTGGCTCCCAGCAGCGTCTGATAGCGCTCGCCGCCCTCCACGCCAGCCACCAGGCCTTTGATCGCCTCGGGCTGATCACCCTTGGGGCTGTAGGGAGCGTGAAGCTGAAACGGAGTGGCCATCAGGCCATTCTCGGGTAGTCAGCCCAGGGGCGTGGTGCTCATCAGCAACGAAGCGGGGGTTGCCGGCCACTGCACCAACCAGAGCAATGAAAAACCCACAACAACGGGCGGCGCTCGCCGCAACGTCGTCATGGGTTTCACGCCTGAGCGCTCCTGCAGTTCAGGCTGGATGTAGAGCGTTGTGATCTGCTCTCGCGATCAAACGGCGGCGTTCACAGCGCTGCCGAGAGCTTCGCGCAGACCGCGCACCACAGCCACCATGGCCAGCTGGTCATTCAGCTTGTTCACCGCCGAACCCACACCCACGCCGGCGGCACCAGCGGCGATCGCCATCGGCACGGTGACCGACGACAGACCAGAAGCGCAGAGAACAGGCACGCTCACGGCGCGGCTGATGCTGTGGGCAGCAGCCAGGGTGGGAGCAGCCTTCTCGATGAGGCCGAGGCTGCCGGCGCTGAAGGGCTTGGCGCTCATGCCGCCCTCGGTCTGGATGAGGTCTGCACCGGCGACCACCAGATCAACGGCCAGCTGCTCCTGCTGATCGAGGGGCAGCACGTGCGGCACGGTGACGCTCAGCACCACCTCGGGCAGCAGTTCGCGGGTGCGACGGGTGATCGCCAGCACTTCCTCAGCATCGAAGATGCGGCCCAGGGGATAGAAGGCGTCGTAGTTGCCGATCTCCACCATGGCGGCACCGGCGGCCACGGCAGCGGGGAACAGCTCGGGATCCACGGCGCTCACACAGATCGGCAGGCCGCTCACCTCGGCAGCCAGCTGCACCAGAGCCGGATCGCAGGCCACATCGATCAGATCAGCACCGCCCAGACCGGCCGCGCGGCTGATGCGCTCCACACTGGCGGCATCGAAGTTCGTGAGACCGGCGATCACCTTCAGGGCGCGGCGCTCCTCCAGAGCCAGACGAAGCGAAGCGGGCAGCTGGGCGAGACGCGACATACCAGTGCAGACAGAGTGGAACGATTCTCCCACGCAGCATTTGGCGCAACGCTGGAGCCGCCACCACCTGCGCCTGCACCGCTGGCTGCTGCAGCGGCCGGCGCTGCTGCCCGATGGAGCCAGCCTGCTGCTGGCGGTGTCGGGCGGCCAGGATTCAATGGTCCTGGTGGGCCTGCTCCACGATTTGCAGCGCCTGCATCACTGGAAGCTGCAGCTATGGCACGGCAACCATCAGCTGCGGGCCAACGCGGGCGAGCAGGCCAGTGAACTGGCGCGCTGGGCGGCCCAACAGGGGATCCCCCTCCACATGGAGGTGTGGCGGGAGCCTGAGCCCACTGAGGCGGCCGCCCGCGCCTGGCGCTACGCCGCCCTGGCAGCCGCCGCCAGCAGCTGCGGCGCCAGCCATGTGGTCACCGGCCATACCGCCAGTGACCGCGCTGAAACCCTGCTGTTGCAGCTGGCCCGCGGCAGCCACCGCCGCGGCCTGGCCAGCCTGCGCCCGCAGCGGCCGCTCACAGCGGAGCTCACCCTGGTGCGGCCACTGTTGCTGTTCACCCGCGGAGAAACCGGCGAGATCCACACGCAGCTGGGCCTACCCCTCTGGCCGGATGCCAGCAACGAGGACCCCCGCTACAGCCGCAACCGCCTGCGCCAGGAGGTGCTGCCGGTGCTCGAGCAACTGCACCCAGGCGCCAGTCGACGCATCAGCGGCGTGGCCGAACGGCTGGGCCAGGAGCAGGACAGCCAACAGGAGCTGGTGGAGCTTGCCCTGACAGGACTGCTGGCCGGCCCGCCCGCGCCGCCCATCGCCCTGCGGCGACGCGATCTGGTGGCCCTGCAACCTGCGAACCAACGGCAACTGCTGCAGCACTGGCTGGCCCGCCAGGGGGTGAGCAACCTCCCAGCCCCGCAGCTCGACCTGCTCCTCAGCCGCCTGACCCATGGCCGCGAGCCGGGCAGCACTGACCTGCGCAAGGGACTCCGGTTGCAGTGGGACCGGCAGCACCTCTGGTTGCAGCAGCCCAGCGCTGGCCCACCGCACAGGGCAGAGCCACCCGACTCGCCCTAAACAAGGGAACAAGCAGCCCCCGCATGCCCCCAGTGCCCATGCCCAGCCCGGAGGAGCAGGCCTACAGCGCCGTGGAGCGGGCCTATGGCCAGGGTGATTTCGCGGGTGCGCTGCAGCAGGCCGAGGCTCTTCAGCCACAGCTCCAGCCCAACCGCAGCGACCTGCTGGATCAACGCCTGCAGCTGCTGATCGGCCACATCCATCTCTATGGCCTGGGCCAAACGCGCCAGGCGGAAGACGCCTACCAGGCAGTTCTAAGCAGCTGCCCGGAACCCACGTACCGGCAACTGGCCGAGCAGAGCCTGCGACTCTGCGCTCAGCAAACGGAGCCCGCCCAGACCAATCCCGGGAGCAGCCCGGTCAGCGCCTTGGCCAGCGAACCCAGCAGCCAACCCACCAGCGACCTACCGGCAACCCCCTGGCTAGCCCAACTCGACGACCCGCAACAGGCCCTGGCATCCATCCAACAGGCCTGGGCCACAGCCACTCCAGCTGCCCAACCCGCGGCCACCCCGAGCTCGGATGCAGGAACCGCCGCCACTCCCTGGACGGGAGCAAGCACCACCGCATCCACGGAAACCCAGAGCGAGGCCGCACCCCCACCGGAGCCCACCCCAGCATCGGCGGAACCTCCCGCAGCCGTGGCGGACACCCCAGCACCGCCCAGCGACGCCGAGCGCAACGAACTGGACCGCGGCCTGCTGCTTGTGCGGCTCACGAGCCGCGCAGACCACTCGGTGGAAACCACCGAGCCACCGGCGCCAGAGCCCGTGCTGCAACCCAGCCCTGAAACAGGCACGATCCACGTCACCGCCCCAAGCCTGGGCGCTGCGTGGACGTTGTTCAAGCGTCACTGGCGCAGCTACCTGATCCTCGAAGGCCTGGCGGTACTGACCGCCCTGGGGGTGGCCCTGCTCCAACTCTTTGGTGCTGGGTTGCAAGGCCTGGCCGAGCTCAATCCGCTGCTGGCGTTGTTGCCCGGGCTGGCCCTGGCTGTGGGCGCTGTGGCTTTGAACCTGTGGAGCAACCTGCTGGGGGTGAGCCTGCAGATGCTGCCGGCCCTGGCCTTTGAGCAAGGCAGCCACCCCAGCGCCACAGCGATGCTGCAGCTGCTGCGCCGAGATTTCTGGCGGTTTGTACGGGCTGGCGCGGTGGTGGGCCTGGCCACCGGGATCGGCCTATTGCTGCTGATCGTGCCCGGGGTACTAGTGGCGATTGCCACACCGGTGATCATCCGGCGCGTGGTCTGTGATCAGCAGGCCGCCCTGCCGGCTGTGATCACTTCGGTGAAAGAGGTGGGCAACAGCCCCGCTGGAGCCGGACTGCTCAAGTGGGAACTGGTGGCAGGGCTACTGATGCTCGGATCGGTGCTGCTTTGTGGCCTGCCCCTGCTGATCACCATTCCGTTAGGCGGAATCCTGGTGCAGCAGTATCTGGCCCACAGCGGCCTGGGCTCGACCCGGATCTAAATCCCAGGCCGAGCCCAGCTGGATCCGCTTCAGCTCGCTGCAGCCGAACGGCGGCGACGGGTACGACCGCTGATCTCAGGCTCCTCCACCCGGGCAGGTGTGGCCGCCGGAGCTGCAACTGCGGCGGCAGCGGCGGGGGCTGGAGCCGGGGCAGCGCCCACAGCCGCCAGTTCACGGCGAGGCTGCTGGGAGCGCTCCACACGCTCCGGGCGCTCACCGCGCTGAATATCACGACCGCCATCACGGCCACCGCCGCGGCCACCGCGGGGGGCGGGACGAGTATCGGGCTCGGCATCAGCGCGGCCCTTGTAGGCGGGGGTTCCGCCGGGGGCGGGCTGCACCAGACAAATGATCAGGGGCTCCACCTGCAGCTCACGGCGCAGGCGGCGCTGCAGGCCGATCTCGATCTCGCGCTGCACGCCCATCCAATCCACATCGGGGGCCTTGCCGCCGCTGTTGCGCGAGAGCTGCTGCCAGCGGTTCTCGAGCACCCAGGTGATCTCGCGCTCGGCCCAGAGGCTGAGCTTGCGGGGATCCGCAGCGGTGACCACACCACGCAGGTTCACCCTGGGCGGAGCGGCCATCACGCCATCGGTGCTGATCACAGCCAGCATCGTGATCACACCGTCGTCGGCGAGTTGCTGACGCTCCTTGAGCACGCGGGCATCAACGATGCCGTTGCGGGAGGCATCGAGCAGCTCGATGCCGGCCTTCACGGGATCACCCTTGGCGATCGAATCGGGGGTGAGTTCCACGACATCACCGTTATCGATGATCAGGATGTTTTCAGCAGGCACGCCCATGGATTGAGCGGTCTTGCTGTGGCACACGAGCATGCGGTGCTCGCCGTGAACGGGCACGAAATACTTCGGCTTGGTGAGCGCCAGCATCAGCTTCTGGTCTTCCTGGAAGCCATGGCCCGACACGTGAATGCCTTCACCCTTGCCATAGACAACCTTGGCGCCCAACATCATCAACCGATCGATGGTGTTCACCACCGAAATGGTGTTGCCGGGAATGGGGCTGGCCGAGAAAATGATCGTGTCGCTGTTTTTCACCTGCACCTGCGGGTGTTCACCGCGGGAGATGCGACTCAGGGCAGCTAGCGGTTCGCCCTGGCTGCCGGTCATCAGCAGCAGGGTTTCACGATCGGGCAGATCACGGATCTGCTTGATCGGCACAAACAGATCATCAGGAGCGCGCATGTAGCCCAGCTCGCGGGCCTTGGCGATCACGTTGAGCATGGAGCGGCCCAACAGGCCCACCTTGCGGCCGTTCTTGAGGGCCAGCTCCAGAATCATCGCCACGCGGTGAATCGAGCTGGCGAAGGTGGTGATGATCACCCGGCCTTCGGCCTGGGAGATGTGGCGATCCAGGCAAGGGAACACCGAGCGCTCCGGCGGGCAGAAGCCCGGCACCTCAGAGTTGGTGGAGTCGCTGAACAGGCAGAGCACACCCTGTTCGCCGTAGTGGGCCAGGCGAGCCATGTCGAAGGTCTCACCATCGACAGGAGTGTGATCGAACTTGAAGTCACCGGTGAAGATCACGGTGCCCACAGGAGTGGTGATGGCCAGCGAGAAGCTGTCGGCCATCGAGTGGGTGTTGCGGATGAACTCCACCGAGAAGTGCTGACCCACCTTCACCACATCGCGGGGAGCGACGGTTTGAAGAATGGTGCGATCCATCACACCGGCTTCTTCCATCTTTCCGGTGAGCATCGCCAGCGCCAGACGCGGGCCATGAATCACGGGGATGTTGAAGTTCTTGAGGTGGTGGGCAATGCCACCGATGTGATCTTCGTGACCATGGGTCACGATCATGCCGCGGATGCGCTTCTGGTTTTCCTTCAGATAGCTGGTGTCCGGCATCACCACGTTGACGCCGTGCATGCCATCGCTGGGGAATGCCAGGCCGGCATCCACGAGCATGATGTCGTCGCCGTATTCAAAAACGCAGGTGTTCTTGCCGATCTCGTGAAGGCCACCGAGGGGGATGACCCGCAGACAGGGTTTCTTGGCTTGGTTCGTCATTCAGGAATGGGGGTCCGGCGCAGCCGGAAGCAGAACGGAAACATCGGGGGAGCGAACGCCGTGGCGTGCTCCGGTGGGCCTTGGCGTCAGGTGGGACGCAGGGCTGCCAGAACGGAAGTGAGTTGATCGCGCACGTCGTTAGAAGCGGATACGAGAGGAAGCCTTGGGGCACCCACGGGCCAGCCGCTGAGCTCCAGCGCGGCTTTCACGGGGATGGGATTGGTGGTGCAGAACATCGCCTTGCACAGCGGCAGCAACTGTTCATGCAGCGCCAGAGCCGTGCGGTGATCACCGGCGAGGAAGGCCTGCACCATCTGTTGGATTTGATCGCCGGCCACATGGCTGGCCACGCTCACCACGCCCACGGCACCCACAGCCAGCATCGGCAGCAGCAGGGCGTCGTCGCCGCTGTAAATCGCCAGCCGCTCGCCGCAGAGGGCGCGCAGGGCACTCACCTCTTCGGTGGTGCCGCTGGCGGCCTTGAAGCTCACCAGATTGGGCAAATCCATCAGCCGAGCGGTGGTCTCGGGGCTGATGCTGCAGCCGGTGCGGCCCGGGATGTTGTACAGCATCAGCGGCAGCGTGGGAGCAGCGGCGGCCACAGCGCGGAAATGCGCTTCCAGGCCCGCCTGGGGCGGCTTGTTGTAGTAGGGAACCACCACCAGCGCACCATCGGCGCCGAGAGCCGCGGCTTCAGCGATGGCTTCCACGGCTTCAGCGGTGCAGTTGCTGCCGGTGCCCGCCAGCAGGCTGGCGCGCCCACCCACGGCAACCTTCACCGCCGAGAACAGCTGATGCTGTTCGTCCCAGCTGAGGGTGGGGGACTCGCCGGTGGTGCCGCAGAGCACCAAACCATCGGAGCCGTGATCCACCAGATGGCTGGCGAGGCGTGCGGCCAGCTCCAGATCCACGGAGCCATCAGCGGCGAACGGGGTCACCATCGCGGTGATCACCCGGCCAAAGGGAGCGGGGGAAGCAGCGCCGGGCTGCAGTGGTGCGGCCATCGTGCTCAAGCGACAGCACCTGCAGTGGCCGCTCCGGCGGCGGCGGCGGCAGCCGGATCCAGCAACAGCTCGGCAATCTGAATCGCGTTGAGCGCCGCACCTTTGCGGATCTGATCACCGCAGAGCCAGATCTCCAGCGCATTGGGCTCACTGAGATCTTGACGGATCCGGCCCACAGCCACGGCGTCGCGCCCCGTCACGTCGGTGGGCATCGGGAAGCGGTTGGAGCTGAAGTCTTCAATCAGCTCCACACCGGGTGCCGCGGCGAGGAGCGCACGGGCTTCATCCACCGGGAACGGCTCTTCAAACTCGATGTTGATGGCCTCGGAATGAGCCCGCAGCACCGGCACCCGCACACAGGTGGCCGACACACGCAGATCGGGCAGCCCCATGATCTTGCGGGTTTCGTTGAGCATCTTCAGCTCCTCCTCGCAGTAGCCGTTCTGCTGCAGCGGCGAGTTATGCAGAAAGAGGTTGAAAGCGAGGGAATAGGGGAGCACGCTGCTCTCCGGCGTACCACCGTCCAGCACGGTGCGGCTGAGGTTGGCCAACTCCTCCATGGCACGGGCACCGGCGCCACTGGCGGACTGATACGTGCTCACCACCACCCGGCGCAGAGGCCGCTTGGCCGCCAGCGGCGCGAGGACCAGCGTCATCAGGATCGTGGTGCAGTTGGGATTGGCGATCACGCCGTTGTGGCCAAAAGCGGCGTGAGGATTCACCTCGGGCACCACCAGAGGCACCTCCGCATCCATGCGGAAGGCGCTGGAGTTATCGATCACCACGGCACCGGCAGCGGCGGCCACGGGCGCCCACTGCTTAGACACCGAACCGCCGGCTGAAGCCAGCACCACATCCACGCCGTTGAAGGCTTCAGCGCTCACGGGCTCGATCGTGAGGGTCTGGCCGTTCCACGTCACGGTCTGACCGGCTGAACGGGGTGAGGCCAGCAAGGTGAGGCGGCCAACGGGGAATTGACGTTCGGCCAGCAGGAGCAGGAGCTCCTGACCCACGGCACCGCTGGCACCAAGAACGGCCACGTGCAGAGGGCGCTGAGGCAGAGGGCGAATGGAGCTGGTCAACGGTGATTCAGGTGCGTGGTTCAGGTGCAGTGATGTCGCTGAGCAACGGAGAACGTGATCCGGAAACAGGGCAGCCGCAGTTGCAGAGGCTGTGGCTGTGGCAGCGGGACGCGCCAGGGCTGATGCGATCTGCCAAACAGTGTGCGGAAGCCCAGCGGGCTTTCGCTAAGAGATCTTCAGGTCGCTGTTCTTGCTTCCAACAATACGCGGCGAACGCAGTGCCGGCGACGCTGGGCATCGGCCTGTCACACGTCAGTTCATAGGATCGTGGGCTGCCTAGACGCCGATCCATGAGTCCTGCCGCCTCCACTGCCAGCCAATCCGAGCTCAAGGTGAGCACCAGCCCTCGCCCCGGCAGCCGGATGGCGGTGGAGATCGGTGTTCCCGCAGGCCTGACTCAGAGCAGCCATGAGCAGGCGGTGGAGAAGCTCAGCCGCACGCTCAAGCTGCCCGGCTTCCGCAAAGGCAAAGTGCCCCGCGCCGTGCTCGTGCAGCAGATCGGCGCCGTGCGCATCCGCGCCACCGCCCTCGAGGAGCTGGTGGACAACGTGTTCCGCAATGCCCTCAAGCAGGCAGAGATCCCGGCCATTGGCCAGCCCAGCGTGGATGGCGGCTTTGAAGCCCTGCTCGAGCGTTTCGAGCCCGGCAAGGAGCTGAGCCTCACCCTTGAAATGGATGTGGAGCCCACCCCCAGCCTCAAGAGCACCAAGGGGCTCAAGGCTGAAGCCGAGAGCGTGAGCTTCGATGCCGCCCGCGTGGATGAGCTGATCGAGCAGTCCCGCCGCCAGCTGGCAACCCTGGTGCCGGTGGAGAAGCGTGCCGCTGAATCCGGCGACGTGGCCGTGATCAACTTCTCCGGCACCTTCACCGACAACGGCGAAGCCATCAGCGGTGGCAGCGCCGACGCGATGGAGGTGGAGCTCGAAGACGGCCGCATGATCCCCGGCTTCGTGGAAGGGATCATCGGCATGAAGCCCGGCGACAGCAAGACCGTGGCCTGCCAGTTCCCCGAGGAATACCCCCAGGAAGACGCCGCCGGCCGCAAGGCCAGCTTTGAGATCACCCTCACGGAGCTGAAGGCCCGCGAACTGCCCGCCCTCGACGACGCCTTCGCCCAGCAGGCCAGCGACAAACAGACTCTGGCTGAGCTGCGCGCCGACCTAGAGGAGCGCCTCAAGGAAGACGCCGAGCGCCGCAACGAGTCGAACCGCCACGACGCCCTGCTGGCCGCTCTGGTGGAGCAGCTCGAGGTGGAACTGCCCGAAACCCTGGTGCAGGAAGAAATCATCTCGCTGCTGGAGCAAACCGCCGGCCAGCTCGCCCAACAGGGCATGGACGTGAAGAAGCTGTTCACCCCCCAGCTGATCCAGAGCCTGCGCGAAACCTCGCGCCCCGAAGCGGAGGAGCGCCTCAAGCGCAGCCTGGCCCTCAAGGCCCTGGCCAGCGCCGAGAAGATCGAGGTGGCCGCTGATGAAATCGAGGCGAAGGTGAAGGAGCTGAGCCGCGGCTTCAGCGACAACTCCCGCATCGATCCCGCCCGCCTGCGCCAGGCCGTGCAGGAAGACCTGATGCGCGAGAAGCTGATGGGCTGGCTGGAGAGCAACTCCACCATCACCGAGAAGGCTCCTGAAGCCGAGGGCGACAAGCCCAAAAAGGCGGCGGCCAAGAAGAGCACCGCCCAAAAGGCCAAGGCAGAGACCGACGCCGAGCCCGCTGCCGAAGCCTGATCCCCATAGATTGGCCGGACTGACGACAAGTCCGGCCGCGTGATCAACGCCAGCACCCCTCACCCGATCCAGAACCGCTGGCTGGGGACCCGCCCGGAAGCCACCATCGCTTTGCGGAGCGCAACAGCCCCGATGGCGGCCCCGGGCGTGCTGCCCACCGTGGTGGAACAGTCCGGCCGGGGCGAACGGGCTTTCGATATCTATTCGCGCCTGCTGCGCGAGCGGATCATCTTTCTGGGCACCGGTATCGACGACCAGGTGGCTGATGCCCTGGTGGCCCAGCTCCTGTTCCTCGAAGCCGAAGATCCCGAGAAGGACATTCAGATCTACATCAACTCGCCGGGTGGCTCGGTGACCGCCGGCCTGGCGATCTACGACACCATGCAGCAGGTGTCTCCTGATGTGGTGACCATCTGCTACGGCCTGGCGGCCTCGATGGGCGCCTTCCTGCTCTCCGGCGGCACCAAGGGCAAGCGCCTGGCCCTGCCGAACGCGCGGATCATGATTCACCAGCCCCTCGGCGGCGCCCAGGGCCAGGCGGTGGATATCGAGATCCAGGCCAAGGAAATCCTCTATCTCAAAGACACCCTCAACGGGCTGATGGCCGAGCACACTGGCCAGCCGCTCGAGAAGATCGCCGAAGACACGGACCGCGACTACTTCCTTTCCCCGGCAGAGGCGGTTCAATACGGACTGATCGACCGCGTTGTCACCGACGACGCCCCGGTTTGATCCTTAAGGACAGCTGACGAAACGTGGGATCCCGTTGATCCTGGTTTCGGGCCCCTGACCCGCCCCAGCCAGGACGCTCCCGCCGCACCGCCGCTTCTGCTCGATGCCCAAGTTCGATGCCCACCTGAAGTGCTCGTTCTGCGGCAAGTCGCAGGACCAGGTGCGCAAGCTGATCGCAGGGCCGGGCGTGTACATCTGCGATGAGTGCATCGACCTCTGCAACGAGATCCTCGATGAGGAGCTCGTGGAGGGCCATGGCAGCGGGGCACGCCAGCCCGCGGAAGCCAAGGGCAAATCACCAGCCAAAAAGAGCGCCAAGCCCGCTCCCACCCTTGCCGAGATCCCCAAACCCCGGGAGATCAAGGCCCACCTCGATGCCCAGGTGGTGGGGCAGGAGGAGGCCAAGAAGGTGCTGTCGGTGGCTGTTTACAACCACTACAAGCGCCTGGCCTGGCAGGGCGACGGCAAGGGCGAGAGCAACGAAACCGCCACCCGCCTGCACAAGAGCAACATCCTGCTGATCGGCCCCACCGGTTGCGGCAAAACGCTGCTGGCCCAAACCCTGGCCGAGCTGCTCGATGTGCCCTTCGCCGTGGCCGATGCCACCACCCTCACCGAAGCGGGCTACGTGGGTGAGGACGTGGAGAACATCCTGCTGCGGCTGCTGCAGAAGGCCGATCTGGATGTGGACCAGGCCCAGCGCGGCATCATCTACATCGACGAGATCGACAAGATCGCCCGCAAGAGCGAGAACCCCTCGATCACCCGTGATGTGTCGGGTGAGGGTGTGCAGCAGGCGCTGCTCAAGCTGCTGGAGGGCACCGTGGCCAACGTGCCCCCCCAGGGGGGCCGCAAGCACCCCTATCAGGACTGCATCCAGATCGACACCAGCCAGATCCTGTTCATCTGTGGTGGCGCCTTCGTGGGCCTCGAGGATGTGGTGCAGCGCCGCATGGGCCGCAACGCGATCGGCTTCATCCCCGAAGGAGGCCGCAGCCGCCACCGCCAGGGCAAGGATCAGCAGGCCGCCCACGTGCTGCGCCACCTGGAGCCCGACGACCTGGTGAAGTACGGCCTGATCCCGGAATTCATCGGCCGCTTGCCTGTGAACGCCGTGCTCGAACCTCTCGACAGCCGCGCCCTCGAAGCGATCCTCACCGAGCCGCGCGATGCGCTGGTGAAGCAGTTCCAGACGCTGCTGAGCATGGATGAAGTGCGGCTGGAGTTCGAACCGGGCGCCGTGGAAGCCATCGCCGCCGAAGCCCACCGCCGCAAGACCGGCGCCCGCGCTCTGCGGGGCATCGTGGAGGAGCTGATGCTCGATCTGATGTACGACCTGCCATCCGACAAGAGCACCAAGGCCTTCACCGTGACCCGCGAGTTGGTGGAGGAGCGCACCAAGGCCAAGGTGCTGCCCCTGCCAGGCAGCGAGCAGGTGCAGCAGGAGTCGGCCTGATCGCGGTGGGCCATGGCCGCTGCTGATCACCTGCAGGTACCGCGCCAGCACGGCCTGTTCAACCACCACGGCATCGATCTGGGCGACGGCACCGTGGCCCACTACCTCGAGGGCCGGGAGATCCTGCGCAGCCCCGTGCAGGAGTTCAGCCGCGGCCAGCCCCTGAGTGTGGTGAGTTACCCCGATGGCAGCTGCTCAGCGCCGGGGGTGACCCTGCGCCGGGCCATGGGGCGCCTGGGGGAGCAGAACTACAACCTGCTGTTCAACAACTGCGAGCATTTCGCCCACTGGTGCAAAACCGGCCGGCACCGCAGCGAGCAAGTGGAGAACTGGCTGCACACCGGCAGCCTCAGGGCCCTGGGCCTAGGCCAGTTCGTGCCGGCCGCCGTGCTGAGCGGCGCCCGGATGCTGCTGCGGCAGGGTCTTCGACTCAACGATGCGCAGCTCGAGCAGGGCAAGGCCCTGGCCCGGCGCAGCATCGAACAGCTCGATGGGCTGAGGCTGAAGCTGCAACACCGGCTGGAGCTCGAACTCGCCAAGGCGGAGCAACGCTGGAGTCCGGGCGAGTCGCAGAGCCCAGGCTTTGAAACCCTGCGGCTGGCCGCGCAGAAGCTGGCGGATCAGCTCAGTGAGGTGGAAGAACTGGAAGGACGGCTGGAGCGGATGCTCGAGAACGGCCAGTAGCCTCCAGCCATGCCGGCTGCCTACCAACCCCTCCACCACAAGTACCGCCCGCAGCGCTTCGATCAGCTGGTGGGGCAGGAGGCGATTGCGGCCACCCTCGGCAATGCGCTGCGATCGGGGCGGATCGCGCCGGCTTACCTGTTCAGCGGCCCGCGGGGCACGGGCAAAACCTCCAGCGCCCGCATCTTGGCGCGCTCGCTCAACTGCATCGGCTCTGATGGCCCCACGCCGGAGCCCTGCGGCACCTGTGAGCTGTGCACCTCGATCGCCAACGGCAACGCCCTCGATGTGATCGAGATCGACGCCGCCTCTAACACCGGCGTGGACAACATCCGAGAGCTGATCGAGCGCTCCCGCTTTGCGCCGGTGCAGGCTCGCTGGAAGGTGTATGTGGTGGACGAGTGCCACATGCTCTCCACCGCGGCCTTCAACGCCCTGCTCAAAACGCTGGAGGAGCCGCCGCCGCGGGTGGTGTTCGTGCTCGCCACCACGGACCCCCAGCGGGTGCTGCCCACCATCCTCAGCCGCTGCCAGCGCTTCGATTTCCGCCGTATCCCCCTCGACGCCCTGGAGCGGCACCTGAGCTGGATCGCGGAGCAGGAGGAGATCGGCATCACCGCTGAGGCCCTGCATGTGGTGGCCCAGCGGGCCCAGGGTGGCCTGCGCGATGCCGAGAGCCTGCTCGATCAGCTCAGCCTGCTGCCGGCGCCGGTGGAACCCCAGGCGGTGTGGGAGCTGCTGGGCGCGGTGCCCGAACAGGAACTGCTGCAGCTGGCCGAATCGTTGGCCGCTAGCGAACCGCTTGGCCTGATCGAAGCGATCCGCACCCTGCTGGAGCGAGGCCGTGAACCCTCCGCCGTTCTGCAGGGGCTGGCCGGTTTGCTGCGGGATCTGGTGCTGGCCGGCGTCGCCCCCGACCGGCTCGAGCTCACCAGTTTTTCGCCCCAGTTCCGCAGCGGCCTGCCGGATTTGGCGCGGCGCATCGGCAAGGCCCCACTGCTGCTCTGGCAGGCCCAGCTCAAAGGCAGCGAGCAGCAGCTGCGCCAGAGCGTGCAGCCGCGGCTGTGGCTGGAAGTACTGCTGCTCGGCCTGCTCGCCGAACCCCAAGCGGTCCGCACCGCCGCCACCGGAGCAGCCCCAGCTCCGGCCCCTGTTGCGGCACAACCAGCCTCGGCGCCGGTCGCTGTGGCTGTTCCTGCCGCGGCGGCGGCTCCCGCCACCACCCCCGAAGCACCGCCCGAACCCGCCGCTCCCGCACCAACAACGGCCCCGGCCAGCGCCGACCTGGTGGAGCTATGGCAACAGATCCTCGCCGGCCTGGAGCTCCCCTCCACGCGCATGTTGCTCTCGCAGCAAGCCGTGTTGGCCCGCCTGGATCAACAGCGTGCCGTGGTGCAGGTGGCCGGCAACTGGATGGCGATGGTGCAAAGCCGCTTGCCCCTGCTGGAGAAGGCAGTGGCCTCAGCCCTGGGCAGCCCGCGCCAGGTGATGCTCGAAGCCGGGGGCGCGCCACCGCCGCAGGCCCCCGCACCAGCCGCGCAGGCAACGATCCCCGCGGCTCCGCCGAAGCCTGTAGCCGTGGTGGCCGCCCCAACACCAGAGCCCCCGCGTGCCGCAGCACCAGAACCTCGTTCAGAGCCTCCCCAACCCGTCTCGCCTCCGGCCGAACCACCCCCAGAGGCGACAGCACCAGCGGCAGCTGCCAAACCCCAACCGCAGCCAGCCTTGATCGATGATCAAGCCAAGCGCCTGGCGGAGTTCTTCAACGGCGAAGTGGTGCAGCTCGATGGCCCCCTGCCAGAACTGGAGGGCACCAGCGCAGACAGCCAGGCCGCCTGATCCGGCTGCGAGGCGTCAGAGCACCTGGGTGGTGAGATCCGGCTCCTCGGCGGCCTCACTCTGGCCGGATCCCACATGCAGGGTCTTGGCCCACACCAACCGCTTGGGTAGGAGCGCCATCCGCAGGGTGGTGTAGGGAATCACCACGAACCAGTGGCCGAGATAGGCGATCCCTAAAGCCAGATTGAGCGGATTCATGCGGGGCAGGGCCGGCCCTTCGCTGCTGCGCAGGCAACCCACCAGGATGGCGCCGCCCGAGAGGCCAAAGGCCACGAACGACAGCGGCCACATCAGCGGGGTGGTGCGGCTGAGCAGGCTGGTGAACAGATCTGCCACGGCCATCACCGGCAGGGCGTACTGCAACAGGAAAAAGCCGCTGAGATCGAGCTTGCGGGCAGCGCTGGTGGCCGGGCCGGTGAGCTCACCCCAGTAATCGAAGAAACGCTGCAGGCCGCCTTCAGCCCAGCGTTGCCGCTGGCGCCACAGGCCCATCACACTTGTCACCGCCTCCTCCTGGATCGGCGGATTCCAGAGGAGACCCACCGGCTGCCCCTGCACCAGCAGGCGGAAGCTGAGATCGAGATCGTCGGTGACAGTGGCTTCGTTGAAGCCATCGCAGGCGAGCACGGCCTGGCGCTGCAGCAGTTGGCCATTGCCACGCAGCTCCACCACACCGCCACTGTGCAGACGGCCCTGCTGAATCACGGCATCAAGGGCCATTTCCATGGCCTGGGCGCGCGTGAGCAGGTTGTGATCGGCATTCACCACAGCTTTGCGCAGCTGCACCGCCGACCAGCCACCAGCTTCAGCGAAGGCCACCAACCGCTTCAGGCCGTCGGGCTGCAGCTGTGCATCGGCATCGAGCACCAACAGCCAGCGGCCTTGCAATTGGGGCAACAGCGCATTGAGCGCCCCCGACTTGCCGCCACCGGCATCTCGGCTGCGGCGGAGCACCTGCAACTGCGTGTAGCGGCGCTGGTAAGCCTCAAGCACCTCCGGGGTGCGGTCTTCGCTGCCGTCGTCAATCACCCACAAACGCAGCTGCTCGGCGGGATAGTCGAGCTCAGCCAAGCGCTCCACCAAACGACCGATCACCGCTTCTTCATCCCGAGCGGCCACCACCAGATCCACGGCTGGCCAGGTGGCTGGCGGCGGGCTATCCACAGCCGCCCCCGCACCTCGCATCAGGGGCAGGAACACGCTGCGGACGGCGTAGGTGCCCAGCAGCAGCGTGAGCGCCAGGGAAGGCCAAAGGCTGCGAGTGGGCGGAAGCGCGTGGGGGGCAGCCCCCGCAAGACAACAACCGATCAGAAACAACGAGGCCTGCAGTCGGCGGGCTCCTGTGGCTGTGCCCCCGGCGGCCATGACATGTTCCAGGTCTGACGAACTTTAGAGGGCTCCGCGGTGGACCTCTTCAGGCAACGTCTGAATGGGCACCAGGCGTGCACCGGGGTAATAGCGGTTGAGGATCTGCTCCACGCTCCAGCCCCGCGCAGCCAGCTCAATCGCTCCAGCCTGCGACAGGCCGGACCCATGGCCGAAACCCCCACCCACCACGCTCCAGCTCCCGGCACCACTAGCGGCAAGCACAAACAGCGTGCTGGGCAACTGGCGGTAGGTGCGGCGGATGGCATCGCGCTCCAGCACAACTCGCCCGCCGGGCCCCTCAATCGCCAGGCGCAGCACCCGCCCGCTGGGACCCCGCTCCATCACCACCGGCTTCAGCGGCGAGCCGAGGCTGGCTGCCCTTGCCCCAAGACCCTTGCGCAGGCTGACCTGATCCAGCTGCCGCCGCCAACGGAACAACGGATGCGTGGCGCCCACCACACCGGATCGGCGGGCGAGCAAAGCGGCCACCTCCTGGGCATCGAGCGGCAGGGTCAACCCCTGCACCGAGGCCCCATCCAGATCCAGGAAGGGTTCGAGATAGCCCAGCTCCGGCAGCGGCCAGGCCTCGTCTTCATCCGCGCTCACGCCACCGTTGCTGGCGTGATACACGGCATGGATCGGCTCACCGTTTTGAGCCAGCACCTGCCCAGCGGTGCGGCTCACCGCCTGGCGCACCGCCGATCCGGCCTGGCGGGGATCGCTATACACCTGACACTGGGTGTCGGAACACAGGTGGTAGCCATCCACCTCGAAGCGGTGCCGGTTGCGCAAGGCCCAGGTGCGGGCCAGTACGGCCTGAGCCGCCAGGGCCGCCGCTGGTGAACCCGCGCCGATTTCATGGGGTACCACGCCCTGGAGATAACGCTCCAGGGGCACCTGCTCCACCAGCGTCCAACTGCCATACGCATCGGCTTGCAAGCGGAACGGTCCAGCAAACACACCGCCGTTGAAGCGCAGCCCGCCTGGGGCTTGGATCTGCACGGGGCCCTGCAGGCTCCGCCATCCCGAAGCCGCGTTGAGCTGCAGCACCCGCTGCTGGGTGAGCCGCTGCTGGAGCTGGCGCGGGGCCGTGCCCTGCGGGGCCGGCGCATCAGCGGGCGCCCACACCTCCCAGTCGCGCGGATGGGCCACCTCGGCTGGCACGCCGAGGGCCCGCCAGGCCAGCGCCGCCTGTTCCGCCGCTTCAAAGCTGGCGAAGGGGCCCAACACGCTGCGGCGGATCTCGATCGGCTCGGCCAGGGCCTGCGCCACCCACCGCAGCTGCACACGCCGGGCACTGAACTGTTCGCCGCGGGCATCAACCAGCTGCAGGGGCGCTGAGGCCCCCTCCAATGCCAACGGCTGACCGCCGAGATGAGCCGCCAACGAGACCCAGAGCACGGGCTTGGAGCCCTGCACCGCAGGCGGCTTGGGCACCGGCAGGCGGGTGAACGATTCGGCGCCCGCCCCCTGGCAGCCCGCCGCCAGCACCGCCAGCGACAGCAGGGCTGTGAGTGCTCGAGCAGCAGCCATCGCATCGATCCAGGCGCCGCTCGACCCTAGGGGGAGTTGGCGGAAGGGACTCCCAGGTCGTACCCTCATCGTTTGTGCCCGAGCGCGTAGACAATGCCGAAGCTCAAGACCCGCAAAGCAGCCGCCAAGCGGTTCAAAGCCACCGGCAGCGGAAAGTTCATGCGCCGCCACGCTTTCCGCAATCACCTGCTCGACCACAAGAGCCCGAAGCGCAAGCGTTTCCTCGGCACCATGGCCGTGGTTGACGAGCGCGACGCGGACAACGTGCGCGCCATGCTCCCCTACAGCTGAATCGCCCGGCTGACCCGCTGTATCACCGTTTTCTGAGAACCATCGATGGCACGCGTTAAGAGGGGCAATGTTGCCCGCAAGCGCCGCAACAAGATTCTTCGCCTAGCCCGCGGCTTCCGCGGCGGTAACGGCTCGCTCTTCCGCACCGCCAACCAGCGGGTGATGAAGGCCCTCTGCAACGCCTATCGCGACCGTCGTCGCCGCAAGCGCGACTTCCGTCGCCTGTGGATCGCCCGTATCAACGCTGCTGCTCGCCTGAACGGCCTGAGCTACAGCCGTCTGATCGGTGGCCTCAAGAAGGCCGATGTGCAGCTGAACCGCAAGATGCTGGCCCAGCTGGCTGTTGTGGATCCCGGCAGCTTCACCGCTGTGGTGGGTGCAGCCAAGAGCTGACCGCTAATCTCTGCGCTGCCTGATCAGGTTGGTTGATGGATTTTTCGCTTCCTCAGGCCTACCTGATCGGGCTGTTGGTGATTCTTGGCGGTGCCGCTGTTTTGGTGGCACGCCAGATCCTGCGGGTCCGGCGCGACGAGGTCGCGCTGATCCGCCTGGAGCAAGCCAGCAAAACCGGCGAGCAATCTGCCGCTGATCTCTACGAACTGGCCTCCGTGCAGCTGCGCAAGCGGCTCTACAACCAAGCCGTCGACAATCTGAAGCTGGCGAGCAAGTGCTCCGCAGCTGAACCCCCCGAGGCCCAGGCGTTAATCGAAAACGCGCTGGGCTTCGCGCTGGCTGCACAAAGCAACTACGGCGCCGCCATCAAGCACTACCGCGCAGCCCTGAAGGCCAAGGCCGACTACCCAGTGGCTCTCAACAACCTGGCTTTCGCCCTCGAGAAGCAGCAAAAGCCCGAGGAAGCCAAAGAGAATTATCTGAAGGTGCTTGAGCTCGACAGCAGCAACGGCACCGCTAAAAAGCGGCTCAAGCGACTGGAACGCACAGCCGCCTGAGACGCTCAGGCTTCTCACCAGAGGCCGCGGACCGCAGGAGCTCCCCCGGTTCCCACCGGGTTGAGCACCAGCTGACCACCGGGATTGGTCAGACGCGGGGCATTCCATCCGGAGAGGGTGAAACCCTGCAGGCCGAGAAAACGGCCGCCATCCTCAAGTCCAGCTGCGCTCACATCGCCGAGCAGCAGCAGATCGAGCTGATCGGAGCTGGCGTTGAGATTGCCCTGCACCGGCAGGGTGGTGGAGCCCACGGTGATCTGGCCGCGCAGATCGACCATCTGTCCCATGGCCTGTACGGCCGACACATCCAGCTGGACGCTCACCGGGCTACCACCGGCGAACGGTTGATACGTACCGCTCCATTGGCGTGGCATGGTGCTGGCCAGATCAGCAGCTCGGGCCACCGGATCAAAGGTGCGCACGGGAGCCTGCTGACCGAAATTCTCAGAGAGCGGGGTGGACACCGCCGCGGGCTCCTGGAAGGGCACCGCACTACCCACAGGCAGGGGCGTGGCAGCCAGCAGCAACGGAATCACAGCACTCGTGAGAAGTGGGCCAAGGCTAAGGGGATCCCGGCCGATCGGTCAGGACCGCGCGGTACGTTCGCTGCATGGCCCCAACCGCTGCCGTGACCGCCACCAACAGCCAGCAGAACGACCCCCTGGTGATCGGCGGCCGCCGCTTCAGCAGCCGCCTCATGACCGGAACTGGCAAGTATCCAAGCTTGCAGGCAATGCAGGCCAGCCTGGCCAGCAGCGCCTGCGACATCGTGACCGTGGCAGTGCGGCGCGTGCAGAGCCAGGCCGCCGGCCATGAAGGGCTCATGGAGGCCATCGACTGGCAGCGGATCTGGATGCTGCCCAATACCGCCGGCTGCGCCACAGCCGAGGAGGCGATCCGGGTGGCCAGGCTGGGGCGGGAACTGGCCAAGCTGGCCGGCCAGGAAGACAACACCTTCGTGAAGCTGGAGGTGATTCCCGACACGCGGCACCTGCTGCCGGATCCGATCGGCACCCTGGAAGCCGCCGAACAACTGGTGAAGGAGGGCTTCACGGTGCTCCCGTACATCAACGCCGATCCGCTGTTAGCCAAACGGCTGGAAGAGGCCGGCTGCGCCACCGTGATGCCCCTGGGCTCACCGATCGGCTCCGGCCAGGGCATCCGCAATGCCGCCAACATCGCGCTGATCATCGAAAACGCCCGCGTCCCAGTGGTGGTGGATGCCGGCTTGGGGGTTCCCAGCGAAGCGGCTCAGGCGATGGAGATGGGGGCCGACGCCCTGCTGATCAACAGTGCCATTGCCCTGGCGGGCGATCCCGCCGCCATGGCCCGGGCGATGGCGCTGGCCTGCGAAGCCGGGCGCACGGCGTTCCACGCCGGGCGCCTGCCGGTTCGGGCCGATGCCTGCCCCAGCTCTCCCACCGCCGGCCGGGTGGGCACGTGAAGGTTCTGAACGGGACAGTGGCAATTCCGGAAACCCTCCGTACTGTCGTCTGAACGACGCGCCACTGCGATGCAGGTCACCGAAGAGGACGGCGGCAGGCTCAACGCCTTCGCCAAGGAACCCCGGATGGAGGTGATGGAGGTGGGCGAAAGCAGCAGCGCCAACAGCAAGCTGCTGCTGATCGGCGGTGCCGTGCTCGTGCTGCTGCTGGTGGGTGTGGCCGCAGGGATCAGCTGAATCCCTGTAGTAGCTTGCCTTGACGGAGCGGTGGCTCGATCAGCCGCTCGCCAACCAGGAGTCCAGCGGTGAAGGTTTTCGTTCTCGGCGGTGACGGCTTCTGCGGCTGGCCCTGCGCCGTGAACCTGGCCGACCAGGGCCACGATGTGCTGATCGTGGACAACCTGAGCCGCCGCAAGATCGACATTGATCTGGCCGTGGAATCGCTCACGCCGATCGCCACGATGCCCGATCGCCTCACCGCCTGGGAGCAGACCGGCGGCAAGCCCATGCGCTTCGTGCACATGGACATCGCGCATGAATATCAGCGGCTGCTGGATCTGCTGTTGGAGGAGCGCCCGGATTCGGTGGTGCATTTCGCCGAACAGCGCGCCGCTCCCTATTCGATGAAGAGCAGCGCCACCAAGCGCTACACCGTTGATAACAACGTCAATGGCACCCACAACCTGCTGGCCGCCATCGTGGAGAGCGGCCTCGACATCCATGTGGTGCACCTGGGCACCATGGGCGTCTACGGCTACGGCTCCCACCGCGGCGCCACCATCCCCGAGGGCTACCTGAAGGTGGAGGTGCCTCAGCCCGACGGCAGCCGCTTCGAGGAAGAGATCCTGCACCCCGCCAGCCCGGGCAGCGTCTATCACATGACGAAGACGCTGGATCAGCTGCTCTTCCTTTACTACAACAAGAACGACAAGGTGCGGATCACGGATCTGCACCAGGGCATCGTCTGGGGCACCAACACCGAAGCCACCGACCGCGACCCGCGCCTCACCAACCGCTTCGATTACGACGGCGACTACGGCACGGTGCTCAACCGCTTCCTGATGCAAGCCGCGATCGGTTACCCACTCACCGTGCACGGCACCGGCGGGCAGACCCGCGCCTTCATCCACATCCGTGACTCGGTGAAGTGCGTGCAGCTCGCCCTCGAGAACCCACCCACCAAAGGCGAACGGGTGAAGATCTTCAACCAGATGACCGAGAGCCATCAGGTTGGTGAGCTGGCCAAGAAGGTGGCCGCCCTCACCGGCGCCGAGATCAACCACCTGCCCAACCCCCGCAACGAGGCGGTGGAGAATGATCTGATCGTGGATAACCGCTGCTTCATCGAGCTGGGGCTCAACCCCACCACCCTCGATGACGGCCTGCTGAAGGAAGTGGTGGAAATCGCCGGTCGCTATGCCGATCGCTGCGACCGCAGCCGCATCCCCTGCATCTCGGCCTGGACCAAGACCCAGGAAGCTGCCATTCAGGCGGCCTGATCCCACCCGGCCCCTCTGCCTTGAAGATCGCCCTCTTCACCGAAACCTTCCTGCCCAAGGTGGATGGGATCGTCACCCGGCTCACCAAGACGGTGCAGCACTTGGTGGCGGCTGGCGATGAGGTGCTGATCGTCTGCCCGGAGGGTGCGCCGGACACCTACATGGGCGCCCAGGTGCTGGGGGTTCCGGCGATGCCGCTGCCCCTCTACCCCGAGC
Organism: Vulcanococcus sp. Clear-D1; assembly: GCF_014654725.1. Classification (GTDB taxonomy): domain Bacteria; phylum Cyanobacteriota; class Cyanobacteriia; order PCC-6307; family Cyanobiaceae; genus Vulcanococcus. Next base: position 205,047 of record NZ_JACVZV010000018.1, on the reverse strand, counting down.
TGAAGCTGGCCCTGCCGCGACCGATGGTGTCGGATGCGCTGGAAGCGTTCAACCCGGATCTGGTGCATGTGGTGAACCCGGCGGTGCTCGGTCTGGGGGGCATCTGGATCGCCAAAACCAAGGGCTACCCCCTGGTGGCCAGCTACCACACCCATCTGCCCAAATATCTCGAGCACTACGGCCTTGGCATGCTCGAGCCCGTGCTGTGGGAGCTGCTCAAAGCGGCCCACAACCAGGCCCAGCTCAACCTCTGCACCTCCACCGCGATGGTGGCCGAGCTGAGCGAGAAGGGCATCCAACACACCGCCCTCTGGCAGCGCGGCGTGGACACCGACTTGTTCCGCCCCGAGCTGCGCAGCGACGCCATGCGCCAGCGCCTACTGGGGGGCCGCAGCGAAACCGGCAAGCTGCTGCTCTACATCGGACGCTTGTCGGCCGAGAAGCAGATCGAGCGCATCCGGCCCGTGCTCGATGCCCTGCCTGAGGCCCGGCTGGCCCTGGTGGGCGATGGCCCTTACCGGCAGCAATTGGAAACCCTGTTTGCCGGCAGCGCCGCCACCTTTGTGGGCTATCTGGCCGGAGAAGAACTGGCCAGCGCCTACGCCAGTGCCGATGCCTTCCTCTTCCCCAGCAGCACCGAAACCCTGGGCCTGGTGTTACTCGAAGCGATGGCCGCCGGCTGCCCGGTGGTGGGCGCAAACCGCGGCGGCATCCCCGACATCGTGACCGATGGCGTGAACGGCTGCCTCTATGAACCCGACGGCGTGGACGGCGGCGCCGGCAGCCTCACCGCTGCAGCCCTGCGCCTCCTGGGTGATCCCAGCCAGCGCGAGCAACTGCGCCGCAACGCCCGCCAGGAAGCAGAGCGCTGGGGCTGGGCCGGAGCCACCGAGCAACTCCGCGAGTATTACCGCCAGGTGCTCAGCAGCAACAAAAAACCCGCCCTGGTGGGCTGATCAGCTCTTGCGCAGCTGAGTCCACACCTCAAGCACCTTGCGGGCCATCGGCAGGGCATGCACCGATCCGCCACCGGGCGTGTTCTGGGCAAAGGCCACCACCACAATCTGGCCATTGGGATAGGGGGCAAAGCAGGCAAACCAGGCGTGATCGGGGCCACCGGTGCTGTCCTCGGCGGTGCCGGTCTTGCCCGCCACAGGCGGCAGGTTGGGCACATTCATGCCATGGCCGGTGCCCTCCTGCACCACCTTGCGCAGCCCCCGGGCGATGGTGGCCAGGGTGCTGGGCTTGATGGCCACCTTGGTGCGGCGGGGAGGATCGGTCCAATCGAGGCCCTGATCCACCAGATGGGGCGTGATCAGATAGCCGCCATTGGCGAACACGGCATAGGCACGGGCCAGCTGCAGGGGCGTGATCTGCACCACCGACTGTCCGATCGACATGCTGGCCATGTCTTCGGGGATCCAGGGCGTGCTGCCGGGTTTGGACCAGCCCCGGCCCTGGGCCGCCCAGCGCTCATTGCCCACCAGACCCGGGCTTTCCTCGTAGCCGATCTCAATCCCGGTGGGTTTGGTGAACCCGAGGCTCAAGGCCGCGTTGTAGAGCGGGATCGAGCCCACACCCACACCGATTTGATAGAAGAAGGTATTGCTCGAGAAGCGCAGCGCGTCCTCGTAGCCGATCGTGCCGAAGCCAGCCCCGTTGTGATCGGGGAAGCAGTGGCCGCCGTAGGTGATGCAGCCCCGCGTCACCAGCTTGGTGTTGGGCGGAAACTTTCCGCTCTCCATCCCCGCCATGGCTGTCACCGCCTTCCAGGTGCTGCCGGGGTCGTAAGCGCTCATCGCCCGGCTGAGCAGCGGCTTCACCGGTGAATTGAACAGCGCGTCGTACTCCTTCTGGGTGGTGACGCTCTTGGAAAAGAAATTGGGATCGAAGGTGGGCCGGCTGGCCAAGGCCAGGATCGCCCCATTGGCGGGGTTGAGCGCCACGATCGCACCGCCGGGCTTGTCCTTGAGCACTTGCTCCGCCGCCCGCTGCAGATCCAGATCGAGGGTGGTCTGCAGATCCTTGCCGGCCTTGGATGGCCGATCGCCCAGGATCCGCTGGATCTCACCCATGGCGTTCACCTCCACCATCTGGCCGCCCCAGGCGCCGCGCAGATGCGACTCAAAGGCCGCCTCCAGACCGATGCGACCAATGCGATCGCGGATCTGATAGCCCTTCTTGGCCAGACTCTTGTATTCCTGCTCGGTGATCGGCTGGGTGTATCCGAGGGCATGGGCGGCCAGAGAGCCGTGCGGGTAGCTACGCAGCACATCGAGATCCACCTCCGCTCCCTTGAGGCCCGTGCTCTGCTCACGGAACCGCAGCACCTGTTGGGGCGTGAGCTCGCTGGCTAGCTCGATCCGATAGCGCTGTGCGCCAGGCCCGTCCCGGCGCTTCTGATCCAGCTGGGCTTCCGGCATCCCCATCAGCTGGCTGAGCCGCGCCCGCAGCGCAGGCCAGGCTTGATCGCTCACCAGCTTGGGCTGAAGGTAAAGGCTGTAGGTGAGCCGGCTCGACACCAGCACCTGACCATTGCGATCGAGGATGCGGCCCCGCACCGGATTGCGCGCCAGCAGCCGGATGCGGTTCTCGTCGGCACGGGCCCGGTTCTCCTCACCGTGCAGCAACTGCAGCCAACCCAGCCGCAGCACCATCGCCGAGGCGAACAGCACCACCAGCCCAAGCAAGATGGCGGGCTGCTGCTGCATGCCGGTGTGGCGTTGCCCGCCGGAGGCCAGCGCCATATCGCTTAGGCCTCCGGCTGCAGCCGCTGCTCCAGCTGCGTGAGGTGGGAGCCGATGCGGGCCAGCGCCTGCTGCAACTCCTCGCGCTCACGCGCTTCCAAAGCCGGTGCAGCCAGGTCGGGCTGATCGTCCGCGGGCACATCGCGAACCTCCACCTTCATCACGGGGTTGCCCAGGCCAGGCTGCAAACGATCGAGGCTCTCGCGCACCTGGCGAGCCGCCGGCTCACCCTCCTGGCGCAGCTGCTCAAGCGGATCGGCCTGAGCGCTGAAGGCCTCGATCACATCGCGCGGACCGCCACGTCGGGCACGCTCCACCACCGCCAACCCCACCGGCAACACCTCCTGCATCAAGGTGAGGCGCAAGGCATCGAGGGGATCAGAAGCCATCGGAGCCGAAACGGCGGCGCAGGTCGAACGCCCAGTCTGGCGTGCTCAGCGCGGCCCCGCCTCAACCGGCGGCTGCACAATCTGCTGACGGCAGAACTGCTGCGAGCCCCACCACCAGCCACCGCCCACCGCCAACACCAGCAAAGCGGAGAAGGGCAGCAAGGCTTGGCGGGTCACCGGCAGCAGCAGCCACTCACTCCAGTCGCGCAGCAGGCGTTCGCGATCGAAGCGGCGCCGCTCATTCACCTCCTGCTGCAGGCGGCGCTTGAGAGCCTTCGACACCCAACGCTCGAAGGCGCGCTTCTTGGTGACAGCCATCTTGCGCTCCACCTCCAGCAGCTGGCCGGGGGTGAGCTCAGGGTTGAAGGTGCTGATCAGCTCGAGGCTCTTGAGGAACATCTCAACAGCGCCGTCCTTGATCACCCGCTCCTCATCGCTGAGCAGGTCCCAGTCGAGCTCGGGGTAGAAGCGCACACGGTTGGCACTCACCTGATCCTCCGCCAGCTGCCCGGGTTCACGCAGCCAGCGATCGGTATTGGCGTCGAAACGGCGCCAATACAGGAAGGGATTGAGGTAGATCACCTTGCCGGCCAGCTGGATGCTGTCCTGCTGGAGGCGGCGCTGCAGCTGGAGTTCCTGCTGGGGGGCGGCGGTCAAGGCTCCTGAGCCGGGGCCCCGAGAGTAACGGAGCCGTCCGGCTGCGGCCAGCGCAGGCCGCTCACTCCCACTCGATCGTGCCGGGGGGCTTGCTGGTGATGTCGAGCACCACCCGGTTCACGCCCTTCACCTCATTCACGATCCGGTTGGAGATGGTCTCCAACAGGTCGTAGGGCAGGCGCGACCAGTCGGCGGTCATGCCGTCTTCACTCGACACGCAGCGCAGCACCACCGGGAAGGCATAGGTGCGCTTATCTCCCATCACCCCCACGCTGCGCACGGGCAGGAGAACCGCAAAGGCCTGCCAGATCTCGTGATAGAGGCCGGCGGTCTTGATCTCTTCGCGCACGATCAGATCGGCATCGCGCAGGATGTCGAGCTTGTCGCTGGTCACTTCGCCAAGAATGCGAATCGCCAGGCCTGGGCCCGGGAACGGGTGACGGCCCACGATCTCCTCGGGCAGGCCGAGGGTGCGACCCACCTTGCGCACCTCATCTTTAAAGAGCTTGCGCAGTGGCTCCACCAGCTTGAACTGGAGGTCTTTGGGGAGGCCGCCCACGTTGTGGTGGCTCTTGATCTTCACCGCCACCCGCTCACCCGTCTTGGGATCCACGTTGGTGCCGGCGCTCTCGATCACATCCGGATAGAGGGTGCCCTGGGCGAGGTAATCAAAGGGCCCGAGGCGCTTGCTCTCCTCTTCGAACACCCGGATGAATTCCGTGCCGATCAGCTTGCGCTTTTCTTCGGGATCGGTGACCCCTTCGAGCTTGTTAATGAAGCGCTCGCGGGCATTGATGTATTCCACGTTGATGTGGAAGCGCTTATCAAAGAACTCCACCAGAAACTCGGGCTCGCCTTTGCGCATGAAGCCCTGGTCGATGAACATGCAGGTGAGTTGATCGCCGATCGCCTTGTGCAGCAGGAAGGCGAGCGTGGACGAATCCACACCCCCCGAAAGCGCAAGCAGCACCCGCTTATCACCCACCTGACGGCGCACATCAGCCACCGCCTCATCAATGAAGGCGGCGGTGGTCCAATCCGGCAGGCAACCACAAATGTGATAGACGAAGTTGCGCAGCAAAGCCATGCCGCAGGTGGAATGCACCACTTCGGGGTGGAACTGCACGCCATACAGCCGGCGAGTGTGGTCGGCCACCGCCGCCTCTGGCGTGTTGTCGGTGTGGGCCAGACGCACGAAGCCATCCGGCAGCCGCTCCACGGAATCACCGTGGCTCATCCACATCGTGGAGCCTTCATCCACGTTGGTGAGCAGATCGGTGGGGTCGTCAACGAACAACGGCGCCTTGCCGTATTCGGCGCGGCCAGCTGCCACCACCGAACCCCCCAGCTGCTGCACCATCAGCTGCATGCCGTAACACACACCGAGCACAGGAATCCCCAGATTCCAGATCTCGGGATCACACAAAGGTGCGTGCTCGGCATATACCGAACTGGGGCCACCGCTGAGAATGATCCCCTTGGGATTGATCGCCTTCAGCTCCTCCGCGGTGGTGCTGTATCCCATCACCAGGGAATACACCTCGGTTTCGCGCACACGCCGGGCAATCAGCTCGGAATACTGAGAACCGAAATCCAGAATCACAATCGCCGGATGACGATCGGTTTCGCCGATGGCGGTGGGGGTCACGTTCGACATAGGGCGGCCAGCTGCTGCGGCCCGGGCAATCCCTTCACCCTAGATCTCGGGCCCTGAAGGCCTGCAGCAACTCAGCTCCACCAGGCCCCTGGGCGCAGAGGCTTCGCCCGCGATCGAACAGCACCGCTCCGATCCGCAAGCCTCGCTGGCCGTGCCGCGCCACATAAGCGGCGCTGCGCTCCTCGATGGCACCCGCCAGCTGCTGCTGCAGGGCCTGAGCCGCCGCGCCATCCTCTGCCGCCAGCTCGCGCAGCGCCTCATCCACGCTGGCGGCCCGCGCCAGGCGCTGCAGCTGCTCCAGGGGCAACCCCAGCAGCGCCGCCTGAGTGGTGAGCACCTCCAGACGTCCATCGGCCAGATGGTGGTGGGTGTGGAAGATGCCGCCAGCGAGCTTGATCAACTTGCCCTGATAGCCGAACAGCAGCAAGCGCTCCACCCCTCGCTCCGCCGCCGCCACCATCAGCGGGCCGATCCAGTTGCCGGCCTTGAGCAGCAACGGGGCTGGCAAGCCGAGGCTTGGGGCCAGATCCAGCCCGTTCTCACCGATCACCAGCACCAGATCCCTGGCGAGAGCGGGATCAGCGGCACGCCGCACCAGCTCAGCGCGGGCGCGGGCCAACTGATCGGGATCGGCGCTGCGCTGCACCGCTGCCTGCGTGCCGATCAACGCCAAACCATCCACCACCCCAAAGGCCTCATTGCTGGTGCGCTGGGCCAGCTGCCGTCCCCCCGGCAGGGTGATGCGCAGCTTCAGACCGCACCGATCCGGCAACAGGGGCTGCAGGTTGCAGGCGAGCAGTGCACGCGCAAATGCCGAAACGCACAGCTCGGTGCTGCCGGCCAACACCCCAACACCCTCACCCGCCTCCAACTGCAACCACGACTCACCGGGCAGCGGCTCCGTCCAACGCGCTTCCACCCACACCGCCAGGCCCCGGGTGAGATCCAGGCCATCACCGGGCTCGCAGCGGCTGATCCCCAGAGCCCGATCCGGCCCCAGCAGCGCCGCACCTTCAACAGCCACCGCCACCAGCGGCGGCAGCTCAGGCGCAACGGCATCGGGCTGCAACTGCAGCAGCACGTTCGGAGACGCGGAGCTCAAGGGCGCCTCGCCGCATAGACGCTGCACCGCCGCCACAGCGGCGGCGGCCACCCACACCGGCAGGGTGTAGCCGGAACTGGTCATCGCAGGAGGCCGGAAGGCTGTTTTTTAAGGTGGTGGATTGCGCCGCATCGGGCAGCGCAGCCGCCTCCAGATTCGCCCCACCCGCTGTATCTATGCAGGACAAGCTCACCCTGATGATCCCCGGCCCCACCCCGGTGCCGGAAACCGTCCTGCAGGCCATGGGTCGCCACCCCATCGGTCACCGCAGCGCCGACTTCCAGAAGATCGTGCGCCGCACCACCGAGCAGCTGCAGTGGCTGCATCAGACCAAGAACGACGTCCTGGTGATCACCGGCAGCGGCACCGCCGCCATGGAGGCCGGAATCATCAACGTGCTGAGCAAGGGCGACAAGGTGCTCTGCGGCGACAACGGCAAGTTTGGTGAGCGCTGGGTGAAGGTGGCCAAGGCCTATGGCCTGGATGTGCAGGTGGTGAAGGCGGAGTGGGGCCAGCCCCTCGATCCCGAAGCCTTCCGCAGCGCTCTCGAGGCCGACAGCGCCAAGGCGATCAAGGCCGTGATCCTCACCCACTCGGAAACCTCCACCGGGGTGATCAACGATCTCGAAACGATCGCCAAGCACGTGAAAGCGCACGGCACCGCCCTCACCATCGCTGACTGCGTCACCAGCCTCGGCGCCTGCAGCGTGCCGATGGATGCCTGGGGGATCGACGTGATCGGCTCCGGCTCCCAAAAGGGCTACATGATGCCCCCGGGCCTGGCCTTCGTGGCCATGAGCGATCGCGCCTGGGCCGCCGCCGAGCGCTCCGATCTGCCGAAGTTCTATCTGGATCTGGCGAAATACCGCAAATCGGCCCACGCCGACAGCAACCCCTTCACGCCCGCCATCAACCTCTACTTCGCCCTGGAAGCGGCACTGGAGATGATGCAGGCCGAGGGCCTCGAGGCGATCTTTGCCCGCCATGCCCGCCACCGCGCCGCGGCCCAGGCCGGCATGAAGGCGATCGGCCTGCCCCTCTACGCCGCTGAAGGCTGCGGCAGCCCGGCGATCACCGCCGTGGCTCCCGATGGCATTGATGCCGAGAGCCTGCGCAAGAAGGTGAAGGAGCGCTTCGACATCCTGCTGGCTGGCGGCCAGGACCACCTCAAGGGCCACGTGTTCCGCATCGGCCACCTGGGCTTCGTCTGCGATCGCGACGTGCTCACCGCCGTGGCCGCCATCGAAGCGACCCTGCAGGAGCTCGGCCTGCACAAGGGCACTGCAGGTGCCGGTGTGGCCGCCTGTGCTGCCGCTCTGGCCGCCTGACTGGTCAGCTGAAACAGGGGCTCATGCCTGCGGGCAAAGCATGCCGGCCTGCCTAGGGTCAGAAGGCATGCTTTGCCTCCCAATGCGCCGCTCTCTCGCCGTCGCAGCCGCCTGCCTGAGCCTGGCTCTGGTGGCGTGCTCCCCTGTGGAAAAGAAAAAGAAAAACAAGGTGGTCACTGAACAGCAGGCCACCGTGAATGTGTGCGATCAGTTGGTCAAAGTGGGCACAGCCCTTGAGGCCAGCGCCGCCCTAACCCCCACCTCCACCGTGGGCGACGCTGAAGCAGCTGGCAAACAGCTGCGCACCGCCCTGAAAGGTCTGAAGCAAGCCGAGGTCACCCTCGAGGCAGCTCGCGTTGAAGCCTTCCAGAAGCAGGCCCAAGCGTTCAACAAAGAGCTGAAGAAGGTGTCGAAGGAGAAGCAGCTCACCCTCGAGGAAGCCGCCAAAACCCTCAAACCCCAGGCCGACAGCGTGATTGCCGCCCACAAGGAACTGCAAGCCGCCGTTCAGTGCACCAACAAGGCACCAGCAGCCGCCAACTGATCCGCCAGTAGGTTGCTATGGTTGGCCAGCCAAAAGTTGCGAGCAATCGCATCATGCTGGCCAACCAATCTGAGGACTGCGCCTCAGATTTGCGGGTGTAATTCAGTGGTAGAATGTCAGCTTCCCAAGCTGAACGTCGCCGGTTCGAGCCCGGTCACCCGCTTCTAGTCCAGGCCTGAGAAATCCCTCCTAAAGCCAGTCTGGCACTGGCTTTAGGGCCGCCAGCGGCTGACCACACCTGACAGGCCGTGCCAGGCTGTAGGGGCGACCTTCTCACAGACCTTCTCACATGTCTGAGGCAGCCCCCTGGGAGATCGCCATCCGCGTGGAGGCGGCTCACGCCTTGTCCCGCAAGGGATGTCCAAGGGGATGGTCGCTGGCGGAGCACCGAGGGCTCACCCGGCTGAACATCACAGCCAAAGCGGGCGGCGGCAAGCGGCGTCAGATACAACTTCCGATCCCCTGGCACTTCGACCACGCCAAGAAGATTGGCGATGCCGTTTGCAGGATCTACGACGATTTCAGCAGCGGAATAGAGCCCGAACTGGCAGCAAAGAAGATCACGTTCACTTCAACAGAAGAATCAGATGACGGATCCACTGCCACCCAAAGGTCCAATCTTGAACAGCAGACAGACTGGAATGCCCTGATTCAACGTTATCGCGAGTACAAAATCCGCAGCGGCGAAATCAAGGACTCCACCTGGACCAGGGTGCATCGGCACCACATGAAGCTGGTTCTGGAAGCCTTCGCCACCCGTCAGCCACCCCGAAGCGCCACTCAGCTGCTGGATCGGCTCACCCTGCACTGGGCGGACAAGCCCGGTGGGCGGACCCGGCAGATTCAGATGCAGGCCACCTCGGCCCTGCTCCGCTGGGCGGTGGCCCAGGGCCAGCTCCCGGCAGCCAGCTGGGAGCCACCAACCGACCTGAGCCCCTTTGTGGGGCGGTCACGCTCTGCGAAAGCGGTCACCACCCCCCTGGAAGTGGACCACATCCTGGCGTTGGTGCGGGCTTTGCCCGACCCGCGTTGGCGACTGGCCTTCCAACTGATGGCCGCCTATGGATTGCGCCCCGAGGAGCTCCAGCACCTGCAGTTACGCGATGGGCGCCTGTGGTGCACCTATGAAAAGGTTGCCTCCCGCGGTAAGACCAAACCTCGCGCCCTGCGGCTGCTGCCTTGCGATGACTGGGCAGTCGACTGGAAGCTAGCCGAGCAGTTCTGCCCTGACGATCTCCCCCCGATGCGTGCTGGCTTTTGCGGCAACGACATCAGGCAGTACCTGCACCGACGCACCCTCTGGAACAAACTCCGGCAGGAGTACGAAGCCAAGGGCGAGAAGCTCGTGCCCTACTCCTGCCGGCACGGCTACGCGCACCGGGCCCACGTGATCTGCGACCTGCCACCCAAGGTGGTGGCCGCGGCAATGGGGCACAGCGTCCAGACCCACCTGGCGGCCTACAGCCGCTGGTGCGGGGATGACGTGGTGGATGACGCCTTCGCCAAGGCGGAACAACGGCTGGGCCAGGGGCTTCGCGTTCAGAGCTCAGCGGCGTAGTGCCGCACGGCCTCCGAGAACCTGCTCAACCCTTGTTCCTCCAGGGTTACCAGGTACTCCTCGACTGTCTTGGGTGGGTTCTTCAGACTGGCCCGGTGCTGCCGCATCGCCGTGCAGACCCGTTCGGCATCCAGGTTCAGTTGATCCACCAGAAACGAATCGGGATGGCAGGCGCCAAGGCCATAGCTCGCCAGGGCGTGATCCGGGAAGTCATTCAGGTTGAAGGTGATGATCAGATCGGCTCCGCACTTGATGGCGGCAGCCAGAACATGGCGGTCATCCGGATCTGGTAATTCCAGGGCTGGAATCAGGGGCTGATGGCCATCCACCAGCGCATCACGCACGTGGGCATTCATCAGCGAGCGGGTGCGCTCCAGCTGCGCTCTGGAGAGATCGGGCCGGTTACGCAGCACAGCGTTGATCCACTCGTCGTGAATCTGGTTGCTCCAGCGGGCCCGGTAGAGATCCGTGAGCGCCAGGCGCATCAGCAGATCGCGGAGTGGAGCCGGATAGAGAACGCAAGCGTCGTAGACGACGGTGAAGCGATTCACCTCAGTAGCCCATCCCCAGCTCCTGGGCCTGGGCAGCCAACTCATCGAGGGCCGCGGCACGCTGCTGATCGATGGCGTGCTTGTAGGCCATCAAGTCGGCTAGGCGGATGCGCCGATGGGTGCCGACCTTGCGGAAAGGGATCTCCCCTTGCGTCAGGCGCTCGATCAGGAAGGGCCGCGAGACGTTCAGCAGATCAGCGGCCTGCTGGGTGGTCAGCTCGGCGTGCACCGGCACCAGCGTGACGGCATTGCCCTGGGCCATCTGCACCAGGATTCCCTGCAGCAACTCCAGCACCGCGGCCGGGATGGGAACGGATGCGCGCTGGCCACCCTCCAGATCGAGGGAGAGGCTGGCTTGACGTAGGCCATGGCTGGCACGGAAGCCAGCGAGATCGCGCAAGCTCGCCCCTGCGGCCTCAGCCGCCTCAGCCGTTGGGATCACGGGCTCAATGGAGCCGGGGAGAGCGACGGCCATGGACAGGAGGAGGGGAAGGCCACGCGAATCGTAATCGAAATAATCGCAGCAACCGCAGCTTCCGCAAGAGCGTCGGGCTGGTGCGTCCTATGCCTGCTCAGGTCCATGCCTGGTTCGATGGTGTCCGGCTCCGTGCCCCTCCTGCTGCTCGCTCCGTTGGTGATCTCAGCAGTGCTGATTCCAGGGTCCGCCCAGGCTGCGGACGACAGCCTGAACCAATCCGTGCAGCAGCTGCGGCGATTTCCCTTTCAGCCCGACTGCGACGGCAACACCCAGGAAATCGTGGCCTGCCTATGGCGCCAGCGGAATCAGAACGACGTCACGCTGCAGCGACTGCTGGGCAGCTCAGCCCTTCTGGAGCAATGGCGCACCAGCCGCCGGCAGGTCTGCGAGCGAGCCGCAGCGAAGGCGGAGGGGGGCTCGATCCATCCCATCGTCTGGCTGGGCTGCGAGAACAAGCTCAATGCCGCTCTGATCAAGGAGATCAGCCAGCCACTGGTTCCCTGATCGGACCTCGATAGCTACAGGTGGCGCCGGCTCCAGCCGGTGATGGTGGCCTCCACGTTCTCCAGGTGCCACTGCAGTGGCCCCCGTCCCTGGGTGCAGCCCCAGCGGCGGTAGTGCTTGCCCGGGGTGAGCACCCCTCGCAGCCGCAGCTGGCGGAGGGTTTCGCGGCTCATCCCCAGGGCAGCGCAGGCTTCTGCCGTCGTGACCCAGACCCGCTGGTGGGATGACGTTGTCGGCGTGTCCATCAGCCCCCGGCCAGTTGGGCGCGGCAGCGCTTGAGGGTGTTGATCAACCAGGAGCGGCGGTAGCTCTTGACCTGGCGCGGGGCCCCATCAACAAACTGTTGGCGGCAGGGGGGCTCTTCGCCGAACTCTTCGCGGTACGCCCTGGCCACGAGCCGGCCGGCTGCGCAGAACTGGTTGCGCGGAAGCGCTTGCTGGAACACCTCCAGCCAGGCGTCTCCCAGGGTGAGCTCCTCGTCAGTCGGGGCACCGGGCAGCAGCCCCGAGCTTGCGGTCAGGACGTTGCTGCGCACGATGTCCTTGAACAGGAGCTCGTCGCGTTGATCCAGGCCGCCGAGCCGCTCGAACAGGCTGATGCTGCGTTCCACCAGGGCGATCACCTCGGCCTCCCTGAGCCGGGGTGGTGGTGTTTCCACAGGAGCCAGTTGAGCCTGCTGGACGCTCTCCAGGAACCAGCTGTCCATCCACACCGCGAACGGCGCGCTGATCCAGCGGGCCAGATCGACCGCGACCTGGGGATGGACCCAGGTGCCACCGCCACCGGCACCGCCTGAGCGGGACTCAACAAGGGCGTGGACGGAAATTCCGGCCACGCTTTCCAGCGCGTCTAGATAGAGCTGGCACCGGTCGGACTCTCGGTAGTCCTTCCACCGCTTGCCGTTGGCCTTGCACATGGCCGTGGCATTCACGTAGCCATCGCTGGTGCGCCGAGAGATCGGCGTGCCGTTCCAGGAGCGGGAGACCAGAGCGGGGTGATTCATCGAGGCAACAGGTGCAGCTGGATGGGATGACGTCGTCGCGTTGTTCATCGGTCTGAAAGCGGTGTGACGGGGGGAACCTCACCGGCGTCAATGCCGGCAACGGGGCGGAAGACGGTGCTTGTGCTGGCCACCGGCCGCGGCGGAACGGGCCCGGCGAGCACCAGCAGCAGGGTGCTCAGCTGAAAGAGGAGCACCAGGAACACCAGCAGGCGAAGGCCGGCCAGGCTGGAGGCCGTGACCATGACGGTGGGCCGGCGGGTGCGGCAGAACGCAGGCAGCTGGGGACCGGGCCGCTGAAGGTGCCTGCCCCTCCAGGCCCCGGCGTTGTGGTCCTGACGATCGAGTGGCATCAGAACAGCTCCTCGTCGTCGGCAGCGCCGGCGCTCCAATCACCGGCAGCAGCGCCGGTTGTGGTGTAGCCCTCGACCTCCTCAAACCCGTCGGTGGGATCGACCTGCTCGTAGGGCACGAACTCCACGACCTGAACGGCCCGAGGCTGGAAGGTCATGCCGCAGCCATTCTCCCCGTCCCAGTCGTAGATGTCGAAGGCGACGACCACCTTGGAGCCGTTGCCGATGGCGGCCCCATCCCAGGGCTGCTTTTTGGCATCGACGATGCGGGGGCCCTCAGACAGAGAGCCGTCGCGCCGCTGAAACTGCGGCACCTTGAAGCGCACCACCGTGATCTCGCTGGGCTTCTCCTTGTCGGGCTTCCAGGGGAAGCCCTTTTCGGCGCGGCGCTTGCGGCTGCCGTGCAGGGCGATGAACTGGTCCTCCATCGCCAGCAGGAAGGACTGGGCCTTCTCGTCGCTGTTGGCGAGCAGGAGATCGGCAGTCCAGGCCTTGGGTTTGCTCTTGTCGAGCTGTTGCCTCGGGGTGATCAGGTGAGCCCAACGCACTTCGGCGAGGGGCGTACGGAAGATGTCTTTAGCCATGGGATGAATAGGTGGAAATCTGGTGTTGATCGAATGGAGGAAGGGGCGGCAGGCCAAAGCGCTCGCGCAGCAGGTGATGCACCGCTCCGCTGGCGGAGATGTTGTGGCGCTCCATCACCTCGCGGATCCGCAGGTACACATCGGTGCGCACCTGGGTCTGGATGAAATGGCGACCAGCCTGAGAGCGGGGCTGCTCGCCGTAGCGGCGTGGCGGCCGTGGGCGATGGCTCTCGCTCATGGTCCTGGCTCCGCAGGAGCTTCTGCCTGCACCTGGACCTGCGCTTCTTCGAGGAAGAGCGCGATGAAGTCGCTGTGCTGCCGTTGGGTGATGCGATCACCGATGGAGCGGGCATTGCGCGGCACCTGGAAGTGCTCGCGGAACGCAGTGGTCAGCTCCCGGCGCGTGGCCTGGGGCAGATCGAGCACACGGCGGTGAACCTCACTGACCTCCTCAGGGGTGAGGGGAGCCAGAGCTGGATCAGCGTCTGCAGGAGCGCCGTCATCCCTGGAATCAGCCAGGGGGACTGGCCCCTCAGGAGACGGATCCTCGGCTCGCTGATCGGGACAAATCTGTGGCAGAGGATTCACGTCAGACTTTCCAGTCGCCTGCTCCTCTGCATCTACACAGGGCTCTACAGCCCGAGCCTGAGTGGACACAGGAATGCCCAGCAGCATGGCCAACATCAGACCGGTGGTTTCGGCCAGATCACTGGCCTCATCGGCCCAGGACTCGCTGTAGAGCTCGGCCCCGGCGACGTGCATCACCGTGACTTGAAGCCTGGAGCGGCCTTGCTGCTCGCGCAGGCGGGCGGACCAGCCGATCCCGCCGCGGAAGGCAGGGCGGGCTGAGTGCATCACCTCCGCCAGATCGGCGGCGGCAATGGGGGACACCTCAGCCTGAAAGCTGGCCAGGGCATGGGTGAGCTGTTGCTCGGGGGTGGCGTGGGCCAGGACGGCCGGCGGCGCCTCAATGCCGGCCCCTGGAGGCCTGGGGGGTGAAGCCATGACGGATCGAATCGGGCGGTTGCCCGCTGGTCCGGATCTTAGAGCTCTTTGCTGGAAGCCGCACTCATAGCGACTGTTAATTCCTAGCCATCAGGCCTTGACTGGCTTCTTGGCTTTGCGGCCGCTGGGCTTGGCGCCCTTCCTGTTGGCCGCCTCCCACTGGTCCAGCCAGCGCTTGGGCAGGTAGAGGTCGCCCTCGATCCACAACGGGACCAGCTCCTCCGGCTTGTAGTCGCCGAAGCCCGTGAGCACGGCATAGAAGCGCTTGCGATGCTCTTCGCTGGCCTCGACCGCCAGGGAGTTGAGGGCGTCGCTGGGCTCGAGGCCGCATTCGTCGACAACCCGGCGCATCTGGTTGCGCCACTTGCTCGAGAGCTCCGTGGCCTTGCGCTGGCCAACGGTCGGCGCGGGGGTGGTGCGGAATGCTTCCGGCACATCTCTTAGACCGCAGTAGCAGGCCCAGAGCTCCAGGGGCGTCCAGGTTGGGCAGTCGTTGTCACCCAGGGGAATGGCGTTCTCGAGCTTCTCCTTGATCGCCTGGCTCTTGACCGGGCCCCAGTCCTTGTCGGCGATGCGGCGGTTCAGCTCGCCCAGCTGCCAGAAGGCCTTCTGGCGCAGCTCGCCGGCCTTGCCCTGCTCGATCACCGAGAGGTTGCCGTAGGAGATCGCATCGAAGCCGGCCTCTTCCGCCCAGCTGCAGGCGGTGTATTGGGTCCAGCCGTTGGTTCTTCGCCAGTTCAGCAGCATCCGACCGAACGCTGCGCGGTTCTCCTCCTGGCGCTCAAGCAGCTCCGCGTAGGTGATGGCCACGTTCAGGATCCTGAATGGGATTTCCCGAACCATACGGCAGACTTGGCACTCCTAGTCACGTCCTGACACGTCCTGGCATATCAGGTCCGAGCCTGTCCAAGCCTCTGCAGGATCTGCTTGGCAAGTTGGCCAGTGATCACCTTCCCTGTCTCTGCCTGCAATCTCAGAGCAAGGGTGTAGGGGTGCTCGTCCGGGTGGGCCTGCGTGAGACGCCTCAGCTGCTGCTTCAGTTCTGCCGGATCCATCAGTGTCCCAGCCGTACTTGCCTCGGGGTGCCAAGCAGCTGCTCGGCTTCATCCACGGAGCGGCAGACCGCTGCCGCGCCTCCGAGCTCCTGCACGAGGCGCAGGAAGGCCCGCTGCTCCGGGCTGAGCACGCCCTGGGCTGTCTTGACCTCCAGGGCGACGAACTGGGCGAGCCGCTGGCCGACCAGCTCGGGCGTGATCTCCAGCGCGCGCAGGCCGATCAGGTCGCTGCTGCCCTTGCAGAGCCCAAAGCGCACGAAGCGTCCCTGCTGGTCGACCAGGGCACCGGTGTTGTTGCGCCAGAGCCGCACGGCCCCGCGGCCGCAGGCCAGGCGAATGCGCTGCTGGATCTCGTGTTCGCTGGGGGAGAAGGCCATGCCTCCTGTTGCCAGACTCGGGCCAGCGACCACCCTGGCGAGCGCCTTACCAGGCCACACCGCCCTTCAGTCGCGGCAGCCAGGCCTGACTGAAATTGACTTCCGGCCTATACCTACGTATGCCAAGCAGGACATCGTCAGCCACCAAGGAAATGCACCCGCCATTGATTGGCCATACCTTTTTCCGTCCACTGACGGCCCTGATCCTGACCTGGCAGACCTTGCAGGGCTTGAGTAGCAGCGCCCTCGCACAGTCACTTCACTTCACCAGATTGAAGAGCACAACGGCGACTTGTACAGAAGCACAATCATCAGTCCAATCCGAGCTCAGATCGAGAGGCTTCTTCTCTCCCTATCGAGCCAATGCCGGCACTCGCATCGCGCGGATGGTGTATCCAACAATCACACTGGATAGCACCTCCATCCGCAAGTATTACTACGGTGCGCCTCCAGGAAGACCGCAGCAGCTGGACATCAATTTATCTGGGGACTCCGGCAAGCTTTACCAGGGCCTTCTCTCCTCTCCAGTTTACCTATCCGCTCTTGGCGCACGGATCTTGGAAGCATGTCCAGACATTGGCCTGGTGAGCTTCAATCACTGGCATGAGGGCGGGGTCCCAGTTGGCTTTTTCCCTGATGGCACGGCTCGCACCTTTCGATGGGTAGACCTCGGAGATGGCCCGCATACACGCCTAGTCCCTGGAGAGGACGGCACGAATGTCATGCAATACGAATGGGGGTACTACTTCTCACCATGAAAGCGCTCATCTCTTTTGTCACGCTTGCTTTGACCATGGCGTCCCTGGCCGGCAGATCAGCTTTTGCGAACGGCAGAGCTTCCGCCTACGAAAGCATCAAGGACCCTCGCTGCCTCAATGCCATTCATCAAGTACACAGCGACATTGAAAACAGGCTGGGCGGGGATCTGCAAGATGTGCAGATCTATTCACCAGCGTCAGAAAGTCCCGCTGCAGCCTCGCCCATACCAGAGAAGCAGCAGCGGATCGTCTTCAACCTCAACACGCAGTGGTCGCGAGGGCTGCAGGCTACTCAGCAGGCGCACAACGCAAACCAGGCACTCACGAGCAGCCCACAGCTCACCAAGAAATACACAGAGCAAGTCCTCTCCGCCTGCCCCGATGTAGGGAGTGTGGTCTTCTACATGTGGGAATGGGGAGTGGGTTGGTCAGTAGGCGGCGACTCCAATCTGGTGCAAGACCGCTGCGTTTACCCCTCGCAAGGTAGATCGTTCTACATCTGGGGTGAAATCGGCTGCACTTAGAGGTTCGCTCCTCCACCTTTTTGCCTGGCTGCCCAGACGTGCCTGGCCCAGCCTGGCTTGTAGCCCCGATCCTGCTCGCGTTGCAGCAGCTGCTCGAAGGTGCGACAGCCTGCGGCCGGGTGCGTGCGCCGCGACCGTTGCTGCTGGTTGGGCTTAGGCCGGTGGCGGGCTGCGCCCGTGACTTCCACCAGTTCACCCTCAACCTGCTGGAGCCGACGGCGCTGCTCATCGCGTTCCTCGGCCAGAAACAGATGGCCGCAGTCCGGGCAGACCTGTGTCGCGCTGGAGCAGCTGCAGAAGCAGACGGGGCAGTCCTTGATCGGGATCGAGACACCCTCACGCCGGCGCCGACCGGCCAGTTTCCACTCGCGCTCATCGGTGGGCAGGCCGTGGCGATGGGCGTTGCCGACGTGATCGAGGATCACCGCTTCCTGCTTCCCAAGTGCGGGACGCAGGGCCCGGCCGACCATCTGCAGATAGAGGCTCAGGGAAGCGGTGGGGCGCATCAGGATCGCGCCGCCCACCGAGGGGATGTCGGTGCCCTCAGAAATGATCATGCAGCTGGTTAGCACCTCCACCTCCCCAGTGCCCAGTCCTGCGATCAGGCGTTTGCGCTCCTCGGCCGGCGTGCCGCCACTCACCGCCGCGGCCCGGATTCCCGCAGCGCGGAAGGCTCCGGCCATCTGCTCGGCGTGTTCGATCGTGCAGCAAAAGCAGATGGCGGTGCCCGGGTGCAGTCGGCGTCGGTAGTGCGACACCGCATCACCAATGGCGGCCCGTTCCCCGAAGGCGCGTGCCGCCTCCTCCAGGTCGAACTCGCCCATGCGACGTCGCAGTTTGCTGTTCCTGGCCCCTGGCCAGGAGAACACCTTGGGCCTGGCCAGCCAGCCCTGTTCGACCAGCCAGACCGCTGAGGGCCCCAGCACCAGGGCCTCGAAATAGCCGCCGGCCTCCACGCCCAACCCCTTGCCATCAAGGCGTTCGGGGGTAGCGGTCTTGCCGATCAGGTGGGCATAAGGCCAGGCCTCGATGATCCGGCCCCAGACGTTGCCGGCGACCAGGTGGTGGGCCTCGTCCTGAATGATCAGATCCGGCTGGGGCAGCTGCCCCAGCCGCCGGGCCACGGTCTGCACCGAGCCCACGGCGACCTGCTGGCCCTGCAGCATGTGGCCAGGAGCGATCACATCGGGCTCCAGCCCCCAGGCCCGCACGGTGCCGGTGAGCTGCTCGATCAGCTCGGCCCGGTGGGCGAGCACCAGCACCCGCCGGCCCTTGCTGGCGGCGCCCTGAACGATCGCGCCGATGGTCTGACCCTTGCCCGCACCGGTGGGCATGACGGCGCAAACCCGCTGGTGAACCTTGAGGGCAGCGCGGAGATCATCCAGCAGCCGCTGCTGGTAGTCGCGCAGAGCGATCGGGGCCATGGGCGTGACGACAGGCTTTGCACTGAGTCAGACGCCTCAGCAATGTTCAACTTATCAAGCCCTGCCGGGTGTGCTTAGGCTGTGCTCAGAACTCCAGGCATACATGGCTTCCTTTGCGCCGCCTCTGAGCGTCTCCATCACCGAGGCGCAGCTGGCTTGGCTTGACCAGCGCCGCTTGCATGGCACCCTCAGTCGCTCGGCGGTGCTGCGCCAGGTGATCGACGCGGCGATCGCGGCAGAACAGGCCGGCCTTGCCCTGCCTGGGCCTGTGTTGGCGGCAGCCGCTGAGCGTCGTTGATCCGTAGCGACACCCATGGCAACCGACGTGATGACCGCGGCCAATGGCCGCTGGAAGGAAATCCTCAAGGCGCTTGCTGGACTGCCTGTCGAGCAGCTCAGCAACCGCCACCAGCCCTGCCCTGCCTGCGGCGGGCGGGACCGCTACCGCTTTGACGACCGGGACGGGAACGGCTCCTGGTTCTGCAACCAGTGCGGTGGCAAAGACCACCTGGGGGGTGGGGGGACCGGGATTGACCTGCTGATGCGGGTGCGCCGCTGGAGCTTCCGCCAGGCCTGCGAAGAAGTGGAGCGCTACCTGGGCCTGGATCCAGCCGGGACCGAGCGGCATCGGCCCCAGCCGGTGAGCACCGGCAACGGTTCCGGCGGCAAGCTCCCTGCCCCACCGGCCACCCCTGCGGCCACAGGACTCCCCGGCCACGCCAGTCGGCCCTGGCGCCAACCCGAGGTGCCGCCTGCTGACGCCGCGCCGCCAGAGCTGGAGCGGGGTGCGATCGCCCAGTGGTGCTACCGCGATGCGGCGGGGAACCCGCTGTTCTGGATCCAGCGGCTCTGCCCTGGCCGCAGCGGCCGCAAGGGCTTTCTGCATCGGGTCTGGCTCGATGGTGGCTGGCACCGACCCAGCCGCCGCGATCCCTTCTCCTGCGAGTGGCCAGCCCCCCGACCCCTCTACGGCCTGCCGGGGTTGGCCCAACGCCCAGACGCACCGGTGTTGGTGGTGGAGGGGGAGGGCACGGCCGATGCAGCTGCGCTGCTGTTTCCCGATCACGTGGTGATCAGCTGGGCCAACGGCACCAATGCGATCGGCAAGGCCGACTGGCAACCGCTGGCCCCACTGGGGCTGGCGGGGCGGACGGTGACGCTCTGGCCCGATGCCGACGCACCGGGCCGCAAGGCGATGCCACGGCTGGCCTCTCTGTTGCGCGAGCAGGGCTGCAGTGTGCAGCTGGTGGAGCCACCGCCCGATCTGCCGCAGGGCTGGGATCTGGCCGATGCCGACTGGAGCCCAGCGGAAGCGGCCGAGCAGCTGCAGCAGTGGCTGCAGCCCCTACCGGCAGCACAAGGGGCCTCGAACCAGGACGCAGAAGCTGATCGGCAGGAGCCCACCTCCGCTGAGTCACCGGCAGGTGGCGGTGGCGGGGCGCCGTTCCAGTGCCTCGGCTACGACGGCGAAGCCAGCTACTACCGCTCCGGCCGCACCGGGCAGGTGCTGCGGTTGAGCCGCTCAGCCCACACCGCCACCCATCTGGTGGCCCTGGCGCCCCTGGCCCACTGGGAGACCCTCTACCCCAGCCGCACCGGCGTGAACTGGTCGGCGGCGGCCAGCGACCTCTACGAGCGCTCGATCGCCGCAGGGCTATTCACCCCCGATCGCATCCGCGGCCGCGGGGCCTGGTGGGATGACAGCCGGCCCCTGCTGCACCTGGGCGATCGGCTCGTCACCCCCGAGGGGGAGCACCTGATCACCACGCCTTTTCGCTCGCGCTACGTCTACCAGCGCATGCCGCGCCTCGATGGGCCGGGCGATGTGGAACCGCTGTCGGTACAGGAGGCGGCGGTGATCGTGAGCATCGCCAACCGCTTCCACTGGGATGTGCCCGCCTCGGGCACCCTGCTGGTGGGCTGGGTGGTGCTCGGCCCGATCTGCGGTTCGCTGCGCTGGCGGCCCCATGTGTGGCTCACCGGCGGTGCGGGCTCGGGGAAGAGCGCGATCCTCGATCGCTACATCACCCCCCTGCTGGGTGACTTCGCGCTGCTGGTGAGCGGCTCGACAACAGAAGCGGCGCTGCGCCAGTCGATCTGCTCCGACGCCGTGCCGGTGGTGTTCGACGAGGCCGAGAGCAATGAGCGGCCGGATCAACAGCGGATGCAGGGAATCCTGTCGCTGGCGCGGGTGGCCAGCAGCGAAAGCGGGGCCTCCCTGCTCAAGGGCTCCCCGAGCGGGGAGGTGAGCCGCTACCGGGTGCGCTCGATGTTCCTGCTCAGCTCGATTGCCACCGCCCTCAAGCAGGGGGCGGACCGCAGCCGCTTTGCCCAGCTCACCCTGCGCAACCCCGCCGAGCTGCCCAAGGGTGAGCGGGAGATGCACTGGGTATCCCTGGATCGGGACCTCGATCGCCACATTTCCAGCGAGCTGGGCCGGCGGCTGATCGCCCGCACCGTGGGCTTGATCCCGATGATCCGCCAGGCCGAGGGGGTGTTCACCCGGGTAGCGGCCCGGCACTTCGACTCCCAGCGGCTGGGGGATCAGTACGGCACCTTGATGGCCGGGGCCTGGTCGCTGCTCAGCGATGTGGTCCCCACCCAGGAGGAGGCCGAGCAGTGCATCGCCTGCCACGACTGGGAGAGCTACAGCCAGAGCACCGAGCTCAGCGATGAGCAGCGCTGCATCCAGACGATCCTCCAGCACCCGCTGCGGGTGGAGTGCGCCGATCGCAGCGTCACCCGCACCATCGGCGAGCTGGTGGAGCTCGCTGCCCACCAGGCTCACGACCTGGAGATCAGCGCGGAGTTGGCTGCTCAAGCCCTGGCCCGCCAGGGATTGCGGCTGGAGCCGCCCCATCTGCTGGTGAGCAACACGGCCGAACCGATCGCCCACATCCTGCGGGAGTCGGCCTGGGCCCATGGCTGGGCGGTGGTGTTGCTGCGCCTGGCCGGTGCTCAGCGGCGCGGGCCGGTGCGCTTCTGCGGCGCCGGCATGGTCACGCGGGCGGTGGCGATCCCGCTGGCGGTTCTCTGAGGCGCAGCGTCACAGCCATGACACCCCGCAACACCCCACCGTTATGCCCAGATCGACTGCAGCGCAATCGATCACAGCGGCTGTAACGCTGTGACGCTTTTCGGCGGGGATAGACACCCTCACACACACACATCAACACCTATGCACACCTGCGTCAGGACACACTGCTGCTTGCTAATGCTTCTATTTAGAGAAAGAGGGTTACAGCGTCACAGGGTCGGCTCAACCCCTGCTCTGGCGCAGGATTTCGGCTGTGACGCCTGCCGTCACAGCCCGTTGCAGGGGAAACGGCCATGCTGACGACGACCTGGCTGGACCCCATCCCCGGCCTCTGGCGGGATGAGGCGGCCCACCGCTACTGGCTGGGCGATCACCTGTTTCCGGTGTCGATCACCGGCGTGCTGGCCCATGGCTTGAGCGAAACCGCCAAGCGCGCGATCGAGGCCAAGCGACCGATCTGGGAGCCGCGCGGGACCACGGTGCATGCGGCCCTGGAGCACTACAGCCAGGCCCGCTTCCTGGTGGGCAAAAGCGCCAGCGATGCCCTGCTGGAAGCCGAGACACTGCCGGGCCATCACCCATACCGGAACTGGATCCTGCCGCTTTTGCAGCTGCCGCTCTGGGAGGAGGTGGAGGTGATCGCCAGCGAGCGGCTCACCTGCTGTCTGGCCCGCAACGTGGCCGGGGCCTTCGATGGCGCCTATGTCTCACCGGCGCTGAGCGAGCGCCATGGTGAGCCGGTGCGGGTGCTCTACGACCTCAAAACCCTCTCGGCCCACGGCCGGCCCTATTCCACCGCCGCCCAACTCGGGGGCTACATGGTGCTGGAGGCCACCCAGGGAAACCACTACGAGCGGGGCCAGACGATCTGGAGCAAACCCGGAGAAGCCTTCACCAGCACCTTCTACAGCCGTGAGCAGTGCCTGGCGGCCTGGGCCGCCGCCTGGAGCCGCTACTGCCTGGCCCGCAGGCCCTTCTGATCAGCAGACGGAGCCATTAGGAACTAACAGCCCTTGCGATTGCGGCTCTTAGTACAGAGCCCATACAGTGGGCTGAGCACTGGGCTATGCCCTGCTGGCCTGCTCGATGCTCTGTTCCTGGTGATGGCTGCCGCTTCTGCTCCTGTTGAACCGACTGCTCCAGCGGTCGATGGCATCGATGGCCTGCTGGATGCGCTGACCGCGATCAAGGCCCAGCAGAAGGAACTGGAGCAGCAGCTTGAGCCGCTGCTGGAGGCCCTCAGCGCGGCGATGGCGTCCGGCCAGCTGGACCCCTCCTTCTCCCACAACGACTGGGCCTTCTCCCACAGCCTTGGCCGTCTGAGCTACGAGTTCCCGGCGGCCGTCCAGCAGATCGAGCAGCAGCTCAAGTCCGCCAAGGAAAGCGCCATCCAGCAGGGCAGCGCCACCGAGAAGCGCGGCAAGCCCTTCTGGACCATCCGCCCCCCGAAGGCGCAGGACCAGCCGTTCTGAGCCGATGCCGCAGCGTGCCCACGCCCTGCCTCCCGCTGATCCAGTGGAGGAGCTGCGCGCTGCGGCCAGCGCGGAGGACGACAACGGCCAGCCGCTGTACCAGCCCACTGATCCGGCCAGGCCAATCGGCCATGCCAATCCACCGCGTCGCCCCAAGGGTGTGGCGGTTCAACTCACTCCCAGGCCCTCGCGGCTGGAGGTGGAACGGCGCATTGCTCAGGCACAGCTCTGGGTGGCTCAGCGCCTACCTCTGGTGCAGATCATTGAAAATGCTCGTGAGAACTGGGGAATCCACAACACCCAGACGGTCAACCGCTACCTCAACCTCGCCCGCGAGCGAATGGTGGAGGAGCTGATCACCGACCGGCGCCGCCACCAGGCCGAGCAGATCTTTGCCCTCAACGACTGCGCCCGGCGGGCGATGGACGCGGGCCAGTTCAATGCCGCCGTCGGCGCCTTCCGGGTGATCGCCGAGATCGGCGGGCTGCTGCGGGCCCCCATCAAGCCGCCGGAGCCCCGGGCATGAGAACGGTGACGACCACAGCGGCAGTGCCAACGGTTCTCCAACCCGAAGCCTCCTCATACGAGGGGGGCGGCCTGCTGTTGCCTGAGCTGGACCCCTGGGGCGACGGCGGCCTGCTTCACCTGCCGGCCAGCATCACTCCAATCCAGGCGGAACCGCTGAGCCTGCGGAGCTTCATCGCTGAGGCCTATCCCCGCTATGGCTTCCACCGCTGGGCTGAGGTGCTGATTGACCTGCTCCAGCAGGTGGCCGATGGCCAGCTGAGCCGGTTGATCGTCACCTGTCCGCCGCGCCTGGGGAAATCGCTCCTGGTCTCCAAGCTGTTTCCGGCCTACTTCCTGCAGCGCTACCCGCATCTGTTTGCGGCGATCGCCTCGTACTCAGCTGAGCTGGCCTACGCCCACTCCAGAGAAGCCCGCCACTTCTACCGGGTGACGGGCCATCTGCTCGCCAGAGATTCGGCGGCCGTGGGGAACTGGCTGACGCGGCAGCGGGGTGGCTGCATCGCTGCTGGTGTGGATGGCCCGTTCACGGGAAAGGGCTACAGCCTGGGAATCATCGACGACCCCTACAAGGGCCCGGGTGATGCAGCATCCCCTGCGCTGCGGCAGAAGCTGATCGACTGGCTGCGCTCGGTGTGGCTCACCCGCGCCGAACCGTCGACGGTGCTGGGTCCTGACGGCACCGAGCAGCCGAACCTCTCGGCCCAGGTGGTCGTGCTCACCCGCTGGGACCACCAGGACGTGATCGGCTGGTTGTACGAGCAGGAGCTGGGGGAGGCCCCGCAGCAGTGGACCGTGCTCGATCTGCCGGCGATCGCCGAAGAGCCGGCCGATCGCCCCAAGCTGCCGCCCACCTGCACCCTGATCCCCGATTGGCGACAGGCGGGCGAAGCGCTGTGTCCAGAGCGCTTCCCCCTGCCGGAACTGCTCAAGATCAGAGCTCGCCTCGGTGCCTACTGGTGGGCGGCGCTGTATCAGCAGCGGCCCAGCCCGGCGTCTGGATCCATCTTCCTGCGGCAGTGGATCCGGCCGCCCTTCCCCCGCGAGGACGGCAGCCAGCGTCACTACGCCCTGCTGGCCCTCTCGTGTGACCTGAGCTTCAAGGGGGAGGCGGAGAGCGACTACTGCGGCTTCTGCCTGGTGGGCCTGCTGGCACCACCGGCTCCCTCTGCCATCCCCCGATCGGGTGAATCTCAGGGGCCCATGCCCCAGGCGGCGCTGGAGATCGAGGTGCTGTGGGCGGCCCGGCACCGCTTTGGCCTGCCGGAGGTGATCCGCTTCCTGCTGGGCTGCATGGAGGCCCTCGAGCAGCAGGGCCTGCGCCCCCATGCCGTCCTGATCGAGGACGCGGCCAACGGCCCGGCCGTGCTGCAGACGCTCAGGCGCCGCGTGCCGGGGATGCTGCCGATCACCGCCCGGGGCAGCAAGGAAACCCGTGCCCATGCTGTCGCACCCCTGGTGGAGGCGGGTCAGATCCGCTTCCACCACCGCGCCCAGCCGCTGGTGGAAGAAGCCATCCGCTTCCCGAAGGGAAGCAAGGACCTGGTGGATGCCTTCTGCCACGGCGCCCTCTGGCTGGAGGGCCGCTACTGGAAGGCTCAGGGCATCCAGCCGGTGGTGACGCCGCTGCTGGTGAGCCGGTGAGCGGGCCGATGGTGTCCGCGGTGCGGGAACATCCCAAGCCTTCCGCAGTGGAGAGCCCACGCCCTGCCGTGCTGACTCCTTCTGCTGTACAGCTGGTGTTGCCGCTCACGGTGGTGCTGGTGGGCAATGCAGCTGGGGCGGAGCGAATGCTGCGGCAACGGCGCTACCGCCGGCCGGCGTGCCATGCCCGTGCGCAGCAGCTGGAGATCAACCTCCACGCTCCAGTGCTTCACCTGCCCAGAACTCAGTGTCAGCAGCCTCCTCGCTGCAGGCCACGGCGAGAACGGCCGGTGCGGCCACACGCCGCTGCCGATGCCCTGGCGTTGGAGCACAGGGATCTGGCCGAAAAAATCGCCGGTAA
This sequence comes from Vulcanococcus sp. Clear-D1, assembly GCF_014654725.1. Lineage (GTDB taxonomy): Bacteria > Cyanobacteriota > Cyanobacteriia > PCC-6307 > Cyanobiaceae > Vulcanococcus. The sequence goes on along the minus strand of NZ_JACVZV010000018.1, from coordinate 179,413 downwards.
CTTCGCTCGGCGCACCGTTCACCCCAAGGAGGATCTGCTACAGATCGCCATGATCGGGCTGATTAAAGCGGCCCGGCGCTACGACCCCTCACGGGGCCCATTTCGGCCCTATGGCCGCACCTACGCCAACGGGGAGATCACACACTTCCTGCGTGACAACGGGTTCCTGCTCAAGGTGCCGCCGACCTGGCGGGAAATTCACGCACGGGGGCACCGGATGCTTGGTTCAGACGTCTCGTTAGCCGCGATGCTGAAACACCTGAGAATAACAAGGCAGCAGTGGCAAACCATACTTGAGGCTTGCTCAGCAAGAATAGTGAGCCTGCAGATTGATTAAATGCCAATGATCAATCGCCAAGGACAGAGATCCGGCAAAAGCAGAACACTTGCTATCGATTGATTTCCGCTTTTATCCAGCCAGCCCCTGCCGCACTACCGCGCATGAAGGACCCAAGAACATTCAGAACAGCCAGCGAGATTCCAATCGGCGGTAACGCGACGCATGTTGCCACCAATGCACCAGAGCCAAGCGCTTTCGCCGCGAATTCTCCAGCGTCAGAAGAAGTGACTTGTTGGTTTAGAACTTTTCCAAGAAGGCTGAGGCCATCCACTACAACAAAACCTATTGCCGCCCCAAGCATGGGATTCCCTGTTAGCACAGCCACACCAGCAGAAGAAGCACCACGGATTGAAGAGTTTACTGCGGCATAAGTAATGTCAGCTGCAATCAGTTCAGCCATCTGGGGCAAGGCGGAAATTGCCTGGCCTCCGCCCAAACCGTAGAGATAAGCAAGTCTTTGCGTTACAGCATTCAAGCTCCCTGTAGCCGCACAAGCGGCAACAACAGAACCAATGGTTTCTATGTCACCCAAGAGGTCAATTCGGTCAATATCCCGAGCCATAGCAATCGCCTCTTGATCATTTCTGATCTCATACAATGCGGCTTGATATTGAGTCAAGGGGGTATCTCCCTGCCTCAGATTCTCATTGGCTGGCGTCCAAATCATATTTTGAGGGTCATAGCTGCCACCCCCAGAATGCGGAACGATATGCGAATAGTGCTTCCCATCAAGGAACGACTCTAAAAGAACCTCTGATCCAGATCTGATGATCGGTTCAGGGGTGTCCTGATAAAAGACTTCGGCCGCTTCCTCTCCATTCCTATAAGCACCATGCGTTCCTGCAAGATGGAACTTAGAGCGAATGCTTGGCGATAGACTTCCGAATTCCAATGGATCGGGAATATGCCTCTCGATGTCCTCGGCATTAAATATTATACCGGCGGTTGACGTATAGGCTGCAGCAAGACGATTTTCCTTTGCCCTGCAAAACTCAAACCAAGTCAGCGGAAGTATTCCAGTCGCTCGGCAGGCCGAGGAATAAGCGTCGTACGAAGTGAAATCCTTAAGGATGGATTCATGGTCACCCACGGCCAGACCTCAAACTCTGTTTACCATGTTAGCTTGGACCTAAGAGTATGGACCCCTTTGACCATGGGCAAATCTAATCTCGAGAAAGCCAAGACAGATTTTAATATTCTAATGATTGGCCCCTCAGGCTCGGGGAAAACAGTATATCTTGCGGCACTTTGGAAAAAGTTAAATGTGCCTGCCAGAGGGAATCTTGATTTTTATCTTTCCTTGCCAGATCAACAAGACAAAATCAATACCCTGAACAAGATCTACGAAACGGTTGCTTTTGAATCCGAGTGGCCTCCCGGAACTGCAAACGTTTCATCCTGGAGCTTTGATTGTCGCGTAAGGAAGAATGATGGCAAAACAGTCAAAGCCCTGACATTCAACTATCTTGACTACGCTGGAGGTAATTTTGAGGGCTACACAGACGTTGACGCAGAAGTGCAGAAGGCGATTCGGAGCGCCGATGGCTATCTTGTGCTGGTAGACGGCTTAAGACTGCTTCAGCTGCATCAAGGCAGCAAGCCTGGAGTGAGATGGGCCGTACGATTTGGCTCAACAGTTATCCCTCCTCTTCTGCAAGATGCAACAAAGCCCACGCAGTTTGTTATATCAAAATGGGATGTACTGCAGTCGGCCGGGCTAAGCCTTCAGGACTGCAAGCGCCTTCTGTTTACAAAAATACGAGAGGTCAGTGAGTTTGCTCGGCCATTGGTTGAGGAGGCAATGATCAAAGGAGATCGCAAAGCGTCTATTCGTGTTTATCCAGTCAGTTCAGTCGGAGAAAACTTTGCCTGGTATGATGAGGAATCTGATACCATGAATAAGCGAGAAGAAGTGTTCCCTGAGCCCTTCAATGTTGAATTCCCTTTAACATCGTTGATACCTCTTTATATTGAGCAGCAGATCTACGCCGAGCAAGAGCAGTTAAAACGAGCCAGAGAGGCAGAGATCAAGCTGGGCAAGCGCCCAGAGCTTGATCTTGAAGGGGGAATTCGTGTTGGGATGAAAAGAGGCTTTGATGGACTTTCTCAGCTTCCTTTCGCCGGTTCTCTTTTCAAATGGGTAGGCGAAGGAATTGGAGGTGAAGCTGAACGTCGACATACCGAGCAGGTCAAAGAACACGAGACCGCCCTACAAGAGATTCTAAAGCAACAGGGACAAATTGCAGACGAGCTACGAGCTCAGCAGTATTGCTGTGAAATGTTTCTCAAAGGAATGCATACCTTTGAGGCGATGAATCCCGAATGCATCGTGACGATCCGAGACCTTGAGGGTTAAGCATCATGCATAAATGCTACTTAGCCATTATCACCAGAAATAAGTGGTGCGACTATCAGTTGATTACAGGTCTTCCTGCTTCGCTCGGCATGCCAGGAATGGATCTTAGGAAAAGAATAAAGAGTTTTTTTCCGCTGGACTATGCAGACAGAGACATCACTGCCTCATGTCGTCTCGTGGACGAGAATATTCATCTCCAAATGTGGTGCGGACGGATTAGTGCATTTAACCTTCAAGGGATACCTTATTTTGAGCAGATCGGTCGACCGATCAAGCTAGGCGTTGGTGTTCTCCAAGAACTCGATGACAACTATGCCTTTCAACAGTATTCGCTTGCCGACATCCAAAGCCTACTTGCGTCAGAGATTATCGGATACCAGTCTGCCAGGAACCATGAACCAAGACTCGTTGAGCTTCACGAGCTAAACCTTCATGGGATATTATCTTATTACAAGGGTCTGACGGCTGATACTGCAGCCGAGACTCCGCCCTCAGCCGACGCACAAAATTATCCGCGTTCTCAATACTTGGCCGCGGAAGACAATGAAAGTCCAGATGACTGGACAGATGAACTATCTATTGCGGCAAACCAAGTCAAGTCAGCGGCAGAGCCAGATGGACTACTATATCTAGTCCGGCAATCTCTTGCCATGAGGGATATGCTGGCACGATATTCAGCGGAATATAGATCTAGGACTGTTCAGCATTTCATGCATGCATGCACTAAGTCTAAGCTTTTCCATGACCCCGAAAAGGTGATACAGCGTGACAGGAAAAGAGCGTATGAGATCCTCATTGATGCGTGGAGCATGCCCCCCGAAAAACGACTAAGGCTTGTCAAACTCCTCATCCCGTTCTGGCAACCTCCGGCTCATGAAATCGATATTCATAAGCGAGATATTCTGAACAGACAATTAGATAACCTAGCGATCTTCATGGATGAGGGCCCTTCTCCTGCCGATATTGAAGATGATTTTGAGAGGATTGCTGACACTTTCTACTCACACATAATTGGAATGCTTGACAACTAACATGGCAGCAATTGAAGACGACCATTCCTCAAGTGCATCCCACGGCTTGAGCAATGTTGAGCGACTTGAACAAGCTGCCCAAGTCTTACTTCAAGCTCAAGATGCAATTATTAGTGAGCTGCCCATACCAACAGGGAGGAGGAATGACAACGAGGATCTAGAGAAAGCAGACTCAAGCGCCCTGCATTATGTATTATTGAACAATGGACACATTAACGATATCCGTTTCAAGAACTGCAGACTTCTTCTCTCGGCGGGCTTGCCTTCGTTTGCGATCGGAGAGTTTTCAGCTCTTTCTTCGCTGACATTTGATCGGCTTGACGAATTCTATCGTGCTCTTTGCGTGAGCATTGGCCCTCGCAAAGCCTATGATTGGTACGTAGATAGTTTTGAGCTCATATCGAAGAAGCTCTCCGACTATGACAGCAGTATACTGTCCAACAACTACAAGATATTTGCTGCGACATGCATGGCTTGCGCACTCGAGGGCAAAGACTATGAACTAGCCGAGCACATAGCTGACTCCTCTGATGCAAGCCCACCTTTTCAGCATAAGTTTCTAGAATGGATTTGCATTCTCTACTGGCTGCTGCCTCATCGCCAGGAAGACGCTGGCAAATGGTCCGAGATTGCTATCGCAAACAATTGCCCTAGTGCCTGTCCTCACATCATCAAGTGCCGCTCACTTCTTGCGCAAGGCGACTTTCAAGAGGCCATTGCTTGTCTAGACCGAGCAGAGAGATTCTTTTATTCAAATGGATTGCAAGAAGCATATGCCTCAATTCTTCATGAACGCTCTACCCTCATGGAGGGCATGTCGTAGCAACGCCGATGAATGCAAGCGCATGGACGGCTTGAATCTAGCCCCTTAAGTGTTCGATGTAATCCGCAAACTCAGAAGCGCCCATAGAACTGCTTCTCCGCCATGAAGCGGCAGAGGGGGTTACTAGAAAAGTATTGCCTTCGTGATGTATAGCTGTTCCTTGCTTTTGGCGCTCTAATCCTGACTCCGGCAATAGCTGGAGTCCCGCCAGTTCGCAATGCCGACATCCCTCCGTCCCAGCCCAGCTCCAGCCTCCTTCTGCGCGCTCCCACCCGCTATTGGTTTTCAGGCTCCCGTTAAGCCTCCCTGGCTAGAGCACCCAACCCTGAGCGGCCTACGTGACCGCCTTCAGCTGGTTTACGACTGCTGGACCCTGCTGGAGCTTCCTGACGGCACCAGCCGCCGGCCGGTGTATCTGCCCCGCGGGATTGAGGAGCCCGAGACCTGCTACCTCAAGCGGCTCGAGGCAGCTCGCCCCACCGGCTTCTACCGCGATGCCCTGCGCACCTACGCGGGGATGCTGTCACGGCTGGCCTGGCAGGAGCTGCCCGACTCCCTGAGCCGGGTAGCGACCGATGTGGACGGCCAGGGCACCGACCTGGGGGTGTTCCTGTTCCTGGCCGACCTGCTCACCCTGCGCGATGGCGGCTGCCTGATCCTGCAACTGCCGCCCCAGCACCGTTGGCCCTCAGAGGGGGACCAGCTGGAGGCCCTCGCCAAGGGCGACCGGCTATCCCTGCCCCGTCTGCAGCTGGTGCCCCGTGGCGACCTGCTCAACTGGCGCCTGCCCACCGATTGCGCCACAGGCGCTCCGGCATCGGGGCCGGTGGAGATCGTCTGGCGGGAACCGCTGCGGCAGGCGCTGCCGCCCCGATTCGCCACTGGCAATGCAGCGGTGCCCACGGTGGTGATCGACGCTCACGGAGGCCTGGTACCGGATCCGGCGGCCTGGCTGTACCGCCGCCTCTCGGTGAGCGATGACGGCCTGGTGCTGCGCAGCTGGCAGGCCAACCCCAGCCCCGGCGGCGTTGATGGCTACGACGTGGTGCCGGTGGGGGAGCCGGAGCGGATGCCCCAGCGCTTTGACCTGCCGGCCCTTTGGTACTCGGTGGATGGCACCGCCTTTGGCGAAGGCGATCTGCCCCACCTGGGCCTGGCCCACCAGTACCTCAATCACTACCGCTGCCGGAGTGAATACGAGGATCTCCTCTCCCGCACCGCCCTGCCGGTGGGTGTGCGCACGGGGCTGGTCGATGCCTACGGCTTCCGCCGCAGTGATGGGGCCCTCGGCTCGGGTGCAGCCACCGCCGCCGCAGAGGGCCAGCGGCCCCAGCGCCTGGTGCTCTCGACCTCCTCCTTCATGGACCTGCCCGAGGGCGCCAAGTTCCAGTGGGTCGAGATCGAGGCGCGTTCGCTGGCGGAGCACCGGGCCTATCTGCAGCAGCTGGAAGAAGCCATGCGCCGCGACGCCCTGATCCCAGCCGGCGGCCACGGCCCTGCCCGCACAGAGCTGGAGATTTCCCTGACTGCTGGCCAAAGCTTTGCGGTGCTGCAGTCGCTTGCGGGCCAGAAGAGCTCGATGCTCAGCACCCTGCTACGCCAGTGGACCCGCCTCACCGGCGAAAAGCTGGCGGATGCACCTGCCTGCAGCGTGGAGATCTGCCCACTGGTGCCGCCCCAGCCGCCACGAAAACCCCAACCCTCAGTGCAGGAATGGCTGGTGCTGCATGAGCGGGGGGTGATCGACGGCGTGGAGCTGCGCCAACGGCTGGGGCTGGGCGAGCCCAATGGGGAGATCGGGGGTTGAGCTGGCAAGGGAGGGCATGACCCAGACCTCCCCAACCACCTGCACCTGGCGCCCTGGTGACGCCGAGGCCCTGCGCATCGCCCTCGCTATCCCGGCGACCAGTGCTGCCCTGGCGGCCCTGAACCGGGAGATGGCGCAGCTGCAGACCCACTACCCCACGGGGGTGTGCACCGCCCAGGGCCACCTGGAAGCAATCGTGAGCCTGGATCAGCAGCTGGCGGCGCTGACCCCGGCGGAGGTGAACAGCCCTGTGCGCAGCAGGCGCAAGGGCGTGGCCGGCGGCGTGGTGCCCAACCCGCTGCCGCTGAGCAAGTTGGCGGTGGTGGAGTACGCCACAGAGCTGCTGCTGGAGGAAACCGAGAGCGAGTGGAATCCTGCGGGCCCCTCGCCGGCGGTGGTGCTGGGGAAGCAGCGCAGCCAGCACATCGGCCAGCTGGTGTTGCTGCTGCCGCGGCTGCAGAACTGGCGCCAGTGCAACCCCGACCCCTTCCGGGGATCACTGGTGCGGGGCTGAGCGATGGAGCAGCCCCTGTCGCCGCTGAACCAGGGCCTCAATCCCCTCCGCGCTGCGCCGCTGTGGGGTCAGTTGGTCTCTCTGCCTGCAGCTGCCCCAACGACCGACAGCCGGGAGGCCAAGCCCGCGGCTGCGCCCCCTGGGGCTCTGCCCTTGTGGCTGGCCCTGCAGCCCTACGCCAACGCTCGCCTCTGCCTGTTTGAGGTGGACCGGCCCGAGAGCCGCAGCCCGGTGCCCATTCGCCGGCACGTGATCGACTGCTTCCTCGAGCAGAGCGGCATCGTCAGCGGCTACAACGACACCGCCCTCACCGACCCGGGCGATGTGCGGCTGCGGGGCTACCTCTGCCGGGCGGCGATCCTGCCGGTGAGCACCAGCAACACCTTTGATTGGCTGGCGGCTGAACAGGCCTGGGCCACCCCCGGTTTCCGCGAGGAGGCGCCGCTGCCCTGGGATCCAATGCTGCTGGGCACAGTGCAGGCCCCCTGCCAGGGGGTGATGTGGCTGGGGGACCTGGCCCAGCTCTCGCCCCAGGGCGGTCTGCCATCCGGCGGCCGGGCCCAGTTCGCGGGCTGCCTGGTGCAGCACTTCGGGGCGGACTACGGCCCAGGCGGCATCGGCCTGTTGGTGCAGCCGCTGCTGGGGGAAGCGATCCAGCTCGTGCTCAGGCCCCACATCGTGCTGGTGCTGCGGGAGGGCGACACCTTGACCCTGATCGCCGAGCGCTACGGCACCACCGTGGCCACCCTGCGGCGGATCAACCCCCAGCTGGAGAGCACCCAGACGATCACCGCCCTCGAGGGGGATTCCCTGGCGGTGCTGGCTGGCCGGCATGGCACCACGGAAAGCAAGCTGCGCAGCCTCAACCCGGTGCTGCAGCAGAGCGAGACCTACATCACCTCCGAAGGCGACACGCTCAGCAGCGTGGCGGCCGAGCAGAACCTCAGCCTCTCTCTGCTGCGCCAGTTCAACCCAGAGCTGAGCAGCTGGCCCAGCGAGGAACCGCTGCCGGCTGGCACCACCCTGCTCCTGCCCGTCTACCGCTCCACCACTTCCATCCCGGCGGGGATGCAGTTGCTGGTGCCTGGCTACATGCCCTCGACGCCGCTGCCGACGGGGGAGTGGATCTACCTGCCGGCCCGGCGCTCGGCGCCTGTACTGGATGAGCTGCCGGATCCGGCGGGCTGATGGAGAGCCCAGCGGCTCAAGCCGCCTCCAAGTCCAGATGCTCCACGTAGGCATGGAAGTCACGGTCGAGGAGCTGTGCCACCAGCTGGCCCTGGCCACGGCCAATGCAATCAGCAGCCCGACGCTCGATGACAGCCCGGCCACCAAGGCCGGGGAAGGGAGCCACAATCCTGATCCCGAGAAGTCTCAGCCGATCAGCTCGCCGGCTGGGCCTGCACGGTGATGGTCAGATTGCCGTCGCTATCGCGCTGCTGGGCATAGGCCAGCTCCTGCAGGAAGCCCTGCAACTGCTGGACCGCCTGCCGCTCCTGCTGGCTGGGATGACGCACGGCAGAGGTGATCAGCCTCAACCCGAGTCCGGCACTGCCGATCACCCCCAGCGGACCCATTACCACCGCCAGGCCAGGCACGAGCATCAGTGCCACTGCCAGAAACACCGAGACAGGCAGCGCTCCGGCAGCCATCAAGCCGCTGGTCTGCAGGATCTGCAAGAGCCTCTCTTTGCGTTCATCGGCTGTGCCGTTGAGCAACAGGTCGCGGTGCACCAGCAGTTGATCCACCGCGGTGATCGCTGCTGAATAGGCACTGGCCTCCACGGCATTGCCGAGGGTGCGGTGCCAGAACTCAGGGGTCTGAGCTGCGGCGATCAGTCCATCGAGGTGGTTGTCCGTGCTGGCCCGGAGTCGCTCCAGCCAGCTCATGTCGCTGGAGCCGCGGCTAATGTTGACCGAGCCGTCCTCCCAGATGCCATTGGCCGCATCGGCGGCCAGGTGGGGGGAGTTGAAACGGCTTTCGATGTGGGACCAGTGCTTGCCGAGGGCATCGCCCCCCTTGAGGAAGCCATCAACCGCTGCGGTGCCGTAGTGCTCCAGTTCCCCGGGCAGCTTGGCCAGCAGATCTGCTGCAGCCACGCCGTGATTGGAGGCCGCAGATGTGATGCGGCTGATGAGCTGGGGGTCAACCCCGAAGTTGTTGAGCTCGCTGAGCGAAGCCGCAACCGTGCCGGCAGCCACCGCCAGGACTTTGGTGGTGCGATCCAGACCCTTTCGGACCTTTGCAGCGGCGGCGGCTCCTGCGGCCAGGCCGGCACCAGTAACGGCGGTGATATCTGCCACGCCCCAGGCACCAGGGCTTTCCATCTTGACGCGGACCGGCACGCCCCCTGGCGTTGCTAGCCAGCAGTGGGATCGGCTGCTGGCAACAGGGAAAGCGAGCGCAGCCCGGACGGGGCGCCCGCAACACCACAGCCGTGATGGGTGATGTCCTCCTCCTTCTTCTCCTCTGATTCCTATGGCGCCAACAGCGGCGCTGCTCCAGCTCCCCTGGCCTCTTCTGCTCCGTGGCAGACCTACCGCCAGCAGCAGCAGCAACCCAACCAGGGACCTGCTGGTTCCTTAGCTCCACTAGCTGCTGAACTCGACCCCCTCGATGAGGGCGACGACGAGGCCGGCGGCCACGACGTCGGCACAGGTGACGACAGCTTTGATGCTGTTCCTCCCCAGGACTCGAGCAGCGCCAGCGGCGACAACGACGACCCCCCTGCAGCCGCTTCCAGCAATGCTGATCCCCTGCGGGCTGAACGGCGCCGCAGCAACCAGCTCGAGAAAGAACTGCGCAAGGCCCGTGCCCAGCTGTCGCGCTTCTCGGAGATCAACCCGGACGAATACGCCCGCCTGCAGGACGCCGAACGCAAGCGCGAGGAGTTCGAGCGCCAGGTGGGCGAGCGCGAGCGCCAGCTCAACGAGGCCAACCTGCGCCGCGTGCGCAGCGTTGAAAAGGAACGGGACGAGGCCCGCTCTCAGGTGCAGAATCTGCGCAAGGAGCGCTTGATGGAGCGCCTGTTCTCCGAGGCCGAGGGCCGCGTGGGTGGCGACGAACGGGGCACCTTCTTTGACACTTTCGTGACGCTGTGCGGCGGCCACTTCCAGCTGGCGGATGTGGATGGCCGCGAGCGGCTGCTGCCGGTGGACGGCAAGGGCCAGCCCCTCACCGCCGACGGGGTGGCCCTGAGCGATGGCGACTACATGGAGGAGCTGCGCCGCCACCCGGTGTACAGCTTCCTGTTCCAGCAGCGCAGCGGCCTCTATTCGGCTGCTGTGCCTGAAACGAGCCATGAGCACGGCGGCGCGGTGAACCTGCAGACCCTGAGTACGGCCGAGCTCTATCTGGAGGCCGTCAAGGGCACCACGCCCAGGGCGGCTGCACCGCGGCGCTGATCACCCTGCCGGTAGAGCGATGGCCTGGTATCTGGTGTTCTGGCGCAACCGATCCACCGCCACGGTGGTGCCGGCCGCCAGCGCCAGCCAGGCCCGGTCCCGTGCTCAACGCCAGCAGAAACGGGGCTATGGGGCGATCGTGGCCGCCCGTCGGGCCAATCCCCAGGACAGCCAGCTCATTCGCCGTGGCGTCTGGGTGCGCCGTCGCCGTGACGGCAGCAGTCCTCAGTTCGGCAGTGCTCGCTCCAAAGCCAGGGCCCGCCGGCAGCGGAGTGCCTACCGCCATTGGCTGTAAGGCCCGGCCACCAACCGGCAGCCGGGCCTGAGCCCCCTGGCTCAGCAGACCGAGACGGTGCAGCCGGGGGTGCCCTGCAGCTTGCGGGCAAAGGCGAACGCCTTCTCGGCAGGGATCAGCCGCATCTTCTTGACGGGCTTGCCGCGGCGGCCAAAGAACTCGACCTCACAGGGAGTGGTGCCGAGCTTCTGAACTCCGGGCTGATAGCGGTGAACCACAAGCAGGCGGACTTCGCAGACGGGGCCTTGGGGAGTGGCCATGGCTGGGGTGGAGCGGAGAACACCGACCAGACGCCCCGCAGGCGCAGTGCTGGCCAGGGGCGAGCCCAGCGAGACTCGCGTCAGCCCTGGCCAGCGCAAGCCGCAGGGGCAGGCTGCGGAGGGGTTTCGCTCCGCCCGGCCAGCCACGCCCCACGGGCATGGATGCAACTCCGTGCTGAACGCTCACCGCGCCCGAGGACAGAGCTGCTCATTACCCGCCTGGATCGAGGACTGCCCAGCGCTCCCCGTCAGGACTGATGCGGCCTGCCGCCAAGCGGCGCTTCTCCTGCCCTCCCAGCGGCATTCCGGGCCAGTGTTCCTGGCGATGGGCCCTGGCCCGTTTGGTGGCCTGCCCTGCTGCCACAGCAGCTCGGGCGTTTGGCCCGTTGCTGTTCTGCGGCCGGCGCCGCGGAGCCCGAGCAGGCGCGAGAGGCGGAGCGGCACAGGCTGCGTGGCTGTTCAGAGGACCACCGCCGTGATCTGGAGAAGGGGCTCCTTCAGGACCTGGCTGCGTAGCCAAACCCAACAGGAAGCCCCTGCTGGACCTCAGCTGCCCACGGCAGCCGCTTCGGCCTCAGCCAGCAGCGCGCTCTGATCAGGAGCCATGGCCCGCTGGACCGCTTGGATCTCCAGATCCTGCTCGAGCTGCAGCGCCTGATCGATCTCCTCCACCCGCAGCAGACACTGCTGAATGGCCGGCAACACTTCCTCCTCCAGCAGGGTGATCTCCTCTTCTCCGTAGGGGTGCTCGATCCAGGTGCGGCGCAGTGGGCGGCCGACATGCCCCCGCAGGATGGATTCGATGGCCTTGCCGCAGGACTCCAGCAGCAGGAACGGATCCTCCTCTGGCCGGCAGAAGGCAGAAACGCCAGACGGGAGCGTGGCCATGGTGATCGGCGCCAGGGCGGCGCAGCGACGGGACCGATCCCAGCGGAGGCCCGACGCCAGGAGGGCCTCAGACTGGAGAGGCCCGGAGCAAGCCCCCCTCCCGCTCCCAGGCGTTACCGGTCCATGCGCGTCAGCGCTGCTCCACCCAGCAGCGCCAGCAGCAGTTTGAGGGTGGAATCAAAGCCGCCCTGCAGCTGCTCCAACGTGCCGGGGCAGATCTGGCCGATCGGCCTGCCCTCCATCGCCCGCTGGCCGCAGACCCCAGCGGCGAGGGAATAGATCAGCAGCTGGGTGCCGATCACCACCGCCAGGATCTTGAACACAAACCGTTCGCAGTCGAACGGCGGCTTGGGCGGTCGGGGTGCTGGGTTGGCTTGCATCGCCGCTCCTCCGTCGCGATCAGGCCCCAGCCGGTGGCAACACCAGCCCCGTCGTCACTTTTTTTCCTGGAACACCCCCACATAGACGGTGCCCTGCCGGTAGAGGGGCAGCACCTTGTCGCGCAGATCGGCGTTGTGCAGGCGAACGCAACCGAGGGTGGGGTGCAGGGGTTGCTGCGGTGCCCAGGCGCCGGGCCAGCCACAGGCCGAGCCGCCGCCGTGGAGCATGATCCCGGCCCGGCCGTGGGCGGCCTCCTGGCCCTCCAGCTCTTCCATGTCGAAGGAATACCAGCCGTAGCCCATCGCGGTATCGGAGCAGGGCGGGTTGGGGTTCTGCTCGTAGTCGGCGTAGAGCTGGCCGAGCCTGTAGAGCCCCGGCGGGGTGTCGGTGCTGTTGTGGCTCCAATCGGTGTCGGCGCCCTGGCCACGGGCCAGGCAGGGGATCTTCCAGAGGAAGGCCCCGGTGTGGTCGTAGGCCTCCATGTCCTGGTCTCGGTCATTCACCAGCAGGTAGGAATCCCCGGGCTGGACGGGAGCTGCCAGCTGCGGGCCCGCCATCCCGGCTTCCTCTGAGCCGCGGGGATCGAGGCCGCCGCTGGGGACTGCTGGTGCCGGGGTCGCAGCGGGTTTCTGGCTGAAGGTGAGCGCCCAGGGGGCCTGTTCATCGAGGACGGCCTCGCTGCCGGGCAGTGCAGCGATCGCGGCGTGGAGGGTCCAGACGCCGGAGACCTGCTGAGGTTCACCGCGGAAGGCTTCAAAGCGGTCCTGGAACCGCTCGGGGGTCATGGGGCTGGCCATGGGCGTGGTGCTGCTGAGCCCTGTTGCCATTGATGGCCTGGGGCCGCCGGCTGCGGGCAAAAGAAGAGCCCCGGCCGCAGCCGGGGCCAGGGGCCCAAGGGCCTGGGCCCTCAGAAGGGCAGCTCGCTCTCGGGGCACCAGACGGGCACCGAAGCTGGCGTGGCCACCTGGCGATCGAAGAGCAGATCGGCGCAGAGGCGCTCCAGCCGCTCAAGAGGAGCCGGGCGGTGGGCCGATGCCTCCTCGCACAGGAACTCCAGGGTGCGGGAGCTCAGGAGCTGGAAGGCGCGGATCCGGGATGCTGAAGCCATGGCAGGCGTAGCGAAGACCCCGAAGCAGGCCGGGCGGGGTCAAGGGGCAGCCCCTTCTGCAATGCGGAGCGCAGCGCAGCCAACGCACCAGTCCGGCTGACTCGCGCAGCCCTTGAGGCCGCCCGGACCATGAGGAGGGCTGCGCGTAGCCGCTCCACCAGGAGCTGGGCCACCACGGTTCTGTCTCCTCGGTGGTTGGGGCGTGGGGACACCTGGCAACAGCTGCTGTTGTCACTGGGGCGAGGCCCCGGGAGCGTGCCCTTGGGCCTGACCTTGATCGAGGCGCAGAAATACGCCCGCCGCGCGGAGCAGCTGGCGGTGCTCAAGACCTTTGCAGAAGGGGAACTGCTGCGCCGGCTGCCCTTCCGCAACCTCGTGGGGGGCTCGCTGAGCTTTCCGGCTGAAACCAAACTCCCCCGCGTCGGCTTCCGGGCGGTGAACGAGGGCTACCGCCAGAGCTACGGCGTCATCAACTCCGATTCGGAGTTCGTGCACCTGTTCGGCGGCGACCTGGATGTGGACCGCTCGATCGTCGACATGCAGGGCCCCGAGGCCCGCGCCGCCCAGACCGAGATGAAAGTGCGCTCGATGCGCCTGACGCTGGAGGCGGCGATCATCAACGGCGACGACACCTTCGATCCGCGAGCGTTCAACGGGCTGAGCAAGCGCCTGGTGCCCGGCGAGGACCAGACGATCGACAACGGCGGCAGCACCCTCAACCTGCTGGCGCTGGAGGCGCTGAGCGACAGCGTGATCGGCTACGGCGGCGACAAGGTGCTGATCGCCAGCAAGGCGGCCCGCCGCCAGATCAGCACTGCCTCCCGTCAGGCCGGCGGCGACCTCTATGAGGTGATCGACGGCCGCCACTATTTCGAGGGGATCGAGATCCTGCTGGTGGAGGAGGACGCCGAGGGCAACGCCGTGCTCGGGTACGACGAACCCGGAGACACCACTTCGATCTACTGCTGCGTGCTCGGTGACGCGGCGGTCTGCGGTCTGCAGGGCCCATTCGAGGGGCGCTACGGGATCTCAGTGCGGGACTTCGGGGAGGTGCATGACGCACCGGTGTTCCGCACGCGGGTCGATTGGTACGTGGGCTTTGCCGTCTGCAACCGCAAGGCAGCCGCACGCCTGTACAACGTCGCCCCCATGCCGCTGGTGCTGCCCTGAGTAACGCCTCACCCCGGAGGACTACCCAGACCCATTCATCCCTTTCGCACAGGAGACCCCTGATGACTTCTCAAGCCACCCGGCTGCTCGACGCCCAGACGGTGCTCGTCGGCTGGATCAACCACTCGGCCACCGACTGCTACGAACACACTCGCAGTAGCGGTGATGTCGTCAACCTCGGCACCGATCTCGATGCCGCCAGCTCCTTTGTGCTGGTCGCCTCTCACGCCGGCCACAGCGAGGCGGTGACGGTGACCCTGGAGCTGGCGCCGCTACTGGCCGATGGCAACGCCGGCAGCTGGATCACCGCCGCAGCCGTCGCTATCCCCGCCGCCGGCGGCAAGGTGGAGGCGATCATCAGCGGGGCCGCACTGCTGATCGACCCGGCTGACAGTGCGCTGATCACCCCGCCCTGCCTGCGGCTGGCGCGGGCGACGGTCTCTCCCGCCACGCCGGTGGGGATGACCGTGGCGCTCACCGCCAACCAAGGGCTGTGAGGTGAGCGCCATGGGCAACCCACTCGACACCCTCAACGTGGCGGCAGGGGCTGAAGCCCTGCCGCTTGAGCTGCTGCAACCCTTTGACAGCAGCAACCCCGCCTCCACCCCCGTTCGCCTCTCGGGCCCGGAGCAGCGGCTCACCGTCAGCCCGGATCCGGGTGTGGGCGATGCATCGCTGCTGCCGCCCACCCAGCTGCTGATCGGCAAGGACGGGGCGACCCGCTCGATCTGGCCGGTGCACCTGGCCGGCTGGCAGGCCCTGGGCTGGCAGTTGCTCAGCAGCACCAGTGGTGGCGATGAGCCGGCCCCGGTGGACACCGGGGACAACGCGCCGGAGCCAAAGCTGGTGGATGCGCTGGACCTCGAGCCCGAGCAACCGCAAGCGACCGAGCACGCCCCAGCACCAGATGAGCCCACTCCTACCGACGACCCGTTGGAGACCACCACCGATGGTGGCGAGGCCCTGTTGGCTTCTGAGCCCACCGACTTCCAGGCCATGACCAAGGCCCAGATCATGGAGTTCTGCTCCACCGTCTACGGCGTTGAGCTCGATGGCAGCCAGACCAAGGCCGAACTCGTGGAGCAGGCGATGGCGCTGGAGGCCCAGGCCAGTGCATCGGGCACTGCCAGCGTCAGCAACGAGGGCATCAACGATGCCGCGGATCTCGCCGCGCTGGAGCTGGGGGATGCCCTGCTCTGATCCCAGCAGCCAGCGCTGTCCCAGCCAGCGCATTCCTGGCTGGGGGCTGGCAACAGCTCAGCAGCACTGCCCTGGCGCCGATGGCCACTCCCGATCCGGCTGTGCTGGCCGAGCTGACCGCCCAGTGCCGCAGCAACAGCCGGCCGCAGGGGGTGATCTTCCTGGGCCAGGCGCAGCTGCAGGACGGCGGCACCCCTGAACCACCGCCGTCCGGCGGCGTCACGGCACTGCAGGCGCTGGCGCCGCTGCTCAGTGCCGCCGCCGGCGATGGGGTGGTGGTGATCGCGCTGGACCTGCGCCTGCTCAGCCCCCTGCCGGCCTGATCTCTCGTCCTACTTCCCCCCTTCTGAACTGATCGCCATGGCCACCACCACCGAGAGCCGCACCACGAGCCGCTCCCTGCCCCAGCCCACCGACCTGCTGCTGGTGCAGCGCGGCAGCACGCCCTACCGGGCAACGGCTGATGAGGTCAAGGCGTTCATGCTCAGCCCCGCCACGGAGGCGGCGATCGGTGCGATCAAGCCCGGCACCAACCTCTCGGTGGATGCCGACGGCACCCTCCATGCCGCCATCCCTGGCGCGCTCACCTACAGGGGGGCGATCGACCCCACCACCACCGAGGCCCCGGCTGCGGCTGAGGCGGGGGATGTGTACATCGCCAGCAGCTCCGGCCCCGCCATGGCCAGCTGGAGCGGCATCGCCGGAGCGGACATCGCCCAGGGGGATCTGCTGCTGTTTGACGGCAGCAACTGGAGTGCCAACGCTGCCCTGGGCCCCGATGGCGCCGGCGTGATCCGCATCCAGGTGGCCGCACCGCTGGCCGTTGATGAGAGCGATCCCGCCCAACCGCTGCTGAGCGTCGAGCCCGCAACCACCGCCGCTGCCGGCGTGGTGCAGCTGGCCGACCCATTGGCGCTGGCGGACGGCACCCCGGGGCGGGTGGTGGACGCAGCCCAGCTGCAGGCAGCGATGGCCACCGCCCAGCCGGCGGGGGACTACATGCCGCTTGACCTGAGCACCCTGCCGGCCCTGCCCTGAGCGCCGCAGCTGATGACCCTCCAACCAGGCGACCTGCTGGCGATCACCCGTCCCGTCGGACCCCAGGCCGGCACCTACCAGCTGCCGGCAGCGGCGATGGCAGACCTCCTGAGCCCGCCGCCAGTGCTGGGAATCAGCGGTGTGCTCTGGTCGACCGTGCGCTCGGCGGCGGACAACAGCTGGCAGGCGATCTGCTGGTCGCCGGTGTTGCAGCTCTACGCCTGCGTCGCCAACAGCGGCAGCGGCAACCGGGTGATGACCTCAAGCAATGGCATCCGCTGGAGCCCCCAACCATCAGCGGCGGATCAGAACTGGGTGGCGCTCTGCTGGGCCGCCGAGCTGGGGCTGTACGTGGCCGTCAGCGACAGCGGCACGGGCCAGCGGGTGATGACCTCACCGGATGGCCACCGCTGGACGTTGCGTGCGACGCCGGTCGACAACAACTGGACCTCGATCTGCTGGGCACCCGAGCTGGGCCTGCTCGTGGCCGTAGCCAGCGGTGGCACGGGCAACCGGGTGATGACCAGCAGTGATGGCCTCACCTGGATAGCCGGCCCGGCTGCCGCGGATCAGGAGTGGCGCTCGATCTGCTGGGCGCGTCAACTGGGGCTGTTCGTGGCGGTGAGCAGCACCGGCGGGAGCCAGCGGGTGATGACCTCAAGCGATGGCCGCAACTGGACGCTGGGGACAGCCGCCGCAGCCAACAGTTGGACGGCGCTCTGCTGGGCGGCGGAGCTGGGTTTGCTGGTGGCGGTGGGTAGCAGCGGCCGGGGCAACCGGGTGATGACCTCCCCGGATGGCCTCAGCTGGAGCAGCCGCAGTTCAGCAGCCGATAACGCCTGGACCTCCCTCTGCTGGGCGCCGGAGCGGGAGCTGTTGGTGGCGGTGAGCAGCAGCGGCACCGGCAACCGGATCATGACCAGCGCCGATGGTCTCAACTGGACGGTGCGCAGCTCCCCGGCTGATCTGGGCTGGCGCTCGCTTTGTTGGTCTCCCCAGCGGAGACAGTTCGCGGCTGTGAGCAACAGCGGCGCTGGCAACCGGGTGATGGTGAGCCCATAACCCATGCCTGACACCACGACACTCCTGCCGGCGATTGGCTCGCGCTGCTGGCGTGACCTGATCAGCCCAGAGAGCGGCGCCAGTGTGCTGAGCCTGGCGCCCGAATCCCTCAATGCTGATCCGATGGTAGAGCTGTCCTACGACGAGGGCGGTGGCGGCTGGTGGCCGCTCTCCACCCTGGTGTTTGCAGCCGACTGAGCCATCATGAGGGCCAGGGGGCTGGAGCCCCCAAGCTGGGCTCAGGCCACCACCAGCTGCAGCGCTGCCGCGCGCTCGGCTTCGATGCGGGCCATCTCGGCATCCTGCTGCGCCTCGAGCTCCGCATCGATCTCCCCGATGCGCTCCAGGCAGCTCTGCATTGCCGGCAGCACCTTCTCCTCCAGCAGCGTGATCTCCTCCTCGCGATAGGGCTGCTCGATCCAAGTGCGCCGGAGCGGCAGCCCACGCCGGCGGATCAGGATCTCCTGCACCGAGCGCAGGGTGGATTCCAGCAGCAGGAACGGATCCTCCTCGGGGCTGCAGAACGGCGAGGCGGCCGCAACGGACGGGAAGCCAGAGAGCGTGGCCATGACGATCGGCGCCGGGTGCGGCGCAGCGACGGG
This sequence comes from Vulcanococcus sp. Clear-D1, assembly GCF_014654725.1. Taxonomy (GTDB): domain Bacteria; phylum Cyanobacteriota; class Cyanobacteriia; order PCC-6307; family Cyanobiaceae; genus Vulcanococcus. Next base: position 161,134 of record NZ_JACVZV010000018.1, on the reverse strand, counting down.
ACCCGATCCCAGCGGAGGCCCGACGTCAGGAGGGCCTCAGACTGGAGAGGCCCGGAGCAAGACCCAGAGGGCACTGCTAGCTCATCTGCAGTGGGCCGCCGCCGCAGCAGCCCGGGGGCCATGAGCGGGAAAGGTGATCACAAACGGCCGATCGGCCTGGGCGCAGAGGGGAAGACCAAAGCGGCCGCCGCAGCTGATGCACTGCACCTTGCGGCCGCTGCGGCTGGCGGGGCAGGCCACGAACCGCACGCCCTCGTGGCGGCTCACCGCCGGCGCATCGGGCGGCACCACGCAGACCGCCGGGATGCCCTGCCGCACCAACGCGGCCGCCGTGGAGCGGGACTCGGTGGAGGCATTGACCACCAGCCCCTTGGCGGCTGCCAGCCGGATGGTGGCCTGATTGGCGGGGCCCATCGGGAAGTGGGTGAACGACCAGGCCGCCCGCAGATGCCGTGTGGCTCTGGCCAGCTGGAGCAACAGGCCGTGATCGATGCGCAGAGGATCAGCTGGATCAGGCCACTGATCACCGGCGACGCAATGGCGGAAGAGGATGCCGGCCGGCAGCGCCAGCACCTGCTTGATGAAGGCCGCTGCCGGGGAGCCGCTCTCGCCGTGGCTAAGCCGATCCCAGTGCAGCCTGGTATGGAAGCCAGCCTCGGCGTAGCAGCCCTGATCGCCAGCCAATGGGCAAGAGGAAGGGCAAGTGAGCCGGCTGGTGCCGGAGACAGCGATCGGGCCGGTTTTGCCGTTGTCCGATGGGAAGGACAGGGAGGCACGGTGGGACTCGGCAGCAGCCACTGGAGGGGTGACGCAGGACCCGCCCTGCAACCGCGCCGAAAGGCAAGGGCCAGCCCCGCCTCGATGGCGGAGCGCAGCGAAGCCCAACGTCCAACCCGGCTGGCTGGTGAAACCCTTGCCGAGGCGCGGAGCATGGAAGGGCCTACGGTACCGACCTCAAAGCGAAGCCTGTAACTCAGTTCAGGCCGAACAACCTGCAACTTTGGCCGCTGAAACTTCTCGCCCCAGTGTCTAGCTACTCAATTCGCTCCACTCTTGCTCTTGCTCCGCATTCTGAACATAGATTTTCTGCTGTTGCACAATTGACTTGTATATCGCAACAAGTCTCTTGTTTGCTTGAACCAATGGATCGCTCAAGCGACTATCTGCTCTCGCGCGAATGATGCCAGGATCGCCTAGCTCTCTCAAGTATTCGTTCTTGCAGGCAACCGTAGTCCCCTCTGCCGAATCAGTCTCGTTGCTAATAAAGATATCAGCAATGGCATCGATGCGGTGGTCAGAATTGATATGAGGCAGAAGCAAGTCTGGAATTTGCTCTCGGCCTTCCTGTAGTGACAAAAGAATCCGTACTATAATCCACTTATCGGCAATTTCCGCAAAGGCTTCGCTGCGAAGGACGTTGACCGCTGTATCAAACCATTCTTTGAGGACTGGATTCTCCGATGCTGGGATGAAAGTCTTTGTGGATGCGATCTCGCTCTGCTGTAGTCCTTCCTCACGCTTGGCGAGGATCCTTGCCAGTAGATGAGTGGCCAACGAAAGAATAGCAGGGTTCGAGACCAAGTCGCTAAGAACACTCAGCTCATCACCGTCATCACCCAAGCTCGCCAACACAACTTCGGAAAGCCGTATGATCTTATCAATTGTGGACATGTAAAACAGCGATCGGAATCCCTGAGAGCGACCATTGATTTGTTGATCTTCGACAATTGTTCCCAGGAAAACCACAAATTCTCTTTTGTCGGGAACCGTAGATAAATCAATTTTTTGCAGTGCAAGATCAAGAATGCGATCCAGTAAATCCTTGGCAATAACTCTCCTGATTACATTGTCTCTACTTGCTGGATCACAACAAAAGGACTGAACGTCAGCTTGCGAGACTTCATCAGAGGGAAGATCATAGGTGAGCGCTATTCTTAATCTGTCATTGGCAGCAATCCTTCTGTTCTTTGAAAATTCCTGTTGACCAAGTTTGTCATAAGAGTATTTGCGCAACAATGGAAAAAGATCTTCTAACAGCCGCTGGGTCTGAATTCTTGTCTTGTCTGGCAAGGATTTTAATACAGTTGCACGCTCATCTGCAAACTGGTCGACGTGCTCTTGATGGCTGCCACGCTGGTAGGAGTCGGCCATGTCGATCCCTGTGTAAGCACCTGGATTTTGCATGATGTGCCTGAATACATTCGGCAGAACTATTGCAATCGTTTGCAATCCCAACAGATCACCCCAGCAGACCTCCGTGCCACACTTTGGCTCTATATACAGAAACCGATTGATGATCCGGATAACATCCCTTGGCGTCTGAATGAGTGGCTTCACTCCCAACTGCCAGATCTGGCTTAGGCGCTTTTGCTCGTCACGAAAGCGATCTTGCTGCAAAGGAGTGATGGCCTGCCATAGCCGTTTCTCAAAATATAACTCCAAGTCAGCCTTGTTTACTTGCGGAAGAAAAAGACGGAGCTGAATAATCTTGTCAAGATATTGTCCAGGGCTCTCGAAGCTAGCAGCCGTCTGTAGTGCTTTTTCTGTATAGAAAGGGTCTAGGGCAATGACGAAGGAACAACGTGGCAAATCTGAGACGGCCTGAATAGCACGCACAATCTGAAATACTTCAGCAGGTGGCAGCCTGTCGATATCATCGATAAAGATGATAATGTTACGACCCAGCTCGAGCAGTGTTTTCTTTAGAGCGTCTCTCTGCTTGCCAATATTGAGCTTGTGAAGTTCGCTGACTTTTTTAACTCCTTGCCCAGTTTTATCAACGACTCCTCTTACAATCGAGGTCCAAGGCTCTGCTCCTGGAATCCATTTCAGCGGCTCTAGCAGTTGTGCGTATGCGATAAGACGCTGAGCGGCTTCAGTTGCTTTGGCGTTTTGGTTGACCTGACCAAGCTCAGATGCAATTTGAGCCATGAAAGCTTGAATCATGTGATCTGCAGCGCCAACTAGCCAAGGATTGAATTCAGCGAGAATCGGAGTGCAATCTTCATGCGCAAGAGGGCTCTTACGCCTATGTCTCCGAAGCCACCGCTTAAATTTAGCTATTCTCGTCAGAGATCCTGAGGATTTGGAAGATAGATCCTGCTTATGTATGGTTAAGAAGGCCTTAATCATGGCTAGTGCCGAAGACTTGCCGGACCCCCATTCTCCTTCGATGGAAATTGCAATGCCTTCAGGGCTTCTATGCTCGAGAAGCAGGCTGCCAACCTGGTTGCAGAATTCCTGACGATTAAACTCGTCTCTCCAGTCTCCGAAGCCTCCTGAAGCCTTGTCTGTGAATGGAAAGGCCTTGTTGGTGGTAGCGTGATCGTCAGGAATACCAGTCATTTTGTTCTTGTCGAGTTAGGGGTATTGGCGAACGCCAGTGCGACTGCAATCTGGTTGGCCGCAAAATAATGCCAAAAAGCATGTGCCGGCCGAGCATAAAATTCTTGAAATGTGTTGACATAGCTTGTCATTTCAATGCTATATCGAACTGCTGCCTTGAAATACATGCGGAATTGGAAGTGCCTAAGTCCTGTATTGGTTCCATGGGGAACAACGGACTTCCCGGCACCCACAGCTCACAGCTATCGCTGTTGTCATCGAAGTAGGAGGCGTTGCAGGTGACGCGCATTTCCTTGTCGAGACCGGGCTGGGTCCAGGCGAAGTCGTAGGCGCCAATTGAGCGGGCACTGCAGCCGGGTGGCAGCAACGCCGGTTGTCTGAGGATGGCTTCCAGATCAGCCAAGGTGAGTGGTGAGGGCTGCAGGGTGTTCACCACATCACGGATGGCATCGAGGTCCTGGAGGACGTCATCAAGGTCCAGACCCTTGATCTCGGGCTCCTGTTCGACAGCCGCCACAGCAGATGCCCGTGCCTTCTCCCGCTGATCACGGCTGACGAGTGTGGCCTGGGAGATGGAGCTTGATGCCTTGGCCAGAATCGGCTGCAGCTTGCCTACCACCTGCTCGAACATCGCGATCCGACCCTTCAGCGCCCGGTACACATCAGCCTCCACCGTGCCATCGAGGTGCAGGTTGATGATCTGCATCTGCTCGTGGGTCTGGCCGATGCGGTCGATGCGGCCAATGCGCTGCTCCACCCGCATCGGGTTCCAGGGCATGTCGTAGTTGATCAGGGCACCGCAGAACTGGAAGTTCAGGCCTTCGGCTGCCGCATCGGTGCAGAGCAGGATCTCGGCCTTGCCTTCCTTGAAGCCCCGTTTGGTGGCCTCGCGGTTCAGGGCCTTCCAGACCCCACCCCTCTGCAGGATCTCGCCGCCGCGTCCGGTGAAAGCCATCAGGCTGGTGCGCCCTGCGCCGATCAGCAGCTCCTTGAGGGCATCGACGGTGTCGCTGTACTGGGAGAAGACGATCACCTGCTTGTAGCCCTGGGCCTGCAGCTCCTCGATGGCCTTGAGGAACTCGGCCCCCTTGCTGTCGTGGCCTACCAGAGGCCTGGCCTGATCGAGCAGCACACCGATGGCATCGAGTTCACCCTGGAGCGAGGCTTCCTGGAAGGCGATCTGCATGCCCTCCAGATCGAAGGTTTGCTCTCCACTGATGTCGTCGTCTTCTGCGGCTGCAGCGTCTTCCTCCAGCTGCTGCTGCTGGCCGGCTAGTCGTTTCTCCAGTGTGGAGACCAGGGCGGCCACGCTGCTGGCGAGGCGGCGGCGGTAGATCGTCATCACGAAGCCCACCGCCGATTTCTTCTGGCCAGAGGCCTGGGCGTACTGGGTGGAGATGAAGTCCTCCACGGCGTCGTACAGCGCCCGCTCCTGCGGCGTGCTCTCCAGGAAGCGGTCATCCACATGGCGGGTGCCGATGGCCAGATCCATCGATCCCTGCTGCTTGTAGGCCCGCAGCAGGTTGCGGCTGTGGCGGGAGATCAGCCCCTGCACCGGGGTCCAACGTTTGGCTAGTGCGAGGGAGGCCTGGCGGATCTCGATGCTGAGATTGCGGCGGGAGAGGGGATCGGTGTCGTTGAGGGCCCGCAGGGCCTTGCGTTTGCGCAGTGGCGACTTGCGCAGGTCTTCCGGCAGGGCATTGCCCGGTGCCTCGCCAAAGGCCGACACGCTGCTGCGCCACAGTCCGGCCAGGTACGACAGGGTGGCCTCATCCGGGTTCTCCTTCTCCACCCACTCGAAGAACCGCTCGAAGGCGTCTTCGGTCCACTCGGGGGGCATGCCCAGCAGGGCGAGCAGGTCCCACACCTCCAGCTCACTCACCTGCATGGGCGTGGCGGTGAGCAGCAGCAGACCGTTGGTGCGTTGGCGCAGCTGCTGCATGAGCTGCATCAGGGTGTTGGGGCGGAGGCGCTCACCGCCGCTGCTGCTGTTCTCTCGACGGGTGCGGGCGTGGTGGGCTTCATCGAGCACCACCAGGTCGTAAGGCTCGGCTTCCAGCAGATCCTTGTGGCGATCGCGCCGCCTCATCAGGTGGCTGGAGACCAGCACATAAGGCTCTGCGGTCCAGCTGCTCCGGTCCACTGGTTGGGAGAGCCCAGCCGGACGGAAGCGGGTGGGCTGCCAGTCGAGCGACTTGCCGCTGTAGATGGGCCAGTCGAGGCCGAACTTCTCACGCAGTTCCCGCTGCCACTGCTTGAGCACCGACGCGGGTGCCATCACCAACATGCGGCGGGCACGCCCGCTTAACCAGGCTTGGCGCAGCAGCAGGCCGGCCTGCACCGTTTTGCCGAGGCCCACCTCGTCGGCGATCAGCAGTCTGGGCGGCCACTGCTGCCAGAGACGCTGGAAGGCCCGCTGTTGATGTGGCCAGGGAGTGACGGCACTGGTGCCTTCACCAACCCGTTCGGCCCCGGGCAGATCGCTGGTGGCAGCCTGAAGCACGTAGCTCCACACGATGCGGCGCCGTTCATCGATGTCGGGGACGCTCTCAACGACGGGCTCTGGCTCCGGCGCGGGCAGATCGTTCAGGAAAGGTTTGAGGCGACGGGGCACCCCTTCCGTTGGTTGGAAGATGGCCAATTGCTGGCGGATTGCCTCGGGCAGGGTGAAGGTGCGGGCGCCGGAGTCTTGGTTTTCCCAGAGCCGTAGGAAGCCAGCCTCCAGATCATCAATGGCCTCGGCACCACCAGGCTTCCAGGAGCAGAAGGTCTGGATGGTTTCGAAGTTGCTGGTCCAGCCGTTGGGCGTTTCGTTGACGCTGCCGCTGAAGCCCAATCGTTGCCCGTGGTTGTCTTCGATCACGCCTTCCTTGGCATGGAAGATCGCGCCGTCGTTGACGATCAGCCCGTCGATGAGGGGCAGCCCCACGCGGATCTCCAGGTGCCCACGATCCACAAGCCAGGCCAGGAGCTCGGCCCCTAGGGCTGCAGCACCCTGGCCTCCGGGCTCGACTCCCTTGAAGGGGAAGTGTTTCGAGAGGTGATCGGCGAGAACGGTCTCACCGGGGGCTCCAGCCGCCAGAGCGGTGATGTCTGCCTCGCTGAGGAAAACGCCTGTGATCAGGCGCATCTGTCCATGCCCGATCCCATCGGCTGAGGCCGCCACTAGGTGCTCCACGCCTTCGAGTACCTGGAGAAGAGAGCGGCTGGTGAAGTAGCCGGTGATGCGCCAGTAGCGGGTGGCATCCATCAGGGCCGGCCTGTAGAACCCGTCCAACAGGCTCTCGATCGAGCTGCTGAAGCGCCCCTTCCAGGCGTGATCGGCGAGGCCGGCCATGGCTGCTTATGCCTCAGCCAGGTCCGCCAGCACCAACTCCAGCTGCTTGGGTGCCGGCACCTGCTCAGCGAGCGCCAGACGACGCAGGTTCTCCAGGGCCTCGAAGTCGGACGCAGCTGGAGCAGCGGCCTTCACCGGATCGAAGCCGGTGTAGCGGGCCGAGAGGGGCAGCACTTCCAGTACGGCTTCCATGGCAGTGAGGAAGTCGGCGCTGTTGGCCAGACCATTGTCGTCGAGCAGTTGCTTGGCAGAGTTGAGGTCAATGCTCCGGGCGCGGTGGGCGCAGTGGTGAATGGCATCGATCCAGGAGCGCGTTCCATCGGGTGAGCCGAGCTTGCCCTTGGTGGCGCGAGTCGAGCTGTCCCAGAGGATCAGATCACTGGCCTTCTTCTCGGCCAGCACGCCAACAACATCCTTGTCGAGGTCAAGACCCACAACACGAGCCAGGCGCAGGGCTTCATCGAAGGGGAACTGAGGGGCCTCAAAGGCATCCCATGCGAGCACAAACCATTCCGTGAGGGGATCTAGCTGGGCGCGGCGGGATCCAGAGGTGAGTTTTTCCATGCGCCATGCCTTCACCTCGCGTCGGGCTGCATCAAGAGCATCTTCAGGGCTGACCGAGTAGGGATCGTCCTCTCCCAGAAGCTCCTCCAGGGTGAGCTGAGCACGACCGCGCTTCCTTGTTTTCTCTTCGATCGGTTTGGGCTGACCACGTTTGATCGGCCAGTGAAGGGAGAACTCCTCCAAGGCAGGCCCGAAACAGGAAAGGTAGAGATCAACCCCGCGAATGCCGCCGGCCTGAAACTGCTCGATGCGCTGGCGCACAGCGGCCTTCACCCGAGGTTCGAGGTCTTCCCAGTACTGCACGCCGTCTTCCGGCTTTTGCTCAGGGCGCGGTCTGCAGACCAGGAAAATCGTGCTGTTGGCGGCCGACTTGTCCTTGATGTGAAGTGATCCTTCCGCCTCGGTGTTGATGGGCCAGGACGCCGTGATGGCGAAGCCGGCATCGATCAACCCCTTGGTGAGTGCATCCCATGCCCCGGTGGCCTTGTGGGTGAACATCAACGTCATCACGCCGTCGTCCTTGAGGACGCGACGGCACTCGGCGAAGATCTCGGCCATCTTCTGCTGATAGTCGAGACCAGCCAGAGCCTTGGCGCCCTTCTTACCCTTGTGCAGCGCAGGGTTGGCGACGGCCTCGTTCTCCTTGTCAGTGAGCGGCGCCATGAAAAGTTCTGGGTACAGCAGGCCAGCTGTGCGCTTGAGCCAGACATAGAAGAAATCGCTCAGCTCCGCGTACATCACGTTGTCGTAGTAGGGCGGATCCATCACAACAGCATCCACGCTGGCGGAGGAGATGTGTGCAAGGGTGTCGCCGGAGCCGCAGGAAATGTGTAATGGGACTGGTGCGGATGTGGATGTCGCAGCTGGGGTCGCGAACAAAGGCCCTGCATCAGCCAAACGAGCACTGCCAGCACCGATCAGGTCGATCAGCTCATCTATGCACTTCACAACCAAGGAGAAAGCCCAGTCGAACCCACGCCCCTCCAGCATTGATGCCATCTCTGTGTAAGACCACTTAAAGGCGAAGTCATGCCTATCAAAGGTGTTTGCCATTACCTCGCGATTGCTTATCCACCTTGTCATTCGTGAGTTGTAGTCGCGCAACTTATCCAGTGCCAATGCGACATACGCCAAAGCAGCACGGCCGCCGTCGCTCAACCCACCAGGCGTTGCCATCTGCTCATTCACCAACTCGCGGAAGATCTCCACGCTGGTGCCATGACAGAGCAGCTGCCGGGGCGAGAACAGATCGCGCCACAACGGCATCCCGTACTGAATGGGGCGGTCGTCATTGCAGACCTCAGGGAACTTCTCATTCGGCACCAGGTCCAGCGCCTCCCACTCCGGCAGCTTTTCCGCAATGGCGGCTTCGATCGCCGCGCTGTTATCGTCCACTGGATTAGGGGGGCGGTAGCCGCGCTCCCACTTGTCCTTTTTAGGCTTGCCGGTCTTGGTGTACTCGGTAGGTAGCCGGCGCTTGTAGACCACCGCAAAGAGCTGTTCGCCCATGCCGCCCGCCTGAGCTTGCTTCTTCACCTGGTCGCTATCAATCACCCGGCCACAGTCGGGATAGGGGCAGGTAGCATCACCACCCTTTACGGTGCCGTCGCTCTGCTCGCGGATGCTGCCAACGATCTCGAAGCTGCAATAACGGCTGATGTCACCAGAGCCATCGCCTAGGTGCGGTACCACCTTTACGCCAGTGCCATCGGGTGCCAGCTTCCAGTTCGGCGACAGAGGCACCTTGCCCGCACAGTATGGGCAGTGAATAGTGCGGGCCCAGAGGTAACCGTCAGGCCTGCAATCGGCTTCAGATTCTGGGGGGAAAGTCCAGGCCAGCCTCTCCCTCACTCGGCTGGCCAACTGATTGCCCAGGCGCTTGACCTCGTCAACCAGGCCAGGCCCAAACTTCGTCGGCCACTCAAAGGTGGCTTTCTCCACCAAGACCGCTACTGGGTTGATGTCGTTGGCGAAGGTGCTGCAACGAAGGCGCAGAGCTTCAAAGGGGATGGCACCTCCACCTGCTGTTGGATCCAACACAGTTGGCTGATGAATACCCAGCTTTTGCATCTCTTCCCGTAACCAGATATGTTCTCTTTCACTTGGTGAATAGCTGAAGGCTCGGCTGTAGCCGTAGGCATCAGCTCCAAGCCGGACTCCTTCACGGGTCGCCTTGGCGATACGCCTCTTTGCCGCGACAGGATCCCCTTGAATCCCCAACACATGCCGGAAAATGTCTCGATCGGCATCAGCCGGCAGCAGCGAGGCCAGTACAGCTGCCCGCGAGGCCACCAGCGGCCGTCGTGCCCACCACACATGCAGCCGGTTGGGCGCCGGGAAAGGCGTCATCGGGGTCCGTTCGCGCACGCTCTCGATGCCGATGTCGGCAATCGGCAGCCACTCTTCGATCAGGCGTTTGGCAGTATCTTTCATGAGAATTAATTCCTTGAGAGCTGATCTCGTAGCTTGAGCCTGTCCTGTGCGATTAACGATCTTGCTGCCCAGAGAACTTCTAAGCGAGCTTGCTGCAATAGCTCCAGTAATTCCTCGAGCCGTCGACTTGTCATGCTTTCGGCATCAACGTCTGGATTCTTCAGGATCATCAGCCTGTCAACAAGTTCTTCGTCCATGCTGGGGCTGACCACGCATGCATAAATGTGGATCAGGTGTTCAACCGCCCCCTCAAGTTTTCTGTCTGCTATTTCTTCTTTGTCGAGAAAGAGTTTGATTGAGTTTGCGGCCCGCAATGCAAGCTGATTTGCCTCGCCATCCTGCTTCTTGTATGGGTCAAGCCTAATTAGCTCCAATACTCCCTCCGAAATGACTTCCTCTTTGCGGACCGCAAGCCGAGACGTATTGGAGTTATCCGCATTAAGCCTGGCGATCCGAGTCTGTGCGAGGGCTGCAATGATGCCGCCAGCCGCAGCCCCCAAGAATGAGAACAAAGGGATGTAGGCCTTGAGGTCTAATGGGGTCGCTTGCGGATTAATAGCATCAGTTGCGTTGGCCGCAGCATCAATTAGTAAGGGAGCAGCGCTATTCATTGCTTGCAGTGTCATCAGCTTGCGCTCAGCAACAGGCGCAGCGCCGCCAGCACCCGCCGAGGGTTCTTGCGGTGCATGGCCATGCCCAGCCAGTAGGCCGCCTCCTCACGGGCCATGGCATCGATGCCACGGGCGCAGTTTTCGATCCCCGCCACGTTGCGCATCGGGGCCAGCAGCTTGAACAGCAGCCCCATCGCCAGGGCCAGATCCTCCGAGAGGGCATCCCGTCGAGCCTCGCCCTTTTTGAGCTTGCCGAGGCTCACCTGCTCGGCCTTGAGGCGCCGCAGTACTGCACCCTCCACCAAAAGCAGCTTGTGGCCGCCCAGGCCCGCCACCCGGCGGGGCTCCTTCAGCTCGGGGGTCGCGGTGCTGGGCACCTGCCACACCTCCAGCTGCAGATCGCTGGGGCCGCGCTGCTTGCTGCGCAGTTCGTAGGCCGGCCGGCCAGAAGCAATGGCCTGGGTCATGGCTGTTCCTCGCCAATAGCGGTCAACTCCAGCCGGATCGTGGCGGTCTGAGCGCTGAGGCCAGCCCGGGTGAGGCGAGAGATCCAGCCCTCGCCGCCGTCATCCCAGCGCAAGGGTGGCTCGTAGCGGAGCTGATAGGTGATGTCGAGCGACTTTTCGCCGCCTCTCCGCCACTGGCCCTCGATGAAGCCCCGCAGATGGCTGGCTTCCTCGGGCGTGCCGTTGAAGTCGAAGCTCCATTCGGCGCTGCCGTCGCCGCTGCTCCAGCCCCCCTCCATCATCTCGACCCGCACCGTGGCGCCAGGCTCGGCCTTGAGCAGGGCCATCGGCAGGAAGCCGTCGCCACTGTTCATGCGCCAGGTGAGGTTTTTGATCGCCTTGCCCGAGCTGCTCACCTGCTGGGCCAGCTGGGTGAGGGCTGTCTTCACGTTGTCGGTCCGCTCGATCACCCCAGGGCCTGGGGGTGGTGCAACGCCCGCTCCGCCACCACTGCCGGGGCTGGTGGAGCCAAATCCCACCTGAACAGCGGTGCCCGTCTCTCCTCCTCCAGCCACCGGAGTTGTTCCACCTTCACCACCAAACACGGTTGGCTGATCCACACCACCCTCACCGGATGGAGCTGAGGTCTTCGGCGGCCAGACGCTCAACTCCAGCGCCTTCTCCATCGTGTAGATCTTGCCGTCCTCACTGATGGAGAGCGTTCCCGGCGGCAGGCCCTGGCCTTCGAGGCGATCGCCCTCCTTGTAGACAAACAAGCCCTGATCCAGTCCCATGCGCAGGCACTTCTTGAGCACCTCATCCCCAAGCAGGATCGGCAGGGCCGGATCGCGGTAGTACTCGTTGCGCAGATCCCGCGTGCTCATCACTCCCAGCCGCTTGAGCGGTGTCTTGTCGGCCATGTAGTTCGGGGCCGGCGGCGCATCTTCCGCCAACACCAGCTCTCGGGCTTCCCGCAGCACCCGCTCCACCTGCTTCTGACCCACCCCCGGCTCACTGCTGGCGCTGGTGACCGTGATGGCGGCATGGGTGAGGGGCACCTCGGGCCACTGACCCCGCTCGGGATAGAACACGTGCCGGTAGCACTGCTGCACCGCCAGGGCGAAGCCCTGCTGCGCCTGGCCGTAGCGCTCCTTGACCTGATCCTGCTGGTGTGACTGCAAGCTCGCGAATAGATCGCCCTGCTGCATCTGCTGCAGCGCCAGGTAGGTGCGGGCCTTGCGAAGCATGTCGTCCACCTGCAGGGCATCGGCGCAGACGAACACGAGGTTGTTCCGGTTCAGGCGCACATTGGCGTTGTCGCCCTTCTCCTTGAACAGCCGCACCACCAGCTCCGGCAGGTGGATGTTCGCCTGCTCCACGGTGTGGCCTTCCCAGTGGATCACCGCCAGGTAAGGGCCATCCGTGTCGTCGGGGATGTCAGCCGGGCTGGACGGGAACAACACAGGCTCCAGCCGTTGCTTGGCGAAGATCGTGCCAATACGACGGTTAAGTTCCTCACGCACACTCTCCAGATCGAACTGCCCCTCCCGCTTCCTCACCATCTGGTTGAGGTTGGCGTCGGTAAGGAAGCGCAGCTTGCTGGTGCCGCTGTCGTCGAGATACTCCGACTCCTCCTGCAAGAGGCGCACCGCCTTGTCCACAAAGGCCGGATCCACAGCCGGGGCATAGAGGCTGTAGTTCAGCTCCAGGCGGCTGAGGCCCTTCAGCGGTTCGTTGAAGGCCAGGGAGTGGAACAGCACCGTGCGAGCTGCCATGGAGCCATAGGGCTCCATCCCTGTGAATTCCTGGGCATCCAGCCTCTGGGCTAGGGCCTTGCCTCCTTCTTCCGGTGTGGTGGACACATCCGCCCGGATCGCCGGAATGAAGGCTTGCAGCCCCAGCTTGGTGGAAAGCTCCAGCCGAATCCGCTCGTTGCCCGGATCCACATGGTGGAGATGGACGGACGTGACGCCCCGTGGCTGCTCGCGCCAGAGCTGCCCAACGGTCTGCGCCAGCAGCCGCAGCATGCCCCGCACCCGCTGGAAGTTTTCCAGGGTGGAGGTCTTCTGCATGAGGGTGTCGATCAGCTCCGGATGGAGCGGATACCCCTTGCGCAAATTGGCAGCCCGGTCATCGCTTTGCCCCACCGGCGGCAGGGCCTCGGCGGTGCGGCTCCAGATCTCCTGGTAGGACTGCACCACCTCCTCCACCCGGCTGCGGTCGATCGACTCGAACAGACGCCGGGTCAGCACCTGCACCGTTTCGTCTTCGCTGGTGGGCGTGAGGGCCGTGATCTGCCGGCCCGTAACCGACTGCAGTTCGGCAAAAATCCGATCGATTCGCTGGTTTTCCTCTCCATAGGCGTCCACCGACTGCCCGCCCTTGCCCAGGGCCAGGGTGAACACCAGCACCGCCTGGGGGGAGGAGTTCACCGCCTTGATCAGATCGGTGAGGAAGGGAGTGAGCTGCTCAGCCGCCTGACCGGCAGCGGGGCCCTTGATCTTGCGCAGATAGATCGAGAGCTCATCGATCAGGATCAGCACCGGCCGCTCGCCAATCAGCTCCCGCAGGGTTTCCGCCCCAGGAGGAGCTGCTCCAAGCCGGTCGCTATTGCGGATGCGCTCGTAGCCCGCTGGGCCAGCCAGCTGCACCGCCAGCTCCCCCCAGGGAGTGAAGGCCAGCACATTGCCCTCCATGCGCCGGCCGTTCATCGGGTCGGCGTTCTCGCCGTCGAAGGCCGCGACGGTGACCTTCTGACTTGGCAGCCGGGCTGGGTCGATGAACTCAGCCAGGTTGGGGATCTGATCGGCGGCCGTCAGGATGTGGTTCAGGCCGATCAAGGCGTGCGTCTTGCCGCCGCCGTAGCTGGTGTCGAGCCGCAGGATGCTGCCCAGCTGGCTGCCGGCGCTGGTGAGCCGGTCCACCACTGCCAGGAACAGCTCGCGCAGGCCCCTGGTGGGGTGGGTGTTCGCGAAGAACAGGGCCGGGTTCTTGTAGAGCTCCGGTGCCGTGCCCTTCAGCACCTGGCTCAGGTCGGCAGCGAAGTCTTCATCGCGGATGCGCCCTTCCAGCACGTCGGCCCGGGGCCGGCAGAGCTCGTAGATGGTGGGAGGGCTCATGGGGTGGGCGGCACGGCCCTGGCGAGCCAGGGTGCTCGAGGGGGTCGAGCCCCATCCTGACCCTTCAACAGGGCTTGGTCATCCCCCTGCGCTGCAGGCAGGTGAACCGCAACACGCTGCGCAACAAGTATGCGAATCCTGCATAAACATCCGGCAAGTCCATGGTTCTCACAGTGGCCTGGATCTGTGACTGGATAGGACAAGCGGCCCATTGCTTGGTGGAATTCATTGGAATAGCCGACACGTGTTGATGACCGGACCCATCGGGTTAGAGATGGGTGGACCAAGTGTTTGGTGTTGATCAGCAAAGACTTCCGGCTGGACTGCACTCCCGCAGGCCCCACTAGCGCCGCGGCCATTGGCACACCATGCTGTATGGCGAGAATCGTCAGAGCCGGTGGATGCAGTGGTTCCAGCCGGTGTACGTGGGGCTGAGTTGAGCTTCAAAGAGTGGCAAGCATCTGAGAAGGACTCACTGCCCCAACAGGTCCATCTGCTCCGCTGGTCTCTTGAGGATCTCAATGGATTCCACCGCCACAAGCCTGGGCTGTTCATCGGCCGCAGCCTCGTAGCTACCTCTGACCCGGACGGAGCAGTCGAGGATCTCGCGCGCCTGCCCCTTGTGCCGATCGTCGTAGATGCAGCGGATACCGCGCTGATACCGGGCTCCTCGGATCTCGAAGCGCAGGGCGTCCAGGTCGATCTCCCGCACCACCCCCTCGAAGGCATCAGTTCCCCGGAAGCGCTGTCCTGATGCCTGATCCAAGGATCGCTGCAGGATCTTGCCGCTCTCTCGGGTGAGCGCCGCGGGCGCCACCTTGCTTTCCCCCGGACAACTGAGGAACAGCTCGGTGATGGCCTTGCTCCTGGGGGTGGGTGCAAGCTTCTGGGCCGCCACCATTACGGTGTCACGAACAGCTGGGTCCGGGAACAGGGAATAAACATCCTCACTGACGGCTTCATCCTTGATGAGCCGAGGAATCAGAGGAAGGCTGCACACTGCTTCACGGACGGCTTCATAGAGGCCATCGGTCACGCCCTCAAGTACCAGCTGACCTTGAGCGCCAACATCATCTGGCCTCGGGACCCGCATTCCCACGACCAGGCTTCCATAGGCCAGCCCTGAGAGATACGGATCCAGGTCTGCCGGCCAGCGAACACGCTTCTCTTCGCTGAGACCAGCGATCGATTTGGCGATCTTCTGAATCTGCGTACGCAGCTTCGAGAATGCACCGGTGACAAGGGAAATGGGGGGTTCGTGGGTCATCACACCTGGCCCCGTAAATCGAGCGACCAGATCGGCGTGATCTGCCAGTGATGCGTAGGGGAACTCGTCCCGATAGAGCCTGGCGAGCAGCTCGAAATACGGCGCGCTGATCAGCTCAGGATCCTTGCCAAGCCGCACTGCCAGCTCCCGAGCTGCCAGGAGCTCGCGGTGAATGATACGGGCCTTGCCCTCGACGATGTCGATCCAGCCGCTCATAACATCAACCTCAGCAGCCCTTTCTTGATCTTGCAATCAAGCTCTTTTTCAAGTGCTTTTCTTGGATCGCAAGACCGGAAGTAACTCACAAAGTCCTGATCAAGCTTCTCTAGACTGGGGCGCATGTCAATCTTGTAAGCACCAAAGAGTTCGACATTGCGCAAGTACAGCATTTGCCCCTCCCACTGCTGATCGCTTGGCAAGCCCTGCAACTCAATCACGAGGTTGATATTTGCTGGGCTCTCTTCTGAAGTGACATAGCTGCCATCGAGCACAAGTGGCGGAATTGCCGTGAAACGATCCAGGAGTTCGTCTCTGATAAAAGCCTGCAGCGACTCTGTCAGCCTGCGGCGTTGCTCATTCCATACCAGTGCCGCCTCCACTTCTCTCATCGTGCACGCGTAAATTCCATCATCTAGCAATCCATACTCATTAAAATCAGGGATTGGCATGCTCACCAACCTCTGGTTTCCCGTGCGCACCCCCCTCTGATGCCCCAGACGCTGGTGGGGCCGTTGCCACAATGGGAGTCGGCGGTGTAGTTGAGCATCGGCTGGGAGGGACCCCCGGTTTATACCCATCCCGATCGCCAGACGGAACCAACCGACAGGGTTTCGGTAAATCCCGGCCGGCAGTGCCAGCCGGGAGAGGCGCTGGCGCCTCAGAGCACGTGCACCCTGGCCTGGGGCCCAAGCACCCGCTGCTGATTGGAGGCCAGGATCAGGGCCTCGGCCCTGGGCACGTAGTGCGGCAGGGCGCTGATGTGCCCCTCGCGATCGAGGAACAGCACCCGCAGCAGCTGGCCGGCGGCATCGAGCAGGTGCACCGAGATGATGCGGATCGGGCAGGCGCGGACCAGGGGAGTGGCGGCCATGGCTGGGCTGGCGAACGACACCGCCGTTCAGCCCCGGCGCCGCCAGCGGCGCGCAAGGGTCGCGCAGCGAAGCGAAGCGACTCGCGTCAGCCCTTGCGCGGTGCGCAAGCCGGGGCAGGCCGGGTGGCGTGATCGCCAGCCCCGTGGCCTGCCCACCATGACCGCCGCCTGCCTGACGCACCTCGTCTGATGGACCGATGCAGGCCAGCCGGCCCAGCCGGGTTTCGGTGTCCTCGTCGTCCATGGCAGATCAAGCCACGTCCGGAGCCCTGCCCGCCTGGCGGGCCATGTCGTCGGTCCAACCTTGGCAGCAGCTGGTGAGGTGCTCCCCGTGGGCGATCAAGCCCTGGTGCAGCTGGCAGGTGAGCAGCGGGATGCAGTTCACGCCCGCTTGGTGCTGGAACCAGTGGCAAGTCATGCAGACCTTGTGGCTCCGTGCCTGCTCCAGCACCTCCTGGTCGAGGAACGGCCACTCCTCAGTAGGGAGATCGATCCGATCGGCTGGCCCTATCGGGCGGGGACGATGAAGCGCCATCAGCGACTCCATAGAAGTACAAGCGTACTAGCAAGGGGCCGGGCAACGGAGTCACGCCGGGGTCCGCCCAGGCCTGAGCGAGGCGCAAGGCGATGCGGGCAGCCTGTTTTTCGACTGGCACAAGCCCTTATTGAGAACGAGTGAGAACCGTTGCCGCGCAGGGGCTCTCAATTTCAGGTTTGGCTGCAGGTTGTGGCGGTTCTCGGGATGCCCAACCGCGAAGCTCTCGGAGCCAGATCACCAGGGGGCGATCCTAGGGCTGACCACCAAATGTGGCAAGACGTAAAGGCGCTGGACGCTACCCGTGGTGTTGGGCTCCAAAACCCGGTGTTAGACCTTGATGTCCGCGGGGCCGGCCTTTCGGAACGAGAAAGGCCGGGGGGAGTTGGAGCCCTCTGCTTCTACCCATGCGGGCCCTTGTTCATGACTCTGCAGTCAGCCCATGGCTAGTGATTCCGGGCCTTCCACGCCGCCCGACCAGTCCATTTCCTTCCGCCCCTCGCTCTGTGGACAGCGATCGAGTGAAGACGCGGCGCACCGCTCGGCATCCCCAAGGGTGCGGCTGTGGTGCAGCACCAGCCCCCTCGCTTGAAGAGGACAACCAGCGATGGCGGTGCAACCAACCCGAGCTTTTCTCCACGAGGTGGTGACCAGCGCGACCGGTCCTGACGGGACGTTGTACGTCGTGGGGTACGTCTTTGATGCAGACCACGACAGGCATCTGGTCTTTGCCACCAGCGCCAACTTTGAGGATCCCAGGGTTCTGCCGTTGATGAAGGGCCAGGAGATCAACCTGACTTGTGGGAGTCCATGCCTGGAGGTGCTGCCGCTGAGTCAACAGAGTGAGGAAGTCCAGCATCACGTAGCTGAGCAACTCTCCCAGCTTTCGATCGAGTCCTTGATCTGCATTCGCTGAGCTCACGGTGGTCAGGTGATGCGATGAGGCCCCACTCCAGGTGGAGCTGTGACGGGGCCATCCATGCGCTTCCGGTCACTACTGCTGCTCGACTTGGCGCACATCTCGGTGCGACACAAGGAAGGCCTCAATCCAGTCGTGGTGGCACTTCTGATTGATCCGATCGGCGATCGTCACCGCCTCCTCGGGCACCTGGAACCGCTTGCGGAAGGCCCGGGTGAGGCTCTCCAGCCGAGGGCGGGGCAGGGCCCGCAGGCTGCTGTGGAGGCGCTGGATCGTGTCGGCATCGAGGGCCTGCTGGCCGGGATCGACCAGGGCCGGGGATGCAGTGGTGGGGGAGGGAGCGCCAGCCGCCGCCCGGCTCACGTAAGGCTGCTGCCCACCTGGCCGCTGCGCTCCCTCTCCCTGACCTGCTGCGCTGCTGACCTGCCTCTGCGCCTTGTCGTACAAGGCGAGGCCAAACGGGTTCCCAAAGGTCATCAGTGCCCGCTTCATGGCGTCGGTTTCGGCCTCCTTGAGGGCGGATTCATGGGCCTGGCCCAGGTCCACATCGATGCCGTGGCCGGCGCCGCTGCCCTCCCGAACCAGGGGCGTCAGGCTTCCGGCGGTAACGGTGACGCGCACGCGGGCGGTGTAGGTGACGCCCCAACCGGGCTTCTGATCCCGGCCGATCATGCGTTCGGCTTGGGCGACGCAACGGACGGCGATGGTCTGACGCTGCCAGCCATCGAAGCCAAAGATGCGGTTGGCTTCCGCGATCACCTGCCAACCCTCGAGATAGCTCACGCGGCTGCGTCCCTGCTCGCGCTGACGGACGTTGGCCCGATCGAGCGGGGCGGAGAGGGCGGCGAGCTGCTCGGGGGAGAAGCCAGGGGGATGAACCGGGACGGCGGCCGACGTGGCTTCCGGCGCGGCTGGAGGGAGCGCCTCGGCGCGGTCAGTTGAGCGGATCAGCTCCAGGGCCGATGGCGGCCTCTGGCTTGGTCGAGGAGGAGCGGGGCGGCTGGTGGTGCTGGCCCCGTTGGCAGAAGGAGCGGCGACGGTCATGGCGATGGAAGCAATGGTGTGAGGAGGAGAGGGCCCCGGCTGCAGCACCGGAACCCCACTTGCGGGCGGCCTGTGGCCGTCAGCAGATGCGCCAGGAGCGACGGGAGAGGAGCTGGGCACCGGTGATCTGCTCGCCGGCCTTCAGCGCTGCCTTGATGGCGGTCTTATCGGCCTGGAAGGTGGTCTTGACCGTGAGCCATTCGGGGTCGAGGAGCGCCTCGTTCTCGATGGCGACGGCGGTGGAGCGGGTGCTGCGCAGCTCGTGATTGGGGAACGAGAAGCGGGTGGCGGAGGGCTGCAGCCGAGTGAGCACCAGCACCAGCGATTCCTCCAAGGCATCGGCCCGACTGCCATCGGAACGCGACAGCTCGGTGAGTCGCTTGGCCTGCTGCTGGCGGTAAGTGGCCTGGCCGCGCAGGTGCTCGATCACCCAGCAAGTGGCATCGGCCTTGGCTGCGAGGGCCTGCTTGTTGCCCTCCTCGGCCAGCAGGGCGGCCTCCAGCTCGGCGAGCGCCTGGGACCGGGCGTCTTCGTCGTCGGCTTCCAGCTGCTGGGCCAGCTGGCCGATGGCAGTGGTGAGCTCCTGGGCCTCGATGCCCAGCTGCCAGAGGGAACCGGCGCGCTGCAGCGAGCAGGCGGGGCCTGCTGCTTGGGGGAGGGCCGGAGGGAGAGGAGCGGTGGTGGTGAGAACAGACATAAGGACGTGGATGAGGGTGGGAACGAGAAAGATGCGGGGCGTATGCCGATCAGGCGGCGAAGGGCTCCGGCGAGAACGGCGGCGGCACTTCCATCACCACCACCGGCACCGGCGAACGGACTGAGCAGCGCCGGGCCTGCTGCACCAGCGAGGCCGTGCCCGCACCACCGGGGAAGGCGATCACCAGCACCGAGGCGCTGAACGCTGGGGAGGTGCGGGCCTGGGCCTCCACCAGCGCCCGCTCCAGCAGACGCCGATTGCGGATGGGGCCGGCGGAGCGGCCATAGCGGCGCCACTCGGCGGCAAGGGCCTGGACCCGCCAACCGAGCTGATGGGCGGCACGCCCGATGGCCTGATCGGCACCACGGGCACCGCCATGCACCAGCAGATGGACGGCGCGACCACCGCTGCGCTGGAGCAGGGCGGAGGCGATGCGCTCTTGAGGCCAGACGAGATCACGGCCACCGGCAGCGACAATGACAACCGAGCGATGCGCCAGCACCGGCGACGGCAGGAGACCGGGAAGCGGCAATGCAGCGGCCTGGGCCACTGCAGCAGAGAACAAGCTCATGGGCTACAGAGCAAACGAACAGGGCAAGTTGCCCGAAGATTTCATTGCCGCAGGCGATGGGCTCGTGGCCTTTGGCGCAGCCTTTATTCTACCAGTACAAACGCACTGCAAGGGGACCAAAAAGGCTGCGGCGCAGTGGATCTACGCAAAGCGAGACCATACTGGGACGAGCTTGGAGGCTGATAAGCAAGTCCGCCAAATTCAGCACTGAATGCCCAGCTGGCCGCGCAGCCGCGCGAGGGGGCTTAGGACCTCATTCCAGCCCCATCAACGCGGGCAAACGCCCGGCCACCGCAGCCGCGGGAGAGCGGCCCTGCCCGCCACCCCCGCACCGGCCCCGGAGCGGAGGGCGGAGGCGGCTGGCCGATGCACGCCACGGTGCAGCCGTGGCACGCTGAAGGACGGCCGTCGCCGACCGGACGCACTGCTGAAACCACAGGGGCCGCGACGCTTGTTATTCCATGCCTTCGATCTTTCGACCACGCTGGATTCAACTTTCAGATCCTGCTTCTACCTCGCGGACTTGGCGAAGGATTGCCTTGGGCAAAGGAATGCTGGGTTCGCATAAAGAGAACGTCCTTCGCAGAGCAGCCCGCGCCCCTTTGCCCTGCCTCCGCCGGCTCCAACCTGCGCCCTCTCACAGCAGGGGAGAAGGCCAGAAGCTTCTCACAGACCTTCTCACATCCAAGCCTGAAGGAATACGAGACTCACTGCAGCACGGGCAGTTTGCTCAACTAGCCAAGAAGCTTCCCAAGCTGAACGTCGCCGGTTCGAGCCCGGTCACCCGCTTCTAGTCCAGGCCTGAGAAATCCCTCCTAAAGCCAGTCTGGCACTGGCTTTAGGGCCGCCAGCGGCTGACCACACCTGACAGGCCGTGCCAGGCTGTAGGGGCGACCTTCTCACAGACCTTCTCACATGTCTGAGGCAGCCCCCTGGGAGATCGCCATCCGCGTGGAGGCGGCTCACGCCTTGTCCCGCAAGGGATGTCCAAGGGGATGGTCGCTGGCGGAGCACCGAGGGCTCACCCGGCTGAACATCACAGCCAAAGCGGGCGGCGGCAAGCGGCGTCAGATACAACTTCCGATCCCCTGGCACTTCGACCACGCCAAGAAGATTGGCGATGCCGTTTGCAGGATCTACGACGATTTCAGCAGCGGAATAGAGCCCGAACTGGCAGCAAAGAAGATCACGTTCACTTCAACAGAAGAATCAGATGACGGATCCACTGCCACCCAAAGGTCCAATCTTGAACAGCAGACAGACTGGAATGCCCTGATTCAACGTTATCGCGAGTACAAAATCCGCAGCGGCGAAATCAAGGACTCCACCTGGACCAGGGTGCATCGGCACCACATGAAGCTGGTTCTGGAAGCCTTCGCCACCCGTCAGCCACCCCGAAGCGCCACTCAGCTGCTGGATCGGCTCACCCTGCACTGGGCGGACAAGCCCGGTGGGCGGACCCGGCAGATTCAGATGCAGGCCACCTCGGCCCTGCTCCGCTGGGCGGTGGCCCAGGGCCAGCTCCCGGCAGCCAGCTGGGAGCCACCAACCGACCTGAGCCCCTTTGTGGGGCGGTCACGCTCTGCGAAAGCGGTCACCACCCCCCTGGAAGTGGACCACATCCTGGCGTTGGTGCGGGCTTTGCCCGACCCGCGTTGGCGACTGGCCTTCCAACTGATGGCCGCCTATGGATTGCGCCCCGAGGAGCTCCAGCACCTGCAGTTACGCGATGGGCGCCTGTGGTGCACCTATGAAAAGGTTGCCTCCCGCGGTAAGACCAAACCTCGCGCCCTGCGGCTGCTGCCTTGCGATGACTGGGCAGTCGACTGGAAGCTAGCCGAGCAGTTCTGCCCTGACGATCTCCCCCCGATGCGTGCTGGCTTTTGCGGCAACGACATCAGGCAGTACCTGCACCGACGCACCCTCTGGAACAAACTCCGGCAGGAGTACGAAGCCAAGGGCGAGAAGCTCGTGCCCTACTCCTGCCGGCACGGCTACGCGCACCGGGCCCACGTGATCTGCGACCTGCCACCCAAGGTGGTGGCCGCGGCAATGGGGCACAGCGTCCAGACCCACCTGGCGGCCTACAGCCGCTGGTGCGGGGATGACGTGGTGGATGACGCCTTCGCCAAGGCGGAACAACGGCTGGGCCAGGGGCTTCGCGTTCAGAGCTCAGCGGCGTAGTGCCGCACGGCCTCCGAGAACCTGCTCAACCCTTGTTCCTCCAGGGTTACCAGGTACTCCTCGACTGTCTTGGGTGGGTTCTTCAGACTGGCCCGGTGCTGCCGCATCGCCGTGCAGACCCGTTCGGCATCCAGGTTCAGTTGATCCACCAGAAACGAATCGGGATGGCAGGCGCCAAGGCCATAGCTCGCCAGGGCGTGATCCGGGAAGTCATTCAGGTTGAAGGTGATGATCAGATCGGCTCCGCACTTGATGGCGGCAGCCAGAACATGGCGGTCATCCGGATCTGGTAATTCCAGGGCTGGAATCAGGGGCTGATGGCCATCCACCAGCGCATCACGCACGTGGGCATTCATCAGCGAGCGGGTGCGCTCCAGCTGCGCTCTGGAGAGATCGGGCCGGTTACGCAGCACAGCGTTGATCCACTCGTCGTGAATCTGGTTGCTCCAGCGGGCCCGGTAGAGATCCGTGAGCGCCAGGCGCATCAGCAGATCGCGGAGTGGAGCCGGATAGAGAACGCAAGCGTCGTAGACGACGGTGAAGCGATTCACCTCAGTAGCCCATCCCCAGCTCCTGGGCCTGGGCAGCCAACTCATCGAGGGCCGCGGCACGCTGCTGATCGATGGCGTGCTTGTAGGCCATCAAGTCGGCTAGGCGGATGCGCCGATGGGTGCCGACCTTGCGGAAAGGGATCTCCCCTTGCGTCAGGCGCTCGATCAGGAAGGGCCGCGAGACGTTCAGCAGATCAGCGGCCTGCTGGGTGGTCAGCTCGGCGTGCACCGGCACCAGCGTGACGGCATTGCCCTGGGCCATCTGCACCAGGATTCCCTGCAGCAACTCCAGCACCGCGGCCGGGATGGGAACGGATGCGCGCTGGCCACCCTCCAGATCGAGGGAGAGGCTGGCTTGACGTAGGCCATGGCTGGCACGGAAGCCAGCGAGATCGCGCAAGCTCGCCCCTGCGGCCTCAGCCGCCTCAGCCGTTGGGATCACGGGCTCAATGGAGCCGGGGAGAGCGACGGCCATGGACAGGAGGAGGGGAAGGCCACGCGAATCGTAATCGAAATAATCGCAGCAACCGCAGCTTCCGCAAGAGCGTCGGGCTGGTGCGTCCTATGCCTGCTCAGGTCCATGCCTGGTTCGATGGTGTCCGGCTCCGTGCCCCTCCTGCTGCTCGCTCCGTTGGTGATCTCAGCAGTGCTGATTCCAGGGTCCGCCCAGGCTGCGGACGACAGCCTGAACCAATCCGTGCAGCAGCTGCGGCGATTTCCCTTTCAGCCCGACTGCGACGGCAACACCCAGGAAATCGTGGCCTGCCTATGGCGCCAGCGGAATCAGAACGACGTCACGCTGCAGCGACTGCTGGGCAGCTCAGCCCTTCTGGAGCAATGGCGCACCAGCCGCCGGCAGGTCTGCGAGCGAGCCGCAGCGAAGGCGGAGGGGGGCTCGATCCATCCCATCGTCTGGCTGGGCTGCGAGAACAAGCTCAATGCCGCTCTGATCAAGGAGATCAGCCAGCCACTGGTTCCCTGATCGGACCTCGATAGCTACAGGTGGCGCCGGCTCCAGCCGGTGATGGTGGCCTCCACGTTCTCCAGGTGCCACTGCAGTGGCCCCCGTCCCTGGGTGCAGCCCCAGCGGCGGTAGTGCTTGCCCGGGGTGAGCACCCCTCGCAGCCGCAGCTGGCGGAGGGTTTCGCGGCTCATCCCCAGGGCAGCGCAGGCTTCTGCCGTCGTGACCCAGACCCGCTGGTGGGATGACGTTGTCGGCGTGTCCATCAGCCCCCGGCCAGTTGGGCGCGGCAGCGCTTGAGGGTGTTGATCAACCAGGAGCGGCGGTAGCTCTTGACCTGGCGCGGGGCCCCATCAACAAACTGTTGGCGGCAGGGGGGCTCTTCGCCGAACTCTTCGCGGTACGCCCTGGCCACGAGCCGGCCGGCTGCGCAGAACTGGTTGCGCGGAAGCGCTTGCTGGAACACCTCCAGCCAGGCGTCTCCCAGGGTGAGCTCCTCGTCAGTCGGGGCACCGGGCAGCAGCCCCGAGCTTGCGGTCAGGACGTTGCTGCGCACGATGTCCTTGAACAGGAGCTCGTCGCGTTGATCCAGGCCGCCGAGCCGCTCGAACAGGCTGATGCTGCGTTCCACCAGGGCGATCACCTCGGCCTCCCTGAGCCGGGGTGGTGGTGTTTCCACAGGAGCCAGTTGAGCCTGCTGGACGCTCTCCAGGAACCAGCTGTCCATCCACACCGCGAACGGCGCGCTGATCCAGCGGGCCAGATCGACCGCGACCTGGGGATGGACCCAGGTGCCACCGCCACCGGCACCGCCTGAGCGGGACTCAACAAGGGCGTGGACGGAAATTCCGGCCACGCTTTCCAGCGCGTCTAGATAGAGCTGGCACCGGTCGGACTCTCGGTAGTCCTTCCACCGCTTGCCGTTGGCCTTGCACATGGCCGTGGCATTCACGTAGCCATCGCTGGTGCGCCGAGAGATCGGCGTGCCGTTCCAGGAGCGGGAGACCAGAGCGGGGTGATTCATCGAGGCAACAGGTGCAGCTGGATGGGATGACGTCGTCGCGTTGTTCATCGGTCTGAAAGCGGTGTGACGGGGGGAACCTCACCGGCGTCAATGCCGGCAACGGGGCGGAAGACGGTGCTTGTGCTGGCCACCGGCCGCGGCGGAACGGGCCCGGCGAGCACCAGCAGCAGGGTGCTCAGCTGAAAGAGGAGCACCAGGAACACCAGCAGGCGAAGGCCGGCCAGGCTGGAGGCCGTGACCATGACGGTGGGCCGGCGGGTGCGGCAGAACGCAGGCAGCTGGGGACCGGGCCGCTGAAGGTGCCTGCCCCTCCAGGCCCCGGCGTTGTGGTCCTGACGATCGAGTGGCATCAGAACAGCTCCTCGTCGTCGGCAGCGCCGGCGCTCCAATCACCGGCAGCAGCGCCGGTTGTGGTGTAGCCCTCGACCTCCTCAAACCCGTCGGTGGGATCGACCTGCTCGTAGGGCACGAACTCCACGACCTGAACGGCCCGAGGCTGGAAGGTCATGCCGCAGCCATTCTCCCCGTCCCAGTCGTAGATGTCGAAGGCGACGACCACCTTGGAGCCGTTGCCGATGGCGGCCCCATCCCAGGGCTGCTTTTTGGCATCGACGATGCGGGGGCCCTCAGACAGAGAGCCGTCGCGCCGCTGAAACTGCGGCACCTTGAAGCGCACCACCGTGATCTCGCTGGGCTTCTCCTTGTCGGGCTTCCAGGGGAAGCCCTTTTCGGCGCGGCGCTTGCGGCTGCCGTGCAGGGCGATGAACTGGTCCTCCATCGCCAGCAGGAAGGACTGGGCCTTCTCGTCGCTGTTGGCGAGCAGGAGATCGGCAGTCCAGGCCTTGGGTTTGCTCTTGTCGAGCTGTTGCCTCGGGGTGATCAGGTGAGCCCAACGCACTTCGGCGAGGGGCGTACGGAAGATGTCTTTAGCCATGGGATGAATAGGTGGAAATCTGGTGTTGATCGAATGGAGGAAGGGGCGGCAGGCCAAAGCGCTCGCGCAGCAGGTGATGCACCGCTCCGCTGGCGGAGATGTTGTGGCGCTCCATCACCTCGCGGATCCGCAGGTACACATCGGTGCGCACCTGGGTCTGGATGAAATGGCGACCAGCCTGAGAGCGGGGCTGCTCGCCGTAGCGGCGTGGCGGCCGTGGGCGATGGCTCTCGCTCATGGTCCTGGCTCCGCAGGAGCTTCTGCCTGCACCTGGACCTGCGCTTCTTCGAGGAAGAGCGCGATGAAGTCGCTGTGCTGCCGTTGGGTGATGCGATCACCGATGGAGCGGGCATTGCGCGGCACCTGGAAGTGCTCGCGGAACGCAGTGGTCAGCTCCCGGCGCGTGGCCTGGGGCAGATCGAGCACACGGCGGTGAACCTCACTGACCTCCTCAGGGGTGAGGGGAGCCAGAGCTGGATCAGCGTCTGCAGGAGCGCCGTCATCCCTGGAATCAGCCAGGGGGACTGGCCCCTCAGGAGACGGATCCTCGGCTCGCTGATCGGGACAAATCTGTGGCAGAGGATTCACGTCAGACTTTCCAGTCGCCTGCTCCTCTGCATCTACACAGGGCTCTACAGCCCGAGCCTGAGTGGACACAGGAATGCCCAGCAGCATGGCCAACATCAGACCGGTGGTTTCGGCCAGATCACTGGCCTCATCGGCCCAGGACTCGCTGTAGAGCTCGGCCCCGGCGACGTGCATCACCGTGACTTGAAGCCTGGAGCGGCCTTGCTGCTCGCGCAGGCGGGCGGACCAGCCGATCCCGCCGCGGAAGGCAGGGCGGGCTGAGTGCATCACCTCCGCCAGATCGGCGGCGGCAATGGGGGACACCTCAGCCTGAAAGCTGGCCAGGGCATGGGTGAGCTGTTGCTCGGGGGTGGCGTGGGCCAGGACGGCCGGCGGCGCCTCAATGCCGGCCCCTGGAGGCCTGGGGGGTGAAGCCATGACGGATCGAATCGGGCGGTTGCCCGCTGGTCCGGATCTTAGAGCTCTTTGCTGGAAGCCGCACTCATAGCGACTGTTAATTCCTAGCCATCAGGCCTTGACTGGCTTCTTGGCTTTGCGGCCGCTGGGCTTGGCGCCCTTCCTGTTGGCCGCCTCCCACTGGTCCAGCCAGCGCTTGGGCAGGTAGAGGTCGCCCTCGATCCACAACGGGACCAGCTCCTCCGGCTTGTAGTCGCCGAAGCCCGTGAGCACGGCATAGAAGCGCTTGCGATGCTCTTCGCTGGCCTCGACCGCCAGGGAGTTGAGGGCGTCGCTGGGCTCGAGGCCGCATTCGTCGACAACCCGGCGCATCTGGTTGCGCCACTTGCTCGAGAGCTCCGTGGCCTTGCGCTGGCCAACGGTCGGCGCGGGGGTGGTGCGGAATGCTTCCGGCACATCTCTTAGACCGCAGTAGCAGGCCCAGAGCTCCAGGGGCGTCCAGGTTGGGCAGTCGTTGTCACCCAGGGGAATGGCGTTCTCGAGCTTCTCCTTGATCGCCTGGCTCTTGACCGGGCCCCAGTCCTTGTCGGCGATGCGGCGGTTCAGCTCGCCCAGCTGCCAGAAGGCCTTCTGGCGCAGCTCGCCGGCCTTGCCCTGCTCGATCACCGAGAGGTTGCCGTAGGAGATCGCATCGAAGCCGGCCTCTTCCGCCCAGCTGCAGGCGGTGTATTGGGTCCAGCCGTTGGTTCTTCGCCAGTTCAGCAGCATCCGACCGAACGCTGCGCGGTTCTCCTCCTGGCGCTCAAGCAGCTCCGCGTAGGTGATGGCCACGTTCAGGATCCTGAATGGGATTTCCCGAACCATACGGCAGACTTGGCACTCCTAGTCACGTCCTGACACGTCCTGGCATATCAGGTCCGAGCCTGTCCAAGCCTCTGCAGGATCTGCTTGGCAAGTTGGCCAGTGATCACCTTCCCTGTCTCTGCCTGCAATCTCAGAGCAAGGGTGTAGGGGTGCTCGTCCGGGTGGGCCTGCGTGAGACGCCTCAGCTGCTGCTTCAGTTCTGCCGGATCCATCAGTGTCCCAGCCGTACTTGCCTCGGGGTGCCAAGCAGCTGCTCGGCTTCATCCACGGAGCGGCAGACCGCTGCCGCGCCTCCGAGCTCCTGCACGAGGCGCAGGAAGGCCCGCTGCTCCGGGCTGAGCACGCCCTGGGCTGTCTTGACCTCCAGGGCGACGAACTGGGCGAGCCGCTGGCCGACCAGCTCGGGCGTGATCTCCAGCGCGCGCAGGCCGATCAGGTCGCTGCTGCCCTTGCAGAGCCCAAAGCGCACGAAGCGTCCCTGCTGGTCGACCAGGGCACCGGTGTTGTTGCGCCAGAGCCGCACGGCCCCGCGGCCGCAGGCCAGGCGAATGCGCTGCTGGATCTCGTGTTCGCTGGGGGAGAAGGCCATGCCTCCTGTTGCCAGACTCGGGCCAGCGACCACCCTGGCGAGCGCCTTACCAGGCCACACCGCCCTTCAGTCGCGGCAGCCAGGCCTGACTGAAATTGACTTCCGGCCTATACCTACGTATGCCAAGCAGGACATCGTCAGCCACCAAGGAAATGCACCCGCCATTGATTGGCCATACCTTTTTCCGTCCACTGACGGCCCTGATCCTGACCTGGCAGACCTTGCAGGGCTTGAGTAGCAGCGCCCTCGCACAGTCACTTCACTTCACCAGATTGAAGAGCACAACGGCGACTTGTACAGAAGCACAATCATCAGTCCAATCCGAGCTCAGATCGAGAGGCTTCTTCTCTCCCTATCGAGCCAATGCCGGCACTCGCATCGCGCGGATGGTGTATCCAACAATCACACTGGATAGCACCTCCATCCGCAAGTATTACTACGGTGCGCCTCCAGGAAGACCGCAGCAGCTGGACATCAATTTATCTGGGGACTCCGGCAAGCTTTACCAGGGCCTTCTCTCCTCTCCAGTTTACCTATCCGCTCTTGGCGCACGGATCTTGGAAGCATGTCCAGACATTGGCCTGGTGAGCTTCAATCACTGGCATGAGGGCGGGGTCCCAGTTGGCTTTTTCCCTGATGGCACGGCTCGCACCTTTCGATGGGTAGACCTCGGAGATGGCCCGCATACACGCCTAGTCCCTGGAGAGGACGGCACGAATGTCATGCAATACGAATGGGGGTACTACTTCTCACCATGAAAGCGCTCATCTCTTTTGTCACGCTTGCTTTGACCATGGCGTCCCTGGCCGGCAGATCAGCTTTTGCGAACGGCAGAGCTTCCGCCTACGAAAGCATCAAGGACCCTCGCTGCCTCAATGCCATTCATCAAGTACACAGCGACATTGAAAACAGGCTGGGCGGGGATCTGCAAGATGTGCAGATCTATTCACCAGCGTCAGAAAGTCCCGCTGCAGCCTCGCCCATACCAGAGAAGCAGCAGCGGATCGTCTTCAACCTCAACACGCAGTGGTCGCGAGGGCTGCAGGCT
The DNA here is from genome assembly GCF_014654725.1 of Vulcanococcus sp. Clear-D1. Classification (GTDB taxonomy): domain Bacteria; phylum Cyanobacteriota; class Cyanobacteriia; order PCC-6307; family Cyanobiaceae; genus Vulcanococcus. The sequence continues at coordinate 132,017 of NZ_JACVZV010000018.1, read as the reverse complement.
ACTCAGCAGGCGCACAACGCAAACCAGGCACTCACGAGCAGCCCACAGCTCACCAAGAAATACACAGAGCAAGTCCTCTCCGCCTGCCCCGATGTAGGGAGTGTGGTCTTCTACATGTGGGAATGGGGAGTGGGTTGGTCAGTAGGCGGCGACTCCAATCTGGTGCAAGACCGCTGCGTTTACCCCTCGCAAGGTAGATCGTTCTACATCTGGGGTGAAATCGGCTGCACTTAGAGGTTCGCTCCTCCACCTTTTTGCCTGGCTGCCCAGACGTGCCTGGCCCAGCCTGGCTTGTAGCCCCGATCCTGCTCGCGTTGCAGCAGCTGCTCGAAGGTGCGACAGCCTGCGGCCGGGTGCGTGCGCCGCGACCGTTGCTGCTGGTTGGGCTTAGGCCGGTGGCGGGCTGCGCCCGTGACTTCCACCAGTTCACCCTCAACCTGCTGGAGCCGACGGCGCTGCTCATCGCGTTCCTCGGCCAGAAACAGATGGCCGCAGTCCGGGCAGACCTGTGTCGCGCTGGAGCAGCTGCAGAAGCAGACGGGGCAGTCCTTGATCGGGATCGAGACACCCTCACGCCGGCGCCGACCGGCCAGTTTCCACTCGCGCTCATCGGTGGGCAGGCCGTGGCGATGGGCGTTGCCGACGTGATCGAGGATCACCGCTTCCTGCTTCCCAAGTGCGGGACGCAGGGCCCGGCCGACCATCTGCAGATAGAGGCTCAGGGAAGCGGTGGGGCGCATCAGGATCGCGCCGCCCACCGAGGGGATGTCGGTGCCCTCAGAAATGATCATGCAGCTGGTTAGCACCTCCACCTCCCCAGTGCCCAGTCCTGCGATCAGGCGTTTGCGCTCCTCGGCCGGCGTGCCGCCACTCACCGCCGCGGCCCGGATTCCCGCAGCGCGGAAGGCTCCGGCCATCTGCTCGGCGTGTTCGATCGTGCAGCAAAAGCAGATGGCGGTGCCCGGGTGCAGTCGGCGTCGGTAGTGCGACACCGCATCACCAATGGCGGCCCGTTCCCCGAAGGCGCGTGCCGCCTCCTCCAGGTCGAACTCGCCCATGCGACGTCGCAGTTTGCTGTTCCTGGCCCCTGGCCAGGAGAACACCTTGGGCCTGGCCAGCCAGCCCTGTTCGACCAGCCAGACCGCTGAGGGCCCCAGCACCAGGGCCTCGAAATAGCCGCCGGCCTCCACGCCCAACCCCTTGCCATCAAGGCGTTCGGGGGTAGCGGTCTTGCCGATCAGGTGGGCATAAGGCCAGGCCTCGATGATCCGGCCCCAGACGTTGCCGGCGACCAGGTGGTGGGCCTCGTCCTGAATGATCAGATCCGGCTGGGGCAGCTGCCCCAGCCGCCGGGCCACGGTCTGCACCGAGCCCACGGCGACCTGCTGGCCCTGCAGCATGTGGCCAGGAGCGATCACATCGGGCTCCAGCCCCCAGGCCCGCACGGTGCCGGTGAGCTGCTCGATCAGCTCGGCCCGGTGGGCGAGCACCAGCACCCGCCGGCCCTTGCTGGCGGCGCCCTGAACGATCGCGCCGATGGTCTGACCCTTGCCCGCACCGGTGGGCATGACGGCGCAAACCCGCTGGTGAACCTTGAGGGCAGCGCGGAGATCATCCAGCAGCCGCTGCTGGTAGTCGCGCAGAGCGATCGGGGCCATGGGCGTGACGACAGGCTTTGCACTGAGTCAGACGCCTCAGCAATGTTCAACTTATCAAGCCCTGCCGGGTGTGCTTAGGCTGTGCTCAGAACTCCAGGCATACATGGCTTCCTTTGCGCCGCCTCTGAGCGTCTCCATCACCGAGGCGCAGCTGGCTTGGCTTGACCAGCGCCGCTTGCATGGCACCCTCAGTCGCTCGGCGGTGCTGCGCCAGGTGATCGACGCGGCGATCGCGGCAGAACAGGCCGGCCTTGCCCTGCCTGGGCCTGTGTTGGCGGCAGCCGCTGAGCGTCGTTGATCCGTAGCGACACCCATGGCAACCGACGTGATGACCGCGGCCAATGGCCGCTGGAAGGAAATCCTCAAGGCGCTTGCTGGACTGCCTGTCGAGCAGCTCAGCAACCGCCACCAGCCCTGCCCTGCCTGCGGCGGGCGGGACCGCTACCGCTTTGACGACCGGGACGGGAACGGCTCCTGGTTCTGCAACCAGTGCGGTGGCAAAGACCACCTGGGGGGTGGGGGGACCGGGATTGACCTGCTGATGCGGGTGCGCCGCTGGAGCTTCCGCCAGGCCTGCGAAGAAGTGGAGCGCTACCTGGGCCTGGATCCAGCCGGGACCGAGCGGCATCGGCCCCAGCCGGTGAGCACCGGCAACGGTTCCGGCGGCAAGCTCCCTGCCCCACCGGCCACCCCTGCGGCCACAGGACTCCCCGGCCACGCCAGTCGGCCCTGGCGCCAACCCGAGGTGCCGCCTGCTGACGCCGCGCCGCCAGAGCTGGAGCGGGGTGCGATCGCCCAGTGGTGCTACCGCGATGCGGCGGGGAACCCGCTGTTCTGGATCCAGCGGCTCTGCCCTGGCCGCAGCGGCCGCAAGGGCTTTCTGCATCGGGTCTGGCTCGATGGTGGCTGGCACCGACCCAGCCGCCGCGATCCCTTCTCCTGCGAGTGGCCAGCCCCCCGACCCCTCTACGGCCTGCCGGGGTTGGCCCAACGCCCAGACGCACCGGTGTTGGTGGTGGAGGGGGAGGGCACGGCCGATGCAGCTGCGCTGCTGTTTCCCGATCACGTGGTGATCAGCTGGGCCAACGGCACCAATGCGATCGGCAAGGCCGACTGGCAACCGCTGGCCCCACTGGGGCTGGCGGGGCGGACGGTGACGCTCTGGCCCGATGCCGACGCACCGGGCCGCAAGGCGATGCCACGGCTGGCCTCTCTGTTGCGCGAGCAGGGCTGCAGTGTGCAGCTGGTGGAGCCACCGCCCGATCTGCCGCAGGGCTGGGATCTGGCCGATGCCGACTGGAGCCCAGCGGAAGCGGCCGAGCAGCTGCAGCAGTGGCTGCAGCCCCTACCGGCAGCACAAGGGGCCTCGAACCAGGACGCAGAAGCTGATCGGCAGGAGCCCACCTCCGCTGAGTCACCGGCAGGTGGCGGTGGCGGGGCGCCGTTCCAGTGCCTCGGCTACGACGGCGAAGCCAGCTACTACCGCTCCGGCCGCACCGGGCAGGTGCTGCGGTTGAGCCGCTCAGCCCACACCGCCACCCATCTGGTGGCCCTGGCGCCCCTGGCCCACTGGGAGACCCTCTACCCCAGCCGCACCGGCGTGAACTGGTCGGCGGCGGCCAGCGACCTCTACGAGCGCTCGATCGCCGCAGGGCTATTCACCCCCGATCGCATCCGCGGCCGCGGGGCCTGGTGGGATGACAGCCGGCCCCTGCTGCACCTGGGCGATCGGCTCGTCACCCCCGAGGGGGAGCACCTGATCACCACGCCTTTTCGCTCGCGCTACGTCTACCAGCGCATGCCGCGCCTCGATGGGCCGGGCGATGTGGAACCGCTGTCGGTACAGGAGGCGGCGGTGATCGTGAGCATCGCCAACCGCTTCCACTGGGATGTGCCCGCCTCGGGCACCCTGCTGGTGGGCTGGGTGGTGCTCGGCCCGATCTGCGGTTCGCTGCGCTGGCGGCCCCATGTGTGGCTCACCGGCGGTGCGGGCTCGGGGAAGAGCGCGATCCTCGATCGCTACATCACCCCCCTGCTGGGTGACTTCGCGCTGCTGGTGAGCGGCTCGACAACAGAAGCGGCGCTGCGCCAGTCGATCTGCTCCGACGCCGTGCCGGTGGTGTTCGACGAGGCCGAGAGCAATGAGCGGCCGGATCAACAGCGGATGCAGGGAATCCTGTCGCTGGCGCGGGTGGCCAGCAGCGAAAGCGGGGCCTCCCTGCTCAAGGGCTCCCCGAGCGGGGAGGTGAGCCGCTACCGGGTGCGCTCGATGTTCCTGCTCAGCTCGATTGCCACCGCCCTCAAGCAGGGGGCGGACCGCAGCCGCTTTGCCCAGCTCACCCTGCGCAACCCCGCCGAGCTGCCCAAGGGTGAGCGGGAGATGCACTGGGTATCCCTGGATCGGGACCTCGATCGCCACATTTCCAGCGAGCTGGGCCGGCGGCTGATCGCCCGCACCGTGGGCTTGATCCCGATGATCCGCCAGGCCGAGGGGGTGTTCACCCGGGTAGCGGCCCGGCACTTCGACTCCCAGCGGCTGGGGGATCAGTACGGCACCTTGATGGCCGGGGCCTGGTCGCTGCTCAGCGATGTGGTCCCCACCCAGGAGGAGGCCGAGCAGTGCATCGCCTGCCACGACTGGGAGAGCTACAGCCAGAGCACCGAGCTCAGCGATGAGCAGCGCTGCATCCAGACGATCCTCCAGCACCCGCTGCGGGTGGAGTGCGCCGATCGCAGCGTCACCCGCACCATCGGCGAGCTGGTGGAGCTCGCTGCCCACCAGGCTCACGACCTGGAGATCAGCGCGGAGTTGGCTGCTCAAGCCCTGGCCCGCCAGGGATTGCGGCTGGAGCCGCCCCATCTGCTGGTGAGCAACACGGCCGAACCGATCGCCCACATCCTGCGGGAGTCGGCCTGGGCCCATGGCTGGGCGGTGGTGTTGCTGCGCCTGGCCGGTGCTCAGCGGCGCGGGCCGGTGCGCTTCTGCGGCGCCGGCATGGTCACGCGGGCGGTGGCGATCCCGCTGGCGGTTCTCTGAGGCGCAGCGTCACAGCCATGACACCCCGCAACACCCCACCGTTATGCCCAGATCGACTGCAGCGCAATCGATCACAGCGGCTGTAACGCTGTGACGCTTTTCGGCGGGGATAGACACCCTCACACACACACATCAACACCTATGCACACCTGCGTCAGGACACACTGCTGCTTGCTAATGCTTCTATTTAGAGAAAGAGGGTTACAGCGTCACAGGGTCGGCTCAACCCCTGCTCTGGCGCAGGATTTCGGCTGTGACGCCTGCCGTCACAGCCCGTTGCAGGGGAAACGGCCATGCTGACGACGACCTGGCTGGACCCCATCCCCGGCCTCTGGCGGGATGAGGCGGCCCACCGCTACTGGCTGGGCGATCACCTGTTTCCGGTGTCGATCACCGGCGTGCTGGCCCATGGCTTGAGCGAAACCGCCAAGCGCGCGATCGAGGCCAAGCGACCGATCTGGGAGCCGCGCGGGACCACGGTGCATGCGGCCCTGGAGCACTACAGCCAGGCCCGCTTCCTGGTGGGCAAAAGCGCCAGCGATGCCCTGCTGGAAGCCGAGACACTGCCGGGCCATCACCCATACCGGAACTGGATCCTGCCGCTTTTGCAGCTGCCGCTCTGGGAGGAGGTGGAGGTGATCGCCAGCGAGCGGCTCACCTGCTGTCTGGCCCGCAACGTGGCCGGGGCCTTCGATGGCGCCTATGTCTCACCGGCGCTGAGCGAGCGCCATGGTGAGCCGGTGCGGGTGCTCTACGACCTCAAAACCCTCTCGGCCCACGGCCGGCCCTATTCCACCGCCGCCCAACTCGGGGGCTACATGGTGCTGGAGGCCACCCAGGGAAACCACTACGAGCGGGGCCAGACGATCTGGAGCAAACCCGGAGAAGCCTTCACCAGCACCTTCTACAGCCGTGAGCAGTGCCTGGCGGCCTGGGCCGCCGCCTGGAGCCGCTACTGCCTGGCCCGCAGGCCCTTCTGATCAGCAGACGGAGCCATTAGGAACTAACAGCCCTTGCGATTGCGGCTCTTAGTACAGAGCCCATACAGTGGGCTGAGCACTGGGCTATGCCCTGCTGGCCTGCTCGATGCTCTGTTCCTGGTGATGGCTGCCGCTTCTGCTCCTGTTGAACCGACTGCTCCAGCGGTCGATGGCATCGATGGCCTGCTGGATGCGCTGACCGCGATCAAGGCCCAGCAGAAGGAACTGGAGCAGCAGCTTGAGCCGCTGCTGGAGGCCCTCAGCGCGGCGATGGCGTCCGGCCAGCTGGACCCCTCCTTCTCCCACAACGACTGGGCCTTCTCCCACAGCCTTGGCCGTCTGAGCTACGAGTTCCCGGCGGCCGTCCAGCAGATCGAGCAGCAGCTCAAGTCCGCCAAGGAAAGCGCCATCCAGCAGGGCAGCGCCACCGAGAAGCGCGGCAAGCCCTTCTGGACCATCCGCCCCCCGAAGGCGCAGGACCAGCCGTTCTGAGCCGATGCCGCAGCGTGCCCACGCCCTGCCTCCCGCTGATCCAGTGGAGGAGCTGCGCGCTGCGGCCAGCGCGGAGGACGACAACGGCCAGCCGCTGTACCAGCCCACTGATCCGGCCAGGCCAATCGGCCATGCCAATCCACCGCGTCGCCCCAAGGGTGTGGCGGTTCAACTCACTCCCAGGCCCTCGCGGCTGGAGGTGGAACGGCGCATTGCTCAGGCACAGCTCTGGGTGGCTCAGCGCCTACCTCTGGTGCAGATCATTGAAAATGCTCGTGAGAACTGGGGAATCCACAACACCCAGACGGTCAACCGCTACCTCAACCTCGCCCGCGAGCGAATGGTGGAGGAGCTGATCACCGACCGGCGCCGCCACCAGGCCGAGCAGATCTTTGCCCTCAACGACTGCGCCCGGCGGGCGATGGACGCGGGCCAGTTCAATGCCGCCGTCGGCGCCTTCCGGGTGATCGCCGAGATCGGCGGGCTGCTGCGGGCCCCCATCAAGCCGCCGGAGCCCCGGGCATGAGAACGGTGACGACCACAGCGGCAGTGCCAACGGTTCTCCAACCCGAAGCCTCCTCATACGAGGGGGGCGGCCTGCTGTTGCCTGAGCTGGACCCCTGGGGCGACGGCGGCCTGCTTCACCTGCCGGCCAGCATCACTCCAATCCAGGCGGAACCGCTGAGCCTGCGGAGCTTCATCGCTGAGGCCTATCCCCGCTATGGCTTCCACCGCTGGGCTGAGGTGCTGATTGACCTGCTCCAGCAGGTGGCCGATGGCCAGCTGAGCCGGTTGATCGTCACCTGTCCGCCGCGCCTGGGGAAATCGCTCCTGGTCTCCAAGCTGTTTCCGGCCTACTTCCTGCAGCGCTACCCGCATCTGTTTGCGGCGATCGCCTCGTACTCAGCTGAGCTGGCCTACGCCCACTCCAGAGAAGCCCGCCACTTCTACCGGGTGACGGGCCATCTGCTCGCCAGAGATTCGGCGGCCGTGGGGAACTGGCTGACGCGGCAGCGGGGTGGCTGCATCGCTGCTGGTGTGGATGGCCCGTTCACGGGAAAGGGCTACAGCCTGGGAATCATCGACGACCCCTACAAGGGCCCGGGTGATGCAGCATCCCCTGCGCTGCGGCAGAAGCTGATCGACTGGCTGCGCTCGGTGTGGCTCACCCGCGCCGAACCGTCGACGGTGCTGGGTCCTGACGGCACCGAGCAGCCGAACCTCTCGGCCCAGGTGGTCGTGCTCACCCGCTGGGACCACCAGGACGTGATCGGCTGGTTGTACGAGCAGGAGCTGGGGGAGGCCCCGCAGCAGTGGACCGTGCTCGATCTGCCGGCGATCGCCGAAGAGCCGGCCGATCGCCCCAAGCTGCCGCCCACCTGCACCCTGATCCCCGATTGGCGACAGGCGGGCGAAGCGCTGTGTCCAGAGCGCTTCCCCCTGCCGGAACTGCTCAAGATCAGAGCTCGCCTCGGTGCCTACTGGTGGGCGGCGCTGTATCAGCAGCGGCCCAGCCCGGCGTCTGGATCCATCTTCCTGCGGCAGTGGATCCGGCCGCCCTTCCCCCGCGAGGACGGCAGCCAGCGTCACTACGCCCTGCTGGCCCTCTCGTGTGACCTGAGCTTCAAGGGGGAGGCGGAGAGCGACTACTGCGGCTTCTGCCTGGTGGGCCTGCTGGCACCACCGGCTCCCTCTGCCATCCCCCGATCGGGTGAATCTCAGGGGCCCATGCCCCAGGCGGCGCTGGAGATCGAGGTGCTGTGGGCGGCCCGGCACCGCTTTGGCCTGCCGGAGGTGATCCGCTTCCTGCTGGGCTGCATGGAGGCCCTCGAGCAGCAGGGCCTGCGCCCCCATGCCGTCCTGATCGAGGACGCGGCCAACGGCCCGGCCGTGCTGCAGACGCTCAGGCGCCGCGTGCCGGGGATGCTGCCGATCACCGCCCGGGGCAGCAAGGAAACCCGTGCCCATGCTGTCGCACCCCTGGTGGAGGCGGGTCAGATCCGCTTCCACCACCGCGCCCAGCCGCTGGTGGAAGAAGCCATCCGCTTCCCGAAGGGAAGCAAGGACCTGGTGGATGCCTTCTGCCACGGCGCCCTCTGGCTGGAGGGCCGCTACTGGAAGGCTCAGGGCATCCAGCCGGTGGTGACGCCGCTGCTGGTGAGCCGGTGAGCGGGCCGATGGTGTCCGCGGTGCGGGAACATCCCAAGCCTTCCGCAGTGGAGAGCCCACGCCCTGCCGTGCTGACTCCTTCTGCTGTACAGCTGGTGTTGCCGCTCACGGTGGTGCTGGTGGGCAATGCAGCTGGGGCGGAGCGAATGCTGCGGCAACGGCGCTACCGCCGGCCGGCGTGCCATGCCCGTGCGCAGCAGCTGGAGATCAACCTCCACGCTCCAGTGCTTCACCTGCCCAGAACTCAGTGTCAGCAGCCTCCTCGCTGCAGGCCACGGCGAGAACGGCCGGTGCGGCCACACGCCGCTGCCGATGCCCTGGCGTTGGAGCACAGGGATCTGGCCGAAAAAATCGCCGGTAACTTCGCTCGGCGCACCGTTCACCCCAAGGAGGATCTGCTACAGATCGCCATGATCGGGCTGATTAAAGCGGCCCGGCGCTACGACCCCTCACGGGGCCCATTTCGGCCCTATGGCCGCACCTACGCCAACGGGGAGATCACACACTTCCTGCGTGACAACGGGTTCCTGCTCAAGGTGCCGCCGACCTGGCGGGAAATTCACGCACGGGGGCACCGGATGCTTGGTTCAGACGTCTCGTTAGCCGCGATGCTGAAACACCTGAGAATAACAAGGCAGCAGTGGCAAACCATACTTGAGGCTTGCTCAGCAAGAATAGTGAGCCTGCAGATTGATTAAATGCCAATGATCAATCGCCAAGGACAGAGATCCGGCAAAAGCAGAACACTTGCTATCGATTGATTTCCGCTTTTATCCAGCCAGCCCCTGCCGCACTACCGCGCATGAAGGACCCAAGAACATTCAGAACAGCCAGCGAGATTCCAATCGGCGGTAACGCGACGCATGTTGCCACCAATGCACCAGAGCCAAGCGCTTTCGCCGCGAATTCTCCAGCGTCAGAAGAAGTGACTTGTTGGTTTAGAACTTTTCCAAGAAGGCTGAGGCCATCCACTACAACAAAACCTATTGCCGCCCCAAGCATGGGATTCCCTGTTAGCACAGCCACACCAGCAGAAGAAGCACCACGGATTGAAGAGTTTACTGCGGCATAAGTAATGTCAGCTGCAATCAGTTCAGCCATCTGGGGCAAGGCGGAAATTGCCTGGCCTCCGCCCAAACCGTAGAGATAAGCAAGTCTTTGCGTTACAGCATTCAAGCTCCCTGTAGCCGCACAAGCGGCAACAACAGAACCAATGGTTTCTATGTCACCCAAGAGGTCAATTCGGTCAATATCCCGAGCCATAGCAATCGCCTCTTGATCATTTCTGATCTCATACAATGCGGCTTGATATTGAGTCAAGGGGGTATCTCCCTGCCTCAGATTCTCATTGGCTGGCGTCCAAATCATATTTTGAGGGTCATAGCTGCCACCCCCAGAATGCGGAACGATATGCGAATAGTGCTTCCCATCAAGGAACGACTCTAAAAGAACCTCTGATCCAGATCTGATGATCGGTTCAGGGGTGTCCTGATAAAAGACTTCGGCCGCTTCCTCTCCATTCCTATAAGCACCATGCGTTCCTGCAAGATGGAACTTAGAGCGAATGCTTGGCGATAGACTTCCGAATTCCAATGGATCGGGAATATGCCTCTCGATGTCCTCGGCATTAAATATTATACCGGCGGTTGACGTATAGGCTGCAGCAAGACGATTTTCCTTTGCCCTGCAAAACTCAAACCAAGTCAGCGGAAGTATTCCAGTCGCTCGGCAGGCCGAGGAATAAGCGTCGTACGAAGTGAAATCCTTAAGGATGGATTCATGGTCACCCACGGCCAGACCTCAAACTCTGTTTACCATGTTAGCTTGGACCTAAGAGTATGGACCCCTTTGACCATGGGCAAATCTAATCTCGAGAAAGCCAAGACAGATTTTAATATTCTAATGATTGGCCCCTCAGGCTCGGGGAAAACAGTATATCTTGCGGCACTTTGGAAAAAGTTAAATGTGCCTGCCAGAGGGAATCTTGATTTTTATCTTTCCTTGCCAGATCAACAAGACAAAATCAATACCCTGAACAAGATCTACGAAACGGTTGCTTTTGAATCCGAGTGGCCTCCCGGAACTGCAAACGTTTCATCCTGGAGCTTTGATTGTCGCGTAAGGAAGAATGATGGCAAAACAGTCAAAGCCCTGACATTCAACTATCTTGACTACGCTGGAGGTAATTTTGAGGGCTACACAGACGTTGACGCAGAAGTGCAGAAGGCGATTCGGAGCGCCGATGGCTATCTTGTGCTGGTAGACGGCTTAAGACTGCTTCAGCTGCATCAAGGCAGCAAGCCTGGAGTGAGATGGGCCGTACGATTTGGCTCAACAGTTATCCCTCCTCTTCTGCAAGATGCAACAAAGCCCACGCAGTTTGTTATATCAAAATGGGATGTACTGCAGTCGGCCGGGCTAAGCCTTCAGGACTGCAAGCGCCTTCTGTTTACAAAAATACGAGAGGTCAGTGAGTTTGCTCGGCCATTGGTTGAGGAGGCAATGATCAAAGGAGATCGCAAAGCGTCTATTCGTGTTTATCCAGTCAGTTCAGTCGGAGAAAACTTTGCCTGGTATGATGAGGAATCTGATACCATGAATAAGCGAGAAGAAGTGTTCCCTGAGCCCTTCAATGTTGAATTCCCTTTAACATCGTTGATACCTCTTTATATTGAGCAGCAGATCTACGCCGAGCAAGAGCAGTTAAAACGAGCCAGAGAGGCAGAGATCAAGCTGGGCAAGCGCCCAGAGCTTGATCTTGAAGGGGGAATTCGTGTTGGGATGAAAAGAGGCTTTGATGGACTTTCTCAGCTTCCTTTCGCCGGTTCTCTTTTCAAATGGGTAGGCGAAGGAATTGGAGGTGAAGCTGAACGTCGACATACCGAGCAGGTCAAAGAACACGAGACCGCCCTACAAGAGATTCTAAAGCAACAGGGACAAATTGCAGACGAGCTACGAGCTCAGCAGTATTGCTGTGAAATGTTTCTCAAAGGAATGCATACCTTTGAGGCGATGAATCCCGAATGCATCGTGACGATCCGAGACCTTGAGGGTTAAGCATCATGCATAAATGCTACTTAGCCATTATCACCAGAAATAAGTGGTGCGACTATCAGTTGATTACAGGTCTTCCTGCTTCGCTCGGCATGCCAGGAATGGATCTTAGGAAAAGAATAAAGAGTTTTTTTCCGCTGGACTATGCAGACAGAGACATCACTGCCTCATGTCGTCTCGTGGACGAGAATATTCATCTCCAAATGTGGTGCGGACGGATTAGTGCATTTAACCTTCAAGGGATACCTTATTTTGAGCAGATCGGTCGACCGATCAAGCTAGGCGTTGGTGTTCTCCAAGAACTCGATGACAACTATGCCTTTCAACAGTATTCGCTTGCCGACATCCAAAGCCTACTTGCGTCAGAGATTATCGGATACCAGTCTGCCAGGAACCATGAACCAAGACTCGTTGAGCTTCACGAGCTAAACCTTCATGGGATATTATCTTATTACAAGGGTCTGACGGCTGATACTGCAGCCGAGACTCCGCCCTCAGCCGACGCACAAAATTATCCGCGTTCTCAATACTTGGCCGCGGAAGACAATGAAAGTCCAGATGACTGGACAGATGAACTATCTATTGCGGCAAACCAAGTCAAGTCAGCGGCAGAGCCAGATGGACTACTATATCTAGTCCGGCAATCTCTTGCCATGAGGGATATGCTGGCACGATATTCAGCGGAATATAGATCTAGGACTGTTCAGCATTTCATGCATGCATGCACTAAGTCTAAGCTTTTCCATGACCCCGAAAAGGTGATACAGCGTGACAGGAAAAGAGCGTATGAGATCCTCATTGATGCGTGGAGCATGCCCCCCGAAAAACGACTAAGGCTTGTCAAACTCCTCATCCCGTTCTGGCAACCTCCGGCTCATGAAATCGATATTCATAAGCGAGATATTCTGAACAGACAATTAGATAACCTAGCGATCTTCATGGATGAGGGCCCTTCTCCTGCCGATATTGAAGATGATTTTGAGAGGATTGCTGACACTTTCTACTCACACATAATTGGAATGCTTGACAACTAACATGGCAGCAATTGAAGACGACCATTCCTCAAGTGCATCCCACGGCTTGAGCAATGTTGAGCGACTTGAACAAGCTGCCCAAGTCTTACTTCAAGCTCAAGATGCAATTATTAGTGAGCTGCCCATACCAACAGGGAGGAGGAATGACAACGAGGATCTAGAGAAAGCAGACTCAAGCGCCCTGCATTATGTATTATTGAACAATGGACACATTAACGATATCCGTTTCAAGAACTGCAGACTTCTTCTCTCGGCGGGCTTGCCTTCGTTTGCGATCGGAGAGTTTTCAGCTCTTTCTTCGCTGACATTTGATCGGCTTGACGAATTCTATCGTGCTCTTTGCGTGAGCATTGGCCCTCGCAAAGCCTATGATTGGTACGTAGATAGTTTTGAGCTCATATCGAAGAAGCTCTCCGACTATGACAGCAGTATACTGTCCAACAACTACAAGATATTTGCTGCGACATGCATGGCTTGCGCACTCGAGGGCAAAGACTATGAACTAGCCGAGCACATAGCTGACTCCTCTGATGCAAGCCCACCTTTTCAGCATAAGTTTCTAGAATGGATTTGCATTCTCTACTGGCTGCTGCCTCATCGCCAGGAAGACGCTGGCAAATGGTCCGAGATTGCTATCGCAAACAATTGCCCTAGTGCCTGTCCTCACATCATCAAGTGCCGCTCACTTCTTGCGCAAGGCGACTTTCAAGAGGCCATTGCTTGTCTAGACCGAGCAGAGAGATTCTTTTATTCAAATGGATTGCAAGAAGCATATGCCTCAATTCTTCATGAACGCTCTACCCTCATGGAGGGCATGTCGTAGCAACGCCGATGAATGCAAGCGCATGGACGGCTTGAATCTAGCCCCTTAAGTGTTCGATGTAATCCGCAAACTCAGAAGCGCCCATAGAACTGCTTCTCCGCCATGAAGCGGCAGAGGGGGTTACTAGAAAAGTATTGCCTTCGTGATGTATAGCTGTTCCTTGCTTTTGGCGCTCTAATCCTGACTCCGGCAATAGCTGGAGTCCCGCCAGTTCGCAATGCCGACATCCCTCCGTCCCAGCCCAGCTCCAGCCTCCTTCTGCGCGCTCCCACCCGCTATTGGTTTTCAGGCTCCCGTTAAGCCTCCCTGGCTAGAGCACCCAACCCTGAGCGGCCTACGTGACCGCCTTCAGCTGGTTTACGACTGCTGGACCCTGCTGGAGCTTCCTGACGGCACCAGCCGCCGGCCGGTGTATCTGCCCCGCGGGATTGAGGAGCCCGAGACCTGCTACCTCAAGCGGCTCGAGGCAGCTCGCCCCACCGGCTTCTACCGCGATGCCCTGCGCACCTACGCGGGGATGCTGTCACGGCTGGCCTGGCAGGAGCTGCCCGACTCCCTGAGCCGGGTAGCGACCGATGTGGACGGCCAGGGCACCGACCTGGGGGTGTTCCTGTTCCTGGCCGACCTGCTCACCCTGCGCGATGGCGGCTGCCTGATCCTGCAACTGCCGCCCCAGCACCGTTGGCCCTCAGAGGGGGACCAGCTGGAGGCCCTCGCCAAGGGCGACCGGCTATCCCTGCCCCGTCTGCAGCTGGTGCCCCGTGGCGACCTGCTCAACTGGCGCCTGCCCACCGATTGCGCCACAGGCGCTCCGGCATCGGGGCCGGTGGAGATCGTCTGGCGGGAACCGCTGCGGCAGGCGCTGCCGCCCCGATTCGCCACTGGCAATGCAGCGGTGCCCACGGTGGTGATCGACGCTCACGGAGGCCTGGTACCGGATCCGGCGGCCTGGCTGTACCGCCGCCTCTCGGTGAGCGATGACGGCCTGGTGCTGCGCAGCTGGCAGGCCAACCCCAGCCCCGGCGGCGTTGATGGCTACGACGTGGTGCCGGTGGGGGAGCCGGAGCGGATGCCCCAGCGCTTTGACCTGCCGGCCCTTTGGTACTCGGTGGATGGCACCGCCTTTGGCGAAGGCGATCTGCCCCACCTGGGCCTGGCCCACCAGTACCTCAATCACTACCGCTGCCGGAGTGAATACGAGGATCTCCTCTCCCGCACCGCCCTGCCGGTGGGTGTGCGCACGGGGCTGGTCGATGCCTACGGCTTCCGCCGCAGTGATGGGGCCCTCGGCTCGGGTGCAGCCACCGCCGCCGCAGAGGGCCAGCGGCCCCAGCGCCTGGTGCTCTCGACCTCCTCCTTCATGGACCTGCCCGAGGGCGCCAAGTTCCAGTGGGTCGAGATCGAGGCGCGTTCGCTGGCGGAGCACCGGGCCTATCTGCAGCAGCTGGAAGAAGCCATGCGCCGCGACGCCCTGATCCCAGCCGGCGGCCACGGCCCTGCCCGCACAGAGCTGGAGATTTCCCTGACTGCTGGCCAAAGCTTTGCGGTGCTGCAGTCGCTTGCGGGCCAGAAGAGCTCGATGCTCAGCACCCTGCTACGCCAGTGGACCCGCCTCACCGGCGAAAAGCTGGCGGATGCACCTGCCTGCAGCGTGGAGATCTGCCCACTGGTGCCGCCCCAGCCGCCACGAAAACCCCAACCCTCAGTGCAGGAATGGCTGGTGCTGCATGAGCGGGGGGTGATCGACGGCGTGGAGCTGCGCCAACGGCTGGGGCTGGGCGAGCCCAATGGGGAGATCGGGGGTTGAGCTGGCAAGGGAGGGCATGACCCAGACCTCCCCAACCACCTGCACCTGGCGCCCTGGTGACGCCGAGGCCCTGCGCATCGCCCTCGCTATCCCGGCGACCAGTGCTGCCCTGGCGGCCCTGAACCGGGAGATGGCGCAGCTGCAGACCCACTACCCCACGGGGGTGTGCACCGCCCAGGGCCACCTGGAAGCAATCGTGAGCCTGGATCAGCAGCTGGCGGCGCTGACCCCGGCGGAGGTGAACAGCCCTGTGCGCAGCAGGCGCAAGGGCGTGGCCGGCGGCGTGGTGCCCAACCCGCTGCCGCTGAGCAAGTTGGCGGTGGTGGAGTACGCCACAGAGCTGCTGCTGGAGGAAACCGAGAGCGAGTGGAATCCTGCGGGCCCCTCGCCGGCGGTGGTGCTGGGGAAGCAGCGCAGCCAGCACATCGGCCAGCTGGTGTTGCTGCTGCCGCGGCTGCAGAACTGGCGCCAGTGCAACCCCGACCCCTTCCGGGGATCACTGGTGCGGGGCTGAGCGATGGAGCAGCCCCTGTCGCCGCTGAACCAGGGCCTCAATCCCCTCCGCGCTGCGCCGCTGTGGGGTCAGTTGGTCTCTCTGCCTGCAGCTGCCCCAACGACCGACAGCCGGGAGGCCAAGCCCGCGGCTGCGCCCCCTGGGGCTCTGCCCTTGTGGCTGGCCCTGCAGCCCTACGCCAACGCTCGCCTCTGCCTGTTTGAGGTGGACCGGCCCGAGAGCCGCAGCCCGGTGCCCATTCGCCGGCACGTGATCGACTGCTTCCTCGAGCAGAGCGGCATCGTCAGCGGCTACAACGACACCGCCCTCACCGACCCGGGCGATGTGCGGCTGCGGGGCTACCTCTGCCGGGCGGCGATCCTGCCGGTGAGCACCAGCAACACCTTTGATTGGCTGGCGGCTGAACAGGCCTGGGCCACCCCCGGTTTCCGCGAGGAGGCGCCGCTGCCCTGGGATCCAATGCTGCTGGGCACAGTGCAGGCCCCCTGCCAGGGGGTGATGTGGCTGGGGGACCTGGCCCAGCTCTCGCCCCAGGGCGGTCTGCCATCCGGCGGCCGGGCCCAGTTCGCGGGCTGCCTGGTGCAGCACTTCGGGGCGGACTACGGCCCAGGCGGCATCGGCCTGTTGGTGCAGCCGCTGCTGGGGGAAGCGATCCAGCTCGTGCTCAGGCCCCACATCGTGCTGGTGCTGCGGGAGGGCGACACCTTGACCCTGATCGCCGAGCGCTACGGCACCACCGTGGCCACCCTGCGGCGGATCAACCCCCAGCTGGAGAGCACCCAGACGATCACCGCCCTCGAGGGGGATTCCCTGGCGGTGCTGGCTGGCCGGCATGGCACCACGGAAAGCAAGCTGCGCAGCCTCAACCCGGTGCTGCAGCAGAGCGAGACCTACATCACCTCCGAAGGCGACACGCTCAGCAGCGTGGCGGCCGAGCAGAACCTCAGCCTCTCTCTGCTGCGCCAGTTCAACCCAGAGCTGAGCAGCTGGCCCAGCGAGGAACCGCTGCCGGCTGGCACCACCCTGCTCCTGCCCGTCTACCGCTCCACCACTTCCATCCCGGCGGGGATGCAGTTGCTGGTGCCTGGCTACATGCCCTCGACGCCGCTGCCGACGGGGGAGTGGATCTACCTGCCGGCCCGGCGCTCGGCGCCTGTACTGGATGAGCTGCCGGATCCGGCGGGCTGATGGAGAGCCCAGCGGCTCAAGCCGCCTCCAAGTCCAGATGCTCCACGTAGGCATGGAAGTCACGGTCGAGGAGCTGTGCCACCAGCTGGCCCTGGCCACGGCCAATGCAATCAGCAGCCCGACGCTCGATGACAGCCCGGCCACCAAGGCCGGGGAAGGGAGCCACAATCCTGATCCCGAGAAGTCTCAGCCGATCAGCTCGCCGGCTGGGCCTGCACGGTGATGGTCAGATTGCCGTCGCTATCGCGCTGCTGGGCATAGGCCAGCTCCTGCAGGAAGCCCTGCAACTGCTGGACCGCCTGCCGCTCCTGCTGGCTGGGATGACGCACGGCAGAGGTGATCAGCCTCAACCCGAGTCCGGCACTGCCGATCACCCCCAGCGGACCCATTACCACCGCCAGGCCAGGCACGAGCATCAGTGCCACTGCCAGAAACACCGAGACAGGCAGCGCTCCGGCAGCCATCAAGCCGCTGGTCTGCAGGATCTGCAAGAGCCTCTCTTTGCGTTCATCGGCTGTGCCGTTGAGCAACAGGTCGCGGTGCACCAGCAGTTGATCCACCGCGGTGATCGCTGCTGAATAGGCACTGGCCTCCACGGCATTGCCGAGGGTGCGGTGCCAGAACTCAGGGGTCTGAGCTGCGGCGATCAGTCCATCGAGGTGGTTGTCCGTGCTGGCCCGGAGTCGCTCCAGCCAGCTCATGTCGCTGGAGCCGCGGCTAATGTTGACCGAGCCGTCCTCCCAGATGCCATTGGCCGCATCGGCGGCCAGGTGGGGGGAGTTGAAACGGCTTTCGATGTGGGACCAGTGCTTGCCGAGGGCATCGCCCCCCTTGAGGAAGCCATCAACCGCTGCGGTGCCGTAGTGCTCCAGTTCCCCGGGCAGCTTGGCCAGCAGATCTGCTGCAGCCACGCCGTGATTGGAGGCCGCAGATGTGATGCGGCTGATGAGCTGGGGGTCAACCCCGAAGTTGTTGAGCTCGCTGAGCGAAGCCGCAACCGTGCCGGCAGCCACCGCCAGGACTTTGGTGGTGCGATCCAGACCCTTTCGGACCTTTGCAGCGGCGGCGGCTCCTGCGGCCAGGCCGGCACCAGTAACGGCGGTGATATCTGCCACGCCCCAGGCACCAGGGCTTTCCATCTTGACGCGGACCGGCACGCCCCCTGGCGTTGCTAGCCAGCAGTGGGATCGGCTGCTGGCAACAGGGAAAGCGAGCGCAGCCCGGACGGGGCGCCCGCAACACCACAGCCGTGATGGGTGATGTCCTCCTCCTTCTTCTCCTCTGATTCCTATGGCGCCAACAGCGGCGCTGCTCCAGCTCCCCTGGCCTCTTCTGCTCCGTGGCAGACCTACCGCCAGCAGCAGCAGCAACCCAACCAGGGACCTGCTGGTTCCTTAGCTCCACTAGCTGCTGAACTCGACCCCCTCGATGAGGGCGACGACGAGGCCGGCGGCCACGACGTCGGCACAGGTGACGACAGCTTTGATGCTGTTCCTCCCCAGGACTCGAGCAGCGCCAGCGGCGACAACGACGACCCCCCTGCAGCCGCTTCCAGCAATGCTGATCCCCTGCGGGCTGAACGGCGCCGCAGCAACCAGCTCGAGAAAGAACTGCGCAAGGCCCGTGCCCAGCTGTCGCGCTTCTCGGAGATCAACCCGGACGAATACGCCCGCCTGCAGGACGCCGAACGCAAGCGCGAGGAGTTCGAGCGCCAGGTGGGCGAGCGCGAGCGCCAGCTCAACGAGGCCAACCTGCGCCGCGTGCGCAGCGTTGAAAAGGAACGGGACGAGGCCCGCTCTCAGGTGCAGAATCTGCGCAAGGAGCGCTTGATGGAGCGCCTGTTCTCCGAGGCCGAGGGCCGCGTGGGTGGCGACGAACGGGGCACCTTCTTTGACACTTTCGTGACGCTGTGCGGCGGCCACTTCCAGCTGGCGGATGTGGATGGCCGCGAGCGGCTGCTGCCGGTGGACGGCAAGGGCCAGCCCCTCACCGCCGACGGGGTGGCCCTGAGCGATGGCGACTACATGGAGGAGCTGCGCCGCCACCCGGTGTACAGCTTCCTGTTCCAGCAGCGCAGCGGCCTCTATTCGGCTGCTGTGCCTGAAACGAGCCATGAGCACGGCGGCGCGGTGAACCTGCAGACCCTGAGTACGGCCGAGCTCTATCTGGAGGCCGTCAAGGGCACCACGCCCAGGGCGGCTGCACCGCGGCGCTGATCACCCTGCCGGTAGAGCGATGGCCTGGTATCTGGTGTTCTGGCGCAACCGATCCACCGCCACGGTGGTGCCGGCCGCCAGCGCCAGCCAGGCCCGGTCCCGTGCTCAACGCCAGCAGAAACGGGGCTATGGGGCGATCGTGGCCGCCCGTCGGGCCAATCCCCAGGACAGCCAGCTCATTCGCCGTGGCGTCTGGGTGCGCCGTCGCCGTGACGGCAGCAGTCCTCAGTTCGGCAGTGCTCGCTCCAAAGCCAGGGCCCGCCGGCAGCGGAGTGCCTACCGCCATTGGCTGTAAGGCCCGGCCACCAACCGGCAGCCGGGCCTGAGCCCCCTGGCTCAGCAGACCGAGACGGTGCAGCCGGGGGTGCCCTGCAGCTTGCGGGCAAAGGCGAACGCCTTCTCGGCAGGGATCAGCCGCATCTTCTTGACGGGCTTGCCGCGGCGGCCAAAGAACTCGACCTCACAGGGAGTGGTGCCGAGCTTCTGAACTCCGGGCTGATAGCGGTGAACCACAAGCAGGCGGACTTCGCAGACGGGGCCTTGGGGAGTGGCCATGGCTGGGGTGGAGCGGAGAACACCGACCAGACGCCCCGCAGGCGCAGTGCTGGCCAGGGGCGAGCCCAGCGAGACTCGCGTCAGCCCTGGCCAGCGCAAGCCGCAGGGGCAGGCTGCGGAGGGGTTTCGCTCCGCCCGGCCAGCCACGCCCCACGGGCATGGATGCAACTCCGTGCTGAACGCTCACCGCGCCCGAGGACAGAGCTGCTCATTACCCGCCTGGATCGAGGACTGCCCAGCGCTCCCCGTCAGGACTGATGCGGCCTGCCGCCAAGCGGCGCTTCTCCTGCCCTCCCAGCGGCATTCCGGGCCAGTGTTCCTGGCGATGGGCCCTGGCCCGTTTGGTGGCCTGCCCTGCTGCCACAGCAGCTCGGGCGTTTGGCCCGTTGCTGTTCTGCGGCCGGCGCCGCGGAGCCCGAGCAGGCGCGAGAGGCGGAGCGGCACAGGCTGCGTGGCTGTTCAGAGGACCACCGCCGTGATCTGGAGAAGGGGCTCCTTCAGGACCTGGCTGCGTAGCCAAACCCAACAGGAAGCCCCTGCTGGACCTCAGCTGCCCACGGCAGCCGCTTCGGCCTCAGCCAGCAGCGCGCTCTGATCAGGAGCCATGGCCCGCTGGACCGCTTGGATCTCCAGATCCTGCTCGAGCTGCAGCGCCTGATCGATCTCCTCCACCCGCAGCAGACACTGCTGAATGGCCGGCAACACTTCCTCCTCCAGCAGGGTGATCTCCTCTTCTCCGTAGGGGTGCTCGATCCAGGTGCGGCGCAGTGGGCGGCCGACATGCCCCCGCAGGATGGATTCGATGGCCTTGCCGCAGGACTCCAGCAGCAGGAACGGATCCTCCTCTGGCCGGCAGAAGGCAGAAACGCCAGACGGGAGCGTGGCCATGGTGATCGGCGCCAGGGCGGCGCAGCGACGGGACCGATCCCAGCGGAGGCCCGACGCCAGGAGGGCCTCAGACTGGAGAGGCCCGGAGCAAGCCCCCCTCCCGCTCCCAGGCGTTACCGGTCCATGCGCGTCAGCGCTGCTCCACCCAGCAGCGCCAGCAGCAGTTTGAGGGTGGAATCAAAGCCGCCCTGCAGCTGCTCCAACGTGCCGGGGCAGATCTGGCCGATCGGCCTGCCCTCCATCGCCCGCTGGCCGCAGACCCCAGCGGCGAGGGAATAGATCAGCAGCTGGGTGCCGATCACCACCGCCAGGATCTTGAACACAAACCGTTCGCAGTCGAACGGCGGCTTGGGCGGTCGGGGTGCTGGGTTGGCTTGCATCGCCGCTCCTCCGTCGCGATCAGGCCCCAGCCGGTGGCAACACCAGCCCCGTCGTCACTTTTTTTCCTGGAACACCCCCACATAGACGGTGCCCTGCCGGTAGAGGGGCAGCACCTTGTCGCGCAGATCGGCGTTGTGCAGGCGAACGCAACCGAGGGTGGGGTGCAGGGGTTGCTGCGGTGCCCAGGCGCCGGGCCAGCCACAGGCCGAGCCGCCGCCGTGGAGCATGATCCCGGCCCGGCCGTGGGCGGCCTCCTGGCCCTCCAGCTCTTCCATGTCGAAGGAATACCAGCCGTAGCCCATCGCGGTATCGGAGCAGGGCGGGTTGGGGTTCTGCTCGTAGTCGGCGTAGAGCTGGCCGAGCCTGTAGAGCCCCGGCGGGGTGTCGGTGCTGTTGTGGCTCCAATCGGTGTCGGCGCCCTGGCCACGGGCCAGGCAGGGGATCTTCCAGAGGAAGGCCCCGGTGTGGTCGTAGGCCTCCATGTCCTGGTCTCGGTCATTCACCAGCAGGTAGGAATCCCCGGGCTGGACGGGAGCTGCCAGCTGCGGGCCCGCCATCCCGGCTTCCTCTGAGCCGCGGGGATCGAGGCCGCCGCTGGGGACTGCTGGTGCCGGGGTCGCAGCGGGTTTCTGGCTGAAGGTGAGCGCCCAGGGGGCCTGT
The DNA here is from genome assembly GCF_014654725.1 of Vulcanococcus sp. Clear-D1. Lineage (GTDB taxonomy): Bacteria > Cyanobacteriota > Cyanobacteriia > PCC-6307 > Cyanobiaceae > Vulcanococcus. Next base: position 110,561 of record NZ_JACVZV010000018.1, on the reverse strand, counting down.
TCATCGAGGACGGCCTCGCTGCCGGGCAGTGCAGCGATCGCGGCGTGGAGGGTCCAGACGCCGGAGACCTGCTGAGGTTCACCGCGGAAGGCTTCAAAGCGGTCCTGGAACCGCTCGGGGGTCATGGGGCTGGCCATGGGCGTGGTGCTGCTGAGCCCTGTTGCCATTGATGGCCTGGGGCCGCCGGCTGCGGGCAAAAGAAGAGCCCCGGCCGCAGCCGGGGCCAGGGGCCCAAGGGCCTGGGCCCTCAGAAGGGCAGCTCGCTCTCGGGGCACCAGACGGGCACCGAAGCTGGCGTGGCCACCTGGCGATCGAAGAGCAGATCGGCGCAGAGGCGCTCCAGCCGCTCAAGAGGAGCCGGGCGGTGGGCCGATGCCTCCTCGCACAGGAACTCCAGGGTGCGGGAGCTCAGGAGCTGGAAGGCGCGGATCCGGGATGCTGAAGCCATGGCAGGCGTAGCGAAGACCCCGAAGCAGGCCGGGCGGGGTCAAGGGGCAGCCCCTTCTGCAATGCGGAGCGCAGCGCAGCCAACGCACCAGTCCGGCTGACTCGCGCAGCCCTTGAGGCCGCCCGGACCATGAGGAGGGCTGCGCGTAGCCGCTCCACCAGGAGCTGGGCCACCACGGTTCTGTCTCCTCGGTGGTTGGGGCGTGGGGACACCTGGCAACAGCTGCTGTTGTCACTGGGGCGAGGCCCCGGGAGCGTGCCCTTGGGCCTGACCTTGATCGAGGCGCAGAAATACGCCCGCCGCGCGGAGCAGCTGGCGGTGCTCAAGACCTTTGCAGAAGGGGAACTGCTGCGCCGGCTGCCCTTCCGCAACCTCGTGGGGGGCTCGCTGAGCTTTCCGGCTGAAACCAAACTCCCCCGCGTCGGCTTCCGGGCGGTGAACGAGGGCTACCGCCAGAGCTACGGCGTCATCAACTCCGATTCGGAGTTCGTGCACCTGTTCGGCGGCGACCTGGATGTGGACCGCTCGATCGTCGACATGCAGGGCCCCGAGGCCCGCGCCGCCCAGACCGAGATGAAAGTGCGCTCGATGCGCCTGACGCTGGAGGCGGCGATCATCAACGGCGACGACACCTTCGATCCGCGAGCGTTCAACGGGCTGAGCAAGCGCCTGGTGCCCGGCGAGGACCAGACGATCGACAACGGCGGCAGCACCCTCAACCTGCTGGCGCTGGAGGCGCTGAGCGACAGCGTGATCGGCTACGGCGGCGACAAGGTGCTGATCGCCAGCAAGGCGGCCCGCCGCCAGATCAGCACTGCCTCCCGTCAGGCCGGCGGCGACCTCTATGAGGTGATCGACGGCCGCCACTATTTCGAGGGGATCGAGATCCTGCTGGTGGAGGAGGACGCCGAGGGCAACGCCGTGCTCGGGTACGACGAACCCGGAGACACCACTTCGATCTACTGCTGCGTGCTCGGTGACGCGGCGGTCTGCGGTCTGCAGGGCCCATTCGAGGGGCGCTACGGGATCTCAGTGCGGGACTTCGGGGAGGTGCATGACGCACCGGTGTTCCGCACGCGGGTCGATTGGTACGTGGGCTTTGCCGTCTGCAACCGCAAGGCAGCCGCACGCCTGTACAACGTCGCCCCCATGCCGCTGGTGCTGCCCTGAGTAACGCCTCACCCCGGAGGACTACCCAGACCCATTCATCCCTTTCGCACAGGAGACCCCTGATGACTTCTCAAGCCACCCGGCTGCTCGACGCCCAGACGGTGCTCGTCGGCTGGATCAACCACTCGGCCACCGACTGCTACGAACACACTCGCAGTAGCGGTGATGTCGTCAACCTCGGCACCGATCTCGATGCCGCCAGCTCCTTTGTGCTGGTCGCCTCTCACGCCGGCCACAGCGAGGCGGTGACGGTGACCCTGGAGCTGGCGCCGCTACTGGCCGATGGCAACGCCGGCAGCTGGATCACCGCCGCAGCCGTCGCTATCCCCGCCGCCGGCGGCAAGGTGGAGGCGATCATCAGCGGGGCCGCACTGCTGATCGACCCGGCTGACAGTGCGCTGATCACCCCGCCCTGCCTGCGGCTGGCGCGGGCGACGGTCTCTCCCGCCACGCCGGTGGGGATGACCGTGGCGCTCACCGCCAACCAAGGGCTGTGAGGTGAGCGCCATGGGCAACCCACTCGACACCCTCAACGTGGCGGCAGGGGCTGAAGCCCTGCCGCTTGAGCTGCTGCAACCCTTTGACAGCAGCAACCCCGCCTCCACCCCCGTTCGCCTCTCGGGCCCGGAGCAGCGGCTCACCGTCAGCCCGGATCCGGGTGTGGGCGATGCATCGCTGCTGCCGCCCACCCAGCTGCTGATCGGCAAGGACGGGGCGACCCGCTCGATCTGGCCGGTGCACCTGGCCGGCTGGCAGGCCCTGGGCTGGCAGTTGCTCAGCAGCACCAGTGGTGGCGATGAGCCGGCCCCGGTGGACACCGGGGACAACGCGCCGGAGCCAAAGCTGGTGGATGCGCTGGACCTCGAGCCCGAGCAACCGCAAGCGACCGAGCACGCCCCAGCACCAGATGAGCCCACTCCTACCGACGACCCGTTGGAGACCACCACCGATGGTGGCGAGGCCCTGTTGGCTTCTGAGCCCACCGACTTCCAGGCCATGACCAAGGCCCAGATCATGGAGTTCTGCTCCACCGTCTACGGCGTTGAGCTCGATGGCAGCCAGACCAAGGCCGAACTCGTGGAGCAGGCGATGGCGCTGGAGGCCCAGGCCAGTGCATCGGGCACTGCCAGCGTCAGCAACGAGGGCATCAACGATGCCGCGGATCTCGCCGCGCTGGAGCTGGGGGATGCCCTGCTCTGATCCCAGCAGCCAGCGCTGTCCCAGCCAGCGCATTCCTGGCTGGGGGCTGGCAACAGCTCAGCAGCACTGCCCTGGCGCCGATGGCCACTCCCGATCCGGCTGTGCTGGCCGAGCTGACCGCCCAGTGCCGCAGCAACAGCCGGCCGCAGGGGGTGATCTTCCTGGGCCAGGCGCAGCTGCAGGACGGCGGCACCCCTGAACCACCGCCGTCCGGCGGCGTCACGGCACTGCAGGCGCTGGCGCCGCTGCTCAGTGCCGCCGCCGGCGATGGGGTGGTGGTGATCGCGCTGGACCTGCGCCTGCTCAGCCCCCTGCCGGCCTGATCTCTCGTCCTACTTCCCCCCTTCTGAACTGATCGCCATGGCCACCACCACCGAGAGCCGCACCACGAGCCGCTCCCTGCCCCAGCCCACCGACCTGCTGCTGGTGCAGCGCGGCAGCACGCCCTACCGGGCAACGGCTGATGAGGTCAAGGCGTTCATGCTCAGCCCCGCCACGGAGGCGGCGATCGGTGCGATCAAGCCCGGCACCAACCTCTCGGTGGATGCCGACGGCACCCTCCATGCCGCCATCCCTGGCGCGCTCACCTACAGGGGGGCGATCGACCCCACCACCACCGAGGCCCCGGCTGCGGCTGAGGCGGGGGATGTGTACATCGCCAGCAGCTCCGGCCCCGCCATGGCCAGCTGGAGCGGCATCGCCGGAGCGGACATCGCCCAGGGGGATCTGCTGCTGTTTGACGGCAGCAACTGGAGTGCCAACGCTGCCCTGGGCCCCGATGGCGCCGGCGTGATCCGCATCCAGGTGGCCGCACCGCTGGCCGTTGATGAGAGCGATCCCGCCCAACCGCTGCTGAGCGTCGAGCCCGCAACCACCGCCGCTGCCGGCGTGGTGCAGCTGGCCGACCCATTGGCGCTGGCGGACGGCACCCCGGGGCGGGTGGTGGACGCAGCCCAGCTGCAGGCAGCGATGGCCACCGCCCAGCCGGCGGGGGACTACATGCCGCTTGACCTGAGCACCCTGCCGGCCCTGCCCTGAGCGCCGCAGCTGATGACCCTCCAACCAGGCGACCTGCTGGCGATCACCCGTCCCGTCGGACCCCAGGCCGGCACCTACCAGCTGCCGGCAGCGGCGATGGCAGACCTCCTGAGCCCGCCGCCAGTGCTGGGAATCAGCGGTGTGCTCTGGTCGACCGTGCGCTCGGCGGCGGACAACAGCTGGCAGGCGATCTGCTGGTCGCCGGTGTTGCAGCTCTACGCCTGCGTCGCCAACAGCGGCAGCGGCAACCGGGTGATGACCTCAAGCAATGGCATCCGCTGGAGCCCCCAACCATCAGCGGCGGATCAGAACTGGGTGGCGCTCTGCTGGGCCGCCGAGCTGGGGCTGTACGTGGCCGTCAGCGACAGCGGCACGGGCCAGCGGGTGATGACCTCACCGGATGGCCACCGCTGGACGTTGCGTGCGACGCCGGTCGACAACAACTGGACCTCGATCTGCTGGGCACCCGAGCTGGGCCTGCTCGTGGCCGTAGCCAGCGGTGGCACGGGCAACCGGGTGATGACCAGCAGTGATGGCCTCACCTGGATAGCCGGCCCGGCTGCCGCGGATCAGGAGTGGCGCTCGATCTGCTGGGCGCGTCAACTGGGGCTGTTCGTGGCGGTGAGCAGCACCGGCGGGAGCCAGCGGGTGATGACCTCAAGCGATGGCCGCAACTGGACGCTGGGGACAGCCGCCGCAGCCAACAGTTGGACGGCGCTCTGCTGGGCGGCGGAGCTGGGTTTGCTGGTGGCGGTGGGTAGCAGCGGCCGGGGCAACCGGGTGATGACCTCCCCGGATGGCCTCAGCTGGAGCAGCCGCAGTTCAGCAGCCGATAACGCCTGGACCTCCCTCTGCTGGGCGCCGGAGCGGGAGCTGTTGGTGGCGGTGAGCAGCAGCGGCACCGGCAACCGGATCATGACCAGCGCCGATGGTCTCAACTGGACGGTGCGCAGCTCCCCGGCTGATCTGGGCTGGCGCTCGCTTTGTTGGTCTCCCCAGCGGAGACAGTTCGCGGCTGTGAGCAACAGCGGCGCTGGCAACCGGGTGATGGTGAGCCCATAACCCATGCCTGACACCACGACACTCCTGCCGGCGATTGGCTCGCGCTGCTGGCGTGACCTGATCAGCCCAGAGAGCGGCGCCAGTGTGCTGAGCCTGGCGCCCGAATCCCTCAATGCTGATCCGATGGTAGAGCTGTCCTACGACGAGGGCGGTGGCGGCTGGTGGCCGCTCTCCACCCTGGTGTTTGCAGCCGACTGAGCCATCATGAGGGCCAGGGGGCTGGAGCCCCCAAGCTGGGCTCAGGCCACCACCAGCTGCAGCGCTGCCGCGCGCTCGGCTTCGATGCGGGCCATCTCGGCATCCTGCTGCGCCTCGAGCTCCGCATCGATCTCCCCGATGCGCTCCAGGCAGCTCTGCATTGCCGGCAGCACCTTCTCCTCCAGCAGCGTGATCTCCTCCTCGCGATAGGGCTGCTCGATCCAAGTGCGCCGGAGCGGCAGCCCACGCCGGCGGATCAGGATCTCCTGCACCGAGCGCAGGGTGGATTCCAGCAGCAGGAACGGATCCTCCTCGGGGCTGCAGAACGGCGAGGCGGCCGCAACGGACGGGAAGCCAGAGAGCGTGGCCATGACGATCGGCGCCGGGTGCGGCGCAGCGACGGGACCCGATCCCAGCGGAGGCCCGACGTCAGGAGGGCCTCAGACTGGAGAGGCCCGGAGCAAGACCCAGAGGGCACTGCTAGCTCATCTGCAGTGGGCCGCCGCCGCAGCAGCCCGGGGGCCATGAGCGGGAAAGGTGATCACAAACGGCCGATCGGCCTGGGCGCAGAGGGGAAGACCAAAGCGGCCGCCGCAGCTGATGCACTGCACCTTGCGGCCGCTGCGGCTGGCGGGGCAGGCCACGAACCGCACGCCCTCGTGGCGGCTCACCGCCGGCGCATCGGGCGGCACCACGCAGACCGCCGGGATGCCCTGCCGCACCAACGCGGCCGCCGTGGAGCGGGACTCGGTGGAGGCATTGACCACCAGCCCCTTGGCGGCTGCCAGCCGGATGGTGGCCTGATTGGCGGGGCCCATCGGGAAGTGGGTGAACGACCAGGCCGCCCGCAGATGCCGTGTGGCTCTGGCCAGCTGGAGCAACAGGCCGTGATCGATGCGCAGAGGATCAGCTGGATCAGGCCACTGATCACCGGCGACGCAATGGCGGAAGAGGATGCCGGCCGGCAGCGCCAGCACCTGCTTGATGAAGGCCGCTGCCGGGGAGCCGCTCTCGCCGTGGCTAAGCCGATCCCAGTGCAGCCTGGTATGGAAGCCAGCCTCGGCGTAGCAGCCCTGATCGCCAGCCAATGGGCAAGAGGAAGGGCAAGTGAGCCGGCTGGTGCCGGAGACAGCGATCGGGCCGGTTTTGCCGTTGTCCGATGGGAAGGACAGGGAGGCACGGTGGGACTCGGCAGCAGCCACTGGAGGGGTGACGCAGGACCCGCCCTGCAACCGCGCCGAAAGGCAAGGGCCAGCCCCGCCTCGATGGCGGAGCGCAGCGAAGCCCAACGTCCAACCCGGCTGGCTGGTGAAACCCTTGCCGAGGCGCGGAGCATGGAAGGGCCTACGGTACCGACCTCAAAGCGAAGCCTGTAACTCAGTTCAGGCCGAACAACCTGCAACTTTGGCCGCTGAAACTTCTCGCCCCAGTGTCTAGCTACTCAATTCGCTCCACTCTTGCTCTTGCTCCGCATTCTGAACATAGATTTTCTGCTGTTGCACAATTGACTTGTATATCGCAACAAGTCTCTTGTTTGCTTGAACCAATGGATCGCTCAAGCGACTATCTGCTCTCGCGCGAATGATGCCAGGATCGCCTAGCTCTCTCAAGTATTCGTTCTTGCAGGCAACCGTAGTCCCCTCTGCCGAATCAGTCTCGTTGCTAATAAAGATATCAGCAATGGCATCGATGCGGTGGTCAGAATTGATATGAGGCAGAAGCAAGTCTGGAATTTGCTCTCGGCCTTCCTGTAGTGACAAAAGAATCCGTACTATAATCCACTTATCGGCAATTTCCGCAAAGGCTTCGCTGCGAAGGACGTTGACCGCTGTATCAAACCATTCTTTGAGGACTGGATTCTCCGATGCTGGGATGAAAGTCTTTGTGGATGCGATCTCGCTCTGCTGTAGTCCTTCCTCACGCTTGGCGAGGATCCTTGCCAGTAGATGAGTGGCCAACGAAAGAATAGCAGGGTTCGAGACCAAGTCGCTAAGAACACTCAGCTCATCACCGTCATCACCCAAGCTCGCCAACACAACTTCGGAAAGCCGTATGATCTTATCAATTGTGGACATGTAAAACAGCGATCGGAATCCCTGAGAGCGACCATTGATTTGTTGATCTTCGACAATTGTTCCCAGGAAAACCACAAATTCTCTTTTGTCGGGAACCGTAGATAAATCAATTTTTTGCAGTGCAAGATCAAGAATGCGATCCAGTAAATCCTTGGCAATAACTCTCCTGATTACATTGTCTCTACTTGCTGGATCACAACAAAAGGACTGAACGTCAGCTTGCGAGACTTCATCAGAGGGAAGATCATAGGTGAGCGCTATTCTTAATCTGTCATTGGCAGCAATCCTTCTGTTCTTTGAAAATTCCTGTTGACCAAGTTTGTCATAAGAGTATTTGCGCAACAATGGAAAAAGATCTTCTAACAGCCGCTGGGTCTGAATTCTTGTCTTGTCTGGCAAGGATTTTAATACAGTTGCACGCTCATCTGCAAACTGGTCGACGTGCTCTTGATGGCTGCCACGCTGGTAGGAGTCGGCCATGTCGATCCCTGTGTAAGCACCTGGATTTTGCATGATGTGCCTGAATACATTCGGCAGAACTATTGCAATCGTTTGCAATCCCAACAGATCACCCCAGCAGACCTCCGTGCCACACTTTGGCTCTATATACAGAAACCGATTGATGATCCGGATAACATCCCTTGGCGTCTGAATGAGTGGCTTCACTCCCAACTGCCAGATCTGGCTTAGGCGCTTTTGCTCGTCACGAAAGCGATCTTGCTGCAAAGGAGTGATGGCCTGCCATAGCCGTTTCTCAAAATATAACTCCAAGTCAGCCTTGTTTACTTGCGGAAGAAAAAGACGGAGCTGAATAATCTTGTCAAGATATTGTCCAGGGCTCTCGAAGCTAGCAGCCGTCTGTAGTGCTTTTTCTGTATAGAAAGGGTCTAGGGCAATGACGAAGGAACAACGTGGCAAATCTGAGACGGCCTGAATAGCACGCACAATCTGAAATACTTCAGCAGGTGGCAGCCTGTCGATATCATCGATAAAGATGATAATGTTACGACCCAGCTCGAGCAGTGTTTTCTTTAGAGCGTCTCTCTGCTTGCCAATATTGAGCTTGTGAAGTTCGCTGACTTTTTTAACTCCTTGCCCAGTTTTATCAACGACTCCTCTTACAATCGAGGTCCAAGGCTCTGCTCCTGGAATCCATTTCAGCGGCTCTAGCAGTTGTGCGTATGCGATAAGACGCTGAGCGGCTTCAGTTGCTTTGGCGTTTTGGTTGACCTGACCAAGCTCAGATGCAATTTGAGCCATGAAAGCTTGAATCATGTGATCTGCAGCGCCAACTAGCCAAGGATTGAATTCAGCGAGAATCGGAGTGCAATCTTCATGCGCAAGAGGGCTCTTACGCCTATGTCTCCGAAGCCACCGCTTAAATTTAGCTATTCTCGTCAGAGATCCTGAGGATTTGGAAGATAGATCCTGCTTATGTATGGTTAAGAAGGCCTTAATCATGGCTAGTGCCGAAGACTTGCCGGACCCCCATTCTCCTTCGATGGAAATTGCAATGCCTTCAGGGCTTCTATGCTCGAGAAGCAGGCTGCCAACCTGGTTGCAGAATTCCTGACGATTAAACTCGTCTCTCCAGTCTCCGAAGCCTCCTGAAGCCTTGTCTGTGAATGGAAAGGCCTTGTTGGTGGTAGCGTGATCGTCAGGAATACCAGTCATTTTGTTCTTGTCGAGTTAGGGGTATTGGCGAACGCCAGTGCGACTGCAATCTGGTTGGCCGCAAAATAATGCCAAAAAGCATGTGCCGGCCGAGCATAAAATTCTTGAAATGTGTTGACATAGCTTGTCATTTCAATGCTATATCGAACTGCTGCCTTGAAATACATGCGGAATTGGAAGTGCCTAAGTCCTGTATTGGTTCCATGGGGAACAACGGACTTCCCGGCACCCACAGCTCACAGCTATCGCTGTTGTCATCGAAGTAGGAGGCGTTGCAGGTGACGCGCATTTCCTTGTCGAGACCGGGCTGGGTCCAGGCGAAGTCGTAGGCGCCAATTGAGCGGGCACTGCAGCCGGGTGGCAGCAACGCCGGTTGTCTGAGGATGGCTTCCAGATCAGCCAAGGTGAGTGGTGAGGGCTGCAGGGTGTTCACCACATCACGGATGGCATCGAGGTCCTGGAGGACGTCATCAAGGTCCAGACCCTTGATCTCGGGCTCCTGTTCGACAGCCGCCACAGCAGATGCCCGTGCCTTCTCCCGCTGATCACGGCTGACGAGTGTGGCCTGGGAGATGGAGCTTGATGCCTTGGCCAGAATCGGCTGCAGCTTGCCTACCACCTGCTCGAACATCGCGATCCGACCCTTCAGCGCCCGGTACACATCAGCCTCCACCGTGCCATCGAGGTGCAGGTTGATGATCTGCATCTGCTCGTGGGTCTGGCCGATGCGGTCGATGCGGCCAATGCGCTGCTCCACCCGCATCGGGTTCCAGGGCATGTCGTAGTTGATCAGGGCACCGCAGAACTGGAAGTTCAGGCCTTCGGCTGCCGCATCGGTGCAGAGCAGGATCTCGGCCTTGCCTTCCTTGAAGCCCCGTTTGGTGGCCTCGCGGTTCAGGGCCTTCCAGACCCCACCCCTCTGCAGGATCTCGCCGCCGCGTCCGGTGAAAGCCATCAGGCTGGTGCGCCCTGCGCCGATCAGCAGCTCCTTGAGGGCATCGACGGTGTCGCTGTACTGGGAGAAGACGATCACCTGCTTGTAGCCCTGGGCCTGCAGCTCCTCGATGGCCTTGAGGAACTCGGCCCCCTTGCTGTCGTGGCCTACCAGAGGCCTGGCCTGATCGAGCAGCACACCGATGGCATCGAGTTCACCCTGGAGCGAGGCTTCCTGGAAGGCGATCTGCATGCCCTCCAGATCGAAGGTTTGCTCTCCACTGATGTCGTCGTCTTCTGCGGCTGCAGCGTCTTCCTCCAGCTGCTGCTGCTGGCCGGCTAGTCGTTTCTCCAGTGTGGAGACCAGGGCGGCCACGCTGCTGGCGAGGCGGCGGCGGTAGATCGTCATCACGAAGCCCACCGCCGATTTCTTCTGGCCAGAGGCCTGGGCGTACTGGGTGGAGATGAAGTCCTCCACGGCGTCGTACAGCGCCCGCTCCTGCGGCGTGCTCTCCAGGAAGCGGTCATCCACATGGCGGGTGCCGATGGCCAGATCCATCGATCCCTGCTGCTTGTAGGCCCGCAGCAGGTTGCGGCTGTGGCGGGAGATCAGCCCCTGCACCGGGGTCCAACGTTTGGCTAGTGCGAGGGAGGCCTGGCGGATCTCGATGCTGAGATTGCGGCGGGAGAGGGGATCGGTGTCGTTGAGGGCCCGCAGGGCCTTGCGTTTGCGCAGTGGCGACTTGCGCAGGTCTTCCGGCAGGGCATTGCCCGGTGCCTCGCCAAAGGCCGACACGCTGCTGCGCCACAGTCCGGCCAGGTACGACAGGGTGGCCTCATCCGGGTTCTCCTTCTCCACCCACTCGAAGAACCGCTCGAAGGCGTCTTCGGTCCACTCGGGGGGCATGCCCAGCAGGGCGAGCAGGTCCCACACCTCCAGCTCACTCACCTGCATGGGCGTGGCGGTGAGCAGCAGCAGACCGTTGGTGCGTTGGCGCAGCTGCTGCATGAGCTGCATCAGGGTGTTGGGGCGGAGGCGCTCACCGCCGCTGCTGCTGTTCTCTCGACGGGTGCGGGCGTGGTGGGCTTCATCGAGCACCACCAGGTCGTAAGGCTCGGCTTCCAGCAGATCCTTGTGGCGATCGCGCCGCCTCATCAGGTGGCTGGAGACCAGCACATAAGGCTCTGCGGTCCAGCTGCTCCGGTCCACTGGTTGGGAGAGCCCAGCCGGACGGAAGCGGGTGGGCTGCCAGTCGAGCGACTTGCCGCTGTAGATGGGCCAGTCGAGGCCGAACTTCTCACGCAGTTCCCGCTGCCACTGCTTGAGCACCGACGCGGGTGCCATCACCAACATGCGGCGGGCACGCCCGCTTAACCAGGCTTGGCGCAGCAGCAGGCCGGCCTGCACCGTTTTGCCGAGGCCCACCTCGTCGGCGATCAGCAGTCTGGGCGGCCACTGCTGCCAGAGACGCTGGAAGGCCCGCTGTTGATGTGGCCAGGGAGTGACGGCACTGGTGCCTTCACCAACCCGTTCGGCCCCGGGCAGATCGCTGGTGGCAGCCTGAAGCACGTAGCTCCACACGATGCGGCGCCGTTCATCGATGTCGGGGACGCTCTCAACGACGGGCTCTGGCTCCGGCGCGGGCAGATCGTTCAGGAAAGGTTTGAGGCGACGGGGCACCCCTTCCGTTGGTTGGAAGATGGCCAATTGCTGGCGGATTGCCTCGGGCAGGGTGAAGGTGCGGGCGCCGGAGTCTTGGTTTTCCCAGAGCCGTAGGAAGCCAGCCTCCAGATCATCAATGGCCTCGGCACCACCAGGCTTCCAGGAGCAGAAGGTCTGGATGGTTTCGAAGTTGCTGGTCCAGCCGTTGGGCGTTTCGTTGACGCTGCCGCTGAAGCCCAATCGTTGCCCGTGGTTGTCTTCGATCACGCCTTCCTTGGCATGGAAGATCGCGCCGTCGTTGACGATCAGCCCGTCGATGAGGGGCAGCCCCACGCGGATCTCCAGGTGCCCACGATCCACAAGCCAGGCCAGGAGCTCGGCCCCTAGGGCTGCAGCACCCTGGCCTCCGGGCTCGACTCCCTTGAAGGGGAAGTGTTTCGAGAGGTGATCGGCGAGAACGGTCTCACCGGGGGCTCCAGCCGCCAGAGCGGTGATGTCTGCCTCGCTGAGGAAAACGCCTGTGATCAGGCGCATCTGTCCATGCCCGATCCCATCGGCTGAGGCCGCCACTAGGTGCTCCACGCCTTCGAGTACCTGGAGAAGAGAGCGGCTGGTGAAGTAGCCGGTGATGCGCCAGTAGCGGGTGGCATCCATCAGGGCCGGCCTGTAGAACCCGTCCAACAGGCTCTCGATCGAGCTGCTGAAGCGCCCCTTCCAGGCGTGATCGGCGAGGCCGGCCATGGCTGCTTATGCCTCAGCCAGGTCCGCCAGCACCAACTCCAGCTGCTTGGGTGCCGGCACCTGCTCAGCGAGCGCCAGACGACGCAGGTTCTCCAGGGCCTCGAAGTCGGACGCAGCTGGAGCAGCGGCCTTCACCGGATCGAAGCCGGTGTAGCGGGCCGAGAGGGGCAGCACTTCCAGTACGGCTTCCATGGCAGTGAGGAAGTCGGCGCTGTTGGCCAGACCATTGTCGTCGAGCAGTTGCTTGGCAGAGTTGAGGTCAATGCTCCGGGCGCGGTGGGCGCAGTGGTGAATGGCATCGATCCAGGAGCGCGTTCCATCGGGTGAGCCGAGCTTGCCCTTGGTGGCGCGAGTCGAGCTGTCCCAGAGGATCAGATCACTGGCCTTCTTCTCGGCCAGCACGCCAACAACATCCTTGTCGAGGTCAAGACCCACAACACGAGCCAGGCGCAGGGCTTCATCGAAGGGGAACTGAGGGGCCTCAAAGGCATCCCATGCGAGCACAAACCATTCCGTGAGGGGATCTAGCTGGGCGCGGCGGGATCCAGAGGTGAGTTTTTCCATGCGCCATGCCTTCACCTCGCGTCGGGCTGCATCAAGAGCATCTTCAGGGCTGACCGAGTAGGGATCGTCCTCTCCCAGAAGCTCCTCCAGGGTGAGCTGAGCACGACCGCGCTTCCTTGTTTTCTCTTCGATCGGTTTGGGCTGACCACGTTTGATCGGCCAGTGAAGGGAGAACTCCTCCAAGGCAGGCCCGAAACAGGAAAGGTAGAGATCAACCCCGCGAATGCCGCCGGCCTGAAACTGCTCGATGCGCTGGCGCACAGCGGCCTTCACCCGAGGTTCGAGGTCTTCCCAGTACTGCACGCCGTCTTCCGGCTTTTGCTCAGGGCGCGGTCTGCAGACCAGGAAAATCGTGCTGTTGGCGGCCGACTTGTCCTTGATGTGAAGTGATCCTTCCGCCTCGGTGTTGATGGGCCAGGACGCCGTGATGGCGAAGCCGGCATCGATCAACCCCTTGGTGAGTGCATCCCATGCCCCGGTGGCCTTGTGGGTGAACATCAACGTCATCACGCCGTCGTCCTTGAGGACGCGACGGCACTCGGCGAAGATCTCGGCCATCTTCTGCTGATAGTCGAGACCAGCCAGAGCCTTGGCGCCCTTCTTACCCTTGTGCAGCGCAGGGTTGGCGACGGCCTCGTTCTCCTTGTCAGTGAGCGGCGCCATGAAAAGTTCTGGGTACAGCAGGCCAGCTGTGCGCTTGAGCCAGACATAGAAGAAATCGCTCAGCTCCGCGTACATCACGTTGTCGTAGTAGGGCGGATCCATCACAACAGCATCCACGCTGGCGGAGGAGATGTGTGCAAGGGTGTCGCCGGAGCCGCAGGAAATGTGTAATGGGACTGGTGCGGATGTGGATGTCGCAGCTGGGGTCGCGAACAAAGGCCCTGCATCAGCCAAACGAGCACTGCCAGCACCGATCAGGTCGATCAGCTCATCTATGCACTTCACAACCAAGGAGAAAGCCCAGTCGAACCCACGCCCCTCCAGCATTGATGCCATCTCTGTGTAAGACCACTTAAAGGCGAAGTCATGCCTATCAAAGGTGTTTGCCATTACCTCGCGATTGCTTATCCACCTTGTCATTCGTGAGTTGTAGTCGCGCAACTTATCCAGTGCCAATGCGACATACGCCAAAGCAGCACGGCCGCCGTCGCTCAACCCACCAGGCGTTGCCATCTGCTCATTCACCAACTCGCGGAAGATCTCCACGCTGGTGCCATGACAGAGCAGCTGCCGGGGCGAGAACAGATCGCGCCACAACGGCATCCCGTACTGAATGGGGCGGTCGTCATTGCAGACCTCAGGGAACTTCTCATTCGGCACCAGGTCCAGCGCCTCCCACTCCGGCAGCTTTTCCGCAATGGCGGCTTCGATCGCCGCGCTGTTATCGTCCACTGGATTAGGGGGGCGGTAGCCGCGCTCCCACTTGTCCTTTTTAGGCTTGCCGGTCTTGGTGTACTCGGTAGGTAGCCGGCGCTTGTAGACCACCGCAAAGAGCTGTTCGCCCATGCCGCCCGCCTGAGCTTGCTTCTTCACCTGGTCGCTATCAATCACCCGGCCACAGTCGGGATAGGGGCAGGTAGCATCACCACCCTTTACGGTGCCGTCGCTCTGCTCGCGGATGCTGCCAACGATCTCGAAGCTGCAATAACGGCTGATGTCACCAGAGCCATCGCCTAGGTGCGGTACCACCTTTACGCCAGTGCCATCGGGTGCCAGCTTCCAGTTCGGCGACAGAGGCACCTTGCCCGCACAGTATGGGCAGTGAATAGTGCGGGCCCAGAGGTAACCGTCAGGCCTGCAATCGGCTTCAGATTCTGGGGGGAAAGTCCAGGCCAGCCTCTCCCTCACTCGGCTGGCCAACTGATTGCCCAGGCGCTTGACCTCGTCAACCAGGCCAGGCCCAAACTTCGTCGGCCACTCAAAGGTGGCTTTCTCCACCAAGACCGCTACTGGGTTGATGTCGTTGGCGAAGGTGCTGCAACGAAGGCGCAGAGCTTCAAAGGGGATGGCACCTCCACCTGCTGTTGGATCCAACACAGTTGGCTGATGAATACCCAGCTTTTGCATCTCTTCCCGTAACCAGATATGTTCTCTTTCACTTGGTGAATAGCTGAAGGCTCGGCTGTAGCCGTAGGCATCAGCTCCAAGCCGGACTCCTTCACGGGTCGCCTTGGCGATACGCCTCTTTGCCGCGACAGGATCCCCTTGAATCCCCAACACATGCCGGAAAATGTCTCGATCGGCATCAGCCGGCAGCAGCGAGGCCAGTACAGCTGCCCGCGAGGCCACCAGCGGCCGTCGTGCCCACCACACATGCAGCCGGTTGGGCGCCGGGAAAGGCGTCATCGGGGTCCGTTCGCGCACGCTCTCGATGCCGATGTCGGCAATCGGCAGCCACTCTTCGATCAGGCGTTTGGCAGTATCTTTCATGAGAATTAATTCCTTGAGAGCTGATCTCGTAGCTTGAGCCTGTCCTGTGCGATTAACGATCTTGCTGCCCAGAGAACTTCTAAGCGAGCTTGCTGCAATAGCTCCAGTAATTCCTCGAGCCGTCGACTTGTCATGCTTTCGGCATCAACGTCTGGATTCTTCAGGATCATCAGCCTGTCAACAAGTTCTTCGTCCATGCTGGGGCTGACCACGCATGCATAAATGTGGATCAGGTGTTCAACCGCCCCCTCAAGTTTTCTGTCTGCTATTTCTTCTTTGTCGAGAAAGAGTTTGATTGAGTTTGCGGCCCGCAATGCAAGCTGATTTGCCTCGCCATCCTGCTTCTTGTATGGGTCAAGCCTAATTAGCTCCAATACTCCCTCCGAAATGACTTCCTCTTTGCGGACCGCAAGCCGAGACGTATTGGAGTTATCCGCATTAAGCCTGGCGATCCGAGTCTGTGCGAGGGCTGCAATGATGCCGCCAGCCGCAGCCCCCAAGAATGAGAACAAAGGGATGTAGGCCTTGAGGTCTAATGGGGTCGCTTGCGGATTAATAGCATCAGTTGCGTTGGCCGCAGCATCAATTAGTAAGGGAGCAGCGCTATTCATTGCTTGCAGTGTCATCAGCTTGCGCTCAGCAACAGGCGCAGCGCCGCCAGCACCCGCCGAGGGTTCTTGCGGTGCATGGCCATGCCCAGCCAGTAGGCCGCCTCCTCACGGGCCATGGCATCGATGCCACGGGCGCAGTTTTCGATCCCCGCCACGTTGCGCATCGGGGCCAGCAGCTTGAACAGCAGCCCCATCGCCAGGGCCAGATCCTCCGAGAGGGCATCCCGTCGAGCCTCGCCCTTTTTGAGCTTGCCGAGGCTCACCTGCTCGGCCTTGAGGCGCCGCAGTACTGCACCCTCCACCAAAAGCAGCTTGTGGCCGCCCAGGCCCGCCACCCGGCGGGGCTCCTTCAGCTCGGGGGTCGCGGTGCTGGGCACCTGCCACACCTCCAGCTGCAGATCGCTGGGGCCGCGCTGCTTGCTGCGCAGTTCGTAGGCCGGCCGGCCAGAAGCAATGGCCTGGGTCATGGCTGTTCCTCGCCAATAGCGGTCAACTCCAGCCGGATCGTGGCGGTCTGAGCGCTGAGGCCAGCCCGGGTGAGGCGAGAGATCCAGCCCTCGCCGCCGTCATCCCAGCGCAAGGGTGGCTCGTAGCGGAGCTGATAGGTGATGTCGAGCGACTTTTCGCCGCCTCTCCGCCACTGGCCCTCGATGAAGCCCCGCAGATGGCTGGCTTCCTCGGGCGTGCCGTTGAAGTCGAAGCTCCATTCGGCGCTGCCGTCGCCGCTGCTCCAGCCCCCCTCCATCATCTCGACCCGCACCGTGGCGCCAGGCTCGGCCTTGAGCAGGGCCATCGGCAGGAAGCCGTCGCCACTGTTCATGCGCCAGGTGAGGTTTTTGATCGCCTTGCCCGAGCTGCTCACCTGCTGGGCCAGCTGGGTGAGGGCTGTCTTCACGTTGTCGGTCCGCTCGATCACCCCAGGGCCTGGGGGTGGTGCAACGCCCGCTCCGCCACCACTGCCGGGGCTGGTGGAGCCAAATCCCACCTGAACAGCGGTGCCCGTCTCTCCTCCTCCAGCCACCGGAGTTGTTCCACCTTCACCACCAAACACGGTTGGCTGATCCACACCACCCTCACCGGATGGAGCTGAGGTCTTCGGCGGCCAGACGCTCAACTCCAGCGCCTTCTCCATCGTGTAGATCTTGCCGTCCTCACTGATGGAGAGCGTTCCCGGCGGCAGGCCCTGGCCTTCGAGGCGATCGCCCTCCTTGTAGACAAACAAGCCCTGATCCAGTCCCATGCGCAGGCACTTCTTGAGCACCTCATCCCCAAGCAGGATCGGCAGGGCCGGATCGCGGTAGTACTCGTTGCGCAGATCCCGCGTGCTCATCACTCCCAGCCGCTTGAGCGGTGTCTTGTCGGCCATGTAGTTCGGGGCCGGCGGCGCATCTTCCGCCAACACCAGCTCTCGGGCTTCCCGCAGCACCCGCTCCACCTGCTTCTGACCCACCCCCGGCTCACTGCTGGCGCTGGTGACCGTGATGGCGGCATGGGTGAGGGGCACCTCGGGCCACTGACCCCGCTCGGGATAGAACACGTGCCGGTAGCACTGCTGCACCGCCAGGGCGAAGCCCTGCTGCGCCTGGCCGTAGCGCTCCTTGACCTGATCCTGCTGGTGTGACTGCAAGCTCGCGAATAGATCGCCCTGCTGCATCTGCTGCAGCGCCAGGTAGGTGCGGGCCTTGCGAAGCATGTCGTCCACCTGCAGGGCATCGGCGCAGACGAACACGAGGTTGTTCCGGTTCAGGCGCACATTGGCGTTGTCGCCCTTCTCCTTGAACAGCCGCACCACCAGCTCCGGCAGGTGGATGTTCGCCTGCTCCACGGTGTGGCCTTCCCAGTGGATCACCGCCAGGTAAGGGCCATCCGTGTCGTCGGGGATGTCAGCCGGGCTGGACGGGAACAACACAGGCTCCAGCCGTTGCTTGGCGAAGATCGTGCCAATACGACGGTTAAGTTCCTCACGCACACTCTCCAGATCGAACTGCCCCTCCCGCTTCCTCACCATCTGGTTGAGGTTGGCGTCGGTAAGGAAGCGCAGCTTGCTGGTGCCGCTGTCGTCGAGATACTCCGACTCCTCCTGCAAGAGGCGCACCGCCTTGTCCACAAAGGCCGGATCCACAGCCGGGGCATAGAGGCTGTAGTTCAGCTCCAGGCGGCTGAGGCCCTTCAGCGGTTCGTTGAAGGCCAGGGAGTGGAACAGCACCGTGCGAGCTGCCATGGAGCCATAGGGCTCCATCCCTGTGAATTCCTGGGCATCCAGCCTCTGGGCTAGGGCCTTGCCTCCTTCTTCCGGTGTGGTGGACACATCCGCCCGGATCGCCGGAATGAAGGCTTGCAGCCCCAGCTTGGTGGAAAGCTCCAGCCGAATCCGCTCGTTGCCCGGATCCACATGGTGGAGATGGACGGACGTGACGCCCCGTGGCTGCTCGCGCCAGAGCTGCCCAACGGTCTGCGCCAGCAGCCGCAGCATGCCCCGCACCCGCTGGAAGTTTTCCAGGGTGGAGGTCTTCTGCATGAGGGTGTCGATCAGCTCCGGATGGAGCGGATACCCCTTGCGCAAATTGGCAGCCCGGTCATCGCTTTGCCCCACCGGCGGCAGGGCCTCGGCGGTGCGGCTCCAGATCTCCTGGTAGGACTGCACCACCTCCTCCACCCGGCTGCGGTCGATCGACTCGAACAGACGCCGGGTCAGCACCTGCACCGTTTCGTCTTCGCTGGTGGGCGTGAGGGCCGTGATCTGCCGGCCCGTAACCGACTGCAGTTCGGCAAAAATCCGATCGATTCGCTGGTTTTCCTCTCCATAGGCGTCCACCGACTGCCCGCCCTTGCCCAGGGCCAGGGTGAACACCAGCACCGCCTGGGGGGAGGAGTTCACCGCCTTGATCAGATCGGTGAGGAAGGGAGTGAGCTGCTCAGCCGCCTGACCGGCAGCGGGGCCCTTGATCTTGCGCAGATAGATCGAGAGCTCATCGATCAGGATCAGCACCGGCCGCTCGCCAATCAGCTCCCGCAGGGTTTCCGCCCCAGGAGGAGCTGCTCCAAGCCGGTCGCTATTGCGGATGCGCTCGTAGCCCGCTGGGCCAGCCAGCTGCACCGCCAGCTCCCCCCAGGGAGTGAAGGCCAGCACATTGCCCTCCATGCGCCGGCCGTTCATCGGGTCGGCGTTCTCGCCGTCGAAGGCCGCGACGGTGACCTTCTGACTTGGCAGCCGGGCTGGGTCGATGAACTCAGCCAGGTTGGGGATCTGATCGGCGGCCGTCAGGATGTGGTTCAGGCCGATCAAGGCGTGCGTCTTGCCGCCGCCGTAGCTGGTGTCGAGCCGCAGGATGCTGCCCAGCTGGCTGCCGGCGCTGGTGAGCCGGTCCACCACTGCCAGGAACAGCTCGCGCAGGCCCCTGGTGGGGTGGGTGTTCGCGAAGAACAGGGCCGGGTTCTTGTAGAGCTCCGGTGCCGTGCCCTTCAGCACCTGGCTCAGGTCGGCAGCGAAGTCTTCATCGCGGATGCGCCCTTCCAGCACGTCGGCCCGGGGCCGGCAGAGCTCGTAGATGGTGGGAGGGCTCATGGGGTGGGCGGCACGGCCCTGGCGAGCCAGGGTGCTCGAGGGGGTCGAGCCCCATCCTGACCCTTCAACAGGGCTTGGTCATCCCCCTGCGCTGCAGGCAGGTGAACCGCAACACGCTGCGCAACAAGTATGCGAATCCTGCATAAACATCCGGCAAGTCCATGGTTCTCACAGTGGCCTGGATCTGTGACTGGATAGGACAAGCGGCCCATTGCTTGGTGGAATTCATTGGAATAGCCGACACGTGTTGATGACCGGACCCATCGGGTTAGAGATGGGTGGACCAAGTGTTTGGTGTTGATCAGCAAAGACTTCCGGCTGGACTGCACTCCCGCAGGCCCCACTAGCGCCGCGGCCATTGGCACACCATGCTGTATGGCGAGAATCGTCAGAGCCGGTGGATGCAGTGGTTCCAGCCGGTGTACGTGGGGCTGAGTTGAGCTTCAAAGAGTGGCAAGCATCTGAGAAGGACTCACTGCCCCAACAGGTCCATCTGCTCCGCTGGTCTCTTGAGGATCTCAATGGATTCCACCGCCACAAGCCTGGGCTGTTCATCGGCCGCAGCCTCGTAGCTACCTCTGACCCGGACGGAGCAGTCGAGGATCTCGCGCGCCTGCCCCTTGTGCCGATCGTCGTAGATGCAGCGGATACCGCGCTGATACCGGGCTCCTCGGATCTCGAAGCGCAGGGCGTCCAGGTCGATCTCCCGCACCACCCCCTCGAAGGCATCAGTTCCCCGGAAGCGCTGTCCTGATGCCTGATCCAAGGATCGCTGCAGGATCTTGCCGCTCTCTCGGGTGAGCGCCGCGGGCGCCACCTTGCTTTCCCCCGGACAACTGAGGAACAGCTCGGTGATGGCCTTGCTCCTGGGGGTGGGTGCAAGCTTCTGGGCCGCCACCATTACGGTGTCACGAACAGCTGGGTCCGGGAACAGGGAATAAACATCCTCACTGACGGCTTCATCCTTGATGAGCCGAGGAATCAGAGGAAGGCTGCACACTGCTTCACGGACGGCTTCATAGAGGCCATCGGTCACGCCCTCAAGTACCAGCTGACCTTGAGCGCCAACATCATCTGGCCTCGGGACCCGCATTCCCACGACCAGGCTTCCATAGGCCAGCCCTGAGAGATACGGATCCAGGTCTGCCGGCCAGCGAACACGCTTCTCTTCGCTGAGACCAGCGATCGATTTGGCGATCTTCTGAATCTGCGTACGCAGCTTCGAGAATGCACCGGTGACAAGGGAAATGGGGGGTTCGTGGGTCATCACACCTGGCCCCGTAAATCGAGCGACCAGATCGGCGTGATCTGCCAGTGATGCGTAGGGGAACTCGTCCCGATAGAGCCTGGCGAGCAGCTCGAAATACGGCGCGCTGATCAGCTCAGGATCCTTGCCAAGCCGCACTGCCAGCTCCCGAGCTGCCAGGAGCTCGCGGTGAATGATACGGGCCTTGCCCTCGACGATGTCGATCCAGCCGCTCATAACATCAACCTCAGCAGCCCTTTCTTGATCTTGCAATCAAGCTCTTTTTCAAGTGCTTTTCTTGGATCGCAAGACCGGAAGTAACTCACAAAGTCCTGATCAAGCTTCTCTAGACTGGGGCGCATGTCAATCTTGTAAGCACCAAAGAGTTCGACATTGCGCAAGTACAGCATTTGCCCCTCCCACTGCTGATCGCTTGGCAAGCCCTGCAACTCAATCACGAGGTTGATATTTGCTGGGCTCTCTTCTGAAGTGACATAGCTGCCATCGAGCACAAGTGGCGGAATTGCCGTGAAACGATCCAGGAGTTCGTCTCTGATAAAAGCCTGCAGCGACTCTGTCAGCCTGCGGCGTTGCTCATTCCATACCAGTGCCGCCTCCACTTCTCTCATCGTGCACGCGTAAATTCCATCATCTAGCAATCCATACTCATTAAAATCAGGGATTGGCATGCTCACCAACCTCTGGTTTCCCGTGCGCACCCCCCTCTGATGCCCCAGACGCTGGTGGGGCCGTTGCCACAATGGGAGTCGGCGGTGTAGTTGAGCATCGGCTGGGAGGGACCCCCGGTTTATACCCATCCCGATCGCCAGACGGAACCAACCGACAGGGTTTCGGTAAATCCCGGCCGGCAGTGCCAGCCGGGAGAGGCGCTGGCGCCTCAGAGCACGTGCACCCTGGCCTGGGGCCCAAGCACCCGCTGCTGATTGGAGGCCAGGATCAGGGCCTCGGCCCTGGGCACGTAGTGCGGCAGGGCGCTGATGTGCCCCTCGCGATCGAGGAACAGCACCCGCAGCAGCTGGCCGGCGGCATCGAGCAGGTGCACCGAGATGATGCGGATCGGGCAGGCGCGGACCAGGGGAGTGGCGGCCATGGCTGGGCTGGCGAACGACACCGCCGTTCAGCCCCGGCGCCGCCAGCGGCGCGCAAGGGTCGCGCAGCGAAGCGAAGCGACTCGCGTCAGCCCTTGCGCGGTGCGCAAGCCGGGGCAGGCCGGGTGGCGTGATCGCCAGCCCCGTGGCCTGCCCACCATGACCGCCGCCTGCCTGACGCACCTCGTCTGATGGACCGATGCAGGCCAGCCGGCCCAGCCGGGTTTCGGTGTCCTCGTCGTCCATGGCAGATCAAGCCACGTCCGGAGCCCTGCCCGCCTGGCGGGCCATGTCGTCGGTCCAACCTTGGCAGCAGCTGGTGAGGTGCTCCCCGTGGGCGATCAAGCCCTGGTGCAGCTGGCAGGTGAGCAGCGGGATGCAGTTCACGCCCGCTTGGTGCTGGAACCAGTGGCAAGTCATGCAGACCTTGTGGCTCCGTGCCTGCTCCAGCACCTCCTGGTCGAGGAACGGCCACTCCTCAGTAGGGAGATCGATCCGATCGGCTGGCCCTATCGGGCGGGGACGATGAAGCGCCATCAGCGACTCCATAGAAGTACAAGCGTACTAGCAAGGGGCCGGGCAACGGAGTCACGCCGGGGTCCGCCCAGGCCTGAGCGAGGCGCAAGGCGATGCGGGCAGCCTGTTTTTCGACTGGCACAAGCCCTTATTGAGAACGAGTGAGAACCGTTGCCGCGCAGGGGCTCTCAATTTCAGGTTTGGCTGCAGGTTGTGGCGGTTCTCGGGATGCCCAACCGCGAAGCTCTCGGAGCCAGATCACCAGGGGGCGATCCTAGGGCTGACCACCAAATGTGGCAAGACGTAAAGGCGCTGGACGCTACCCGTGGTGTTGGGCTCCAAAACCCGGTGTTAGACCTTGATGTCCGCGGGGCCGGCCTTTCGGAACGAGAAAGGCCGGGGGGAGTTGGAGCCCTCTGCTTCTACCCATGCGGGCCCTTGTTCATGACTCTGCAGTCAGCCCATGGCTAGTGATTCCGGGCCTTCCACGCCGCCCGACCAGTCCATTTCCTTCCGCCCCTCGCTCTGTGGACAGCGATCGAGTGAAGACGCGGCGCACCGCTCGGCATCCCCAAGGGTGCGGCTGTGGTGCAGCACCAGCCCCCTCGCTTGAAGAGGACAACCAGCGATGGCGGTGCAACCAACCCGAGCTTTTCTCCACGAGGTGGTGACCAGCGCGACCGGTCCTGACGGGACGTTGTACGTCGTGGGGTACGTCTTTGATGCAGACCACGACAGGCATCTGGTCTTTGCCACCAGCGCCAACTTTGAGGATCCCAGGGTTCTGCCGTTGATGAAGGGCCAGGAGATCAACCTGACTTGTGGGAGTCCATGCCTGGAGGTGCTGCCGCTGAGTCAACAGAGTGAGGAAGTCCAGCATCACGTAGCTGAGCAACTCTCCCAGCTTTCGATCGAGTCCTTGATCTGCATTCGCTGAGCTCACGGTGGTCAGGTGATGCGATGAGGCCCCACTCCAGGTGGAGCTGTGACGGGGCCATCCATGCGCTTCCGGTCACTACTGCTGCTCGACTTGGCGCACATCTCGGTGCGACACAAGGAAGGCCTCAATCCAGTCGTGGTGGCACTTCTGATTGATCCGATCGGCGATCGTCACCGCCTCCTCGGGCACCTGGAACCGCTTGCGGAAGGCCCGGGTGAGGCTCTCCAGCCGAGGGCGGGGCAGGGCCCGCAGGCTGCTGTGGAGGCGCTGGATCGTGTCGGCATCGAGGGCCTGCTGGCCGGGATCGACCAGGGCCGGGGATGCAGTGGTGGGGGAGGGAGCGCCAGCCGCCGCCCGGCTCACGTAAGGCTGCTGCCCACCTGGCCGCTGCGCTCCCTCTCCCTGACCTGCTGCGCTGCTGACCTGCCTCTGCGCCTTGTCGTACAAGGCGAGGCCAAACGGGTTCCCAAAGGTCATCAGTGCCCGCTTCATGGCGTCGGTTTCGGCCTCCTTGAGGGCGGATTCATGGGCCTGGCCCAGGTCCACATCGATGCCGTGGCCGGCGCCGCTGCCCTCCCGAACCAGGGGCGTCAGGCTTCCGGCGGTAACGGTGACGCGCACGCGGGCGGTGTAGGTGACGCCCCAACCGGGCTTCTGATCCCGGCCGATCATGCGTTCGGCTTGGGCGACGCAACGGACGGCGATGGTCTGACGCTGCCAGCCATCGAAGCCAAAGATGCGGTTGGCTTCCGCGATCACCTGCCAACCCTCGAGATAGCTCACGCGGCTGCGTCCCTGCTCGCGCTGACGGACGTTGGCCCGATCGAGCGGGGCGGAGAGGGCGGCGAGCTGCTCGGGGGAGAAGCCAGGGGGATGAACCGGGACGGCGGCCGACGTGGCTTCCGGCGCGGCTGGAGGGAGCGCCTCGGCGCGGTCAGTTGAGCGGATCAGCTCCAGGGCCGATGGCGGCCTCTGGCTTGGTCGAGGAGGAGCGGGGCGGCTGGTGGTGCTGGCCCCGTTGGCAGAAGGAGCGGCGACGGTCATGGCGATGGAAGCAATGGTGTGAGGAGGAGAGGGCCCCGGCTGCAGCACCGGAACCCCACTTGCGGGCGGCCTGTGGCCGTCAGCAGATGCGCCAGGAGCGACGGGAGAGGAGCTGGGCACCGGTGATCTGCTCGCCGGCCTTCAGCGCTGCCTTGATGGCGGTCTTATCGGCCTGGAAGGTGGTCTTGACCGTGAGCCATTCGGGGTCGAGGAGCGCCTCGTTCTCGATGGCGACGGCGGTGGAGCGGGTGCTGCGCAGCTCGTGATTGGGGAACGAGAAGCGGGTGGCGGAGGGCTGCAGCCGAGTGAGCACCAGCACCAGCGATTCCTCCAAGGCATCGGCCCGACTGCCATCGGAACGCGACAGCTCGGTGAGTCGCTTGGCCTGCTGCTGGCGGTAAGTGGCCTGGCCGCGCAGGTGCTCGATCACCCAGCAAGTGGCATCGGCCTTGGCTGCGAGGGCCTGCTTGTTGCCCTCCTCGGCCAGCAGGGCGGCCTCCAGCTCGGCGAGCGCCTGGGACCGGGCGTCTTCGTCGTCGGCTTCCAGCTGCTGGGCCAGCTGGCCGATGGCAGTGGTGAGCTCCTGGGCCTCGATGCCCAGCTGCCAGAGGGAACCGGCGCGCTGCAGCGAGCAGGCGGGGCCTGCTGCTTGGGGGAGGGCCGGAGGGAGAGGAGCGGTGGTGGTGAGAACAGACATAAGGACGTGGATGAGGGTGGGAACGAGAAAGATGCGGGGCGTATGCCGATCAGGCGGCGAAGGGCTCCGGCGAGAACGGCGGCGGCACTTCCATCACCACCACCGGCACCGGCGAACGGACTGAGCAGCGCCGGGCCTGCTGCACCAGCGAGGCCGTGCCCGCACCACCGGGGAAGGCGATCACCAGCACCGAGGCGCTGAACGCTGGGGAGGTGCGGGCCTGGGCCTCCACCAGCGCCCGCTCCAGCAGACGCCGATTGCGGATGGGGCCGGCGGAGCGGCCATAGCGGCGCCACTCGGCGGCAAGGGCCTGGACCCGCCAACCGAGCTGATGGGCGGCACGCCCGATGGCCTGATCGGCACCACGGGCACCGCCATGCACCAGCAGATGGACGGCGCGACCACCGCTGCGCTGGAGCAGGGCGGAGGCGATGCGCTCTTGAGGCCAGACGAGATCACGGCCACCGGCAGCGACAATGACAACCGAGCGATGCGCCAGCACCGGCGACGGCAGGAGACCGGGAAGCGGCAATGCAGCGGCCTGGGCCACTGCAGCAGAGAACAAGCTCATGGGCTACAGAGCAAACGAACAGGGCAAGTTGCCCGAAGATTTCATTGCCGCAGGCGATGGGCTCGTGGCCTTTGGCGCAGCCTTTATTCTACCAGTACAAACGCACTGCAAGGGGACCAAAAAGGCTGCGGCGCAGTGGATCTACGCAAAGCGAGACCATACTGGGACGAGCTTGGAGGCTGATAAGCAAGTCCGCCAAATTCAGCACTGAATGCCCAGCTGGCCGCGCAGCCGCGCGAGGGGGCTTAGGACCTCATTCCAGCCCCATCAACGCGGGCAAACGCCCGGCCACCGCAGCCGCGGGAGAGCGGCCCTGCCCGCCACCCCCGCACCGGCCCCGGAGCGGAGGGCGGAGGCGGCTGGCCGATGCACGCCACGGTGCAGCCGTGGCACGCTGAAGGACGGCCGTCGCCGACCGGACGCACTGCTGAAACCACAGGGGCCGCGACGCTTGTTATTCCATGCCTTCGATCTTTCGACCACGCTGGATTCAACTTTCAGATCCTGCTTCTACCTCGCGGACTTGGCGAAGGATTGCCTTGGGCAAAGGAATGCTGGGTTCGCATAAAGAGAACGTCCTTCGCAGAGCAGCCCGCGCCCCTTTGCCCTGCCTCCGCCGGCTCCAACCTGCGCCCTCTCACAGCAGGGGAGAAGGCCAGAAGCTTCTCACAGACCTTCTCACATCCAAGCCTGAAGGAATACGAGACTCACTGCAGCACGGGCAGTTTGCTCAACTAGCCAAGAAGCTTCCCAAGCTGAACGTCGCCGGTTCGAGCCCGGTCACCCGCTTGCCAACAACAACCCATCGTCGTCCGAAGTCGATCTAATCCGCATCGATTCGGGCAGGACGAATCGAACGATGGAAATCAGTTGCGGGGTTTGATCAGCTGCAGCACCTGTGGGCCAACGCTACCGGCCCGGCGCTCGCAATCGAGTGACTGAAGAATCAATCGTGCTGCCGTCTCAATCTCCCCTGAGGCTGCGGCCAGCTCAGCCGCAGCGGCGTGCCGACCCGCCTCTTTCAAAAGGTCTTCGCGGCGAGCGGCAGGTGCCGGAGCCTGACGTGTCGCTTGCATGCGTCGACTTTGGCGTGAATCGATGTTAACGGGCGTGGTGCAAATCCAAGCAACACGCCCATGCCGATCACGGAATCACAACAGTGATGGAGCGCAGGCTTGATGGCCTGAACGATCAGGTGCCGGGCTCTTCGCGGTTGCCGCCGAGGGCATCGATCTGATCGCGCAGCTGGGCGACCCGTTGTTGATCACCGCGGGTGATCGCCACCGCCAGAGCAAACTCCAGCTTTTCAAGCTGGTGACCACCTTCGGCATAACCGCGGTTCTGGCAGGCCGGTGAGCCAGCGGCCTTGCCGTTGGAGCTGGTTAAAGCGGTAGCTGGAGCGGTGCGATGGCTGTTGGAGAAGGCCATGGTTCGCTTTCTTTCCATTGTGGCACCGCTGCCAAGTCACTGCTCAGGCAGCCTGCGGATGCTCGTCCTCGTGCTGGGCGGCGCTGGGTTCCTCCTCCAGCAAACTGCGGCAATCGGCCAACAAGCTGGCCACCCGATCCAGGCGCAGCAGATCATCGGGATCCGGCTCAGGCTCAGCCGCAACCCGATCCAGCTGCAGCTCCAGCGCGGCGAGACGCTGCTCCAGCTTCACCAGACGCTGGGACAGCGCCGACACGGTTTGCGCCAGATCTTCCGTGGATCGTGTGATCCGGAATGACACCGATTCAGCCGCCATGCTGCGCAGTCCAGGAGATCCGATCTCAACACACAAGCCTTCTGCCAGCCAGCAGACTTGGCCTGTTCCCGCAGCTGGCTGCCATGAGCTCACCCCTGCAGCTGCTCGCCTATCTGGTGGCCGGCCTGGGTGGAGGACTGCTGGCCCTGCGCACGGGCATCCCCGCCGCGCCCTTGGCAGGCGCCCTGCTGGGCGCTGGCCTGCTGAGCCTCAGCGGCCGATTGGAGGCCGCCAGCTGGCCCCCTGGCACCCGCACCGCCCTTGAAATTGGAATCGGCACGGTGATCGGCACCAGCCTCACCGCCACCGCCCTGAGCGAACTGAGGCAGTTGTGGAAGCCGGCCATCTTGATCACCCTCACCCTGGTGGTGGCAGGGTTGCTGGTGGGCTTCTGCTGCAGCCGCTTATTGGGCCTAGATCCGCTGGTGGCGCTGCTGGGGGCAGCCCCAGGCGGCATCAGCGGCATGAGCCTGGCCGGGGATGAGTTCGGCGTGGGTGCGCCGGTGGCGGTGCTCCATGCCGTACGCCTGATCACCGTGCTGCTGGTTCTGCCGGTGGCGATGCGGCTGCTGCTGGCCAGTGGCATCACGCCACCCCCCTCGGGCTGAAGCGGCGAGCGCCCCTGGATCGGTTTACAGGAGCCCGATACCTTGGGCCCCACTACCCGTCACGGTTCATGCTGCGCTCAACGCTCGACAGGGTTCTGCCGGCCCTGGCCCTCACCACGGCGATCGTGAGCGCTCTGCCGGCGGCCAGGGCCGCTGAGAACCCTTCAGGCCCCGCCGGCAAGGGAGCGCAGGTGTACTGCTTCATGCGCAACTCGGGCAACAACCATGAAGTGAGCTGGCTGGCCGCCTACGCGCTGATCAGGCGCCAGAGCGCCAGCCTGTTCAAGACCTCGCCTGAGCACGCCGCGGTGATGATCACAGAGGCTGTGGTTCAGAACCCGGGCACCTTCCCCGACTGCGGCAAATATCTCGGTGATCTCTATGCGAGCGCAGCTCAGGAGCAACAACAACAGCAGCGCGAAGCCGCCAGCGGCGGCAACAGCAGCACCGAAGGCGGCGCAACCCGCAGCGAGCGCTACGCCTATTAAACGGGCCGCCCTGGGTTCCGCCGCAGCCCTGGCACTGGCGCTGATGGGGGGTTGCGTGAGCGCCCCGAGTGATCCCAGCAGCACGCTGCCCGGCCTGGGCGACTGCCTCAGGCAGGTGGAGATCAAGCGCCTGAAAAAAGCGCTCAACCGCTGCGATGGCGTGGTGGAGGCCCACCCCCAGCAACCGCAGCCCCGCAACGAGCGGGCGCTGCTGCACAGCCTGGCGGGCGACAACCAAGCCGCCTGCCGCGACAGCCTGGCGGCCGAAAAGCTGCTCAAGCAAGTGCCCAAAACAGCGTCACCCGATCCCTTGCTGGTGGAGGAAATTCAGCTCAGGGCTCGAAGCTGCCGCACCCTCACCAACGCTCCAGCAGCTGGCGCACCATTACGGGCAGGCTCCGCCGGCTGAGCAGCTGCTCGATCCGAGCCGCTTTGCTGGCGATCAGATCATCCACCAACTGATCAGCCACGCCCAACTGCAACCAGTGACACTGCAGGCTGCCCTGCATGCCAATGCGGTGGCAGCGATCTTCCGCCTGCTCCGCATCACCCGGCGTCCAAGGACGCTCCAGCAACACCACATGGCGGGCGCGGTGCAGGGTGAATCCCAGGCCGCCCACCCCGAAGCTGGCGATCAGCAAGCGGGCCTCACCAGCTTGAAAGCGATCCACGATCGTCTGCCGTTCTGCTGGCGGCTGACGTCCCGTGAGCAACAGGCCGCCAAGCCGGTTGTGCAACAGCTCGGCCGCGGCCACAAACGCGCTAAACAGCACCACTGCTTCGCCTTGGTCCAGGAGACGCTGCACCAGGGCCGTGGCCGCCGGCAATTTGTATTCAGCGCTGATCTGCCGCAGTGCTGTGAACACCGCCAACACTTCGGCATCGCGTCGCACCAGACCTGCCTCAGCCCGGCGGCGGTAGTCGTCGATCTTGAGCTGAAGGCGATGCTGAAAACCGCGCCCTTCCGCCGCGTTGAGCTCCACCGGCACCAGCAACCGCTGCTTGGGCGGCAGATCCAGGCAATCCTGCTTGCGGCGATGCAGCACCAGCGGCCGGGTGAGGCGCTGCAGCTCCTCCAGATGGGTGGCGCCCATGGCCTGCCACTGACGCTTGCCGCCTCGCTCCAGCCAATGGCCCTGGCAGTAGCGCTCCTCAAAAGCGCGTTGATCGGCAGCCAGGGGATGACCAATGGCAGCCAGGAGCGGAAACAGCTGCACCGGCCGGCCGTTCTTCATGGGCGTACCGCTGAGCAACCACACCGCCCGCACCCGCGGATGGCGACTGAGGCGCAAAAAGGCCTGAGTGCGGCGGGCCTGGAGGTTCTGGGCGTAGTGGGCTTCGTCGGCGATCAGCACCGTGCCGGCCGGTGGCAATCCATCGGGCAAGCGCGCCCAGCTGAGCAGCTCCAGCTGCAGTTGCAGCGCCGAGGCCTCCTGCTGCCAATGGCGATGCAGACCGGCCGGCGCCACCACCACGATGCGACAGTCGGCCGCACGCACCATCGCCCGCGCGGCCGCGAGGGCCGTGAGCGTTTTCCCCAGGCCCATGGCATCGGCCAGCACGGCACCCCGCCGCGCCAGCAACCAACGGGCCGCGGCGCGCTGATGGGCAAACAACACACGCCCATCCGGCAGCGGCGCCTGCAGATCCGCACGCTGCACGAGGGTGCGATGGGGCGGCAGAGGCGGCAGGGGCTGCTCCAACCAAGCCAACCACTGCTGCAAAGCCGGGTCGACGGCAAAGCGGCCACCGAATTGGCGGCGCAGCACCGCCGCGGCCTCCAGCGGAAACTGCCAGCAGCCGCGCCGCGCCATCCACTGCCCGCGCGGCCGCACGGCCCTGAGCTGGGCCTGGGTGACGGCGTCGAAAGGCAGCTGCACCTCAATGCAACCCGAAGCGCCCAGACGGATCAGGCAACGGGGCGGCGCTTGTGACGATGCAGGCACGGGACGACGCGGCGTTGCGGGGCCGTGAACTCGCTCCGCGGAATCGTTCCATCGTCGCGCAGCGATGTTGATTCTAAAGAACGCTCAGCTGGATGCAAGAACCGTGATCAAGCGTCAAAACTGCATCGCTCGACACATTGACATCCCAGCCACCGCAGGCAAACTCTCTGCAACCGAGCCAAGCGGATGCACGCCAGGGATGCGGTTTTCCTTGAAGATCTGTGCCCCAAACTTCGCGTTCGACGCTGGAGGCAAAATCTCCACTCTTTTACACACAAGACCTGCATTTACTGCGGCAATCCATCTGAATCGATCGACCACGTGCTGCCGCAGAGCCGTGGCGGACTGAGCACCACCGAAAACTGCGTGCCGGCTTGCCTCGCCTGCAATGGCCGCAAAAGCGATGCCGACGCCTTCGAGTGGTACCGCCGCCAGCGGTTCTACGACCCCCGCCGCGCCATGGCGATTCGAGCCTGGACCGACGGCGACCTGCGCCTGGCGATGCGGCTGCTGCAGTGGGCCAGCCCAGGCCCTTCAGGCCTGGAACTGCAGGCGGCCTGAACCGCCTTGGCCACAGCGCTCACCAGATCCGGCAAGCCGCCGCACCGTTGTGGCGCTCGCAGATCTCCGCCTGAGCGCGCGGCTGCTCCGGTGCCAGCAGGGCGGCACCCAGCACCAGGCCCAGCACAGCGGGCAGCAACAGGCCACGGACACGCACCCGGGCGCGCCCATGGGCCACTGGCAGCGCATGGGCCACCGGCAAGGGAGTAGAGAAACAGGAAGCGGTCATCGCCGAATCCAAGCAGTGATACAGGTGTACTCATGACCTCCCGTGCTGTCAACCCGGGGGCCAGGGTGCTCGTGGTGGGCGGGGGCTACACCGGCAAGCGCTTCGCTCGCGCCGCCGCCGCCCGCGGCGCCCAGGTATGGCTCACGCACCGCCGCAGCAAGCCTGAGCAGACCATCGATCCGGACGCTGCAGCACTCCACTGGCTGCACTTCGACGCCGAAGCCCAGGCGATCCCGCCCCTGCCGGAGCAGCTCAGCCATGTCTTGATCACCCTGCCCCCCGATGCCTCGGGTTCTGACGCGGCCCTGCAGCACCTGCTGAAGCCCCTACGCCATCAGCCCCTGCACTGGCTGGGCTACCTCTCCACCACCGGCGTGTATGGCGACAGCCAGGGGGCCTGGGTGGATGAGCGCTCCCCGACCCAGCCCACGCTGCCCCGTAGCCAGGCCCGGCTGCAGTGCGAGCAGCGCTGGCTGAGCAGCGGTCTGCCGGTGCAAAGTTTCCGTTTACCGGCGATTTACGGCCCGGGGCGCTGTCCGTTTGAGCAGCTGCGCAGCGGCCAGGCGCGGCTGGTGCACAAGCCCGGCCAGGTGTTCTGCCGCATCCATGTGGACGACATCGTGGGGGCCCTGCTGCATGCCACGGATCAACCGGAGCAGCGCAGGCCCGCCGTGATCAACGTGAGCGATGACGCCCCCTGCCCATCGAGTGAAACGCTGGGGTACGCCGCGCGTCTGCTGGGCTGCAAACTGCCGGCTGTGCAGCGCTTCGAGGCGATCGCCCCGCAGATGAGCCCCATGGCCCTCAGCTTCTGGGCCGACAACCGCCGCGTTCGCAACCAGCTGCTCTGCACCGAACTCGGCTACCGCCTGCGCTACCCCAGCTACCGGGAAGGATTTGCCGCCAGCCTTGCGGAGGAGCAAGCGCCCAGCGCGAAGCGGGCGTGATGGAATCAGGTTTGCGGGTTGGGTTCCGCCTGGGCGTCCGGATCAGGCACAAACGGCACGCCCACATCGTGAAGCAGCCGGTTCCAGTGCAGCTCAACCCAACCGCTCTCCACCCCTTTCACCAGGCCGAAGGCGATCAGCAGCAACAACAACCAGCGCAGCATGCTCCACTCAGCCAGCCCCACGCACGCTAAGCGGGTTCGCCTGGCCGTCTCCCTTGGGGATCCGGCTGGGATCGGCGCCGAAGTGACGCTCAAGGCCCTGGCGCAGTGGCCTGCCGATCAACCGTCCCCTCTACTGGTGGGCTGCCGCCGCTGGCTGGAGCACACCTTCCAGCAGCTGAATGCATGCAGCTCGGCGCCCCTGGCCGACCCCGCCGAGCTGGAGGTGCTTGATCTCCCCTTGGAGCAACCGCTGGCACCGGGCCAAGCCGGCGCCGCCAGCGGCGACGCCAGCTTTCACTGGCTGAGCGCCGCTGTGGAGCAGGTGCAGAAGGGCTCCTGCAGCGCCTTGGTGACGGCACCGATCGCCAAGCACGCCTGGCACGCCGCCGGCCACCACTATCCAGGGCAAACCGAACGCCTGGCGGAGCTGTGCGGCGAGGCAGCGGCCTCGATGCTGTTCACCGCTCGCTCACCCCTGAGCGGCTGGCGCCTCAATACCCTGCTGGCCACCACCCATATCCCGCTGGCGGCTGTGCCACAGCAGCTGAGCGCCCCGCTCATCAGCCGCAAACTGGATGTGCTGCTGGCCTTCTGCCAACGCTTCCAGCCGCAACCACGGCTGGTGGTGGCTGGCCTGAATCCCCATGCCGGTGAAGCGGGGCAGCTGGGCCGCGAGGAGCTGGACTGGCTCATCCCCAGCCTGGAGCAGTGGCGGCAGCGGCATCCGCAGGTTGCACTGATCGGACCGCTTCCGCCCGATACCTGCTGGCTCGAGGCCGGCCTGGCCTGGCGAGGTGAGGAGGCCCAAGCCGCGGACGGCTACCTCGCCTTGTATCACGATCAGGGCCTAATCCCGGTGAAGATCCTGGCCTTTGATCAAGCCGTGAACACAAGCCTCGGCCTGCCGTTTCTGCGCACCTCACCCGATCACGGCACGGGCTTCAACATCGCCGGGCGGGGCATTGCCAGGGCAGCAAGCATGCGGGCTGCCCTCGACACGGCACTTGCGCTGGGTTAGCCCGGCTTCACGCGCATCAGCACCTGGCCGAACTCCACGGGGGTGCCGTTTTCCACAAGGATCTCCACCACCTCGCCACTCACTTCCGACTCCAGCTCGTTCATCAGCTTCATCGCCTCCAGGATGCAGACGGTCTGGCCAACGTTGATGCGGGCGCCGAGCTCCACGAAGGCCGGATCACCAGGGGAGGGAGCGCGATAGAAGGTGGCCACCATCGGCGCGGTGATCTCCACCAGGTCGCCGCGGACAGCGGGAGCGGCGGGCGGAGCCGCCGATGGCATGGCGGGAGCGGCCGCAGGGGCAGGCATGGCAGCAGGCGCGGCCTGCATCACCACCTGGGGCTGGCTGGCCGGCAGATTGCGCCGCAGCTCGAGGCGAAAGTCGTCGCCTTCGAGTTTGAGCTCCTGGATATCGCTCTCGCCGAGCAGAGCGATCAGCTCCCGCAGTTGGTTGTGATCGAGTTGCATGGCGCTCAGTTCTCGCGGCCGAGATAGCTGTCGGTGCGGGTGTCGATCTTGATCTTTTCGCCGATCGACAGGAACAGCGGCACCATCACCTGGGCGCCGGTTTCCACAATCGCGGGCTTGGTGCCGCCGGTGGCGGTGTCGCCCTTCACGCCGGGGTCGGTTTCGGTGATCTCCAACACCACCGAGTTGGGCAGTTCCACCTCAAGCGGCTTGCCGTTCCAATACACAACGTTCACCTCCATGCCTTCCTTGAGGTACTTGCGCTGATCGCCGATCTGCTTGGCGGTCAGGCGGGTTTCCTCGTAGGAGGCCATATCCATGAAGACGTAGTCGTCGCCTTCCATGTAGGTGTGCTGCAACACAGCCTTCTCCAGCTGCGCCTGGGGCACGGTTTCGCCGGCGCGGAAGGTTTTTTCCACCACGTTGCCGCTCTGCACCGCCTTGAGCTTGGTGCGCACGAACGCTGAGCCCTTACCGGGCTTCACATGCAGGAATTCAACGACGCGCCAGACCTGGCCATCGAGCTCAATCGTTGTGCCGGTGCGAAAGTCGTTGCTTGAGATCATTCCGGCAGAACGGGTCAGGCCGGATTGTACGGCTGTGCCAGAGTCCGGGCAGAAACGAGGCTGCAGCATGGATCTCAAGCGCTGGCTCCTGGCCTTGGTGGTGCTTCTGGGCCTCTGGGGCCCCATCAGCGCCGCCCCGGCCCACGCCGCTTTGCCCCCCGGCAACGCCGTGAAGGACCCCACCGCGATCCTGCGCAACGCCCTGCCGATCAATGCTCCAGATCTGCAGGAGCTGCAGCATCGCCTGGAGAGCACCAGCGACGACCTCCGCGCCAAACGCTGGAGCGCCCTCACCACGACGGCCCGCCGCAGCCAGACGCTGCTGAGCAGCAAGCGCGAGGCCATTCTCAAGAGCCTGCCCAGTGGCGACCAAGCCCAGGGCAACGCCCTGCTGGATCAGCTGGAGACGCAGCTGCAAGCGGTGGCCGCCGCGGCGGAGGTGAGCGATCGCGACAGCTTCCTGGAGGCCCGCCGCACGGCTCTGAGCACCATCGGCCAGCTGGAGGCCCTGCTGGTGGGCGATTTCCCCTTCGAGATCCCCGCTGAATTCGCCGATCTTCCTCGCCTGCTCGGCCGGGCCACGGTGAAGATCGAAACCACCCAGGGCACGCTCATCGCCGTGGTGGATGGCTACAACGCGCCGCTCACGGCCGGTGCCTTTGTGGATCTGGTGCAGAAGGGCTTCTATAACGGCTTGCCCTTCACCCGCGCCGAAGACTTCTACGTCCTGCAGACGGGCGATCCCAAGGGTCCGGAAACCGGCTACATCGACCCGAAAACAAAGGTTGAGCGCACGGTGCCGCTTGAGATCAAGGTGCCCGGGGAAGCCGCGCCCTTCTACAACGCCACCTTTGAAGATCTGGGTCAGTTCACGGCGCAGCCGGTGCTGCCCTTCGCCACCCTCGGCACCCTGGGCTGGGCCCATTCCGACCACGCCCTCAACGATGGATCGTCGCAGTTCTTCTTCTTCCTCTACGAAGCCGAACTGACCCCAGCGGGTCTCAACCTGGTGGATGGCCGCTACAGCGCCTTCGGCTATGTGGTGGACGGTTTTGATGTGCTCGAAGAACTCGGCATCGAAGACGGGATCGTGAAGGCGACGGTGATCGAAGGGGCCGAAAACCTCCAACCGCACGCCTGATCCCGTGCGGCTGCGCGACCTGGGCGAATGGGAGTTGCTGCGGCGCCTGGCCGCCTACGCCCCAGCCGGCCAGTTCAATGACGACGCCACCCTGTTGGAGGAGCGCAGCGGCCAGCAAATGGTGGTGAACACCGATGTGCTGGTGGAGGGCGTGCACTTCAGCGACGCCACCATCAGACCTAGGGATCTGGGCTGGCGCGCCGCGGCGGCGAACCTGTCGGATCTGGCGGCGATGGGCTGCACCGGCGTGGCCGGGATCACCGTGGCCCTGGTGGCCCCCGGCGACACGACCTGGAACTGGGTCGAGGGGGTGTATGCGGGGCTACGCGATGCACTGGAGCCCCACGGGGCCGTCATCCTGGGGGGCGACTGCAGCAGCGGCGCCGAGCGGCTGCTCTCGATCACCGCCCTGGGGCGCGTGGCCAACGGCACAGCGATCCGGCGGGGAGATGGGGCCCCGGGCGACTGGCTGGTGAGCAGCGGTCCCCATGGCCTCAGCCGCTTGGGGCTGGCGTTGTTGCTGGATGAGCTGGACGCTGCCCAGGTGAGCCCGGCGCTGCAGGAGCGCGCGATCCGCGCCCACCGCCGGCCCGTGCCGCGGCTGGATGCGGTGGCAGCCCTGCACAGCAGCCGCCCCAGCGGGTTGCCCTGGCGGGTGGGGGGCACCGATAGCAGCGATGGTCTGGCGGCGGCCGTGGGGGCGATTGCTGCCACCAGTGGCTGCGGAGCCCTGCTAGAGCGCAGCCAGCTGCCGATCGACCCCGAACTGGCTCAGCTGGAGCCCGGCGAGCGCTGGTGCCTTGGCGGGGGCGAGGATTTCGAGCTGGTGCTGGCGCTTCCGCCCAGCTGGGCCGAGGCGCTGCTCAAGGCACTGCCTGGCGCCCGATGCATTGGCAGCCTCGTGGAAGCGGAGCCAGGCCTGGTGTGCTGGCAGGAGAGTGGCGAACCGCTGGCAGCGGCGGCGCACGGTTTCAGCCATTTCCGCTGAAGCGGCACCAGCCGGCCCGGCCAGGCACAAAAAAAGCCGCCCTTGCAGGAGCGGCTAGAGCAGATCAGCCCAAGGCATTCAGCCCCGGGCCAAACGCCAACTCACTTCCAGTTCTTGGCCACGATCTCGGCCAGGTCGACCACGCGCTGGCTGTAGCCCCACTCGTTGTCGTACCAGCAGACGATCTTCACCATGTTGCCGCCCATCACCAGGGTGAGATCGGCGTCAACGATGGTGCTCTCGTCGGTA
Source organism: Vulcanococcus sp. Clear-D1 (assembly GCF_014654725.1). Lineage (GTDB taxonomy): Bacteria > Cyanobacteriota > Cyanobacteriia > PCC-6307 > Cyanobiaceae > Vulcanococcus. Next base: position 73,947 of record NZ_JACVZV010000018.1, on the reverse strand, counting down.
CCGGCGTGGTCGCTGGAGACCAGGGGCAGATCGCAGTACTTGATGATCCCCTTCATGCCGTTCTCAGAAGCGGCCTTCAGCACGGCATTCACTTCCTCAGCGGTGGTGTCGCGACCGGTCTCGAACACCATGTCGCACACCGACACGTTGGGGGTGGGGACGCGCAGGGCGATGCCGCTGAGCTTGCCCTTCACCTCGGGGTACACCAGAGCCACGGCCTTGGCGGCGCCGGTGCTGGTGGGAACGATGTTCACGGCAGCGGCGCGGGCGCGGCGCAGGTCGCGGTGGGCGGCATCGAGGATGCGCTGGTCACCCGTGTAGCTGTGGGTGGTGGTCATCGTGCCCTTCACGATGCCGAAGGCCTGGTCGATCGTTTTCACGATCGGCGCCATGCAGTTGGTGGTGCAGCTGGCGTTGGACAGGATGTCCCAGTCTTCGTGGCGGTACTGGTCGGCGTTCACGCCCACCACGAAGGTGCCCACCTTGGCGCCCTTACCGGGGGCGGTGAGGATCACCTTCTTGGCACCGGCCTCGAAGTGCTTGCTGGCGCCCACGTCGTCGTTGAACACGCCGGTGGACTCGATCACCAGATCCACGCCCCACTCCTTCCAGGGGAGGTTGGCGGGGTTGCGGTCGTAGAAAGTTTTGATCGTCTTGCCGTTGACGACGATGGTGTCGTCGGTGGTGGTCACCTCTGCGTTGCGCAGGGGGCCGAGCATCGAGTCGTACTTGAGCAGGTGAGCGTTGGTGTACGTGTCACCTGAACCGTTGATGCCCACCAGCTCAATGCCGGTATTGGCTCCACGGCTGAGCCAGCAACGCATGAAGTTGCGACCGATACGGCCGAATCCATTGATCGCAACCTTGATGGTCATGGCATCGAGCGGGGAAGCCCGCTAGCAAGGGGGATTTGGCCGCCGATCATACAGAGATCATTGGGATGTCCCCATCTGGGGACATGGGTTTCAGAGCCTGGATCGAGGCTCTCAAATCCCTCTCAAACACACCGATCCGGGCAGACAAGGGGAACTTCCCGGCTTACCGTCTCCCAAGGCTTGGAGATGCCCTTGGCCCAACAGCTCGATCGCCGTCAACCCCTCCATTTCATTGGAGTCGGCGGCATCGGCATGTCGGCCATCGCCGGAATCCTGGCGGATCGGGGCTACCAAGTGAGTGGTTCCGACCCACGCGACAACGCTGTGCTGCAGGACCTGCGCAGCCGCGGTGTGCGGGTGTTCCGCGAACAGAGCGCCACCACCATCGCCGCGATCCGCAGCGGCACCTCCACCCAGCCGCTGGTCGTGGTGAGCTCCGCGGTACCCGCCACGAACCCTGAACTGCAGGAAGCCCGCCGGGCTGGGCTAGAGGTCGCCCACCGCTCAGATGTGCTGGCCGCCCTGATCGCCAGCCAGAGCTCCGTGGCCGTGGCCGGCAGCCACGGCAAAACCACCACCAGCACGCTGATCGCCAGTCTGCTGCACGCCACCGATCACGACCCCACTGCCGTGATCGGCGGTGTGGTGCCTGCCTTCGGCAGCAACGGCCGCAACGGCAAAGGCGCCCTGCTGGTGGCCGAGGCCGATGAATCCGATGGAACCCTGGTGAAGTTCCAGGCGTGGTTGGGGGTCATCACCAACCTGGAGCTCGATCACACCGATCACTACGCCGATCTGGCTGCCCTGATCGCCACGCTGCAGCGCTTCGGGCGCGGCTGCGAGCAACTGCTGGCCAACCGCGACTGCCCGATCCTCAGCCAGCAGTTCAACGCCAGCCACTGGTGGTCCACCAGCAGCACAGACGGCGTGGATTTCGCAGCCATTCCCGTGGAGCTCAGCGGTGACAGCACCCTGGCCGACTTCTACGAGCAGGGCACCTGCGTGGGTCGTTTCACGCTGCCGCTGCCCGGGCTGCACAACCTCAGCAACGCCACCGCGGCCATGGCCGCCTGCCGGCTGCATGGGGTGTCGTTTGTGGAGCTGCGCCAGGCGGTGGAGGGGCTGCAAGCCCCCGGTCGCCGCTTCGACTACCGCGGCACCTGGGCCGAGCGCCAAGTTGTGGATGACTACGCCCATCACCCCAGCGAAGTGGGCGCCACCCTGGCCACCGCCCGGCTGATGGTGAGCAGTGGCCGCAGCCCGCTGCCGGAGCCGCCCCAACGGGTGCTGGCGGTGTTCCAACCCCATCGCTACAGCCGCACCGCTGAATTTCTGGAGCCGTTCGCCGCGGCCCTGGGCCAGGCCGATGAGGTGTTGCTGGCCCCGCTGTACGCGGCCGGGGAAGCACCGATCGCCGGCATCTCCAGCCATGCGCTGGCCGCCGCCATCCAGCGCCTCAGGCCCGACCTGGCTGTAACGGTGGCCGACAGCCTTGATGAGCTGGCTGATGCGGTTGCGCATCGCAGCCTGCCGGGCGATCTGGTGCTGGCCATGGGCGCCGGCGATGTGAATGGGCTTTGGGGGCGCCTGCAGAACCGCGAAGACCCCCTCGCCACGTTTCCGTTAGCGGCATGACTCCCCCCACCCCACTCGGCCTGCGCCGCTCCGTGGAATTGGCGGAGTACACCACCTGGCGGGTGGGCGGTCCGGCCCAGTGGTTCGCTGAACCGGAGAGTGCTCTCCAGCTGCAGGCATTGCTCGCCTGGGCTCAGGCCGAAGCTCTGCCGGCGCTGGTGATCGGCGCCGGCTCCAACCTGCTGGTGAGCGATGCGGGCCTGGAGGGCCTCACCCTCTGCAACCGCCGCCTACAGGGCGCCGCCCTCGATCCCAGCACCGGCCTGATCGAAGCCCAGGCCGGCGAACCGATTCCAAGCCTGGCGCGCCGGGCCGCCCGGGCGGGCCTCTCCGGCCTGGAGTGGTCGGTGGGCATCCCCGGCACGGTGGGCGGCGCCGCCGTGATGAACGCCGGTGCCCAGGGGGGCTGCACCGCGGAGGTCCTAGAGAGCGTCACGGTGATTGAGCCCGAGAGGCCCAACCAGCCGTTCGAACTGCGCGCTGGCGAGCTCGACTTCGCCTACCGCCACAGCCGCCTGCAGGAGGAACCCCTGGTGGTGCTCTCGGCCCGCTTCCGGCTGCAGGCCGGCCACGATCCAGCCGAGATCAGCCGGCGCACCAGCACCAACCTGCACAGCCGCACCAGCACCCAGCCGTATCAGCAGCCCAGCTGCGGCAGCGTGTTCCGCAACCCCGAACCCAACAAGGCGGGCCAACTGATCGAGGCCCTGGGCTTGAAGGGCCTGAGCGTCGGCGGGGCCCAGGTGTCGCCGATCCACGCCAATTTCATCGTGAACACGGGCGCCGCCACCGCCGCAGAGATCGATCAACTGATCAGCGCTGTGCAGCAGCGCATCCAGGCCGCCCACGGCATCACCCTCCACACGGAAGTGAAGCGGTTGGGCCCCTTCGAGGGCATCGCCCTGGCGGCCTGAGGGCACCCGCAGCACCGCGTAACCTGCGCCCAACAGCACAGGCGCCGCGATGGCCGGTTTCGGACTTCCCAACTTCGGCCAGCTCACCGAGGCCTTCAAGAAGGCGCAGCAGATCCAACAGGATGCCGCCAAGCTCCAGGAGGAGCTCGATGCGATGGAGCTCGAAGGCACCAGCAGCTGCGGCCGCGCCAGCGTGTGGCTTTCCGGCAACCAGCAACCGCTGAAGGTGCGCCTCGATCCCGCCCTGCTGGCCGAAGGTGCTCCCGCCGCTGAAGCCGCCACCCTCGATGCCCTCAAGGCGGCCTATGAGCTCTCCACCGGCACGATGAAGCAGCGCATGGAAGAGCTCACCGGTGGGCTCAACCTCAACTTGCCCGGCCTGGGCTGAGCCCGGGGCTCACTCCGCCTCGTCGGGTTCGTTCTGGCGCTGGCGGCGCCGCGACACCTGGCGCAAGCGTTGATCCAGCAGCGGCTCGCGGCGACTGCCGCGCTGCTTGAGGCCAGCCGCTTCAACGCTGCGAGAACGATCCCGCAAGGCCTGAGCCTGCACAGTCTCCAGGCAGCTGATGTAGAGCGGATGGCGATCCCACTCAGCGCCCACGGCGCAGCCGGGATCCCCTTGGTGCAGGCAATTTTTGAATCGGCAAACGCCTCTCGAGAGCCGCTCACGGATTTCGGGAAAGAGCGGCCCCAGCTCCACCGGATCCGCCGGCAGATCCGGGCGGTTGAAACCTGGCGTATCGGCCAACAGCGCTCCTGGGGCAAGCGGGAACAGCTCCACATGCCGGGTGGTGTGGCGCCCGCGCTGGAGCCGGCCCGACACAGCGCTCACCCGCAGGGCCAGTTCGGGCACCAGGGCATTGATCAGGCTGCTCTTACCCACACCGGACGGACCGCAAAGCACCGCAATCCCAGGCCGAGTGAGACGCTCCCGCAGCGCAGCGATTCCCTCACCCTGCTGCGACGACACCAACAGCGGCTCATAGCCCCAGGCCTGCAAACGCTGGCGCCAGGCCAGTTGCTCGCTGGCGGGGAGCAGATCGGCCTTGGTGAGCACCAGCTCCACCGCCACGCCTGTGCGCTCAGCGGTGAGCAGGAAGCGGGTGAGCTGAAGGGGATCGAGCTGGGGCTGCTCCAGGGCCACCGCCACCACCACCCGGCTGCAGTTGGCCACCGCCGGCCGTTCGAGCAGGCTGCTGCGCGGCTCCAGGGCCGCCACGGCGCCGCGGCGCTCCGGCCAGTCGATGCCTTCGATCTGAACGCGATCGCCCACGCAGATCTGCTGGCCTGTTTTGCCCAGGCGGGTGCGGCGCACGCAGAGCAGGTGCTCAATGCCCTCGGGACCGGGTTGATCGAGCTGCACGCGGCAGAAGTTGGCCTCCAGGGCCATCACCCGCGCCGCCTCAGCCAAGGCGCTGGATCAGCAGGCGCACGCCACCGCCCTCCCCGGGTTGGCCTTCAACACGATGGCCGGCCTCACGCAACCCGGAGGCCACCATCTGCTCGGGTTCACCGGCATCGAGCTCCACCTGCAGCCAGGCGCCGAGCTCGAGCTTCTCCAGCGCCAGCTTGCTGCGGATGAAGTTGAGCGGGCAGGGGGTGCCGCGCAGATCCAGAACAGCTGTGGGGTCGGGGGTCACCAGCCGCTCAGCCGAACAAGCCGCCAAACAGGCCGCTCTTGTGGGGGTGCTTGTGGCCCTTAGCGGTGTGGTGGCCGGCCAACTGCTCCAGCAACTCCTTCTCCTCACGGTTGAGCTTGGTGGGCAGCTGCACCTTGATCGCGATCAGGTGATTGCCGCGCGCTACCGGATTGCCCAGCTTGGGCACCCCCTTGCCGGTGAGGGTGAGCACCGCACCCGGCTGGGTGCCAGCCGGAATCTCCAGCTGCTGGGCGCCATCCACGGTTTCCACCTCGATCGTGTCGCCGAGAATCGCCTGGAGGTAATTCACCACCACCTCGGAGTGGATGTTGATGCCGTCGCGCCGCAGCTGCGGATGCGATTGCACCGTAAGGAACACATACAGATCCCCCGGCGGACCGCCGCGCTGGCCGGCATTGCCTTCATTGGCCACCCGCAGGCGGGTGCCGCTGTCCACGCCGGCAGGGATGTTGATGCGCAGCTTCTTGCGCACCTGCTGCACGCCCTGGCCGCCACAGGCATTGCAGGGATCGGCAATCACCTGACCGCTGCCCTCGCAGGTGGGGCAAGGGGCCACCTGGGTGAAGCTGCCGAAGGGGGTGCGGGTGGCACGGCGCACCTGGCCAGCACCGCCGCAGGTGCCGCAACTGGTGGGACCGCTACCGCTCTTGGCACCGGAGCCGCTGCAGGTGCTGCAGGTTTCCAGGTGGCGGATCTGGATTTCTTTTTCCTTGCCGAACACCGCTTCGCAGAAGCTCACGGTGAGGTCGAAGCGCAGGTCATCGCCCTGACGCGGACCGCGGCGGCGGGCACCACCGGCGCCGGGGCCGCCCATGCCACCACCGCCGAAACCACTGAAGAAGGTTTCGAACAGATCGGCGAAGCCACCCATGTCGCCCATGTCGGGCATGCCGGCGCCGCCACCCAAACCCGCTTCACCGAACTGGTCGTAGCGGGCGCGGGTCTGGGGATCGCTCAGCACCTCATAGGCCCGGCCGATCTCTTTGAACTTGTCCTCGGCGCCTGGCTCTTTGTTGATATCCGGGTGGTACTGACGCGCCAGACGCCGGTAGGCCCGCTTGAGGGTATCGGCGTCGGAATCGCGGGCGACTCCCAGCAGGTCGTAGTAGTCGGCCATGGATCAGGCCTCGTGCTCGGCGGGCGCGCTTTCAGCCGGGGCAGCCTCGGAGCCGCTGGGACCAGGGCCCATCGACACCTTCACCAGAGCGTGACGCAACACACGGCCGTTGAGGTGGTAGCCACGCTGCAGCTCGGCGATCACCACATCTTCGATGTGCTCATCGCTGGGCTCCCGCAGCACGGCCTCATGCAGGTTGGGATCGAAGGGTTCGCCCTCCACGCGCATCGGCGACACGCCCAGCTGCTTAAACACATCCACCAGCTGCTTGTAGAGGCCCTGGTAGCTGCGGTGGATGGTCTGGGCCTCCTCGGCCTGGGGTTCGAGCTGTTGGCGGGCCCGCTCGAAGTTGTCCACCACCGGCAGGATTTCGCTCAGGGTGTTGCAGGCGATCTGCACGCGCAGATCGTCCTGATCGCGGCTCTGGCGCTTGCGGAAGTTGTCGAAGTCGGCGGCGATGCGCATGTATTGGCTGCGCACCGTTTCGTGCTCGGCCTTCAGAGCTTCCAGCTCCGCCTCCAGGTCACGCACCCGCTGCTCGGGATCAGCGCTAGCTGCAGGGGCCTCGGCCGCTGCCTCAGCTGCAGGGGCCTGATCCGCCGCCACCTCAGCAGAGGTGTCACCAGAGGTGTTGAGGGTGTCGGCGGATTCCTGGGGGAAGGGGGTCGCTTCGCCGCTCATGCTGACCGAACCGGAGATCTGATCTAGACATGTTGGTGTGAAGGGGCTCCCCCCCACAAGCGGCGGAAGCCCGCACCTCCCGTGCACAGCCGCTGATGACCCTGACCCCCACCAGGCCCGTGCCGGCCGCGGCCAGCGCTGATCAGCAACGGCTGGAGGTGGAACTGCTTCTGGGCGAGGCGGTGCTGACCCGCCAGGAGCTGCAAGCCGCTGGGGAAGAGCGCTGGCGATGGGCCCAAGCCTTACCTCAGGAGCGCTGCCACCAGCTGGGCTGCCTACCGGTGGCCCACAGCAACGGCGAAGTGGTCCTGGCGATCCCCAGCCACTGGGGTGCGGAGCAACGCCAGCATCTGCAGAAGATCGCCGCGGCCGCCTCGATCCCGATCAGCCTGCGCCTGGCCCTGCCGGATGAGCTGGAGGCCGCGCTCGAAACCGCTGCTGCCGCCGCCAGCCCACCTGCTCCCGAGCCCACACCGAAGCCAACCCCCAGCTCAGCGCCAGCCCGCCCGGCCGCAGCGGCCTCGCTCGTGGACGACCTGCAACTGGAAGAGACGCTGGAGGCCGCACCGGCCGAAGACTTTGATGATCTCGACGTGGAGTCGAGTCTCTCCGCCTCCAACGCCTCGCCAGTGGTGAGCTTGGTGGACCGGATCCTGGTGCAGGCCCTGCAGCGCAGCGCTAGCGACATCCACCTAGAACCCCAGGATGACGGCCTGCTGATCCGCCTGCGCCAGGACGGCGTGCTCGAGCAGCTCGACAAGCTGCCGAAGAACCTCACCCCCGCGGTGACCTCCCGCCTCAAGATCATGGCGGACCTGGACATCGCCGAGCGGCGCCTGCCCCAGGACGGCCGCATCCGGCGCCGCTATCAGGGGAAGTTGTTCGACCTACGCGTGAGCACCCTGCCCACCCGCTACGGCGAGAAGGTGTGCATGCGCCTGCTCGACAGCGGCGCCACCCACCTGGGCCTCGACAAGCTGATCACCGATCCGGTGGCCCTAGCCAGCGTGCGCGAGATGGGCGGCAAACCCTTCGGGATGCTGCTGGTAACGGGGCCCACCGGCTCGGGCAAAAGCACCACCCTCTATTCGCTGCTGGCGGAGCGCAACGATCCGGGCGTGAACATCTCCACGGTCGAAGACCCGATCGAATACACGCTCAAAGGCATCTCCCAGACCCAGGTGAACCGGGAGAAGGGCTACGACTTCGCCCTGGCCCTGCGGGCCTTCATGCGCCAGGACCCGGACGTGCTGCTGGTGGGTGAGACCCGCGACCAGGAAACCGCCAAAACCGCGATCGAGGCCGCCCTCACCGGCCACCTGGTGCTCACCACCCTGCACTGCAACGACGCGCCCAGCGCCATCGCCCGCCTGGCGGAGATGGGGGTGGAGCCGTTCATGGTGAGCGCCTCGCTGATGGGGATCGTGTCGCAACGGCTGGTGCGGCGGGTCTGCCCCGACTGCCGGCAGCCGTATCACCCGAGCGAGCAGGAGCTGGGCCGCTTCGGGCTGTTCGCCAGCAATGAACAAGCGATCACATTCTTCAAGGCCCGCCGCCACCAGGGCGATGGCGAGACGGTCTGCCCCACCTGCCAGGGCCTGGGCTATCGCGGCCGGGTAGGGGTCTACGAGGTGCTGCGCATCAACGAAATCCTGGCCACCGCCATCGCTCAACAGGCCAGCACCGATCGATTGCGCAAGCTGGCGATCGAGGCGGGCATGAAAACCCTGCTCGGCTACGGCCTCGATCTGGTGCGCCAGGGCCACACCACCCTCGAGGAGATCGAGCGCATGATCCTCACCGACTCCAGCCTGGAATCAGAGCGCAGGGCCAAGGCGCTGCACACGATCACCTGCGGCGGCTGCGGCGCCGGCATGCGCGATGAGTGGCTGGAGTGCCCCTACTGCCTCACACCACGAGGGCTCAGTTGAAGCAAGGGCCCATCCCGCAGCCGCGCCATTGCCGCCGCGATCCACCGCACCCACACTGACGGCAGGCAGGGCGAAGCAGCGGCATGGAGCTCCAGATCGAGCAGCTGATGGAGGAGCTGGTGGAGAGCGGCGGCAGCGATCTGCACCTGGCAGCCGGCCAGCCCCCCTACGGCCGCTTCAGCGGCGCGCTGCGGCCGATGCGCGAGGAGAAGCTCAGCGAAGACCAGTGCAACCGCCTGATCTTCTCGATGATCAACAACGCCCAGCGCAAACAGCTGGAGCAAACCTGGGAGCTCGACTGCGCCTATGGCCTCAAGGGCGTGTCGCGCTTCAGGGTGAATGTGTACCGGCAGCGGGGCAGCTATGCCGCCTGCCTTCGGGCCCTGGGCAGTTCGATCCCCAGCCTCTCCAGCCTGGATCTGCCGCCTGTGGTGGAGGAAACCAGCCGCCGGCCGCGGGGGCTGATCCTGGTGACTGGCCCCACCGGCTCCGGCAAAACCACCACCCTGGCGGCCCTGCTGGATCACATCAACCGCAGCCGCGCCGAGCACATCCTCACGATCGAGGACCCGATCGAATTCACCTACCGCAACGAGCAGAGCGTGATCCACCAGCGCCAGCTGGGGGAAGACACCCGCAGCTTCGGGGCGGCCCTGCGGGCAGCCCTACGCGAAGACCCGGACGTGATCCTGGTGGGGGAAATGCGGGATCTGGAAACGATTCAGCTGGCGATCACCGCTGCGGAAACCGGTCACTTGGTGTTCGGCACCCTGCACACCAGCTCCGCCGCTCAGACGGTGGATCGCATGGTGGATGTGTTCCCCGCCGAGCAGCAGACCCAGATCCGCGTGCAGCTGAGCAGCTCGCTGGTGGGGGTGTTCTCGCAGACACTGTGCAAACGGCTCAACCCCAAGCCGGGCCAGTTCGGACGGGTGATGGCCCAGGAAATCCTGATCAACACGCCAGCCATCGCCAACTTGATCCGCGAAGGCAAGACAGCGCAGCTGTATTCCCAGATCCAAACCGGCGGCCAGCAGGGCATGCAGACCCTGGAGCGGGCCCTGGCCAACCTGGTGGTGCAGGGGGCCGTAAGCCGCGAGGAGGCGATGGCCAAGGCCAGCAAACCCGAGGAATTAGGCCGCCTGCTCGATGGCCAGAGCGGCTGAGCTGAGCCGCGCTTATGCCCAACTTCAGCGCCACGTACACCACCCGCGCCGGCCAGACCCGCCAGCTGCGCCTGCAGGCCACCGATGCCGCCAGCGCCCGCCGCGACCTGCGTCGGCGCGGGATCGTGCCCAGCGCCCTTGAGCTGGTGGAGAGCAACAGCTCTCGCCCCCGCAGTGGCCCGGCCAACCGGAACCCAGCAGCCCCAGGCAGCCCCGCTGGCTCTGGCACCCCAGCCACCACCGTGTTCGGCCTCGATCTCTCCGGCCTGCTCGAGGCCCGGCCTGGCATCCGCGAGAAGGCGCTGTTCGCCAACAAGCTGGCGGCGCTGGTGGATGCCGGGGTACCGATCGTGCGCAGCCTCGATCTGATGGCGCGGCAGCAGCGCATGCCCCTGTTCAAGCGGGCCCTCACCGCGGTGAGCACCGATGTGAATCAGGGCGGCAGCCTTGGGGCGGCGCTGCGGCGCTGGCCGAAGGTGTTCGACAAGCTCACCATCGCCATGGTGGAAGCTGGCGAGGCGGGCGGCGTGCTCGACGAGAGCTTGCGGCGGTTGGCGAAATTGCTGGAGGGCAACGCCAAGCTCCAGAACCAGATCAAAGGGGCAATGGGCTACCCGGTGGCGGTGCTGGTGATCGCCGTGCTGGTGTTCCTGGGGATGACGATCTTCCTGATCCCCACCTTCGCGGGAATCTTTGAGGATCTCGGCGCCGAACTGCCCCTGTTCACCCAGCTGATGGTGGACCTGAGCAAGCTGCTGCGCTCCTCGTTCTCGCTGCTGCTGGTGATGGCCCTGGTGGTGGGGGGCTGGCTGTTCAGCCGCTACTACGCCACGGCTGATGGGCGCCGGCGCGTGGATGGCCTGCTGCTGCAACTGCCCCTGTTCGGCGACCTGATCCAGAAAACGGCCACCGCCAAGTTCTGCCGCACCTTCAGCTCCCTCACCCGGGCCGGGGTGCCGATCCTGCTCTCGCTCGAGATTGTTCAGGAAACGGCGGGCAACGCCGTGATCGCCGAGGCGATCGTGGCCTCCCGCCAGGACGTGCAGGAGGGCATCCCCCTGAGCGTGGCCCTCGGCCGCAAACAGGTGTTCCCCGAGCTGGCCCTGAGCATGCTCGCCATCGGCGAGGAAACCGGACAGATGGACACGATGCTCTCCAAGGTGGCCGACTTCTACGAAGACGAAGTGGAAGCCGCCGTGAAGGCGCTCACCTCGATGCTCGAGCCAGCCATGATCGTGATCGTGGGCGGGATCGTGGGCTCGATCCTGCTGGCGATGTATCTGCCGATGTTCTCGATCTTCGATCAGATCAAGTAGAGGGGCACGCCCATCGCAACGGCGGCCTGATTGAGCTGGCGATCAAAGCTGGCGAGCGCAGCACCGAAGCGATGGGCCAGATCGAGATAGGTGGCGTCGTAGCTGGAGAGGCCATGGGCGCGCGCCAGTGCGATCAGCCTGGGTTGCTGCTCAGGCCCGGCATCGCCATCCGTGCAGATCGGCAGCCTGCTTAGGCGGGCCAGGAACAGATCGCTGGCGTCTTGAGCGATCACACCACGCCGTTCAGCCACCAACAAGGCGTTGGCCACTTCAAGGTGCCAGAGCCCCGGAACCCACCAGGCCTGCTGGCCACAGCAAGCCAAAAGCTCACTCGCTCGCTGGGCATCGGCGGCCTGTTGGCGCTCGAACACCCATGCGAGGGCCATGGAGGCATCGATCACCAGAGTCAACGGCGCCCCTCCGCCACGAAGCTGGTCACATCTGCATCCGAAACACCACGGATCCGCGGAAAAGCCTGCAGAGCCTCAATGGCCGCGGCCACGCCCTCACGCGATGGGCTGCGATGGGGCACCAGATCAGCAACAGGCCTGCCCCGCACCGTGATGGTGAAGTGCTCGCCCTGCTCCACAGCCCTCAGTAACCGGGAGAGCTGGGCCTTGGCCTCAAAAGCGCCGATCGAGCTCTCCACGCCCCTACAAACCTAGTTCACAAACTAGTTTAAAGCGATCGCCTGCCCCGCCAGCCAACCGGAACTCCAGCAGTGCTGGAAGTTGAAGCCGCCGGTGATGCCATCCACATCCAGCAGCTCACCGGCCAGGTACAGCCCTGGAGTGAGGCGGCTTTCCATGGTGGCCAGGTTCACCTCGCCCAGGGGTACGCCACCGGCGGTGACGAACTCCTCGCCGAAGGGACCGCGGCCCGCCACGGCGTAGCTGCTGCGCCGCAGGTTCTCGATCAACCCCTGCTGCTGGCGCTTGCCCAGATCCGCCCAGCGCCGCTCCGGTTCCACCCCCTGCTGATCCAGTAAGTGCTGCCAGAGGCGACGGCTGAGCGCCGGCCAGGGGCGGGCATTGCTGAGCTGGCGCCGGGCCTGATCGCGGCGGCAGTCGGCGAACAGCTGCTCGAGCTGGGGCTGGCTGCGGCCGCCACTCCAGTCGACCCGCAGCGTGCCCCGGTAACCGCAGTGGTGCAGCGCGCGGGCCGCAAAGGCCGTGAGCCGCAGGGTGGCGGGGCCGCTCAGGCCCCAGTGGGTGATGAGCAGCGGGCCCGACTGGCGAAAGCGATGGGCCATGCCCGGCGGCGGCGGGCCAGCACCAAGATCGAGATCGAGCTCCAGCTCGAGATCCACCGGATCCATCACCACCCCCGCCAGGGCAACAAGCGGATTGGGCTTGAAGGCCAGGGTGAACAGCGAGGGCACGGGCGGCACCAGGCCGTGACCAAGGCTCTGCGCCAAGCGCCGGCCGCTGGGATGGCTACCGGTGGCGAGGAGCAGGCGATCGGCGGTGAGTAACACAGCTGGGGCCTTGGCTCGCGCTCCGCTGGCTACAGATCCAGGGTCCGAACCCTGTCGCACCTCCAACTCAAAGCCCCCATCGGTGCGCACCCGTGCGGCCTGCAGCGCGCAGTGGGTGCGCAACTCCACCCCGGCCGCGGATGCCGCCCGGCGCAAGCACTGGATCACGGCGGTGGAGCGGTTGGCGCGGGGAAACATCCGCCCATCGGGCTCTTCCACCAGCTCCAGGCCGTGCTCATCGAACCAGGCCACCGCATCGCCGGCGGCAAAGCGGCTGAAGGGGCCGCGCAGAGCCTTGCCACCGCGGGGATAAGAGCCCACCAGCTCCCTGGGATCCCAGCAGGCATGGGTCACGTTGCAGCGGCCGCCGCCGCTGATCAGCACCTTGCCCAGGGGCTCGGGGGTGCTCTCGAGCACCAGCACCCGCTGCAGCCCAGCCTCCGCGGCGGCGATTGCCGCCATGAACCCGGCTGGCCCACCGCCGGCCACCACCAGCGACCAGTGCTCAGAGGAGGTGGGCATCGGCGTGAAAGGCGAGCATGGGGAGATGCCCGATTCGCTGCTGAACGGGGCCTACCGCTTCAGTGTGGCCCCGATGATGGACTACACCGATCGGCACTTCCGGGTGCTGATGCGGCAGATCACCCGGCGCAGCCTGCTCTACACCGAGATGGTGGTGGCCCAAGCGCTTCACTACAGCGAGCGGCGCGAGCGCCTGATCGATTTCGACCCGATCGAGCACCCGATCGCCCTGCAGGTGGGCGGCGATGACCCGCATCTGTTGGCCGAGGCGGCACGGATTGCCGCCGATCGCGGCTACGACGAGATCAATCTCAACGTGGGGTGCCCCAGCGAGAAGGTGCAGAAGGGGCGCTTCGGGGCCTGCCTGATGGCTGAACCGGATCACGTGGCCCGCTGCATCGGCGCCATGGCCGCGGCCTCACCCCTGCCCGTCACGGTGAAACACCGCATCGGTATCGATGAGCGCGATTCCTATGAGGAGCTGCTGACCTTCATCGACACGGTGGCCGCGGCCGGCGCCCAGCGCTTCAGCGTGCATGCCCGCAAAGCCTGGCTGGAGGGCCTCGACCCCAAGCAGAACCGCACGATCCCACCCCTGCGCTACGAGCTGGTGCATCAGCTCAAGCACGAGCGACCCCAGCTCACCATCGAACTGAATGGCGGCCTGTTGGATCTGAGCAGCTGCGAGGAACAGCTACAGCAGGTGGATGGCGTGATGGTGGGCCGCGCCGCCTACGACCACCCACTGCGCTGGGCCACCGTGGACCTCGACCTGTTCCACGACAACAGCCAGCCGATCGCGAGCGCCTCCACGGTGGTACGAGGGCTGATCCCCTACGCGGAGCGCTGGGTGAGCGGCGGCGGCCGCCTCTGGGCGATCGCACGGCACTTAGTGCAAGTGGTGGAAGGGGTGAGCGGAGCTCGCCACTGGCGCCGCGACCTAGGCGTGGCCGCTGGCGCCCGCGATGCGGGACCGGAGGTGTTCGAGCGGGCCGCCGCGCAGCTGGAGGAGCGCGGGCTTTAACGAATGCCCGCCAGGGGACGGACCGGCGGGAGCAGTGCCTGCGTCATCAACGCGCAACCAACCCCAGGTTCCGTACAGACCCTGCACTACCTGGGGTGTGATCACCGCACCGGGAGACCCCGAAGCACCGCGAAGCCGAGCGAACTGACGTCGCCCTGGATCGCTTCAGTCGTCGCCGCCACTGCTGCGACGGCGACGGGTGCGGCCAGCACCGAAGGAATCGCCACCGCGGTCACCACCGCCATAGCTGCGGTCCTCCCAGCCGCGGGCGCCGGAACCACGCTCACCGCCACCACCGGAGCGATCGCCGTAGTCGCTGCGGCCACCGCCGCCATAACCACCACCTCCGCCGTAACCGCCGCCACCGCCATAGCCGCCGCGATCACCACCGCCGCCGTAGCCACCGCGCCGAGGGCCCCGATCACCGCCGCCTCCATAGCCGCCGCGATCACCACCGCCGCCATTGCTGCGGGGCTCAGCTTTGTTGATACGCAGCGGACGGCCCATCAGCTCGGCGCCCTGGAGGGCGTCGATGGCGCGGGACTCACTGTCTTCATCGGCCAGCTCCACGAAGGCGAAGCCACGCTTGCGGCCGGTATCGCGCTCGAGGGGCAGGAAACAGTTGGTGACCTCACCGAAGGGTGAGAACAACTCGGCCACGTCCTCCTGTTCCGCGCGGAAGGGGAGGTTTCCTACAAAAATGCTCACAGGCCGAGGGGGCCGATCAGGCAGAACTTCAGCTCACGAAGACTAAGCCGGCTCTGTCAGTTCGGAGGCCTTCACGCCGAGGCTGTCAGCCGCAGCCGCGTCCGCTCCAGCTGCACACGCACCTGATCAAACGCCGTACCGCCCTCACTGCGGCGGGCCGCCACCACCTGGCGCGGATGAATCGCCTCATAAATATCCGCCTCAAACGCAGGATGCAGCTGCTGCCAGCGCTCCAAAGGCAGATCCCGCAGCAAGATCCCCTCCTGCAGACAGCCCTTCACCAGACCACCCACCAGCTGATACGCCTCGCGGAAAGGCACACCCTTGGCCACGAGGTAATCGGCCACATCGGTGGCGTTGGAGAAATCCGAGGCCACGGCCGCCTCGAGGCGCTCGGGCCGGAACTGCAGCCCCTCCTCAAACAGGATCGCCATCGCCTCCAGGCAAGCCAGGGTGGTGGCCACGGCGTCGAACAGCGCTTCCTTGTCTTCCTGGAAGTCTTTGTTGTAGGCAAGGGGCAGGCCCTTGATCATCACCAGCAGCCCCTGCAGGTGACCGAACACACGGCCGCACTTGCCGCGCACCAGTTCGGGCACATCGGGGTTTTTCTTCTGAGGCATCAGGCTGCTGCCGGTGGCGCAGCGGTCGGTGAGCTTCACGAAGCCGAACTCCTCGCTAGCCCAGAGGATCACCTCTTCGCTGAGGCGGCTCAGGTGCACCATCACCAGGCTGGCGGCGGCGCTGAATTCCACAGCAAAATCCCGATCGCTCACCGCATCGAGGCTGTTGGCGTACACATCGTCGAAGCCGAGGGCCGCGGCGGTGTGGCGGCGATCAATCGGCACCGGTGTGCCCGCCAGGGCGGCAGCACCCAGGGGGCAAATGTTCACGCGTTTGCGCAAGTCCCGCAGGCGAGCCCGATCGCGCTCAGCCATCTCCACGTAGGCCAGCAGATGGTGGGCCAGACAGATGGGCTGGGCCCGCTGCAGGTGCGTGTAGCCCGGGATCATCACCTCGGCGTGGGCCTCGGCCTGATCGAGCAGCGCCCGCTCGAAGCGCACCAGCGCACCATCGATGGCATCGATCTGACCCCGCAGCCACAAGCGCAGGTCGGTGCCCACCTGGTCGTTGCGGGAGCGGCCGGTGTGCAGCTTTTTGCCGAGGGGGCCCAGGATCGCAATCAGGCGGCGCTCCACGGCGAAGTGCACGTCCTCGTCGTCGAGGCCGGGGTTGAACTGGCCGGCGGCGGCTTCGCTGCGCACCTGCTCGAGGCCCACCACCAACTGCTCGGCTTCCTCCGCCGTGATCACGCCGGTGCTGCCAAGCATGCGGGCGTGGGCAATTGAGCCGTCCAGGTCCTGCTGGAGCAGGGTGATGTCAAAGCCGATCGAGGCGTTGAAGCGCTCAATCGCCGGATGCAACCCCTCCTCGAAACGCTGGCTCCAGGTGGAGGAAGACGACTCAACGGCCATCGGGGCCCGGCTCGATCAGTTGAGGTTCAGCTTGGCAGGCAGGGCACGCCGAAGCTCAGTGGGGCAGCGAGGGGAGCATCACCTCCTCGCGCACCTTCAGCACCACCATCGAAGCGTCGTCATCGAGCTGGCGATCAGGCCCAACAAAACGATCGAGGCGGGCGAACAACTGATCGAGGATGCCCTGGGCGCCCACGCCGGAGCGGCAGGCCGCTTGCAAAGCGGCGATCAGGCGCTCCTCATCAAAGCGCTCGCCATTGAGCCCGCTGGCTTCGGTTACGCCATCGGTGTAGCAGAGCAGCACATCCCCCGGATCGAGCACGATCTGCTCACAGCCGTACTGGGCTTCCGGCTGCAGCCCGATCAGCAGGCCCGGTGCATCCAAACGATCCACGGCATGGCGCATCCGCCGCCAGATCAGGGGCGGGTTGTGGGCCGCGTTGGCGTAACGGAGTAGGCGGGTACGGGGGTCGTAATCGGAATAAAAGAGCGTCACGAAGCGGTGCGACTGAGCCAGGTCCTCCTGGGCCAGCTGGTTGAGGTCATGCAGGATCCGATCAGGGGCATGGCCGCTGAGCACCTCGGCGCGGAGCATGCCGCGCAGCAGCGTCATCAACAGCCCGGCGGGCACGCCCTTGCCCATCACATCGCCCACCACCAGGGCCCAGCGCCCCTGCTCGCGGCGGCGGCCCAGCAGCTGAGGGCGTGTGGGGATGAAGTCGTAGTAGTCACCGCCCACCTGGAAGGCCGGCCGGCAGCGGGCCGCCAGCTCCACCCCTTCGATCACGGGGCAGTGATCCGGCAACAGCTGGGCCTGGATCTCGGCGCCGGTGGAGAGCTGCCGATCCACGCGCTCATGCCGCCGCGCCTCCTGCAGCAGCTGTTCGCTTTCGATCGCCACCCCTGTGAGATCGGCCACCAGCTGGGCATACCGGCGGTAGCTCTCACTCCAGCTCAGACCGCTGCGGGGGCCGTAGACATAAAGGCGGCCGCGGCTGCGGCCGCGGGCCACCACCGAGGTGGCAAACAGGGGCCGATCGGTGAGCTGGCGCCGCACCAGGCGATCGATCAGCAGCGCCACCGCTTCATCGCCGGAGGCCTGGAGCAGTTCCTCATCGGAAAGGCTGGCCAGGGCCCGCAGCAGTTCCGGCGGCCCGCCATGCAGCTGCTCGCGCCAGAGACGGCCATCGGGGTGAAAGGTGAGCAGCGCCGCTCCTTCAGCCTCCACCAGCCGAGCGGCCACCAGGGGAACCAGCTCGAGAAACCGCCCCAGGTTGGTGAAGCTGCGCAGGGCAAAGCCGAGTGAGGCGAGCAGCTCCTGGTTGCGGCGCTGCTCACGGCTGAGGCTGTCGAGCAGCTGACGGACCGAAGCCAGCGGCGATGAGGGCCGCGGCAGCGCAGCGCGGTCGACGTGGCTCTGAAGCGGTGGATCGGACCGCCGTGGGGGCGGCTTGCTGCTCACCGAGCGGCCGCGAAGTGCCCGCAAGATAGCCGCGTTTTGTGGAGGAGCTGGCGGCGCTGTGGCCTACTTCGCCAGCAACGCCTCCACGAACTCGAAGCTGTTGAACGGACGCAGATCGCGAATCCCCTCACCAGCGCCGATAAAGCGAATCGGCAGACCGGCTTCCGAGGCCACTGCCAGGGCCACGCCGCCGCGGGAGCTGCCATCGAGCTTGGTGATCACCACGCCGGTGAGGCCGGCAGCCTGGGCAAAGGCCATCGCCTGCTTCAAGCCGTTCTGACCTTGGCTGGCATCGAGCACCAGAAGCGACTGCACCACAGCATCAGGCGCCAACTTGTCGACGATGCGGCGCACCTTGCTGAGCTCCTCCATCAGGTTGTGCTTGGTCTGCAGGCGACCGGCGGTATCCACCAGCACCAGATCGGTGCCCTTGGCCTGGGCTGCGCCGATGGCGTCAAACACCACAGCCGCAGGATCAGCATTGGCTGAGGGGTTCGACACCACCGTGACGCCGCTGCGCTCGCCCCACACCGCCACCTGCTGCACGGCCGCAGCGCGGAAGGTGTCTGCAGCAGCAATCAGGCAGCTGTAGCCGCTGCGCACCGCGAGGTTGGCGAGCTTGCCGAGGGTGGTGGTTTTGCCCACGCCGTTCACACCCACCATCAGCCACACGTTGAGGCGTCCGCGCTCGGGCGCCAGCAGCGGAGCGCCACTGGCCTGAATCGGCGCATCGAGCAGGCCCTTCAGCTGCTCCTTCAGGAAGCGGATGCCCTCCGCGGGCTCCACCACCTCTTCGTTGAGCCGCTTGCGCAGGGCCTCAAGCACCTGATCGGTGGCCTGCACACCCACATCGGCGCGAAGCAAGAGGCTCTCGAGGTCGTCGAGCACCTCCGGCGTGAGGGGATCGTCGCCGAGGTTGTCGAGCAGCTGGGTGACAAAACCGCGGCGGGTCTTCTCCATGCCGCGGCGCAGGCGGCCGAGCCAGTCGATCTCTTCAAGCGAGATGTCGTTGAGCTGACGCCCCTGGGCGGCGAGCACTTCGGCCGACCAGGTGAAATCCTCATCGAAGGCACCGAGCTGCGGGGCCGCTTCATCGGCGGGTGCAGCAACCGGGGCCGCGGGCGCAGGGGGGGGCGCCGCGGGCACGTCGATCGCCCGCTCCAGCAGCTCCTGTTGGCGCTGCGCCCGCTGGGCGGCAGCCTGCTCCAGCAGCGACAAGCCTGCGGCAAGGGCAGGAGGCTCTGGCGGAGCGGAGGGCTCAGGGGCCGCCTGATCACGGGCCGAATCCGGAGCAGGCTGTTGCGTTACTGGGGAGAACTGCCCAGGAACCTGTACAGACTGAACAGATTCCTGGGCAGGCGTTGCAGGTGCATCTGCAGCGGTCAGCTCCGGTGCAGGCAACGATGGAGAGACGTCGACGGGCGCAGCAGGGGCCGGTGATTCAGGCGATGGCGGCGCCGATGCGGGTTGAGCTGTCGGCGCCGGTGTTGGCGCAGCCGGCGAACCAGCCGCAGCCTGTTTTTCAGCTTCTTGCTGGGCCTTCAGGCGGGCATAGGCCTGACGGGCCCAATCGAGGGCGTCCTGATCGACGGCACCAACAGCGGGTGCTGGCGCTGACGCGGAGGCCGCGGCGGAAACAGCGGACTGAGTGGGGGTAGCAGGAGCTGACGGGACAGACTCCAGGCTTGGTTCCGGCTGAACAGCCTCGGGCGCGGGCACGGCAGGTGCCTCATCGGCGGCCGGCGGCTGCGGGGTTTGTTCCGGCTGGGGCTCCTCAGGGTTCTGAGGGGCCGCGCTGCGATTGAACCAGTCGAAAACCATGGGCGCCTCCTGATCAGCCCTTGGCGGGGGCGCTGGTGAAGCGGCGCAGCACGCCGTTGATCATGCGGCGGCCCTGTTCGTCGCTGTAGCGGTTGGCCAGCTCCACGGCTTCGTTGCAGGCCACGGCGGCGGGGGTGTTGAACTGCTCGATATCCACGGCAGCGAGGCGCAGGATGTCGCGGTCGATGCGGGGCAGGCGGGTGAGGCGCCAGCCTTCCATCACGGCGTCGAGGCGCTGATCGAGGTCCTCACGGCTGCGCAACACAGCCCGAGTGCGATCCACGGCACCGCGGCGGATCTCATCCTGATCGGAAAGCATCAGCAGCCGGGGCAGCTCAAGGCTGGCGGAGAGGCGGTTGAGGCCCTGCTCGGCATGGGCGAGGCCCTCCTGCAGGTGTTGGCGCACGCGCGGGATCTGCTCGGCTCCGCCCTGATCCTGCAGTTCGCTGTCGAGCAGCTGTTGCTGCGCGGCCTGCAGATCAGTGGCGGCCTGATCCAAGGCCTCACGCACGTGCTGGCTCAGCGACGCCTGCGCCTGCTGCAACAGCGCATCGAGGGGCATGTCAGCCGCCGGCTGACGATCACTGATCTGGCCGAGCATCAGCAGGGCCAGTTCACGGGCAACGGTGCGGCTCTGCATCAGGCCTTGTTGGAGGGAAGAGGGGAATAGGCCGGGGCCCGAAGCTGGGCCAGCAGGCTGGAGAAGCTGCGGCTGGCGGGGGTTTCGCGCTCGTCGGGGTTGACGATGCCGGCCGAGATGATCGTGCGGAAGGCATCCTCCACCGAGAGGTCGAGGTCTTTCACCGAGGCTTCGGGCACCACGGCATACCAGCCGGTGGTGGGGTTGGGGGCCGTGGGGATGAACACGCTCAGCATCGGCTGATCAAAGCCGGCGGAGAGGGTGGCGCCGAGCACGCCCGTCACAAACCCCAGGGCATAGAGGCCCTCGCGCGGGTATTCCACCAACACCACCCGGCGGAAGCGGCTGGAGTTATCCCTCAGGAAGGTTTCCAGCAGCTGCTTGAGGGTTTTGTAGACGCTGCCCGCCACGGGGATGCGCTGCAGGGTTCCCTCGCCGAATTCGAGCAACCAGCGGCCCACGATGTTGCGGGCCATCAGGCCGATCAACAGGATCCCGAGCAGAGGCACCAACAGACCCAGCCCGAGGTTGATCAACTCCTGGAGGATCGGATCCAGGGTGTTGAAGGGGTTGAGCTGCTTGGGGATCGAAGTGAGAAACGCCAGCACAAAGCGCGTCACCGTGGTGGCCAACCAGATGGTGGTGGCCAACGGGATCACCACCAGCAGGCCGGCGATCAGGTCGTTCTTGAGGTCCTGCTGGAGGCGATCGCCCAGGGGCTGCTCAGGTCTGGGACTGGATTGCACCAATGACAGGCCGGGGCGTCCGGTGAAAAGAGTCCAACCCGCAACTTAGCCAGCCGCCCTCACAGAACGGCCACCACCGCCAGCAGGGTGAAGGCCACCAGCAGCACAACAGCGGTGCCCGTGCCGCCAATGCGGCGCTGGTTGGCCGCCAGATCGCGGCGGTTTTCGGCCTGCTTAAGCTGATCTTCAGCCTGATCCAGCTGGCGGTTCATGAAGGCCTGAGCTGCCTTTTTCTTGTCGGCATCGCTGGCGGTAGCCGGGATCTGACCGGCTTGCTCGCCCTGGGCGATCACCTGCTCGAGCACCTGGGGGTTCTCCAGCTGGGCCTTGGCCATCTCCAGTTGACCGCGCTGAGCGAGCAAAGCCTGGTTGGCCTGATCGCTCACGGCGCGATCGCCGCTGATGCTCACCGGAATCGTGATCAACACGGCCAGCGCCAACACGGCGCTCACCACACACACAAACCAGCGCAGCGGGGTGCGGCCAGGCACCGGCTCATCCAGGCGCTGACCGATCAGCATCAGCAGCATCCCCACAAACGCCATCGGCGACTGGGTGACCAACGTGGTGGCAAGCAGCTGGCGGAAGCTCTCTTCGCCCCAGCCGTTCACGGTGAGCACCGCCAGAAGCTGCAGGAACAGGAGCACCACGAGGGTGATGCCCAGCCAACGGAACAGGGTGCCGAATCGGCCGGACGCTGCTGAACTCACAGTGGTGCTGATGCAATCGCGCAATCGTAGGGGTGGTGGAACTCGCTGACACCCTCAAGCAACAGGCCCGGCAGCTGGGCTTTGCAGCGGTGGGCATTGCTTCCGCCGCAGGCAGCGAACGGCTGCGGCTGCGCACCGCCGCCCTGGAGCGCTGGCTGGCGGCGGGGCATCAAGCCGACATGGCCTGGATGGCGGATCCGCGCCGGCGGGCGGTGGAAGCGCTGCTGCCAGGGGTACGCAGCGTGGTGGCGGTGGGGCTGCCCTACTGGGTGGAAGCGGAGCGAGCCCCCGGCAGCCTCAAGGTGGCCCGTTACGGCTGGGGGCGCGACTACCACCGAGTGATCGATGGGCGGCTGCGAGCCCTGGGGCGCTGGCTGGAAAACCAGGCGCCTGGCGCCGGTTGGCGCGCCTGTGTGGACAGCAGCCCGCTGCTCGACAAAGCCTGGGCCGAAGAAGCCGGCCTGGGCTGGATTGGCAAACACAGCAACCTGATCAGCCACGAGCACGGCTCCTGGCTGCTGATCGGCCACCTGCTCACCACCCTCGAGCTGCCGGCCGATCCACCGGCGGTGCCGGCCTGCGGTGCCTGTAGCGCCTGCCTGGAGGCCTGCCCCACCGATGCGATCCGTGAACCCTTCGTGGTGGATGCCCGCCGCTGCATCGCCTTTCACACGATCGAAAACCGCGATCCCGAACTCCCCACCGCGATCGCCGATTCCCTGGAGGGCTGGGTGGCTGGGTGCGACATCTGCCAGGACGTGTGTCCGTGGAATCAGCGCGCGCTGCCCAGCAGCAGCGATCCCGATCTGAAGCCGCGCCCCTGGTGGCTCGATCTGCGCGCCGAGGAGGCCCTGGACTGGAGCGATGCCGAGTGGGATGAGCGCTTGCGGGCCTCCGCCCTGCGGCGAATCAAACCGGCGATGTGGCGGCGCAACATCCGTGCGGCTGTCAGAGCGAGCGCCCCTGCCTAACCTGCGCCTGGTGATCGCCCTGCATCGATGGCTGCGCGCTGGTTGAAGGTTCTGGCGGCAGCACCGTTGATGTTTTCGGCCCTGAGCGCCGCACCGGCGCAGGCGCTGGTGCCCTACGTGGTGGTGCCAAGCGAGCAAAACCTCGAGGGAGCAGGCCTTGGCATCGCCCAGGCGGCAGCGCGGCTGCTGCGATTAGGCCAGGCCGAAGACGCGGCGCGGTTGGCGGCCCTCACCGTGCAACTGATTCCCAGCGATCCCCGCGGCTGGGTGCTGCTGGCGGAGGCCCAGCTGCGCAGCAACCAAGACAAGGAGGCCGCGGTGTCGCTGGCCAAGGCGCGGGAGCTCGATCCCAAAAACGCCGGCATCCTGTTCGCCCAGGGCTCCCTGGCCCTCAAAGACGGCCGCCCCTCAGAAGCCGCTGAACTGATCCGCCAAGGCCTGAAGCTCGACGGCAACAACGCCGGTGCCTATTTCGATCTCGGCAACGCCTTCATCCTGATGGGCAAGCCGGGCGATGCGCTGGGGGCGTTTGAGCGGGCCTCAAAGCTGCGAAGCGATTTCTGGGAAGCGATCAACAACCAGGCCCTGGTGCTCTATGAGCAGAACAAAGACGTGGATGCGATCAAGCGCTGGCGCCGTGTGCTGGACATCAAACCCGCCGCCGAGCCCAACCTCGCCCTGGCCGCTGCCCTGAACAGCAAAACCCCCGGCAACACCGAAAGCCTGGAGCTGGCGGCCAAGGCCCTGGCCGAAGAACCCAATTACGTGCTCGACAGCTGGCAGAAGGAACAGCTCTGGGGCCCCAGGCTGCGCAGCGCGGCTGCGCGGCTGCTCACGGAGCCGGCCCTGAAGGCAGATGTGGAGCGCGCCCAGGCCAATGCTGGCGGCAACGACGACCTGGGCGACGAATAAGCCCGTGATCTGTAGGCTGAGCGCCACTTTCCCCCCCCCGGCCTGAGCCACGGATGCCCAAGGCGCGCCCCGATCAGCCGCTGCCGGACCCATCCGACGACCGGCGCATCCAGCCGATCGAGCTGCACCAGGAGATGCAGCGCTCGTACCTGGAATACGCGATGAGCGTGATTGTGGGCCGGGCCTTGCCCGACGCCCGCGATGGCCTCAAGCCTGTGCAGCGCCGCATCCTCTACGCGATGCACGAGCTGGGGCTCACCCCGGATCGCCCCTACCGCAAGTGCGCTCGCGTGGTGGGCGACGTGCTCGGTAAATACCACCCCCACGGCGATCAGGCCGTGTACGACGCCCTGGTGCGCCTGGTGCAGACCTTCGCCAGCCGCAACCCGCTGCTGGATGGCCACGGCAACTTCGGCTCGGTGGACGACGACCCACCGGCCGCCATGCGGTACACCGAAACGCGCCTAGCACCGATCGCCAACGAGGCGATGCTCGATGAAATCGGCAACGACACCGTTGATTTCGCCCCCAATTTCGACGGCTCCCAACAGGAGCCCACGGTGCTGCCGGCCCAGCTGCCCTTCCTGATCCTCAACGGCTGCACCGGCATCGCCGTGGGCATGGCCACCAACATCCCGCCCCACAACCTGGGCGAAGTGGTGGATGCGCTGATCGCCCTGGTACGCAAACCGGACCTCAGCGACGAGAAGCTGCTGGAGCTGGTGCCCGGCCCCGACTTCCCCACCGGCGGCGAGGTGCTGATCGGCAGCGGTGTGCGCGACACGTATTTGACCGGCCGCGGCAGCATCCCGATGCGGGGCGTTGCCCACATCGAAGAGATCCAACCCGGCAAGGGCCGCCACAAGCGCGGCGCCGTGGTGATCACAGAGCTCCCGTATCAACTGAGCAAAGCCGGCTGGATCGAGAAGCTGGCGGAGCAGGTGAACGACGGCAAGATCAACGGCATCGCCGACATTCGCGACGAATCCGACCGGGAAGGGATGCGCGTGGTGGTGGAACTGCGCCGCGATGCCAACCCAGAAACGGTGCTGGGCGAACTGCAACGCCGCACCGCCCTGCAAAGCAACTACGGCGCGATCCTGCTGGCGCTGGTGCATGGCAAGCCGATCCAGCTCACCCTGCGCCAGCTGCTGCACGAATTCCTCGACTACCGCGAGCTCACCCTGATCCGCCGCACCCGGCACGCCCTCAAGCGCGCCGAAGACCGGCTTGAGGTGGTGGAAGGCCTGATCACAGCACTGAACGCCCTGCCCAAGGTGATCGAGATGATCACCGCCGCTCCCGACGCCGCCAGCGCCCGGGCCAGCCTGCAGGTGCATCTCGACCTCAACGAGCGCCAGGCCGATGCCGTGCTCGCCATGCCGCTGCGGCGCCTCACCGGGCTGGAGCAGGAAAGCCTGCGCAAAGAAGCCGAGGATCTGCGCCAGGAGCGAGCCCGGCTGCGCCATCTGCTGGATGAGCGTCCGGCGCTGCTCGACGCGATGGTGGCTGAGTTCAAGGCCCTGAAGAAGCGCTTCGCCACCCCGCGCCGCACCCGCCTGGTGGAAGGCGGTGACGAACTGGTGGCCCAGCGCACTGCCGCCCAACGCCCTAACACCGAACTGCTGCGTCAGCGCGCCTTCGAAGGGCTACCCAGCGATGGCCGTCTGGTGATCCAGGCCGACGGACAGGTGAAGGTGGTGGGTCCGCAGCTACTGGGGCGCCTACACCTCGATGAGCCGGCGCCGCTGGGCGACAACCCCTCTCCGGCACGACTGATCTTGCCGATCAGCGAAAAGCCGGCGCTGCTCGCCTTCACCGATGCGGGCCGCGTGGCGCTGCTGCGTTGGGAATTCGCTGGGCAGCAACCAGGCACGGTCGAGAAATTCCTGCCGGAAGGCATGAACGGCGAACAGGTGGTGCAACTGCTGCCTTTGCCCAGTGGTGAGCAAGCGGCGGGAGCCAGCGTGGGTCTGCTGAGCAGCGATGGTCGCTTCAAGCGACTGCCCCTCGAAGATTTCCAGGAGCTCTCCGGCCGTGCCACCTCGGTGCTCAAACTCAAAGACGGCGTGACCCTGCAGCGGGTGGTGCTCTGCCGAGACGATGAGGAGCTGGTTGTCGCCAGCTCCACCGGCCGCATGCTGCGGCTGGCGGTGAACGACGCCAACCTGCCGGTGATGGGACGCAACGCGCAAGGGCCCGTGCTGCTGCGCCTCCTTCCGGGTGAAAGCGTGGTGGGAGCTGCCGGTGTCAGCCCCGAAGGCTGTGTGCTGCTAGCCAGCCGCTCCGGCCAGCTCAAGCGGCTGGCGGTGAACAACCTGCGCCGCTGCCAGCGGGGCGATATCGGTCAGATCGGCGTGCGCTTCAGCCAACGCGGTGATCAGCTGATCGATCTGCGGGAAGATCGCAGCCCGGTCGTTGCCGCGTTGTTAAACGATGGCCGCAGTCTGCGACTGGATACCGCCGAGCTTCAAGCGGAAGACGACAGCGGCTCCGGTCAGGTCTTGGGAATTGGTAGCTACGAAGCGGTAGCGGAACTGGTCCCTCTGCTCCTGTAAATCCGCCAAGGGGCCACGAGCACCATCAAGGGGATTCGACCCTGGGCTGAAGGTTCAGCTGTCCTGCCATCTGGGCCAGTTTCTGGTCAAAACTCACCATGGCCCCACAACCCTCACTGCGGGCGAGATGGAGTGCATCGGCGAAGTCCATCCCCTGGCGGTGCCAATCCAACGCTCGCCTCACCAACTCTTCCTGCTCGAGATGGAGGTGACGGATGGCGAGGAGCCCCTCAAAGGCCGTGATCACCCCCTCACGCGGCAACTTGTAGGCCCCACGCAGCACCCACTCCAGCTCCAAAGCCACCGTGATGGGCACAAAACAACCGGCGCTGGCATCAATACAAGCCGCGGCCAGCTCGGCCTGAGCTGGGTCGTCGTTCACCAGAAGCCGCACCAACACATTGGTGTCGAGCGCCACAGGCAGGGTCATGGCTGCGCAAACAGCGCCGGATCCATCTGCTCCAAACTCTGTCGCGGCCCCTGGTACCCAGCACAACCGATCAAGGCACGGGCGGATCGGGTTTTGAGTGGATCCTGAGGAACTAGGCGAAGACCATCGGCCTCCAAACTCAACGCCAGCCGGTCTCCAGGCTGAAGACCCAACAGCTGGCGTAACCGGGCCGGGATCACCAACTGCCCCTTGGACGAGAGGGTGAGCAGAGCATCCATCTCAACGTCATAGCACGCAACGTCTTACCAGCGTAAGGCGTCACCGGCATTGCTCCTCTCCTGGCGGCAATGCGTCGTACCGCTGCTGAACTAACGCGACTCACACTCGATTACCACAAGCTGCTCAGGCCGGGCTTGCGGCACCAGATCCACTGAGATGCGCTGATCAAAGCTGACAAAGCGCCCTCCCTCCGCCACAGCAACGGCGAGCAGATAGGCATCCGTGACCTGGCGATGCCCGAGCAGCTGACGCCAATCCACGCCGGCAGGGCTGATCAGGCTGACCCCACCGCTCCAGAAGCGATGGCTGGGATGGCTACAGGCTTCGGCCAACCGTTCAGCCACTTCAGCCACGGGCCTGTGATTGGGGTAAGCCGGCTGGGACAGGATCCGCAACACGCCGTTCTGTGTCACCGGACAGCTCGCCCAGCCGACGTCCAACTCCCTGACCAACCAGCGCCGCGCGGCGGCATGCATCAGATGGTCGGGATCCAACAAAGCAATGAGAACGTTGCTATCCAACAGAGCGCGCATCAAAGCCCTTCCTGATCACGAATGGCGTTGACCTGCTCATTCGTCACCACCTGCGGGTTTGAACTGCTGAAGGGCCGGAATCCCGCCACGCCCTCAGGTGCAACCGGCGCTGGCGATTGCGATGCGGTCATCGCCTGCCTGAGCAAACGTGACACCACCTGCCCAGCGGACACCCGCTCCCGTTGGGCCAGCTCCTTGGCAGCCCTGAGCACGTCGTCGTCGATATCGAGCGTTGTCCGCATGATGCTGTGATGCGTCAACATCAACGCATCCTATGTCGAGCGTCCTCGCGACACCGCTCTTAACCTGAATACACGGCAAGCCTGAGGTTCTCTGGTGGTTGCAACAGCACCCGATGCCCCATGCCTGGAGCCCCTGCACTGGCCTGTGCAGCTAGCCCAGCAGCTGCGGTTGAGCCCAGAGCAGTTTGAGCTGGTGTGTGAGGCCAATCCAGATGCCGTTCTGGAACTCTCCGCCGATGGCCACCTGATCACCACGACGCCCACCGGCAGTGAGACCAGCGCACGCACCAGCACGCTGGTCGTGCTTTGGGCCTGGCCCTACGAGCCAGCCGCCTGCCGGACGGATCCGTGCTCAGCCCGGATGCATCGCTGGTGCATCTCGAACGCTGGCAGGCATTGACCCCGGAACAACAGCGCAGCTTCGCGCCGCTCTGCCCGGATCTGGTGGTGGAGCTGGCCAGTCCCAGCGATGAAGGGCCGCGCGGCGGCACCGCACTGCACCAGAAGATGGAGCTCTACCGCCGCAATGGCGCCCGGCTTGGCTGGCTGCTGCTGCCCGCCGAACAGGCAGTGGAGATCTGGCAGGCCGGTGAGGCCCCGCCGCAGCGCCTCGCGGCGGTCACAACCCTGGATGCAGGAGAGCTCTTCCCTGGTCTGCAGATCGACTTAGCAGAGATCTGGCAGGCCTGACACACACTTGCTCCAGTGGCACGAACTAAGCTGTGTGGCACTAAACCACAACCGTGGCAGCTTCCACGCTGATGCCTGAACCATCCCTCCCAGCTGAAGTGAGCCTTGGTCGCCAGGGGCGACTTGTGATCCCCGCACCGTTACGCCGCTCGCTGGGCCTTGGCGAAGGCGATCGGCTGGTGGCGCGCCAGGAATCCGGACGGCTCGTGCTGGAAAAAGCGGACCAGATCAAGCAGCGGCTGCAGGCGCGCTTCGCGCAGGTGCCTGGCAACCGTGATCTGGCTGATGAATTGATCGCTGAACGCCGCGAGGAAGGTCAAGGCAAGGGTGCTGGATGACGGTCGTTCTGGATGCATCCGCCTTGCTCGCGTATCTGCAGCAGGAGGCCGGCTCCGAGCTGGTGGATGCTCTGCTCTCGGATGCCCTGATGGCCAGCGTGAACTGGGCCGAAGTGGTGCAGAAATCGATCTCTGCCGGCGTGGATGTGACAGGAATGCGGGAAGACCTGCAGGCTCTGGGAATGCGTGTCGAGCCATTCCTGCCAGCCGATGGCGACACGGCGGGCCAGCTGTGGGCTTCCACGCGACAGCTGGGCTTATCGCTGGGTGATCGAGCCTGCCTGAGTCTGGGGCTGCGCCTCGGGCTCCCCGTCGTGACCTGTGACCGCGTCTGGAAGCAGCTGGCGTTGGATCTGGACATCCAGGTGCTGCGCTGACGATGACCCGTGTCTGACACCGACGCCCGGGAACTGGAACGACTGCGCCGCGAAAACGCCCGACTGATCGCGCTGCTTGAGGCTCACGGCATCGACTGGGAGCCTGCCGAAACGAGCGGCCTCTCAACCCAGCAGAAAGTAAAGCTGTTCCGGCAACTCTTCCGCGGCCGGGAGGACGTCTACGCCCTGCGCTGGCACAGCGAACGGAGCGGGCGCTCGGGCTACGCGCCCGCCTGCGCCAACGAATGGCGGGAAGGTGTCTGCGAGAAGCCACGTGTGGCCTGCCGCGACTGCCAGCACCGGGAGCTCCTGCCCGTCACGGACGCGGCGATCTATGGCCATCTCGCCGGCGAGCACACCCTCGGCCTCTATCCGTTACTGGAGAACGACCACTGCTTCCTGTTGGCGGTTGACTTTGACGAGGAGGACTGGCGTGAGGACGCCCAAGCCTTGCTGCGGTCGTGCCGGGAACTGGAGGTGCCGGCGGTCCTGGAGATCTCACGCTCCGGGCAGGGCGCCCATGTGTGGGTGTTCTTCGAGGAAGCGGTGCCGGCACGGGAGGCACGCAGCCTCGGGGCAGCCCTGATCAGCCACACCTGCGCCGCGACCAGACAGCTGCGGCTCAGCTCCTACGACCGCTTGTTTCCCAACCAGGACGCCATGCCCAAAGGCGGCTTCGGCAACCTGATCGCTCTGCCCCTGCAGAAAGAGCCCCGACAACGAGGCTGCAGCGTGTTCGTGGATGAGGAGCTCAGGCCTTACCCGGATCAGTGGGCCTATCTGGCCTCGCTGCACAGGATGCCGGTGGCCGCGCTCGAGAACGTGATCCAGAACGCCACAGGCGGAGCGCATCCACTGGACCTGAGCTTCATCGACGAGGAAGACCTGGCCACCCCCTGGCAGACCGCAACGACACTGCCAAAACTGAGTGGTCCGCTGCCTTCATCGCTGCGCCTCACCCTGGCGGATCGGCTGTATGTGGAGCGCGCCGGGCTGCCGCAGGCACTGCTGAATCGCCTGGTGCGCCTGGCCGCTTTCGCCAATCCGGCCTTCTACAAAGCCCAGGCGATGCGTCTCTCTGTATGGAACACCCCGCGGGTGATCGGATGCGCGGAGAACTTTCCACAACACATCGCTCTGCCGCGCGGTTGCCTCGAAGCGGTGCAGACCCTGCTCGCAGAACAGGGAATCCAGGCGGATCTGGTGGATGAACGCGAGAACGGCTCAACGCTGAACCTGGCGTTCGCTGGCCAACTGCGCGGCGACCAGGACACTTCGGTGGCAGCCATGATCCGCCATGACATCGGGGTACTGCAGGCACCCACGGCCTTCGGCAAAACCGTGGTGGCCGCCGCGATCACAGCCCGCCGCAACGTGAACACCCTGGTGCTCGTGCATCGCGCCGAGCTGCTGCGGCAGTGGCAGGAACGACTGCAGAGCTTTCTCAACCCACCTCCCGAGGCGATCGGTTCAATTGGTGGTGGCAAAACCCGACCCAGCGGCCATCTGGATATCGCCGTGATGCAGTCCCTGGTGCGCCAGGGGGACGTGAATCCACTGGTGCAGACCTACGGGCAGGTGATCGTGGATGAATGCCACCACATCGCCGCCGCTTCCTTCGAGGCTGTGCTCAAGGCGGTGAAAGCCCGCTATGTGCTTGGGCTGTCCGCCACACCGGTGCGCCGGGATGGACTGCAACCGATCCTGTTCATGCAGTGCGGCCCGATCCGGCACCGAGCCAGCCAACCCGCCGGAGCCCCGCAGACGCTGGAGCTCGTGAGCCGTACACACCAACTGCCGGCAACCCTGCCGAGCGACCTGCCGGTTCAGGAGCTGATGCGCCGGCTGGCAGAGGATCAGGACCGCACGGATCAGATCGTGGCTGCAGCCCTGGACGCCTGGCAGGAGGGCCGCAATGTGTTGCTCCTGAGCGAACGCACGAACCACATCACAGCCATTGCCAGTGCGCTCGAACCACAGGTGAACGCACTGTTCGTGCTGCATGGCCGTCTGGGCCCGCGCAAGCGCAACGCCACCCTGGCTGCGCTCGAGGCACTCCCGCCAGACACCCCCCGCATCGTGGTGGCCACAGGGCGCTTGGTCGGCGAAGGATTCGACCATCCGCCTCTCGACACGCTGCTGCTGGCGATGCCCGTGTCGTGGAGGGGCACCTTGCAGCAGTACGCCGGTCGTTTGCATCGGCAACAAGCCGGTAAAATCAGCGTGCGCATCATCGACTGGCTCGATCACGGCCATCCGATCACGCAGCGCATGTGGGAGCGGCGGCTACGGGGCTACAAGGCAATGGGGTACGAGCTCAAGACGTGATCGTGCTCGTTGACTGATCAAGCCGCCACAGGCTGCGGCGGATGTTGCTCCAGCACCTGCTTGAGATAGCGACCTGTATGAGAGGTGGGATGAGCAGCAACGGTTTCCGGCGTGCCCGTCACAACGATCTGTCCGCCCTTGTCGCCACCTTCTGGACCCAAATCGATGATCCAGTCAGAGCAGCGAATCACGTCCAAATTATGCTCAATCACCAGCACAGAATTGCCCTTATCCACTAATCGCTGAATCACATCCATCAGCTTGTGCACGTCATAGAAGCTGAGGCCGGTGGTGGGTTCGTCGATCAGATAAAGCGTTTTACCGGTGGCGCGTTTGGAGAGCTCGGTGGCGAGCTTCACCCGCTGGGCTTCACCACCCGAGAGGGTGGGGGCCGGCTGGCCCAGCTTCACGTAGCCCAGTCCCACATCAACCAGAGTGCGCAGGCGATCGGCGGCCTGGGGGATGGCGGAGAACACCTCACAGGCTTGCTCCACGGTCATCTCCAACACGTCGGCGATGGTGTGGCCCTTGTATTTCACCTGCAAGGTCTCGCGGTTGTAGCGCGCGCCTTTGCACACGTCGCACTGCACGTAGACATCGGGCAGGAAGTTCATCTCGATCACGTTCACGCCCTGACCGCTGCAGGCTTCGCAGCGACCGCCCTTCACGTTGAAGCTGAACTGCCCCACCTGATAGCCGCGGGCCTTGGCCTCCACCGTGGCGGCGAACACCTGACGGATTGGATCAAAAGCACCGGTGTAGGTGGCGGGGTTGGAGCGGGGCGTGCGGCCGATCGGGCTCTGGTCGATCACAATCACCTTGTCGATCGCCTTGATCCCCTTCAGCTCCTGCACGCCAGAGGGGAAGGGCACCTTCATGCCGAGCTTGTGCTCCAGTGCCGGGTGCAGCAGCTCGTTCACCATCGTGCTTTTGCCGCTGCCACTCACCCCGGTCACACACACCAGGCGGCCGAGCGGAAACTCCACATCGAAGCCGGAGAGGTTGTTGCGCGCACAGCCCACCAGGGTGAGCTTGCGGGAACCGGTGTCGCGGCGCTCAGCCGGGGTGGGGATCGAGCGGCGACCGCTCAGGTAGGCACCGGTGAGCGAGTCTTCCGCGCTGATCAAGGCGTTGAAATCGCCCTCGGCCACGATGTGGCCGCCATGCACGCCGGCACCGGGGCCGATGTCGACGATGTAATCGGCGGCGCGGATCGTGTCTTCGTCGTGCTCCACCACGATCAGGGTGTTGCCGAGGTCGCGCAGCTTGATCAGCGTGTTGAGCAGGCGGTCGTTGTCGCGCTGGTGCAGGCCGATGCTCGGCTCGTCGAGCACGTAGAGCACGCCGGTGAGGCCGGCGCCGATCTGGGTGGCCAAGCGGATGCGCTGGGCTTCACCGCCGCTGAGCGTCATCGCCGGGCGATCGAGGCTCAGGTAGTCGAGGCCCACATCCAGCAGAAACTTGAGGCGCATGCGGATCTCGCGCAGCACCAAATCGCCGATCTGGATCTGACGGGGGCTGAGCAGCGGCGTGTCACCTTCATGGGCACCCACACCCATCAGCTCTTCGATCCGGCGCAGGCTCTCGCCCACGCTGGTGCTGGTGAGCTCGTGGATGCGGTAGGGGCCAACTCGCACCGCCAGAGCTTCCGGCTTGAGCCGCAGACCCTGGCAGCTGGAACAAGGCACCAGCTCCAGAAATTTCTCCAGCTTCTGGCGCATCGATTCGCCGCTGGCATCGCGCAGCTGGCGCTCCAGGATCGGCAGGATCCCCTCGAAGGGCCGCACGTAGGTCTGCGATTTGCGGTAACGGCTATCGGCCTGAATCGGAATGGGCTCCTTAGAGCCGTGCAGCAACACCTCGTGCTGCTCCGGGGTGAGTTCGTTCCAGGGGGTTTTGATCTCGAAGCCGAAGGCCTCGCCTACCGAATAAAGCAGCGAGAAGTAGTAGGCGTTGTCTTTCTCAGCCCAGGGCGCCACAGCGGCATACACCGGTTGCGATGGATCGGGGATCACCCGCTCCATCGTGAATTGGCGCAGATGGCCGATGCCGTGGCAATCGGCGCAGGCGCCATAGGGGCTGTTGAACGAGAACAGCCGTGGTGAGAGCTCCTCCATCACGGCGCCATGCACCGGACAGGCGAAGTTCTCGGAGTAGAGCCGCTCGCGCTCCACGCCTTCCGGCAATGCCTCATCCGCCTTAGGCACCACCTCCACCAGCGCCAGCCCATCGCCGCGCTTAAGGGCGGTGCGCAACGAATCGGTGAGCCGCTCCTGAATGCCCTCGCGCGACACCAAACGATCCACCACCACTTCAATGTTGTGGGCGTGGTTCTTGTCGAGCTCGATGTTGTCGGCGAGCTCACGCACCTCGCCGTTGATGCGCACCCGCGCGAAGCCCTCGGCAACCAGGCCGCTCAGCAACTTCACATGGGTGCCCTTCTTGCCGCGCACCACCGGAGCCAACAGCTGATAGCGCGTGCCCTCTGGCAGCGTGAGGATCTGATCGACCATCTCGTCGATCGATTGGGGCCGGATCGAGCGATCGCAATCCGGGCAGTGAGGTTCACCGGCGCGGCCGAACAACAGACGCAGGTAGTCCTGAATCTCGGTGACGGTGCCGACCGTGGAGCGCGGATTGTGGCTGGTGGATTTCTGGTCGATCGAAATGGCGGGTGAAAGCCCTTCGATCGCATCCACATCGGGCTTATCCACCTGCCCGAGGAATTGCCGCGCATACGCCGACAGGCTTTCGACGTAGCGGCGCTGCCCCTCCGCAAAGATCGTGTCGAACGCCAGTGAGCTCTTGCCGCTACCGCTCACCCCGGTGAACACCACCAGCTGGTTGCGCGGAATCGTGACGTCGACGTTTTTGAGGTTGTGCTGCCGGGCGCCTCGCACCCGGATCACGTCCTCCAAGGAGCCACCGTTCAGAGCCTGAAGCGCAGCCTTCTCGTTCACGCTTTTGGCGAGGGCGCGGGGCATCCAGGCGGCTCGGGAATAGGGGAGTCTACGGGCGCTGGCTGGTTGCAGGTTTGCTCAGTCGCTGGGGATGAGGCGCCGGAGGTGTGCTGCAACACCTGAACGATCCTGATCGGCCAACGCTCCAAGGCGGCCCAAGATCAGGCGCTCATCGAGGCTGAACAACTTGCGACGCACCAGACAGGGCTTCGGCAACCCCGTTCCCTCCAACTCCTGAATGAGCCAATCCAGAGGCCAGCTGGACTGGTTCGCCGTGGTCACCATCGCCAGGATGAGATGACCACTCTGGTTTTGAAAATCGGGAGCCGACACCACCAGTGCAGGGCGTCGCTTCTAAACAGCGCGGTCTGTGAACGGAAACGGAACGCGAACGAGCGAAAAGCTGGGGTAAGGCGTCACAGATCCGCAAAAGCCTCGTCGTCGGCTGCGCTGGTCCATTCCTGCAGGCCAGCTTCGAGCCCGCGCAGGTAAGTGAGATCCATCGGCGTTACAGGCTTGACCCGCACGGCGCCGTCCTGCAGCTCCCACGACAACTGATCACCCTGGCGCAGTCCCAAGGCCGTGCGCGAGGCCTTGGAGACGGTCACCTGCCCCTTGGCCGTCAGCGTGGCGAGCTCGATCGTCATGACAGGAACCAACGCCCTTCAATCCTTATGAAAGGCTTCCTTACATCCTTACGCCCGCTTCAGCAGGCTGGCCGCATAGCTGCGGGTTTCACCTGAATCGCCACCCGCCAGTTCCGCCAGTTCCGCCTGGCGGGCCTGGGTGTCCCGCAGTTGGGACACTTGCGTGTGGGTGACGCCGCCCCGCACCTCCTTAGCCACGCGGAAGTGATGGTCGGCCGCGGCGGCCACGAGGGGCTGGTGGGTGACGCAAAACACCTGGCGCTGCTGGGCCAGGCGCTGGAGGAGCTCGGCCATGGCGCCACTCACGCGGCCGCTCACGCCGGTGTCGATCTCATCAAACAGCAGCGTCACGTGTTGATCCGCCGCGGCCAGGCAGGTTTTCAGGGCCAGAAGGAAGCGACTCATCTCACCACCGGAGGCCACCTCCGCCAGCGGTGCCAGGGGCTGGCCAGGGTTGGCCGAGAACAGGAACTGCAGCGCATCAGCCCCCTCCTCACCAGGAGCAGCCGGCTCGATCGCCACACTGAAGCGCACATTGGCCAGGCCCATGGGGCGCAGAGCCTCCATTAATTGGTCCTCCAGGCGCGCGGCAGCGGCCTGGCGCGCCGTGGTGAGGTCGCCGTTGTATCGGTCGCGCTGGCGTCGGGCGGCCAGCTCAGCTGCTTCAAGCGCTTCCAAGTTGGCCTCAGCGCCGCCAGGCGCCAGCTGTTCCCGCAACTGATCGCGCCAATCAATCAGCTCGGCCAGGGTTTTGCCGTGGCGCCGCTCCAGTGCTTTGAGCTGGGCGATGCGCTCCTGCAGCTGGCCGAGGCTGTCTGGATCGCTCTCCAGCGAGGCGCCATAACGATCCAGCTCGCGGACCAGATCCTGCAACTGAGCCAGTGCCTCGCTGGCCTGGCCCGCCAGGTCAGCGATCGAGGGATCCAGCTGCTGCATCGCCGCTAGCTCCCCCTCGCAGGCGGCCAGATGGTCGAGGGCGGACGGGGCGTCATCGGCCCCATCCACCAGGCGACCGAGGAGCGTCATCACCCCTTCCTGCAGGCGCACTCCATGGGCGAGACGGTTCTCCTCGGCCTGGAGCTGCTCGCGCTCGGCGGGATCCTCCAGCTGGGCCGCCTCGAGATCCACCAGCAATTGCTCCTGGCGCTCGCGCTCCTGATGCAGCTGCTCCCAGTTGCTGCGGGCCTGCTCCAGCTGCTGGGCAGCGGAACGCCAGCTGCGGTAGGCCTCCGACACCGGAATCAAGAGGGCCTGGAGCACCTCGCCGGCATAGCGATCCAACCAACGCCGTTGCTGCCCAGGGCGCGCCAACTGCTGGGTTTGGCCTTGCACGGTGAGATCCAGCAGGAGCGGGCGCAACTCCTGGATCTGGGCTCTGTTCACCGCCACCCCATTGAGCCGGTGACGACTGTTGAGGCGATCGTCGCTGAGGCGCCATTCGCGGCTGAGCAGAATTTCGCCCTCTTCTGCCTCGAGCTCCTGCTGCTCCAACCAGCTCCGGAGCGGAGGCGTGAGGCTAAAGCTGGCCTCGATCACACCGCGATCACTGCCCTGGCGGAGCAAACGGGGGCCGCTGCCGCCGAGCAACGCATCGAGGGCATCCAAAAGAATGGATTTACCGGCGCCGGTTTCACCGGTGAGCACCGTGAATCCACCGCTGAAATCGAGCTGCAACTGCTCAATCAGCGCGATGTTCTGAAGGCGCAGTCCTGTGAGCAAGAGGGCGACGCGGCAGCAGCCGGGTAGTCGGCCCGACCGTAGCGGCTGTGTCTTTCGTTTAGAAGAGGGACAACCCTCAAAGGGCACCCGGGGCCCCAACCCGCGGCATGCCAAACCCGACGCCTTCGCTTACACCCTTGGAAGCCGCCAGCGCCGCCATGCGCCGCACCGTTCTGGGCAACGAAGCCAATGGCGTTGCGATCGAAGCCGGCACAGTCGAAACGAAGGCCCTCAACGCAACACCCAGCGAAGCGGAATCCGGGATCTGTACAGAAAGTACAGAAACAGTGCGCAGCGCAGCGCCGGAAGTAGAAACCACCACCACCCACCAGGCCGACCTCAGCGACTTCATCGAGGTTTCAGGTCTGCTCGAGTACGACCCAGCCGCCATCAGCCGCATTTACGCCGGCGCCCCCCAACGCCTGATCCGGCGCGTCTGGCAAACGCTCGTTCCGATCGGCCTCTACCTGCTGAGCGTGGGGATCGACTGGCTCACCCGCCGTCTTGCCAACCCCGAGCACGCCCGCGCCCGGGCCAAGGAAGCCGCGGACCTGGTGGCCTCCCTGGGCCCCGCCTTCATCAAGGCCGGCCAGGCCCTTTCCACCCGACCGGACATCATTCCGCCCCTGCTCCTGGAAGAGCTGGCGGGCCTGCAAGACCAGCTCCCAGGCTTTGATTCGGCCCTGGCGATGGCCTGCATCGAAGAAGACCTCGGCGCTCCGATCGACACGATCTACGCCGAGCTCGAGCGGGAGCCGATCTCTGCCGCCTCTCTTGGTCAGGTGCACCGCGGTGTGTTGCTGAGTGGCGAGAAGGTGGCTGTGAAGGTGCAGCGCCCGGGCCTGCGTGAGCAGATCACGCTCGATCTCTACATCGTGCGGAATATCGCGGCCTGGCTCAACCGCAACATCGGCCTGATCCGCTCCGATCTGGTGGCTCTGATCGATGAGCTGGGTAAGCGGGTATTCGAGGAGATGGATTACTGCAATGAAGCCACCAACGCCGAAACGTTTGCGGCCCTGCACGCCCACAACCCCCGCATTGCAGTTCCACGCATCTATCGCCATGCCACCGCCCGGCGGGTGCTCACCATGGAGTGGATCGATGGGGTGAAACTCACCAACCTCGAGGCGGTGCGCGAACTCGGCATCGATCCCGACGACATGGTGACCGTCGGGGTGAACTGCTCGCTGCAACAGCTGCTCGAGCACGGCTTCTTCCACGCCGATCCCCACCCTGGCAACCTGCTGGCCCTGCCCGATGGGCGCCTCGCCTATCTCGATTTCGGGATGATGAGCGAGGTGAGCCGCGAGAGCCGCACCGGGCTGATCCAGGCGGTGGTGCACCTGGTGAACCGCAATTTCGGAAAGCTCTCCAAAGATTTCGTGAGCCTCGGCTTCCTGGCGGAAGACGTGGATCTCTCGCCGATCGTGCCGGCCTTCGAGAGCGTGTTCGGCCAGGCCCTGGAGATGGGTGTGAGCCGGATGGATTTCAAGGCCGTCACCGACGACCTCAGTGGCGTGATGTACCGCTTCCCCTTCCAGGTGCCGCCCTACTACGCCCTGATCATCCGCTCGCTGGTCACGCTCGAAGGCATCGCCCTGAGCGTCGACCCCGACTTCAAGATCCTCGGCGCCGCCTATCCCTATTTCGCCCGCCGGTTGATGGAAGATCCCGACCCGCAACTGCGCAACAGCCTCAAAGAAATGCTGTTCGACGGCGAGATCTTCCGCTGGCAGCGGCTCGACAACCTGATCAGCAGTGCCGCCAGCGGCAGCCAGCTCGACCTTGATGGCCTGCTGGATCAGGTGCTCGATTTCCTGTTCTCCCCCAACGCCGGCATGCTCCGCAACCAGCTCGTAGAAGCCGCCGTGAACCAAATGGATGCCCTGGGCTGGCAAACGGCCCTACGCATCAGCCAGCGGCTGCCAAGGCCGCTGCGGCCGCCAGGCCTGCGCGACCGTCTGCCCATGAGCGCCAACGACGCCGAACTGCTCTCGCTCGAGCCGATCCAGCGACTGGTGGCGATCCTGGCGCAGCTGCCGGGCTTCGATCCCCAGCTGCTGCTCAAACGGGTGCCGCGCCTGCTGCAGGAAACGGAACTGCGCCGCATGGGAGCCGAACTGGCCCGCGGCCTGGCGGAACGGGGTGTGGTGCACCTGGTGCGCGATGTGTTGGTGGGCGCTGATCTGCAGCGGAAGCCGGCCTAGGGTCTGGCGACTGCACCGCCACCAGCCATGCCGATCAGCAAGCGTCAGCGTCTCACCGCTGCGGTGCTGAGCCTGGGCTTGATCGGCAGCAGCCCCGCCGCCATCGCCGCCGAAAACGTGGTGTTCGTGACCGGGGCCTTCCGCCGCTCGATCGCCGTGGCAGATCTGGAATACCTGGCCGATACGGGCAAAGCGCGGGGCCTGATGGCCGATGTGCTGATGATCGCCAAGCAGAAGCCTGAGGAGGTGAGCAAGCTGCTCAAGGCC
The DNA here is from genome assembly GCF_014654725.1 of Vulcanococcus sp. Clear-D1. Lineage (GTDB taxonomy): Bacteria > Cyanobacteriota > Cyanobacteriia > PCC-6307 > Cyanobiaceae > Vulcanococcus. The sequence goes on along the minus strand of NZ_JACVZV010000018.1, from coordinate 34,647 downwards.
GAGCTCTCGATTCCGCTGCTGCTCACGAGCCGGCTGCTCAGCACCCGCCTCGGCGAAGCGCTCCTGGCCCGCATCGCTCAGATCATCTACCCGCTCTATGCCAAGCGATCGGGTGTTCCGGCCCTACGGGCTGGCGTGATCAATGCCCTGGTGGCCACCGGCGGCAAGCTCAGCGCCATCAGCTTCCTCAAGGCCTACCCAGTGGATGAGATGGAAGTGAGCATTCCGGCCCTACTGGCGGTGCTCCAAAAAGCGAAATCGGTGAGTGAGCTGATCCAGTTCTTTATGGAGTCGCCGCTCGATGGCCTGCGGGGCAGCGCCGGCGGCAGCGAGCGGCCCGCGAAACCCGCCCCGTAGATTCGGCTCCAGACCGTCCCTGCTGCCCGTGGCCCTGTTGTCCTCCCTTCGCCGGCGCCTGGGACACACCCGCCCGGCCATGCAGGACTGGCCGGGCCTAATCGAGGGCTACCGCAAGTGGCTGCCGGTGAGCGACAAAACACCGGTGATCACCCTGCATGAAGGCGCGACGCCCCTAATCCCCGCCCCTGTGATTGCCGAGCGCATCGGCAAAGGCGTGAAGGTGTATCTGAAATATGACGGCCTGAACCCCACCGGCTCCTTCAAAGACCGGGGCATGACCATGGCCATCTCCAAGGCCAAGGAAGCGGGCTCAGAAGCCGTGATCTGCGCCAGCACCGGCAACACCTCAGCTGCGGCCGCGGCCTATGCACGCCGCGGCGGCATGCGCGCGTTCGTGCTGATCCCCGATGGCTACGTGGCGCAGGGCAAGCTCGCCCAGGCCCTGCTCTATGGCGCTGAAGTACTGGCGGTGAAGGGCAACTTCGATCGGGCCCTGGCGATCGTGCAGGAGGTGGCGAACCAATACCCGATCACCTTGGTGAACTCGGTGAACCCCTTCCGCCTGCAGGGCCAAAAAACCGCGGCCTTCGAGGTGGTGGATGCCCTGGGCGAGGCGCCCGACTGGCTGTGCATCCCCGTGGGCAACGCCGGCAACATCAGCGCCTACTGGATGGGCTTCAACGAATACAAGGCCGCCGGTCACAGCCGCAGGCTGCCTCGAATGATGGGCTTCCAGGCCGCTGGATCCGCCCCTCTGGTGCTGGGCCACACCGTGGAGCAGCCCGACACGATCGCTACCGCCATCCGCATCGGCAACCCAGTGAACAAGGAGCGGGCCCTCAAAGCCCGGGCCGAGAGCAACGGCGATTTCATGGCCGTCACCGATGCCGAAATCATCGAGGCCTACAAGCTGCTGGGCAGCGGTGAAGGCGTGTTCTGCGAGCCCGCCAGTGCCGCCTCCGTGGCCGGCCTGCTCAAGCGCCGCGAGGAGGTGCCCGCGGGCGCCACGGTGGTGTGCGTGCTCACTGGAAACGGCCTCAAGGACCCCACCACGGCCATCGAACACAACGATTCCAAGTTCCACACCGGCCTCGAGCCCGATACGGCCACCGTGGCCCGCGTGATGGGCTTCTGAACCGGCGAGCAGCAGCGCTGCTCATTTCAGCCGTTCACCACCTCAGTTGAAACCCGCTGGTTTGCCCAGCGGGTTTTTTTGTGCCTTTTTCACCCACATGAGCCCAGGAAGGTCGCAACCACCCGAAAAAGCGTCTGCCCACAACCTGCGGAAAACCGACCAGGCGACCACTGGAAAACGCAGCCGAACAACCAGCCCTTCAATCGATCCGTTTTCCGCAGCCCCGGGAATTAGCGGAAATCGCCCGCCGCTCCGTTTGTTCACAACCGGATTCACCAGGGATGTGGAAATGAAATCCTTTGTGCTGCAATCGTTTTGGGTCGTTTCCGTGGGTTTCCCCACCATCTACGACTACGGGTTTGGGTTTTTAGTTTTAAAAGCCTTTGATCCGTTAGACGTCGGGTTGGGGAGAAGTGGGGAAACCGCTCGCCAGGCCCGTTGCACTTCCCAGCGCGTTGTGGAAGCGTGGGGACCGCTTTGCCCCCGCCATGAAGCTGGTCTGCTCCCAGGCCGAACTCAACGCCAGCCTTCAGCTGGTGAGCCGTGCCGTGGCAGGGCGCCCCACCCACCCGGTGTTGGCCAACGTGCTGCTCACCGCTGATGCCGGCACCGGCCGGCTCAGCCTCACCGGTTTTGATCTGAGCCTCGGAATCCAGACCAGCCTCAGCGCCTCGGTGCATAGCAGCGGCGCCATCACCCTGCCGGCCCGTCTGTTCGGCGAAATCGTGGCCCGCATGCCTTCCGATAGCCCGATCAGCCTGAGCTGTGAGGAAGGCGGTGAGCAGGTGGAACTCACCAGCGCCTCCGGCAGCTACCAGATGCGTGGTATGCCGGCGGAAGACTTCCCGGAGCTGCCCCTCGCCCAGGCCGCCACACCGATCAAGCTCGATCCCGACGTGTTGGTGAAGGGGCTGCGCGCCACCCTGTTTGCCAGCAGCAGCGATGAAGCCAAACAGCTGCTCACCGGCGTGCACCTGGGTCTCGATGCTGAAGGGTTGGAGTGCGCCGCCACCGATGGGCATCGCTTGGCCGTGCTGCGGCTGCAGAACAGCGCCGACGGCGAAGCGGATCTGGATGTGACGGTGCCAGCCCGATCACTGCGGGAGCTCGAGCGCTTGCTGTCCAGCCGCGGCGGCGGCGATCCGGTGAGCCTGTTCTGCGATCGCGGCCAGGTGGTGTTCCAGTGGGCCGATCAGGTGCTCACCAGCCGCAGCCTCGATGGCGCCTATCCCAACTACCGCCAGCTGATCCCTGAGAGCTTTGCCCGCAGCCTCAAGCTCGATCGCAAGGGTTTGCTGGGCGCACTGGAGCGCGTGGCCGTTCTGGCCGATCAGCACAACAACGTGGTGAAGATCACCAGTGATCCCGTGGCTGGCCAATTGGCCATCAGCGCTGATGCCCAGGATGTGGGCAGTGGATCCGAAGCGATTGCTGCCGACGTGAGCGGCGACGCGATTCAGATCGCCTTCAACGTGCGCTACGTGCTCGAAGGCCTCAAGGCGATGAGCGCCGAGCGGGTGGAACTGCGCTGCAATGCCCCCACAACGCCGGTGGTGCTGGCACCGCAGGATGATTCGGCCTTCACTTACCTGGTGATGCCGGTGCAGATCCGCCAGTGAGCCTGCCGGAGCAACTGCTGCTGAGCGATTTGCTGTGCCGCCGGGTGCGTTGCGATCAGGGGATCGACCATGGCGCCGGTGCGATTGCCTGGATGCATCCCCCGGTGCATCGCCTGCTCGGTTGGATCAGCAAGCCCTCGGCCTTTGGCGATCGCCGCCAGGCCTGGCGCCTTGATCAGTTGCGTGGCTTCAGTGAACTGGAAGCCCTGGTGAAGGGGCCTGGGGCTGATACCGATCTCCCCACGGTGGATCGGCTGCCCACCCTGATCGAAGCAGCGCTGCTCGATCGCCACGGCGAGGTGATCGGCAGTGTGGCCGACGCCGCGGTGGAGCTGAGCACGGGCCGCATCGTGCATTACCTGGTGGCCCGCAGTGATCCGCGCCTGCCCGGCAGCAGCCGTTGGCGCCTCAGCCCTGAGCGCATCAGCGACCAGCAGCCTGGCCAGGTGTTTACGGGGTTGAGTGGTCTGGATGACCTACCGCTGGCGCGGGCCAGCGTGCGCCAGGAATTCCTGCGCCGCGGCCGCCGCTGGCGTGATCAGCTGCAGGAGGAAACCGAGCGCCTGCGCGATTCGTTCCAGCAGGCTGGCGATCGTTTTGAAGAGCGCCTCGAAGGCTGGTTGGAAGAGGAGCCGGAACGGCAAGCCGAGCCCTACGAACCCGCTGAACGCTGGCCTGAACGAGAGGGGAGTGAACCTCGCGACGCCTGGGATGACTGGGATGCGCCCACAGCAGATGCGCTCCGATCTCGCCGCCGTCGATCTGAAGAAGCGGAAGACGACCCCTGGCTGTAACCCTGCTGTAACGGCACGCGCCCTGCGTTTCGGCATTCCTTACACATCGCTCGGCATTCGAAGCCGCGTCCAGCGGGTTTAGCCTGGACAGATCAGGCTGCTGCAGATCAAGTGTGTTACAGGTGTTTCCTGGCTGGAGGTGACACCACCACCCTGGGCTTGTCCCATGCCTTGGCTCAGAGCTCCATTCGCACGATTCCTTCCGAGCAGCTGATCGCACCTGATTTTCGGGATTTCAGTCAGCAGCAGGTGGTGACTGATGGAGTGCTGGACCTCTACCTGCATCGTCCGGCCGGACCGGTGGCGGTGAATGGCGGTGGCTATGGCCCCCAAACCATTCAGACCCTCGCGATGGAGGATGCGTTTTACAGCTTTTTAACGGCTTCAATTGAGCGGTTAGACGCTGAAATCAACCTTGATTTTCGCTTGGTTCAAGATCCCGCTCTAGCGGATGTGCGTTTCTACCTCGATCGTGAGATCAACCTCGGAGATAGCGGTGGCGTCACGTTAGGCATCGCCCTCCTTAACGACACACCTCAGCGCGATTTCTGGGAGGTGATGCTCAATACGCCCGCCTTCAACGACGAGAGCGACTACTTCTATTTCTCCGCCTTGCATGAGCTGGGTCACACCCTGGGCTTGGAGCATCCCTTCGACAGCTCCGATGGGGATGTATTTGTGAGCGCCAACTCTTCACTCAGTGCCTATCCCGAAGAGACGTTGATGGCCTATCGATCGCCCTGGGCTGATCAATGGCCCACCTGGTTCAGCAACAATGATTTAGCGGCCCTCAAGGCGATCTGGGGCGAAGCCCCTGGCGCTGACACACAGCCCCCAGTGTTGTTCCAAAAGCTGATTGGTACCAGCAGCGACGACGCGCTTATTGGGGGCTCCGGTAGCGACCTCATCCTGGGGGATTTCGGCAACGACACCCTTACAGGAGGACCAGGAGCCGACGAGCTCTGGGGTGATCTAGGCAGCAACCAGTTCTTCAGCAGCGCCGATGAGGCAACTGACTGGTTGTTGATCAGCCGTGATGGCTCCAAGAGGCCCCGTCGAAACCAGGGCACTGTGGATGCGATCGCCGAGCTCGGTTCGGAGGATCATGTGGGCATTCTTGGCGCCTCCACACGCCGGCTGCGCTTCAGGTCCACCTCGATCAACAGCACCGCCTACAGCCAGCTCGATGGAATAGGGATTTATGTGGGCAATCGCTTGGAAGCCGTCTACACCGGCGGCGACTTGAGCCTGGTCGACCTTCGCGATCTCACCGTCGGTCTGCCCGCCAGCTACACCGGCGACCTCGGGTGAGTCGCTCAGCGAGACTGGACTGATCTGCTCCGTAGGTCGTGGTCGCCGCTCCCGAGTACTCCGTTCCCGAAGCCCTCAAGAAGGAGAACCTCAGCCAGGCGGATTACGACGAGATCTGCCGCCGCCTCGGCCGCGCCCCCAACCGCGCTGAGCTGGGCATGTTCGGCGTGATGTGGTCGGAGCACTGCTGTTACCGCAACTCGCGCCCGCTGCTCCAGGGCTTCCCCACCACCGGCCCGCGCATCCTGGTGGGCCCCGGTGAGAACGCCGGGGTGGTGGACCTGGGCGAGGGCCAGCGCCTGGCTTTCAAGATCGAGAGCCACAACCACCCCTCGGCTGTGGAGCCGTTCCAGGGAGCGGCCACGGGCGTGGGCGGCATCTTGCGCGACATCTTCACCATGGGCGCCCGGCCCATCGCCCTGCTCAATGCCCTTCGCTTTGGGCCCCTGGAGGACGAGCGCAATGTGGGCTTGATGGAGGGCGTAGTGGCCGGCATCGCCCACTACGGCAACTGCGTGGGCGTGCCCACCGTGGGCGGTGAAGTGGCGTTCGACGCCAGCTACTCCGGCAACCCGCTGGTGAACGCCATGGCCCTGGGGCTGATGGAAACCGAGCAGATCGTCTGCTCCGGCGCCGAGGGCGTGGGCTACCCCGTGGTCTATGTGGGCAGCACCACCGGCCGCGACGGCATGGGCGGCGCCAGCTTCGCCAGCGCCGAGCTCACCGAGGCCTCCCTTGATGATCGCCCCGCTGTGCAGGTGGGCGACCCCTTCCTGGAGAAGGGCCTGATCGAGGCCTGCCTCGAGGCTTTCCAGACCGGCGATGTGGTGGCTGCTCAAGACATGGGCGCCGCCGGACTCACCTGCAGCTGCTCGGAGATGGCCGCCAAAGGTGGACTGGGCATCGAGCTGGATCTCGATCGTGTGCCGGCCCGTGAGGCCGGTATGACCCCCTACGAGTTCCTGCTGAGCGAATCCCAGGAGCGGATGCTGTTCGTGGTGAAGCCCGGCCGCGAGCAGGCGCTGATGGATCGCTTCACCCGCTGGGGCCTGCAGGCCGCTGTGGTGGGCCGCGTGCTGGAAGACAACATCGTGCGCGTGCTCCAGAACGGCGAGGTGGCCGCCGAGGTGCCCGCCAGCGCCCTGGCCGACGACACGCCGATCAACCGCCATGAGCTGATCAGCGAACCCCCTGCCGAGATCCAGGCCCACTGGTGCTGGAGCGAAGCCGAACTGCCCGCCGCTACCGCCGCTGGCATCACCCCCGCGGGCGGCGCCCGATCCGGCCAACCCACCAGCTGGAACGAGGCCCTGCTCGAGTTGCTCGACGACCCCACCATCGCCTCCAAGCGCTGGGTCTATCGGCAGTACGACCACCAAGTGCAGGCCAACACCGTGGTGCCTCCCGGCGGCGCCGATGCGGCCGTGGTGCGTCTGCGGCCCCAGCAGGGCGAGGGCGCGCTGGCCCAGGCCAGCCGCGGCGTGGCCGCGGTGGTGGACTGCCCCAACCGCTGGGTGGCCCTTGATCCCGAGCGCGGCGGTATGGCGGCGGTGGCCGAGGCCGCCCGCAACCTCAGCTGCGTGGGCGCCGAACCCCTCGCCGTCACCGACAACCTCAACTTCCCCTCCCCCGAAACCCCCACCGGCTACTGGCAGCTGGCCCTGGCCTGCCGCGGCCTCTCCGCGGCCTGCTCCGCGCTGGACACGCCCGTCACCGGCGGCAACGTCTCCCTCTACAACGAAACCCGCCTGCCCGATGGGCGCATGCAGCCGATCCACCCCACGCCGGTGGTGGGCATGGTGGGCCTCGTGCACGATTTGGCCCATGTGCGCGGCCAGGCCTGGCGCGAAGCCGGCGATGCCATCTGGCTGCTTGGGGTGCCGTTGGAGGCAGGAGAGGCTCCCGCCGATCCCCGCCTGAGCCTGGCCGGCAGCAGCTATCTGGAGCGGGTGCATGGAGCCGTCACAGGGCGCCCGCCCGAGATTGATTTGCAGCTCGAGTGCTCAGTGCAGGGCTTCCTGCGCCAGGCGATCGCGGCTGGTCTGGTGCGCTCCGCCCACGACCTCAGCGACGGCGGCCTGGCGGTGGCTGCCGCAGAGAGCTGCATCGCCAGCGGCCTCGGTGCCCACCTGGAGATTCCCGCCAGCGCTGCTCGGATCGATCGACTGCTGTTTGCTGAGGGTGGGGCCCGCATCCTGGTGAGCGTCGCTCCGGCCCAGGGCGCCGCCTGGCAGCAGGCCCTCGATGCGGCTGGCGTGCCCGCCCAGTGCCTTGGTGTGGTGGCCGCAGAGGCGGAGCTGCAGATCCAACAGGCCGGTCAACCACTGGTGCAGCTGCCGGTGGCCCAGCTGGAGGCCCAGTTCGAGCAGGCCATCCCCCGCCGGATGGGCGTGGATCTGCCGCCCACCGCCTGAGCGCTCCGACTGCCCGTCCAACGCCCCAGCACAAAGGCCGCACTGATGCAAAATGCTGAAACAAACCAGAAGGTGGGAACTGCGGTGACCGACGTGCACTCCGTCCTGCGTTCCACGACTCAACAGCTCTCATCCGAGGCCTTCAACCCCGAGCGCCCCGATAAGCCGGAAGAGGCCTGCGGCGTGTTCGCTGTGCTGGCAACGGATCAGCCGGTGGCCAACCTCACCTATTTCGGCCTCTACGCCCTGCAACACCGCGGCCAGGAGTCGGCGGGGATTGCCGTGTTTGATGCCGATCCCGGCGAGGCAGCGCGCCCCAAGGTGCGCATGCACAAGGATATGGGCCTGGTGAGCCAGGTGTTTGACCAGAGCGTGCTGGAGCGTCTGCCCGGCCAGCTGGCCATTGGGCACAACCGCTACTCCACCACCGGTAGCAGCAAGGCTTGCAACGCCCAGCCAGTGCTGCTCAACACCCGCCTCGGCCCCCTCGCCTTCGCCCACAACGGCAACCTGGTGAATGCCGGCGAACTGCGCGAGGCGATTGCGGCCGACATCCCCGAGGTGGAGTTCACCTCCACCACCGACTCGGAGCTGATCGCTTTCGCGATCCAGCATGCGGTGAATCAAGGTCTTGATTGGGAAGCCGCCATTCGCGAGGCTGCCAGCCGCTGCCGCGGTGCGTTCAGCCTGGTCATCGGCACGCCGGAGGGGCTCTACGCCCTCCGCGATGGCCATGGCATCCGCCCGCTTGTGTTTGGCCACATGGGTGAGCCCAGCGAGGCCCAGTGGGTGGTGAGCAGTGAAACCTGCGGACTCGACATCATTGGTGCGAGCTTCGACGGTGATGTCGAGCCCGGCGAGCTCATGCATTTTCGTCTCGGTGATTCCGAGCCCAGCCGAAGCCGCTGGATCACCGAACCCGCGAAGCTCTGCGTGTTCGAGATGATCTATTTCGCTCGGCCCGATAGCCGCTTCTTCGGCGAATCGCTCTACAGCTACCGCGTGCGCATCGGCGAAGTGCTCGCCCGCGAAACTCCGGTGGCGGCCGACATCGTGATCGGCGTGCCTGATTCCGGCATCCCGGCAGCCATTGGCTATTCGCAGTACAGCGGCATCCCCTTCGGCGATGGCCTGATCAAAAACCGCTACGTGGGCCGCACCTTCATTCAGCCCACCCAGGCCATGCGCGAAGCCGGCATCCGCGTGAAGCTCAACCCCCTGCCGGATGTGCTCGCTGGCAAGCGCGTCGTGGTGATCGACGACTCCATCGTGCGGGGCACCACGAGTCGCAAGCTCGTAGCCGCCATACGCGATGCCGGTGCCACCGAGGTGCACATGCGCATCAGCTCTCCGCCGGTGACCCACCCCTGCTTCTACGGCATCGACACCGACACCCAGGATCAGCTGATCGCCGCCCGCCTCACCCTCGAGGAGATCGCCGCCCATCTGGGCGTGGATTCACTCGCTTACCTGAGCAAAGAGGGCATGGTGGAAGCCGCCCAGGCCAACGCTGGCCACTTCTGCACCGCCTGCTTCGACGGCGCCTATCCGATCGAGATGGATGAAAGCGTCAGCGGCAGCAAGCTGATGCTCGAGCCCAAGGGGATCGCGGCGACGGTCTGATTCACGCCGGCGCTTCAGTGCCTTGGGCCTGATGCTGTACTGCACCGCCCAAGCCAAAGGCCGCGTGCACCACCTGCAGCGCCTTCACGCCATCGCTCTCCGGCACCACACAACTGGTGCGGATCTCGCTGGTGGCGATCATCTCGATGTTCACGCCCGCATCCGCCAGGGAGCGGAACATGCGGGCGGCTGTGCCGGCGGTGCAGGGCATGCCGGCTCCCACGGCGCTGACGCGGGCGATGGCCATGCCTTCTTCAAAGCTGGCGCCAGGCCATTGGTTGAGCAGCGGTTGCAGGGCGGTGCGGGCCCGCTCCAGTTCCTCGCGTTTGAGGCAGAAGCCCATGTCGCGGCTTTGCTGATCGCCGGAGCCGTGGCTGCGCTCCGATTGCACGATCGCATCGAGGCTGATGCCCGCATCGGCGAGCACGCGGCACACCGCGGCAGCGGTGCCAGGCTTGTCGGGGATCCGGCGCACGGCCACCTGGGCTTGGTCGCGATCCAGGGCCACGCCGCGCACTTCCGGTTCGCCGGCGCCGGAGGGAGGTGGGTTGAGATGGAGTTGCCGCTCGTTGAGCTCGAAGCACTGGGCTGCCGCCTGCAGCGCCTTATTGCCTTGATGGCCAGCCACCAGACAGCTCACCTTCACTTCGCTGGTGGCGATCAGGCGCAGGTTGATGCCGCTCTTGGCGAGGGTGTCGAACAGGCGTGCGGCCACTCCGGGGCGACCCATGATCCCGGCGCCCGAGATGCTCAGCTTCGCCATGCCGCCCTCGGCGCTGATCGTGGCGCCTTCGGCGCCGGGTCCTATGGCTGCCAGCACCTCGCGGCACACCAGCTGAGCCCGATCCAGTTGCGCCTCGGCCACGGTGAAGGCGATGTCATTGGTGAAGCCGCAATGATCGCCGCTGCAGGCGGTGTCGGCTTCGTGGGTGGATTGCACGATCAGATCCACGTTCAGACCCGCGGCTGAAAGCGCTTCAAACAGCTGGGCTGCCACTCCGGGGCGGTCGGGCACATGGGCCAGGGCCAGCACGGCCTGGTCGGTGTCGAGTTCGGCGCCATCCACGGGTTTGCCCAGCTCGAGGCCCTCGCCGCTACCGCGGCGGCTGGCGGCATCGCTGGTGAGCAGGGTGCCGGGCTGATCGCTCCAGCTGGAGCGCACCACCAGGGGCACGCCGTAGTTGCGGGCGATTTCCACGGCCCGTGGGTGCAACACCGCTGCGCCGAGGCTGGCCAGCTCGAGCATCTCGTTGCAGGTGATCGTGTCCATCAGCTGGGCATCGGCCACCTTGCGCGGGTCGGTGGTGAGCACCCCCGGCACATCGGTGTAGATCTCGCAGGCATCGGCGCCGAGGGCCGCTGCCAGGGCTACGGCCGAGGTGTCGGAGCCCCCGCGGCCCAGGGTGGTGATCTCGGGAAGGCCGCTCAGGCCACTGCTGGTGCCCTGGAATCCAGCCACCACCACCACGTTGCCGTCGCCAAGCAGGCGCTGCAGGCGGTCGGTGCGCACCTCGAGGATGCGAGCGCGGCCGTGGGCTGATTCGGTGAGGATGCCCACCTGTGGGCCGGTCATCGATACGGCCGGCACCCCCAGGGTGTTGAGTGCCATCGCCAGCAGTGCGATTGACACCTGCTCACCGGTGGCCAGCAGCATGTCCATCTCCCGCTGGGGGGGGTTGCTGCTGATCGCCCGCGCCAACCCCGTGAGCTCATCGGTGGTGTGGCCCATGGCCGACACCACGATCACCAGATCGTTGCCGGCCTGACGGCTGGCAGCGATGCGCTGGGCCACGGCCTGGATCCGCTCCACATCGGCCACGGAAGTGCCGCCGAACTTCTGGACCAGCAGGGCCATAGCGATGGGCGCCGGCGCCGGCGCGGATACAGCGTTAACGCGTGATTGTCCTACGCCGCCTTGGTGGTCGCTGGTTTGGGTACGGCCCTCATCGCGTTTTCAGCTTGCGAGAAGGAAACCATCCCGGAAGGCATCGCCCGGATCGCTGCCGCGCTTGAGGGCCGCTTCCACCTCCAGCAGCTGTCGCAGCAGGGCGAGGAAGCGGGCGGGCGGGCGACCCCGGATCTGCTTCCGCATCACATAGATGCGTTTGGGGTTGCCGATGCCGGCGGCCTTGGCGATGGCATTCACATCGCTTTCGCCCTGTTGATCCAGCAGGCTCACCCACAGCCAGCCGCGGATCTGCCCGCAAAGGGTTGCCACGATCCGCAGCGCTGGTTCGTTGGCCTCCAGCAGGGCATCCACCAAGGCCACGGCTTCGGCGGGCTTGCCGGCGAGCAGGGCATCGCCCACCTGCAGGGCGTTGGTGGCGTGGCTGCCCACTAGGGCTTCGACGGCCGCGGTTGTGATCGGTTGTGCGCCCACATAGAGGGCCAGCTTCTCCAGTTCGCTGGCCAGGCGGGCGCTGTCGCTGCCGATCGCTTCGCTGAGGGCTTCGGCAGCAGCTGGCTCCAGGCTGAGCCCCAGCTCCCGGGCGGTGCGCTGCACCAGCTCCACCTGGCCGGCGCCATCCCACACCGCGGGCAGTTGAAAGCTTTGTTCTTTGGCTTTGCCCGCCTTGACCAGTTTTTGCAACGCTTTGGTGGTGCGCAGGCGGGCGTCGGGTTTGCCATGGCTCACCAGCAGCAGATGGCAGCTGCTGGGGATCAGGGCCAGGGAGGCTTCCAGCTGCTCGGCCAGCTCCGCTGGGCACTGGTTGCAGAATGGGCTGCGTTGCAACACCACCACCCGATCCCCGCCGCCGAAGGGAGGTGTGCGCGCTTCTTCGAGGGCTTGCGTGGCCTGGCTGGTGTCGTTGCCATCGAGGCGGGCCAGGTTGATGCTTTGCCAGGCCGGATCGGTGTGCTCACGGATCAGGTGCTCCACCGCCCGGGTGCGGGCTGCTTCGTCGTCGCCCCAGAGCAAATGGATGGGCATCAGAGGCGCAGGGCGCTGAGCACCGGGTGCTGGCCAGTCTGGGCGAGGGCGGGGTGATCGGTCACCAACACAGCCGCTTCCGAAGCGATGGCGGTGGCAAGTTCCAGGGCTTGGATCGCTTCGAGCTGCGGTTCCTGCCGCTGCAGCCGCGCTGCGGCGAGCACGAGAGCACCATCCGCGGGTACCTGCCGCCATTGCTGGGCTCTAGCGAATGCAGTGATGTAGCGCTGGACCAGGGCTTCATCGCCTTGCGCTAGGGGACCCTCCAACACTCCCGCCAGGCTCACGCTGCTGATCACGCCCTGCCAGGTGCCTTGGGCGATGCCCTGCATGATTGGTTCAAGGTATTTCCCTGTGCCCTTGGCATCGGCCAGGAATGCCACCAGCGCCGATCCATCCAGGGCAATGCGACTGCCCCGTACCAGCTGTCCTGGGCTGAACGCGTTAGAGGAGTCGAGGGGTTGAACGAGGTCCGGAGCCGTGGCTGCGGGTCTGGCGGGGTGGCGCTGGTTGGGATCCCAGCAGCCACGGCCGCTGCCCTGCAGGCTCATCAAGCTTTGGATCTGGCGTTGTCGCTCCAGGGGATCGTTGGGCGGCTGGCCACCGATGGGCACCAGAGCGGCCATGGGCTTTTTGTGCCGCTGGATCACAAACGCCTCGCCAGCGGATGCGCGTTCCAAGAGCTCCGGCAGGCGACGGCGCGCTTCTTCAACGCCAAGGGGGGTGTCCTGCATCGTTCGCGCCGTGTTCAGGGTTCTGTACAGACGGTAGGAAAGAAGGAGAACGGAGCTGTGCTTGCTGTGGATGCTTGATCCGATCCCTCTGGTGGATCTCTGGAGTGCGTGCCGGTCGCGTTGTTGATCGGGCCGGCCAGTGCTTCAGGTGCTCAGCGAACGATCAAGCTGCCTGGATCTCTCTGGGAGGCTCCGGTGTGGCTGAAGCCCGGGCCAGCTTTGACCATCCGATTTTCAGCGAGAGCATTCGGCTGATTCGTGCCGCTCTAGCCGATCCCTCTGCACCCCACGCGTTCCACCTTGAGGTTTGGTCGCCCGTGGAGCAAGACGTGTTGTTGCGCCTGATCCACAGCAGCGGTGATCTGAGCCTCGCCCAAGACGTGCGCTTCTCAGAAGGGGCCTGTGTTGCTGGTCTTCAGGCGTTGGCAGCTGGTGCTGCGATCCTCACGGACACCGCCATGGCGGCCGCTGCTGTGGCTCCGATGGCCCGGCGCACCTTCGGCAATGCCGTGCACAGCGTGCTGGATTGGGCGCCTCCCCAAGCGCCTGAGGGCAGCACCCGAGCTGCTGCTGGCATGGCTCAGGCGCTGCAGGCCCATCCAGGTGCCGTGGTGTTGATTGGCAGTGCACCAACGGCTCTGGAGCTGTTGTTGGACCAGGTGGCTGCGGGGCAAACCGCGCCACCCGCTCTTGTGATTGGCATGCCGGTGGGCTTTGTTGGCGTTGCAGAGAGCAAGCGTCATTTGGCGCAGAGCCCTCTACCCCAGATCCGCCTGGAGGGCAGCCGTGGGGGAGCTGGTTTGGTGGGAGCAGCCGTTAACGCTTTGTTGCGGCGAGCCTGGTTGGATCAAGCGGCTTACTGATCAGGCGGCCGCTGGCCCCACCACCACATGGCTGTTGGCCTCGATTCGCCCCAGCACCTGGCGGGCTCGCCGTACTACGGCTGGGGGTACACCGGCTAGCCGTGCCGCTTCAATGCCGTAGCTGCGGTTGGCGCCGCCGTTCACCACGCGGTGCAGGAAGCGCAGCTCTTCGCCGGTGTCTTCCACCAGCACCTGGGCGTTGGCCACGTTGGGCAGTTGATCTGCCAGCTCATTGAGCTCGTGGTAGTGGGTGGCGAACACGCTCCGGGCGCCAATCTGATCAGCCAGGTATTCCGCTACGGCCCAGGCGATCGAGAGGCCATCGAAGGTGGCGGTGCCGCGGCCGATCTCATCCAGCAACACCAGGGAGCGCTCTGTGGCGTGGTGAAGGATGTTGGCGGTTTCGGCCATCTCCACCATGAAGGTGGATTGGCCGGCGGCCAGATCGTCGCCGGCTCCCACCCGCGTGAAGATCCGATCGGTGATCCCCAGCCGGGCGCTCTGGGCTGGAATCCAGCTGCCGATCTGGGCCATCAGTTGCAGTAGGCCCGTTTGGCGCAGGTAGCAGCTCTTGCCACTGGCATTGGGGCCCGTGAGCACGATCAGGTCGGGATGGCCAGCAGCTTGCGAGCCCGTGGCTGAACCGAGCTGGATGTCGTTCGGGGTGAAGGGTTCCTCCACCAGCAGTTGTTCCACCACCGGATGGCGGCCGGCTTCGATCTGAAGCAGACGCGCCTCCGGACCGTCCGGATTAGTGAGCTCCGGCTTGCAGTAGCCGCTCGTCGCGGCCACCTCCGCCAGTGACGCGATCGCATCCAGTTCGGCCACCAGCCGGGCGGCAGCGCGGATCGGGCCAGCTTGTTCTCCCACGCGGCCGCGCAGCTCGCAGAACAGTTCGTATTCCCGTTGGGCGGCCCGTGCCCGCAGCTGCAGGATGCGCCCCTCGCGGGCTTTCAGTTCGGGGGTGACGAAGCGCTCTTCGTTCGCCAGCGTTTGGCGGCGGATCCAGTGCTCCGGCACGCTGCGGGCCTTGGCCTTGCTCACCGCCAGGAAGTAGCCAAAGGTGCGGTGGTATTGGAGCCTGAGGGTGCTGATGCCGCTGGTGCTGCGCTCGGCGGCCTCTTGCTCGGTGAGCCAGGCCTCCTGGTCGTCGAGTTGGTTGCGCAGGCCATCGAGCTGGGTATCGACGCCGTCGTGAATTAGGCCTCCTTCCGTGAGGCTCAGGGGCGGGGTGTCGAGCAGTTGGTGGCGCAGTTCAGTGGCGAGGGCATCGAGTTCGGGCCAGGAGCGTGCCAGGGCTGAGAGCGGCGGGCTTGTGGCTTGGGCTGCGCTGATTTGGCTGGCCAGCTGCGGCAGCCGCTCCAGGCCATCGGCGAGGGCCACCAGGTCGCGGGCTGAGGCGCTGCCGGCACCCGCTCGGCCGGCCAGCCTCTCTAGATCCCCCATGGGGCGCAGCAGCCGGCGCAAGGCCACCCGCAGTCGGCGGTTGTGGACAAGCTCGCTCACGCCGTTTTGCCGAGCCTGGATTGCGATCCGGTCCACCAGGGGCGCTTCAATCCAGCGGCGCAGGCACCTGCCGCCCATAGCGGTGTGGGTGCGATCCAGGGCCCAGAGCAGGGAGCCCTGCAACCCGCCATTTAGCTGGGTGCGGGTGAGCTCCAGGTTGCGCCGGGTGGCGGCATCGAGCACCAGCTGATCGCCCGCCTGCCAGGTAGTGGGCAGCTCCAGGGGCACCGCGCTGCCGGGTTGGGTGTCGTCGAGATAGCGGAGCAAACCGCCGGCGGCTCTCATCCCCAGGGGCATCTCGCCCAGCCCGAGGCCATCGAGGCTGGCCAGCCGGAAGCGCTCCAGCAGTGCCACCCGTGCTTCCTCGGCGCTGAACGGTGTGCGGGGCAGGGGGGTGAGCCGTAGCGCATCTGGACACCAGGCGGGCTCGCCGTCGCCCGGCCACAGCACCTCCGCGGCGTCCACCTGCAGCAGCTCCTGGTGAAGTTGATCGCTGCCATCGCGTTCCGTCACGCGGAATTCGCCGGTGCTCACATCGGCCACCGCCAGCCCCCAGCGCGACTGCTCGCACACCACGGCGCAGAGCCAGTTGTTGCGGCGGGCGCTGAGCAGTCCTTCTTCGAGCACGGTGCCCGGGGTGAGCACCCTGGTGATTTCGCGTTTGAGTAGGGCTCCCTTGGCGGGCGTGGTTTCCACCTGATCGCAGAGGGCCACGCTGAGGCCGCGGCTCACCAGTTCGGCGCAGTAGCGCTCAGCGGCGTGATGGGGAATGCCGGCCATGGGCACCCGTCCGATTGCCTTGCCACCTTCCTTGCCGGTGAGGGTGAGTTCCAGCAGGCGCGAGAGCTGGATGGCGTCTTCAAAGAAGCACTCAAAAAAGTCGCCCAGGCGGTAGAGCAGCACCCGCTCGGGATGGGCGGCTTTGAGCTCCACGTAGTGGCGCAGCATCGGCGTGAGCTGTTCCGCTTCCACCAGGCCGTGGTGGTGCCAGGGGGGCAGGTCGGAGTCGAAGGTATCGGCGCCTGGGGTCTCTGGGGTGGCGTCCTCGGCGGCGGCTGCTTGCGGTTGCTGGCGTTGCCGCGGCCGGCGGTTGGCATCTTCGGTTAGGGCGGCTTCATCCAGTGGATCGCAGCTGGCTTCGCCGGATGCAGCTGATCTCTGGCTGTCTTGTTGGCCCCGTTTTTGGGGCGCTGAATCAACGGGCTCAAGGCCGAACAGCGTTCCCTGCAGGGCCAGTTCCGGCTGCTGCGGGGAAGACGCGGTCAAGGCTCAGGAGCGGGTGCCTGATCGTAGGTGGGCCGTTTTGGCGTTCACCGGCCACAACATGTGAAGGAACCCTCGCGCAGGCGCCGTTCGCCATGAACGCGCGTGGGAGAATCGCTCAACTGCTCGGCCGGCGCCGCCGCTGTTCCATGACGATCCTCAACACCCTCACGGTTCTGGCTTTGGTGGTGATGTCGTTCGCCCTGATCGTGGCGGTGCCCGTGCTTTACGCCAGTGAAGACACCAGCGGCCGTTCCAACCGTCTGATCCTGTTGGGTGGTCTCGCCTGGGTGGCTTTGGTGCTGGTGAACTGGGGCATGAGCTTCTTCGTAGTGTGAGACGAGTTCACGGCCAGTCCGCGTGACCGTTTTTGAAGGCCAGTTCGTTGGTGCCCAGTCGCTGCGCGTTGCGATTGTGGTGGCTCGTTTCAACGACCTGGTAACCGCCAAATTGCTGAGCGGTTGCCTCGATTGCCTGTCGCGCCACGGCATCGATACCTCCGCCGCCAGCACCCAGCTTGATACGGCCTGGGTGCCCGGCAGCTTTGAGATCCCCCTGGTGGCGCAGAAGCTGGCTGCCAGTGGCCGCTATCAAGTGGTGATCACCCTGGGTGCTGTGATCCGCGGCGACACACCCCATTTCGATGTGGTGGTGGCCGAGGTGAGCAAAGGCGTGGCTTCGGTGAGCCGTGACACCGGCGTTCCGGTGATCTTCGGTGTGCTCACCACCGACACCATGCAGCAGGCCCTTGAGCGCGCTGGCATCAAGAGCAATCTGGGTTGGAGCTACGGCCTGCAGGCGATCGAGATGGGCAGCTTGATGGCTGCCCTGCCTGGCTGAGGATTCAGTTGTCGCGTCGCATCAGCCGCTGGCCTGCCACCTCTTGAAAGCCCAGCTGTTTGTAGAAACCCGCTCCGTTGGTTGTCATCAGGTAGATCCGCTCCACATCGCGCAGCTGTGGTGAGCTCATCAGGGCTTCGACCAATAGCCTTCCCAATCCTTTTCCCTGCAGATCTTCTGGGATCACCACATCCCACAGCACGGCTCTGTAGATCCCATCGCTGGTGGCTCTGGCAAAGCCCACCAGACGTTTTCCTTGCCAGAGGCTGGCTACGGCGGCACTGCCCCGCAGCATGCGTCTCAGCTCTTTGATTGAGCGTCCCTGGGCCCAAAAGGCATGTTGATTCAGCAGGCGCTGCAGTTTGTAGAGCCCGCGGCTTGGTTTCCAGGTCGGACCAAGACCAAACCAGCGCAGGCCCGGAGCGCCTGGGGCGTGCAGGATCAGCCTGGTGCCTTCCATGCCAACATCTTCCCAGCGGGCGGGAAACCTTGGCTCAGCAGCGCAAGGGGATCATCCTCGCCGGGGGCTCCGGTACGCGGCTTCATCCAATCACCCAGGCGGTCAGCAAACAGCTGCTGCCGGTGTACGACAAACCGATGATTTATTACCCGCTCAGCACGCTGATGCTGGCGGGGATTCGTGAGGTGTTGATCATCACCACACCCCACGATCAAGTGGCGTTTCAGAGGTTGCTCGGGGATGGAGCGAGCTGGGGGATGGAGATCTGCTATGCCGTGCAGCCCAGCCCCGATGGTCTGGCCCAGGCGTTCTTGATTGGTGCCGAGTTTCTGGCGGGGGCACCGGCGGCTCTGGTGCTTGGCGACAACCTCTTCCATGGCGATACCCAACTCGGTAGCGGCGTGGCGGCGGCCACTGCTGGCGCCACGGTGTTCGCCTATCCCGTGCGAGATCCTGAGCGCTACGGCGTGGTGCAGTTCGATGGCAGCGGCCGGGTGCTGAGCATCGAGGAGAAGCCGGCCAAGCCGAAATCGCGCTATGCCGTGACCGGTCTCTATTTCTACGACGACTCGGTCGTGGAACGGGCTCGCCGGGTGCAGCCCTCGGCCCGCGGTGAGTTGGAGATCACCGATCTCAATCGCCAATACCTGGAGGAAGGTTTGCTGCAGGTCGAGTTGATGGGCCGCGGCATGGCCTGGCTCGACACCGGAACCTGCGACTCGCTGCACGAGGCCTCCAGCTACATCCGCACCCTGGAGCACCGCCAGAGCCTGAAGGTGGGCTGTCCCGAGGAGGTGGCTTGGCGGATGGGCTGGATCAACGCTGGGCAATTGGAGCGTTTGGCTCAGCCCCTTTGCAAAAGCGGTTACGGCAGCTATCTGCTCGGTCTTCTGGAGCTTGAGCATGAAGGCTGAGCGCCTGTTCTCCCAGGCCGGAGACGCCGTGATCGGTCCGCTGCTGATCACGCCCCGGGTGTTTGGCGACGATCGCGGCTTCTTTTTTGAGAGCTGGAACCAGCGCGCTTTTGCGGCCGCTCTTGAAGCTGATGGTCAGCCTGTGCCCGAGTTTGTCCAAGACAACCACTCCCGCTCCAGCCAGGGAGTGCTGCGGGGGCTGCACTACCAGCTGCCGCCCCATCCCCAGGGCAAGCTCGTGCGCTGCGTGCTGGGCGAGATCTTTGATGTGGCGGTCGACATTCGCCATGGCTCGCCCACCTTCGGCCAATGGGTGGCGGCTCGACTGAGCGCGGTCAACCATCAGCAGTTCTGGGTGCCGGAAGGATTTGCCCATGGTTTTCTCACCTTGAGCGAGTCGGCCGAGGTCCTCTACAAGACCACCGATTTTTGGAGCCGCGATTGCGAGCGAGTCATTCGCTGGGACGACCCGCAGTTGGCGATCACCTGGCCGGCTGTGGCCGAGTTGGGAGCTGATGGACCCCTGCTCTCTGAGAAGGATGCGGCAGCCCCGTTGCTAACTGCTCTGTCTGAGCCATGAAGGTGATCCTCACCGGTGGAGCCGGCCAGCTGGGTCAGGCCTTGCGCCGCAGCGCGCCCGCTGCGATCGCTGGCACTGCCGTGCAGCTGATCACAACCACCCGCAGCGGCGGGGAGGGCACGATTGCCTTGGATCTGGCTGACGCCGAGGCGTGCCGGGCCCTGGTGCAGCAGCATCAGCCCGATTGGCTGATCAATGCCGGGGCTTACACCGCCGTGGACAAGGCGGAGAGCGAGCCGGAGCTGGCCCATGCGGTGAATGCTCAAGCCCCTGGAGCGATGGCTGAAGCTTTGGCTGCGACGGGTGGCCGGCTCCTGCAGCTGAGCACTGATTTTGTGTTCAACGGAGCCCAGGGTTCTCCCTATCGACCGGATCAGCCGGTGCATCCCCTGGGTGTTTATGGCGCCAGCAAGGCTGCGGGCGAAGCGTCCGCGGCGTCGGCACTCGCGCCCGAGCGGCTTTGCATCCTGCGCACCAGCTGGGTCTATGGCCCGGTGGGCAAGAACTTTCTGCTCACGATGCTGCGGCTGATGGCGCAGCGCGAGCAGCTGGGGGTGGTGGCCGATCAGGTGGGTTGCCCAACTTCGACGGCTGGTCTGGCCGGCGCCTGTTGGACCGTGTTGGAGCAGGGCACCAGCGGCACTCTTCACTGGAGCGATGCCGGCGCGGCCAGTTGGTATGACTTCGCCGTCGCCATTGCTGAGCTCGGCCAGGCCGCAGGTCTGCTCTCCAACCCCGCGCGGATCCAGCCGATCACCACGGCGGACTACCCCACGCCAGCGCAGCGCCCCAGCTATTCGCTGCTTGATTGCACGGCGACTCATGAGACCCTGGGCCTTGAAGCCTTGCATTGGCGTCAGGCCCTGCAGCAGGTCCTGGGCCACATAGCCTCCTCGCAAGCCAGCCCCCCTCTGTGATGTCGGTTCTGCTGCCTGGTTCGATTCAGCGGGTGCTGGTGACAGGAGGCGCGGGCTTTATCGGCGGCGCCGTGGTGCGCCGGCTGCTCAACGAAAGCCAGATCCAGGTCTTCAACCTGGATAAGTGCGGTTATGCCAGTGATCTCACGAGCATTGGTGAGCATGAACGCCACCACTTGCTTCGGGTTGATCTCAGTGATGCTGAGGCCACAGCCGCGGCGATCCGGCAGGCGGACCCGGATTTGGTGATGCACCTGGCGGCTGAGAGCCATGTGGATCGATCGATCGATGGTCCCGGTGTCTTTGTCAGCAGCAATGTGCTGGGCACCTTCAACCTGCTGCAGGCGGTTCGGAGCCACTGGGAGCAGTTGCCAACGGAGCGTCAGAGCGCTTTTCGCTTCCACCACATCAGTACTGATGAGGTGTTCGGGTCCTTAGAGGAGCACGGTCGTTTTTCAGAAACGACGGCTTACGACCCTCGCTCCCCCTATTCCGCCAGCAAGGCTGCCAGCGATCACCTGGTGAGCGCTTGGCACCACACCTATGGCTTGCCCGTGGTGCTGACGAACTGCTCGAACAACTTCGGTCCCTGGCAGTTTCCCGAGAAGCTGATCCCGGTTGTGATTCTCAAAGCCGTCGCCGGTGAACCGATTCCCCTCTACGGCGATGGGGGCAACGTGCGCGACTGGCTCTACGTGGAGGATCACGTGGATGCTCTCTTGCTCGCGGCGACTCGCGGCGAGTCCGGTCGCAGCTACTGCGTGGGTGGTTCGGGCGAGCGCACCAACAAGCAGGTGGTCGAGAGCATTTGTGCCCTCCTGGATCAGCGTCGACAGTCCAGCGCTCCCCATGCCGCGTTGATCACGCCGGTGACGGATCGCCCTGGCCATGACCGGCGCTATGCCATCGACCCATCCCGGATCCAAGCCGA
Organism: Vulcanococcus sp. Clear-D1; assembly: GCF_014654725.1. GTDB lineage: Bacteria > Cyanobacteriota > Cyanobacteriia > PCC-6307 > Cyanobiaceae > Vulcanococcus. Next base: position 13,451 of record NZ_JACVZV010000018.1, on the reverse strand, counting down.
GTTGGGTTGGCAACCCCAGCACAGCTTTGATCAGGCCCTGGCTCAGACCGTGGATTGGTACTTGGCCCATCTGGAATGGTGCGCAGAGATGCGTCAGCGTTCCGGCTGGAGCGGGGAGCGGCAGGGCCTGAAGGCAGGTCACCACTCTCAGTAGGCTGCCCGCAGCACACGTCGGCGTTTTCCATGCTCAAGCTGCTGCTGGGTGACCCCAATGCCCGCAAGCTGAAGCGTTACCAGCCGATCGTGTCGGACGTCAATCTGCTGGAGGAGGAGGTGGCTCCCCTCAGCGACGACGAGCTGCGCAGCCTCACCACCGAATTTCGCGGCAAGCTCGCCGCCCTACAGCTCGAGTGCAAAAACCGCGGTTTGAGCCTCGAAGCCACGCTCGAGCGCGAGCGAAAACTGCTCGATGAGCTCTTGCCGCAGGCCTTCGCTGTGGTGCGTGAAGCCGGCAAGCGCGTGCTCGGCATGCGCCACTTCGATGTGCAGCTGATCGGCGGCATGGTGCTCCATGACGGCCAGATCGCTGAGATGAAAACCGGCGAGGGCAAAACCCTCGTGGCCACCCTGCCCGCCTACCTCAACGCCCTCACTGGCCGCGGGGTGCACGTCGTCACGGTGAACGACTACCTCGCTCGTCGCGACGCCGAGTGGATGGGCCAGGTGCACCGCTTCCTCGGCCTCTCGGTTGGCCTGATCCAGCAAGACATGGATCCCGCCACCCGCCGCCTCAACTACGGCTGCGACATCACCTACGCCACCAACTCAGAGCTCGGCTTCGACTACCTGCGCGACAACATGGCGGCCGACATCGCCGAGGTGGTGCAGCGCGACTTCCACTACTGCGTGATTGATGAAGTCGACTCGATCCTGATCGATGAAGCCCGCACGCCGCTGATCATTTCCGGCCAGGTGGAGCGTCCCCAGGAGAAATACCAGAAGGCCGCCGAGGTGGCCGCCGCCCTGGTGCGCGCCGCCGAACTCGGTAAAGACGGCATCGACCCCGAGGGCGACTACGAAGTTGACGAGAAACAGCGCAACTGCACCCTCACCGATGAGGGCTACGCCAAGGCCGAGCAGCTGCTCGGCGTGAGTGATCTGTTCGATCCCGCCGACCCCTGGGCCCACTACATCAACAACGCGCTCAAAGCGAAGGAACTCTTCGTGAAAGACGTGAACTACATCGTGCGCGGCAGCGATGCCGTGATCGTGGATGAGTTCACCGGCCGCGTGATGCCCGGCCGCCGTTGGAGCGATGGCCAGCACCAGGCGATCGAAGCCAAAGAAGGCCTGCCGATCCAGCCTGAAACCCAAACCCTCGCCTCGATCACTTACCAGAACTTCTTCCTGCTTTACCCGCGCCTGGCCGGCATGACAGGCACTGCCAAAACGGAAGAAGTGGAATTCGAGAAGACCTACAAGCTCGAAGTCACCATCGTGCCCACCAACCGGATTCGCTCCCGGGCCGACTGGACCGATCAGGTGTACAAAAACGAAACCGCCAAGTGGCGCGCCGTGGCGCTGGAAACCGCCGAGGTTCACAAAACTGGCCGGCCGGTGTTGGTGGGCACCACCAGCGTGGAGAAATCGGAGCTGCTATCCGCTCTGTTGGCGGAACAGCAGATCCCCCACAACCTGCTTAACGCCAAGCCGGAAAACGTGGAGCGCGAGGCCGAGATCGTCGCCCAGGCGGGTCGCGCCGGCGCCGTGACCATCGCCACCAACATGGCCGGCCGCGGCACCGACATCATCCTGGGCGGCAATGCCGACTACATGGCTCGCCTCAAGCTGCGCGAGGTGCTGCTGCCTCGCCTGGTGCGCCCGGAGGAAGGCCATAAGCCGCCGGTGCCCCTGCAGCGTGCCCCCGAAGCAGCCCCCGGTTTTGGAGCGGCCTCGAATGCTGCGGCCGCCAAGGCTCCTTCCGAAGCCCGCGCCATCGGCGCTCTCTACCCCTGCGCCCTCACCGACGCCACCGAGCACTCCCTCTCCGAGCTCGCCCACGATCTGGTGAAGGCCTGGGGCGATCGCAAACTCACCGTTCTCGAGCTGGAAGACAAGATCGCCCAGGCCGCTGAGAAAGCCCCCACCGACGACCCGCAGATCCAGGCCCTGCGCTCGATGATCGCTCGCGTGAAGGCGGAATATGAGGTGGTGACCGGCAGCGAAGACGAGCAGGTGCGCGAAGCCGGCGGCTTGCACGTGATTGGCACTGAACGCCACGAATCCCGCCGTGTCGACAACCAGCTCCGCGGCCGCGCCGGCCGTCAGGGCGACCCGGGTTCCACCCGTTTCTTCCTGTCGCTGGAAGACAACCTGCTGCGCATCTTTGGCGGCGACCGTGTGGCCGGCCTGATGAATGCCTTCCGCGTGGAGGAAGACATGCCGATCGAATCCGGCATGCTCACCCGCTCCCTCGAGGGTGCTCAGAAGAAGGTGGAGACGTATTACTACGACATCCGCAAGCAGGTGTTCGAGTACGACGAGGTGATGAACAACCAGCGCAAGGCCGTGTATGCGGAGCGCCGGCGTGTGCTCGAGGGCCGCGAGCTCAAGCAGCAGGTTGTGGGCTACGGCGAGCGCACCATGACCGACATCGTGGAGGCCTATGTGAATCCGGACCTGCCCCCCGAGGAGTGGGATCTCGATCGCCTGGTGAGCAAGGTTCAGGAATTCGTGTATTTGCTGGAGGATCTCAAGCCCGAGCAGCTGCGAGGCCTCTCGGTGGAGGAGCTCAAGGCCTTCCTGCAGGAGCAGCTGCGCAATGCCTACGACATCAAAGAAGGGCAGATCGAGCAGCAGCGCCCCGGCCTGATGCGCGAAGCCGAGCGCTTCTTCATCCTTCAGCAGATCGACACCCTCTGGCGGGAACACCTCCAAGCCATGGATGCCTTACGCGAATCGGTGGGCCTGCGCGGCTACGGTCAGAAGGATCCGCTAATCGAATACAAAAACGAGGGCTACGACATGTTCCTCGAGATGATGACCCAGATGCGCCGCAATGTGATTTATTCAATGTTTATGTTCCAGCCAGCTCCAGCACCACAGGCTGCTTAATAGATAATTAATCGATATCCGGCCCATCACCGAGAAACTCAAGGATTTCCCGATCCTTGAGGTTTTGGGATGCCCCCCGGCAAGGCTCCTCAAGGGGGCGGCCAGCGGCTACTTCCTTGAGACAAGCTTGCGTGCGGGCCAATTCTCCTTCGAGCGCATCGATGCGCTCCATCAGGTTCCGAATCACACGAGCCTCCGCATCAGGTAAAGCGGAATGGGCCAGTGGGTCTACCCGAACACCGCTTTGGTGAACCACACGGCCTGGAATGCCCACCACGGTGCTGTCGGAAGCGACATCGCGAAGCACGACCGACCCTGCACCAATACGCGTATTTGAGCCCACGGTGATCGCCCCCAATACCTTGGCCCCTGCTCCAACCACCACGTTGTTGCCCAGCGTGGGATGCCTCTTGCCATGGGCCTTCCCTGTACCCCCCAGGGTGACGCCCTGATACAGCAAGCACTGATGCCCGATCACAGCAGTTTCGCCGATAACGACCCCCATGCCGTGATCGATGAACACCCCGTGACCAATGCTCGCGCCTGGATGAATCTCGATACCTGTGCACCAACGCGCTATCTGGCTGAGCAACCGGGCAATGAGGGGCGACAACGGCCATTGGAGGCGCCATAGCCGATGGCTCAGCCGATGCAGGCTCAGAGCATGGAGCCCCGGATAACACAGCAGGATCTCCAGCGTCCCACGAGCCGCTGGATCCCGCTCTTTGATGATGGCCAGGTCGGCACGCAGGGCTTTGAGCATCTCCCCATCCTGCCTAAGGCCTCCATGGTTTGACCGAAGGGCCCTCCGTCGTGCATGATCTCTGGGTCGGCGGTTCAGCCCCGGCAAACGCGGATGTAGCTCAGTGGTAGAGCATCTCCTTGCCAAGGAGAGGGTCGAGAGTTCGAATCTCTTCATCCGCTTACGTTTGATTATGACTAGGTACTAAGGGTTATCTAGTCTTATTGCTTCCAAATTTAGTAGACCGATCTCTTTACGTAGCAGGTCAATCGTCGCAGTTCCCAGATAGCTCTGGGCACAATGAACCTGAGGCAGCCGCATCAACTGTGCTCTGTTCTGGCGCAGACTCTGCTCCACAAGTGGCAAGCTGGGCCGATCGCACAGCACATGGCTCGAGGCGCGTAGCAGCGCCAAGAGACGACTGCTCAGATCAGGAGTCGCCGTCATCAACAGCAGCTCATTGCCTCGCATGCTGTGCAGGATCACCTCAGCAGCCCGCAGGATGCCCGGGCTGATGCTCACCAGACCCACGCAGCTGCCAGCTTTGAGATCCTTGAGCAGATCAAGCTCGTGGCGGAAGTCGTTGAGGTCGACCGGCACGGCGCGCACGCTGTGGCGGCGCGCGATCTCCTCCACCGGCTGCAGGAAATAGCGGCTCGTCACCACTGTGCCGTTGCTGGAGCTCTCCAGTACGCTTTCCAGCTCCTCCATCGGCACGACCTCCACGGGTACATCCAGATGGGGGGTGAGCTCCTCGGCGATCAGCATTGAGGCGCCGATGTCTTCACGGGGAGTGCTCACCAGCACGCGGGCGCCGCAGCGCAGGCGCCAGTCGATCTCGCGAGTGAACAGATCGCGCGCCTGCTGCAGGGTGCAGCCGGCGTTGAGCAGACCGTCCACGCTTTGGCGCACCTCGCGGTCGATGTCAGGCAGGTGGCGGCTGCGGGGGCCGGGGGCGAGCTTGATTTCGCGCGGGTTCTGCTGATCGCGAACATAGATGCCGGAGCCGGCCATGGCTTCCACCACGCCGTCATTCTCAAGCTGGCGGTACACCTTGCTGATCGTGTTGCGGTGCAGGCCGGTCTGCATCGCCAGCTGGCGAGTGCTCGGTAAGCGATGGCCGGGCGGGAAGTGGCGCGCGGCGATGGCAAAGCAGATCTGGTTGTACAACTGGCTCGACGCCGGGATGTCGCTGTCCTGCTGAATGTGGAACCGCAAACCGGATTGGCACAACACTGCGGCGCCACCATACGGAGCTTTGGCGCCGGTGACAATTGCAATCCCGGCATAAGCGGCTGTGCCGGTTGCCGTTGGTGACGCGCTCATCCGTATTCTGTACGGTCTGTACGAAAGCTTGGATTGTGTGTTGCCGGTGTTCTGATGTGATCAATCGCGCGGTTAGTCGCGATCCATCACTCCCGCACACCGACGCGATGGCGATTCAGGCGAACTGGACCGAAGTGATCACTCCTGACGGCGTGATGCCCGCCTGGTGGGCCCGGCCTGAGGCACCGCGGGCGGCTGTGCTGGTGCTGCCGGAGGTGTTTGGCGTGAACGGCTGGGTGCGCAGCGTGGTGGATCGCTTGGCGGAACAGGGCTATGCCGCTCTGGCGATCAGCACCTTCTGGCGCACGGCCCCGCACTTGGAGGCGGATTACAACGAGGCCGGTCTTGCCCTGGGGCGTGAGCATCGCGATCAGGTTCGCGCTGATCAGCTTCGTGCCGACGTGACCGCTGCCGCCGCATGGATGCAGCGGCACCACAGCGCTGATGGGCTCGCCAGTAAGCCCCTCGGCTGCGTGGGCTTCTGCTTCGGCGGCCACCTGGCGATGCTGGCGGCCACCCTGCCGGTGATTGCCGCAACCTGCGACTTCTATGGCGCGCGCGTCTCCACCGACCGGCCCGGTGGTGGAGCCCCCACGCTCACGGATGTGCCGCAGATTCCCGGCCGGTTGTGGTGTTTCTGCGGCGATCAGGATCCGCTGATGCCCCCAGAGGAGCTCAGCGCCATTGAGCAGGCCCTGGTCGCGGTGCCCGGTGGCCGCCATCGCTTCGTGTTGGCCCCGGGTGCCGGCCACGGTTACATGTGCGAAGCCCGTGGCGATTTCCACCCCGAAGCCTCAGCTGCCGGCTGGGCGGCGATGATTGGGCTCTTTGGAGAGGTGCTGTGAGAGCGCCGGCATAGGCGCTCTTTGGGTCAGCCCTCGATTGCCGCTGCAGCAGCTTGTTGGCGCGGCGTTTCGATCGTGCGCACGGCCTTGCTGGCGGCGGCTTCGGCCTCCTTCTCCTTGGCCAGCGGGGTTTTGCGCGGTGTGAGGAACATGATCATGTTGCGGCCCTCGCGCTTGGGGTCCTGTTGGATCTCAGCCTTCTCCTCGAGATCCTTGGCCATGCGCCGGAGCAACTGTTCAGCCAGGGCGGTGTGCTGGATCTCGCGGCCGCGGAAGATCACGGTGCATTTCACCTTGTCTCCAGCTTTGAGGAAGCGAGAGGCCTGACCGATCCGCACGTCGTAATCGTGCTGGTCGATCTTGTAGCGCATCTTCACCTCTTTGACTTCGGTTTGATGCGACTTCTTCTTCGCTTCTTTGGCCTTCTTTTCCTGCTCGAACTTGAACTTGCCGTAATCCATGATCCGGCACACCGGCGGATCAGCCTTCTCGCTCACCAGCACCAGGTCGAGCTCTCGGTCTTTGGCCACCTCGAGGGCCGCCTCCCGCGTGATCACCCCCAGCTGACTGCCGTCGGCATCCACCACCCGCAGCTGGGGGTAACTGATGCGGTCGTTGATGTTGGGGAGCTCCCGCACGGGAGCGCGGCGGTCAAAACGAGGACGGGGTGGCATTCAGGCGGGCGAGAGGACGAGGAGAAAACAGAAGCTGTTCACCCTTCACCCTAGGACGCGCTCGATCGCCGGCAACGCCTGCTGTAAAGCGTCGCCCCCATCGAGCCAGATCGGCTGGTGTTGCCGCCGAAACCAGGTGCGTTGGCGCTTGGCGAATTGCTGGGTGCGCTTGGTGGTGAGGGCGATCGCAGCGTCGATTGGCAACTCCCCGTGCAGCACCGCCTTGGCTTCGCCGTAGCCGATGGTGTCGAGCAGTGGGCAGTCGGCGCCGTAGCGCTCGATCAGGCCGCGGGTTTCCTCCACCAGGCCTTCGGCATAGAGGTTGGCGCTGCGCAGGGCGATGCGGCGCTTGAGATCCGGCGGATTCAGGCCTAGCTCCAGCACCCGCCAGGGCGGTGGCGTAGCGCCTTGCTGGCTGCTGAGCGGTTGGCCCGTGGAATAGAGCACCTCTAAGGCTCGTTGGGTGCGAACGGCGTCGTTGGCCATGATCCGCGCCCCGGCGGTTGGGTCAGCGGCGCAGAGCAGTTGGTGGCAGAGGGGTTGGCCAAGGGCCTCAAGCTGCGCCCGCAGCTCCGGCTGAGGCGGCACCGCCGGCGGGGTCATCCCCTGGGTGATCGCTTTGAGGTACAGCCCGCTGCCGCCCACCAGTAGGGCGATACCGCGGCGGGCGTGTTCTGCGGCGATGGCCTGTTCGGCTTCGGCGCGGAACTCCTGCAGGTTGATCGGTTGATCAGGGCGGCGCAGATCGAGCAGCTCGTGCCGCACGGCCGCCCGCTGCGCTGCCGTGGGCTTGGCGGTGCCGATATCCATTTCTTGATAGAGCTGGCGCGAATCCACCGACAGCACCGCTAGATCCAGCGCTTGGGCCAGCTCGATGCCAAGGGCCGTTTTGCCGCTGGCGGTGGGGCCCAGCAACACGATCACCAGGGGCTGATCGGGGTGTTGTCGACCGCTTGTGGCGAGGCTTTCGGCTTGGCTCATCCGGGCACTTTGCCGGCGGGCCTGTTGCCCTGCTCGTGGGTCACTTGTTGCACCCCTTGCCGAAAAGCGCGCGGAGTGGCCGCCAGGAGCTTCTCTATTGCATCGGTGGTAGATTGGGCCTTCAGGCACGGCCTTTGCGCGCCTCCCTGCCCCTTGCCGCGCTTGCCAACGGGCTCCTGCGGCAGGAGGACGTGCCCCCGCCGGAACCCATGAGCGAAGCCACCAAAGTTCAGGCCGCCTACGGCGCCGAGCAGATCCAGGTGCTGGAAGGCCTGGAGCCGGTGCGCAAGCGCCCGGGGATGTACATCGGCACCACCGGGCCGCGGGGCTTGCACCACCTGGTGTACGAGGTCGTCGACAACTCGGTCGACGAGGCGCTCGCCGGCCATTGCAACGAAATTCTCGTCGTCCTCAATGAGGACGGCAGCTGCGCCGTGACCGACAACGGCCGCGGCATCCCCACCGACGTGCACCCCCGCACTGGCAAGAGCGCCCTGGAAACGGTGCTCACGGTGCTGCACGCCGGCGGCAAGTTCGGCGCCGGCGGTTACAAGGTGTCGGGTGGTCTGCACGGCGTGGGCGTTTCCGTTGTGAACGCCCTCTCCGAGTGGGTGGAGGTGACGGTTCATCGCCAGGGTCAAGAGCACCAGCAGCGCTTCGAGCGTGGTGCCCCGATCGGAACGCTGGCCTCCAAGCTCGCGGCGGATCCCAGCCGCACAGGCACCTCGGTGTGCTTCAAGCCCGACATCCAGATCTTCTCGGGCGGCATTGAGTTCGATTACCACACCCTCTCGGCCCGCCTGCGCGAACTCGCTTACCTCAACGGTGGCGTGAAGATCGTCTTCCGTGACGAGCGCCCCGCGGCCAGGAATGACGAAGGCGCTGCGCATGAAGAGATCTACTTCTACGAAGGCGGCATTAAGGAATACGTTGCCTACATGAATGCGGAGAAGGATGCCCTTCATCCCGACATCATCTATGTGAACTCCGAGAAGGATGGTGTTCAGGTGGAGGCGGCGCTGCAGTGGTGCGTGGATGCCTACTCCGACAACATCTTCGGTTTTGCCAACAACATCCGCACGGTGGATGGCGGCACGCACATCGAGGGTCTGAAAACCGTTCTTACCCGCACGCTCAACGCTTTTGCCAAGAAGCGCGGCAAGCGCAAGGATGCTGACGCCAACCTCGCCGGCGAAAACATCCGCGAAGGTCTTACCGCTGTGTTGTCGGTGAAGGTGCCCGAGCCTGAGTTCGAGGGCCAAACCAAAACCAAGCTGGGCAACACTGAGGTGCGCGGCATCGTGGATTCGTTGGTGGGTGAGGCCCTCAGCGAATACCTGGAGTTCAACCCCTCGGTGATCGACCTGATCCTGGAGAAGGCGATCCAGGCGTTCAACGCCGCTGAGGCCGCCCGCCGCGCCCGGGAGCTGGTGCGCCGCAAGAGCGTGCTTGAGAGCTCCACTCTCCCCGGCAAGCTCGCCGATTGCTCCTCGCGCGATCCCGGCGAATCCGAGATCTACATCGTGGAGGGTGATTCCGCAGGAGGCTCTGCTAAGCAGGGCCGCGACCGCCGCTTCCAGGCGATCCTGCCGTTGCGCGGCAAGATCCTGAATATTGAGAAAACCGACGACGCCAAGATCTACAAGAACACCGAGATCCAGGCGCTGATCACCGCCCTAGGCCTCGGCATCAAAGGCGAAGAGTTCGATGAGAAGAACCTTCGCTACCACCGCATCGTGATCATGACCGATGCCGATGTGGATGGTGCTCACATCCGAACGCTCCTGCTCACCTTCTTCTACCGCTACCAGAAGGCGTTGGTGGAGGGCGGCTACATCTATATCGCCTGCCCTCCGCTTTACAAGGTGGAGCGCGGCAAAAACCACACCTATTGCTACAACGAAGCTGATCTGAGGAGCACCATCGAAGGCTTCGGCGAGAAGGCAAATTACACGATCCAGCGCTTTAAGGGCTTGGGTGAAATGATGCCGAAGCAGCTGTGGGAAACCACGATGGATCCCACCACACGCATGATGAAGCGCGTGGAGATTGAAGACGCCGCCGAAGCCGATCGCATCTTCAACATCCTCATGGGCGACAAAGTGGCTCCCCGCCGTGAGTTCATTGAAACCCACAGCGCCGAGCTGGATCTGGCGCAACTGGATATCTGAGTGGGTCGATCTGTGTCGCGCCCCGTTGATCAGCGCTTCAGCGCCTGGCGCTGGGGGGCTGTGCTGGCCTTTGCCTTGTTTGCTCCGGTTTCATTGCCTGCCGGGGGTGCAGATCGACGTCTGCCCGACCTGCGCCGCCGCAACGCCGGCGAGCCTTTGCTCAGCACTGGCAGCCAGGCGCTGCAGGTCGCACCGGATCAACTGGCTCCTGCTCTAGCCGAGGTTGATGTCGATCAGCCCCTGCGGGTAATGCGTAGCTGGTGTGATCACGGCGGTGAGCAGTGGCTGCAGGTGGAGGTGGGTGAGCAGCGCGGTTGGCTCGCTGTTGCTTGATCCATGCGTGACGCGCTCCTGGTGGCGATCGGGGCTGTGCCCGGTGCCTGGCTGCGTTTCCGGCTGGTGAACCACTTCGAGCCCTTGGTCCCCCGCAAGCACTGGGCGACCTTTGGCGTGAACATCACGGCCTGTTTTGCACTTGGCTTGATTGCGGCCCTGGCTGGTCGTTGCCAACCGGATCAGCAGATCGCCTTGCTGCTGGCCACGGGCTTTCTGGGCAGCCTCAGTACCTTTTCCACCTTTGCGGTGGAACTGTTGCAGTCGTGGCTGGGTGGCCAGCGCCGCCAGGCTCTCTGGCTGATGGGTGGCTCGGTGGCGGCGGGGCTGGTGGCCGTGGCAGCCGGGATGGTGATCGGTGGCTGATCAGCTCGAAGCCCGGCGCCTGAGCTTCGAGCTCAGAGAGCTATTGCTGGTGGGCCTCGGAGCCGTGCCTGGTGCTCTGTTGCGCTGGCAGAGCGGTGTACAGCTCGGACCGCATCTGGGAGGCAGTGCCGGTGCTGATCTGCTGGTGAACCTCGTGGGTTCGTTCATCCTCGGGTTCCTGGCCGGGCCGATCCCCCGCCGCACCAGCCTGGTGTTGCTGCTGGGTATCGGCTTCTGCGGCTGCCTCACCACCTTCAGCAGCTGGATGTTGGATGTGGCCAAGTTGATCCAGGCAGGCAGCCCCATTTGGGGCCTGTTGTTGATCGCCGCCAGCCTGGTGCTTGGGCTCCTCTGCGCGGCGGGTGGCCTTGCGCTGAGCCGATCGGTGTTCCGTTCTCCGCTCGACTGATCAGGGCAGGAGCCTTCTGCATCTGTTCAGAGCTCCCGCTCCTCCCTAAGAGCCGCTAATCAGCCTCCTTACTTCGCTGGCTGCTGGGTTGGTTCTGCCCGCGCAACTGTCCAGGATTCCGTGCAATCTGTACAAAATCCTGGACAGCGCTGTGAGGTGATCCCGATTAGGCCGCCAGTGCTGCTTCGATCGCGCCCTTCAGCTCGGCGGACTCGGGCTCAACACCGCTCTTGAAACGCGCGATCACGCTGCCGTCTTTGCCGACGAGGAACTTCTCGAAGTTCCAGGCCACGGGGCCGGCGGGCTCGGCTTGCACCAGCGTGTCGAACGGAGCGGCGCTGATCGCCACCTTGGCGTAGATGGGGAAGTTCACGCCGTAGGTGGTGGAGCAGAACTGCTGGATCTCTTCCACGCTGCCGGGCTCCTGGGCGCCGAAGTCGTTGCAGGGGAAGGCGAGCACCGAGAAGCCTTGGCTGCCGTAGGCCTCCTGCAGGGCCTGGAGGCCGCTGTACTGGCGGGTGAAGCCGCAGCGGCTGGCCACGTTCACGATCAAGCGCACCTGGCCATCGAGCTCACCCAGCTTTTGCTCAGCGCCTGAGGCGGTGTGCACCACCACATCGCTCACGTTGATTGCCATCGCTCGTGTTTGAGAAGGCCGGACCTTAGCCACTTCAGCCCATACACTCAGTCTGCCGCAGCCCCGGGGCCATGAGCGAGGCGTCTGCCGCTGCAGCTGTTCCTCCCAGCAACGGCCCGGCGTTGGCGGAGGGGCTCACCCAGCAGCTCAAGGGTCTGCTCGAGGCCGGCAACTACGACGGTGTGAAGCTGCTCCTGCAGCCTGTACAGGAGGTGGATATCGCCGAGGCAATCGGTGGTTTGCCTCGCACCCTGCAGGCCCTCGCCTTCCGCCTGCTTCCTAAAAATGAAGCGATCGCGGTTTACGAATACCTCGAGCCCAGCGTGCAGCAGACGCTGCTTGAGCGGTTGCGCTCCGGTGAGGTGCTCGAGCTGGTGGAGCAGATGGCCCCCGACGACCGGGTGGATCTGTTTGATGAATTACCAGCCAAGGTGGTGCGGCGCCTGCTGGCGGAGCTGAGCCCGGCGGAACGGCGCGTGACCGCCCAGCTGCTCGGCTACGAGCCGGAGACCGCCGGCCGGTTGATGACCACCGAGTTCATCGACCTCAAGGAATTCCACAGCGTGGCCCAGGCGCTCACGATCGTGCGCCGCCGCGCCCGCGACACCGAAACGATCTACGCCCTCTACGTCACCGACGCATCCCGCCATCTCACCGGCATCCTCTCGCTGCGGGATCTGGTGGTGGCCGATCCCGAGGAGCGGGTGGGCGATGTGATGACCCGCGAGGTGGTGAGCGTGGGCACTGACACCGACCAGGAGGAGGTGGCGCGCGTGATCCAGCGCTACGACTTCCTCGCCGTGCCGGTGGTGGACCGCGAGCAGCGGCTGGTGGGGATCGTGACCGTGGACGACGTGATCGACGTGATCCAGCAGGAGGCCACCCGCGATCTCTACGCCGCCGGCGCGGTGCAGGCCGGCGATGAAGACGACTACTTCCAGAGCAATCTGTTCAGCGTGGCTCGCCGCCGCGTGGTGTGGCTGTTGGTGCTGCTCCTGGCCAACAGCGGCACCGCCGCCGTGATCGCCTCGATGGATGGGGTGCTCAAGCAGGTGGTGGTGCTGGCGGCCTTCATCCCGCTGTTGATCGGCACCGGCGGCAACGTGGGCGCCCAGAGTTCCACAGTGGTGATCCGCGGCCTCAGCACCCAGCGGATTCAAAGCCTGGGGCCTGCCAAGGCGATTGGCCGTGAGGCGATCGCTGGGGCGCTGCTTGGACTGTTGATGATGCTCGTGGTGGTGCCCTGGTCGGGCTACGTGAGCGGTGGCAACTGGCTGGTGGCCAGTGCCGCTGGCATCAGCCTGGTGGCGATCACCACCCTGGCGGCCACCGCGGGCGCTGCCCTGCCGCTGTTGTTCAACCGCTTGGGTCTGGATCCTGCGTTGATGTCAGCCCCATTTATTGCCACCGCCACCGATGTGGCCGGCGTGTTCATCTACCTGCAGACCGCCAGCTGGCTGCTGAGCCGTTCGGGGAGCTGAGGAAGGCCGGAAGACGCTGGACATGGCCTGATCCCAAAGCGTTCCCGAGGGATCCGCGAGCTTTCTGAGAGACGCTTCACACTTCTTCAGGGTAGGCTTTACATCAGTTCACAGGCCTTGCCGTGGTCGTTGCTGTTGATGCCTCGGGGCTGAGCACCGATCTGGTGCGCTCCTACCTGCGCGATATCGGTCGCGTGCCGTTGCTCTCCCATGAGCAGGAGATCACCCTTGGCCGCCAGGTGCAGGAGCTGGTGGCCTTAGAGGAGCTCGAGCAGGAGCTCGAGATGCGTGCCGGCGGCGCCAAGCCCGATCACGAGCAGCTGGCGAAAGCTGCCCAGCTCACCCCCCAACAGCTCAAAAAGCGCCTGCGCTCCGGCCAGCGGGCCAAGGAGCGGATGGTGGCGGCCAACCTGCGCCTGGTGGTGAGCGTGG
>NZ_JACVZV010000017.1 GCF_014654725.1 Vulcanococcus sp. Clear-D1 | reverse complement strand
GATCACAGAGGGTAATTGTCCCGTGAATCGCTTCGGTTTTCCAGAGCCTCCCTAGTTCCGTAGAAGCCGTGAGCAAGCGGCTCCGTATCAGTCTTTTGTTGAGATTACGGGACTGCTCTGAAGTGGTTCATCACCACGACGCCTCCCATGCCTGATGCCAATTGCAAAGCATTCTGAGGTGCCAGAGCTGGATAATTCTCCGGTTGGTTGAGGCCGAAGGTGGGATCGATCACCTTCGGCCACGGAGGCACTTCGCCTCGATGCAGGCCCTCCACGATCAGAGCAGCCTCCACGACCCCCGCCGCCCCAAGGCTGTGACCCAGGCTCCGCTTGAAGGCGCTGATCCAGGGCAGCGTTGGAAAGGCTTGGTTCACGAACGCGATTTCTTCCTGGTCAAACCTGGGCGTCCCGGTCGCATGCAGACACAGCCAATCAATCGGTGTTTGCTTTCGATCGGCTCCTGACAGGAGCTGTTCCAATAAGGCATGGCTCAAAGCCTGGCCAGGAAGGGGGGCCACCAGGTGATGAGCCTCGCAGCCTGACGTACACCCATGCAGTTCGGCGAGTGGTGTGGCTCCCCTCCTGCTGGCGTGTTCGGGATGCTCCAACACCAGTGCAGCGGCCGCTTCCCGTGGCACCATTCCGCTGCGATCAGCCCGAAGTGGCTGAGACGAGCCGTTGGTTGCCATGGCACCGGATCGTCGGTTGGCTTCGAGCAATAACGAGGGCAGAGCAGGTTCTGCACCCACCACCACGGCTACCTGGAGAATGCGGGCCTCGATCAACCTTGCGGCCAAAGCAATGGCCTGAGCACCACTACTGCTGGCTGCATTGAGATTGAATTGATCCCCTTGAAGCCCAAAACGCACGGCCAACGCGGCGCCTAACGCATTGCCCCGCCACCGACTCAGGCTGGTGGGGCGTGGCCGTGATCCTGGTGTTTGCTGTTCAACCAGCAGGCTGCTCAAATCACCGAGAGCACTGGCACTCACCACGCCAGCCTCACGCCGCCACGGCTGGTTCAGGGGGGCATGTTGCTCACCGCGCAGCGCTTGCCGTTCCGGCGGCAGCCCCGCTTCTTGCCATGCGAGCTCAGCAGCTGCGAGCCCCAGTTGCTGTTGCCGGCTGAGAATGGCCGTTTCCCCACGGCTGAGTAATGCCAGCTGGCAGACCACGTCTGCCTCAATGGTGAGCGCAGGAAGCAGTTCATCGATGCACATCTGCTGCCAGACCTCCCGGCGCCTGTGCATGCCTGCAGTGATCACCGAAGCGCCTGTGATCGCGATGTTCATTGTTGAGACAGCGATTGCTTCCGTAACGACAGACTGATCAGGGCGCCAGCCAGGATCTTGCTGCCGCTACCGATGGCAAACAGATCCCAGCTCCAGAGGTGAGCCAGATGTAGAAATACAGCGGTATCAACCGGTGAGCTGAGTAGGACTGAGCGCCACACGCGCTCGGCGAAGGGGCGCTGGGTGGTGGTGTATACAAGCCAGTCCACCGATTCGCTGATCAGGAAGGCGCACACGCTGGCAAGGGCCACAGCTGGGTTCCCGAGCCAGAAGGAGAGCCCAGCTCCAGCCATCATCCAGAGCAACACCGCATGGCCCCAGCTGCGCTGAGCTCCATCCCGCAGTGCAAGCACTCCCCCCACCAGCACCGACCACAGCCAGTCCAATTCAGGATGGTGACTGAAGCCCACATTCACAACCACCACGCCGCTCAGGTAAGCGGTGGCTGCGGGCCATCGCGTGAGCCTGACACCAGGCTCACGCGTCTGCACAGTCTCTAAATGAGCTTCAGGCGCTGATTTCAAAATGCAGCATCTCCACGCCAATGCCAGGTGAGAACGAAAATGCCAGTCCATTTTTTCCTCGGCTGGCTTTCAGCTTGTCAGTGTGCTCTGTTAGCTCAATAGTGTCATGGCTGTTGTTGTGGCGGCATGCATAAAGATGGCGCTCAAGAACGAACAAGACGGCGCAGCTCAGCATGTTGCCGTACTCCGAAAGCACGTCCCACGAGTGCTTGAGCTGGGCTTCAGATAGGGATAAGCACTCCTGTACTGAGTTCAGGATTCGCGTGCCACCAGGATGCACTGCCCAGATCGCAATATCGCTCCGCTCCAGATTGGCTTTTGCTAGATGTTGATCGGTGATGTCTGGAAGGGCCGTACTGATCATTTCAGGTAGGTGCCTAGAGAGTGTGCAGGTAATGCCGTTGTCTCGGAGGCCGAGCACAATGCCATCCTCTGTTCCTGGTGTGAGCACACTTCTCTGTTCTCGGAGAATGGCTCGTCCACTTGGAATACTACTGGGTTCGTTGACGGATCTCAACACGACCGCCGCACAACCATCACCGAATATGCTGTGGATAATGACATCATTGAGATCATCCTCCAATGAGGCATTCAGCGAGCTCAGCTCGAGGCATACCACTAAAGCTCCGTGGCCAGGATGGGCCTTCACGTGATCACTGGCGATCCGCAGGCCAACCAGTGCGGCAGCACATCCCATGAACAGCACAGGATGTCGTGCCGTATCAAGCTTCAGCCCTAGCTGTTTGATTAAGTGAGCATCAATGCCCGGGGCCAGGAAACCCGTGCTGGATACAAACACAACCAGATCAATCTCGTCCGTTGTGCAGCCTGCATTCTCTAAGGCTGCTTGGCTAACCCGTTCGGCCAGTGGAAGGGCATGGCTCTCATACATCGCCATGCGCGTTTCTAGCGTTCCGTGCTTCCGTAGAAACGATGCTGCTCCAGGTTCCAGCAGCGAGTAGGCCAGATGTCGCTCTTGAATCCGGGTGTGCTCAAAGATGGTTTCGATGCGGTCATGGGTTTTCTCCAGGCCGTCGAGATGAGCCATGAAGGCAGCTGCCTCTTTCTGGGACAAGCGCGCTGCTGGAGCACCGCTGGCAATCCCCTGGATAAACACCTGAGTGTCTTGCATGCCAGCGATATCTGAGCTGCTCTACGATCGCACAGCGCTGTTACAGTTCAATGAGCCTTCACGAGGCCAGCCTGGAGTTGCTCTACGAGAATCCTGAAGAGTGTCCAGGGCCCTACCGTGTGGTGCACAAACTGCCTACACTTCCAGAATCTCTGAAAGATCACATTGAGATTGATAATGTTGTGGTCGACGTCCTGATGACGCATCAGGATTTTCTGAAAGACATCGGAGAACTTACGGCCCGCGCCCTCCTGCAAGTCCATGGTGCCAGCGCAGAGCTCAATACCGCTGCGGTCCGTGGCATGGCTGGCCAAATTGCCACCTCATTGGCAGTCGCAATGTTGCGTGGCGAGATGCTGGAGGACGCGATCGCGGCAGCTCTTGCCAGGTTGAACGCTCAGGGCCAAGCGCAGCTTGCGTGCCCTGAATAAGGGTGGCTCGTGATTGTGAGGTGTGCTTAGCTCCGAGACGTCGTCCAGTCTTCGAACCACCCACGCTTCCATAGGAACCAGCTTTGCACTGAAGCAACGAGCGTCATCACAATCAAGCAGGCGAAATATCCGTAGTGCCATTGAAGTTCCGGCATGTCGTTGAAATTCATTCCGTAAATGCCTGCAATGAATGTCAATGGCGCAAATATCGCTGAAATGATTGTTAGTGTCTTCATGATTTGATTCATGCGATTGCCTGTGCTGGCCATGTGAGCAGCTGTCACCGCGTCGCATTGGTGTCGTAGTAATTCACAGCTTTCAAAGACCTGCTCAATAGTCTGGGCGATTTCATGGAACCCATTTAAGCTTTTGGGGCCTATGAGTGGCTGATTCTGTCTGAGGAAGAGCAGCGTCTGGTGTTTCAGTGGCCATAATTGCTGGCGAATCCTGCGCAGGGTTCCGCGCAAGGCATAGGTTTTCCCGATCACCCGTGGAGTGGGTGCTCTGAGAGCGGCTTCCTCAAGGCTGTCAAGGCGATTAGCGACCTGCTCCAGCATCGGGAAAATACCATCTAGCAAGGTATCCACCATGTAATGCAGCAGATCATCCAGATCCTCGTCTGCTGTGTTCGGGTGTTCATGCACGAGCCAGTCCGTCAGGGCGCTAAATCCTTCTGGTGTCTCAACTTCCTCAATGGTGATCAGGATCCCGTTGATGAGCAGCATGCTCACCTGATCACTGGCGAGACGCAGATTGTTATTCTCGAAGTGCAGCCGGTGCATCACGAGGGCAACGACATCGGCGAAAGAATCCAGCCGTGGAGCCTGGGGCGTCTCCAGTACGAGATCAAGAAAGATGCCGGGGATGTTGCACAACTCAAACAGTTCTCTGATTAACCGTGGCTGCCCGAGGCCATTCACGCGCACCCATAGTGGTCGGCCTGACTGAATGAGTGGATCCAGCTCCTGCACGTGTCGTATCCGACGTTCCTGAGCCCCTTGCGGATCCAGGATCACGGCCGAAAGCTGTGTGTTGGCGATATCCCCCGAGACGGCTAATCGACTCGGAATGCACCCAGGTCGCTCTTCTAGGCGCCTTGAGGTCAGGCTTCCAGGTGTGGGGCGAAACTGGGGCACGATCGGCCTCAACGCTGGTTGACACGGAGGAGTGAGCTGTTCAAGGTCAGCCTGGTATCGCTTCCACTGAGCTCACGCCCCATGCATACCCACTACATGGCTCGAGTGACAGGCTTCGATGTGCATATTGATTCTTTGAGCGTCGATCGAGGTAGCCGAGCTCCCAATTGCCAGGGGCCTACCACTGGATGTTTCAACAGGGTGCTGGCTGGTTTGATTCAACCTTGTCCAGAAAGGTGTTCACTCGCTCGAGATAGCGCTCAGTTTGCTCGAGATGGCAGAGATGCGAGCAATCTGCCATGAGCTCCCATTCTGAGTGGGCAATCCCCTGATGCAGGGCGCCAGCCACTTTGGGAGTGGCTTCATCGTATTGCCCGCTGATCACCAGCGTTGGCTGCTGGATCAGATGTAAGCGATCAGATCGATCCCAGTCTCGCAGCGAGCCTGTCACATTGAATTCACTCTTGCCGCACATGGCGCGATACACCCTTGGATCAGCTTCCATGGAGCTGAAGGAGCGCATCAGGCAGTCTGGCCATTGATCCAGGCGGCAGACATGACGTCGATAGAACACCATCATGGCTTCTTGGTATTCCTCGCTGTCGGTTGTGTTGGCGTTCTCGTGTTGATCCAGACGTATGCGCACCTCCACCGGTAACTCCTGGCGTAGACGGGCTGTTTCTTCGACCCATAGCGGCATGCTGCTCGGAGCGTTGGACAGGATCAGGCTGTTCACGCCCTGAGCATCTGATAACGCCACCTCCAGTGCCAGCATTCCGCCCCAGGATTGGCCATAGAGGTGAATCGTTTCCAGGCTCAGCGCCTTGCGCAGTGAGGCTAGCTCCTCCACAAAACGATTCACTTGCAGCAGAGCGGGATCATCTGGATGATCAGATCGACCACAGCCAAGTTGGTCGTACAGAATCACTTCACGCCCACTCTCTGCCAGGCGCTCGAGGGGTTCCAGATAATCACTCGGAACGCCTGGCCCTCCATGGAGCAACACAACAGGCCATCGACCGGATGCACTCGCTTGCCCAATCCGTTTGCTCCAAACCTTGTAGCCACCCACCTCGACCCACTGCTCATGCATTTGCATCGGATCAATGACCTGCCGTGCTCTTGTCTTTACCTATGCTAGGGCGTGAACCACTATTTACAGCTTGCAAGGTGCGTTATGGATGTGAAGATCCTCAACATCGAGCACGAGATCAAGGCTAGGCAGGGTTTTCAACGAGACACCGTGGAGATTCATGCCGAGGTGTCTTTCAAGACGATTCAATCCCATCTGGATACCCGAATGAACCTGGTCGTCATTGCTGGCGGCCAGAATGGGTTGCAGCTTCCTCATTATCACAAGAACGGATTTGACTTCTTTGTGGTTCTTGAGGGGCAGGGGCTACTTCACACGGCTGACCTCGCGGATGGGCTGATCTGCGCTGAGGGCTGGCGGCATCAGCGTCTTAAGGCTGGTGATTCCTATGGAGTTAAGCCCGGTCAGGTTCATTGCTTACTCAACGATGGTGTTGCTGATCTGGCCTTTCTAAACGTCTCTCCAGCCGGGCATATGGATGCAGACTATTTTGTGTTCGATGGTGTTGACTATGGCAGCCTGAGGCAGGCTTGAGTGTTCAGTTCAGATGCTCGCCCCCTAGGTTTACGATAACAACGCCTACGACAATGAGCGCTACGCCGATCAGTTGGTTCATGTTTAAGACTTGTCGATAAGCCAGCGTGCCAATCGCCACAACGGCAAGCGTGCCGATTCCACTCCATAGCGCGTAGGTGATTCCAAGTGGGATCACGGTGACCACCCGAGCGACCAGCGCGATGGCGCAGGCATAGGCTGCCAGTAGAAGGGCCGTTGGCCCGGGGCGCGACAACCCATCTGAAAGCTTCAGCAGCGCAGTGCCTGTCACTTCTGCTGTAATGGCGAGGAGTAGTGTCAACCAGGCCTGTGTATTAGTCATGGGTGTTTGGGATACAAGCGTGTTCTTTGATTCATCACAGAGTCGTACCTGACCACTGCTTGGTTTGACTGGAGATCTGGGTAGCAGTCGCCGCGAATTCTTACGCGATGGACATGGCAACTTCTTGCAAATGGAGTCTGCCGACAGATCAGTTCAATATCTGATTCAAAATCCAAGATTGCACTGAATCCTAGAAGCCCGAAAGATTCGTGTACTGAGTGACCCCAATGAACCCTTCGTCGCTAGCTTCGGCTTGCTCAGTGATGGTTAGGTTTATGACTCCGGATCGCCTGCTAATATGCCCAAATCCAACATCGTTGTCGTCAAGACCGAGAACATAAAAAGAGTTCTGAAAAGGCTGGATACCAACAACGTAGTTTTCGGTATCGATGCTGCCGTCTCCATCCACATACTGGCGTCGCAACTCGACGGAGCCATCTTGGAGGAGGGAGAAGCTAAGCGTCTCCAATGGCAGGATGTCTTTGCCTTTGAAAAAGCTTGTAACAGTATCGCCGTCGGCATAGGTTGCGGAGTTGTAACTGCTATGCCAATCGCCCTCCACTAAGTAGTTGGTCAGCCTGTCAAGCTTTGCCTTGAATTTCTTGTTGTTAGCGGCTTGAGCTTTTGACCAGGGCTTGGCGGACATGTTCATGATGGCGTTTCTCATTGCACGATATCTATGCTTCAGCACAGAGCTTGTAGGCACAGAAAGAATTAATGCTTGCTGCGGTTACGGCCTGTTGAATGAGTGCACCCGCGATGTCGAAACAGCAGCTTTATGTCTTTGTGTTTCAGCCCAGGGATCACCTTCCCGGTTGTGCTCACATCCGCGAGCGACGCCACTCGCAAAGTGGGCTGCCTTACCTGCGCACAACCCCAGCTACGCGTGGGGCTCCGCGGCATTACACCACTCCCTCTGCGTGAGCCTCCAGTTGATTGGACTCGGCACACTGAACCCATCGTCCGCTTCGGTGTTCTTCATGGCTGCTCCGATTCTTAAAGGCGTCCGCCTTTACCGCATGGATCTACCGGATCACCCATGTCCATGGGGTTTACGTGCTGTACGGCTGTTGCAGGAGCGCCAGATCCCCTACGAAGACCACCGTCTCACCAGCGAGCAAGCCGTGGAAGCTTTCAAGGCCGACCATGGCGTAGCCACCACTCCACAGGTGTTTGCTGGGGATGAGCGGATTGGCGGCTATAGCGATCTAGCGTTCCGGCTTGGGGTGAAGCCTGAGTCTGCCGATGTGTCGTATGGGCCTGTGGTAGCCGTGTTTCTCACGGCCGCGCTGATGGCGCTGACTCTGGAGGTAGGTGTTGGTGGCTTCATGGGAATCGCCATCTGCCTGCTCGCCATGCTCAAGCTGATGGATGTGGATGCATTCGCTGCCAGCTTCCGCAAATACGACTTGCTTAGCCAGCGCTGGGGTGCCTGGGGTCTGTTGTATCCCGGCATCGAGCTGCTTGTCGGGCTGGGCATCTTGGTCCAACCACAGGTGGCCGCCGCGTCGCAGCTGGTGGGAGGTGTTGCCCTGCTGCTCGGCGTCATGGGCATGGTGTCTGTGGGCAAGGCGGTGTTCATCGATCACCTGGCGCTGAACTGCGCTTGTGTGGGCGGCAATTCCAAAACCCCACTCGGTGTGGTGAGTTTTGCTGAGAATCTGCTGATGGCTGGCATGGGCTCTGTGATGCTATTTGGTTTGAGAATGCAGTGATTCCGCGCTCACCTCCTCGGGCATAGAGAGTTGGAGGGCGGGCCGCCCGCATCAGCCTTGGTTCACGGCCTGCTGATGGAGAATTGCACATTCTGTTCGGGGGCGACAGCAGCTCCAGCTATCTGGTGAACTACCGTCCGTCGAGCAGTTGGGTCAGTCTGTGATGCCTGTTCGTTCGACCCTTGTATGAATACGTCTTCAACCAAAACTGAATCACTTCGAGTGGGACTGGCCGGTGTTGGCAAGTTCGGCCAACTTCACGCAGCGGTGTTGGCCGACTTCCCGGTGTTGAGTTAGCCGCAGTGGCGGATCCAGATCGTGAGCTGCTGGATCGCATCGCCACATGCCACGGCATCGAGTCGTGTTATCGAGATGCATTGGCACTGATTGATGACGACAGTCTGGATGCCATCATTCTGGCCACGCCAGATGAACAACATGTCTCCCAAGCCATGGCTGCCCTGGAGCGCGGCAGGCATTTATTTGTGGAGAAGCCCTTGGCGTCCACGTGGGAAGAAGGGCGTGAACTGCAACAGTTGGCAGTGAGTCATGGTGTGCTCCTGCAAGTGGGCATGATTCTTCGTTATGAAGCTTCTCACCGTTGGCTGTACAGCCAAATTGAAGCCGGTCTATTTGGAGACCTGGTGTCATTTCGTGGTCAACGTAATTGCAGCCGTCGGTCGTTCCAGGGTATAGCTGACCGAATTCATACCGTCCACCGTACCCTGATTCATGACATTGACTTGTTGCTTTGGTTTAGCGGGAGTCAGGTGATTTCAGTCATGGCTATGGATTATCGCCAGGGCAGCCATCTTTCTCCTAACGGTTGTCTTGCGATGCTCAAGCTCGCCAATGGATGTGTGGCGCAACTGGAGAGCAGCTGGTATGTCCCGGATCACTCCCCTGTCAATGTGATAAGTGACCATTGGTCTGGTTGCATTGATGCTGAACTTGCCGTTGTTGGGACACAACGAAGTGCTCGAATCAACGGGTTGCAGTCCCCACTTCAAGTTTGGACGAATCAGCAGCTTCAGAGCCCAGATCTCAGCTTGTGGCCATCCATCAACGGACGTGTGTTTGGTGCTCTGCGTGAGCAACTGGCAGATTTTCTGGGATGTGTCGCCAGCGGTCAGTCGTCTAAAGTTGCTGACGTGAAGAGTGCCGTCGAAGCATTGAGGATTGCACAGGCAGTCGTCGAAGCATGCCGGACCAACACAGTGGTTAGCCTCAACTCATAAGATCAAGACATCTGGTTTGATTCACTCAGGATCGCTGTGCCGATCTGCCTGGATGGTCTTGTTAGAATCCTTGCGATTACAGACTTTTTGTACCGGAAATCCAATCACATCTAGTTGCCTCCATCGAGGCCAGAATTCGAAATACCCTCATTTCATTTGCTCTCCCTCGTTCGGCTGAGCTGCTAGCTCGAACAGTGCCAAGTTAGCTGGGAACTGACGCTTGCCGGGATCGCGATCTGTCGCATTGGGAACGCGTAACCGCGTGGTGTATTCCATCCGCAGACCATTGACTGGATCTTCAAGGAAAAAGGACTGATACGGATTGAGGCTGATAAGCGGGCCTACAACGACACCTCTCTCCATCAGTTCCTGACGGCGTTCTGCCAGCTCTACCTGATTCGCGCAACGTAAGGCGAAATGATAAGTGCCGTTGGGCACACCGAGTCCTCGATTAATGCTGGGATCAAATAGATCTGGAACGCCAGGAACATCATGCCACTGCATGAATGCCAAGGCGCATCCACCGCCACAATCAAAGAAGATGTGATCAACCCAGCCGCCTTCCTCCATTTTTAGGTACTCATGGATCAGCACGGGGAACCCCAGCTGGTCTTCGTAGAAGCGGCGTGTGGCACTCAAATCGAGTGTTCCGAAACTGAGATGGTCAATTGTCATATCTAGTTGGCTCCGGGAATGATTTGCGAGATGCCAACTATATTCGCCATCTCGCGGCGGCGCTCGATCGATGGCCAGCCGCTCTCTTGCTTGCTCATCTTGTTAACTGCAATCTCGCTAACAGTATCTGGCTAAGCATGAAGTTGTTCGGTATCAATGGGAAGGCTCCGGCCAGGTTTAAATGGCGCGCCGTCCGCAAGGTTGCTCTGCACAGCCTTTTGGCTTGCGTCGTGATGCTGCCCCTGCCGTTGATCCCTTTGCCAGTTTGGGAAGGATGAGTAATAGCGTCCCTTTGATGTAGCCCAGCACCCTTCGACGGCGCAGGTATCACGAGTTCCAGTAATCCACCTCTCGATGTCCGACAGACCGTGTGATTCTCATCCTGATGGTCGTTCCATTTCCTCGAGCTGGCTCCAGGTTGTCACCACTCTGAGTCCAGTTTGTGTTGGTGTTTGAGTGGTAAGTGTATGGCCAAATTGTCAAGTCTATGAACCTAAGCGCTGATTCCATAAGACGATGGCTGATAGCCACCCAATCAACGCCAGCAGCCCAAACCACATCATGACGTTCGCTTCGATTCCAGATCGAAGCATCAGGCTTGTCGGCAGCACTTGAAAGATGCCCCCCCGTTAAACAACCAATCCCGTTGACCAGCCCAACCACCTGAGCAACTCTTCCTGGAGCAACTGCTAGCCCAGCTTCTCCGAAGGCAAGGCCACCCACTGCTGTGCTCAAGCCGAAGATCACCAACGCAGGGAGATGAAACTGGCCTTGTTCAGCCACAGGCAACCGCAGAAGGCTCAGCAAGACCATTCCGCCTGTTGTTGTGCCAATCAGCATCAACCAACAGCGAAAATGTCGGCCTCTCGATAGTATCCCGAAGAAGACTGTTCCTGCACCGACGGCTAGGAACAGCAACAGGCTGCTCTGCGTCACCTCCCGCATCGTCAACAGTTGCTGACGCTCCAGCCAGAGGCTCCAGAACCCTCCGAATGCAAACACCATGCCTGCCTCCCACGCATACACACCCGATGCAGCCCACACCACCGACCACTGCACCAGTAGTTTCTGCTTCTGTTGTCCTTCTGTTTCTAGGTGCACCATCGACACGTCTTTACGCCAAGCCTGATAACAACCCCTTGCCATCCAAGTCGCCAAGATCAGCGCCAGCAGAGCTTCCACCATGCTGACGGTGCGCCACGACAAGTCGGGTGCCCAGAGCAGAAACATCGCGGCGGCCGCTGAACCAAAGCCGATGCAGCTTTCCAGTATGGCCATAGCCAAACCGAATTGACGGCCGCTACAACTAAACCTCAGCAGTTGCGCTACTGATGGAAACGCAAAGGCAGCTGAAGCACCCGTGAGCAATCGCCCAGCGAATACCATTTCGTGCGTGGTGGCAGATGCAAAGAGCCCTGCGCCTACAGCACACCCCAGGGCCGCCAAGCCAAGTACCCGTTGTGCACTCCAGCGATCGATCAGTTGACCAGCTCGCCATTGCATCGCGGCATAAGGCACCAAGAATGTGAGGCCAAGCCACGCCTGCTCCATAAGTGGCAGGTGTAGATCTGCTGCGATCGCATCGTCCAGCAGCCCGTAAAGGAGTTGAAAGCTGATTTGCCAGAGCACCAGAAGCGAGCCCGGCAGAATCTGCTTAGCCTCACCGAAGCGTGTCAATGGACGTGGTCAAATTGACTCGACGACTCCAGTGGTAACCAGATCGGAGCTGATGGATCCTTCACAAACACGTCGAGCATGCTGTATCCATTGGGTCCTGCCACCACCGCTACACGGGTGTTGGCAGGCATAGTGAAACAGTTACCTGCTACAAGCCGTTGCGGTTGTTGCCCATCGATGTAGCGCGTGACTGACCCTTCCAGAAGGCAGCTTGTTACTGAACGCGGATGGTAATGGATAGGCCCCCGATAGCCAGCTTGGCGGGTGGTGATTTCCACCACTCGCTCCTCCGTTCCCACTTGCTGTTTGTATAGTGTTCGGCTCACGGCCCCACCCAATGGAGCGGTGAGAGGCGCTCCATTGATCAACAACCTCCGATCAGCCGGCGGTTCGCTGGGAACAGGCAAAGCTGCCGGTTCCAGTGGTGTGGTAATCGCGTCAAATGGCGTTGAAGCCTGAGCGCACTGGTTCCACGCACTGCAGAGCGTGATCAGGATTGTCAGAGCGACTCGTGATGAGATCTTCATGGTTTAGAGAGGGTGAGGCCCAGAGGGCCCCATTCCAGCTCACTTCAACGGTGCCCAGGCCATCGTGGCGTTCGCCACCTTGCACCAGATCAGCACCGACCCGAAGGCTTTCAAGTCAACTCCAGCGGGGAGTGTGTATGTCTGTGCGCCTTTGGCGCTCTTCAGCGGCGCAACTTGCGTGTAGGTGCCGGCGCCGAGAGGGTAGTGGGGAGCCTTCAGGCTCTTCAGCGGTGTAGCCGACTTCAGCAGCACGACCTGCAAGGCAGGTGCCTGAGGATTCGTGCTGAAGTCTTTGCTGAACACCAGATTGGTTTTGCCATCCTGTTGCTTCACTGTGAAGCTTCCGGTAACCGGTGCTTCAGCCTTCTGAAAGGCGATGGATTTGCTCTGGGCCGCAGCGATGAGTTGTTGCGTCGGTGGCGTCACAGCGCTGACGCTTGGCACAGTGGCGACAGCTCCGAGGCTCAGAGCGAGAATCGCGGTTGCCTTGAACATGGATCGTTCGGCTCGTCAAACTTGACCTCAGAACCCTAGATGGCCCTTTGGAGCCTGTCAGCCTGGTTGTCTGAGGTTGACGCCAATGTATTCAGTCCGACCGCGACCAGGATCAGCGCAGCTCCCACCAGCGATAACCCACTGAGCTTCTCTTCCAGCAGCAGACGGGCTTCCACTAGAGCGATCACGATGGTGAGCGATGCCCAAACGCTCACCCTGGCCACAGGTAGCTGCACGTAGCTCTTCATCAGGCTCCATTGGCTACCCAGAGTGATGATCAGCGCATAGCCGCCGATCACTCCCAGTACCCACCAGCTTTTGAGATATAAAAAATGGCTGGGGCCAAACAGCACAAGTGCAATCACAGCGAATGCGGCGGCGGCCGCCAGGCTGTTGATCCCTACCGTGAAACCAATCCCTAACCCTCGCCTGACTGCAAGACGATTGATCACGGCGCTGATACCGAACGCCATCACACCCAATAGCGCCCACAGCACACCGCGAAAGTCGACAGGAACAACCATCTTCATTCCCAACTTTGTGTGGTTGGCTAGCAGCAACCCGCAGGAGATCATGGCGCAGGTCAGGGCAAAGCTGCGGGGCAATGCTTCCCTAATGAGTGCACGAGCTAATAAAGATGTGGTGGGTACCGTGAGGCTGAACAACAGGGTCTGTTCCACCACGCTGAGCCGATCCAGCGCCAAATAAAAACACATGGGGCCCAGAAAAAAGCCGCTGAAGCTCTGCAGCGCGAGTAACCAGCGATCCTCTGGATTAAGCGACGGTAGCTGACGTTGCACCCCCTCCCGATCAATCAGCAGAAGCGCTAGCCCTGTGATCAAGCTTGAGAAGAAAAAGACGTTGCAGAAGCTGATCGCTTCAGGCCCACCGGCCGCATGAGTGGCTTCTCCGGCACGCTGTAGCAGTTTGAGCAACGTGGTGTCACTGCCGCGCAACAGGATGAACAGCGCAAGGTAGCCGACTCCGCTTCTCAAGGCGCCGCCTTTGTGGCTAGCGGCGGGCATGTCATGGCTGACCAATCACATTGATAGAGCGTGGGTTTCTGCCAGCCAAGCGGGATCTCCAGCAGATCACGGGTGCCGGTGATGCCTTGAATGGTGAATAACACTGCAGCGAGCAGATTTGCGGCCACATGGACTCGGCGCCAGCGCAACTGCCGCAGAATCTCTGGCCGTGCCCCCAGTGAAAACAGCATTAGGCCAGTGACCGCTACTCCTGCCCAGTAGTGCGACTGCCAGAACTGTGGATCGAGGGGGTTGTCACTCAGCCTCCATACCTCCGGCTGAGCTCCCAGGCTGATCACACCTACCCATGTCAGCAAAGCAAATAGCAAACGCATGGCTTTGCTGGTGGCGTGCCACAGAGCTGCCAGGGAAACGATGGTGCCCAGCAGCACCAACAGCAAAAGCAGACCTCTGGGCACACCACCAGTGAAGGCACTCAGCGGTTGATGGGTCACGATTGCCGCCACCAGTGCGATCAGCACGATGATCACCACACCCGCAGAGAGCCAACGGCCCAGATCGGTGTGTTCACTCCCGCTGGTGACAGCGATTTTGTGATCGCCGAGACGTCGTTGGCGTGCCAGGACACCCAGCCGCACCACCATGCCAATTAATGGATAGATCAACACCACCGCTAACGCGGGATGCACGATTGTTAACCAATCAACGCCTTGCATTGCGACCGTCGGGAGGCATGCACCCAGGATTGGCGATGCAGAACACGGGGTCAACGTGTTCTGCTCCATTCGTCACTGATCTAATTCCAGCGTGTCGCTGGCCGGGCGGGCGATGCAGATCAAAGCTGATCCTGGTGGCACCACCGCAGTTGGATCCGCTAGGTAGTCGACCTTGCCGCTTCGCACGCGAGTGGTGCAGGTGCCGCACACGCCGGCTCTGCAGGCCGATGGAGGCCTTACACCGTTCGCCTCGGCCAGCTCCAGCAGGCTCTGTTCCGGATTGCTCCCATCCCAGGTGACCCTGCGGTCGCTGCGGCAGAACTGCACTTCACAGGAGTTCACAGGCGTAGCTGTTGTCGTTGGCGTCGCACGGGGAGCCTGGCTGAATCGTTCGAACCGAATCGCCTCCGGCTCTATTCCGGCTTGTTGCAGCGCCATCACCAGGCTGTCCATAAAGGCAGGTGAACCGCAGAGGTAGTAGGCGGCTGGCCCCTGGATCAGCTGTTGCAGCAGCGCGCCATCCACATAGCCCTGGCTTTGGTAATGCCCTTCATCGTCTGGCCTTGGCCGGCTATAGGCCACGTGTAGGTGCAGGCTGGGGTGTGCACCCGCCAGCGCTTCCACATCGCTCTGAAAGGCGTGATAGTCACTGTTCCGGCAGCCATGCACAAACCAGATGGGCCGTTGCGGGCAGAGCTTCAGGGCGGCTTTGAGCATCGCGAGCATCGGGGTAATCCCCACGCCATTGCTCACCAGCACGATGGCCTCGGTGCTGTCGCTGTCGAGCACGAAGTTGCCCGCCGGCGGGCGAATGTTGAGGTTTGTGCCTTCCTCCACCTGATCATGCAGGTATGTGGAGGCAAGGCCGGGAGGTACGTCGAGCCCCTTTGGAGCCGGTTCGCGCTTCACTGAGATGCGGTAGTGATCGGGGGGGGCATCGCTACCGGGATAGTCGGACAGCGAGTAGGTGCGGAGTACTGGCTTGGCCTGTCCGGGGATCTGCAGTTCAAGCGTGAGAAATTGGCCTGCCAGAAAGCGAGGTAAAGGCCCCCCGTCCACGGGGCGCAGCTCAAACGATGTGATCTCGGCGCTCTCTCGGTGCTTGCGCTGCACTACAAAGCGTCGCCATCCCTGCCAGGGGTTGCGGCGGCGACGGCGCTGTTCGGCTGCGCCCCACAGCAGGCCTGCCAGCCCTCCAAGGCCTGCTCCGGATGTGGTCTGGCGCAGGCCGGCTTGTGCGCGCTCCAAGGCATTCGCTTGGGGTGAGGCAGGTAGGAGGGTGAGGATCCCAAAGGTGGCAACGGTGCCAGCGGCGAGCCCGGCCACCAGCCCTTTCAACAGCAGCAGGCCCATGGATCGGTCTCTAGATGTCCTGGAAGCTACAGCTGTTTCCGCTGGTTGTCTTCGGTTGTGTTGGTTGATCAGTGGGAACGTATTTCGGCGTGGCAACTGACCTGGTTCATTCAGAAAAATGGTTAGTTTGGTGGAGTGCTGATTACGGCCTGATCTCGGCTACTTAGCTTTTGGGCCTCAATCAGGCCAATGCCGGCCGCCGCAATCAGGCAGCTGACGACAAGATTCAGGGTTAGTTGCTCTCTTAACAAAAGCCACGCGAGCAATCCGCTCGCAAAGGGTAGAAAGCCCTCGCAGAGGGCCACGAGTGTTCCGCCTGCTTTGGCTAGTGCAGCCGCCTCCACTAATGTGTACGCTGTGGAGATCACGCCTCCGTAGACCAGCATTGCTTGCCACAGGAGAGAAGATCGTAGATCATAGAGATGGGCAAAGCCAAACGTCGTCGTCGCCCAAATCAAGAAAACAACTGTTTGTACGCCGGTCTGCCAGATGGCGTAGGAAAAAATGTCGGCTTCCCGTGTCACGGGCTCTGAACATTTGAAATAGAGCACGCTCAGGCCAAGGATGAGGGCCAGGAGTAAGCCATTGCCAACTGTTGTATTGGGTATCAGATTGGCTCCCATCGAGCTGAGTCCTATGCCTGCGGAGGTGTCTTTTTCTGGCCCCAGCGCAATCCATGCGGACAGTGCTACAAGAACTGCTCCTATCGTTGGGACAATCTTCGGTGCTTTGCGTTGATCAAGGCAGTCCCAGGCCATTAATGCGATAGCCGTGCAGGCCACGGTGAGGGTCACCTGGATGGCATTAATCCGAGAAAAGGCGATCACTAGCGCTACTTCTAGCAGCGCGTTAAATCCAATTGGGAGCAGGGATCTGGCTGCCAGTGTCCAGTTCCACGCAGTATTCTGCTCTCTGTGTGGTTTGTTTTGCTGCCTCTGGCAGCGCCTTGCCAGCAATAGTGCTGCCAAGCTGAAAGCGTTGCCGAACAGTAGGCCATTGCAGAAGTTAATTGGGTTGTGCCCATTCACTAATCGCGTGGAGCCCAGTTGATAGGCGAGCACCAGGGCTAGGGGCTGGAGAGCCTCGAGACCGGTCGTGGCTAAAGCGAGTGCGATCCCAGTGCTGCCGGGGGCTTGGCTTATTTTGGCTCGAGCCTGGTTGTAGTTCACTCTTGATTCTGTTTGAATTTACTGGTCTGAAGTAGTCAAGTCTTTCATAATCCTGCATACCACTCATACCCTTGATCTTCCCATGTGCCGAGCCGGTGAGGATTCAGGGTGTCAAGCACGTGGATGGCGGTGATCCACTTGCTCAGTTTGTAGCCGAGTTTCAGCGGGGAGGTCAGCCGTAGTGGTGCACCATTGGCCACAGGTAAGGGTGCACCATTCATCTGAGTCGCTAGCAACGTCTGGGGGTGGAGCGCCGTACGCAGATCCCATGTTTCGAAGTATCCATCGGCTGATTCGAAGGCCACATATCCCGCCAGCGGTGAGACTTCTGCCAGCCTGAGTACATCCGCTAGTCGCACACCTCCCCAGGCCACGATGGCTGCCCAGCCTTCCACGCACACGTGCCGGATCACGATCTCCTGCTGGGGGAGCTGGCCGAGTGTGCTCAGACCCAATTGCTGCGGTTGTTGCACCAATCCATCCACGGTGAGTGAAAAGTTGTCTAGATTGATCTCTGGGATACCGTTGAAGCTATTCACCAGCAGGGCCGCAGGCTCCACCTGGTTCCGTTTGAATTCAGGAACAGGAGTCGTTGCCTGCATCCACGCTTCGATGCGCTCGTTCAGGGGCCGGGTGAGTTGAGCCACCTCTTGGCCCAGCGGATTGAGGGCACAACCGCCGAGGCTTAAAAGCCCACCCGTCCCAAGGGCTGATTGCAGCAAGCTTCGCCGTTTCATCAGTGTTTACCAGCTGATTGTTCTCAACAGGCGCAGGCCGCCGAGTTTCAACGACAGCAGCACGTGACCCAACACGAGCACTCCCATAACCGGAACGGTCGCAAAGTGCAGAACGCGTAGCTGCTGCCAGCTCCCAAACCAACCCGACAGCCACCACAGCGTGGCGGGTTTATACATCGCCAGCCCGGTGAGCAGTGCCAACGACAGGACCACCAACATCAACGTGTAGAGGATCTTGTGAATCGCATAGTTTCGCTTTTTGGCATTGGCGCTAGCGCTGAGTGTTTCTAGATCTCCACCACGACCCAGTCTCTGTCTGCGCCACTGCATGAGCAGCAGCAGCCAGCTGCCCAGAACGAACGCAAACACGCCCATTAACCCGAAGTGCCACCAACGACCGCCCGCCAGCCATCCCCCGAGGGTGAACAGACTGGGTATGGGTTCTCCTGCGCGACCGCCGAAAACGGGATTGGCGTTGTAGATCTGCAAACCACTGCTCGCCATGCCAATCAGCAGGGCTCCATTGCAGGCATGGAGTGTCCGCGTCCAAAGCGGATGGTGATGTTGGGATTCCATCGCCTGCAGTCTTTGGTTTCACACTAGCCGTTGTCACGGCCTATGAGTGCCCGAGATGCGGACTTGGTTCACGACCTCCATTTGGATGGACGAGGATCAGGCCATCGCTCTTCAAGGCGGGTTAGTTGTTCCTTTGTGCGCTTCTCGTTCTTGAGGGCCGCGTGACGGCTATCGTGATTATGTAGCGTAGGGAACGATATTATTGAGCTTCTGTATGTTGACCCGCCGCTGTCCCTTTTTGTCGGTGCTCACTAGGTCGCCATAGCGGTAGCCGAGCATGATGTCCTTCGCTGAATAAAGATGTGTCTGCACTAGTCCCGAGCCTGTCGTCTCATCAACGCCTTCCACGAGTGGCATGATGACGGCGTTGCGTTGCAAGAGTCCGTCGATCCCCATTCGCTTAATTGGGCTGCTCTCGTCCAGGTTGTGGGTGAGTGTGGCTGTTTGGCTCAGTTGAGGTGTGCCGGTGTTGAGAGTTGTCAGTGGAACAATGCGTCGTTGCCACAGGCCTGGCTCTGGCTCATCGTCAAAAATCAGCGATAGTGTATAGGTCACGTTCAGCCACTGACTTCTGTCTGTTGTGGCAAATCGGCAGAATAAATGACCGCTGTCAAGGCTGCTGATGCAAATATGTCGGCTGAAGATGAGCGGCGTTTCGTTGCTGCTCAGTCTTGAGAAAACGACGGCCGTTAGGGTTGATAGTGTGATGAGCCCACTGATGAGGTCAAGCACGGCAACCACATAGGTGAATTGTGAGTCTGGTGCGAGTCCGTTAAACCCATTGGCTAAGAAGGCTTCGACGGCAAACGCGAATGGTTTTGGGATTCCCATTGGTGGATCGCCGATGATGTGTTTGGAATCGAGTCCCAAAATCAGTCCGAAAATTGCGATTTCGCTTAAGTAGATTCCCACCATCGTGGCGAAGAACAGCCACCACGGCATGCGGATCATCGCGGCCAAGGGTTGTCGCCACAGCTCGTACCACGGTGTGTGCTGGTGATCGGTGTGGATGCGGCGTTTGCTGAAGTCGAACATTCTCACCCGGGTACCGCTGGGATCTGGCCTGATGTGATCAGTTCTTCAATGTAGCCAAAGCGTTGGTTAGACGTCAGTTTCTGGGGAAAGAGAATCCCGTTGAGGTGATCGCATTCATGTTGAACCACTCGAGCTTCAAATCCCTCCAGAAC
This sequence comes from Vulcanococcus sp. Clear-D1, assembly GCF_014654725.1. GTDB lineage: Bacteria > Cyanobacteriota > Cyanobacteriia > PCC-6307 > Cyanobiaceae > Vulcanococcus. Next base: position 34,894 of record NZ_JACVZV010000017.1, on the reverse strand, counting down.
CCGCTCAAGCTCTTGGCCCCTGCTATCCAGTGCCTGAATGCGTAGCCGCTTCCAGCGCCTCACTTCGCCCCTCAATCCTGGAACGCTGAGGCATCCTTCCCAGCCGCTTTCTGTCTCCGTTCCGATGGGTTCAAGACTTGGATTCATCAGGATCGTTTCGGCGATAGTCGGCGCCTCGGGATAGCGAGGGTTGGGAGCACCTGTTCCGTAGATCACCACCTGCACGGACTGCCCAATCTGTGGTGCTGCTAGTCCTGCGCCATGGTGCGCGCGCATGGTGTCGCGGAGATCGTGGATCAGTTGCTGGATCTCGGGTGCGCTGGCGTCTCTGACGGGGCGAGCGAGCTGTTGAAGGATGGGATGCCCCATACGCAAGACATTTTGAATGCTCATGTTTTCGCTTGTGCTTCAGGTCTGATGTGCTTTGGTATTTGCCAACTTAGCTGAGATTGCGGTTGATCGGTGTTCATGGCAAGCTGTGTGCTCTTGGCCAGCGTTATGTACCACTGGATGTATCTGCTGATTGCTGGTGTTTGTTGTGGATTTCTCAATGCAGCTGCTTCCAGCGGTTCAGCCATCACGCTGCCGGTTTTGTTGGCTTTGGGTTTGCCTCCAGCTCTTGCGAACGGCACTAATCGCCTTCCTGTCTTGGTGGGTATGGCAACGGCTTTTTGGAGTTTTCAGCGTCGTCGCGCCATTCCCTGGTCATTTGTCCTGCGCTTATTGCCGGCCTTTTTGCTGTCTGCCTTGTTAGGTGCTGGGCTCGCGTCGGCATTGCCGATGGGCCAGATCCGGCTTCTTGTTCACGTTGCCGTCGCGCTTGCTTTGTTGCTGCTGTTGTTCAAGCCTCAGCGTTGGTTGCACGATGGTGCCGATCTTACGGATCTAATCTTCCCTTCCGCACGGTTGCAGGTTGCTATGGCGGGAGTTGGCCTCTGGACCGGGCTAATTGTCTTGGATGCCGGCACTTATTTGCTGATCAGCCTCGTTCTGATTGGCGGGCTTTCACTCAAGCAGGCGAATGCGGTCAAGGTGGTTCTCGTTGGTGGAGCCACGCTGATTTCCCTTGCTGTTTTTATTGTGGGTGGCGAGATTGACTGGCCTTCGGCCTTTCCCTTGATGCTTGGGAGCGCTGTTGGTGGTCGATTTGGCGCTGCGGTCGCGCTTGGGCCTTCGGCTCGGCAATGGATTTATCGCTTGTTGATTCTTGCTTTGCTTTTGGAGCTTGCCTCCATGGTGTGGATCTGGATTTCCCCATCTACGAAGCCGTTCATGATGTAAGGCAGGCATCGGCTTTGCGCAGCTTGTGCGCATGGCCCTCGCTGCTGCTGGGTTCTTGTGCCGGCCGCTCGCAAGGAGAGGATGGGACCCCTTCCTGTTTGCCTTTGCCCAGGTCCTCCCCTGCTCGCGACCCGTACCAGGTTCTTGGCGTGGCTCCCTCCGCCTCGGCGGCGGAGATCAAGGCCGCCTATCGCGCCCTGGTGAAGCAGCACCACCCTGATGCCGGTGGCGATGAGCATCGGATCCTGGAGCTCAATGCAGCGTGGGAAGTGCTCGGCGACGCCGAGCGGCGCGCGGCTCACGATCGGGCGCATCCCCCTTCGGCTGCAGGGTCAGCTCGTTCGGCTGCCGTTGGGCGCGCTGCTCGCAAGGCCACGGCCCAGGCCGCCCGCGGCGATGCCGAGCTGCTCGCCTGGTTGCAGCAGGTGTATGGCCCGATCGATCGGCTGCTGGCCCAGGTGATCAACCCCTTCCCGGCGCAGCTGCGCGCCCTCTCCGCTGATCCCTATGACGATCAGTTAATGGAAGCCTTCTGCTCGTTCCTCGAGCAGAGCCAGGCCCGCATGGAGAAGGTGGACGTGCTGTATCGCTCCATGGCGGCTCCCGCGTCAGCCATGGGCTTCAGCCTCAGCGTGTATCACTGCCTCTCCCAAGTGCAGGACGCGCTTACTGAACTCGAGCGCTACACCATGGGCTATGTGGACAGCTACCTGCGCGATGGCCGCGAGATGCTGCGGGAAGCCAAACAGCGCCGAACCCGTCTGCACGAGGAGCGGCGGCGCTTGGAGATTTAGAAGCTCTCCAGTTGATCAGCCCGTAGCCACACATCGGGCACAGGGCGCCGGAAGCGCAGTTGGGCGTAATCGCCCTTGATCACCAGCACTTCGGCAGGACCTTCAAAGATGTAATCGGGCGCCACGGTGTCGCTGGCTTGGGCCTCAAGGCTGTTGGCGTAGGCGCTGCGGTTCACCCGCACCAGGCTGCCCTTTTTGATGGTGCTCTTGGCGGCGGCCTCGGGTGTGGCCGCGGGCGTTTCAGCCATGGCGCTGTTGCGTGCTGCCAGGCAGGCTAGAGCCCGCTCCTCGCTCCTGGTTTTGTGCCCCCCAGCCTGGCTCTGCTGCTGGTGCTCTTCGGTGGCCTGCTGCTGCTGGCGTTGTTTCTCGACGACATCGCCTCCCAGATCCGCATGCCCGGCATCCTGCTGGTGTTGGTGCTCGGTTTGCTGATCGACAACAACATCAATGCCGGGCCCGATCAGCCGGCGGCGCTGCTCAACCTGGCTCAAGCCGATCAGCTGGCCCAGGTGGCGTTGGTGTTGGTGCTGTTCTTTGGGGGGCTGGCGGCCAACTGGCAGCAGATGCGCCAGGTGCTGGTGCCATCGATGCGCTTGGCCACCCTCGGTTCCCTGCTCACCGCCGCTGCCCTGGCGGTTGTTGTGGTGGTGACGCAGCACCTCCCCTGGCGGCATCACGCCCTGGGGGTGGCTGGTGCCCTCTTCGTGGGGGCCATGTTCTGCAGCACCGATGCCTCCGCCGTGCTCAGCCTGCTCAGGCCGTTGCGGCAGCGCCTGCCTCAGCGGCTGCTCGATCTGCTGGAGTGCGAATCGGGCTTTAACGACCCCATCGCGGTGGTGCTGGCCGGTCTGGCCATTGCGCTGCCCCACAGCCAAGACACCGCCATTGCTCCCCTGCTCGTGGAGGTGGTGCGGCAGTTTCTGTTGGGTGCTTTTGTGGGGTTTCTCGGGGGCAAAGCGGCCGAGCTGCTGCTGGGCCGCCGCCGCCATCCCCTCAACCTCAGCCAGGTGACGGTGATGGCCCTGGCGGCCCTGATGCTGGTGGCGGGCGGCAGCAGCCTGGTGGGAGCCAGCCCTCTACTGGCCGCCTATGTGATGGGCCTGGTGCTCGGGAATAGCGATGAGGTGGATCAGGAGCAGCTTGAGGCCAGCCAGGCCGGCTTCGCCAAGTTGGCGGAACTGATGCTGTTTCTCTGCCTCGGCCTGGTGGTGCAACCCACCGATGTGGTGGAGCTGCTGCCCACGGCGCTGTTTTTGCTGATGGTGCTGTTGCTGGTGCGCTGGTTGGTGGTAACCCTGCTGCTGCTGCGTTCGGGCTTCAGTCGGGCCGATTGCCAGTTCACGGCGCTGGCGGGCTTGCGCGGTGCGGTGCCGGTGGCCATCGCTCTCCAGGCCGCCGCCTCCGATGTGCCCTGGGGGGACGCCATGCCTGCTTTTGCGCTGGCGGTGGTGCTGCTCGGGCTGGTGCTGCAGGGCTCGCTGCTCAATCCTGTGGCGCGGCGCCTCGGCCTGGTGGGCAGCAGCCATCCCTAGCGTTGGCCGGTGAGCTGGAGTTGAGCGCGTGCGGATTGTGTTGGTGGGCTGCAGCGGCTTTGTGGGCCGCGCCCTGGTGCCTGGATTGCTGGAGGCCGGCCACAGCCTCACGCTGGTGAGCCGTGCGCCACAGCCATTGCTGGGCCTGCAGCACCCGCAGCTGCAGCGGCTCCAGGCCGATCCTGCCAACCCCGCCAGCTGGCAGCAGCCCGCCCTGCAGCAGGCCCTCGCCCAGGCCGAGGCGGTGGTGAATCTCGCCGGCGAGCCGATTGCCGAGAAGCGTTGGACGCCCCAGCATCTGCAGTTGCTCAACAGCAGCCGGATCGACACCACCCGCGCCCTGGTGGCTGCCATGGCCGCTCTGCCGGAGGGGCAGCGCCCCGGTGTTCTGATCAATGGCTCCGCCATCGGCTACTACGGCACCAGCGCCAGCCAGGAGTTCATCGAAACCAGCCCAGCCGGCACGGATGTGCTCGGCCGGCTGTGTGTGGCATGGGAGCAGGAAGCCCATGCCGCTGAAGCGCTCTGCCGCGTGGTGATCCTGCGCATTGGCATCGTGCTGGGCGGCGATGGCGGTGCCCTCGGCAAGATGCTACCGGTGTTCCGCATGGGCTTCGGTGGCCCGATCGGCGACGGTCAGCAGTGGATGAGCTGGATCTCCCGCTCGGATCTCTGCCAGCTGATCAGCACCGCGCTCGTGGATCCCGCTTACAGCGGTGTGTACAACGCTGTGGCGCCGCAGCCCTGCAACATGGCCGCCTTCGCCGCCGCTCTGGGCCGTTGCCTTGGGCGCCCCAGCCTGTTGCCGGTGCCGGGGCCCCTGCTGCAGCTGCTGCTCGGCGATGGCGCCAAGGTGGTGCTGGAAGGCCAGAAGGTGCTGCCCAAGCGCCTGCAAGAGCAGGGGTTTGCGTTCCGCTACGGCGAGCTCAGCGCTGCACTCGCTTCTGCCACCAGTTGATCGCCCAGCCCAGCACACCGCTCAAGATGGCGGCCCCCATCAGCAGGCCGATCGCCGGGGTGAACAGCGGCTCCCACAGCCGCTGAAACCAATCCAGCGGTGTTTCGATGCCGCGGCTGTGGCACAGCACCGCCACGCCAAACCAGATCGCCCCGGCGATCACCACGAACACATCCACCACCAGCAGCGTGTCGATCCAGCCCTTGAGCCGCTGGCCGAGGGAGATGCTGCTGGCGCTGGGTTCAGCCATCCAGGTGGGAGTTCAGATCGGCGGCCATCCTGGCGGCCCCACCCCCGCTGCCGATGCGTTCGCTGCCGAGTTGTTGCAGCGCGGCGCGCCAGGCTGAATCGTGGAGCAGCCGCTCCAGCAGTTGCTCCAGCAGAGCAGCCGTGGCATCGAGTTGTGCATCACTGCCTGGCTGAGCATCGGCGCAGAACACCCCTGGCCCCAACAGCCGGCGCTGGGCTTCCGCGAAGTTCTCGGTGAATTGGGGGCCATCACCCACCAGCTGCAGCACGGGTTTGCCCAGCCCCACGCACTGCTCGGCGGCCGTGCCGGTCATCGAGAGCAGCAGGTCGCACTGCTGCACCACCGCGGCAAAGCGCCCCCACTCCAGCTGCAGCAGGAGCGGCCCCCGCTGCAGGCAGCAGCGTTCTTCGCCTTCCAGCTGCAGCTTCCAACCCAAACGGCTGGCTAGCGGCGCGACTTCCTGCGGCGTCAGCTTGCCCACCAGGGCCGCGTGCAGCCCCAGCCGTTGGGCTGGCCGCAGCGGTTCTGGCAGCCGCTCCAGCACCCGCAGCATCAGCTCGAGGTTATGGAGCGCCTCCGGCAGACGGCTGCCCGGCAGCAGCCCAAGCCGCTGCTGAGGTGCGCCTTGCAGCGGTTCGCTGGGGCTGAGGGCACCATCGAAGAAGGGATTGCCGAGGAAATGCACCGGCCGCTGCAGCTGGCCGGTGAGGTCGGCGGCGGTGAGCGCATCACGGCTGTAAATCGCCACGGTGCGGCGCTGGCGCAAACAGGGTGTGCAGGGCCAGGGCAGCCGCAGCTTGCCTTCGTAGTGGCTGGAGTAGGCCACCAGGTAGGTGGCTGTGGGCCGGCCGCTCAGCCAGGCCGCCAGCACGGGGATCACATCGCCCACCACCAGGATCAGCCGGTAGCGGCGGGCGATGCGCAGCAGCAGCAGTAGCCGGCTGATCAGATAAAGGATCTGCCCCTGCACCACTTCGGTGAGGCGGCCCAGGAAGCTGGTGTAGCCCAGCCCACCGGTGCTGTATTCACGGGTGCGCCCGCGCACCAAGATTCCCGCCTGGCTGTAGGCGCGGCCGTGGCCCACCAGGGGCAGGGCTTCCACTGCTAGTCCGCGTTGCTGCAGGGCCTGGCCGATCAGGGCCCCGCTGAGGTCTTCGCCATGGCCGTTGCTCAACAGCAGGATCGGCCGGGCATCACGCGCGTGCGGGGTCAACCCTTGAGCCAAGCCTGCACCTTCTGCAGGGCCTGCCAGTCGGGGCGGCGGGCCAGGCCATCGGCCATCGAGCCATCCAGCTCTTCAGCCAGCTCCGGTGCCATCGCACGCACGCGCAGCACCCATTCGATGTGCTCGCGCACGCCTTTGGCGTTGGTTTCCAGCATCGCCAGGCTGAGATTGATGCGGGCCTGGGGGTCCTGGGGGTTGAGCTTCACGGCGTTGCGGGCCGAGCGCAGGGCGGCTTGGGGCTGGTTGTCGAGCAGCTGCAGCCAGGCCAGGCAGGTCCAACCCGCTGAGAGTCGCGGCTCCTGTTGGGTGATCGTGAGGAAGCTGTCGATCACCTCGGGCAGCGGCGCACCTTCCTGGTAGCGCTGCAGGGCCTGCTCAAACAGAGAAGGGGCTTCGGCGACGGCGTCGGTCATGGGCTGGCAGCAGGCCTGGTCGTGCCCTCAGATTCGCACCCGGGCGGCCAAGGCCACTCACACCGCAAACGAGCTGCCGCAGCCGCAGGTTTGGGTGGCGTTGGGGTTGGTGAAGTTGAAGCCGCCGCCGATCAGGGCGTTGGAGAAATCCAGCTGCATTCCATAGATGTAAAGGAGGCTCTTGGGATCGCTCACCACCGTGAAGCTGGGGGCACCGGCGGGCTCGTAGATGTAGCGCTCGTCGTCGGCCTCGATCTCAGCGGCATCGATGAAATCCATCGTGTAGCTCATGCCGCTGCAGCCGCCGGAGCGCACGCCCACCCGCAGCACCTTGCCCTCGCCCTGGGCGGGCAGCAGTGTGGCCAGCTGCTTCATGGCGCTTTCAGTGATCTGAATGCCTTTGCCGTCGCGGCCGGTGTGGGTGGCCTGGGCGACGGGGGCGTCGGCTGTGGTGGCTGTAGCGGTATCGCTGGTCATCGGAAGGCCCTGGCCTGATCACCCCATCGTATGGAGCACAACCCACACCTGCCGCTCCGGTGGGCGTCTCCATAGAGTCGTGCCCATTCCGTGGGAGCAGCAGGGTGCGCGTCGCCATCGTGGGTTCGGGTCTGGCCGGGTTGGCGGCGGCGGTGGATCTGGTGGATGCCGGCCATCAGGTGGACCTCTACGAAGCCCGGCCGTTCATGGGCGGCAAGGTGGGCAGCTGGGTGGATGAAGGCGGCAACCACATCGAGATGGGGCTGCATGTCTTCTTCTTTAACTACGCCAACCTTTTTGCCCTGCTGCGCAAGGTGGGCGCGATCGACAACCTGCTGCCCAAAGATCACACCCACCTGTTTGTGAACACCGGTGGCGATCTGCGGGAGCTGGATTTCCGCTTCGCTCTCGGTGCCCCCTTCAACGGCCTCAAAGCGTTCTTCACCACCCCCCAGCTCGACTGGCTCGACAAGCTCCGCAATGCCCTGGCCCTGGGCACCAGCCCGATCGTGCGTGGTCTGGTGGATTACGAGGGGGCGATGAAGGTGATCCGCGATCTCGATCGCATCAGCTTCCAGCAGTGGTTCCTCGGCCACGGCGGCAGCGAGCAGAGCATCAAGCGGATGTGGAATCCGATCGCTTACGCCCTCGGCTTCATCGATTGCAAGGCGATCTCGGCCCGCTGCATGCTCACCATCTTCATGATGTTCGCGGCCAAAACCGAGGCTTCCAAGCTCAACCTGCTCAAGGGTTCGCCGCACCGCTGGCTCACCGGCCCGATCTTCGACTACATCCAGCAGCGCGGCGGCCAGCTGCACCTGCGCCACCGCGTCACCGAGGTGATGTTTGAAGAGGGTGCCGCCGGCACCGATGGCCAGCCCAGCACCCAGGTGAGTGGCCTCAAGCTCGGCACTCCCGATGGCGACATTGAGGTGAAGGCCGATGCCTACCTCGCTGCCTGCGATGTGCCCGGCATCCAGCGGATGATCCCGGAAACCTGGCGCCGCTGGCCCCTGTTCGACAACCTCTACAAACTCGAAGCGGTGCCGGTGGCCACGGTGCAGCTCCGCTACGACGGCTGGGTCACCGAACTCGGCGATGGTGCCCTCGAGGAGGCTGCCCGCCGCGATGTGGAGCGCCCCGCCGGCCTCGACAACCTGCTCTACACCGCCGACGCCGATTTCAGCTGCTTCGCCGATCTGGCTCTGGCCAGCCCGGTGGATTACCGCAAAGAGGGCGTGGGCTCCCTGCTGCAGTGCGTGCTCACCCCCGGCGATCCCTGGATCCCTAAGAAAACCGAGGAGATCGTGGCCGCCACCGATGAGCAGGTGCGCCGCCTCTTCCCCTCAGCCCGCAACCTCAAGTTGGTGTGGAGCAACGTGGTGAAGCTGGCCCAGTCGCTGTATCGCGAGGCGCCGGGTATGGAGCCCTATCGCCCCGATCAGGCCACGCCTGTGGGCAACTTCTTCCTGGCCGGTAGCTACACCAAACAGGACTACATCGATTCGATGGAAGGCGCCACCATGAGCGGACGCCTGGCCGCTGCCGCCATCCTGGGCAGGAAGGCCGAGCTGGCCACCAATGCGGCTGTGGCTTGATCACCTCAGCCTGATCACCCCCTCGCTTGATTCCCATGGGCCGTTGGCTTGAACACAGCGTCACCACGGAGGTGCAGGCCTCAGCCCAGCGGGTGTGGGAGGTGTGGAGTGATCTCGAGGCTATGCCCCGCTGGATGAACTGGATCGAATCGGTGGTGACCGAACCCGGCGATCCCGACCTCACCGATTGGACCCTCGCCGCCCAGGGCTTTCGCTTCCACTGGAAGGCCCGCATCACCCAGCGGGTGGAGGCACAGCAGCTGCATTGGGAATCTGTCGGTGGGCTGCCCACGAAAGGCGCTGTTCGCTTCTATCCCCAAGGGCCTGATCTCACGGCTGTGAAGCTCACCGTGAGCTACGAGCTGCCGGGGGTGTTGGCACCCTTGATGGAACCCTCCATCCTGGGGGGGATCGTGACCAAGGAGCTCCAGGCCAACCTGGACCGCTTCCGCGATCTCGTGCAGAGCGGGTATGGCCAGCAGCAGGGATGACGCCACCGATCACCGCCGCGTTCTGAGCGGCCGCCGCGCGTGTTGCAGCTGGCTCAGCGGGCTTGCTGTGCTGCCTGCCCTCACCGCCTGCGCTTCCAGTTCGGGGCCTGAAACCATCAGCCTGCCGCCCCCGAACCCCAAGCCTGCAGCCGCTGAACAACCTGCTGCAGCCGAGCCCACGCCGGCGGCTGGGTTCACGCCGTTGCCCACACCGCAGCAGGTGGTGGCAGCGCTACCCACCGGCCGCCTCGATCCCTTTGCCCCTTTGCCCCAGGCGAAAGCAGCCGCTCCAGGCGGTGCTTCGGCTGGCGACCTGCGCTTCACCGGCGTGATCCGCAGTGCCGGTCAGGCCCAGGCCTTGGTGCAGGTGGGGGACCAGAGCGGGGCGGTGTGTGTGGGGCGCCGCGGTGTTTGCGTTGGTTCCGGGCTGCCGGCGTTGCTCCCGGCTGATTGGTCGGTCACCAGCATTGATGTGGCCAGTGGTCGTTTGGTGCTCAACCAGGCCGGTCAGCGCCGGGTGTTCAACCTCTGAGCGGCCGCCCCTCCAACGCTTGAGCGCAGGCCGCCACCAGGCCGTCGAGGTCGTGGGGATTGGCTTCGCTGTCCACGCGGCCCAGCTGGGCGCGGCAGGTGTGGCTTGTTTGCGGCCCGATCGACACCAAGGCCACCCCGCTCAACTGCTCCGGCCATGGCGCACCAAAGTGCTGCTCCAGCAACTGGGCGGTGTGCTGCACAGTTTTGCCGCTGCTGAAGGTGATCGCATCCACGGCACCGGCGGCCAGGGCCGCGGCGGTTGCTGGTGGCAGCGCTGCAGGGCAGCGCGATTCATAGGCGGCCACCTCCACCACCCGAGCACCCGCTTCACCGAAGGCTTCGGCCAGCACCGTGCGGCCGCCGCTCTGCACCCGCGGCAGCAGCAGCCGTAGGCCCCAGCCCGACACCGGGAAGTGATCGATCAGGCTGTCGGCCACAAATTGGGGCGGCACGAAATCCGCCGGTGCCCCAAGCGCTTCAAGCCGCGCCGCTGTTTTGCGGCCCACGGCGGCGATTTTCAGGCTCTGGGGGCGGCGGGCGAGGCTGCCCCCCAGCCGTTGGAGCCGCTGCTCCACCGCATCCACGCCGTTGCTGCTGGACACCACCAGCCAGTGGAATTCATCCAGCTCGGCCAGGGCGTCATCGAGCGGGCCCCATTCATCCGGTGGACCGATCACCAGCGCCGGCAGATCCAGCACCGTGGCCCCGGCCTGCTCAAACAGGCGCCGTGCCTCGCCCAGCTGCTGCTCCGCCCGGGTGACGGCGATGGTGCGTCCCTGCAGGGGCGTGGTGGTTGGCATCTGGCTCAGCCCTCCAGCTTCACCATCGCCCCGGCCTGCTGGCGCAGTTGAGCGGCTTCGCCGTTGCGGCCCTGCTGGTTGAGCAGCGCGATCGCCTGGCGGAAGCTGCTGCGGGCGCCATCGATGTCGCCGCCGAGCAGCAGCGCTACCGCCAGGTTCTGATGGGTTTCCGCGTGCTCGGGCTGGAGCCGCCGTGCTTCGCGGTAGGCCTCCAGGGCACCGGCGATGTCGCCGAGGCGGCGGCGAATCAGGCCAAGGTTGTACCAGCCCAGGCTGATCTCAGGGGCCGCGGCAGTGGCTCGTTGGCAGAGCGCTTCGGCCTCTTGCGGTTGACCCTGCTGGAGCAGCAGGGCCGCCAGGTTGAGCCGGGCGGCGAGGTTCAGGCGCGGTGCCAGCGGCAGCGCCAGGGCTTCTCGATAGAGGGCCACCGCAGCGGCGGGATCGCGCGCTGCTTCGGCCAGGGCCAGATGCAGCAGGAGCTCATAGCGCTCGGGGTGCGCTTCGGCCGTGCACTGCGCCAGCCCTTGGCGCAGCAGCGCCGTGCCGCGCTCCAGGTTGCCTTCCGCCACCTCCAGGCTGCCGAGCTTGGCGCAGGCGTAGGGATCACCCGGCCGCTCCAGCAGCTCGGCTTCCATCGCCTCGCGCAGCCGCTGGGGCTTGTTGCCCTGGGCCAGCAGCTCCGGCCGGTAGCCGTCGTGCAGCAGGGCGGGTTCGGGGCAGTCGGCGATGCGCCAGTGGCTGTCCTGCTGGAGCAGTTCAGCCACGCTGTCGTCCACCATCGAGTGGTAAGCGCGGCTCCAGCGGATCGCCGGGTGGCGGCGGAACAGGCGGCTCACATTCGAGTAAGGCGATTGCACCGCCCCGCGCTCGTGGCGCAGCAGGTTGATCAGCAGCACATCCGGTTGCGCCATCAGGGCCCGCAGCGGCGCCATGGCTTCTGGTCGCAGGCGCTCATCGGCATCGAGCACCAGCACCCAGTCGCCGCTCACCCATTGAAGGGCCTGGTTGCGGGCCGGGGCGAAGTCGCCCGGCCACTCGATCCGCTCCACCCGCGCCCCCATCGCTTGCGCCAGGGCCACGGTGTTGTCGGTGGAGCCGGTGTCCACCACCACCATCTCGTCCACGAAGCCCTGCACCGAGCGCAGGCAGTCTTCGATCTGCGCCGCTTCATCGCGCACGATCATGGAGAGGCTGAGCATGGCGGCGGAGCAGGCGGCCTGAGGCTAGTGGCAGGGCGCGGCTTGCTTGCTCAGTCGGTGAAGCCTCCCTCCAGGGCGGCCGCCGTCAGCCCCAGAGCCTCGAGCACCACGGCCTGGGCCTGCGGCATCTGGCCTGGGCTGTAGGCCGCCGGCAGCTCCGGCGGCAGCAGCGTGCGCAGCTGCTCCCAGAGGTAGGGGCTGCCATACACCGCCAGCCCCGCCAGCCGTCCTGCCGCCAGCAGCTGCAGCACCACCTGCGGCCAGGGTTCATCGCCGCCCGCACTGCCGCGGAAGGGATTGCCGCGCACCAGCAGCTGCAGCAGCACCGGGCCGCTCCCTAGGCGATCCAGTGCCAGCGGTGCGTCTGCGTTGCCGCTCCAGGGGCTCGGGCTGCGGCCATCGAGCAGCACGGGCTGATAGCCCTGGGCTGCCGGCCGCAGCAGCGCCGGTGCCATGGCCGGCAGCTGCGGGGCATTCACTTGGCTGTCAAGCCGGATCAGGTTCACGCCAACCTCCGCGGCTGGCACCGAGCCGCCTTGCCGCTCCAGGCTTAGCTCCAGCAGCACATGGGCGAGCGCGCGCTCCTCGTCTGCCACGAGTGTGTTGAGCTCCTGCACCACCACGTTCAGGCTCGCTGAACCCGGAGGACGGCAGCGCTGCAGGGCAGCCCTGCGCCGCTCCAGGCTGGCCTGCACGCGGGCCTGGCTGATGCGCCCGCTCTCCACAGCTGCTGCCAAGCCATCCAGGGCGGCGCTGGCATCGGCGGGCATCAAGATCAGATCGGCGCCTGCTTCAAAGGCCAGCACAGCCGCTTCAGCCGCGCCGTAGGCCTTGGTGATGGCGTCCATCACCAGCGCATCGGTGACCACCAGGCCCGTAAAGCCAAGGTCCTGCCGCAGCAGGGTGGTGAGCACGGCCGGCGAGAGGGTGGCCGGATGGGTGGTGTCGAGGGCTGGTAGCTGCAGATGGGCTGTCATTACCGAGGCCACATCCGCCGCGATAGCGGCGCGGAAAGGCGGCAGCTCCACCGTGTCCAAGCGCTCACGGTTGTGGGGGATCAGCGGTAGCTCCAGGTGGGAGTCAGCGCTGGTGTCGCCATGGCCGGGGAAGTGCTTGGCGCAGGCCAGCACCCCCTCCCTCTGGCAGCCGCGCACAAACGCAGCCGCCAGCGCGCCCGCGCTCTCGGGGGTTTCACCCCAGGCCCGCACGTTGATCACGGGGTTGGCGGGGTTGTTGTTCACATCGCACACGGGCCCCAGCACCCAGTTGAGCCCCAGCAGCCGCGCCTGGCGGCCGCAGCAGCGGCCATAGCGTTCCGCCAGCTCCACAGCGCGCGCCGGATCTCGGCCATGCAGCCGCCCCAGAGCGAGGGGCGGCACCAGCCAGCTGGCTCCTTCAAAGCGCTGGCCCACGCCCTCCTCTACGTCGGCGCAGAGCAGCAGGGGCTGCTGAGCCCAGAGCTGCAGTTGAGCGCAGCGCAGCCGCAGATCTTCGGCGCTGCCCCCCAGCAGGATCACACCGCCCACGCCCACCTCGAGCAGCTGCTTCAGCTCGGCATTGGTGAGCTCCCAGCGGGGATAGCGGCGCTGGCTGTCGCGGCTGAAGCCGCTGCCGCGCACCACCAGCAGCTGCGCCAAGTGGCGGCGCAGTTCAGCTGAGGTCATCGTCGATCTGGCCGGTGCCCTCCGGGATCTCGCCCCGTTCCTGACGCTTCTGCTCCAGTTGGTTGAGCAGCCCCAGCACCGACGTTCCTTTTTCGATGCCCCGATCCAGGTGGAAGATCACTTCCGGTGTGCGGCGCATGTTGAGGCGGCGGCTCAATTCGCCTTTCACAAAGCCCGCCGCTGAGCGCAGCCCGGCCAGAGCCTGATCCTGCACCTCCGGGGCGCCATAGACGCTCACAAAGATCTTGCAGTGCTGCAGATCGCCTGCCACCTCCACATTGGTGACGCTCACCATGCCCAGGCTGACGCGATCGTCCTTGATCCCGTTCACCAACAGCTCGCTGATCTCACGGCGGATTGAGGCCGCCACCCGTTCCACCCGCCTGCCCTGCGCCATGCCTAGGCGATCACATCTGTGCTCACCATGGCACGCAGGATCAGCCCCAGGCTCAGCAGACCGCTCACCAGCGCTCCCACCAGGGCAACGGCCGTGACCGGATTGCTGCGCCGTTGGGCCAGGGGCTCGAGCACCGAGTTGGCCACGCCCAGGCCAAAGGCGATCAGGTAGCGCGGGTAGCGCGTCACATTGAGGAAGAAATCCCGCATCGGGGCTCGGGCGCTGGCCGTTGAGTGCTGGCTACTCTGCCGCGAAAAGGGTCCGATGCTGGAGCTCCATCAGTTCCGCCACTCCGCCTTCTGCGAGAAGGTGCGTTTGGTGCTGGCAGCCAAGGGCCTGCCCTACAGCGTGGTTGAGGTCACCCCTGGGGTGGGGCAACTGGAGCTCTATCGCCTGTCGGGGCAGCGGCAGGTGCCGGTGCTGGTGGATGGCTCCAACGTGGTTGCTGATTCCAGCGCCATCGCCCAACACCTGGAGCGCCACACGCCGCAGCCGGCCCTGTTGCCCGTGGATCCGATCCAACGCGCTCAGGTGCTGCTGCTTGAAGACTGGGCCGACACCGCCCTGGCCGCCGGCGTGCGGCTGGCCCTCGTGCAGGCAGCGGCCGCCGATCCTGTGCTGCGGGGCGGACTGCTCCCTGATGCCACCCCCGCCCCTCTGCGCAGCCTGGTTGGGGCGCTGCCCTCCAGCGTGCTCAGTGGCCTGGGGCAGGTGATCGATCACGGCGGCCTTGAGCAGCTGCGCGCCAACCTCGAGCAGCTGGCGGTGCTGGTGCAGCAGCAGCCCTATCTGGTGGGCGATCAGCTCAGCCTGGCGGATCTGGCCGTCGTCGCTCAGCTCTCGCTGCTGCTGTTTCCAGCCAGTGCCGGAGCACCCCTGGCAGGCCGCGGCGTGCCAGGGCTGGCAGATGACCCCCTACTGGCGCCCCTCTGGCAGTGGCGCGATGCGATCGGCACTCAGGTGGGGCGCCCCTGATCGAGGCGTTCCAGCACCAACTGGCCCCGCCAGCTGCGCCGGGCCGCGCCGGCTAGCCCATCGGCCGGCGAGCCATAGCTGGCCTGCCATTGCTCGGCTTCGATGCGATCTGGTCCCACCAGCTGGTAGCGGCTGAGGGTTTCTACGCGGCTCACCCGCGGATCGCCAGGGCCATGCACCACCTGCAGAGCCAGTTCGTCGGCCAGGAAGCAGCGCTCGCTGGTTTGAGCGCTGCGCCGCCCCACCACCGTGGATTCCAGCCGCTGGTCACCGGCGAGCAAGGCCAGCTGACGGTTGGGGTTCAGCGGATCGTTGCGCACCTGCAGCAGCTGATCCCCCAGCAGGGCGGCTCCGATGGCCGCGGCGTTGAAGGCCCGATCGCCCACCACTTGGCCTTGGGGATTGGCGCTGAAGCGCACCTCGTAGTGGAGATCGGGTTCCGCGCCGCTGGGGTCGTGATTGGTGGCCTGCCAGCGCCCCGCAAACCACTCCGGGTACAGCAAATCGCGCTGACCGGGCCGCGGCAGCGGTGCCGGCAGGCTCCAGCTTGGCCAGCTCGCCAGGCGCTGCTCTAAGGGCTCGGCAGCGGAGGCGGCCAGGGCCATCGGCGTTTGCAGCAGCAGCAGTAGCGCTGCCAGGCAGCAGCCACGCAGCAGTGCAATCTCCATGGCTGAACAGGCGTGGCAGGCTGCGCTGATCCTGGCGCTACGCCCCGGCTCCATGTCTGATCCGCTGATCCGAGAACTGGATCATTACGTGGTGCTGGAGCCTGGCCGCCCCCAGCAGCTGCTCACCGCTGAAGAAACTCTCGCCTGGCTCACGCAACAGCTGCAGCATCTGGATCCGTTGCCAGCCGATCTGCTCTCTCTGCCGGATGCGGGGGCCCGGGCCCAGCGCCTGCTGGAAACCGCTTGTGAGCTCGAGCTCGAGCCAGGGGTTGTGGTGCAGTGGTTTGCGATCCGGTTGGAACCGCCGGGCCGCTAGTTGATCGAGCTGCTCACGTCACCGGCTTCGTTCACCACCTGCAGCCGGTGCTGCGGGGCTGCCGTGCGTTCTTTCAACACGCCAGGAAGTGCTTCGAGGATCTGGGCAGCCACCTGATCCGCGGGGCGGCCGTCTTGAGCGATGTGCAGATCGGCCTGGGCATAGAGCGGTTTGCGCTCGGCCAGCAGGGTCGCCAGGCGTGCCGCTGGATCATCGGCCTGAAGCAAGGGCCGTGGGGTGGGATCGCTGCTCAGCCGCTCCAGCAGCAGGGCATCGGGGGCATCCAGCCAGATCACCACACCCTGGTGCAGCTGGCCCCAGTTCTCCGGCCTCGTCACCACGCCGCCGCCGGTGGCCACCACCAGCGAATGCCAGCTGGCGATCTGATTGAGCACAGCGGCTTCCAGTGCACGAAAGCCCGCCTCGCCTTCGCTGGCGAACAACTCCGGGATGCTGCGGCCGGCAACCTGCTCGATGCTGGTGTCGGCATCGAGAAAGCGGTACCCCAGCAGTTCGGCCAGGTGCCGGCCGGCGGTGCTTTTGCCGCTGCCCATCATCCCCACCAGATAGAGGTTGAGTCCCTCCAGGCGCTGGCGCAGGGCGGCATGCGGGTGGGCCATCGGTGCTGAGGCAGCGCAGCGGTTCACATTCCTAGGATGCGGCCTTGCTTGATGCAGCTATGACTCCGCCCCCCGTGGCGGCGCCTCCGGCGAGCCCGGTGCCCGCCGTTCCTGCAGCAGCTCCCCCGCGCAGCCATGCCGCCCATGGCCAAGGCCGTGGGTGTGTGATCACCCGCCGCGCCTGTTTCAGTGCCAGCCACCGCTACTGGCTGCCCGAGCTCAGCGCTGAGGAGAACCAAGCCCGCTTCGGCCCCTGCAGCCAGGCACCCGGCCACGGCCACAACTACGAGCTGATCGTGGCCATGGGTGGCCCGCTCGATGCCGACGGCATGGTGCTCAACCTCTCGGATGTGAAGCACGCCATCCGCGAGCAGGTCACCGCTCAGCTCGATTTCCGCTTCCTCAACGAGGCCTGGCCGGAGTTCGATCTGCAGCAGAGCGGCGGCATGCTGCCCACCACCGAAGCCCTCACCCTGGCGATCTGGCGCCGCCTCCAGCCCCACCTGCCCCTGATGGGGCTGCGCCTTTACGAAACCGACAAGCTCTGGGCCGATGTGCTCGGCGATTCCATGGAAGCGTTCCTCACCATCAAGACCCATTTCGCGGCGGCCCACCGCCTGGCACGGCCCGAGCTGAGCCCCGAAGAGAACGACGCCATCTACGGCAAGTGCGCCCGGCCCCACGGCCACGGCCACAACTACATGCTCGAGGTGACGGTGCGCGGCGCTATCGATCCCCGCACCGGCATGGTCTGCGACCTCACCGCCTTGCAGGGCCTGGTGGACGACCTGGTGGTGGAGCCCTTCGATCACACCTTCCTCAACAAGGACGTAGCCCATTTCGCCACCACCGTGCCTACGGCGGAGAACATCGCCCTGCACATCGCCGATCTGCTCAGCGCTCCGATCGCTGGCCTCGGCGCCAGCCTCCACAAGGTGCGCCTGCAGGAGAGCCCCAACAACGCCGCTGAGGTGTTCGCTGAGGTGCCGGCCCTCGGCATGCAACCCCAGGCCCTTGAGGCCCTTGCCTCGGCCTGAACTGCGCCTGGTGCTGGCGGTCAGCTTGGATGGCCGCCTGGCACCGCCTGACGGTGGTGCCGCCCAGATCGGTGGCCGCGGTGATCGCCAGGTGCTGGAGGAGGCCCTCGCCTGGGCCGATGCTTGCCTGATCGGCGGCCGCACACTGCGCCTGCATGGCAGCACCTGTTTGATCCATGCGTCCCCGCTGCTGGAGCAGCGCCGCCGCCAGGGGCGGCCTGATCAGCCGGCAGCTGTGGTGGTGAGCCGCGGCGGTGGATTCGATCCCCAGCTGCGGTTTTTCAGCCAGCCGCTGCAGCGCTGGCTGCTGGTGCCTGGCCAGATGCCTCCCCCCACGGGTTTTCACGCCGCGATACCGCTGGTGGCCTGGCCCGAAGCCCTGATTGCTCTGGCTGCTGCGGGCCTGCACCGTTTGGTGCTGCTGGGCGGCGCTGAGCTGGCCAGTGCGCTGCTGCAGGAGCAGTTGGTGGATGAGCTGCAGCTCACCCTGTGCCCGCTGCTCTTGGGCGGCCCCCACAGCTGGCTGCCCAACGGGGTGCGCCTCGATCCCAACCGCTGGATCTTGCAGGAGCAACGCCCGCTGGAAGGCGATGAACTACTGCTGCGCTACCGCTGCCTCAGGGGTTGAGGGCCGGCGCAGCTACTGCTTTGAAGCGGCGCGCGAGATCGCGGATCGGCACATCCATGAAGCTCTCGGCCGGTAGACCCAGCAGTCGCCCTGCGCAACGTTTCACCACCACTTCGCTGTCGTCGCCGAAGCGCCCTGCCAACAGCTCCGTCATCACGCCGAAGCTGCGGCCGCTGCGCTCGGTTTCCTCGATCAGGCAGCGGCTGGTGGGGCCGGCCAGGGCCCGGCAGGGCGGCGCCATGCGCTCCTCCAGGCTGCGATCACCGCCGCTGGCCCACTGCTGACAGGCCGCCGTGATGCGCGATTCCAGCTGGGGCCGCATCAGGTTCAGCAGCGGCTCCAGCAGCCCGGCCTGGGCGATGGCCCCATGTCCGCTGATCAGGCTCAACCCGGCGAGCGACGCCGCCAGCCGCGCGGTGCCTAGCTTGGCCAGCCCACCGCGCAGTGCCGCCCAGCGTTGATGGCAGAGCTCACGGCCCGTTGGCACCGCGCCCTGGCGGAGATCCCCGAGGCGCAATGGCATGCCTTGGTTTCGGCGGAATCCCTCCCCTTTTACTCCTGGTCGTGGCTGGTGGGGCTGGAGCGCAGTGGAAGTGTGGTTCCAAGGCAGGGTTGGCAGCCGTGCCATCTCGGCCTGTGGGAAGGCGAACGCCTGATTGCGGCGGCTCCTCTGTATCTCAAGGGCCACAGCTACGGCGAGTTTGTGTTTGATCAGTCGTTCGCCCAGCTGGCGGCGCAGCTGGGCCAGCGCTACTACCCCAAGCTGCTGGGCATGAGCCCGGTTAGCCCGGTGCTGGGCTATCGCTTCTTCACGGCTCCTGGCGAAGACGCTGCAGCGCTCACGGCGCTGATGCTGGAGCTGATCGATGCCTTCTGCCGCGAGCATCAGATTTTCAGCTGCAACTTCCTGTATGTGGATCCGGCCTGGCAGCCGCTGGCGGAAGCGGCGGGGTGCGCCACCTGGCTGAATCAGCAGAGCCTGTGGAGCAACCAGGGCTACGCCGATTTCGAGGCCTACCTCAGCAGCTTCAACGCCAACCAGCGCCGCAACATCAAACGCGAGCGCAAGGCCGTGCAAGCCGCTGGCCTACAGGTGACACCGGTGGTGGGGGAAGCAATCACCCCGGCCTTGCTCAGCCGCATGCATGGTTTCTACGAGCAGCATTGCGCCCGTTGGGGCCCCTGGGGCAGCAAATACCTCACAGAAGCCTTCTTTGATCACGCCGCAGCAGCGCTGCGGCAGCACCTGGTGCTGTTTAGCGCTCACCGCGGTGATCCCGAGCAGCCGGTGGCGATGTCGCTGTGTGTGCACAGCCAGCAGCAGCTCTGGGGCCGCTACTGGGGCAGCGATGAGGAGATCGACAATCTCCATTTCGAGGTTTGCTACTACGCCCCGATTGAGTGGGCGATCGGCCGCGGCATTCAGCAGTTCGATCCCGGTGCCGGCGGCAGCCACAAGCGCCGCCGCGGCTTTCTGGCCCGCCCCCATGCCTCGCTGCACCGCTGGTATCACCCACGGTTTGAGGCGATCGTGCGCCGCTGGCTGCCGGAGGCCAATGCCGAGCAGCTCGAACAGATTGAGGCGATCAATGCCGAACTGCCCTTCAAGGCCAGCGCAGCGGATCTGCTCAGCTCGGCTGCGTAGCATCCGCAGATGGCGAGCCTTCGATGACGAGCTTTTCAGCGGAGCAGCGCCGCAGCCTCGATGAGCGGCTCTCCCAGCGCTTCATTGCCCTGGATCCGGCTGGTTATTTCCTGATCAAGCTTGACCCCGAGGCCGGTGAGTTGATTGCCGAGCACTACGGCAATGCCATCGATGAGCGTGGCCTGGCCACCGACCCCGACACCGGTGAGGTGATCAGTTGCCGCGGCGGCGGGCCGCGCTCACCGTTGAAGATCTACCGCGGCCGTTCGGCCAAGGAGTTGGGCATGGCGCTCACCGAGGGCGAGGGCCCCCATCCGATCAGCTGCCTCGACCACGCCCTGTATCTGGGCAGGGAACTGCAGAAAGCCGAGCATTGCCTCGAGGACGGCAGCACCTACATCCAGGACTGACGAGGCCCAGGCCGGATCAGGCCGGTTGCAGTTCCCGTGCGGGTGATTCCGACGTGGATGGTGGCTCGGGGGGCAGGCAGGCTAGCTGTTCCTGAATCTCCCGCGTCACCACAGCCCGGTACTCCTGGAAGTGCTCGTTGTGAGCCAGGGTCACCACGTACTGCTCGAAGTTGGCTGGATTGCGTCGGGCGATGCGCGCCAGGGAGCGCCAGAAGCGGAAACGGGTGTTGCGCTTGAAGCCCTGCCGCCAGATCACCGTGGCCAGCGCCTTCACATCGTTGAGGGGCGGAAGAGCCGGCTTATCCGAGTTTTCAGGCTTGTAGAACGCTTTCCAGCGGGGGGCACCCACCTTGCCGTAGTAGTGCGTGACGCGATCGATATAGGCGTTCGGTTCGTAGAGCCGGCAGAAGGCATCAACGTATTCGTTGGCAATGTCGCGGATCGGCCGGGTGGGCACGAAGTTGAGCAGGTTGGTCTGATTCACGCCCTTGGCATCAGCCTTTTCCTGAATGAGGCGGCCTTCCTTCTCGAGGCGATGCCAGAGGCCAGTGTTGGGCAGGGCCTGCAGCATGCCCATCATTGCGGCGGGGATCCCCGTGCGGCTCACGAAGCGCACGATCCGATCGCCAGCGCCGCGTTGTTCTCCGTCGAAGCCGATGATGAATCCCGCCATCACGCGGATGCCATAGCTGGTGATCCGATCCACGGATTCCTCCAGCGAGCTGCGGGTGTTCTGATGCTTGCCGGCCACCGAGAGGCTCGCCTCATCCGGCGTTTCGATGCCGAGAAACACCGCTTCAAAGCGGGCTTCCGCCATCATCCGCATCATCTCGTCGTCGGAAGCGAGATCCACGGAGGCTTCGGTGGTGAAGCTGAAGGGATAGCCCCGTTCGATCTGCCATTCCTTGATCGCCGGCAACAGCAACTTGGCATTGCGCTTGTTGCCGATGAAGTTGTCATCCACCAGGAAGATGGCGCGGCGCCAACCCAGCTCGTAGAGGCGCTGCAGTTCGGCGACGAGCTGCTCAGGTGTTTTGGTGCGCGGCTTGCGGCCGTAGAGCACGATGATGTCGCAGAACTCGCACTGGAACGGGCAGCCCCGCGAGAACTGAACGCTCATCGAGTCGTAGGCGTCGAGCTCGAGTAGATCGAAGCGTGGGATGGGCGTGCCGGTCACGTCCGGTTTGTCGCCGTTGGCGGAGAAGCGCCCGCCTGATTCGCCCCGTTCGATCGCTTCGATGAACATCGGCAGGGTGATCTCACCCTCGTCGAGCACCTTGAAATCGGCCAGCTCCAGCTCCGGTGCATCCGGGGTGGAGCTGGCGAAGGGGCCGCCTACGGCCACGGGCAGGCCGCGTTCTTTGGCGCGGGCGATCTGCACGGCCATATCGGCCTTCTGCACGATCATTCCGGAGATCACCACCAGCTCGGCCCAGTCCCATTCGGCTTCGCTCACCTCCCGCACATTGCGGTCCACCAGCTTCATCTCCCAGTGCTGCGGGAGCAACGCCGCCACGGTCACCATCCCGAGCGGGGGCAGCAGCACCTTGCGGTTCACCAGCTCGAGGATCTTCTCGTAGCTCCAGAAGGTCTTGGGGAACTCCGGGTAGATCAGGAGTGTGCGCATGCCGCAGTAGAGCGATCCGTTGAATCAGAGCAACGGCTTGCCCTGGTGGGCTTCACCGGTGGTGGTTGCTCAACCCTAGGTGGGGTGCTGGGTTGCAGTGGGGTTCTGCTGTAATGGCTGTGACTTTCCCAACACATCCAGCGATGGGTCCTGTGATTTATCTCGCCCTCGTGGGCGGCGGTTTGGTGGCCGCGGCGGCGATCTCCTTTGTGCTGCGTGGCATCAAGCTGATCTGAGGCGGATCAGCCGCTGGCTGCGTCAGGCCAGGCGCGTGCGCCCCTGACGCAGCAGCTCCACCACTCCCAGAGCTGCGCCGAAGCTCCCCAGCAGCGCGAAGCAGCTCCACAATCCTCCGGGGAGCCAGGCCGTGAGCCCAGCGGCCATCAGCCCGCTGATGCCTCCGCCCCCCAGGAAGGCGATCTGCCCCAGTCCCGCCATGCGGCCGCGGATCACCTGGGGTGCATGCACCTGGATGATCAGGTTGGTGCCCGCCAGCAGTGAGGCGGTGCCCCCGCCGATCAGAAACGCCATCGCTAGCCCCCACTGCTGGGGGGCCTGCAGCGACAGCCCCAGCTGGCCCAGGGCTGTGATCACGGTGCTGCCGCCCAGCAGTAGGCCCGGGCGGCGACTCCACAGCTGCGCGTTGCGTTGCAGTACGACCCCGGCGCTGATGCTGCCGCAGGCAATCACGCTGGTGAACAACCCCAGGGCCAGCGGGCTTGGGCCCAACAGGTTCAGGGCCATCAGCGGTGCCAGGCCGGGATGGAAGAAGCCCACCAGGCAGGCCAGTCCGCAGAACACCAGCACGTGGCGCAGTGCCGGCCCGCAATCGCGCCAGGCGGTGGCCAGGCTGGCGCCGCTGCCGCTCGCGCTGCGCCGCTCGCGCTCGCGGTAGGGGGTCATCAACCAGAGCAGCGTGAGGATCGGCAGCAGGTAGGTGGCGGCATCCAGGCTCAGCGCGAGGGTGGGGCCGGTGGCCGCCAGCAGCAGGCCGCCGATCGGCGGGCCCACCAGCTTGCCCACGTTGAAGATCACCGAGAAGCTGGCCAGATAGGGCCCCAGCTGTTCCGGCTCATCCACCAGCAGGGCCACATATTTATTGCGGGCGGTGAGTTCGTAGGTGCTGGCCACCCCCACCCCCAGCGTGCTCAGCAGCAGCAGCGCATCTTGTTGGCCGCCGCTGCTGATGGGGATGGCGATGGCGCCGAGCACCGCTGCTGCCAGCAGCGCCCACTGGGCGCGGATCAGCACACGCTCGCTGCCGAGCCGATCGGTGAGCACCCCGGCCGGCCCGCTCACCAGCAGCGTGGGCAGGGTTAGCAGGGCGAAATTCGCAGCCAGCAGAAAGGGATTTCCCGATCCCTCCATCAGCAGCCAGCCCTTGGCGGTAAGCCCGGCGAAGGAGCCGGCGGTGCTCAGCCCGGAAGCCAGCAGAAAGGTGGTGCGCTGGTACTGGGTGAGCTGTCTGCGGATCCGCCCGAGGGCTCGGCGCGGGATTCGGACGGCTTGTGCGATCAGGCTCAAACCCCTGCCTGGCGGGCGGCGAGCGCGTCGCTCACCATCGCCTTCGCTCCCACCACTTCACCCACCAGGTCGTAGGTGTCGGCGGCGGTGATGCGCACCGGCACAAGTGTGCCTGGAGAGGCGCAGATGCCGCCAACACCAGGATGCACCCGCACCTCGCCATCCACCTCGGGAGCGAAGCGTGCGCAGCGGCCAAGCATCTCGCCCGTGCTTGGGTTCTCCTGCTCGATCAGCACATCCACAATGCGGCCGACCCAGGCGGCGTTGCGCTCGGCGGCGATCGGTTGCTGCAGGGCCATGAGGCGATCCTTCCGCTCCTGGGCCACCTCGGCGGGCACCTGATCGGGTAGATCAGCGGCGGGAGTGCCTTCTTCTGCTGAGAAGGTGAACACGCCCACGTGATCGAATCGCTGCTCGGCCACGAAATCGAGCAGATGCTGGAAGTGCTCCTCGGTTTCTCCCGGGAAGCCCACGATGAAGGTGGTGCGCAGCACTGCATCGGGCAGCTGCTCACGGATGCGGCGCAGGACGCCACCGGTCACATCCGCCTGCCAGGGGCGGTTCATCGCCCGCAGCACCTCAGGGTGGCTGTGCTGCAACGGCAGATCCAGGTAGGGCAGCACATTGGGCACCTCCCGGTAGGCCGCCAGCACCGCTTCGGTGAGACCGGTGGGGTAGGCGTAGTGCACGCGGATCCAGGGGATCTCCACTTCCCCCAGGGCCCGCAGCAGCTCGGCCAGCTGCGGTTTGCCCGCCAGATCAAGGCCGTAGTTGGTGGTGATCTGGCTGATCAGCACCAGCTCCTTCACCCCCTGGGCCGCCAGCTGCTGCGCTTCGGCCACGATGCCCTCGATCGTGCGGGAGCGCTGATCGCCGCGCAGGTGGGGAATGATGCAGAAGGCGCAGCGGTAGTCGCAGCCCTCGGCCACCTTCAGATAAGCCACCGCTTCGCTGGTGGTGCGGTAGCGGGGCAGGTGTTCATCCGCCACGAAGGTGGGGTTGGCGCTCACCTGCTTTACGCGCTCGCCCGCCTCCACCCGCTCCAGCACGCTCACGATGTGCTGGTAGTCGCCGGTGCCCACGATCGCCTTGGCCTCGGGCAGGCTCTCCAGCAGTTCGTCTTGGAAGTGCTGGGCCAGGCAACCCGCAATGATCAGCTCCTTGCCCTGTTCGGCCAGCTCCACCAGGGTGCGCACGGATTCCTCACGGGCGTCCTGGATGAAGCTGCAGGTGTTCACCACCACCACGTTGGCGTCGCTTTCGTCTGCGCTCACGCCGTAGCCGGCCTGGGCCAGCAGACCGAGCATGTGCTCGGTGTCCACCCGGTTCTTTTCGCAGCCCAGGTGGGCAAAGGCCACGGTGGGTTTGGTGGATGGGGCCGCCGTGGATGCCGCGGTGCTTTGGCTCATCGGATTGGGGATAGGGGCCGCGCGCTGGCCAATCCCCAACCCTACCGATCGGCATCGCCTGAAGCGGATTGTGCCTGCCACAATCAGCCCAGCAGTGAGATCTCCTGAGTGACCTCCTCTCGCCTCAGCGAGCGCCTCGCCGGCCAACGCCGTCGCGGCGATTCCGGCAGCAAATGGATCCGCGTGGCGATGGCCGTGCTGGCCACCATCGGTGTGATCGATACCGGTTCGATCACCTTGAAAGCGTGGGGGGTGCTGCCGTCGCTGAGCTGCAGCAGCCAGGGCTTTTTCGGCTGCAACGGTTGCGAAAAAGTGCTCTCCAGCGATTGGGGCAGCCTGCTGGGCCAGCCCCTCTCGCTGTTTGGCTTTCTGGCCTACGCCGCCATGTTGCTGATGGCCGTGGTGCCCCTGGTGCTGCAGGGGGAGGCTCGCCAGACCCTGGCGCAGCCCAGCTGGTGGGGCATGGCCCTGCTCGGCACCGGTATGACCGTGTTCAGCGCTGTGTTGATCGGGGTGATGGCCTTTGCCATCCGCGATTGCTGCCCGTTCTGCATCCTTTCGGCGGCCCTCAGCACGGGCCTGCTGCTGCTCAGCCTGTTCGGGGGTGACTGGGAGGATCGCGGCCAGCTGTTGTTCCGTGGCTTGATCACCGCCTTGGTGGTGGGGGTGATTGGGCTGGGTTGGGCAGCATCGGTGGGGCAGCCCGCCGTGGAAACCGGCAAGGGGGTGCCGCCGCCGGTGCGCGCGGAGAGCACCGCCGCCACCATCGCTCTTGCGGAACAGCTCACCGCCAAGGGTGCGCGCATGTACACCGCCTACTGGTGCCCCCACTGCCACGAGCAGAAGGAGTTGTTTGGGCGGCAAGCCACCGAGAAGCTCACCGTGATCGAGTGTGCTCCTGATGGCCGCAACAGCCAGAAGGAGCTCTGCGAGGCCAAGAAGATCGAGGGCTATCCCACCTGGGAAATCAATGGAACACTCGATTCCGGCGTGAAGCCCCTGCTCAAGCTGGCTGAGCTGATTGGCTACAAGGGCCCCGCGCTCAACTGAGCGGGGCCACCGCCTCGGTGCTGATGGGCTGGTGGCGGCGTTGCACGGAGTGGCGCCGCCAGAAGGGCTGGGCTGCAGGGGCATCCACCCGGAAATGACCACCGCGGCTCTCCTGCCGGAAGAGGGCTGCTTCCAGCAGGAGCTGGGTGACCACAAGGCGCTGGCGTAGGTCGTGGGCATGGCTGATCCAGGCGCACTCGGTGGCGTCGAGGCTGGTGGAGTGCCACGGGGCCATCGCCGCCGTGGCTTCGAGCCAGCGGTCCTGTTGGATCTGCTGCCGCAGACGCTGCAGCTGCTTCAAGCCTTGCCGCAGCTGGCTGCCCTGGCGTTCGACCCCCGCCACCTGCCAGCAGAGGCTGCGCAGGTCCTGCAGGGTGCGCTCCAGCTGGCGGAACTGCTCACCGGTGGGAACCGGCAAGCCCGAGATCGGCTGGTGTGAGGCGTTGAGTGGCGTGAGCGCTGGCGGCTGCTCGATCTGGCGCAGCTGGCGGGCGAACACCAGGCATTCCATCAGCGAATTGCTGGCTAGGCGATTGGCGCCATGCACGCCAGTGCTGGCCACCTCACCGACGGCATACAGGCCGGGAATGGTGGTGGCGGCCATCGCGTTGGTGTGCACGCCACCCATCCAGTAGTGGGCCGCCGGCGCCACGGGGATCGGTGTGCTCGTGGGCTCCAGCCCCAGCTCCCGGCAGCGCCCCAGGATCGTGGGGAATTGCTGCTCGAGCCGCTCCCGGCCCACCGGGCGCAGATCCAGCCACACGTGCTCCAGCTGCTGCTCGCGCATGCACTGCACTAGGGCGCGGCTCACGGCATCCCGCGGGGCCAGGTCGGCGCCGGGCAGCTGGCTCACCGGGCTGCCCCCGCGGCCATCCAGCAGCCGAGCTCCTTCCCCTCGCACCGCTTCTGAGATCAGAAAGTGGGGCGCCCCCGGCAGCATCAGCGCCGTGGGGTGAAATTGAACGAATTCCAGATCGCGGATCTCGGCACCGGCTTGCCAGGCCATGGCGATGCCGTCGCCGCTGGCCTGCGATGGGTTGGTGGTGTTGGCATAGAGATGGCCGCCACCGCCGGTGGCCAGAACCACCGCCCCGGCCTGCAGCCAGCGCAGGGTTCCCGCATGGAGCATCTGCAGACCGCAACAGCGGCCGGCCTCGATCCAGAGCTGCAGGGCCAGGGCCCCCTGCAGGCGCACCAATCCCGGTCGTTGCAGCACCCGCCGCTCGAGCGCATCCACCAGGGCGCCGCCCGTCCGGTCTTGGGCATGCAACACGCGCCGGTGGCTGTGAGCGGCCTCGAGCGTGGTGCTCAGGCTGCCGTTGTGGCGATCGAAGTCCATCCCCAGTTCCAGCAGCCGCTCCACGCAGGCCGGCGCTTCCCGCACCAGCAGCTCCACGGCCGGCGGGTCGCAGAGGCCGCCACCGGCCCTGAGGGTGTCGTCGCGATGGCTGGCGAAGCTGTCGTCGGCGTTGGTCACCGCGGCAATGCCGCCCTGGGCCCAGCGGCTCGAGGAGCGGGGGGCGTGGTCTTTGCTCAGCAGCAGCACCCGGAGCTCTGCGGGCAGCTCGAGGGCCGCCATCAGCCCTGCGGCCCCACCGCCCACCACGATCACATCCCAGTTGGAGGGCAGCTGAACCACGGAGCCCGAGGCGTGAAGGGCAACAAAAAAGCCGCCGGGAGGGCCCGACGGCTGGAACCGGTGAGCGAATTTAAAACTCGGTGATCACACCAGCGCTGGCGTTCAGCGGTACTGGCCGTCGTTGATGCGGTCGAATCCTTCGTTCAGAGCGATCGAGGCGGGGGTCACGGTGAAGTTGCTCTTGTACTTCTCCACCAGCTCTTTCTGGCGATCGGTGAGATCGAGATTGAACAGGTCGTCAACGGTGTTGTAAGGGCCACCCAGAACGATCTTGCCGGCCAGGGTGGGATACATGCCGGGGAACGCCTGGAAGCGGCGCACCGAGCAGTTGTTCAGGTCGACTTTGTCGCCGCGCTCGGCGATTTTCTCGTCTGCCACGTTGCTCAGATCGGCCGCTTGGGCCGCGGGTGCCATCACCAGGCCGAAGAGCAGGCTGGCCAGCAGCACGCCACTCATGAGCCACGAAACCAGCCGTTTCATCGAAGTCTCCGTCTGAACGGGAATCACAGGGACTGCCAAGCAGCGTTGCAAAGCTACAGGTGTGATGCCTTGGCCTTGAGCCCAGGCCGGCAGGCTTTTGCAGTTCTTCAGATCAGGCCGCTGAGCTGTGGGGCCCACAGCGCTGCTGCGAGAAACACGCCATCGACGGCCAGCGTGGTGGCGATGGCGGAAGCGGCCAGGCGCCAGGCGGGATCTGGATGGAGCCACAAGCGTCTGCACAGCACCAGCAGCAGTGCACCGGCCAGGAGTGTCACCGCCAGTGGAAGGGGTTGCAGCACTTCCAACGCTGCGGCTTGGAGCTGCAGAGCGGCCTGATCGGCAGGGGCGAGCAAGACCTCGGTCCAGTGACGCATCACGCCCGTGATCGCCATCACTCCATCGGTGCACGCCGTGCCCAGCAGAGAGGCCAGATAGAAGCTGGCGGCCAGGCGCCAGCGGCTGTTGAGCCCGCCTAGGGCCAGGGGCAGGGCAAAGGCTTCGATCGGGAGATGCCAGAGCGGGTGCAGCCGGCACCAGCCCCAGAACAAGCACCCCCCCAGCCAGCTACCGCTGAATCCCACCAGCAAGGTGCCGGCTCGGCTCAGGTTGGGGTTGGGGCTCTCAGCCAGCAGAACACCGAGTAGCAGCAGGGGGGCCGTAAACAGGGCGGCGCTGAAGGGGGCCAGCCGAACCCATGGCGCCTGCAGAAACACCGGCAGAGCCACCAGCAGGGCCCCGGCCAGGCCGATTCCCACACCCACGCTGGCGCGGTGGTTCGCCCGGATGGCGCTGGGGGGCATCGCGGCCACCGTGAGGCTGGGCGGAACCCCGATCACCACTGTGTGAAGAAAGTTGTGCAACCTTAGAGGATGCCTTCAGTGTTGCCGTTTCTGGCCAGCGCCGGCTTCGCCGCATAGGGTCGATCCCGTGCTGCCTCTTCTGCGGTGTTCGCTGCCCTGCCCCCGATTGATCAGCTCGGGGTGCTCCAAGCCTGCTGGCGTTTTTTCGTGCTGGGCGTGGTGCAGGGGCTGACGGAATTTCTGCCCATCAGCAGCACAGCCCATTTGAAGGTGGTGCCTGTGCTGCTGGGCTGGGGTGACCCAGGAGTGGCCGTCACCGCTGTGATTCAGCTGGGCAGCATCCTGGCTGTGGTGGGATTTTTCCGTGATGACCTGCGCCAGGTGCTGGCGGGGATCAGTCAGGGCCTGCGCCATCGCCGCTGGGACGACCCTCAGGCCCGCCTGGGCCTGGCGATTGGGCTCGGCACGATTCCGATCCTGATCGGCGGGCTGGCCATCAAGCTCTGCGTGCCCAACTTCGATCAATCCCCCCTGCGCAGCCTCACCTCGATCGCGCTGGTGTCGATCGTGATGGCGCTCCTGTTGGCCCTGGCCGAACGCATCGGCACCCGTCGCCGCCTGCTGCAGCAGGTCAGCGTTCGCGATGGCCTCTGGGTGGGGCTGGCTCAGGCCCTGGCTTTGATTCCGGGGGTCTCACGCTCTGGCAGCACGCTTACCGCCTCGCTCTTCGATGGGTGGAAGCGCGCGGATGCAGCCCGCTTCTCCTTTTTGCTTGGGATCCCTGCGATTGCGATCGCTGGTCTGGTGGAGCTGAAGGAGGCATTCGCACAGCCCGTGGCTGGTGGCGTGCTGCCGCTCTTGGTGGGGATCGCTACCTCGGCTCTGGTGTCGTGGTTGGCGATCGCCTGGTTGTTGCGCTTTCTGCAGCACCACAGCACGTGGTGGTTCGTCGGCTATCGGCTCTTTTTCGGCTTTGGTCTGCTGCTCTGGGTTGGTCGCCTGGCGGGCTGAGCACTCACACTGGAGAGAGCAAGAACGAACGGGCAGCGCCTGTGTGGAAGGAACCCTCGGCCGGTGTTCCCCTGGTGGATGCCAGTGAGGTGCGTCTGCCTCAGCCGGCTTTGGTGGATGCGGTGGAGCCGGAGTCGATCGGGGATGAGCTGGGGATCCAGCCGGGTGATCGGCTGCTGAGCATCAATGGCGTGCGACCCCGCGATCTGATCGATCTGCAGTTCCTGGTCTGCGCGGAGGAGCTCACCCTCGAGGTGCAGGACCCTGACGGCAGCGTGCACGTGGTGGAGCTGGAGAAGGATGCCGACGAAGGTTTGGGTCTGGCCTTCAGCGAGGCCTTGTTCGATGGCCTCAAGCAGTGCAACAACCACTGCCCGTTCTGCTTCATCGATCAGCAGCCGCCAGGCCACCGCCGCAGCCTCTATCTCAAAGACGACGACTACCGCCTCAGCTTTCTCTACGGCTCATACCTCACCCTCACCAACCTCACCGCGGCTGACTGGCAGCGCATTGAAGAACAGCGGCTTTCGCCCCTGTTCGTGTCCGTGCACGCCACGGATGCCGACTTGCGCTCCAGGTTGCTGGTGAATCCCAGGGCCGGCCTGCTGATGGAGCAACTGGCCTGGTTTCAGCAGCGCGACCTGCAGATTCACGCCCAGGTGGTGGTGTGCCCTGGCCTGAACGATGGCCCCGCCTTGGAGCGCACCCTCACCGATCTGGCGCGCTTTGCTGGCGGTGAGTGGCCCGCGGTGCTCTCGGCGGCTGTGGTGCCGGTGGGGCTCACCCGCTACCGGCCAGACGGTGACGGGCTGGTACCGGTGGACCGCGCCTGCGCGCAACAGGTGATTGCCCAGGTGGAACCCCTCCAGCAGCGCTTCCAGGCGGAGCTGGGCAGCCGCTTTGCCTGGCTCTCCGATGAGTGGTACTTGATGGCGGGCTATTCGCTGCCGCCCCGCGACGATTACGAGGATCTGCCGCAGGAGGGCAATGGCGTGGGCAGCATCCGGGCCTTCCTCGAGGCGATGGATGCGGCCACCGACTCCCTACCCGCTGCCTTGCCTCAGCCCCGGCGGGTGAGCTGGGTGGTGGGTTTGCTGGTGGCGGAAGCGCTGCAGCCTGCGGTGGATCGCCTGAATGCTGTGGAGGGATTGGAGCTGTTGCTGCATGGCCTGCCGAGCCCCTACTGGGGTCAGGATCAGGTGGTCACAGGCCTGCTCACGGGTTCCGATCTGCTGGAGGGGCTCCAAGGCCGCGATCTTGGTGAGGAACTGCTGCTGCCTGCTGTGATGCTGCGGCAGGGCGAACCGGTGTTTCTTGACGACCAGCGCCTCGAGGAGGTTGCGGCCCAGTTGCCCGTGCCGGTGCAGCTGGTGGGAGGGGCAGCTGAGATCGTGGCCGCCTGCCTGGGCACCGACTCCTGAACTGACTAAGCTCGCCGAGACAACTTTTATCTGGGCAGAGTTTTTCGGTGACGCGACCCTTCAAGACCTGGCTTGCTGCAGCTGGCACCGGTCTGCTGGCCATCACCGGCACCGGCTTTGCCCAAGAGCAGCCTGCTGCCAGTGTTCAGGCTCCCTTGCCTCTGGCGCCGCAGGTGAAAGGGTTGCGGCCCAAGTCCGATGCCAGCGTGTTGGCGCCGGCTGCCACCAAGCTTGATCCAAGTCTGCAGAACCTGGCGGCTCCCGCCACCCTGGCGCTCCCGAACAAGCCGGAGCAGGTGCGCATTGCTGAGTTGCGCCCGCTCTCGCTCAAAGACGTTGAAAATCTGGCTGAGGTTAATAACCCCAACCTGAAGGCGATCGCCAGCCAGGTGGATCAGGCTCAGAGCCAGCTCCGCTCCCAGATCGCTGCCTGGTATCCAACCCTCAGCGTGAATGCCCAGAACTTGCCCGGCTACACCGGTGGCAACCAGCGCATCATCTCGCCATCAACCAATCAGCTCACTGGTCAGACCACAACACAGAAGAGTTACACCTATACCAGTCGTTGGGATATGGGTGCCCAGCTCTCCGCACAGTGGGATCTGATCAATCCGCAGCGGGTTCCTCAGATTGCTGCTGCCAGAGACCAGTTTGAGCAGGCAAAAAATCAATATTTAATCGCTCTGCGGGAGCTCCGCTTGCAGGCCGCTCAAGCCTACTTTGAGCTCCAGTTCAGCGATGAGGCGGTTAGGATCGGCCAGGATTCCGTTCGGGCTTCCATTGTGAGCTTGCGTGACGCAACCGCACGTTTCCAAGCCGGCGTCGCTACGAAGCTCGAAGTTTTAGAAGCCGAAACCCAGCTTGCCCGTGACCAGCAGCTGCTCACCAATGCGCTGGCGCAACAGTCGGTTTCACGCCGAGATCTCGCGCGCTTGTTGGATCTTCCCCAAAATGTAAGCCCAACAGCCAGTCAACCGCTCAAGCCTCTCGGTGTCTGGACGGCGTCGCTTCAAGAGAGCGTGATCGCTGCTTATGCATTCCGCGAGGAACTTGATAACGCCCTGCTCGATATTTCTGCTGCTAACAGCCAGGCCAATAGCGCTCTGGGTTCTGTTCAACCATTCTTGTCGATCTTTAATAATCTCAGTGGCTTCCGCTATCAAGGTATTGAAAATGTACTTGTTGATCTCAAGGGAAGAAGCGGCTGGGCTGTTGAAAATGCCGTAGGCCTGCAAGCCAGCTGGAATATCTTTGATGGTGGTGCTGCCCGTGCTCAATACAGGCAAGCCAAGCAGAGGGCGCAGGAAAACACCTTCCGCTTTGCCGATACGCGAGATCGTCTGCGCTTTGAGGTCGAGCAAAGCTTCTATCAGCTTCGTCAGGCCAACCGCAATATTCAGACAACATCCCGTCAGGTGATTTCGTCTCGGGAAGCCTTGCGCCTGGCTCGTTTGCGCTTCCAGGCGGGTGTCAGCACCCAGCGCGAAGTGGTGGATAACCAGCGCGACCTCACCCAGGCAGATCTTGCCTATGCCCAGGCCCTGGCTGACTACAACGACCGATTGGCCACACTTCGCCGTCGGACGGGTCTCGATCAGATTGCCGTGTGTCAGGCCGCGTCCCTGCCTGCCAGCAAGTCGATCGACGATGAGAGCAACAGCGTCCCGGTCCCGCCCGAGCCTCTGCAGCCAGCCTGCCAGGCCGCGGTTTCCGCCCAGCCTGCATCCTGAGACGGTCAAACCGTCCTAACGTCAGTAGTCAGCTGAAGGCTGACAGCTGTCACTACCTCTTCCCCGTTTGCTGCGGCTGGGCCTGTTTCAGGGCTGCGTCGGATGCCTGGCCGTGATCTTTGTGGGGCTCCTCAACCGGGTGATGCTCACGGAGCTGGGTTTCCCTGGTTTGCTAGTGGGCGGCGCTCTGGCGTTTGAGCAGCTGGTGGCACCCTCCCGCATCCTGTTCGGCCAGATGTCGGATGCACATCCTGTGGCGGGCCGGCACCGAACGCCTTACATCTGGATCGGTGCTGCGCTGTTCTGCAGCCTTGCGGTGCTGTTGATTCCTTTGATCTTCCGGCTGCACAACGCCCTCGAAACCGGCGCTGGATGGGGCATCGCTCTGGGCGTTGCCGCGTTGTGCGGTCTCACCGCCTGCTACGGACTGGCCGTGTCACTGGCCACCACCCCCTATCTGGCTTTGGTGATCGACAGCACCACCGAGCAGGAGCGCCCTCGGGCGGTGGGGCTGATCTGGTGTCTGCTCACCGTGGGGATTGTGGTGGGTGCCATCGCGAGCTCGATCTGTCTGAAGGGCCTCGATGGCGTGACCGATTCAGGGCTGTTGGAAACGGCCCTCTTCACCTTCATGGGCAGGGTGGCTCTGGTGGTGTTTGCCCTCACCCTGATTGCCACCTGGGGAATTGAAACGCCTGGTCGCCGTCAGCAGCTCAGCCGCGCCGAAGATCGTGATGACGCGATCACCCTGGCGGTGGCCTGGCGCCTGATCACCTCCAGTCGCCAGGTGTTGGTGTTCTTCTGCTTCCTGCTGGCGTTCACCCTGGCGGTGTTTCTGCAGGATCCGATCCTGGAGAGCTACGGCGCCGAAGTGTTCAACCTGCCCATCGCAGCCACCGCTTCACTCAGCGCGGTCTGGGGGATCGGCACCTTGGTGGGTCTGCTGCTGGCCGGCCTGTGGTTGGTGCCGCGGCTGGGCAAATTTGTCTGCGCCCGCCTGGGTTGTCAGTTGATTCTGGCTTCGCTCGTGCTGCTCACCCTGGTGGGCCTCACCGCTGAGCCGCAGTGGCTGAAGTTGGTTCTTTTCCTGTTTGGCTTGGCGACCGGGATCGGCACCAATGCCACGCTGGTGTTGATGCTGGATCTCACCTTGCCAGAAGTGGCGGGCACTTTTGTGGGGGTCTGGGGCTTGGCCCAGGCTTATTCCCGCGCCGCAGGGAAAGTGCTGGGTGGTGGCTTGCTGGATCTGGCCCGCACGTTCAGTCCTGCCGGCAGCGCCTTCCCCCCCTACGCGGCTGTGTTTGTGGTGGAAGCAGCCATCGCAGTTCTGGCCTTGGTGTTGCTCAGCCGCGTCAACCTGCGCCAGTTCCGCGACGACACCGGCCGCAGCCTCGATCGCGTTCTTGCCATGGAGCTCGGATGACCGCTTCGCCCATTCGCATGCCAGAGGGGCTGGATGCCCTGGGTCTCCTGCTCGATCGGGTGGCCGAGCGCCAACGTGCAGATTTTGGCCAGCTGGATTCTGAGGCCAAGGCCGACGGCAGCCTGATCACAGCTTGCGATCGCTGGAGTGATGCCGCCTTGGTGGACGGTCTGGCCCAGCTTTATCCAGGCGAAGGCGTGCTGAGCGAGGAAGGCAGCCAGTGCGTGCCGAGCTCGCCAGCCTTTTGGGTGGTGGATCCGCTGGATGGCACCACCAACTTCGCTGCGGGCATCCCTTATTGGGCCATCTCCTTGGCGCGCTTCGAGAATGGCGTTCCTGTGCTGGCGGTACTGGATGTACCACCCCTACGCCAGCGGATCGTGGCGATTCGCGGTGGCGGTGCCTGGCGGAAGCACAACAAATTGCAGCCACCAGCGGCCCGCAATCAGGTTGCCGGTTGCGCCTCCCTGTGCAGCCGCTCGATCGGGGTGCTGCAGAAGCTGCCTCATCAGCGCTTTCCCGGAAAGATCCGCTTGCTTGGGGTGGCCAGCCTCAACCTGGTGAGTGTGGGGATGGGGCAGACCATCTCAGCCCTCGAGGCCACACCCAAGATCTGGGATCTGGCGGCGGCTTGGCTGGTGCTGCATGAGCTGAACTGTCCGATCCGCTGGTTGGAGCGTGATCCCGCTCAGCTTCAGGCCGGTGAGGATTTGTCGCAGGCCAACTTCCCAGTTCTGGCGGCCCGTGACGCCCAAACACTGGCCACGTTCAAGCCCTGGGCTGACGCGCTGGTGTCGCCCACTTGACAAGCCGCCGGCAAGGGGTGTTATGGTTTTGGACTGCGCGGGAGCCGAGAGGCGAACGTTGC
>NZ_JACVZV010000016.1 GCF_014654725.1 Vulcanococcus sp. Clear-D1 | reverse complement strand
TTGGCTATGGATGCTGCCGATGTGCACGATCGATCCACACTGTCTCTGGAGCTGAGGAAGCAAGGCCCTGCTGATCGCAACGGGGGCCATCAGATTCACCTCCAGCGTCTCACACCAGTCCATTGCGGTGAGCTGTTCAAAGCTGCCCAGGCGTTGCAGCGCGGCATTATGCACAATTGCCATAAAATCGTGGCCTGCTGTAGCGGTAAGCACGGCGCTCTTGAAGGCTTCCAGATGATCAGGATGCCGGCTTAGTGCCGCCAGGTCGGCGGTGATCCAGCCCTGGCAGTGTTGGAGGGTGCTGGGATCTGGACCTGCAGCTGGATGGTCGGAGCCGATCACGGCCCATCCAGCACTTGCCAGTGCGGCAACGAGCCCAGAGCCAATGCCACCTGCCGCACCGGTGATCAAGACCGTTTTTGGCATCAGCTCGCCTCCCTGGATGGTGGCCGTGCTGTACCCGTTGGGGTTGACGCTCTGCCATGCCCAACCATCGCGGCACATCTCCGCCAGGCTGCGCCGGGTGCGCCAGCCCAGGCGCTTGAGGGCGAGAGCAGGATCAGCCACGGTGCTGGCCGCATCCCCGGGGCGGCGCTCCACCAGCTCGTAAGGAACTGCGCGGCCGCTGGCGCGTTCAAATGCCGCAACCACCTCCAACACCGAGTGCCCCTGGCCGCTGCCCAGATTCAACGTGAGCATCTGGGGCGTCTCAGCCAGAAGCGTATCGAGCGCGGCTTTGTGTCCTTCGGCCAGGTCCATCACATGGATGTAGTCACGCACGCCGCTGCCATCGCGGGTCGGCCAGTCACCCCCGAACACCTGCAGCCGCTCGCGCCTTCCCACCGCCACCTGGCTCACAAATGGGAACAGATTGTTGGGGATGCCACTGGGGTCTTCACCGATGAGGCCACTGGGGTGGGCGCCCACCGGGTTGAAGTAGCGCAGCCGGGCAATACGCCAGCCAGGCTCACTGGCGCTCAGATCAGCGAGCAGCTGTTCCACCGCTGCCTTGCTGTGGCCGTAGGGGTTGATCGGTTGGATCGGTGCTGTTTCCGGAATCGGCACCTGTTCAGGAATTCCGTAAAGCGTCGCGCTGCTGCTGAACACAAGGGTGCGGCAGCCCTGAGCCTGCATAGCGCTCAAAAGCTGACGAGAGCCACTCAGGTTCACATCCCAGTAGCGCAGAGGGTGTTGCACTGATTCACCTACGGCCTTGAGCCCAGCGAAGTGGATCACGGCTTCGATCGGGCGATTCGCCGGAGCGGCGGCAAACGCCCGCTCCAGATCAGCAGGATTGCGGATGTCGCCCTCCACCACCGTCAGGCGCCCGTCAGCTCCTGGGCCCGCCAGCTCCATTACACGCCTCAGGCTTTCGGGGGAGCTGTTACTGAAGTTGTCGAGCACCACCAAGTCATGGCCAGCTCCAAGCAGCACTAGGCAGGTATGGCTCCCAATGAAGCCAGCACCACCGGTGATCAGGAGTGAGGTCATCGCAGCACCTCTTCGAGCCTGCCTTTTTCGAAAACAGCACAGGCGCCATCAACTGTGCAATCGATGATCCGGCGACCTGCTGCTTCATAGCTTTCGCGAGCCATAGAGTAGTAGCGCTCGGAATTTTGTAGATCTGGATTATCCCAGGTGTGACCACTGAAATAAGAGGGATCAAAATGGTTCGGATCCGCGCCCACGAGTTTATGAGCCTCGTTGGGCAGGCCTTTGTAAGCGTAACGGTGATCCATGCCGACGATCACCACCTCCGAAAAGCCCATGAAAAAAGCGATCTGTAAAGCAGCAAAGGTGACCGTAAAGCCCTCGAAAAACCCTTCGCACAGGTTCTCGTGAAAACGCTGCTCGGGCCTTGAATGGAGGAGATAAGTCAGAGCCGATTCAGGCAAGGGATTGCAGCCTTCTAGGTCTCTTAGAAATCGGATGCAGGCCAATCTTCGGATTTCATCGGCACCCTGCTCGATCACGCGGCGATTAATTGCCAGGTAGTATCTAGGGTAAAAGCGAAATCTTTTGAATCCAAGGTAGATCTTATTGAGGCCCATGCAGATTTCGCCGCGAATGGGGGCGAAATCTGTTTGATTCAGTGAAGGTCCATTGCATACCAGCACCATCCGTTCGCCGCGATGGCAGTCGAGAAACCGATTCAGGCGCTGTGCCAGGTAAACGCGCCTTTCCATTACAGCCGAACCAAGTCCTCGCTAAGTTGCTTGCGAAATGCCCCAACCGTGCTTTTCAAGCCCACAGTCACCTCATGCAAGCGACGTATCAGAGCCGGCAACACATGGCTGTTGGTTGAAGCGATTAACGCCATCGTCGGACGACCCACAGAGCTGGCGCCGATGCAGCAGCTGGTGCGGGTGGGATGAGAGCGTCGCGTCATGGAAAGTGAAGTCATGCCGCTTGCCCCAAAGTCAGGTCTGTCCCCAGCAGCTCGGCCATCGCCTTCTGCTGGGGCGAGGGTTCCACCAGATCCTGACGACGGGCATCGGTGATCAGCCAGTCGAGCGCTGCTTCCTGCAGGTCGAAGTGGTTGCCGTTCTTGCCGACGCAGTAGCGGCCGAACACCAGCTTCTCCACCAGCTGCACCCCGGGGCCGATCCGTGAGTAATCAAAAATGATTGAGTTGTCGATCACCGCGCCTTCGCAGATGTGACAGCTGGGGCCGATCATCGACGGGCCGAGAATGGTGGCGCCGTCTTCGATCCTGGTCATTCCGCCCACATACACCGGGCCCTGCACCTTGATCGTGTCCCAGTTGGCAGCCACGTTCAGGCCGGTGTACACCCTTGGCCGAACCTCTTTGCCCGGGATGCCGACCTGACGCACCTCGCCTTGAAGCACGCTGCGAATCGCCTGCCAGTAATCGGGCACTTTGCCGATATCCACCCATTCGAAATCCATCGGCAGGGCATAGAAGGGCGACCCCAGCTCCACCAGCTTCGGGAACAGGTCGGAGCCGATATCGAACGGTTGACCGGAGGGAATGTGGGCAAAGATCTCCGGCTCGAAGATGTAGATGCCGGTGTTGATCGTGTCGCTGAGGGCCTCCTCCACCTTCGGTTTTTCCTGGAAGGCGCGGATGCAGTCCTGCTCGTCGGTGACAACGACGCCGTAGCTACTCACCTGATCGCGAGGCACCCGTTTGGTGACGAGGCTGGCGATCGCCCCTTTCTCCCTATGACGGCGCACCGCTTCGCTCAGGTCGAGGTCGATCAGGGCATCGCCGCAGAGCACCACGAAGGTGTCATCGAAAAAGGGCTGGAAATCCTGGATCTTCTTGAGGCCGCCGGCCGACCCCAGGGCATCGCCGATCAGTTCACCATCCTCGATGCGGCCTTCAAAGCTGTAAGCGATTTCCACGCCGAAGCGCTGGCCGTCGCGGAAGTAGTTCTCGATTTCTTCGGCGAGGTGCGACACATTCACCATCACCTCCTTGAAGCCGTGCTCTTTGAGCAGCTCCAGCAGAAACTCCATCACCGGCTTCTGCAGGATCGGAATCATCGGTTTGGGGATCACGTGCGTGATCGGCTGGACCCGCGTTCCCTTGCCCGCCGCCAGGATCATCGCTTTCATCTCAGTTCAGCCTCACCAGTTCTTTCTGCAGCTGCTCGCGGAAGAGAGCCACAGTGCTGTTGAGGCCCTGATCCAGAGGGATGCGAGCCTGCCAGCCGAGTGCGTTGAGGCGACTCACATCAAGCTGCTTCTTGGGCGTGCCGTCGGGTTTGGTGGGATCCCAGGCAATCTCCCCAGTGAACCCCGTGGCCTGCGCGACTGCTTCAGCGAGCTCACGGATGCTCTGGTCCAGGCCGGTGCCCACATTCAGATAGGTGAGCTCGCCCGCGGCCGGGTTCCAGTGCTCCAGCGCAAACACACAGGCTTCGCCCAGGTCGTCCACATGCAGGAACTCCCGCAGCGGGGTGCCGGTGCCCCAGCAGGTCACCGTGCTGAGTTGGGCCTCGGCGGCCTCATGGAAGCGACGGATCAGAGCTGGAAGCACATGGCTGTTGGTGGGGTGGTAGTTGTCTCCCGGGCCGTAGAGATTGGTGGGCATCAGGCTGATGGCGTCAAACCCGTGCTGCAACCGCAAGGCTTGGCAGAGTTTGATGCCGGCGATTTTAGCGATCGCATACCACTCGTTTGTTGGCTCCAGTGGCCCTGTGAGAAGAGCTTCTTCTCGGATTGGTTGGTCGGCGAACTTGGGATAGATGCAGCTGCTGCCGAGAAACAGCAGGCGGCGTACGCCGGAGCGCCAGGCCGTTTCGATCACGTTGGTCTGGATCCTGAGGTTGTCCAGCAGGAAGTCGGCCGGATATGTGTTGTTCGCATGGATCCCGCCCACCTTGGCGGCTGCGAGCACCACCACCGTTGGCTTGTGCTTGCTGAACCACCGCTCCACAGGCGAGGTGTCCAGCAGATCGAGTTCCTCGCGTGTGGCGGTGAGGATCCGGCTGTATCCAGCGCGTTCAAGCGCTCTGCAGATCGCACTGCCTGCCATGCCCCGATGACCGGCCACGAAGATGCGATCCTCCGTCGTGATCAGCTTCTCCATCAGGTTTTCCCTCCAGCGGCGGACACAGCTGCCGGGTTCATGGGCGGATTCTCCATCGATCCCACCACGTTGAAACCCTTCAGGCGCAGGATGGCTTCTTTCCGAGCCTCCTCCTTATCGGCTGCCACCATCTCAGCCACGAGTTCCTCCAGGGTGGTGGTCGGCGTCCAGCCGAGCTTCTCACGGGCGTTGGTGGGGTCGCCCAGCAGGGTCTCCACTTCGGCAGGCCGGAAATAGCGCGGATCAATGCGCACCACCACTTCACCCGTGCTGCGTCGTCCCACTTCTTCGATGCCTTCTCCTTCCCACTGAATGGCTCCCCAACCCAGCTCCTGGGCGGTGAGCTCAATGAAGCGGCGAACACTCTCCTGTCGGCCAGTAGCAATCACGAAGTCTTCCGGCAGCTCCTGCTGCAGCATCCGCCACTGCATCTCCACGTAGTCGCGGGCGTGGCCCCAGTCGCGCAGCGAGTCGAGATTGCCCATATAGAGGCAGTCGTCCAGGCCTTCGTTGATGCGTGCCAGGCCGCGGGTGATCTTGCGTGTTACGAAGGTTTCGCCGCGCCGTGGGCTTTCGTGGTTAAAGAGGATGCCGTTGCAGGCATACATCCCATATGCTTCGCGGTAGTTCACCGTGATCCAATAGGCGTAGAGCTTGGCAACGCCGTACGGGCTGCGGGGATAGAAGGGAGTGGATTCTTTCTGAGGAATTTCCTGCACTAGGCCGTAGAGCTCTGAGGTGCTGGCCTGATAGATCCGTGTTTTCTTGGAGAGGCCGAGCATCCGCACTGCTTCAAGAATTCGCAGGGTGCCCAGTGCATCGCTGTTGGCTGTGTATTCCGGTGCCTCAAAGCTCACAGCTACATGGCTTTGAGCCCCTAGGTTGTAGATCTCATCGGGCTGAACCTGCTGAATGATCCGGATCAGATTGGTGCTGTCCGTGAGGTCGCCGTAGTGGAGCACCAGGCGAGGGTCCAATTCATGGGGATCCTGGTAGAGGTGGTCAATCCGCGCCGTGTTGAAGCTGCTCGCCCGGCGTTTGATGCCATGCACGGCATACCCTTTCTCGAGAAGAAGTTCAGCCAGATAGCTGCCGTCCTGCCCGGTGATTCCGGTGATCAGAGCTGTCTTCATGCTGTAAGCACCTCATTTGCTTTGATTGTGGCATCGCTTCGTCCGTAACGGTCTTCAAAGCGCACGATGTCGTCCTCGCCCAGGT
>NZ_JACVZV010000015.1 GCF_014654725.1 Vulcanococcus sp. Clear-D1 | reverse complement strand
CTGGCCGCTTGGGAAGCTCTCATAAGGACTGGTTCAGTTTTTGGGGTCCACGTCAGGTAGGTCCGTTTAGGCCCAGGAGGCTCGAAACAAAAAAGCCGCCTCTGGGGGAGAAGCGGCTCAGGGACTGGGTTTTAGGCCGGTGATTGAATCGGAGCGGCGGGATTTGAACCCACGACCCCCACTACCCCAAAGTGGTGCGCTACCAAGCTGCGCTACGCCCCGGCGAGAAAGAAATTATCACAGCGCCT
This sequence comes from Vulcanococcus sp. Clear-D1, assembly GCF_014654725.1. Lineage (GTDB taxonomy): Bacteria > Cyanobacteriota > Cyanobacteriia > PCC-6307 > Cyanobiaceae > Vulcanococcus. The sequence goes on along the minus strand of NZ_JACVZV010000015.1, from coordinate 403,544 downwards.
TCCCGCGTCTGGCCTGGATTTTGCGCAGTAGCGACACGGTGAGCTGCTCGCGATTGAGGCTGCTGTAACCCCAGAGCCGAAGGGCGCGCGCGAGGTCCCGCAACTCCATCAGATTCATCGAGGCAAGCCGCAGCTCCGGGATGCGCTGCCAGGCCGAGGTGGTCATGGGCAGGTCGCTGCCATCGCGGCCGGCCCGCAGACCCGCCAGGGCCCCATCGGCCATCCATTCCGGCACCAGCACGAACAGCACGGCCAACAGTCCGTAGAGCTCCACCAGTCCCCTGGGCAGCGGATGCAGCTGGCGCTGGGGCTTCGGGTCCACGCGGGTGATCGGAAACAGGTGCGGCAACAAGTGCGACGTCAGTGCCACCGGGGCATTGTCTCCCAGATCATCGGCATTCGTTTCGAGGCGAGTGAATCTGGCCCGTTCAGATCAGCTCGCCGCCACTGCGGCCCGGTTGTGCTGGCGGTTGAGGTGCAGGTGCTGCCTTCGGTTCCAGAGGGGCCGAGTCGCGCCACTGCAGCGCGGGCTCCGGCGATGGTGCCAACCGCACAAACCAGAACACCAGGGCGAACACCAACCCCAGGGTGATCACCATCCCGAGGATCACAGTGCGGTCGGGCAGGGGATTCATCGGCGGCTCAGGCTTGATCGGTGCGGGTGCATTGCAGCTTGCGGCGGCCCTGCTCCAGGGTGAGGTTGTCGCCCCAGAGGATCAGCTCCATCGCCTCGCTGCCGTAGCGCAGCCCAGGCTGGCTGCTCGCCACGCGAAACAGCGTGAAGCGGTTGCTGCCGCTGATCAATGACGCCTGCGCGTCGTTGCGCTCCACCACCAGCACACCCTGATCGCCGCAGAGAAAGCGCTCGCGGGTGTCGTAGTCCTCCCACCAAGGGCTGCTGAGGGCGAGGAGGGGAACCAACAGCGCGATCACAACCCAATCGGCGTGTTGTCGCCCCGCAGTACGCAGTGATCAATCGACCAGTCGTAGTGGCTCCACACCGCTGCCGGCAGCTTGTAGCTGGAGCCTTGAAAACCATCGAGCAGCACGCCGCTGGGGCGGGCTGAGCAGTAGGGGCGGCTGCCGGGGCGCGCCAGATATTGCTGGTGGTAAGTCTCAGCGAAGAAGAAGGGCTTGCCGGTTGCGATCTCCGTGGTGATCGCTCCCTTGCCGTTGGCGTTCAGCAATGCCTGGTAGCGATCGCGGGAGGCTTCAGCAAGCTTGAGCAGCTCAGGGTCATCCACATACACAGCTGAGCGGTATTGCGTGCCGGTGTCGTTGCCTTGGGCCATGCCCTGGGTGGGGTCGTGGCATTCCCAGAACAGCTTGAGCAGGTCGCTGAAATCCACGGCGTTCACATCCCACACCACCCGCACCACTTCGGTGTGGCCGGTGCGGCCCGAGCAAACCTCCTCGTAGGTGGGGTTGGGGGTGTAGCCGCCGGCGTAGCCCACGGCGGTGCTGATCACACCGGGCAGGCGCCAGAACCCCTTTTCAGCCCCCCAGAAGCAGCCGCAGCCAAACAGCGCCTCCTGCTGGCTGGTGCTGAGCGGTGCTTTCAAGGCGGTGCCGAGCACCACATGGCGATCGGCCGTGGCCATGGGCTCGGCGCGGCCAGTCAGCGCGGCATCGGGAGCGATCAGCGCGCCCTTGGATCCACCCAGTCCACCAAACAGTCCGAACACTGATGCCGCAGCCGATGTGCTGATTTCAGCCTACGGCGCTCATCCTTGTGGTGCGCCGGGCTCCAGAGCGATGTGGTTGAGCAGCGTGGTGGTGAAGGCGAACAGCAGAAACGGCAGCGAGAGCACCAAAATCAGGCCCACACCCACAAGCGCAAACAGCGGTTTGCTGGCGCCCATCAGGGCCAGCCCGGCCGCCAGGCTCACGAAGATCACCAGCATCCAAATCAGGATCTGGCCGTAGATATCGCCGAAAGTGAGGGTGCAGCGCAGGCGGTAAGGCACACCGGTGGTCATGGCAGCGGCGCGGGGCATCAGCTTCAGCTAAGCCACGGCTGCGTGAGTTGTCTGGTGAAGCGCACAGAGTGTGACTGAACCCGCTGATCCGCTTCTGGCGTGGCTTAAGCCGCCTTGCTCAGTTGTTGCTCCGCCTGTTCGCGCTCCCACAGACGGCGGTAGGTGCCGCTCTTCTGCACCAAATCGTTGTGATGCCCCTGCTGCACGAGGCGCCCGCCATCCATCACCAGGATGCGGTCGCAGGCGGCGGCGGCCGAGAGCTGGTGGCTGATCATCAGGATCGTGCGGTCCTGTTGGCTGCGCACCGATTGCAGAATGTCGGCGGCGGTGTTGTTGTCCACGCTGGCCAGAGCGTCGTCGAGCACCAGCAGCGGGGCCTGCACAAGCAGCGCCCTGCCCAGCGCCGTGCGCTGGCGTTGCCCGCCGCTGAGGGTGATGCCCCGCTCGCCCACCAGGGTGCTGTAGCCATCGGGGAAGCCGCGGATGTCGCCTTCCAGGCGTGCCTGGATCGCCGCCATTTCCACGGTCTCCTGCCCGGCTGATGGGTCGCCGTAGCGCAGGTTGTCGGCGAGGGTGGCGGTGAAGAGGTAACCCTCCTGCGGTACCAGGGCCACCTGGCGGCGCAAATCATCGAGGGCCACCCGAGTGATGTCGGTGCCGTTCAGGAACAGCGCACCCTCAGGCACCTCCACCATGCGGCCGAGGGCCCGCGCCAGGGTGGTTTTGCCGCAGCCCACTGGCCCCACCACCGCCACCAGCTCGCCGGGTTCGAGCCGGAAGCTCACGTGCTCGAGGGCCAGGCGCTCAGCATCCGGGTAGCGCAGCGAAAGATCGCGCGCCTCCACGGCTGCAGCGCGGCGTCCGGCCTTGGTCGGTGCCGCGATCGCCACCGGTTGAACCGGTGAGGTGACGCGGGGCTTGCGCCGCAGCAGATCCTCCACCCGCTCCAGGCTCACCTGGCCGGTCTGGAACGTGTTGAGTGTGAAGCCCAGCAGCGCCGTGGGGAACACCAGCCGCTCCACGTAGAGGATCAACGCCACCAGATCGCCGATGCTCAGGCGGCCGGTTTCCAGCTGCCCGCTGCCCAGGGCCAGCAGCAGCAGCAGGCTCACCGACGAGATGCCCTCGAGCAGCGGGAACAAGGTGCTGCGGGTGCGGGCCAGTTGGAGGGCGTCGTCGCGGTAGCGGCGGTTGCGATCGGCGAAGGCCTGCCGCTCCGTGGCCTCCTGGCCATAGATCTTGATCGCGTTGATGCCAGAGAGGTCTTCCTGGATCAGATCGCTCAGCTGGGCCAGGGCCTCCTGCTGCCGCCGCTGCTGGCGCATCATCCGCCCGCCGAACAGTCGCACCGTGACCAGCATCAGCGGGTACAGCCCCACCGCCGCCAGGCTGAGCAGCGGATCGATCGCCAACATCGCCGGCAGGGTGAGTGCATAGGCCAGCACCGTGTTGGTGAGGCTGAGCACGGCGAACCCCAGCAGCCGCCGCACGTTTTCCACATCGCTGGTGGCGCGGCTGATCACCTCGCCGCTGCCGGTGGTCTGCACCCACCCAGGTTCCTGGCGCAGCATGTGATCGAAGATCTCCTGCTTCACGCCGGCTTCCACCTGGCGGCCCACGCCGAACACCAGCATCCGCGACCACAGCCGCACGGCCCCCATCACCGAGGCCAGGGCGATGATCAGCGCCGCCTGGCGCAGCACATCGCTGAAGGTGAAACCGTCCTGCAGGTCGTCGATCACGCCCCGCACCAGCAGGGGCAGCGCCACGCTCAGCAGGTTCACCACCACGAGGGCGGCCACCCCCAGCAGCACCGTGCGCCGATAGGGCCGCAGGTAGCGCCCGATCAACCCGAACCGGATGGCTGCCATGACGCCTCGCAGGAAGCTGCCAACCTAGGGAGCCAGCCCAGCCGCACGATCTGATGCCTGCCAGCGATCAGCCTGAGCAACAGCATCCTTTGTATGCCAGTGATCGGGAGCTGGTGGATTCCCTGCTGGCCACCCAGCAGCCTGCCGATGGTCAGCTGGTGGATCTCGGCCGGCTGCTGATGCGCTACGCCGGCTTCCCTGGTGCCCTGGATCTGCAGGACGACCTGCAGAAAACCCTGCGCCTCTGGGGCCTCAGTCAGGCTGAACTGAATCAGCGCTGCCGAGCGATCTGGGCGGCCGGCTACCGCCCCGGCGTTGAGGCCCAGGAGCAGGCGGTGGGCTCAGGCTTTGATACGGCCGATCAGGACAGCCCTTGAACGGCTTTTTCTGCTACATCAGCCGCAGCTGATGCCTCCCCCATGGCCGCTGTTCCATCCTGGCCCGCGCTGCTGGAGCAGCTCTTGCAGGGGGATTCGCTCAGCGCTGATCAAGCCACGGCACTGATGCAGGGCTGGCTGGCCGAAGAGCTTGAGCCTGTGCTCACAGGTGCTTTGCTCGCGGGCCTGCGGGCCAAGGGGGTGAATGGTGAGGAGCTCGCGGCCATGGCCCGGGTGCTGCGCCAGGCCTGCCCCCTGCCAGGGCCCAGGCCCGAGCTTCCCCTAGTGGATACCTGCGGCACAGGCGGTGATGGGGCGAACACCTTCAACATCTCCACCGCTGTGGCCTTTGTGGCCGCTGCCTGCGGGGCGCACGTGGCCAAACACGGCAATCGCAGCGCCAGCGGCAAGGTGGGGTCGGCCGATGTGCTCGAGGCAGTCGGGCTCAATCTCAAGGCACCGGCGCAGCAGGTGATCGCCGCTCTGGAGCCGGCGGGTGTCACCTTTCTGTTCGCACCGGGCTGGCATCCGGCCTTGGTGGGGCTGGCGCCGCTGCGCCGGGCCCTCGGCGTGCGCACGGTCTTCAACCTGCTGGGCCCGCTGGTGAATCCGCTGCGGCCTGATACGCAGGTGCTCGGGGTGGGTGCTGCGGATCTGCTCGATCCGATGGCCGATGCTCTGGCACGCCTGGGGCTGGAGCGTGCCGTGGTGGTGCATGGCCATGGCGGCCTGGATGAGGCTTCGCTCTCAGGCCCCAGCGAGCTGCGGCTGGTGGAGGCCGGCACGGTGCGCGCTGAAACGATCACACCGGCCTCGGTGGGGCTGGCGGAGGCGCCGATGCAAGCTCTGGCCGGTGGTGAGCTTGCTGAGAACCAGGCGATTCTTGAGGCGGTGCTCCAGGGCCGGGGCACGGCTGCTCAGCGTGACGTGGTGGCCTTGAACGCTGCTTTGGTGCTCTGGGCTTCTGGCCGGGCTGAATCCGTGGTGGATGCGGTGTCGCAGGCCCTCGAGGCCATGGCTAGCGGTGGCGCCTGGCAGCGGCTCGAGCGGCTGCGTTCGGCTCTTGAGGCTCCCCTGGCTTGATCCCTCTGGAGGGGATGATGGGGTCATGACCACAGCCCCTTCCTCCTCTCCTGCTCTATTGGTGCTGGCCGATGGCCTAGTGCTGCGCGGTGAAGCCTTCGGCGCCAGTGGCACCGCCGTGGGTGAGGTGGTGTTCAACACCGGCATGAGCGGTTATCAGGAGGTGATGACCGACCCCAGCTATTCCGGTCAGCTGGTGACCTTCACCTACCCGGAGCTGGGCAACACCGGCGTGAACAGCGCCGATCAGGAGGCGGACGCACCCCATGTGCGCGGCGTGATCGCCCGCGAACTGGCCCCCGCAGCCAGCAACTGGCGCAGCGAAAGCACGCTCGAGGCCTGGTTGCAGCGTCACAACGTGGTGGGCATCCGCGGCATCGACACCCGAGCGCTGGTGCGCCATTTGCGTGAGGGTGGGGCGATCAACGGGGCCATCAGCAGCGATGGCAGCACCCCTCAGCAGCTGCTGGATCAGGTGCGCTCTGCTCCCTCGATGGCGGGCCTCAACCTGGCCCAGGCCGTGAGCACCAGCGCTCCTTACACCTGGAGCAGCCTCTGCCCGGCCGCCTTCGACCAGCGACTCCAGAGCAATCCCGCCACCCCCTTCCGGGTGGTGGCGATCGACTTCGGCATCAAGCGCGCCATCCTCGAGCGCCTCGCCGCCCACGGCTGCGACATCACGGTGCTGCCGGCGGATGCCTCCCTGTATCAGGTGCTCGCTCTTCAACCCGAGGGGGTGTTCCTCTCCAACGGCCCCGGTGATCCCTCGGCGGTGACGGCGGGCATTGAGCTCGCTAAGGGATTGCTGCAGCAGAAGAACTTGCCCGTTTTCGGTATCTGCCTGGGCCACCAGATCCTGGGCTTGGCCATGGGTGGCAGCACATACAAGCTTGGCTATGGCCACCGCGGCCTCAACCATCCCTGCGGCAGCCCCGGCGTGGTGGAGATCACCAGCCAGAACCATGGCTTCGCCATTGATGCCACGTCGCTCCCCGCTGATGCGGTGGAGGTGACCCACTTCAACCTCAACGACCGCACAGTGGCAGCCCTGGCCCATCGCCACCAGCCAGTGTTCGGCGTGCAGTACCACCCGGAAGCCAGTCCTGGCCCCCACGACGCGGACCACCACTTCGGCCGCTTTGCCGCCCTGATGGCCGAGCGGCGCGGCTGAGTGATGCGGCGCTGGCCGGCGCCCCATCAATGCAGCTTTGTTGCGGTCCTGCCCGTTCCGAAAACCATCACTACACTGCAGGCGCCCCAAACGTCAGAGGTCAGGAGCCATCACTGATCTGCAGCGATTGACCGTGTCTCTGCGCGGTGGCTTTCAGCAGCAGGACGGCTGTCTGCTGTTCAGCTTCACCGGCCAGCTCGACGCCTACTCCGAGAAACAGTTTCTCGCCTTCATCACCGAGCACCTCACCAGCACGCCTCAACCGCTGGTGATCGATCTGAGCAAGATTGACTTCATCGACTCCTCCGGGCTCGGTGCGCTGGTGCAGATGGCGAAGCTCTGCAACGACCAGGCCATGCAGTTCCTGGTGGTGGGCAATGCCCGCGTCGTGCAGACGGTGAAACTGGTGAGGCTTGAGCAGTTCCTCCATCTCCAGCCCGACCTCGATACCGCCCTCGGATCCATCGCTGCCTGATTGGCTCGCGGCCATCCCGGCCGCCTCGATCACGGCGGATCTCGGTCCGCTGCAGCTGGCCTGGCTGGGCGATGCCGTGTGGGAGTTGCATCACCGCTTGCGCCATTGCCGCCAGCCAGGCCGCAGTGGCGCCTTGCATCGCGCCGTGGTGGCTGAAGTGCGCGCCGATGCCCAGGCCGCAGCCCTGGCTGTGCTCGAGCGCGATGGCCTATTGACGCCGGAGGAGCTAGAGCTGGTACGGAAAGGCCGCAACCGTGCCGGCCGTGGACCCCGCAAAGGAGAGGCCGGCATTTATGGCCGGGCGACGGGGTTTGAGACAATGGTTGGCTGGCTCTTTCTTCAAGACCCCAGCCGCCTTGCCCAGCTGCTGGCACACCTCGAGAACGCCGACCCGATAACCCCTTTGCCCGCTGACGCATGAGCCCCCGTTTTGATCGCCGCAGGGACCAGGGCCAGGGATCGGGGGCGGCAGGATCGCGCCCCGCACGCCCGGGCCGTCCTGATGCCCGGGGTGGCTCGCGCCGCCCCTTTGCTCCGCGTGGTGAATGGCGTCCAGAGCGTTCCGAGGGCGGTGATCGTCCCGAGCGCGGCGATCGCCCCAGCTTTAGCCGTCGGCCGGAGCGAGGTGAGCGTTCTGAGCGCTTTGGTGATCGCGATCGTTCGCGCCCCGAGCGTCGCTTCGATGGCGCGCGCCGCCCTGGTGGCGATCGGCCTCGCTTCGAGCGCCCGGGTGCAGACCGTTGGAGCGCGGATCGCTCCGGCACCGATCGGGCTGCTTCCGATCGCGGTCCCTCCGATCGCGCTGGTGCAGAGCGCCGCGGTGGCGAATTCCGCCCCCGTTTTGATGGGGCCCGCGGTAGCGGTAGTCGCACGGAGCGCCGCCCCGGGCGTCCCCAGGGGCAGGGCCGTTTCGGTGCTCGGCCTTCCTTCCAGGAGCGCCGCTTCGATCGCAAACCCCTGCGGGGCGATCGCGATCAGCCGGCCGCTTCCCGCCCGCTGATTGTTGATGCCCCCAGTGGTGAATCGGAGCGCTTCAACGCCGGCCCGGCCGATGATCTGATCTGGGGGCGCCATGCGGCCCAGGCGGCTCTGGAGAGCGATCGCCCGATCCATCGCATCTGGTGCACGCCGGAGATGCGCTTCCAGCCCCGCTTCATGCAGTTGCTGCGTGAAGCGAAAGCGGGCGGTGTGCTGGTGGAGGAGGTCACCTGGGCGCGCCTCGGTCAGCTCACGGATGGAGCGGTGCACCAGGGCATCGTGCTCCAGGCCGCTGCCGCCGACACCCTCGATCTGGGCAGCCTGATCGATGGCTGCCGCTCCATCGGCGAGCCGCCGTTGCTGATGGCACTGGATGGTGTCACTGACCCCCACAACCTCGGCGCGATTGTGCGCAGCGCGGAGGCTCTCGGCGCCCATGGCCTGGTGCTGCCGCAGCGCCGCAGCGCTGGCCTCACCGGTTCGGTGGCCAAGGTGGCCGCCGGCGCCCTTGAACATCTGCCCGTGGCACGGGTGGTGAACCTCAATCGTTCTCTGGAAACCCTCAAGGAAGAGGGCTATCGCGTGATCGGCCTGGCCGGTGAAGCCGGTGTGGCCCTGAGCGAGGCTGATCTCGACGGCCCCCTGGTGATCGTGACCGGCTCGGAAGGCTCTGGTTTGTCGATGCTCACCCGCAAGCATTGCGACCAGCTGGTTCGCATTCCGCTGCGGGGTGCCACCCCGAGCCTCAACGCCTCTGTGGCGACCGCGATGGTGCTCTACGAGGTGGCTCGCCGCGGCTGGATGAAGCAGATCACGGGTTCAGCTCCGGCGCCGCGGATCGTGCGTCCCCAGATCCCCTCGACACCTCTGGTCAGCACTGCCGCGGCAGTTGTTGCTCCCGCCCTGGATGTGGGAGAGATCGATGAGCTCGATGCCTTCAGCCCCGAGGAGACAGAGGCCGCACAACAGGTTGTGGATCAGGTGGTGAGCGAGCTCAATGCCGGCCACAGCGCCCTGGATCACGGCGTTGCCACAGGTGCTGCCCCCACCCACGCTGCCCTCACGCACAGCGAGGCCGTGCCGACCGACCCCTCCGCTGAGCCGCTTCCCGACCTCGTGTTGACCATGGCGCCCGGCGTCGCCGATGGCTTCTCTGGCGATATCAAGCTCTGATGGCTGCGTTCGCCGCTTTCACGGCCACAATGAGTCCACTTCCCACCGCCCCATGACCACCCTGTTCCAGCCCATTCGCAGCGTTGCCAATGGGCTTGGTCTGGCCTGGTGGGCGCGGGTGGAAACGCGCCAGCCCGATGTCACCTACTGGTTCGGGCCCTATGTGCGGCGCAGCAGCCTGGAGGAGGCCCTGCCTCCCTTCCTGGCTGATCTGCGCAGTGAGGGAGCCGTTGAGGTCAACCACGCCCTGCTGCGCACCCGCCGCAGCGAGCCCTTCACCATCAGTGCCGACTGATAGCGTCGAGCCCTGGATTTGCAGCAGGGTTGATGGGGATCGCCGAGTGGCGTGAGCAGCTCAAGCGCGGCGAGGTGTCCGCCCGCGAGCTCACCGATCAACACCTCAGCCGCATTGAGGCGGTCGAGCCCAGCATCAACGCCTACACCGAGGTGACGGCTGATCGAGCCCGCGCCGATGCTGATCGCATCGACGCGGCCCGCGTCGCCGGTGAGGAGCTGCCACCCCTGGCCGGGGTCCCCCTGGCGATCAAGGACAACCTCTGCACCCGTGGTGTGCGCACCACCTGCTCCAGTCGCATGCTGGAGAACTTCGTGCCTCCCTACGAATCCACCGTCACCGGGCGCCTCTGGCAGGCCGGTGCGGTGTTGTTGGGAAAGACGAATCTCGATGAGTTCGCCATGGGCAGCTCCACCGAGACGTCGGTGTTCGGTCCGAGCCGCAACCCCTGGAACACCGAGAAGGTGCCAGGCGGCAGCTCCGGCGGCAGCGCCGCTGCTGTGGCGGCGGGTGAATGCGTGGGTTCCCTCGGGTCCGACACCGGTGGTTCGATCCGCCAGCCCGCTGCCTTCTGCGGGGTGGTGGGCCTGAAGCCCACCTATGGCCGTGTAAGCCGCTACGGCCTGGTGGCCTTCGCCAGTTCGCTGGATCAAGTGGGCCCCTTCGCCACCAACGTGGCGGATGCCGCCGAATTGCTGCAGGTGATCGCCGGTGAGGATCCACGCGATTCCACCTGCCTTAAGGCCCCCGTTCCCGACTACCGCGCCGCCCTGCAGCAGCCCGTGGCGGGCCTGAAGGTGGGCATCGTGCGCGAGTGCTTTGAGGCGGAGGGGCTCGACCCCGAGGTGAAGGCCTCGGTGATGGCTGCCGCTGCCCAGCTGGAAGCCCTCGGCTGTGAGCTGGTGGATGTGAGCTGCCCTCGCTTCAACGACGGCATCGCCACCTACTACGTGATCGCCCCATCGGAAGCCTCGGCCAACCTGGCCCGCTACGACGGTGTGAAGTACGGCTACCGCGCCGCCGATGCCGCCAGCCTTGCGGAGATGACCTCCCGCAGCCGCGCCGAAGGCTTCGGCGATGAGGTGAAGCGCCGCATCTTGATCGGCACCTACGCCCTCTCGGCTGGCTACGTGGATGCCTATTACAAGAAGGCCCAGCAGGTGCGCACCCTGATCCGCCGCGATTTCGATCGTGCCTTCGGCGCGGTGGATGTGCTGCTCACCCCCACCTCCCCCACCACCGCCTTCGGCTTCGGTGCGCATAGCGAGGATCCCCTCGCCATGTACCTGGCCGACCTGCTCACCATCCCCGCCAACATGGCCGGGCTGCCCGCCATCAGCCTGCCCTGCGGTTTCGATGGCGCCGGCCTGCCGATCGGTGTGCAGCTGATCACCGGCGTGCTCCAGGAAGAGCGTCTACTCCAGGTGGCCTGGCACTACGAACAGGCCGCCCGGGTGATGCAGAACCGTCCGGCTGCTGCCCTGGTGCCCTAACGCCACAGCTGGCGTTCACCGCCGCTGATGCCGTTGCTCAGGCCCTGAATCTGGTGGTGGCCCCTTAGCCTGGGGTGACTGCTTCAACCCTGCGGCACCGCCTGTGGCTTTCGTTCCGCTTCACAACCACAGCGACTACAGCCTCCTGGATGGGGCCAGTCAGCTGCCGGCGATGGTGAAGCGGGCCGAAGAGCTGGGCATGCCGGCTCTGGCCCTCACCGATCACGGTGTGATGTATGGCGCCATCGAGCTGTTGAAGCTGTGCAAGGGCACCTCGGTCAAGCCGATCATCGGCAACGAGATGTATGTCATCAATGGCTCGCTTGATGACCCCAACCCCCCCAAGAAGGAACGCCGCTACCACCTCGTGGTGCTCGCCAAGAACGCGGTGGGTTACCGCAACTTGGTGAAGCTCACCAGCATCAGCCACCTGCGCGGCATGCGCGGCCGTGGCATCTTTTCGCGCGCCTGCATCGACAAGCCCACCCTTGAGCAATACAGCGAGGGCTTGATCGTGGCCACCGCCTGCCTCGGCGGTGAGATTTCCCAGGCCATCCTTCGCGGTCGCCCGGATGTCGCCCGTGATGTGGCCCGTTGGTATCAGGCCGTGTTCGGCGACGACTTTTATCTGGAGATCCAGGACCACGGCTCCCCGGAAGATCGGATCGTGAACGTGGAGATGGTGCGCATTGCCCAGGAGCTGGGCATCCCGCTGATCGCCACCAACGACGCCCACTACCTCACCAGCAACGACGCCGAAGCCCACGACGCGCTGCTCTGCATCCTCACCGGCAAGCTCGTCACCGACGAGAAGCGCCTGCGCTACACCGGCACTGAATACATCAAGGGCGAGCAAGAGATGCTCGGCCTGTTTGCTGATCATCTTGAGCCCGAGGTGGTGGCGGAAGCCGTGGCCAACACCGCTCTGGTGGCCCAGAAGGTGGAGGACTACGACATCCTTGGCCGCTACCAGATGCCCCGCTTCCCGATTCCGGAGGGGCACACGCCGGTGAGCTACCTACGTGAGGTGAGCGAGCAGGGGCTGAGGGCCCGTCTGCAGCTACCGGAGGAAGCCGCCTTCACGCCGGAGTACGGCGAGCGGCTCACCTTCGAGCTGCAGGTGATGGAGCAGATGGGCTTCCCCACCTACTTCCTGGTGGTGTGGGATTACATCCGCTTTGCCCGTGAAAACGGTATCCCCGTGGGGCCCGGCCGCGGATCGGCCGCCGGTTCGCTGGTGGCCTACGCGCTGGGCATCACCAATATCGATCCGGTCACCAACGGGCTGCTGTTCGAGCGCTTCCTCAACCCGGAACGCAAATCGATGCCGGATATCGACACCGACTTCTGCATCGAGCGCCGCGGTGAGGTGATCGACTACGTGACCCGCCGTTATGGCGAGGAGAAGGTGGCCCAGATCATCACCTTCAACCGCATGACCTCCAAGGCGGTGCTCAAGGACGTGGCCCGCGTGCTCGATATTCCCTATGGCGACGCCGATCGCTTGGCGAAGTTGATCCCGGTGGTGCGCGGTAAGCCCGCCAAGCTCAAGGAGATGATCGGAGAGGAATCGCCGGCACCGGAGTTCCGCGAGAAGTATCAAAGCGACCCCCAGGTGAAGCGCTGGGTGGACATGGCGATGCGCATCGAAGGCACCAACAAAACCTTCGGTGTCCACGCGGCGGGTGTGGTGATCGCCGCCGATCCTCTCGATGAGGTGGTGCCGTTGCAGCGCAACAATGATGGCCAGGTGATCACCCAATACTTCATGGAAGATGTGGAGTCGATGGGGCTCCTGAAGATGGACTTCCTCGGTCTCAAAAACCTCACCATGATCGACAAAACGATCGATCTGGTGGAGCAGAGCACCGGCCAGAAGGTGGATCCTGATGCTTTGCCGCTTGATGATCCCGGCACCTACGGCCTGCTGGCCCGCGGCGATCTCGAGGGCATCTTCCAGCTCGAATCGAGCGGCATGCGCCAGATCGTGCGCGATCTCAAACCCTCATCGTTGGAAGATATTTCTTCGATCCTGGCGCTCTATCGCCCGGGCCCACTTGATGCCGGCCTGATCCCGAAGTTCATCAACCGCAAGCATGGCCGCGAAGCGATTGATTTCGCCCACGCCAAGCTCGAGCCGATCCTGCAGGAAACCTACGGGATCATGGTGTATCAAGAGCAGATCATGCGGATTGCGCAGGATCTGGCCGGCTATTCCCTCGGTGAAGCCGATCTGCTGCGCCGCGCGATGGGCAAGAAGAAGAAAAGTGAGATGGAGAAGCACCAGAGCATCTTCGTGAAGGGTGCCACCGAGCGCGGTGTGGACTCGAAGATCGCCGAGGCACTGTTTGAGCAGATGGTGCTCTTTGCCGAATACTGCTTCAACAAGAGCCACTCCACCGCCTACGGCGCGGTGACGTATCAAACGGCGTATCTGAAGGCCCACTACCCAGTGGCCTACATGGCGGCGCTGCTCACGGTGAATGCCGGCACCACCGACAAGGTGCAGCGCTACATCTCCAACTGCAATGCCATGGGCATTGAAGTGATGCCGCCGGATGTGAATGCTTCGGGGATCGACTTCACCCCCGTGGGCGATCGGATCTTGTTCGGGCTCTCTGCTGTGCGCAACCTCGGCGATGGCGCCATCCGGGCGCTGCTGGAGGCTCGCAGTAGCGATGGCCCCTTCCGCTCCCTGGCAGATCTCTGCGATCGCATCCCGGGCACCACGCTCAACCGCCGCTCGCTCGAATCACTGATTCACTGTGGTGCCCTCGATGCCCTGGAGCCCAAGGCCAATCGCGCCCAGCTGATGGCCGATCTCGATCTGATCGTGGATTGGGCCGGATCCCGCGCCCGTGATCGTGCGAGTGGCCAGGGCAACCTGTTCGATCTGCTTGGCGGAGGGGGAGCTGATGCCGAGGTGGCCTCGGCCGCTGGTGGTGATCTGAGCACGGCCCCCAAAGCGGCCCCGGTGCCCGATTACCCCCCCACCGAGAAGCTGCGGCTCGAGAAGGAGCTCGTGGGTTTCTATCTCTCCGATCACCCGCTCAAGCAACTCACCCGGCCGGTGCAGTTGCTCTCACCGGTGGGGCTAGGCAGCCTGGAGGAGCAGGCCGATAAGGCCCGTGTGAGCGTGGTGGGCATGGTGGCCGGTTTGCGGCCGGTGACCACGCGCAAGGGCGATCGGATGGCGGTGCTGCAGCTGGAGGATCTCAGCGGCAGTTGTGAAGCGGTGGTCTTCCCGAAGACCTACGCCCGCCTCGCCGATTTCCTGATGGTGGATGCGCGCCTGCTGATCTGGGCGTCGGTGGATCGGCGTGATGAACAGGTTCAGTTGATTGTTGACGACTGCCGCGTGATCGATGAACTGAAGGTGCTACTGGTGGAGCTCGAGGGCAGCGAGGCCAGCGATATCGCCGTGCAGCACAAGCTGCGTGAATGCCTGAATCAGCACCGCACCGATAAAGACGACGCTGGTGTGCGCGTACCCGTGGTCGCGATGGTGCGCCACCACGGCCAGACCCGCTTCGTGCGCCTCGGCCATCAGTTCTGCGTGCGCGACAGCGAGGCCGCCCTCAGCAGCCTCACCGCCCAAGCCTTCCGGGCCCGCCTCAGCTCGCCGTTGGTGGCCGCTTGATCGAGCTACGCAGTCGGCTGATGTTCAGGCCCATCTGCTCCAGCCCCAGAAGGCTCCCGGCTCCCGGCTCCCAGCTGGCGGAGAGCACCCCGTAACTCAGCCCCACCAGGCCCAACAAGAAGAATCCCCCTGACGTCACCAGAGTGACGCCGGGGGGAATATCCAACACGCCTTTGCTCACCAACAGATAGCTCGCCACAAAGGTGGACATCCCAAGAATGCTGGGGATGCCGGTGGCGACCGCCACGCGCCGGGCCATGCGATTGGCCACGTAGTCGGGGATGGTCTGCTGGGGCTTGGCTTTGGTCTTGTTGAGGCTGGCAGGGGGTTGTGGTCCCAGACCACCGCCGCCGCTGGAGCGGTTGTTCCCCTTGCCTGCCATCGTCAGCCGCGGATGCCGAGCTTCTGGATCAGAGCGATGTAGCGCTGTTCGCTGTTGCTGCGCAGGTAGCTCAGCAGACGCTTGCGGCGGCCGATCATCTTCAGCAGGCCCTGCCGCGAAGAGAAATCGTGGATGTTGTTCTGCAGGTGTCCGCTCAGCTTGCTGATGCGCTCGCTCAGCATGGCCACCTGAACCTCAACAGAACCGGTGTCGGTGCCGTGGGTCTGATGAGCGTTGATCAGTTCCTGCTTCTTGGTGGTGTCGAGCGACATGCGCGGCGTCTGGCCCTGACGGTGCAAACATCCAACTTACCGCCTCGTGGTCACCCAACCTCAGGCCGCCTGGCTGCGGGAGAGCCAGCGCAGACACTCCCGCAGCCAGTCGTCGGCGGCTTCGATCTCAGGGCTTTGCAGGGCTGCCACGGCCCTGAGGGCACGGTTGATCTCCAGCGCTTCGTAGCCAAGGGCCGTGAGGGTGAGGCTCACCTCATCGCGCACCGCGTTGGGCAGCGCCTGCGTTTCGCCGTTGGCCGTGAGGCTCAGATCGGCCGTGTCTTCCGGATCGGCACTGCTGCCAAAGCGCTCCTGCAGGCGGGTGCGCAGTTCCACCGCCAGGCGTTCGGCAGTGCGTTTGCCAACCCCTGGTGCCTGGGTGAGCAGCCGCAGGTCGGCCTGCACGATCGCCCGCACCAGCTCCTCGCAGCTCAACTGCCCCAACAGCCCGAGCGCCATTTGCGGCCCGACACCGCTCACCGCCACCAATTCCCGGAACAGATCACGCTCGGCGCGGCTGGCGAAGCCATAGAGGGTCCAGGCGTCCTCACGGATCACCTGATGAATGTGCAGGCTCAGGGCACTGCCAGCTTCCCCCAGGCGATCCCACTGGCGCCGGGGCATCTGCACCTCGTAGCCCACACCACCGCACACCAGCAGCAAGCTGCAGCGGCTGGCCTGCTGCCAGCGATCGGCGAGTTGCCCTTGCAGCCAGCCGATCATGGGAACACCGTTGATGCTCCCCATGCTGCCCGCTCCGACAACCCCATCCCCGTTGCTGGCAGTGCTGCGCCGGGTTGTGGCGCTGTTGCTCTGTGTGGTGCTCAGTTTCACGCTGAGCGCCTGCGGTGGCGCGCAACCCTCCCAGAAGGTGCTGCTCTCGGCTTTGGCTCTGCAGATTGATCTCACCCAGCGCTCGATCGCTGAGGCCCTGCAGCTCAACCCGGCCGACGGCATGCCCCAGGTGAGTCGGGTGCGGGTGGAATCGCAGCAGGCCATCGCGGTCGGCGGCAGCAAGGGATTGCATCTCACCGGCCGCTTCGACTGGCGCCTGCCGGGTGACCCGATCCGCGTCGACAGCTCCTTCGATCTCTTTTTGCAGCGGGGCGAGCGCGGCCAGAGCTGGCGCTTGGCACGGCCCAGCGGCAGCAGCGATGGCACCACGCAGGACTGGATCATCGATCCTTTGCCGATCGCCTGAGGCTGAGCAGGGTGGCGGCCAGCACGAGAGCCATCGCCAGGGTTGTGTCGGGGTCGAGGGCTTCGCCAAAGAACCACCAGCCCCAGAGCGCCGCCAACGGCACCTGGCCGTAGCTCAGGGCCGTTGCCCGTGCCGCTGGCATGCCCAGCAAGCCATTGGTCACCCCCAGCTGTCCCAGTTGGGTGAACAGGCCCACCCCCACCAGGGCCAGGGCTTCCCAGGCCGTGGGCCACACCGGCTGAAGCAGCACCAGCGGGGCGGTGAGCACCAGCCCCACCAGAGGGAAATAGAACACGATCACCAGCGGGTGTTCGGTGCGGCCCAGGGCACGCACACTCACGTAGGCGCAGGCCGAGAGCAGCGCGCCGGCAATGGCCAGCAGCACTCCTCCCAGGGGTAGTGGAGCTGCACTGCCCTCCAGCCAACCGCTGGCGATCGGGCCCAGCAATCCCATCAACTCGCTCGGATTGCTCAGCAGCACCACCGCCAGCCACCCCAGCAATGCCGCTAGCAGCACCCGCGGCCCCACCCGTTCTCGCAGCAGCAACCAGGCCAGCAGTGCCGTGAAGGTGGGCTGCAGGTACTGCAGCACTGTGGCCGGTGCCAGCGGCAGTTGCGCCAGAGCTGCGAACACGCACAGCAGGGCGCCGGTGCCGATCACCCCGCGCAACACCAGCAGGCCCCGCCGCTGCCCCCAGGGGTTCAGCCCCGCCTGCTTCAACATCGCGATGCTCAGCAGCAGGCTCACTGCCGACCTGGCCAGCACCACCTCCGCCACCGGGATCCGGCCGCCCACGGCCTTCACGCACACCCCCATCAGACTGAAACTGACGGCGCTGGACAGCATCCACAGGGCTGCCCTGCCATCCTGAAGCCGCACCCGCGTGCGCAGCGTGTCTGCTCCTCGCCTCCACCCCCGCACGATCGAGGCCGTTAAGGAACGCGCTGACATCGTTGATGTGGTGGGTGAGCACGTGGTGCTCAAGAAAAAGGGCCGCGAGTTCGTCGGGGTTTGTCCGTTCCACGACGACAAATCGCCGTCGATGACGGTGTCGCCGGCCAAGCAGTTCTACTACTGCTTCTCCTGCGGAGCCGGGGGCAATGCGATCAAGTTCCTGATGGAGCTTCAGCGCCAGAGCTTCAGCGATGTGGTGCTGGAGCTGGCGCGCAAATATCAGCTGCCGGTGGAAACCCTCGAGGGACCCCAGCAGGAGCGTCTGCGCCAGCAGTTGTCCCGCCGCGATCAGCTGCACAAGGTGTTGGGCTTGGCGGCGGGTTGGTTCCGCAGCCAGCTGCGCAGCCCTGAGGGGGCTGGCGCTCTGGCCTACCTGCGTGAACAGCGGGGCCTGAGCGAAACCACCCTCGAGACCTTTGGGCTTGGCTATGCCCCCGAGCGCTGGGATGGCCTGCTCTCCCACCTGCAGCAGGTGGAAGGCTTTGCGCCGGAATTGCTGGAGGCAGCTGGCTTGGTGGTGCCGCGACGGGGCGGCGATGGCTTTTACGACCGCTTCCGCCACCGGGTGATGGTGCCGATCTGCGATCGGCAGGGCCGGATCATCGGCTTTGGCGGCCGCAGCCTTGATGGCGGTGAACCCAAATATCTGAACTCACCGGAAACGGAGGTGTTTGAGAAGGGCAAGCATCTGTTTGGCCTGGATAAGGCGGTGAACGCTATCCGCAAGGACGATCGGGCCGTGGTGGTGGAGGGCTATTTCGATGTGATTGCTCTGCATGCCGCCGGCATCACCAATGCGGTGGCGGCTTTGGGCACGGCCTTGAGCAGCCAGCAGATCACCCAGCTCTGCCGCTGCTGCGATGGCAAGCGGCTGATTCTCAATTTCGACACCGACCGCGCTGGCGTTCGCGCCGCCCAACGGGCTATCGGTGAGGTGGAGCAGCTCGCGCTGCAGGGGCAGCTGGAGTTGCGGGTGTTGCATCTGCCCGCCGGCAAAGACCCCGATGAGTTCCTCAAGGAGCACGGGGCTGGGGAGTATCGCTCCCTGCTCGATCAGGCGCCCCTGTGGCTCGATTGGCAGATCGATCAGGTGCTTGAAGATCGCGATCTGGCCCGCTCCGATCAGTTTCAGCAGGCCGTGAGTGAGCTGGTGGTGCTGCTGGGCAAGCTGCCCGCCAGTGCCGTGCGCTCCCGCTACCTGCAGCAGGTGGCCGAGCGCCTCAGCGGCGGCCAAGCGCGGCTTGCCTTGCAACTGGAAGACGACCTGCGCCAGCAGGTGAAGGGGCAGCGCTGGCACGGCCGCTCCCAGCGCTGGGAGCAGCCCGGTGAAGCCGGCCTACGCGAACGCGCAGAAGCCGAGCTGCTGCGCCTCTATCTGCACTGCCCTAACCACCGCGGCGCCATCCGCGCTGAGCTGCGCCGCCGCGAGCTTGATGATTTCGCCATCGCCCACCACCGCCAGCTCTGGGCCGCGATCAGCGCTCTGGAGGAGGACAACCTGGGGGTGGGCCGGCTTGAAACGATCAACCGCGGCAGTGATCCAGGCCTGGAGCTGGCGGATCTGGATTTACCGCGCCTGCTTTCCGATCAGCTGTTGCTCAGCGATGCGGAGGTTCCTTCGGATCTGCTCACGCGGCTCACCCCGCTGCTCGAGCCCACCGATGTGCAGCGTCTCGCGTTGGCCAATCCCCTGCTGCAGTTGCGGGGGGCCACGGCTTCTCTGGAGCGCCAGCGCAGCCTCAAGCGCTGCCGGCATCTGCTCAATGCCTGGAGTGCCCAGCGGCTGGAAACCCTTGAGCGCTGTATTGCCCGCCTACTGGAAGCCGGTCATGGAACGGGGGAGGCGTCGGCTGATCCTCCTGGCGCCCGCGATCCCAGCGGCGCCCTGCAGCCCGCCGCCCTCGACATGGAAGCGCGCATCGAAGCGATGTTCGCCGATCTCAACGGCGATGCTCTGCGCTTTCAGGAGCTGTACTACAACGAGCGCCAGCACATCGCCCACCTCGATCAGCAGCGCCGCGCCGGCTTTGAAGATGTGCTGCAGGAGCAAGCGGATTCGCTCACGGCCTGAGCCTGATCGCCATCAGGTCTGGTAAGACACATGCATGTCCCTGCACTCCACCCCTCGCACCACCACGGCCCTGCTGGCTGCTGCTGTTGTGGCTGGCCTCGCCGCTCCTGCGCAGGCCAGCATGATCGACCAGATCATCCTGAATAAGTGCTCCGCTGCCATGCGTGAGGACTTCCAGAAGGCTGGCAAAACCCCGCCTGAGGGCATGGTGGCCGACACCTGCAACTGCGTGGTGGAGCAGGTGAAGAACCGCCAGACCATCGACCAGGCCAAAACCTTCTGCACCAAGCAGAGCCTCGAGAAGTACGGCCAGCCCTGAGGCTCAGCGGGCCCAGGCCGTGGGCAGATCGGCCAGTCGGGTGGTGGACGCGCGCGACAGCTGCTCGCGCCGCATCATCCAACCGGGCGTCAGCCCGCAGGCGGCCCACTGCACCGTGCCTTGCCCGTAACGGCGGTTGAGGCCATCGATGCGCTGCATCAGGGCCGCGCGCCGCTGTTGTTCCGCCTCCGGCAGCGGTGCCAGCAGATGGTGTTGCAGCTGCTCCTGGCTCTGCAGGTCTTGCAGCAGCACCCCGGCTTTGGCAAAGCGCTTGTGGGGCCGGTAGATCCGCGTCACCAGGGGCAGGGCTGCCTGCAGCAGCACGGCCGTGTCGTTGCTGGCCACGGGCAGGGTGGTGCCGGCGGCCTGGCTGTAGAAGCCGGGGCTGAAGGGGCTGGTGCGGGCGAACACGGTGAGCCGGCCGCTGCACTGCTGCTGGCGGCGCAGTTTCTCGGCGGCTCGCACCACGTAGGTGGCCATGGCTTGGCGCAGCTCGCCGGCATCGGTGATCGGGCGGCTGAAGCTGCGGCTCACGCAGGTTTCCCGCTTGGCTGAGGGGCCGTGCTCCAGGGGCAGGCAGCTCACCCCCTGCAGCTCCAGCTGCAGCCTGAGCCCCACCACCCCCGCCTTGGCCCGCAGCTCGCCACTGGCCATGTCGCGCAGCTGCCGGGCATTGGCGATGCCCCGCAGCCGGCACCAGCGGCCCAGCTGGCGGCCCACACCCCAGATCTCCTCCACGGGGGTGAGCTCCAGCCAGGGATCGGGGTTGGCTTCGCGGCCTAGATCGAACACGCCCGCATGGCGGCGATCCCCCTTGGCGATGCGGTTGGCGAGTTTGGCCAGCACCTTGCTGGAGGCCAGGCCGATGGCGATCGGCAGGCCCAGGTTGTGACGGATGCGGCTGCGCAGCTCCCCTGCCCAGGCGCTGAGGTCGCCGTGGCGCGGGCGCGGCAGCCGCGCGAAGGCTTCATCGATGGAATACACCTCCAGCTCCGCCACAAACGGCTCGAGGCTGCTCATCAGCCGTTGGCTCATGTCGCCGTAGAGGGCGTAGTTGGAGCTGCGCACCACCACGCCGTGTTGGGCCAGTTGCGCCGCAATCTGGAAATAGGGCTTGCCCATGCCGATGCCCAGCTGCCGCGCTTCGCTGCTGCGTGACACCACGCAGCCGTCGTTGTTGGAGAGCACTACCACCGGCCGGCCGATCAGGGCCGGATCGAAGGCCTGCTCGCAGGCGGCGTAGAAGTTGTTGGCGTCGATCAGCGCCAGCACATCAGCCATGGCGCGTGAGGGCATGGATCACGTGGATCGCCACGCCCCAGATCTGCACGTCACCGCATTGATGGAGCTCCAGGGGCGGATAGGCGCTGTTGGCCGCCTCCAGCCGCAGCCGGCCGTGGCAGCGCACCAGGCGTTTGAGGGTGAAGGCGCCATCGAGCACCGCCACCACGATCAGGCCGGGCCGGGGCTCCAGGCTGCGGTCCACCACCAGCAGATCACCGTGCTGGATGCCGGCGTCGATCATCGAATCGCCGCTCACCCGCAGGAAAAAGGTGCTGCTCGGGTGGCGGATCAGGGCCTCGTTGAGGTCGATGCCCACATCGATGTAGTCGTCGGCGGGGCTGGGAAAGCCCGCCGCCACGGTGCTGGCGGCCAGGGGCAGCCGCAGGCTGGGCCGCTGGCCGCGCAGGCCGCCGATCAGCAGGAGTGACACAGACCGCCCGGGCACGCTCCCGCGCAGGCTAGTTCATCTGTACTGATCTGGTGTTGTCGTTCAGTCCTCCTCGTCGCCTTCCAGCAGCAGTTGCTGGAAGGCGGTGTAGAGCTCCAGTTCCTCGCTGTTGGCGGGAGAGCGGCGCTGGCGATTGGGGCGCAGTTCGTTGCTGGCGCCCCGCGGCTGCAGGCCTGATGCAGTGGTGGGCCCCGGCGAGCTCTGCCGTTGGATGGCCTGTCGTTGCTCGGCCTGGCGCTGGCGCTGCTGATCGGCTTCCGCCTGGCGCAGCCGGTCCATCAGGTGGGGCGGAACGCTGCCATCGGGGCTCACCTGCATCAGCTCGCGGAACAGGGCCTGGGGGTCGGTTTCCGTTTCCACCCGATGGCGTTGTTGGCTAGCGGGGGCAGGTGCTGGCTCCGCTTCCGGCTTGGGTAGGGGCTTGGGCAGGCTGCGGCCCAGCTGCTGCAGGCGCTCAAGGCTGCGGGCGTCGAAGCTCATGGCGTGGCTCTCCTCAGCTGCACTCGAGGGTGTCGCGGGTGTTGCGGCCCGTGACGGGGTTGGTGCCGCTGGCGCTGGCGCACAGGGTTTTGAGCACGTCACCGCGGAAGGGAACGTTGGTGAAATCGGCGCCTTCGATCAACACATTGTTGAAGCGCGTGTTGAAGGCGAAGGCGTTCTCGAGCACCGCGTTGCGCAGATCGGTGCCGTCGAGCACGGCCGAGTCGAGGGTGGCGTCGGTGAGGTCGGTGCCGGAGAGGTTGGCGTCCTGGAGCTTGGCCCCAAACAGGCTGGCGCCGCGCAGGTCGGAGCCATGGAAATCCGCTTCCCGCAGGTTGGTGAGGTTGAAGGTGGCGCCGCGCAGATCCATGCCGGCGAAGTCGTGGCCGATCAGCACCTGCTTGGCCACATCCATGGCCGCCTGGGCGGTTGGGGCCGCCAGCAGCAGTGCCAGAGGCAGCAGCAGGAGCGAAAACAGCGGTCGCAGCAGGCGGCCCATCGGATCGGGATCGGGTCGGCCAACCCTAGGCAGCCTGTCGCGATCACCACCAATGCCTCGAGAGGCTTCCCTTAATCTCCGGCTCAATGCATCGATCGATGCAGCCCCTTGTTGCCGAATCGGACAGCGAGCGTTCGCGATGGGCAATCCGATCGATCAAGACACCTTTCTGGCTCGGGCCCGCTCCCGTTTCGGGGATCGCTACGACTACAGCGCCATCGTTTACAAGAGCTTCAAGACCCCGATCAAAATCCGCTGCCGTGAGCATCCGGTGCGCTGGATTTCGATTACTCCTGAGCGCCACCTGGTCACCACAGGTGGTTGCAAGTACTGCCTGCGGGCCTTGCGCGGCCAGTGGCCCGGTGAGTGACTCCCCCAGGGGAATGCTCAGAGCTGAAGTGCACCTCAGCAGCGATGGCCATCAGCACGAGCCAGCGGCGCGGCAATTGGGCCGAACAACGCGCCCTGCGCCTCCTGCGGGGCACCGGCTGGCAGCTGCTGGCGCGGCAGTGGCGCTGCCGTTGGGGTGAGCTGGATCTACTGCTGCACAAGCCGCAGCGCCTGCTGCTGGTGGAGGTGAAGAGCCGTGGCCGGTGCGGCGTGGATGGCTGGGGCCTGGCCAGCTTCACGGCGCTCAAACGCGTGCGCCTGGGCCGCGCTTTCGATTGCTGGCTCGCCGCCCATCCGCGGTATCAGCACTGCAGCTTGGAGCTGGTGCTGGCCCTGGTGCCGCAACCGCCGGCTACGGAGCCGGTGCGCTGGATCCGCTGCTGGGGCTAGCGCCGCTGGCAGCAGGGGCAGCCGGAGTGGTGGTGTAGTCGAGCGTGCAGATGTAGCGGTAGTTGCCGATGCGCACGTTCACCACGGTGCAGTGGGTGTTGGTGACGGTGGCATTCGCGGGCAGTTGTTGCTGGGCCCGTTCAATCGCGTTCTTTTTGTCCCAGATCGATTCGGCGGTGATCGATCCGGCCTGCACCCGAGGGCTGAAGCCGAGGAGAAGGGCGCTGGCGCAGGGGATCGCGGCGAGCCAGGCAGCAGCAGTGGGATGACGCATGGGTGAGAGCTGGATCCTCCTGTGTTTAATCACGTTGGCGCCGGACGGCCAGGGGGCAATCTGGAAGCAGGCCCTGTGGCGCACGGATTGATGACCTTCGCGGCCCACCGCACCCGGAAGCGCTTTGGTCAGCACTGGCTCAAGGATGAGCGGGTGTTGCAGCAGATCCTCCTGGCGGCAGAGCTCAGCGCAGAGGACACGGTGCTGGAGGTGGGGCCAGGTCGCGGAGCACTCACCGAGCAGCTGCTCGCTTCCCCGGCAGCGGCGGTGCGGGCGGTGGAACTCGACCGTGATCTGGTGGAGGGGCTGCAGGAGCGTTTTGGCGGTGATCCGCGCTTCGAGCTCACCCAGGGCGACGTGCTCGCGGTGCCGCTGCCGGCGGCCGGGATTGTGGTGGCCAACATCCCGTACAACATCACAGGGCCATTGCTGGAGCGGCTGGTGGGGCGGCTCGATCGCCCGGTGGCGCAGCCCTACCGGCGCCTGGTGTTGTTGATGCAGCAGGAGGTTGGCGAGCGCATCCGCGCCCGGCCTGGCAGCAGTGCCTACTCAGCCCTGAGCGTGCGGATGCAGCTGTTGGCCCATTGCAGCACAGTGTGTCTGGTGCCGCCCCGTTGTTTTCAGCCGCCGCCGAAGGTGATGAGCGAGGTGGTGGCGATCGATCCGTTGCCGGTGGATCAGCAACTGGATCCCGCCCTGGCCCGAACCGTGGAGAGCCTGCTGCGCCGCTGTTTTGCAGCGCGCCGCAAAATGCTGCGCAACACTCTGGCCGGGTTGCAACCGCCCGACCAGCTGGCGGCCCTCACCGCTGAAGCAGGGATTGCTCTCGAGCAGCGCCCGCAGGAGGTGGCGCCGGCGGCTTGGGTGGCACTGGCGGCGGGCTTGAATCGGCTCACCGCCTGAACCCCTCGCATGGCTGAGCTGCTGGTCAGCGCCCCCGCCAAAATCAATCTGCACCTGGAAGTGCTCGGGCTGCGGCCCGATGGCTTCCATGAGCTGGCGATGGTCATGCAGACGCTCGATCTGGCCGATCAGCTGCGCCTGCGGCCCACGGCCGATGGCCGCATCAGCCTCAGCTGCCAACGCAGCGATCTGCCCACCGATGGCAGCAACCTGATCGTGAAGGCCGCCGAGCTGCTCAAAGCCCGGGTGGGTTTGCCGGAGCTGGGGGCTTCGATCGAGCTGGAGAAACGCATTCCCATCGGCGCGGGTCTGGCGGGCGGCTCAAGCGATGGCGCCGCTGCCCTGGTGGGGCTCAATGCCCTGTGGGGTTGCGGCTTCAGCCGTGAGCCACTGCTGGAGATGGCGGCTCAGCTGGGCTCTGATATGCCGTTCTGCATCGATGGCGGCACGCAGCTTTGCTTCGGGCGCGGCGAGGTGCTGGAGCCGGCGGGGCTGGCGGCGCCGCCAGCCCTGGGCGTGCTGCTGATCAAACACCCCGAGGCGAGCGTCTCAACCCCCTGGGCCTATGGCCGCTGCCGTGAGCAGCGCGGCGATTTCTATCTGAGCTGTGAAGCTGATTTCGAGCAGCGCCGCCAGGCCCTGCGAGAGGGTCCACTGCTGGGGGCGTTGGCTGGCGAGAGGCCGCTTGCGCCGTTGCGTAACGATCTACAGGGGGTGGTGGAGCCGGAGGTGGCCAGCGTGCGCGAAGGCTTGGCGCTACTGCGCCAGGCCAGCGATGCTCTGGTGGTGGCGATGAGCGGCTCGGGGCCGAGCTTGTTTGCGCTGTTTGCCGAGGCCACCGGCGCCGAGGCTGCGCGCCGGCAGCTGCAGCCGGCGCTCACGGCGGCTGGTTTCGAAGCGTGGGTCTGCCGCTGCACCGGCTCCGGTGCCACGCTGGTCTGACGCCACACCCCGCCACCCCGTGAGCGAGAAGCCTGTCGCCAAAGCCACTCCTGACAGCACCAGCGAGGCCAGCAGCCCGAAACGGCAGCGCAAGGGGCCGATCAGCTTTCTGAGCGGATCGCTCACCAGCTTTGGTTTTGGCTGGCTGGCGCTGCAGCTGGCCCAGCGGATCGTGGGCTATTACGCCGAGCATCCGCCCCACTACGACGTGCGCTTTGCCCAGAGCATCGCGGTGTTCATGAAGACGCTGATCGTGGGGATGAGCTTCCTGGCCACCTTCACCTTTGCTTTCGTGGGCTTGGGGCTGTTTTTCACGTTCCTGCGCAGCTTGATGCCGGGTTGGAGCGAAGCGGAGCAAACTCCCTAGCCTGGGCGGGCGGAACCTGCTGCTCGATGACTGCCCACGACCTGCAGCTGCTGGTGCTGCTGCTCTCCCCCGGCATGCTGCTCTCGGTGCTGCTGCTGCTCACCTTTGCTGCGGGCGGCTGAGATAAGTTGGCGCAGCGACCGGCCTGAGCCGGACTGAGTGCTCCGCTGTGGCTGAGACCCTGCTGTTCAACGCCCTGCGCGAAGCCATCGACGAAGAGATGGCTCGCGATCCCCACGTGTGCGTGATGGGGGAAGACGTGGGCCAGTACGGCGGCTCCTACAAGGTCACCAAAGACCTCTACGACAAATACGGCGAACTGCGGGTGTTGGACACCCCGATCGCCGAAAACGCCTTCACCGGCATGGCCGTGGGCGCTGCGATGACGGGCCTGCGCCCGATCGTGGAGGGCATGAACATGGGCTTCCTGCTGCTCGCGTTCAACCAGATCTCCAACAACATGGGGATGCTCCGCTACACGAGCGGCGGCAATTTCACGATCCCCGCCGTGGTGCGGGGTCCAGGCGGTGTGGGCCGTCAGCTGGGTGCTGAGCACAGCCAGCGCCTCGAGGCCTACTTCCACGCGGTGCCCGGCATCAAGATCGTGGCGGTGAGCACCCCCACCAACGCGAAGGGCCTGATGAAGGCCGCCATCCGCGACAACAACCCCGTGCTCTTCTTCGAGCACGTTCTCCTCTACAACCTCTCCGAGGAGATCCCCTCCGGCGACTACACCTGTGCCCTGGATCAGGCGGATCTGGTGAAGGAAGGCTCCGACGTGACGATCCTCACCTATTCGCGCATGCGCCACCACTGCCTCAAGGCGGTGGAGCAACTGGAGAAAGACGGCGTGAGTGTGGAGCTGATCGACCTGATCAGCCTCAAGCCCTTCGACATGGAGACCATCTCCCGCTCGATCCGCAAAACCCACAAAGTGTTGATCGTGGAGGAGTGCATGAAGACCGGCGGCATCGGCGCTGAGCTGATGGCTCTGATCACCGAGCAGTGCTTCGACGATCTCGATTGCCGGCCGGTGCGTCTGTCCTCCCAGGACATCCCGACGCCCTACAACGGCACCCTCGAGAACCTCACGATCATTCAGCCTCACCAGATCGTGGAGGCGGCCAAGGCCCTCAAGAACGGCCAGGTCTGAAATCAGAGCTGAGATCGGCGTGATGCCGCTCAGCCGCTCTCCACACCAGTCAGCCTGGCAACCCTGTCACCCTTGCAACACTGATGGCGCGTCAACAGGGGTGGTTTGCCCTGATCCTGGCTCTGGCAATTGCGGCTGGGGCCGTGTTGGCCAGCTTCCCCCTCCAGCTCGGCCTTGACCTCAGGGGTGGCAGCCAGCTCACGCTGCAGGTGCTGCCGGCCGGTGCCATCAAGCAGGTGAAGAGCGAGCAGCTTGAGGCGGTGAAGGACGTGCTCGATCGCCGCATCAACGGTTTGGGTGTGGCCGAATCCACCCTGCAGAGCGTGGGTGATGACCAGCTGGTGTTGCAGCTCCCCGGTGAGCAGGATCCAAGCCGGGCGGCCAAGGTGCTCGGCACCACGGCGCTGCTGGAGTTCCGGGCTCAGAAGACCGGCACCGAGCAGGAGATGAGCGGTCTGCTCAAGCTCAAACGGCAGGCAGTGGCGGTGCTCAACCAGAGCCGCGCGCAGCAGGCTGCTGGTGATCAGCCAGCCGCGATCCAAACCGAAGAACTGGCCAAGGCCCTCGATCAGCTGGGGGTGAAGGTGCCGCCCGGCAGCAGCGAAACCGACCAGCTGGAGTTGCTCCTGGCTGAGGTGAATCAACGCATCGTGGCCCTCTACGAACCGGCCCAACTCACCGGTAAAGATCTCACCAGTGCCGGCCGCCAGCAGCAGCAAACAGGCAGCGGCTGGGATGTGACACTCGCCTTCAATGCCGAAGGCGGCCGTCAGTTCGCTGAGCTCACCCAGGGCATCGCCGGCAGCGGGCGCCTGCTTGGCATCGTGCTCGATGGCCGCTCCATCAGTGAGGCGAGCGTTGGGCCCGAGTTCAAGCCTGCTGGGATCACGGGCGGTGCCGCCAGCATTACCGGCAACTTCACTGCTGAAGAGGCTCGTGATCTGGAGGTGCAACTCCGTGGTGGTTCTCTGCCCCTACCGGTGAAGGTGATCGAGCAGCGCACCATTGGCGCCACTCTGGGTGCCGAAAACGTGCAGCGCAGCCTCGCCGCCGGCCTCTTTGGCCTCGCTCTTGTGGCGGTGTTCATGGTGGTGATGTATCGCTTGCCGGGCTTTGTGGCCGTGGTGGCCTTGGCGCTCTATGCCCTGTTCAACCTGGCGCTGTATGCGCTGATTCCAGTCACCCTCACCCTGCCCGGCATCGCCGGCTTCATCCTTTCGATCGGCATCGCCGTGGATGCCAACGTGCTGATCTTCGAGCGGGTAAAGGAGGAGCTGCGCCGCGGCAATACGTTGATCCGCTCGATTGATACCGGCTTCTCCCTGGCGTTCTCGTCAATCCTTGATGGCCATGTCACCGGGTTGATCAGCTGCGCCGCGCTGTTTGCCCTGGGCACCGGCCTGGTGAAGGGTTTTGCACTCACCCTGGCCATCGGTCTGCTGCTGAGCCTGTTCACCGCCCTTAGCTGCACCCGCACCTTGCTGCGCCTGCTGATGGGCTATTCCGGCTTGCGCCGCCCCACGTTCTTTCTCCCCGCCGCCCAGCTGCCCGGGAGCGCTTCCTGATGACTGCCAGTTCTCCCTCTCCTCAGATCGGCGCAACCGCCATGGCAGAGCCCCGTTTTCGCATTACCCGCATTCGCCGGCAGGGTTGGTTGGTGTCGGGCTTGGCCGTGCTGCTCAGTCTGGTGGGCATGGCCCTGTGCTGGAGCAATCCCCGCATCGGAGCTCCGCTACGGCCTGGCCTTGATTTCACGGGTGGTACCCAGGTGCAGATCGAGCGCAGCTGCAGCGGCTCCGCCTGCGCCAGCCTCACGGCCGGCCTTGTGCAGCAACGCCTCGCAGCGATCACCCTTCCTGGTGTGGCTGGAGCGGAAGCGCCGCGGCTGAGCAGCGCCGGGGTGCAGGTGCTCGATGGTGGGCGCTCTCTGGAGCTGCGCCTGCCTGATCTGGAGCCTGAGCAAACCCAGGCACTGCTCAACCAGCTCACCCCTTTGATCGGCGTGGTGAATCCCGAGCAGCTTTCGGTGAACACGATCGGGCCGTCGCTGGGCAGCCAGCTGTTGCGCAGCAGCGCGGTGTCGCTGCTGTTGAGCTTTGCCTTGATCGCGGCTTACATCAGCTTCCGCTACGACGGCATCTATGCGGGCCTTGCCCTGCTCTGTCTGGCCCACGATGTGCTGATCACCTGCGGAGTGTTCGCCTGGTTGGGGTTGTTGCAGGGGGTGGAAGTGGATTCGCTGTTTGCTGTGGCGTTGATCACGGTGGCTGGGTATTCGGTCAACGACACCGTGGTGGTGTTTGACCGCATTCGTGAGCAACGGCGTGAATTGAAGGACGTGGCTTTGAACGATCAAGTGGATCTGGCCGTGGATGCCACCCTCACTCGATCGCTCTACACCTCGCTGACCACCTTGCTGCCGCTGATTGCCCTGCTGCTCTTCGGTGGCGGAAGCCTGTTCTGGTTTGCCGTGGCGCTCACCGTGGGGATTGGTGTAGGCAGCTGGTCGAGCATCGGCATCGCTCCCACCTTGCTGCCCCTGCTGGCGCGGCGATGAGGGGTGCAGGGCGCCCAGCTCGCCTGCAGCTGCCGCTGATTCCGCTGCTGCTGGCGTTGCTTGCCCTCATGGATCTGCGCACGGAGCTGCAGCTCCTGCTTGACCACTTCACCATCACCAGCTTGGTGGAGATCCCGCGCCATCACCCTTTGGCGATGGCCGTGCTGCTCTGCACACCCTGGCTCTGGAACCGATCGCGCTAGCGAGCCAGTTGCTGTGTTCTCGTTAGAGCCAGCGATCCATGATTTGCTCCACCAGCACCCGCTGGGACAACACCTGAAGCACCACCACCAACGGCAGCGCCAGCAGCACCCCGGGCAGCCCCAGCAGAGCCCCCAAGCTGAGCTGTGCCATCAGTGCCACGGTGGGCAGCAGATTCACGGTTCGGCTTAACAGGAGTGGGGTGAGCAGAAATGCCTCCGCGTTCTGCAACACCAGCCGGAGGATCAGCACCTGCAGTGCCAGGGCGGGAGACACCAGCAGTGCCACCGCGAGTGGCAGCAGCGTGGCCACGGTGGGGCCGATCGTGGGCACAAACGTGAGCAGGCCGCACACCAGGCCGCTCAGCAGGGCCAGCGGCACCTTCAGGGCTGCCAGGCCGGCCCAGGTGAGCAGGAACACGGCGCTGGCAGAGATCGTCATCCCGGCCAGCCAGCCACCCAGGGCTTCCCGGCAGGCGCTCAGCAGCTCCCCCACCAGTGGCCGGTAATGGGCGGGGGTTGCCGCCAGCACCAGGCGCTGGTGGCTACGGGGATCGAGCACCAGCAGCAGGGCTAGCAGTCCCATCAGCAGCAGCTGAATCGTGCTGTTGGCGGCTCCTCCGGCGAAACCGAGCAACTGCCCACCGAGTGGCTGCAGTTTGTCGAAGGTGGCCAGGTCGGCGACGCGGCCTTCCAGGCTTTCCAGCATCGCCACACCACCCAGCAGCTCCCCAACGCGGTTGAGCAGGGCCGGAACCAATTGGGTGAACTGCTGCACCTGCTCGATCAACTCGGGCAGCAGCAGTTCCCCTAGCTGCCAGCCCCCCAGGAGCAGCAGCACCACCACCCCAGCCAGAGCCTGGGGGCGGTTCATCGGTGTGAAGCGCCGCAGCCAACTCACAGGCACATCCAGGGCCACCGCGAGCACCACGGCACCAAACAGCACCAGCAGCACCCAGCGAAGCTCCCAGGCCAGCAGGCCCAGCACCACCAAGGCCAGCAAACCGATCAGGCCGCGCAGGGTCATGGGATGCGCTGCTGCTGCCAGGGATCAAGCACATCGTGGATCAACACCTCACGAATCACCACCTGCAGGCACACCGCCAGGGGCAGGGCCAACAGCAGGCCCAGTGGCCCAAACAGCACGGTGAACAGGAACTGAGCCGCCAGGGTGAGGCCTGGCAACAGATTCACCTGGTGCTGCATCACCGAGGGGGTGATGACATAGCTCTCCAGGTTTTGCACCAGCACGTAGAGCCCCAGCACGGCCAGTGCCTTCCACGGCGACACCAGCAGCGCCACCGACATCGGGAAGATCGTGCTCAAAGTGGGCCCCACGTTGGGGATCACATTGAGCAGACCGGCCAGCAGGGCATTGGCTACCACGAGCTTCACCCCCAACAGCGACAGACCGATGCCCGCCAGCAGGGCCACACACAGGGAGCTGATCAGCACACCGCCCATCCAGCTGCTGAGGGCATCGCCGCATTGCAGCAGCACCTCGCGCAGGCGTCGCCGGTAGAAGGACGGAGCCAGCAGCACCGCCACCTCCCGGTAGGCGGTTGGATGCACCGCGATCATCAGTGCCACCGCGAGCACGAACAGCAGCTGAAGCAGGCCACCGCCCAGGTTGCCGGCCAGATCCAGCAGGTTCTGAAGACCCTGCCCCAAGGCCTCATTGCTGGAGCCGCCGCTGCCCCAGCTCTGCTTGATCCAATCGAGCGCCTGCTGGCCGTAGAGCATGCGGCTGCTGACATCCATCAACTCCTGGAGCAGTGCTGCGGCGCGGTTGGCCGCCAGCGGCAGTTGCAGCAGCAATTGTTGGAACTGCTCCAGGAACGGCGGCACCACGGCGGCCAGGGCAACGGCCACAAGCACAAGCAAGCCGAACAGGCTGAGCAGCAGGGCGAGCGGGCGGCTGCAGCGCAACCGCTCCCGCACCACGCCCACGATGGTGCAGAGCGCCATGGCCAGAACGACCGCGGCGAACAGCTGAATCACCACGTGCCGCAGCGACCACAGCAGCAGCGCTGCGGCTGCTGTGGCCAGCAAACCCAGCCCCTGGCCGAACTTCATCGGGCCGAACTCACTCGGCGTCGTCGGCCGAATCGCCAGCGTTGTTCTCCTTCTGGGAGAAGCCAAGGTCGTGGCTATCGGCGTAGCGCTGGGCAAAGCGCATGAAGCGCTCGAAATCGTCCGGAGTCTTCCAGGTGTAGGTGGCTTCCAGGGCGGCGGGCTTGCCGTTCACAAACTTGGCATTCACTTCGCGGGTGACGAGTTGCCCTTCCTCATCCACCATGTACATCCCGCCGATGTCGCCCATGCTTTCGGGCGAGAGGGCTTCGGGCTGATCGAACACAAAAATCGCCTGACCGGTGCGTCCATCGCGCGAGCGGGTCATGCGGATATCAGGAACCACAGGCTCGTCGACACCGCGGAAGAACTGAATGGCGGCCATCGATCGAACCCAGCAAAGCTCGATCCTAGGCAGCGTTCCGGCCCTGGGCCCTGATGACACCACGGCTGATCAGCTGGTCGGCGGCGGTCTCCGCGCTCAATCCGGCCAGATCCTCATGACCGAGCAGCCGGTGCTGATCGGCGGCGCCATGGCGCTCCAGTTCGTGGTCGTAGCAGCGGTCGTAGTAATCGAGCATTTGCTTTGCCGCTTCACCCCACTGCTGCTGGTCGATCGCCGTGAGGGCGGCAGCGGTGCGCTGCGGTCCGAGGCGGCGGCCAATGCGCTCGGTCGCCTCTTTCAGCGCCGCTGGGTCCTGGGAGCCATAGACCGCCACCAGTTGCTCCAGTCGCTCCTCGAGAGGTCTGCGGATCTCCAGCAGCGGTGCTGCCTGCATCTGCCGCCAGATTCCGCCCGGAATGCGGCAGCGGCCCACCTGCACGCTCTCGGCTTCCACCCAGATCTGCTCGGCTTCTCGGAGCCCATGCAGCGCCAGAGCAATGCGGTTTTCGTAGTGCTCGTTGCTGGGCTGCGGCGGCATCCCGAGGCTGCCAAAGCTGCTGCCGCGGTGATGGGCCAGGCCCTCCAGATCAACCACCGCCACCTGGCGTTCGGCCAGGGCGATCAGCAGGTCCGTTTTGCCGCTGCCGGTGCGTCCACCCATCAAATGGATGGGCCAAGGGGTGTCAAACAGCGCCAGCGCCCAGCGGCGAAAGCTCTTGTAGCCGCCCTCGAGCAGCACCACCGGTAGGTCCAGCTGCGTGGCCAGCCAGGCCACGCTTTCGGAGCGCATGCCACCGCGCCAGCAGTGCAGGCGCAGGGGTGCACCGCCGGCCTCCATTGCCCAGGCTCTGAGCTGGCTGCCGACCTCGCCCAGCCGCGGACCCACCAGCTCGAGCCCCAGCTGCACGGCGGCTTGCCTGCCCTGTTGCTTGTAGGTGGTGCCGACGGCGGCCCGTTGCTCATTACTGAACAGCGGCAGGTTGCGGGCACCGGGGATGTGGCCCTGGGCAAACTCCGCCGGTGCCCTCACATCCACCACCGGAGCCGTTCCCTGGAGAAACCGTTCCACCGGTTGGCGATTCAGTTGCATCCCAACCATTCGGGAACCCGCCTTGGCCTGGCCATGCCTGACATAGTGGGCCAACGCTGGCCCCATGGCAGGTCTGATCTCTCTTCATGCTTTCCGGACCCCCCGTCACCACAACGGTTAGCGCCGAACAACTTCTGGAGCGTTTTCTGGCGGCCAATGCCCGCCAGCGCCGCAGCTTGCTCAGCCAGGTGCAACAGCGCGCGGCTGAACTGCGTCCGCTCCTTCCAGAGCAGATCGATCGCCTCGATGCCACCGGCGATGACTGGGCAGCTGGCCTGCTGATTCAGCTGCTGGTGTCGGTCGATGATGGTCTGGCCCAGGCTTTCCGCGAGCGCTACCGCGACGGTTGGTTGGCGGTGACCAGTGCGGCTGGTTTGGATTACGCCCCGCTGCAACGGGCGCTGATCGATCAGGCCTTTGAGGAGGCGGATCGCCTCACCAGCGAACACCTGCGCCAACTGGCCGGTGAGGCGGCGGTGAAGCGGGGATACGTCTATTACTCCGAGGTTCCTCCCATCGCTTCGGTGGACCTCGAGAGCCTGGATCGCCTCTGGGTGGTGTATTCGCAGGGCCGGTTTGGCTTTTCGGTGCAGATCCGTCTGCTGCGTTCGCTCAACGGCCGCTGGGATCAGCTGTGGCCACGTTTGGGCTGGAAGCAGGGCGGCGTGTGGACCCGCTACCCCAATGCTTTCACTTGGTCGCTGGAGGCACCGGAGGGCCATCTGCCCCTGGTGAATCAGCTGCGCGGCGTGCGCCTGATGGATGCGCTGCTCTCCCATCCCGGGCTGCAACAGCGCGTGTCGGCCTAGATCGGCGGGTTCGCAGCAGCGGTAGCTTCAAACCACTGCACGGCTGCTCCGCCGGCTTGGGTTCGATGCCACATCGCTGGGCCGATTTCATCACCCCCTCCACCCTGCAGCTCTCGCCGCTGTTGGAGGTGTTGCTCGAGCCGATCAGCTGTGCCCAACAGATGGCCTCGCTGCAGCTGGGCTTGCAGGAGGTGCTGGTGAATGCCGTGCGCCATGGCAATGGCAACGACCCGGGCAAGTGCCTGCGGGTGCGCCGCATCGTGACGCCCCGCTGGTGGGTGTTTCAGGTGCAGGATGAGGGTTGCGGTGTTCCTGCGGATGCCCGCTGCGGAGCGCTGCCGCAGGAGCCGGATGCCTTGTGTGGCCGCGGGTTGTTTCTGATCCACTCCTGCTTCGACGACGTGCGCTGGAGCGCCCGCGGCAACCGGGTTCAGGTGGCCCTGCGGCGTCAGTGACCGTGGCTGGGGCAGCCGGGGTCCTTCAGCTCTCCGCGCAGCCAGCCCAGCCCATGCTCCAGCAGCTCGATGGCGTGCTGGCGTTGTTCGGTGGCCACTGGGGCGTTGGCGGGATTAGCCGGATCCAGCAATTGCACCAGAGCGGCAGCCACCTGTTCGGCGGCACGCCGCTGCGGCTGGCTCTTGAGCGCGTGCCACTGGCGGTTGTCGATCGTGAGCAGCCGATGCAGGGCTTCCGCCGCCTCGCGGCTGCCTTCGGGCCACTGTTGACTCGCTGCCACTGGACACAACCTCGGCTGGAAGGCCATCCTGGCGCCATGCAGCAGCGTCCGCGCTCCCCCCACACCCCTATTCGCTGGCTGCATCAGCTGGCGAACCTGATGGCGCAGGTGTCGAGGGCTGAGCGCATCAGCAGTGGCGACGAAAGCCTGCAAGCCCGGCGGCTGCGCCAGCGCATGGCCCTAGCTCAGCGCCTGCTTGATCCCCTTCCAGCTCCGCTCCGCCCAACCACCTGGCAGGAAACCACGCTCTGGACCGCGTTGCGCTGGGGTGGGCTCGGGCTGGTTCTGGCTTTGTGGCTGAAGCGCTAATCCCGGTACGGCTCAAGCCACTAGGCGGATCAGTGGCTCGAGTTCGGGCTGCTCAAGCGGGGTGGGCTCCACATCAGCGCTGGCTCCATTGAGGGGAGGTGCAGGCTCAGCCGCCGGAAGCCGATTGCCACGCAACCAGGCGTTGTGCAGGGCGCGGCGCCGCTGATCCTCAGCCAGCACCAAGCGGTCGGCAGCAACAACAGGGCTTTCGCCAGGTAGCAACGGTGTGCGCAGGCAGATTCCGAAGCCATGGGCTTCCACCTGCACACACCCTTCCATGAAGACGGTCTGGAAGGTCCAGCCTGCCAACCAGCGCACGCTGAACGGATTGCTCATGCCCTCATCGCTTTAGGCGGACCCTATGGCGTTTGGGCAGCGGTCACGGCCCTTTGTCAGGGCTTGGTGGCACTCCACACCCGCGTCATCAGATGCGAGGTGGCGCGGATGCCGCTGAAGCCAGTGGCAGTGAGGCGCGCCTCAATGTCATCGCCGATGTAATCGCGGTAGTACGGCTCGTGGAATACGCGGCGGAAGTTATCCATGGCTGTTTCGAACTGGGGAGAATCCGCCAGCTGCACGGAATCAGCAAGCACCAGAACACCGCCGGGCTCCAGAACACGGAAGCACTCATCGATCACGTTCTGGCGAGCATCGCCGGGCAGCTCGTGCAGCAGGAACACGCAGGTCACGCCCTGCATGCTGCCGCTGGCGAAAGGCATGCTCTCGCCATTGCCCTGCACCAGTTGCGGGAGTTCATCCGGCAGCTGGCTGAGCCAGCGGTTGGCCTGACGCAGATAGGCGGACGAGAGATCGAGGCCCACCAGCTGCACCTGCGGCAGGGCTGCACGCACCTGCCGCAGGGTGCGGCCGGTGCCGGTGGCCACATCCAGCACCCGCAGCTGGGAAGCCGGCCGCTCTGCAAACGCTCTCAGGCCCTGCACCAGCGGTTTGATCACACGGCGCCGCATTGGATCAGCGGTGCCGTTGAACAGGATCTCCACCTGCAGGTCGTAGAGCGAGGCGGAGTGATCGCTCAGGTAGCCATCAGTTTGGTGATGGAAGTTCTGGAGGTAGTAGTCGGGATAGTTGTCGCTCTCCACATCCGGCGGCAGGTCGCTCACGTTGCGTTCACTGCGCCGATTCCAGGTGCTGGGCATGTCGAGCCACACCATCGGATAGCGGGCGGCCCAATCCAGCCAGGGAGCATCGAAGAGAAGGCTGGTGGGGTAGAGCCCCTGCTCGGCTTCTTCCCAATCGATCTCCATCAATGCCGAATTGGCGGCTTGCAGATCCATCAGCATCTGCGGAGGGATTGGCCGTGTTTTCGGTGCTCCCTGGGGGGCCACCAGCTCCATCAACTTGGTGCTCACCTCCTTATGGGCGACACCCACCAGGCTCTTGCCCTGCTGCAGGGCCTGATAGGCGAGCTTGGTGAGGGTGTCGGCCATGGAGCGAGGCAACGTCGCAGCGATGCCCCATTCCAACGGATCACGGCCTGGATCGCGATCGGCCAGGTCCACGCGCTCTTCTGTGCCCTAACGAACGCAGATCACGTTTCGTGGAGCAGATCGGATTTCCGTAGCAACCGCTACAGAATGAATCCATGCGATCACCCCGGAGGGTGAGATGAAAGCCTCTCAAGGCGAGCCACTGTTTGTGGAGTACATGCGGCACCGTCAGATTGAGCAGCGTCGTCACCAGCCCGTCGTCGCTCAACGCCACGCCACCGCCGATCAGAGCGAAGCGTCCGGCGTGCATTCCCAGGAAGTGGCCTGGGCGGAGCGCCATGCCCATGAGCGCCGGCTGCACGACAGCGCCATCGCTCAGATCCGCCACGACTGAACCACCGGGCCTCGGGCCTGTTCATGGCGAACAGGCTCTGGCACGTTCTAGCGATCTACGCTCGGCCCACTGAATCGTGTGGTCATGCGCGGCCCTCGATGGCTTCGGCGGATTCGGGCAGTTCTGCTCCTGATGCTGCTCGCCCTGGGCCTCACGGCTCTGCCCCCAGGTGAAGCCAGAGGCATGCAGCAGCCCCTGCGCGTTCAGCTGCGCTGGCTTCCCCAGGCCCAGTTTGCCGGTTTTTATGTCGCCAAGGATCTCAAGTTCTTTGAGAACGAAGGCCTGGCCGTTTCCCTTCAACCGGGTGGACCATCCATCAA
Source organism: Vulcanococcus sp. Clear-D1 (assembly GCF_014654725.1). GTDB lineage: Bacteria > Cyanobacteriota > Cyanobacteriia > PCC-6307 > Cyanobiaceae > Vulcanococcus. The sequence continues at coordinate 366,358 of NZ_JACVZV010000015.1, read as the reverse complement.
CGGTCTGCAGCGGCTGATCGATGGTGAGGCCGATGTGGCGATCGGCTGGTCATCCGATGCTCTGGATCTTCGCCGTCAGGGCGCTGATCTGGTCAATGTGGCTCAGTTGCTGCAGCGTTCGGGCACGATGCTGATCTGCAGCGCTGAATCCGGTGTGAAACAACCGCTTGACCTCAAGGGGAAGCGGATTGGCACCTGGTTCCTGGGTGATCAGTTTGATGTGGGCCACTGGCTCAGGTCCCATGGGCTGGATCTGAAGGATGTTCGTCTGGTCCGGCAGCGTCCCGCTGCCCAGGATCTGCTCGATGGCCGCGTGGATTGCGCCACGGCCATGAGCTACAACGAATTTCAGACCGTTCTCAGAGCAGGAGCCTTCCAATCAAGGCTGTTCACTGTGCGTTTTGCTCTGGAGAACAGCGGCTTTCTCGAGGATGGTCTGTATGTGCGTGGTTCTGATCTGCAGGACCCCACGAAGCGAGCACGATTGATTCGCCTGCTGCGTGGCCTCGCGCGCGGTTGGCGCTACGCCTCCCGGCATCCTCAGGAAGCTGTTGCGATCACGGAACGTTATATGACCCACAGTGACAGCCAGCATCAAGCCGACATGCTTCAGGAGATTCTGAAGCTGATGGACCTCAGCCGAGGCTTTGCTCTGCTGGATCCGGTCAGCTTTGCCCGCAGTGCGGCGATTGTGGGGCAGGGGAGTGGTCACGAAGCGGCCATCCGGAATGCGGCCGAAGGTGCCTGGAGCCTGAAGATCTGGAGGGCAGCCCGGATCGATGGGCCGCAGCGCGGGCCCCTTGGCCCGGCGGGGCGACAGGTGTTTTCCGCCTTGGTTCAATCTCCATGGTTTTACGGGCTGGACCTGGTGGGCACGGCTGCCTTTGCCTTGTCAGGCTTCCTGCATGCCCTGCAGCGCCGCTATGACCTCTGGGGATGCTTCATCCTCACCCTGTTGCCAGCCGTCGGCGGAGGAACGCTGCGCGATCTGTTGATCGGCGGCATGCGATCACCTCCGTTCATCTTCAAGGACAGCACCTATCTGCTGGTGGTTGCACTGGTGGTGGCGGCAGGGTCTGTGCTGGCGGGCCTGCTGTCCAGTGGGGCTGCAGATGGTCAACGCTTCAATCGCGTTCTGGGCGTCTGCGACAGTGTCGGTCTGGCCACCTTCACGATCATCGGCGCACAGGTTGCCCTTGAGGGTGATCTGAGCTGGTGGTGGATGCCGATCTGCGCGGCGCTCACCTGTGCCGGCGGAGGCATGCTGCTCGACGTGGTGACCGGGCGTGAACCCCGGACCTTCCAGGGCGAACCCTATGAGGAGATCGCGGTTGCGGGTGCTTTGCTGCTGATCGTGGGTCTCCTGGTCGCCGACCAGTTCGAAACCCTGCAGTGGCCTGTCCTGGTTGTGATGATCCTGAGTTGGATCTTTGTGTTTGTCACCCGGCAGCTCGTGGTGCAGTTCAATCTCCGTTCCTGGAGTCCTGGTTGAGCTCCTCCGAACCCGCCAGGGCTTGGCGGTGCAAATCCTGAACCACGCCACTGCGTTTCAGCTCGCTGATGGCCAGATCAATGCGTCGCACCAGATCGGCAGGCAGGCTGGGAGAGAGGGCGAAGCCCTGGAGTTCCGGCCGGATTCCCTGAATGGCGAGCACGGGAATGATGTTGGGTGATTGATTGCTGGCGATCAGGTATCTGAGTTGCAGCTCATCGGCCAGCATCACGTCGATCTGCTCCCGGCCCAGTGCATTCAGGGCCTGGTCGATGCGAGCGATCGGCACGATCACGGCCTGATCGGTTCCGCTGCTGCGGTTGATCTCATGCACCAGTGTTTCGCTCACGGTGCCAGGTTTGAGCCCAACCCGCAGACCGGCGAGGTCGCTGAGCCTCTGCACCCGCCTGCCGGCTCGGCCCTGGGCTTCCTGCACCAGCTCAACGGTGAGAAAACCAACCAGCACGGCGCTGACGATCAGCCGCACGAGATAGGCCAGCAGCACCAGGGCACGCCCTCGGCTGGTGGTCACCACAGCGTCGTCGCCGCTGCCTGTGACCATCACCGCAAACACTCTGGAGAAGCCCCGCAGCTGTTGTCGCCAGCCCATGGCGCGCCGCTCAGGTTGTTCTTCCACCCACCAGACGGACCCTGTCAGGGCCAGCGTGAGCACCAGCGTCACCAGCAGCAGGCGGAGCAAGGTGCCGCTGAACAGGGCACTCAGAAAGGCCTGCCCCAGGCTGAAGGGGTTGCTGATCACCATCAGCGCCTGGCCATCCTCCTGGAAGGGAAGGCTGAAGCGGTAGCGGCGCAGACGATCGGGCGAAAGATTGATGCACTCCACCGCGACATCAAGCCCCCCCTTGCGCGTGGCTTCGAGCATGGCCCGGATCGAGGGCATCGGCTGCAGCACGTAGGGAATCCGCTCCCGTTGTGCGATCTGACTCCACAGCCGCACCGCAAGCCCCTGCCAGGCTCCCCCCTCGCGATAGCTGCAGGGCTGACTGCCATCCACAACACCAACCCGCAGGACGTTGGGTGCCATCGGCACGGCTTGAAGGGAGGCTGCGCCGAGCAGCAGACCGGTCAGCGGCGCCGCGACCCAGATGGTGAAACGCTTCAAACGATGGTTGGACACGTGGCTCACGACCAGAACCTCGGCGACGAGGGCACGGCCGGCCTCACGGCGGACTCCTGATTCCACCACAGGCCGACCCCGCACTGTTCAAGAAGGAACCCCCCGCGGTCCCCGGGCCGGCTGAGGCCCAGACCACGGGGGGTGCTCATCAACGTCGACAGCGCGATCCGTGGATCAGGCGTCGTAGTACATGGTGAATTCGTGGGGGTGAGGCCGCTGACGCAGCTGCTGCACCTCCTCGTACTTCAGGGCGATCCAGTTGTCGATGAAGTCTTCGCTGAAGACACCGCCGGCAAGCAGGTATTCGTGGTCGGCCTTGAGGGCTTCCAGAGAACCGTTCAGAGAAGCGGGGACCGTGGAAATCTTGGCCAGCTCTTCAGCCGAGAGTTCGAACAGGTCAACGTCGGTGCCGTCGCCCGGATCGATCTGGTTCTTGATGCCGTCGATGCCGGCCATCAGCATCGCGGCGAAGCCCAGATAGGGGTTGGAGAGGGCATCGCCGGAGCGGAACTCGAGGCGCTTGGCCTTGGGGTTCATGCCGGTGAGCGGGATGCGCACAGCAGCGGAGCGGTTGCCCTGGGAATACACCAGGTTCACCGGAGCCTCGAAGCCCGGCACCAGGCGCTTGTAGCTGTTGGTGGTGGGGTTGGTGAAGGCCAGGAAGCTGGGGGCATGCTTCAGCAGACCACCGATGTACCAGCGGGCGGTTTGTGACAGGTTGGCGTAGGTGCCTTCACCCCAGAACAGGGGCTGGCCGCCCTTCCACAGGCTCTGGTGCACGTGCATGCCGCTGCCGTTATCGGCAAAGATCGGCTTGGGCATGAACGTGGCGGTCTTGCCATATTTCTTGGCAATGTTGCGCACCACGTATTTGTAGATCATCACGTTGTCGGCGGCGCTGATCAGTTCAGCGAACTTGATACCGAGTTCGTGCTGGGCTGTCGCCACCTCGTGGTGTTGCTTCTCAATCGGCACGCCCAGGGCACCCATCGTGAGCAGCATTTCGCTGCGCATGTCCTGCAGGGTGTCGTTGGGGGCGACGGGGAAGTAGCCCTCCTTCAGTTGGATCTTGTTGGCGAGGTTGCCACCTTCTTCCACCCGATCGGTGTTCCAGGGGGCTTCAATCGAATCAACGCTGTAGAAGCTGGAGCCGTTGGAGCTCTTGTAGCGAACGTCGTCGAAGATGAAGAATTCCGGTTCCGGACCGAAGTAGGCGGTGTCAGCCAGACCGGTCGAGCCGAGGTAATCGAGGGCCTTCTGGGCCAGGGCGCGGGGGCAACGGGCGTAGGGCTGGCCGCTGCGGGGCTCCTGGATCGAGCAGATCAGGCTGAGGGTTTTGTGGCTGTAGAAGGGATCGATCCAAGCGGTATTCGGATCCGGCACCATCGCCATATCCGATTCGTTGATCGCTTTCCAACCGCGGATCGAGGAGCCGTCGAAGGCCACACCCTCAGTGAACGCGGCTTCGTCGATCAGGTCCTGGCACACGGTGAGGTGCTGCCACTTGCCATGAAGGTCGACGAACTTGAGATCAATCAGTTCGATGCCCTCGTCCTTGATCTGACGGAGGACGTCCTGGGCGGTTTTGGCCATGACGTGAACGCTTGGAGGCTGAGAGGAAGCCCGCCTGGAACCGGGCTCGCGGGACCGTACGGAGCAGCCTGACCATCTCTGTGTATCAGGTGTAACCAAACCGACGACTGGTGAGGGTGGATTCGCTTGCGTAACCGTTTCTGTCAACTTGATCAGATCCATGCAATGGCAAGGGATCTGGGCGTTTGCAGGTGCTACGTTCCGGCTCAGGTGCGTCGATCCTTCACGCCATGCGCGATGCCATCACCGGTCTGATCGGTCGGTACGACCAGCTGGGCCGCTATTTCGATCGTGATGCGGTCGACCGGATTGCCATCTATTTCTCTCAAGCGCAGCTCCGTCTGAGCGCCGTTGAGCTGATCAACCGTGAAGCCGCCGAGATCGTGCGCGAAGCCAGCCAGCGCCTCTGGCAGTCGGATCCGGAGCTGCTGCTTCCTGGCGGCAACGCTTACACCACCCGTCGTTGGGCCGCCTGCCTGCGCGACATGGACTACTTCCTGCGCTATGCCAGCTACGCCCTGGTGGCTGACGACAGCACGATCCTCAACGAGCGGGTGCTGAACGGACTCGACGACACCTACAAGAGCCTGGGTGTGCCCACCGGCCCCACCGTGCGCAGCATCGCCCTGATGGCGGATGTGGTGTGCGAGCTGCTCCTGGATGCCGGTGTGGCCAGCGCCGATCAGCTCAACGCTGTTGTGCGTGCACCGTTTGAGCACCTCTGCCGCGGTCTGGCTGACAACAACGTTCGCGCCCGCTGATCCGCCACGCCACGACTGCGTAGGCTCCACCCCACAGACCCCTCTAGGCCTTGGCAAGCACCACTCCTTCAGTGTCCGATCGGCATCGTCTGAACCTCGCTCCGATCGCGACACCGGATCGGTTGCTGCTGGGTCCTGGTCCTTCGAACGCTCACCCCACGGTGCTGCAGGCCCTGAGCCGCACGCCCATCGGGCACTTGGACCCCCTCTACGTCGCCCTGATGGGTGAGGTTCAGGAGCTGCTCCGCTACGTGTGGCAGACCGACAATCGCCTCACCCTGCCAATGAGCGGCACGGGCTCGGCAGCCATGGAAGCCACCATCGCCAACATGGTGGAGCCTGGTGACACCGTGCTGGTGGCCGTGAAGGGCTACTTCGGCCTGCGCCTGCAAGACATGGCCGGCCGCTACCGCGCTGACGTGCGCACGATTGAAAAGCCCTGGGGCGAGGCTTTCAGCCTCGACGAGATCGAGGCCGGACTGAAGGAACATCGCCCCAAGATCCTGGCGATGGTGCACGCCGAAACGTCCACCGGTGTGCGCCAGCCGATGGATGGCATCGGTGATCTCTGCCGCCAGTACGACTGCCTGTTGCTGCTCGACACCGTTACCTCCCTGGGTGCGGTTCCCCTCTTCCTCGATGACTGGAAGGTGGATCTGGCCTACAGCTGCAGCCAGAAAGGCCTTAGCTGCCCTCCGGGCCTGGGCCCCTTCACCATGGGACCCCGCGCCGAGGAGAAGCTTGCAGCCCGCAGCGGCAAGGTGCCGAACTGGTATCTCGATGTGAGCCTGCTCAACCAGTACTGGGGAAGCGACCGCGTGTATCACCACACCGCCCCGGTCAACATGAATTTCGGGATGCGTGAGGCCTTGCGCCTGATCGCGGAAGAAGGTCTGGAGAACGTTTGGGAGCGTCACCGCCGCAACGCAGAGCGGTTGTGGTCGGGTCTGGAAGCGCTCGGCTTGGAGTGCCATGTACCGGCGGAACTCCGCCTACCCACCCTCACCACCGTGCGCATCCCCGAGGGTGTGGATGGCAAGGCCTTCACGCTCCACCTGCTCAACAAGCACGGCATTGAAGTGGGCGGTGGCCTTGGGGCACTCGCCGGGAAGGTCTGGCGCATCGGCCTGATGGGCTACAACAGCCGCGAAGAGAACGTGGATCTGCTGCTCAACCTGCTGGAGCAGGAGCTTCCCGCATTCCGCAGCGCTGCTCCCGTCGCTGCTGCCGCCGCCGCCTGAACCAGCGTTCGAGCTGAGTCGCACAGCCCTCTGCCTCCACGCCACCCACTACGTTCATGTGGTGGTGAGCGCTGGGGCTGGTGCTCAGATCGAGCACGCCGCCCAATCCACCCCGTTTGGGGTCATGGGCGCCAAACACCACCTGGCCAACCCGCGCTTGCACCAGGGCTCCTGCACACATGGGGCAGGGCTCCAGTGTGACGAGCAGGGTGCAGTCGTTGAAGCGCCAATCGCCACGCAGGCGAGCCGCTTGCTGTAGCGCCACCAGCTCGGCATGGCCGAGGGGTTGTTGGTCTTGCTGCCGCCGGTTACTGCCCCAGCCCACGGCCCTTCCCTTCCCATCCACGATCACGGCGGCCACGGGAATCTCGCCCTGCTGGCCCACCAGCTCAGCGCGCCTCAACAGCCTCTGCATCCAGAGGATTTGCTCCGCCGGCCCCAGAACATCCGCCCACGCTCTGTGCACAATGCCAGCGCCTGATCCCATCCCGCCATTGGTGAGAATGGGCGAACCCTGTGGCGCCCCCTTGGCTCCAGCCCCTCAGCACGAGCCAGCGGCCGCGCCTTCCTTGCCGCTCTTTCCAGATCCTGAACGGCTGGATGCGGATCTTCTGGCGTTTCTGAAGCAGGCCAGCGATCAGCTCTGCCGCTGGTGGGGGGATTCCAGCCAGCGCTCGCCCCTGCCCCTGCTGAGCGTGTTGCCCGAGGTGGCACCGGCAGCGGATGGTTTGGATCCACTCGCCCTGCTCGACGATCTCCAGCTGGTGATGGATGGGGCGTTCAACCCGGTGCATCCGGGTTCAATGGCCCATCTGGACCCGCCCCCACTCACCGCATCGGTTGCAGCGGATCTGATCTGCGCGGGCCTGAACAACAACCTGCTGGCGGAAGAGCTCTCGCCGAGCCTCTCGCGGCTCGAGCGCATCCTGTGTGCCTGGATGGCTGAACGCCTGGGCCTTGGCGCGCAAGCCGGTGGTGTGGCCGCCAGCGGCGGCAGCCTCAGCAACCTGATGGCGTTGGTGGTGGCGCGCCAGCAGCGGCAGTTGCTTGGCGCACAGGAGGCGCTGGTGTTCTGCAGCGCGGATGCCCATGTCTCGATCGCCAAGGCGCTGGCGGTGATGGGACTGCCGCCATCGGCCCTGCGGCCAGTGGCGGTGGATGGTGGTGGTTGCCTTCAGGTGGATCAGCTGGCCGCGCAGCTCGATGCGGCCTCAGCGGCTGGCCAGCCAGTGCTGGCCGTGGTGGCCACCGCCGGCACCACCGTGCGCGGTGCGATTGATCCGCTGGGGCCGATTGCGGCCCTCTGCCGCGCGCGCCAGATCTGGCTGCATGTGGATGGGGCCATCGGGGCTGTGTTTGGGCTCAGTTCCCAGCACGCCGCCCTGGTGCAGGGTCTCGGACGGGCCGATTCACTCACGGTGAATCCCCAGAAGCTACTGGGCATCACCAAAACGTCCTCGCTGCTGCTGCTGCGCCAGCCCGATGCGCTGGCCTCCTGCTTTGCCACCGGCCTGCCCTACATGGAGCCCAGCTGGGCAGAGGCCCACGGTGGTGAGTGCGGTTTGCAGGGCACCCGCCCCGCTGAGGTGCTCAAGCTCTGGCTGGGGTTGCGGCAGCTGGGGCTGAACGGCATCGACCAGGTGCTCAGCGGAGCGATCGAACGTCGTCAGCAGCTCCAGACCCTGCTGGAGCCGTTGCCCTTGGAGCTTCGCAGCGGCCCGCTGCACCTGTTGGCCTTCACCCCCCGGCACCTCAGTGCTCCGGAGGCGGAGAACTGGTCGCAGCAGACACGCCATCGCCTGCTCGAACGCCAATTGATGCTGTCGAGGCCGCTGTATCAGGGTCGACATCACCTCAAGGCTGTGCTGGGCAATCCCCACACCGGCGTCGCCCAGCTCGAAGCTGTGGCCGATGTCGTGGCGGCTTCCCTGCCTGCACCGCAATCCCTTCGCTGATTCCACCGCATGACTGCACCCCAGACCCGCGGCCGCTGGGTGGCCATCGTGACGGGTGCCATCTCGATCCTGATTGCAGTGGCTTATTTGGTGTTGATCACCGTGCTGGATTCCCGGGGCCCTCTGCTGCCACCACCACCGGAGGCCATGGGCCTCGGCGCTAGCGCTTCCCCTCTGGCCTCGGTGGCAGCTGCTCCTGCTTCTGCTGACGCTGCAACGGCTCCACCACTCGGCTGAAGGCCGCGCTGAGGAAGGCCTTGAGCGCTGAATCGCGGCGGTTGAGGTCGTACTGGCGCTGCACCACCTCCTGCATGCCGCCATCACCCCAATCCTGATCCTGCTGGAAGTAGGTGATGAAGCTGCGCCCGGCCACCCGCGTGAGCCAGCCAGCACCCACGGCCTGCACGGCGCGGCTCAGCACCAAGGCTGGCAGGTTCAGGCTGAGCGCGGCGCTGATCAGCCCCATCCCCCCTTTGATCACACCCAGGCTCGCGAGGGTGCGCCCCACCGACACCGCCAACTCCTGGGCGGAGCTGCGGCTGAGGCTCACCCCATGGATGCGCCCGATTTCCATCACCATCTGGGCATTCACCGCCGCCGCCCCCAGCAGATCGATTCCGGGTAGGGGCGTGGCGGCGATCACTCCGGCGCTGATCCAGCTGTAGCGATCCACCACCGCCTCGGCATCCTGCTGGCGTTGGTCGTTGAGCAGCCGCCGCCCCGTTTCGCTCAGCCGGCGGCTCTGCATGAGGATGTTGTCGGCGATCAGTTCTTCGCCATCGCTGTGCAGCACCTGGGCGATCCGGCGCAGCAGCGCATCGAGTTCAGGCTCGGGCTGCAGCGGCCTGCCGCCCGGCATCGGCACCGATTGCGGTGCCGCGCTGGCGGCGATCACATCCTCCGGGGCGATGCGCCCCTGGCAACGGCGACGCAGTAGGGCCAGGAGGCGCCGCTCCTCGTCGCTGCCGCGCAGGTCGCATTTGTTGAGCACCAGCAAGAGCCGCTTGCCCAGCTGCGCCAGCGCCACGAACACCTCCTGCTCGGCGGCGCGCAAATCTCCATCCACCACCAGCAGCAGCAGATCGGCCTCCGCTGCTTGTTTGCGGGCCAGCTGTTCACGGCGCTGGCCTGCATCGCCGGCTTCAAGGATGCCGGGGGTATCCACCAGGCGAATGCCGCGGTTGAGGTTCTGCAGGCGCAGCCGATAACTCACGCAGGCATCGGTTGACCCCATCGCGGCACCCACCCGTCCCACTACATCCTTCAACAACGCTCGGATCAACGAGGTTTTGCCGGCGGAGCCGGTGCCAAATACCACCAACACCAGGTCGCCGCGCTCCAGCTCGGCGGCCACCCGTTCGCGTTCCTGCTGCAAGGCCTCCCGTTGCACGGCATCACGGATCCGCTCCAGCAGTTGATCCACAGCCTGCAGCTGCTGTTGCGCAGCCTCCTGGCGGTTGTGCGGAGCCGCGGCGGGGGAGGGTGTTCCGGCGCTGCTCCCATGGCGCTTGCGGCGCCAGCCCTCCAGCCAAGGCCATGCCACCCGGGCGATCAGCAAGGCACCACTGCCAAACAGCAGCAGAGTGAAGGGACCCACCAGCCAGGCCGGCAGCAGGTAGCTCAACTGCCAGATCAGGTTGTTGATCGCTTGCAGCACAGCGGTGAACACCACCAGCACCAGCAGGCCGCCACCGAGCCAGAGCCAGAGCCGTGCAGGAGCTTTCACAGGTGCCGGGCCTCAGCGCAGGGTGATACCGCGATCGAGGCTGCCTCGACCGGCTGAGCGGATGATCTCGCCCCAGAGCTCTGCCGCCAAGGCGCTACTGGATCCGGTGGGGGTGTTGTCGTCATTACCGAGCCACACACCCATCACCCAGTGGCGGCTGGGTTCAGCCCCGATGAACAGCAAATCCCGGCCGTTGTTGGTGGTGCCGGTTTTGCCCCATTCGTCGCCGCCGAGCCGTGCGGCGCGACCTGTTCCGGAACGCACCACGGCCCGCAGCATCGCCTGCATCTGGCGGGCCTGGGCTTCGCTGAGCACGCGCCGTCCCGGACCTGTCCCCTGGCCCTGCGGCTGGCTGACGCGACTGCGCTGCTGTTCGGCATCGGTGAGCTGGCGAATCGTGCTGGGCGGATGCCAGATGCCCTGGTTCGCCACCGCGGCATAGGCGCCTGTGAGTTCCACCAGGCGTACCTCCGCCTGCCCGAGAGCCAGGCCGGGCACGGCCTCCAGGGGTGTGGTGATGCCGAGCTTGCGGGCGGTTTCGATCACCCGATCCAGGCCTACGCGCCTGGCCAGGCGTAGGGCGGCTGTGTTGCTGGAGCTGGCCATGGCCTGCTCCAGGCTCAGGCTGCCGCCGCAGTTGCTGCGAAAAACTTGCCCGCCCCATTCCAGTGGCCCACAGCTCACCCGATCGCTGGGTTGAAGGCCGAGCTCCAGTGCTGCGAGATAGGGAAAGAGCTTGAAGGTGCTGCCCGGTTGGCGCAGGGCCATGCTGGCCCGGTTGTATTGGCTCTGGCTGTAGTCGCGGCCGCCGGCGATGGCGAGGATGCCGCCGTTGCGGCTGTCGATGACCACCACCGCACCCTGCTGGGGCCCCAGCTTGGAGCGCAGCAAGGTGCTGAGGCGCCGCTCCACCACCTGCTGCAGCAGTGGGTCGAGGTAGGTGCTCACCAGGAAATTCCCTTCCGCTGCGACATCCGCCCCCAGCAGCGCCTCCAGATCGCGCTTCACCTGGTCGGTATAGAAGGGCAGCGGTTGAGCGGCCTGTTGCAGGCCCGCGCCGCAGGCCTGGGGTGCCAGCTGCAGGGGTTGCCGCCTGGCACGTCTGGCCCGCTGCTGGCTGAGCCGCCCTGCTTCCACCATCTTCAGCAGCACCCGATTGCGGGAACCGAGTGCCGCTTCCGGTTGGGTGCAGGGATCGAAGCCGTTTGGCGACGGCAACAAGCCCACCAGCAGCGCCGCCTGCTCGAGGGTTAGCGCACTGGCCGGGCTGGCGAAGTAGTCCCGGGCGGCGTCTTCAAAGCCCCAACCCACTCCCAGATACACCCGGTTCAGATAACTGAGCAGCAGATCCCGCTTGCTGTTGCCGGCCTCCAGCTGCAGCGCCACCAAGAGCTCGCGCCACTTGCGGCCGAAGGTGTCACCGCGACCCACCGTTTCCGGATGCACGCTCCGTGCCAGCTGCTGGGTGAGGGTGCTTCCCCCCTCAAGAACACGCCCACCGCTGAGATTGGTGAGCAGGGCCCGGGCCGTACCAATCGGATCGATGCCTGGATGCCACCAGAAGCGGTTGTCCTCGCTGGCCAGCAGGGCGCTGATCAGCTCCGCTGGATACCGGCTGAGATCGTTCTGCTCGCGGTGCTGAATCGACTCGGCAGAGATCAACGGCCGATCGGCTCCATCGAACAGCAGCAGCGGCCCGCGGCTGGCTCCCAGGCCCGCTCCCACCGGAACCTGCAGCCGGCCGACGCTCATCAGGGCGAGCCCTCCGGCGGCCAGCAGCGCGGCAGAGGCGCTTCCCCACTGCCGCAGCAGCCGCCAGGGCCGTTGCGCCGGTTGATGAAACACCAGTTCGGCTGCTCCTTCCGCGCCGCTTGGTCCCAGGCGGATGCAATCGCCATCGCAGAGCAGCAGCTGCTGGATCCGCCGCCCACGCCACCACAGCCCGTTGGTGGACTTCAAATCTGTGAGCAGCCAGTGGCCGGCCACCCACTCGAGCAAGGCGTGCTGCTGGCTGACGCCGGCAGCCTGGATGGAGAGTTCGGCAGCTGGATCGCGGCCGATGCGGTAGGTGCCGGGCTGGAGCTGTTGGCGCTGTTCGCCCTGGCCAAGGGTGGTCCAGCTCAGTTCAGCGGGCCGGGCGGTCATGACGCCCATCCTGGCGGCGCAGCAGATCGATCAGGAGGCAGACCACCGCCAGATTGATCGCGGTGTCAGCCAGGTTGAACACCGGAAACTGCACCGGCACGAACTCGAGAAAATCCACCACGCTGCCGAGCCGCCAGCGATCAAGCCCGTTGCCAATCGCTCCACCCAACAGCAGCCCAAGCCCAAGGCTCTGCCAACGGCTGAGGGTCCCGCTGCTCTGAATCCAGAGCACCAGGCCCACGGCCACCGCGGCGCTGACGAGTCCGAGGCCAAAGGCATTGCCCTCCAGCATGCTGAAGGCCGCGCCGGTGTTGAACACCAACCGCTGCTGCAGCAGACCTGGCAGCAAGGGTTGAACGCCTCGCCCGCTGAGCTGCTGCAGCGCAACGAGTTTGCTCAGTTGATCACTCAGCACCACCGCCAGTGCGGTGAAATACACCGGGCGGATCATGACTCCAGTAGCAGCACACGCCGCAAGCCCAGGGCGAGCACGGCCACGGCGCAACACAACAGCAGCTGCGGCACGAGCGGGCCAAAGCTGTAGCTGATCAGCAGTTGGGGCAGGGCGCCGTTCCAACGCCCCACCAGGCCACCCAACAACAAATTGGCAAGGCCGCAGAGCTGCAGCACCAACAGCCCGAGCATGGCGGCGCCGGCGAGGCTCAGCAGGTTGTCCATGCCGTTTTGGCGGGCCAAACGGCCCGTGAGCCAGGCCGCCGGCAGGAAACCGGCGAGATAGCCGAAGCCAGGGTCGAGCAGGTAGTTCACGCCGCCACCGGCCTGAAACACAGGCAGTTGAAACAGTCCAAGGCTGATGTAGGCCACGCCCGCCAACATGGCGGAGCGGGCACCACACACCAGGGCGGTGAGCAGCAGCGCCGGCACCTGCAGGGTGATTGGCAGCGGGATCAGGCTGAACCCCGTGGGCCCAAGCCCGGGAAGGGCCGCCTGCACCAAGCCGCCACACACAATCAGCAAGAGGCCGGCGAGGGCACCGCTCCAGTTGGTGAGGGCTCGCACGGAGGGCCAGTCGCTCGCCCCATCCTGCAGGAGAGTGGAAGCCTTGCAAGCGATTGTGTCGCCATGACCGACCCCGCATCGCCGGCCATGCCCTTCGCCATTGGCAGCCGCGTGCGCCTGCGCGAGCTGCCCTCCTATCTCAAGAGCGCAGATCCGATGCCGATGCTGCGCCCGCCCGATCTGGTGGATGCCCAGGAGGAGGGCGAGGTGGTGGGCTTACGAGCCCTGGAGCAGCTGGCTGTGCGCTTCCGCCGCGGCACCTTTTTGCTGGAGGCCCGGCAGCTCGAGGCCATCAGCTCCTGACGCCACCACTGAGGCTGTGGGACTGCCACACCGCCTCGGCCTGCTGCAGCGCTGCCGAGGGGCCGCACAGGCTCAGGCTCGGCTGGGCGAGTAGCTCCCGTGCTGCCTCCAGCAGCTGCTGAGGGGAGAGCTCAGCGGCCTCGTTCAGGCTGCGGTCGGCGAAATCAAAGGGCAGCCCATGGCCCAACACCAGGGCATGGCGATCGGCGATCTGGCTGCTGTTCTGCCGGCCGAGGGCTTCCTGGCCGCGGAACTTGGCCAGGGCGAGCTCCAGATCGGCGGCGCTGATCGCTTGATCCAGCAGTCGTTGCCATTCGGCCAGCAGCTCGCGGGTGGCTTCCGCTGCCCGATCACTACTGGTGGAGAGATGGAACACAAAGGGGGCATCTCCAAGCCGGGCCGGGTAGTGAACGCCCACGTCGTAGGCGAGGCCATGTTCCTCACGCAGCGCCACGAACAGCCGGCTCGACATGCCCACCCCCAGGTGGCAGTGCAGCAGCCGCAGTGCCAGGGCGTGGGGGGCCCCAAGGGGCGTGGTGCTGGCGCCCAGCATCAGCACCAGTTGTTCGGTGTCGTCGTTGCTGCAGGCCAGCCTTGGCTGTTTCAGGCCCGTTGGGCCAGCCTTGCGCTCCGGCTCGCTGCAGGGCCATGCCTCGCCGTTCAGGCCTGAGAGCAGCCACGCTTCGGCTTCGGCAGGCAGCTCACCCGCCAGCACGAGCACCGCGCCTGAGCGGCCATAGCTGCGCGCCAGCAGCTCCAGCTCCGGCCGGCCGATCGCTTTGAGGTCGGCTTCAACGCCCAGGGCATCGTGGCCATATGGTCCATCGCCGTAAAGCAGGCCGCGCAGCTGGTCGTGGGCCAGTTGAAACGGGTCTTCCTTCTGCCGCTGCAGCGTTTGCAGATTGAGCTGACGCTCCAGATCGATCTGGTCGTCCACCAGCCACGGCCGCCGCACCATCAGCAACAGCAGCGGCAGCAGGGCTTCGGCATCGCTGCTGGCGCACTTGAGGCTGATCAAGGTGCCGTCTTCCGCCGCTTCACAGCGCAAGCCGGCGCCGCAACCCTCCACCAGATCGGCAAGGGCATCACCGCTGAGATCACCGCAGCCGCGGCTCAACACCCCGGCCAGCAGCTGGGCAGCACCGCGCTGGCCGCTTCGATCGCCGCTGCTTCCCCCCCGCATCCACAACTTGGCCGAGAGGATGCCGGCCCCGGGCCGATCGATCAGCCAGAGCGGGCATCCGCCCGGCAGCAGCCGTTGCTGCACAGCGCGCTCCTTCATGCCGGCACCGCCTGCAGGCAAAAGGCCTGATCGGGATGCAGCAAGGGAATCACGTCGCGGCTCAGCCGCTCGCTGCTCCAACCCTCGAGCCATTCCAGCGGGCGCTGCAGGTTGTGCTGTCTGCCCCACAACTGGCTATTGCCCACCATCGCGGCCACCGAGCCGGCCACCTCCAGGCTGAAGCGGTAGCCATTGCCCACCAACCGTTTGGCCCGATCCAGCTCCGCCTGCTTGGGCGCGTGCTCGATCAACTCCAGCAACACCTGGCGCACCTGCTGCTCCACCGCAGGCAGTTGCTCGGGATCGCACACCGCCTCCAGCAGCACCAGGCAGCCCGACTCGAGCACGTTGAGGTCGAGATCGATGCTTTCCACCAGGCGCAGGCGCTCCCGCAACTGTTCCACCAGCCGGCTGCGCCGACCCTCTGCCAGCAAGGTGGTGAGCAGATCGCCGCCCATCACGCTGTCTTGATCGGCGGCACCCGGCAGCTGCCAGGCCATCAGCAGCCGCGCCGCCTCCAGCCGCGCCAGTTCGATCCGATCGCGGCCGGGTTGCAACGTCAAGTTGGGGACTGGCGCCAGCGGCTCCGAGGGTTGGAGCGCAGCCAGGGGGGATTGGTTTAGGCGCGTCTCCAGCTCGAGGCCTGCGAGGGGCCCGGCCACAGACAGGCAGCAGCGATCGGCCCGGTAGTGCCGCCGATGGAAGGCGGCCATCGCTTCGGGGGTATGGGCCTCCAGGGCCTCCCGCCTCCCCAGGATCGGCAGCCCATAGGCATGGGTGCCGCAGGCCTGGCGCAACAACTCCTGGAATGCCACCTCCTCAGGTTGGTCTTCGCTCTGGGCCAGCTCTTCGAGCACCACCTGGCGCTCCATCGCAAAGTCGCCGCCATCGAGGCGTGGTTGCAGCACCAGATCCAGCAGCAGATCCAGCGCCTCAGGTGCTGCCTGGGGCGGGATCAGCACGTGATAGTGCACATCATCGAAACCGGTGGCGGCATTGCTGTTGCCCCCCAGGGCCTCCACCTTGAGGTCGAACTCACCAGCCTCAAGCTTCTCGCTTCCTTTGAACACCATGTGCTCGAGGAAGTGCGCCAACCCGGATTCAGCCTCGCCTTCACAGGCGCTACCGGCCCGGCACCAGAGATCAAGGCACACCACCGGCGCCTCGGGCAGCTCGATCTGCACCAGGCTCACGCCGTTTTCGAGTTGGTGGCGCCGCGGGTCCGGCAGGGGCGGGGTCGAGGGACCAGGCGACGCGGGCAACGGATCGAGTGCTGTGTCTGAAGGTTCATTCTGCTGTCAGGATCGGCAGCCTGTTTCCCAGGAACCCCAATGAGTTCAGCCGCCTTGGGAATTCATCCGCTGGTGGATGCACTGGCTGATCAGATCCGCCAAAGCTGGGATCACCTGCCAGGTCTGCAGCCGTTGGCTGTGGATCCAGAGCTCGAGGCGATCAGTGGCAGCCTCGATGGCGAGGCGCTGTTCATTCGCAATGAGCTGCGCCAGTGCCAGGGCCTGCGCAAGCTCCACCTTGAGACGGCTCGCCTGGGAGCCGGTTTGCAGATCCTGCACTGCGTGTATTTCCCCGACCCCCGTTACGACCTGCCGGTGTTCGGTGCCGACATCGTGGCGGGCCGGGGTGTGGTCTCTGCTGCGATCGTGGATCTCTCGCCCGTGACCGGTGCACTGCCCGAAGCCGTGGCCCAGGGGCTTTCCGCCTTGCCAGAGCGCAGCTTCAGCCAGGAGCGAGAGCTGCCGGAGTGGGGCTCAATTTTTTCTCCCTATGTGCGCTTCGTTCGCCCAGCCACTGGGGAGGAAGAGCAGCAGTTCATCAGTGTCGTGGGCGACTTTCTGCAGGTGCTCAGCACGGCATGCCGGGCGGCTCAGCCGCAGCCGATCGACCACCCGGATACCGTGAAACGGCACGAAGGGCAGCTCTCCTATTGCCGGCAGCAGAAGCGCAACGACAAGACCAGGCGGGTGCTGGAGAAGGCCTTCAATCCAGTCTGGGCGGACCGCTACATCGAGGAGCTCCTCTTCGACGATCCTCTGCCCCTGGTCTGATGCGTCGTCCCTGGCTGATTGCCGGCAGCGCTTTGCTGGTTGTGGTGCTGGCTGTGGCTGTGTCCCGCCGGTCGACTCCGAAAGTGCCGGCTCCTGTCCCGGCTACAGCTACGGCGCCGCGGCTTGAAGCCGTGTCGGCACTCGGCACCCTCCAGCCCGCCGGCGATGTGCGCCGCTTGGCAGCTCCCACCAGTGCCATGGGGGGAAGTCCGCGCCTGCTCAGCCTGGCTGTGGAAGAGGGCCAGCGCGTAAAGCAGGGCCAACTGCTGGCCACGTTTGATAGCCGCCCGAAACTGGTGGCAGATCTGGCTGCGCTGCAAGCACGAATCACCAGCCTGCAGGTGCAGATCCGTATGCAGACCCGTGAGGTGGAGCGCTACCAGAGCGCCGCCACCTCAGGCGCGGCGGCCATGGTGCTTCTCGAGGAGAAAAAAGATGAGCTGGTGAAGCTCCAGGGCCAACTGCGGGAGGCTGTGGCCCAGCGCCAGGGCCTGCAGGTGGATTTGGCGGATAGCGAGCTGCGCGCTCCACTGGCGGGCACGGTGCTGAAGATTCACAGCCGCCCCGGTGAGCGCCCCGCCAACGACGGTGTGCTCGAGCTGGGTGCCGGCGATCAGATGGAAGCGGTGGCCGAGGTGTACGAAAGCGATATCAACCGCGTGAAGCTGGGTCAAGTTGTGTCGCTGGTGAGTGAAAACGGTGGTTTCAGCGGCAGCCTCCAGGCACGCGTGATCCGCATTTCGCCCCAGGTGCGTCAGCGGGCCGTGCTCTCCACCGATCCCACCGGCGACGCTGATGCGCGTGTGGTGGAAGTGCGATTGGCCTTGGATCCATCTGATGCGGGCAAGGTTCACGATCTGGCCGGTTTGAAGGTGATCGCCCGCTTCGCCCCGTGAGCCTCGAGCCTGTGCGCGCTCAGCCCCTCACGGTTCAACGCTGGCTGGCTGGCCTCTGGCAGCGCCGCGGCATCCCCCTGTCGTTGCTCCTGCTCACCCGGCAGCCCGTGCGGCTGGCGGTGGCACTGGCAGGCATCAGCTTCGCGGGAATCCTGATGTTCATGCAGCTGGGTTTTCGCGACGGCCTGTTTGATGCCAGCGTCACCATTCATCGGCTGTTTGATGCCGATCTGGTGCTGATCAGTCCGCGCTCCACCAGCTCGGTGAGCATGGCGGGCTTTCCCAAGCGGCGCCTGGTGCAGGCGATGGCCGCGCCGGAGGTGGAAGGGATCACCCCGGTGCATTGGAACCTGCTGCTCTGGCGTAACCCAGAAACCCGCGGCACCCGCTCGATCCTCACCCTCGGCTTTGAGCCCAACGACCCCCTGTTCACCGATCCCAGCCTGGCGCCGAAAGCCCGTTTGCTTACCCAGAAGGGCCGTGTTCTGTTTGATGAGCAATCACGCCCGGAGTTTGGCCCGGTGGCCTCCTGGTTCAAGGCCGGTCGCACCGTGGAGAGTGAGATCGCTGGCAAGCGGGTGCGCGTGGCTGGTCTGGTGGGCTTGGGCACGTCGTTCGGCGCCGACGGCAACCTGCTCACCAGCTCTGAAACCTTCCTCGAGCTGCTGCCCAATACGCCCCCAGGCAGCATTGAAGTGGGGCTGATCCGGCTGAAGCCAGGCAGTGATCCGGCCGCGGTGGCCAAGCGGCTTCAGACGCAGTTGCCCAGCGATGTGACCGTGCTCACCAAGCAGGGCTTCATTGACTTCGAGCAGAACTACTGGCGCACCAGCACGTCCATTGGCTTCATCTTCACCTTGGGGGCCGCTATGGGCTTTGTGGTCGGCTGCGTGATCGTGTACCAGGTGCTCTATTCCGATGTGAGTGATCACTTGCCGGAATACGCCACCTTGATGGCCATGGGATACAACCTGATCAGCCTGTTGGGTGTGGTGGCCCGTGAGGGGCTGCTGCTTGCGGCCTTTGGATACCTGCCGGCCTACGCCGCGGGTCAGGGGCTGTATCTGTTGGTGCGCAGTGCCACGCAACTGCCTGTGTTTATGGACACCACCCGCGCGGTGACCGTGTTCACCATGATCCTGGTGATGTGCATGGCCTCCGCTGGTTTGGCCATGCGGCGCTTGGCGGATGCCGATCCCGCGGAGATCTTCTGAGCACCATGGCTGCTGCCGCTGCGATCGATGTTCAAGACCTCTGCCACTGGTATGGCAGCGGCAGCATGCGCCGTCAGGTGCTGCAGGGTGTGAACCTGCGGGTGGCGGCCGGTGAGGTGGTTCTGCTCACAGGTCCTTCCGGTTGCGGCAAAACCACCCTGCTCACCCTCGTGGGTGCCCTGCGGCAGGTGCAGCAGGGATCCGTGCGGGTGCTGGGCCAGGACCTGCAGGGGGCCGGTCGCCGCGAACGCCAGCAACTGCGGCGCTCGATCGGGATGATTTTTCAAGGCCACAACTTGTTGCGTTGCCTGACGGCTGAGCAGAACGTGCAGATGGGATCGGATCTACTGCCGGGATTGAGCTACCGCGTCCGGCGTGATCAGGCCCGCGAATGGCTGCGTGCCGTAGGCCTCGGTGATCAACTCAACAAATTGCCCCATGATCTCTCGGGCGGCCAGAAGCAACGTGTGGCCATCGCCCGTGCTTTGGCCGCACGGCCGCGCCTGTTGCTGGCGGATGAGCCCACGGCGGCGCTGGATTCCAAAACCGGCCGCGAAGTGGTGGAACTGCTGCAGCGCCTCGCCCGCGAACAGGGATGTGCCGTGCTGATGGTCACCCACGATCCCCGCATTCTCGATATCGCCGATCGCTTGGTGCGCATGGAGGATGGTCAGCTCAGCGAGGCTGAACCGATGGGCTTGGTCACCAGCGGTTGAACCCCATTCAGTAGTGTGGTGTTTACCCCAAAGTTCCAGCCGTCTCGATGGCCAAACGCCGCAACCTCAAGAAAGAAAAGCAGGAGCGCAACCGCGCCTACGCCCGCAAGTTCAAGAAGCGCAAGCTCCGCAACGACGGCCGTGGTGAAGGTGCAGGCAACGGCGTGACCGGAACAGCCAACAACGGTGGCGCTGCCGACTGATCGGCTCACACGAAAGCGTCAGCTGGGGATCCTGCGGGGTCCCCTTTTTTGTCACTGCTCTAGCTCCCATCCGGGCTGATCCCTCTGCCGCGCCATGTTCCTCAGCGTCGTCATCCCCACCTACAACCGGCTGCCGATCCTGGAGAAGTGTCTGCGGGCGCTGGAGCAGCAGCAGTTGGAGGCACCGATCAGCGCCTATGAGGTGGTGGTGGTCGACGACGGCTCCACCGACGACACGGTGCATTGGCTGCTCCGCCATGGCAGTCAGTTTCCGCACGTGCGCTTGGTGCAGCAGGACCATGGCGGGCCGGCCGAAGGTCGCAACCGTGGTGTGGATCACGCCCGCGGGGATGTGATCGTGTTCATCGACAGTGACCTGGTGGTCACTGACAGCTTTTTGCTCAGCCATGCGCGCCGGTTGGAGCAGACCTGGCAGCAGCGCGGCGATCGGCTCTGCTTCACCTATGGCGCGGTGATCAACACCGCCAATTTCGACGATCCCACCAGCGAGCCCCACAAGCTCAGCGATCTCTCCTGGGCCTATTTCGCCACCGGCAATGTGGCCATTGATCGCGAGGTGCTGGAGCGCAGCGGTCTGTTTGATACCCGCTTCCGCCTCTATGGCTGGGAGGATCTCGAGCTTGGTGAACGGCTGCGGCGCATGGGGGTGGTGCTGGTGCGCTGCCCGGAAGCGGTGGGATACCACTGGCATCCGCCCTTGAGCCTTGAGCAGGTGCCCCGCCTCATCGCTGTGGAGGGTGAGCGGGCGAAAATGGGCCTGGTGTTCTACCGGAAGCACCCCACCCGGCGGGTGCGCTTCATCATTCAATTCACCGTGCTCCACCGGCTGCTCTGGGAGTTGCTCACCCTCGGTGGCCTGCTGAATGAGCGCAGCTTGCGGCCGCTTCTGGCCTGGTTGATTCGCCGCGGCCAGCCGGCTCTGGCGATGGAGCTGCTGCGGCTCCCGCTCAACCGCATCGGTGTGCGGGCGCTTTACCGCGAGGCGCGGGCCGAGGGGCTCGCCTGAGCGGAGTTCAGCACTGCCATTTGGTAAGGTCACTGGGTTCATTCACACCGCACACCTGCATGTTTCGGGTGACCCGCTCGCGGAGTCCCTGGCAGGTGGAGGCGAACCCGAAACCCTCAACTCATGGCTGTTGTCACTCTCGCCGAAATGATGGAGGCGGGTGCCCACTTTGGGCACCAAACCCGCCGCTGGAACCCCAAGATGTCGCGCTACATCTATTGCGCGCGCAACGGTGTTCACATCATCGACCTCGTGCAGACCGCTGTCTGCATGAACAACGCCTACAAGTGGGTGCGCAGTGCTGCACGCAGCGGCAAGCGCTTCCTGTTTGTGGGTACCAAAAAGCAGGCCTCCGAGGTGATTGCCATTGAGGCAACCCGTTGCGGCGCTGCCTACGTGAACCAGCGTTGGCTGGGCGGCATGCTCACCAACTGGACCACGATGCGCGCCCGCATCGACCGCCTCAAGGACCTCGAGCGCATGGAAGCCTCCGGCGCCATTGCGATGCGTCCGAAGAAGGAAGCCGCTGTGCTGCGTCGTGAGCTCGAGCGTCTCCAGAAGTATCTGGGCGGCCTCAAAAACATGCGTCGTCTGCCCGATGTGGTGGTGCTGGTGGACCAGCGCCGCGAGACCAACGCTGTGCTCGAAGCCCGCAAGCTCGATATTCCCCTGGTGTCGATGCTCGACACCAACTGCGATCCCGATCTCTGCGACGTGCCCATCCCATGCAACGACGACGCCGTGCGTTCGGTGCAACTGGTGCTTGGCCGTCTCGCCGATGCCATCAACGAAGGTCGCCACGGCGCTAACGACCAGCGCGGCGGTTACGACGACGAGGAAGGCTGAACACCAGCCCGTCAGGCCTGAGGGCTGAGAAGCTCTCGCCTGATGACCTCAACCCTGCGGCGATGGAGCTTCCCTGAGGGGGAGCTCCTGCCTGTTTGAGCCCAGCATTTTTTCCCTCTTTCCACTTCAGATCCATGGCTGAGATCTCCGCCAAGCTCGTTAAAGAACTGCGCGACGTCACCGGCGCCGGCATGATGGACTGCAAGAAGGCTCTTGCAGAAACCAACGGCGACAAGGACAAAGCCGTTGAGTGGCTGCGTCAGAAGGGCATCGCTTCCGCCGAGAAGAAGTCGGGCCGTACCGCAGCTGAAGGCGCTATCGGCAGCTACATCCACACCGGTGCCCGCGTGGGTGTGCTGGTGGAAGTGAACTGTGAAACCGATTTCGTGGCCCGCGGCGAGATCTTCCAGGAGCTGATCCGCAACGTGGCCATGCAGATCGCTGCATGCCCCAGCGTTGACTATGTGAAGGTCGACGACATCCCTGCTGAAGTGGCCGAGCGCGAGAAGCAGATCGAGATGGGTCGCGACGACCTCGCCGGCAAGAAGGAGGAGATGAAGGAGAAGATCGTGGCCGGCCGCATCGGCAAGCGCCTCAAGGAAATGGCCCTCATGGATCAGGCCTACATCAAGGACAGCGGCATGACCGTTGAGGAGATGGTGAAGCAAGTAGCCGGCAAGGTGGGCGAGAACATCCAGGTGCGCCGTTTCGTGCGCTTCACCCTGGGTGAGGGCATCGAGGTGCAGAAGATGGACTTCGCGGCTGAAGTGGCTGCGATGCAGGCTGCCTGATGCGCGAGGAGGCCCAGCGCCAGATCAACCTGCTCCTGCAGCAGCAGGAGCAGCTGGCACCGGAGCTCTATCGCGACCTGGCCCTGTATCTCCAGGTCCTGCGTGAAGGCCTGCTGCATGGCGTGCAGCAGGCCTGTTTTCATCTGGCCACTCAGGTGGTCCCTGATCGCTACAACCAGTTACCGCCTGAGCGGCGCCAGGCCTTTCAACAACGCCTGCAAGAGCTGGTGCAACGCACCGGCACCCTGCTCACGGTGGAGCAGGTGATCGGTTTGGCTTCCCAGCAGCAGCGCCGTGAGCATCGCCGCCAGCGCGCCCAACAGCAGCGGATGCTGGAGGCCTTTCTCAATGGCGACGGCGCCGACAACAGCGACGAGGGCGACAGCCGCGCAGCGGCAGCAGATGACGTGGCTGCACAGCCAGGGCCCAGTGCCAGCGGATCGGTGCATCTGAGCTTGGATCTGCCTGTTTCAGCTGATCTCTTTGATCGCGGGCTACCCGGCCTTGCCGTGCCACAGCCTGCATCGCAGTCACCCGCGCCGGAGCCCTCCGCCGACGTGCCAGCGGACTCGCCGTCTTCGGAGCAGGCGTTGCTGCAGTCGCTGTTCCAAATGGCCGCCGAGGGTCTGCAAGCCAGCAGCAACACCCCAACACCCTCAGCTGATGCGCAGGCCGAGCAGGATGCCGAGCCCGCCGGTGAGGCGGCGATGCTCCTTGCCGCGCCTGCTGATCTCGACACGCGGGTCACCGCTGCATCGCTTCCCCGCGATCCACTGCTGCAGCTGCGCTGGTGGACCCATTTCGATCGCGCCCTACGCCGCCGGCTGCGCAACCTCTCCCATGCCATCAACGTGGAGATGCTGCGTCTGGGCCTGGCCCAGGGCTTGCTACCGATGAATCTGTTGGATGCCGTGCTCGATGGGCAGGTCGACGCCCTGCCGGCCCCGGCCAACCTGCTGCGACTGCCGTTGCCCTTGGGCCAGGTGCTCGGGCCCAATGCCCCCACCGAGGTGCTCACCCTGCTGCTGCGCTGCTCAGATCTCGAATACGAGCAACCTCGGCTGCGCACCTGCCGCAAGCGACTGGAGCAGCGCCGTCGCGCATTGCGCACAATGGCCAAGCGTTACCGCAGTTGGCAGCGCCGGCTGGATGCCCTCGAGGCTGAACATCAGTGGTATCAGGACCATGCTCACAACCTGAAGCCGGCGGCGGAGCATTCCTGAGCCTTCAGGCCTGGTTGCGGCCCCTGCAGCAGGGGTTGCAGCTGGAGGCTGATCATGGTTTTGGCAACCTGCAGGGCCGGCGTGAGCCCTTCCAAGCCTTTCTGAGCCGCAGCCTGCGCGAGGTGCCGCAGCCCTTGCCTCCGCACCAGCAGCAACTGCTCAGCCAGCTCGCGGAACAGTTCGATGCCTACGGAGAGCTGAGCCAGGCCCGCCGTCAGGCTTTGGTGCGCCGCACCCGTCAGTCGCTGCATGAGCTGCAGCGAGCCCATGCTCCCGCGTTGCCGGTGTCTGCGCCGCGGTTGCGCCTGGTGTCCGATGCTCCCCAGCCCAGCGGCACGGTTGGTGTCATCCACCCCCAGACCCCGCTCAGTGAGATCAAGGGAGTCGGTCCCAAGAGCGCCGCGCGTCTCGCGGCCCTGGATCTGTGGGTGGCACGCGATCTGGTGCGGTATTACCCGCGCGACTATCTCGATTATTCGAACCTGGTGCGCATCGCAGCGCTGGAGCCCGGCCGCACCGCCACGATCGTGGCCACGGTGCGCCGCAGCCACAGCTTCACCAGCCCCCGCAACCCCAACCTCTCGATCCTGGAACTGCAGCTGGTGGACATCACCGGCCGCATTCGCATCTCCAAGTTTTTTGCTGGCAAACGTTTCAGCTCACCGGCCTGGCTGAAGTCACAGCAACGGCAATACCCCGCGGGTGCCACGGTGGCCGTGAGCGGTTTGGTCAAGGAAACGCCCTACGGGCCAGCCTTTCAAGATCCGTTGATGGAGGTGCTGGCCAGCCCTAATGCACCGGTGCAGAGCGAGCAGATCGGCCGGCTGCTGCCCGTGTATGGGCTCACGGAGGGCCTCACGGCGGATCGTTTGCGGGCTCTTGTTCGGCCCCTGCTACCGGCGGCCCAGCGCTGGCCGGATCCTCTGCCCACGGGGCTGCAGCAGCAGGAGCAGTTGGTGGATCTGGCGACGGCTCTCACGCAGATCCATGCCCCCAGCAACCAGGACACCCTGGCCAGCGCGCGGCGGCGCCTGGTGTTCGACGAATTCCTGCTGCTGCAGCTGGGCCTGTTGCAGCGCCGCCGTCAGCTCACCAGCCGCCCCGCTCCGGCCCTCCATCACCCGAACGGCAACCTGCTCACGGCCTTCCTGCAGCTCTTGCCCTTTCCCCTCACCGGCGCCCAGCAACGGGTCCTGGCAGAGATTCGCGCCGATCTGGAGCGCGAGCAGCCGATGGCCCGGCTGGTGCAGGGCGATGTGGGTAGTGGCAAAACCGTTGTGGCCATTGCCTCGCTGCTCACCGCCATCGAAGCGGGTTGCCAGGGGGCGCTGATGGCGCCCACCGAGGTGCTCGCCGAGCAGCACTACCGCAAGCTTTGTGAATGGCTGCCGCAGCTGCATGTGAGCTGCGCCTTGCTCACCGGATCAACGCCTGCCCGGCGCAGGCGGGAGCTGTTGGCTGATCTGGCCAACGGCACGCTAAAGATGCTGGTGGGAACCCATGCGCTGTTGGAAGACCCGGTGCAGTTCGCGCGCCTGGGGCTGGTGGTGGTGGATGAGCAGCACCGTTTCGGCGTGCATCAACGCAACCGCCTGCTGGATAAGGGTTTGCAGCCCCACCTGCTCACCATGACGGCCACGCCGATCCCCCGCACCCTGGCCCTCTCGTTGCACGGTGATCTGGAGGTCAGCCAGATCGATGAGCTCCCGCCGGGCCGTACACCGATTCGCACGGCCCTGCTTTCAGGTGGTGAACGGGATCAGGCGTATCAGCTGATCCGTGAGCAGGTTGCCCTTGGCCAGCGGGCCTATGTGGTGCTGCCTTTGGTGGAGGAATCGGAGAAGCTCGATCTGCGCTCCGCGGTGGAGGTGCATGAGCAGCTGAGCACCCAGATCTTTCCTGATCTGCAGGTGGGCTTGCTGCATGGCCGCATGCCCAGCCCCGAGAAGCAGGCGGCGATCGGTGCCTTTGCCGCCGGCGACACCCAGGTGCTGGTGAGCACCACGGTGGTGGAGGTGGGTGTGGATGTGCCGGAAGCCAGTGTGATGGTGATCGAGCATGCCGATCGCTTTGGCCTTGCGCAGCTGCATCAGCTGCGGGGGCGGGTGGGCCGTGGCGCAGCCGCCTCCTACTGCCAGTTGATCAACGACAGTCGCAACGCCCTGGCGCGGCAGCGGCTGGAGGTGCTGGTGCATTCCACCGATGGCTTCGAGATCGCCGAGATGGATCTGCGCCTGCGGGGGCCGGGGCAGGTGCTGGGCACCCGCCAGAGTGGATTGCCGGATCTGGCCCTGGCCAGCCTCACCGATGACGGCGATGTGCTCGAGCAGGCGCGCCGCGTGGCTCAGCAGATCATGGAGAGCGATCCCAGCCTGGAGGCCCACGCCGGCCTGGCCGCCGCCCTGGCCGAGCAGCGCCAGCGCACAGCGGCCCCAGCCCGTCTGAACTGAGCGGTATGCGCCCCTGGAGCCCGATCCCCATCCATGACTGCGGCGAACCGCTGCTGCCGTTGCCGGGTGCGTTGCTGCGGCTGGAGCCCCATCCCTATGTGATGGCAGGTGCCCCCTACGGCGCGGACATCTGCCCGTTTCGCCTGCGGGAGGGGGTGATCGAGCGCCTGCTTCAGGCGCAGCGGTTGTTGCAGGACCGCAGCCCCGGCGATCGCCTGGCCATCTTTGATGCCTGGCGGCCCCTGGCGGTGCAGCGGTTCATGGTGGCCTACGCCATCGCCGAGGAATGCCAGCGGCGTGGGGTGGAGCCCCACCAGCGCAGCCCTGAGCTGGATGCGGTGGAGCAAGAGGTTGGGCGCTTCTGGGCACCACCCAGTGAAGATCCAGCCACGCCACCGCCCCACAGCACCGGCGCTGCTGTGGATCTCACCCTGGCGGGGCCTGATGGAACGCCCCTCGATTTGGGTTCGCCGATCGATGCGATCGGCCCCGTGTCAGAGCCCGATCACTTCGCTGTTGTCGCCAGGGAAGCCAGCGATCCAAGGCTGCGCAGCCAGGCGGCCTTGTTTCAGCAGCGCCGCGATCGACTCGCTGCCGTGATGCTGGAGGTGGGGTTTGCCCAACACCCCAACGAGTGGTGGCACTTCAGCCACGGCGATCAGCTGTGGGCCTGGCGCACGGGGCATCACCAGGCCATCTACGGACGCTGCGGCGGCTCAGGCAGCTCCAGCTAGCAGCTCCTTGACCTGCTCGCGGCCCAGCTTCGCCACATAGTCGCCGAAGGAGCGGCGACCGCCTGCCGCTTTCCAACCCAGCAGGAGCGGTTCAAGGGTGCTTTCCAGCTTCTCCAGCGGCATCCGCTCGAGGTAGGGCTCCGCCAGGCGAGTGAGGTTGGGCGTGCCACCCAGCCAGAGCTGGTATTGATTCACGCCGTCGCCCACCAGGCCAAGCTCCGCCATGTAGGGCCGCGCGCAACCGTTGGGGCAGCCCGTCATGCGCACCAGCATCGGCTTTTCGATCTCCAGCCGCCGCAGTTGTGCGTCCAGACGATCCAGCACATCGGGCAGGATGCGCTCGGCTTCCGTGACGGCTAGGCCGCAGAGGGGAAGCGCGGGGCAGGCAATGGCATGGCGTGCCAGCAGCGGTGGTGCATCCGGTGTGGTGATGCCCATCGCCTCCAGGGCACTGCGCACACTGGCGCGCTGGGCGGTGCCGATGTTGCAGAGCAGCAGGTCTTGGTTGGGGGTGAGGCGCACGTCCAGTTGATAGGTCTCAACCAGTTGGCGCAGGCCGCGCTTGAGATCACCGGCGAGGCGCCCGCACAACAGCGGAATCCCCACGAACCAGGTGCCGCTGCCCTGGCGGTGCCAGCCCAGGTAATCCTGGAGTTTGGCCTTGGGCTCCAGCCGCATTCCCTTGATCGGGTGCTGGAAGTACTTGGCTTTGAGCTCCTGCTTGAACCAGGCGATTCCCTGATCGTGAATCAGGTATTTCATCCGGGAGTGGCGGCGGTTGTTGCGATCGCCGTAATCGCGTTGCAGAGCCAGGATGGCCTGCACCAGATCCAGCACATGCTCGGCCTCCACATAGCCGAGGGGATCGGCAGTTCGAGCGAAGGTTTCCTCCTTGTTGTGGGTGCGCCCCATGCCACCGCCCACGTACACATTGCAACCGCGCAGGCTGCCGTTCGCGTCGGCGAAGGCAACAAGTCCGATGTCCTGCGTGAGCAGATCCACCGAGTTATCGCCAGGCACCGTCACGGCACACTTGAATTTGCGGGGTAGATAGGTGGTGCCATAGAGCGGCTCCTGGCTGTCGCCGCTGAACACACCGTCATCCATCTGGCGCTCGCGCACCTTGTTCACCGCGCGGCTCGGCTTGATCCGATAGCTGAGTTCTCCATCCACCCAGAGATCCAGATAGGCGCCTTCAGCGGCCACGGGGCTCAGGGTGTCGGCGATGTCATTGGCGAGTTGGCGAGCGGCGGGGTAGGCACCCTTGTCGAACGGGGCGGCGGGAGCCATCACGTTGCGGTTGATGTCGCCGCAGGCCGCCAGGGTGGAACCCATGCCGCGCACGATCGTGCCGATGACCTCGCGCAGGTTGTGCTTGCGGATGCCATGCATCTGAAACGCCTGGCGTGTGGTGACACGCAGCGTTCCATTACCCAAACGATCGGCCAGATCGTCCATGGCGAGAAACAGTGAGGCCGGAATCCGGCCGGCAGGGCTGCGCAGCCGCAGCATCATCTGCCAGTCCTTGTCTTGACCCTTCTGTCGGTTATCGCGGTTGTCCTGTTGATAGCTGCCGTGAAACTTCAGCAGTTGAACGGCCCCCTCACTGAAATTGGGGAGCTCGTTCTCGAGCTCGGTGGCCAGGGGTTCGCGCAGGTAGCCGCTGTCGGCCTTCAGCTGCTCAAATTTGGTGCGCTCGGCGCCGTTGGCGATGCAAGGCGAGAAGCTGCGGCCGCTCTGAGGTTCAGAGCTGCGCTCATCGGACCCTGCCGTCACGGTCACACGCTGCATCGAAATGGAACCATGACCGTAGCGAAACGCCGATCAGCACTGGCTTCAATCCGCTGGTGTTGCCCCTGCAACGCGGGCTCGGGCCAGCTCTTAGGCGAGGTCGAACCATCCAGACCCCTTCAATACAGTGGTCGGCTGTTGTGGGCTGAACCTCGTGTCGACCTTTCTGCTGGAGATCGGGACCGAGGAACTCCCTGCTGATTTCGCCCGGCTAGCGCTGCCTCAGCTTGAGCAGATGCTTCGCCGCGATCTCGCTGAGGCTCGCCTGGGTCATGGTGCGATCCGCTGCACCAGCACCCCGCGCCGCCTGGCGGTTCAGGTGGCAGACCTAGAGGCTGCCGCACCCGATCTGGAGGAGGAGCGCAAAGGGCCGCCAGCGGCTCAGGCCTTCAAGGACGGCGCGCCCACACCGGCTGCCGTGGGTTTTGCCAAGCGTTGTGGCATTGATCCTTCGGCCCTCGAGGTGCGTGAGACCCCCAAGGGCCCGTTTGTGTTCGCCACGGTGCTCGAGCGTGGGCGATCGGCCCCGGAACTGCTGAGTGAATGGATTCCGCTGTGGATCAGCAGTCTTCAGGGCCGCCGCTTCATGCGTTGGGGCTCGGGCGAAAGCCGCTTCTCCCGCCCTGTGCGTTGGCTGGTGGCGATGCTCGATGGCCAGGTGGTGCCGGTGCGGCTGGAGGGCAGTGATCCCGAGGTGGTCAGCGGAAACACCAGCCGCAGCCACCGTCTGCGCGGTGGAGCGGTGACGATCAGCAGCGCCGCCGCCTACGACAACGATCTTGCGGCAGCTGGGGTGCAGGTGGATCGTGGCCAACGGGCGCACTGGATCCGGAGCAACGTGGATCAAGCGGCAGCGGCACTACAGGCGAACCCCGATCTGCCGGAGGATCTGTTTGAAGAGCTCACCGACTTGGTGGAAGCTCCTCTGCTGATCGAAGGCAGCGTGGATGAGCACTACCTCGCCCTGCCGGCTGAGGTGCTGAGCACGGTGATGCGCGCCCATCAGCGCTACGTACCGCTGTATCGCCAGGGTGCGGCGCAGGACCCATTGGCCCTCGATGCGCGCAGCAGCTTGCTGCCTCGCTTCCTGTGCATCGGCAATGGCCTTCCCGAGGCGCTCGCCACGGTGCGCCGCGGCAACGAGCGGGTGCTCAAGGCCCGTCTCGCGGATGCTGAATTCTTCGTGCATGCTGACCGTGCGGTGCCCAGCATCGATCGGCGCGATCAGCTCGCCCGCGTGACCTTTGCCGCCGGCCTGGGCTCCCTGCTCGATCGGGTGGAGCGCCTGGAATGGTGCACGGATGTGCTGCTGGAGCTGTTGGAGCTTCCTGCAGGCACCGCGAGCCACGCCCGCCGGGCGGCCCATTTGTGCAAGCACGATCTGGTGAGCCAGATGGTGGGGGAATTCCCCGAACTTCAGGGGGTGATGGGCGGAAAGTACCTCCTGGCTGAAGGTGAGCCCCGTGAGGTGGCTCTGGCGGTGCTGGAGCACTATCTGCCCCGGGGTGCAGGCGATGCCTTGCCAGAGTCGGATGCCGGTGCGGTGGTGGCCCTGGCTGAGCGCCTGGAATTGCTTCTGAGCATCTATGCCAAGGGGGAGCGCCCCAGCGGCTCTTCTGATCCCTATGCCCTGCGCCGCGCCGGCAACGGCGTGCTCCAGATCCTCTGGGCGAAAGGCTGGAGCCTGAATCTGCAGCAATGGCTGGAGCGGGCCACGGCCCACTGGGCTCAGCTGCTGCCGGAGTTCAAGGTGGATGCCGCTGCCCTGGCTGCCGAGCTGTCTGAGTTTCTGCGCCAGCGCCTTCAGAGCCTGTTGGAAGAGAGCGGCACGGCTGTGGATCTGGTGCAGGCCGTGGCCGGTGATGGTGTTCCGATCGAGCGCGTGATCACGGATCCGGCGGATGCACGTCAGCGGGCTGAGCTGCTGATGGCGCTGCGCGCCAGCGGCGAGCTGGCAGCGGTGCAGGCGGTGGTCACCCGCGCGGCTCGCCTGGCCGAGAAGGGAGATCTCGCCACCAGCGTGCTCTCGGCTGCTGGGGTGGTGGATGCAGACCTGTTTGAGAAGAGCAGCGAAGCCGGGATACTGGCCGTGATTCAGCAATTGGAGCCAATCGCCACCAGCGATCGCGCTGATCGCTACAGCCGCTTGGCCCAGGGGTTGATCAGCGGTGCATCGGCCTTGGCTGCGTTCTTCGATGGCGATCACAGCGTGATGGTGATGGCTGAGGACGCCGCCATCCGCGGCAACCGCCTCAACCTTCTGGGTGTGCTGCGCAATCAGGCATCGGTGCTGGCCGACTTCAGCCGCATCAGCGGTTGAGGCGTCGCGGATCAGCGCGCGCCTGTGCAAGCCCATTAGGGTGTGGATTGAGCAGGTGATGCATCGCACCTGGTGATCAGGTTCGGCATCCTCCTTGCAACAAACCCAGCTTCGGAACCGCGGCGAATTTTCGCTGGCTCCCTTTCGTCGACCAGACAACCTCCGGGCTGTCTGGCAGTTGCTCTCCACCCTTGTTCCAACGGCCCTGCTCTGGGCCTGTTTGCCCTGGATCTGGCGGCCGCTGCGGCTCGAATCGCTGTTGATCGCGCCAGCTGTCGCTCTGTTGGTGCTGTTTTCAGCTCGCAGCTTTTCATTGATGCACGACTGCGGCCACGGCTCCTTCTTTCGAAGTCGCGCTCTCAACCGTGCCGTTGGCTTCCTGCTCGGCGTTGTGAACGCGATCCCGCAACATCCCTGGTCGCGCGGCCACGCCTTTCATCACCGCCACAACGGCAACTGGGAGCGCTATCGAGGGCCGTCGGCGCTGATCACCGTTGAGCAGTTTCAACAGCTCTCACCTGAGCAGCAGCAGCGCTATGGCTGGTCGCGGCATCCGTTGATGCTCTTCCCGGGTGGGTTTTCCTATTTGGTGGTGCGTCCACGGTTGCAGCTGTTGCTTGGGTTAGCGGAATGGTTGGCGGCCATGACAGGGGAGCTGCGCCGTGATGGTTGGCGTGCCTTGTTCAGTTTGTATCCACGCACGCTGAGCTTCCAATCCAGCCATTGGTATACGGCTGATGAATTCATCGATCTGGCGGCGAACAATGTGTGCGTGCTGGCCAGCTGGTGGTTGATGAGCCGATGGCTGGGAGCGGGATTGTTCTGGGGCACCTACGCGATCGTGATGACCTGCTCGGCTGCCATCTTCATCTGTATCTTCTTTGTGCAGCACAACTTCCCCGACTCCTACGCCCACCGCAGCAACGACTGGAGCTATTTCAAGGGAGCGATGGAGGGCAGCAGTAACCTGATTCTTCCTGGAATCCTCAACTGGTTCTCCGCGGATATCGCCTTCCACAGCATTCACCACCTGTGCGAACGCATTCCCAACTACCAATTGCGCGCCTGTCATGAGGCCAACCAGCATCTGCTGGGCGAGTGCACGTATCTGCGCATCAGAGATATCCCTCGTTGCTTCGATTTAATTCTTTGGGACAGTGCCCAGCAGCGACTGGTCTCCACGTCTGAGGTGTAAGCGCTCTCGTTCTGGCTTGAAGCGCTTGCAGGTTGACACAAAAAAGCCGCCCTTTCGGGCGGCGTGATCTGTGCTGAGACGGCTTCAGCCTTTACCAGCCAACACTGGTTCGCGCTCGTCCGAGGCTGAATCGGAGGCAACAGCTGCATTGGCTTTGCCTTCTTTGGCCTTGCCCACGCGGATCCCACCTTTGATCGTGCTCACCGCCAGCATGGCGTTCACTTCCGCTTCGTCGCGTACAGCGCTGGGCACCGGCTTGTAACCCTGCGGTGCCAGAGCGTTGCCGCGCAGCACCGAACCCAGGGTGAGCAGGGTCAGCTTGAGCTGCTGCCAGGGGTTCATCGCCACCACCCGCTTGTAGAGGTAGCTGTCGAAGGTGAGGCGCTGCACGTCCTTGTCATCGCACATCTCCACGAACGCTTCGCGGGCCGCATCGTTGCGGTAAAAGATGTTCTGGAGGATTTCCAGCACTTTGTAGGTGGCGCCGTACTGGCGGTCCCACTTCTTCAGGTACTTCTTGAGATCGGCCTCACTGGGCACCTTGCTGCCGCCCTGGCTCGACTCCACGATCTGCTCGGCGCACATGCGGCCGCTCTTGGCGGCGAAGTAGATGCCTTCACCCGAGCTCTTGGTCACATAGCCAGCGGCATCACCGACCAGGGCCATGCGACCCACCACACGTCGCGGGCGCGGGTGCTCGGGGATCGGGTGGGCTTCCACCTTGATCACCTCACCGTTCACCAGGCGCTTTTTGGCGCGCTCACGGATGCCTTCCTGCAGGCTCTTGATCAGGCCCTGGTTCTCCTGCATGGTGCCGGTGCCCACGGCCACGTGGTCGTATTTGGGGAACACCCAGGCGTAGAAGTCGGGCGACACATCAGTGCCCACATACATCTCGGCGAGGCTTTCGTAGTACTTCATCTCCTCGGCCGGGAGCTTGATCCGCTCCTGGAAGGCGATGGCCACGTTGTAATCGCCGGCATCCATGGCTTTGGCCACGCGGCTGTTGGCGCCATCGGCACCGATGATCAGATCCACCTCGAGACTCTTGGTGGTGCCGGTGGCCTCACCGTCGCTGTAGTCGGAGTAGGTGAGGGTGTAGGGGCCCTGACGGTTGGCGCCGGTGTCGATCTTGGTCACCAGACCGTTCACCAGGTTGGCACCGAGATCTGCAGCACGGTTGCGCAGGAAGGCATCCATCACCTCGCGGCGGCACATGCCGATGTATTCGTTCTGGTTCTCGAGATTGATGTCCACCTCGCGGTTGGAGGGGGAGATCATCTTCATGTTGCGCACTTTGCGGTCGATGATCGACTCGGGCAGGTCGAACTCATCCACCATGCAGAGCGGGATGGCACCGCCGCAAGGCTTGGCGTTATCCAGCTTGCGCTCGAAGATCCAGGTTTGGATGCCGGCCTTGGCCAGGACTTCCGCAGCACAGGATCCGCTCGGGCCGCCGCCCACCACCGCGACTCGCAACATCTTGAAACCCGCTCCGCCAGAAGGATGTTGGGGCGAAGCTAACACCGCTGAGCAGGCAGCTGCTGGCGCTCCTTGGGCACCGCCTTACCATCGGTCAACCCTGCTGCGATGGGAGTCGTCGCTTGCCCAGCGCCAGTCGGCAGTCCACAGCCACGCGCAACGCAACACGGCGTGGTGCTGACGACATCCCGCTCGCTCAGCGCACCATCTCCCCTGCCCTGAAGCGCAGGCCGGTTTTGCGCATTGCGCTCACAGCGGCCGGAGCTGCATTTCTGACAGCTGGCGCGTTGGTGGTGGTGTTCCCTCAGCCCCTCCGTCGCCTGATGGCGCCGCCGCCGGTGCAGGGCTTGCAGGCCCGGGTTGGCCTGGATGGCCGCTTGCTCGGCCACTTCCCCTATGGCGAAGCTTCCGCTGCTGATCTGGTGGCCATCGCGCCTGGTGTGCAACTCCATCGCGATGCGGCATCAGCCTTGTTGCGTCTGCAAGACGCTGCTGCAGCCGACGGCATCGATCTGCGGGTGCTCAGCGCCTACCGCTCGATCGATCTGCAGAAGCAAATCTTTTTTGATGTGAAGTCGGAGCGCAACCAAAGTGCCCTCGAGCGCGCCCAAGTAAGTGCGCCACCCGGCTTCTCCGAGCACAGCACGGGCTATGCCGTTGATCTCGGCGATGGAAATGCCCCCGATACCAACCTGTCGGCCAGCTTCAAATCCACACCAGCCTTCGCCTGGTTGCAGGCCCATGCCAATCGCTTCCATTTCACCCTCTCTTTCCCGGAAGGGAACGCCCAGGGCGTGAATTACGAGCCCTGGCATTGGCGTTTTGAAGGCTCTGCTGAGGCCCTCAAAACCTTCGAAGCCGCCCAGCGGCTCAACCGCTGATGGCGGGCTTGCCTGAATTGTTGGCTCCCGCCGGCTGCTGGGAGTCGCTGAAGGCGGCCGTGGCCAACGGCGCTGATGCCGTGTATTTCGGTGTGGAGCAGTTCAATGCCCGCTTGCGGGCCGAAAATTTCCGCACCGCCGATCTGCCGGAGGTGATGGATTGGCTCCATCGGCGCGGTGTGAAGGGATTCCTCACCGTGAACGTGCTCATCTTCGCTTCGGAGCTTGAGCAAGCGGCGGATCTTCTGCTGGCCGCTCAAGCCGCGCGCGTGGATGCCTTGATCGTGCAAGACGTGGGGTTGGCCTGGCTGGCGGGTCAGCTCACCCCCGATCTGGCGATCCACGGATCCACGCAGATGTCGATCACCAGTGCCGCAGGGGTGGCGATGGCGGCCGAACTCGGCTGCACCCGTGTGGTGCTGGCGCGTGAGTTGAGCCTGCGGGATCTCCGCCGCATTCAGGACCAATTGCAGCGCCGTGGGTTAACGATGCCGCTGGAGGTGTTTGTGCACGGTGCGCTGTGTGTGGCCTACTCCGGCCAGTGCCTCACCAGTGAAGCCCTGGGTCAGCGCAGCGCCAACCGCGGCGAGTGCGCCCAGGCCTGCCGGCTTCCTTATCAATTGATCGTGGATGGCGAAGAACGGGATCTGGGGGAACAGCGCTATTTGATGTCACCCCAGGATCTGGCCGCCTGGGATCTGCTGCCCCAGCTCGCTGACTGCGGTATCGCCAGCTTGAAGATCGAAGGCCGTCTCAAGGAATCCACCTATGTAGCGGCCGTTACTGAAGCCTACCGGCGTGGCCTGGATCAGCTGCGGCCTGGGGAGACCGATGAGGTTGCGGGCGTGGATCCCCCCTCGGAGATCTGCGCCAATCACGAACCGAATCATTCCGCTGATACCGACACTCTGCGGCGCCAACTCGAACTCAGCTTTTCCCGTGGCCTGAGCCACGGCTGGCTCGATGGCGTGAACCACCGCCAGCTCGTGCACGGCCGCTGGAGCAAAAAGCGTGGGCCTTGGTTGGGCCGGCTGGAGAGCGTGGAGGCGGGCGGGCGGCTGATCCTGCGCAGCAAACAAATGCTCAAGCCTGGGGATGGCGTGGTGCTGGAGATCCCCAGCCGTGATCCACTGCTGCCACCTGCTGAGATCGGTGGGCGGCTCATGCAGGTTGATCGCTTGCCCCGCGGCCGAGTCGCTCTCACCCTCGGGCCCGGCCGGATCGATTCTCGCGGCCTCCAGCCCGGTAGCCCCTGCTGGCTCACCAGTGATCCCCAGCTGGAGAGCCGGCTCCAGCGTTTGGCGCAGCAGGAGGTGCCTGAGCAGCGGCGGCCTCTCTCCTTACGGGTGTCGGGCAGGGCCGCTGAGCCCCTGCTAATCGAAGTGCTGGGCGGCACGGCCCGCGTGAGTTCTGAGCAACCGCTGGAACCAGCCCGTGGCCCCGGTCTGGATCAAGAGCGATTGCGGCAACAGCTTGGCCGGCTCGGTGGCACCCCCTGGCAGCTCGATCAGCTCGACGTTGCGCTCGAAGGGGAGTTGTTTCTGCCGGTGGCACAGCTCAATCAGCTCCGGCGCCGCCTGGTGGATCAATTGGCTGAGAGCACCACCACCGGACCCGCGGCCCCGCATTCGCGTTCCACTCCCGACGCGCAGGTGTCTGAGGTATTGCACACGTTGCTGGCGGCACAGATCAGCGGTGAAGGATCGGATGCACAGCTGCGCCATCAGCCGCACCTGGCGGTTCTGGTGCGCAGCCTGGAGCAGTTGGAGTCGCTCAAGGGCCTACCGCTCCAGCGCGTGATCGTGGATCTGGAGCACCCGCGCCAGCTGCGAGATGCGGTGGAAAGCGGCCGTGGCTGCTGGCCTGGTGGTGTGTGGGTCGCCGGCCAGCGCATCTGCAGGCCAGATGAGGCCTGGAGCCTCGAGCCGTTGCTGCGCGCAGGCGCCGATGGTTTTCTGGTGCGCAATGCCGACCAGCTGGAGCGGCTCACGCCCGTGGCCCCTTGCCAGGGAGATTTCTCGCTCAACGTGGCCAACCCGCTCTCAGCCCGTTGGTTGATCCAGCGCTGGGGGCTGGAGCGCATCACCGCGAGCTACGACCTTGCTCTCGATCAGCTGCTCGCGTTGGTGCGTGGCTGCCCTGCCAACAGCGTGGAGATCACCCTGCATCAGCACATGCCGCTCTTTCATATGGAGCACTGCCTGTTCTGCGCGTTTCTTTCTGAGGGGCACGATCACACCGATTGCGGTCGACCCTGCGAAAGCCATGAGGTGCTGCTGCGGGATCGCAGCGGCGCGGAGCATCCGCTGCGGGCTGATTTGGGTTGCCGCAACACCCTGTTCAACGGCCGTGCCCAGACAGCGGCCGAGGCCATTCCGCAGTTTCTCAAGGCGGGTGTGCGTGATTTCCGTGTGGAACTCCTCCAAGACAGCGCCGCCGACACCCGACGCCGGGTGGACCTGTATCTCCAGGCCCTAGCGGGCGAGCTCAGCGGCCGGGCTGTGTGGCAGCAGGAGCAGTTGGAGAGCCGCCTTGGTGTGACCCGGGGCACGCTGGCTGAGCGCCGTTGAAAGCCAGGGTGAGCGCGACGCTGCGATAGATTCTCTTAACGCACCGTAGGGGTCATCGGTCTGGGTTGTGGTCGTTGTTCATCAACGCTTCACGCCATTCAGACCACGCTGCAAGAGATACCAGCCCTGATCGCTCCGCTTTCTGCCATGCGATTCGGCTCAGGGGTTTCAGACACCGTTCCCACGCCAACGCCTGCGGCGTGCGCCATCGAGATCACAACCAACACCACCATTTATGAGCGGCGAGCATCCGGGAACCCCGATCCGCAATATTGCAATCATTGCCCACGTTGACCACGGCAAAACCACCCTGGTGGATGCGCTGCTGGCTCAGTCGGGCATCTTCCGCGACAACGAGGCCGTCCCCACCTGCGTGATGGACTCCAACGATCTGGAGCGGGAGCGCGGCATCACCATTCTCTCCAAGAACACCGCGGTGGACTACGAGGGGATCCGGATCAACATCGTGGACACCCCTGGCCACGCCGACTTCGGCGGTGAGGTGGAGCGGGTGCTCGGCATGGTGGATGGCTGTCTGCTGATCGTGGACGCCAACGAGGGCCCGATGCCCCAGACCCGCTTCGTGCTGAAGAAGGCCCTGGAGAAGGGTCTGCGCCCGATCGTGTTCGTCAACAAGATCGACCGTGCCCGCGTTGATCCCGAGCAGGCCGTCGACAAGGTGCTCGACCTGTTCCTGGAGCTGGGCGCCGACGACGATCAGTGCGACTTCCCCTATCTGTTCGGCAGTGGCATGGGCGGCTACGCCAAGCCCGACATGGCCACCGAGAGCGAGACCATGCGTCCGCTCTTCGATGCCATCCTGCGCCACGTTCCGCCGCCGGTGGGTGATCCCGAGAAGCCCCTGCAACTGCAGGTGACCACCCTCGACTACAGCGATTTCCTCGGCCGGATCATGATCGGCCGCATCCACAACGGCACGATCCGCGCCAACCAGCCGGTGGCGCTGCTCCGCGACGACGGCAGCGTCAAGCGCGGCCGCATCAGCAAGCTGCTGGGCTTCCAGGGTCTGCAGCGGGTGGAAATCGAACAGGCCCGCGCCGGAGATCTCGTCGCCGTGTCTGGTTTCGATGAGGTGAACATCGGCGAAACCATTGCCTGCCCGGATGAGCCCAAGGCTCTGCCGCTGATCAAGGTGGATGAGCCCACCCTGCAGATGACCTTCGTGGTCAACGATTCGCCCTTCGCCGGCAAAGAGGGCAAGTTCGTCACCAGCCGCCAGGTGCGCGACCGTCTGAACAAAGAGCTGCTCACCAACGTGGCGCTCCGCGTGGAAGACACCGATTCCCCCGACCGTTGGGCCGTGAGTGGTCGCGGTGAACTGCACCTGGGCATCCTGATCGAAACGATGCGCCGTGAGGGCTATGAGTTCCAGGTGAGCCAGCCGCAGGTGATCTTCCGCACCATCGATGGCACTCCTTCGGAGCCCTTCGAAACCCTGGTGCTGGATGTGCCCGAAGAGGCCGTGGGCGCGTGCATCGAGAAGCTCGGCATCCGCAAGGCTGAAATGCAGAACATGGAGAACACCAACGACGGCCGTACCCAGCTGGAGTTTGTGGTGCCTTCCCGCGGCCTCATCGGTTTCCGTGGCGAGTTCATCCGCGCCACCCGCGGTGAGGGGATCATGAGCCACTCCTTCCTCGATTACCGCCCGATGCAGGGTGACTTCGAGACCCGCCGCAACGGTGTGTTGATCGCCTTCGAAGAAGGAACCGCCACCTTCTATGCCCTCAAGAACGCCGAAGACCGCGGCCAGTTCTTCATTACCCCTGGCACCAAGGTCTACAAGGGCATGCTCGTGGGCGAGAACAACCGCCCTCAGGATCTCGAGATCAACGTCTGCAAAACCAAGCAGCTCACCAACATGCGCTCCGCCGGCGCTGAAGAGCTCGACACCCTGCAGGCACCGATGCAGATGACCCTGGAGCGCGCTCTGGAATACATCGGTCCCGACGAGATGCTCGAGGTGACCCCCGAGTCGATCCGTCTGCGCAAGCTGCCGGCGAAGAAACCCGCTCGCCGCTGATCCCTGCGTTGAATCAGCCTCCGTCTGAGGAAGCCAGCCTGATGGTCGATCCCCGCTTCGGGGAGGCCGTCAGGCTTTTCAATGCCGGCGAGTGGTACGCCTGCCACGACGGCTTTGAGGAGCTCTGGCATGAAACCCAGGGCCCCTGCCGCAAGGTGCTGCAGGGCATCCTGCAGATCGCGGTTGCTCACTTGCATCTCGAGCGTGGCAATCGCCGCGGGGCCACGGTGCTGCTCGGAGAGGGCCTGGGGCGCTTGCACAGCGCAGGACCAGCCCAGCTGGGCCTTAATCTCGATCAGCTGCGTCAGCAGGCACGGGCGCGGTTGCAGGCGTTGCAGCAGGAGCAGGACCCCACGGGGTTGCCGCTGCCGCGGCTCCATGCTGATTGCGCAGATGCCTGATGGGCCAGGCGAACTGAGCGATACGATGGCGCCATTCACACCGAGGGGAGCGGGGTTTGGCCGCCGAGTGCAGCATGCCCAGACACGCTTCCGCTCTGGTGGTTGCTCTGTTTCTCACCGCAGCAGCCTTGCCGCAGGGTGCCGCAGCGCAAGAGGCTGCAACATCTGCTGAGCCACCGGCTCCGGCTGAGCCAGCCGCAGCGGCTCAGCCGCCCGCTCCGGCCCAACCCGCACGGGTCTCGACTGGTCTGGTCACGATTGAATCCGATCAGCAGCGTGCCGATCAACTCACGGGCGTGATCACCGCCACGGGCAACGTGCGCATCGTCTACCCCGATGAGCGGGTTGTAGCCACCGCCCGCCAAGCCCAGTACTTCAGCAAGGAAAACCGCGTGGTGCTCAGTGGCGATGTGGACATCGTTCAGGAGGGGGGCAACCTGATCCGGGCTGAGCGGGTGGTGTATCTGGTGGATGGTGAACGCCTGATTGCCATCCCCCCGACTGGCCAGCAGGTGTTCAGCCGCGTTCGGATCCAGCAGACACCCCCAGCCTCACCAGCTGCGACCCCAGCGGCTGCGCCTGCGCCCGCTCCGGCTGCTCAGCCATGAGCTTGGTACTGGATCATGTGGCGCTGACCATCGGCGGTCGGCCACTGGTGAAGCAGGTGAGCCTCAACCTCAATCCCGGCGAGGTGGTGGGTTTGTTGGGCCCGAATGGCGCGGGTAAAACCACCACCTTCAACTTGGTTACCGGTCTGCTGCGGCCGGATTCCGGCGCCGTGGTGATGGATGGTCAACCGGTTGCCGATCTCTCGATGCCTCAGCGGGCACGGCTTGGCATCGGTTATCTCCCCCAGGAAGCGAGTGTGTTTCGCAATCTCAGTGTGCGCGACAACCTTTTTCTGGCCCTACAGGAGAGTGCAGCACCCCGTAGTCAGCGCAGCCAGCGGGTGGAACAACTGGTGGATGATTTCCATCTCCGCCCTTTCGTGGAGCGCCGCGGCTTCCAGCTCTCCGGAGGGGAACGCAGGCGCTGCGAAGTAGCCCGCGCCCTGGCCGTGGGTGAACACGGACCGCGCTATCTGCTGTTGGATGAACCCTTTGCTGGGGTGGATCCGTTGGCCGTGGCGGACCTGCAAAGCCTGATTGCCCGGCTGCGCGATCGCGGCATGGGGATCCTGATCACCGATCACAACGTGCGCGAAACCCTCGCCATCACCGACCGGGCCTACATCCTCACCGAGGGCAGCATTCTCGCCAGCGGGCCCTCGCGGGAGATGGCCAACGACCCCCTGGTTCGGCGTCACTACCTCGGGGAGGATTTCAGGCTGTGAGCACGCTTCCCTCCCTCTTCGAACCTTTTCAGCGCCAGTTGCAGCGGTTGAAACGCCAATGGCAGCGGCTGCCGTTGATGGATCGCTGGCTCTCCTCGGAGTTGCTCGGCCCGCTGTTGTTCGGGATTGCGGCCTTCACCGCTGTGTCGCTGTCGGTGGGGGTCGTGTTCGAACTGGTGCGCAAGGTGGCCGAGGCGGGGCTCCCTCCACTGGTTGCCATGCAGGTTCTCGGTTTACGGCTGCCGGGCTTTCTGGTGCTCTCGTTCCCCATGGCCACCTTGATGGCCACCCTGTTGGCCTTCAGCCGGTTATCGAGCTCCAGCGAACTCACCGCCCTGCGCAGCATCGGTGTGCCCACCTGGCGGATGGTGGTTCCCGCGCTCGTGGTGGCGGCCTTGATGACGCTGCTCACCTTTGTGTTCAATGATGTGATCGTGCCCAGCGCCAACCTGGCGGCAGCCGACACACTCGATTCCGCCCTGGGCCGCTCGGTTGCTGCAGAACGCGGCGACAACGTGGTGTATTCCCGCTACGCCGAACTCACGACCATTGATGAGAAAGGCCGTGAGCGCACCGGCAACGACCTCGCCCAGCTCTTCTATGCCCGCCGGTTCCGCGAGGGAAAAATGTATGAGGTCACCTTGGTGGATTTCACCAAGGCAGGCCACCAGCAGCTCTTGATTGCGAAAACGGGCATTTGGAACGAACCGCGCAGCATGTGGGAATTCCGCGATGGCCGCATTGTCGATATCGATAGCGCCAACAACCGCACCACATCCGCTGATTTCGACCGTTATTTCTATCCCTTCACGAAGGCACCCTTGGATGTGGGCAAATTGCCCAGCGATGCCGCCCAGATGACCGTTGCTCAGGCCTGGCGAGCTGAAGCACTTCTCGAGCAGGCCGGCGATCGCAAAGAAGCCAGGCGGTTGCGGGTGCGCATTCAGGAGAAATTCGCCTTCCCGGCCATCTGCCTGGTGTTCGGCTTGATTGGGAGCAGCCTGGGTGTTCGTCCGAATGCCCGCACCAGCCGCAGCCAGGGCTTTGGCATCAGCGTGCTGCTGATCTTTGGCTACTACCTGATGTCATTCATTTTCAGTTCGCTGGGTATCAAAGGCACCTTGATGCCTTTCTTTGCCGCCTGGATGCCGGTCTTCATCGGCCTTGGCGGCGGTCTTGTGCTGTTGAGACAAGCCAGCCGCTGAGCCCGCCCTTCACGGCAGACTGGGCGCCATTCCCTGCGTGGTTTTCCTTTTTCGTGACCGATCCGGTTTTGGCTCTTGGCCTCGGTGCCTTCGCCTTGCTGCTCCTGGCATTACCCCTGGCCTTCTGGAGCGTGAGCGGCGGCGGGCAGGGCAGTCAGGCTGTGCGCTTGATGGTGGCAGCGGCCAACCTGGCGCTCACCGCCCAGCTGGTGTTGCGCTGGTGGCAGTCGGGTCACTTCCCGATCAGCAACCTCTACGAATCACTCTGCTTCCTGGCCTGGGCCTGCACTCTCACCCAGTTGTTGGTGGAGCGCAGCTACCCCTCCCCGATCGTGGCGGCGGCCGCCACGCCGATGGGTCTGGGTTGTGTTGCTTTTGCCAGCTTTGCCCTTCCTGATCAGCTGCAGCAGGCCGCTCCGCTGGTGCCGGCCCTGCGCTCCAGCTGGCTGGTGATGCACGTGAGCGTGATCATGGTCAGTTACGCCGCTTTGCTGGTGGGCTCGCTGCTCTCCTTGGCGGTGTTGTTCACCGACCGCGGTCAGCAACTGGAGCTGCGCAGCAGCTCGATCGGCAGCGGAGCGTTCCGCCAGGCCAGTCTGGCCACCGAAGGCGGCTCACCAGTAGCTCTGCAACTAAGCAGTGCCACTCTTTCGCTGAGTGAGCAGCTCGATAGCCTCAGCTACCGCACGATCACCGTGGGCTTCTTGCTGCTCTCGATCGGCATCGTGAGCGGTGCTGTGTGGGCGAATGAAGCCTGGGGTAGCTGGTGGAGCTGGGACCCCAAGGAAACGTGGGCGTTGATCTGCTGGCTCGTGTATGCCGCCTATCTGCACACCCGGCTGAGCCGCGGCTGGCAGGGCCGCCGGCCGGCGATGGTGGCTGTGGCCGGCTTGGTGGTGATCTGCGTTTGCTACATCGGCGTGAACCTGCTCGGCATCGGCCTGCACAGCTACGGCTGGTTCCTCAGCGCCTGATCGCTGACTGGAGCAAACAGCAAAAACCCCGCTATCTGCACAGCTCGTGCGGAAAGCGGGGTCTTCAGAAAGCGATGTTTTGTTTGGCAGGGCCTGCGTTTGATCAGGCCCTGCACATCTTGATGCTGGCAGCCGCTGCGATCAGGCAGCCACAGCTACCGGGCGCTTGCTGTTGCGGATGCCGGTGATGGCATCGGCGTAGCTGGGCTGATTGAACACGCCCGAGCCACTCACGATGGCGTTAGCGCCGGCCTCGATCACCTTCCAGGCATTTTCGGCTTTGATGCCGCCATCCACTTCGATCCACGGATCAAGGCCGCGCTCATCGCACATACGGCGCAGGTCGCGGATCTTCTGCACCTGGTTCTCGATGAAGCTCTGGCCGCCGAAGCCAGGGTTCACGCTCATCACCAGAACCAGGTCGCACAGCTCCAGGCAGTACTCGAGCGTGTCGATCGGGGTGCCGGGGTTGAGCACGGCGCCGGCCATCTTCCCGAGATCCTTGATCTGGGCCAGGTTGCGGTGCAGGTGGGTGCAAGCTTCCACCTGAACGGAAATGATGTCGGCCCCGGCTTTGGCGAAGTCGGCCACGTATTTCTCGGGCTCAACGATCATCAGGTGAACGTCGAGCGGCTTCTGGGTCACAGGACGCAGCGCCTCCACGATCAGGGGGCCGATGGTGATGTTCGGCACGAAGCGGCCGTCCATCACATCCACATGAATCCAGTCAGCACCGGCTTGATCCACAGCGCGCACGTCATCGCCGAGGCGGGAGAAATCGGCCGAAAGGATCGACGGCGAGATCACCAGGGGTTTGGTGCTCATGGCAGCGCTGCTGGCAGAGAGAGGGGCGATTGTAGGAATGCACCATCCAATGGCCTTTGAAGCGCCCTCACAACGGCTCGAAGAGGCTCTGGCAGCACTGATACAGTGAGCGGCGCTTCAAGCCTGAAAGGCCTTGGTGTTGCTGGCCGAACCGGCTGTTCACACGGTTCCGGCGGTCACGATCCCAAGCACCTCCTGGCGTTGACCTCCCTTTCCCTTCGCTGCACCGCCTGTGGATC
The DNA here is from genome assembly GCF_014654725.1 of Vulcanococcus sp. Clear-D1. Lineage (GTDB taxonomy): Bacteria > Cyanobacteriota > Cyanobacteriia > PCC-6307 > Cyanobiaceae > Vulcanococcus. The sequence goes on along the minus strand of NZ_JACVZV010000015.1, from coordinate 322,279 downwards.
GCACCCTGATTCAAGAAATTCTCGAGGTTGTTGAGCAGGCAGGCATCGCTTCCGCCAAGCTCACCGGCATGGGCCTCAAGAACGAGGCTGACGCCGCCGCCGTGGAAGCCATGCGCGAGCGGATGTACAAGATTCAGATGCAGGGCCGCATCGTGATCGGTGAGGGCGAGCGCGATGAAGCGCCCATGCTCTACATCGGCGAAGAAGTGGGCAGCGGCACCGGCCCCGGCGTCGACTTCGCTGTGGATCCCTGCGAAGGCACCAACCTCTGCGCCAACAGCCAGCGCGGTTCGATGGCTGTGCTCGCAGCGTCCGACCGCGGCGGTCTGTTCAACGCGCCCGACTTCTACATGAAGAAGCTGGCCGCTCCCCCGGCCGCCAAGGGCAAGGTGGATATCCGCAAATCGGCCACCGAGAACATCGAGATCCTGAGCCAGTGCCTGGGCATTCCCAAGGATGAGCTGGTGATCGTGGTGATGGACCGTGCCCGTCACAAGGATCTGATCAAGGAGATCCGAGCCACTGGCGCCCGCGTGCAGCCCATCTCCGATGGCGACGTGCAGGCCGCGATTGCCTGCGGTTTTGCTGGCACCGGCACCCACTGCCTGATGGGCATCGGCGCCGCTCCCGAAGGTGTGATTTCCGCTGCCGCCCTGCGTGCCCTCGGCGGTCACTTCCAGGGTCAGCTGGTGTACGACCCGGCCGTGGCCCAGACCTCCGAGTGGGAGGGCCTGACCAAAGAAGGCAACCTGGCCCGCCTGGCTGAGATGGGCATCACCGATCCCGACCGCATCTACGAAGCCGAAGAACTGGCTTGCGGCGAGAACGTGGTGTTCGCAGCCACCGGCATCACCGATGGTCTGCTGTTCGATGGCGTGAAGTTCGAAAAGGACTGCACCCGCACCAGCTCCCTGGTGATCAGCACCCTCGACAACACCGCACGCTTCACCACCACCGTGCACATCAAGGACGGCGCCCAGAGCATCGCTCTGCGCTGATTGCTCCCGCTTTGGTTGGGGTGCTCTGAATCCTTCAGAGCACCCCGCCTTTGTGTTGGCACACCCTTTTCGCCTTCCCTCGCACGTTTCGTTTCCGCTCCATGCACATCGCCGTCGTCGGCCTCAGTCACCGCACGGCCCCGGTGGAGATCCGGGAACGCCTCAGCATTGCCGAGCAGGCGATCGAGGATTCCCTGCAGCGGCTGCGCTCGAGCGATGAGGTGCTGGAAGCCTCGATCCTGAGCACCTGTAACAGGCTCGAGATCTACACCCTCCTGCGCCATCCCGAACAGGGAGTGAGCGCCGTTGGCAGTTTTCTCAGCGATCATTCCGGGCTTGAGCTTGAAGAGCTCACCCCCCACCTGTTCACCTATCACCACGAAGACGCTGTCGCCCACCTGATGCGGGTGGCCGCTGGACTCGATTCGTTGGTGCTTGGAGAGGGCCAGATCCTCTCCCAGGTGAAAAAGATGTATCGCCTGGGCCAGGAGCACCGCTCCATCGGTCCGATTCTCAATCGCCTGTTGAATCAGGCCGTGAGCACCGGCAAGCGAGTGCGCAGTGAAACCAATCTCGGCACCGGCGCAGTATCGATCAGCTCCGCCGCCGTGGAGCTCGCCCAGCTGAAAGTGGGCCAGGCCCGTGGGGTCGACGATCTGGTGCCGCTCGATCAGGAGCAGATCGCCGTGGTGGGCGCGGGTCGCATGGCTCGCCTGCTGTTGCAGCACCTTCAGGCGAAAGGGGCCCGTGGTGTGGTGTTGCTCAACCGCACAGTGGAACGGGCTGAGCAGATGGCCGCTGATTTCCCCGGCCTACCAGTGCAGTGCCGGCCCCTCGCCGATCTGGATCATTGCCTGAGCACGTGTTCGCTGGTGTTCACCAGCACCGGTGCTGAGGAGCCGATCATCACGGTGGAGCGGCTTGAGAAGCTCAACCGCCGCTCCTCGCTGATGCTGGTGGATATCGGCGTTCCCCGCAACATCGCCGCCGGTGTTGGCGAGCTGGGTGGCGTCAACGCCTACGACGTGGACGACCTGCAGGAGGTGGTGGCACGCAACCAGGAGGCCCGCCGCGAGATCGCCGCTGAAGCTGAAGGGATGCTGCGCCAGGAGGGCCGCGATTTCCTCGATTGGTGGGATGGTCTTGAGGCTGTTCCCGTCGCCAACCGCTTGCGGACCCAGCTGGAAGTGATTCGCGAACAGGAGCTGCAGAAAGCGCTCAGCCGCATGGGCCCTGACCTCTCGGCTCGTGAGCGCAAGGTGGTGGAGGCGCTCACCAAAGGCATCATCAACAAGATCCTGCACACCCCTGTCACCAACCTGCGGGCACCGCAATCCCGCCAGCAGCGGCATCAGGCGATGAAGGTGCTTCAAGACCTGTTCGAGCTGCACGAAAGCCAGGACTGAGACGTTCTCCTGTGCTCCCCGAGACCTGGTGAGGCCGCGCTTGTGACGCGGCCTTTCCGTTTTCAGCCAATCTGCTCAGAAGGGTTCCGGTGTGGGCATTGCTTCGCCTACCGTCTTGGCGCCCAAGGCACTAGGAATCAGGCATGAAGCGCGTTCTGGCGATCATTCTCGGCGGCGGAGCCGGCACGCGCCTTTATCCGCTCACCAAGATGCGCGCCAAGCCTGCTGTGCCTCTGGCGGGCAAATATCGCCTGATTGATATTCCGATCAGTAATTGCATCAACTCCGGCATCAACAAGATGTACGTGTTGACGCAGTTCAACAGCGCTTCACTGAACCGGCACCTCACCCAGAGCTACAATCTCTCTTCAGGCTTTGGCCAGGGCTTTGTTGAGGTGCTGGCTGCGCAGCAGACCCCGGAGAGCCCCAGCTGGTTTGAAGGCACCGCCGATGCGGTGCGCAAATACCAGTGGCTGTTTCAGGAGTGGGATGTGGACCACTACCTGATCCTCTCCGGCGACCAGCTCTACCGGATGGACTACAGCACCTTCGTGGACCACCACATCGCCAGCGGCGCTGATGTGAGCATCGGTGCCCTGCCGGTGGACGCCGCCCAGGCGGAAGGTTTCGGCCTGATGCATACCAATGATCACGGCCGCATCCAGGAGTTTCGCGAGAAGCCCAAGGGTGAGGAACTCAAGGCGATGTGGGTGGACACCTCACGGCTCGGGCTTGCTGCCGATGAAGCCCTGAAGCGGCCTTACCTGGCCTCGATGGGGATCTATGTGTTCAGCCGCGACACCCTGTTCGACCTGCTGGCCAAGAACCCCACCGCCACCGATTTCGGCAAGGAGATCATCCCCGAGGCGCTCAAGCGCGGCGATCACCTGCAGAGCTTCCTCTTCGACGACTACTGGGAGGACATCGGGACCATCGGTGCCTTCTACGAGGCCAACCTGGCGCTCACCGATCAGCCCAACCCGGCCTTCTCCTTCTACGACGAACAGTTCCCGATCTATACCCGCCCCCGCTACCTGCCCCCGAGCAAGATGCTCGACGCCCAGGTGACGCAATCGATCATCGGTGAGGGCTCGATGCTCAAGGCCTGCAGCGTGCATCACTGCGTGCTGGGCGTGCGAACCCGCGTTGAAGACGAGGTGGTGCTTCAGGACACCCTGGTGATGGGCAACGACTTCTTCGAGTCGAGCGAGGAGCGAGCCGTGCTGCGGGAGCGCGGCGGCACACCGCTCGGGGTGGGGCGCGGCACCACGGTGAAGCGCGCCATCCTCGACAAAAACGTGCGCATCGGCCGCGATGTGACCATCGTGAACAAGGATCGGGTTGAAGAAGCCGACCGGCCTGAACTCGGCTTCTACATCCGCAACGGCATCGTGGTGGTCGTCAAGAACGCCACGATCGCCGACGGCACGGTGATCTGAAGCACGTTGACGTTGCCAGTTGGCAACGATGGGGCTGCGCTGCTGGGGCAGCCCCGCCACACTTGTGACAACCACTTCAAACCTCGTGATGGACAAGGCCCATTTCGGCCTGATCGGCCTGGGTGTGATGGGAGAAAACCTGGTGCTCAATGCTGAGCGCAACGGTTTCTCCAGCGTCGTGTACAACCGCACCTACGCCAAGACCGAGGACTTCCTCAAAGGCCGCGGAGCCGGTAAGCAGATCATCGGCGCCACCTCCCTCGAGGATTTTGTGGGCAAGCTGCAGCGACCGCGCCGCATCTTGATGATGATCAAGGCGGGCGATCCGATCGACGCCATGATTCAGCAGATCTCACCGCTGCTGGAGGAAGGCGATCTGCTGATCGACGGCGGCAATTCCCTCTACACCGATACCGAACGGCGTGTCGCCGAGCTGGAAAGCAAAAGCTTCGGCTACATCGGCATGGGCGTTTCCGGTGGTGCCAAGGGTGCTCTCGAGGGGCCGAGCATGATGCCTGGGGGCACCAAAGCCGCCTACGACGCGATCGAAAGCCTGGTGCGCAAGATGGCCGCCCAGGTCGACGATGGTCCCTGCGTCACCTACATCGGGCCTGGCGGTGCCGGCCACTTTGTGAAGACCGTGCACAACGGCATCGAATACGGGATCGAGCAGATCCTGGCCGAGGCCTACGACCTGATGAAACGCGGCGCCGGCATGAACGGCGACGCCATGGCCGACGTGCTCAAGCAGTGGAACGCCACCGAGGAGTTGTCGTCGTTCTTGGTGGAGATCACCGAGATCTGCCTGCGCACCAAGGATCCAGCTGATGGCGCTGATCTGGTGGAGAAGATCGTGGATGCCGCCGGCCAGAAAGGCACCGGCCTGTGGACCGTGGAGAGCGCCCTGCAGATGGGTGTGCCTGTGCCCACCATTTACGCCGCCCTCAACGCCCGCGTGCTCAGCTCGATGCGAGCCGAGCGCATGGCGGCTGAGTCGCACCTTGCTGCTCCGGCGTCACGGGCGGTGGAGCTTGGCAACCCCACTGATGCGATGGCCCCGCTGATGGATGCCTGCGTGCTCGCCTGCATCGCCAGCTATGCCCAGGGCATGGCGCTCCTGCAAGAGGCCTCCAAGCTTCACAACTACAACCTCGACCTATCGGCCATCGGCCAGATCTGGAAGGGAGGCTGCATCATCCGTGCTCGCTTGCTGCAGCGCATCCAGAACGCCTACACCGCCAAGGCTGATCTGCCCAACCTGATGGTGGATCCCTGGTTCACCGACCAGATCCAGCGCCGCATTGCCGGACTTCGGCAGGTGGTGGCCGGCGCAGCCGCAGCCGGGATTCCTGTGCCCTGCCTGAGCAGCTCCCTCGATTACATCGACAGCTACTTCACCGGCCGCCTGCCCCAGAACCTGGTGCAGGCCATGCGCGACTGCTTCGGCTCCCACACCTATGAGCGCGTGGATCAGCCCGGCAGTTTCCACACCGAGTGGATGTGAGAGGGCCCCTTTGATGAGCCCCTCTTCCGTCACCTACAAGCTGGAGGTGGTGAGCGATGCCACCCAGCTGGCTCGCGAGTGCGCCGAGCGCATTGCCGCGCTGATTGATCTCGCCCTCGATGAGCGCGACCGCGCCCACATCGCCCTCTCTGGAGGCACCACGCCAGCAGCGGCCTACCGCGTGCTGAACAAGGAACATCTGCCCTGGAATCGGGTGGATGTGGTGCTCGGTGATGAACGCTGGGTGCCGCCCACGGATCCTGCGAGCAATGCACGGATGTTGCGGGATACGTTGCTGGCCGCGGGTGGCCCCGGGGCTGATGCCTGCTTTCATCCCGTTCCCACCGAACTCGATTCGCCTGCCGCCTCGGTGGATGCATTCGAGGCGTATGTGCGTGATCTCTGCCCCGGGGATCCACCACGGTTCGATGTGATGCTTCTGGGGTTGGGGGATGACGGCCACACGGCCTCGCTGTTTCCAGGAACAGCTGCCACCCAGGAGCGCACCCGGCTGGTGACCATCGGCGCCGGCAAGGGGTTGGAGCGCATCAGCCTCACGGCACCGGTGCTCAGTGCGGCGCGTCAGGTGATCTTTCTGGTCAGCGGTGCTGGGAAGGGCGAGGCGCTACGGCGCCTGCTTGATCCTGCGGAACAAGCGGAGCGCACACCCGCCAAGCTGGTGCAGCCGCAGGCTCCCGTGTTGGTGCTCGCGGACGCCGAAGCGGCCCAAGCCCTGTCTGCCTGATCTCCTCGATGCTTGTTCCCCAGCCGATCGCCAGTGGCGATGGCTTTGCCGGCTGGCAGGCCCTGAACGACACGATCATGGGTGGCCGCAGCCAGGGGGCTGTGCAGACCACCAGCGACGGTCTGTTGCTGCAGGCCTTTGTGGAGCCCGAAGGTGGTGGGTTCGTGAGCTGCCGTTCACCGGTGTTTGATCCGCCCCTGGATCTCTCTGCCTATGGAGCCCTCGAGCTAGCGGTTGATGGTGATGGCCGCCGCTACAAGCTCGCCATCGCTTGCCGCGATGGATTGGCCGGGCTCACCGAGCTGATCCCTGGAGGCCTTCGCTGGGTGGCCGAGTTTTCCACTCGCCCCAACGGCACCTCAGTTGTGGTGATTCCGTTCAATCGGCTCACCCCCAGCGTGCGTGCAACCCCTGTGGGTTTGCCGCTGCGGTTTGACGCCGCAGGCGTCACCCGGCTGCAGATTCTCCATTCCAAATTCGGCGACATGGGCGGCCGTAACCCTGGATTCAGGCCTGGCGAGCTGCAGTTTTTGATCCGTTCCATCCGGGCTGTGGTGTGAGGGGCGAGCGCTGATGGATCTCTCCCCCTTTGATGCCGGCGAGCCAGTCGGTCCCTTCGAGGCCTTTCTCATGGATCTGGCCAAGGCCGCGGATCTGTGCCTCAAGCCGCACCGCCATGCACTGCGGTTCAGTGGCGAGGCTCCCACCACCATCGGTGAGTGCAGCGATTGCGCATTGTTGATCGAAGCCCGCGACAGCGACGGTGTGCGCGTGATGGAGTCTGATCTGGAGCTGGAGATCTACCGCAGCGGCGACGATCTCAACTTGATGCTCAGCCGGGTGAGCGATGACCAAGCCCCCATGCTTTGGCATGGGAGCCATCCGGTGTGGATGCATCCGGCCAGTGGCGAACGCTGCGAACGGCCCGCCGATGGAGCGCCTCTTGAGGCACTGTGCCGGCGCATTCGCGCTTCGCTGGTGGGCGTTGATCTGCCGGCCTGCTGATGGCCATCCTTTCACTCACACGCCTACGCCTCCACAGCTGGCGTGCTTACCCCGGATTCATCGTCTGGGTGCTCGGATCCATTCTGCAGTCGTTGCGCTGTGATGGCCTGCTGGGCCTGATGCTCCTACGGGATCGCCACAACGCCTTCTGGACGCTGACGCTCTGGCGTGATCAAAAGGCGATGCAGACCTTTCGCAATCAGGGGTCCCATGGGCAAGCGATGCGACGGTTGACCCAGTGGTGCGATGAATCGGCGGCTGCCCACTGGAGCCTCGACGAGGCAGAACTCCAACAAGCCAGAGAGCCTGACTGGGCTGCATTGCAGCAGAGCCTGATGCGCGATGGGCACTTTGCACCACTGCCGCTGGCTTCGCTGCATCAGCGCGAGCACTGGATTCCTGCACCCGCGCTGGGGCGGGGCCGCCTGATCAGATTGCGCTGAGTTCAGCCTGATCGGTGACGGCGCCCTTGCTGCTGGAGCTCACCAGTCGGGCGTACTTGCCGAGCACACCGGTGCGGTAGCGGGGGGCGGGCCTGGTCCAGGCGGCGCGGCGCTTCGCCAGCTCGGCCTCATCCACGTTGAGTTGGATCAGCAACTGATTGGCATCCACCGTGATGCTGTCGCCCTCCTGCACCAGACCGATCGTGCCGCCCACGGCGGCCTCCGGTGCCACATGACCCACCACCAGGCCGAAGGAGCCTCCGGAGAAGCGCCCATCGGTGATCAGCGCCACGGAATCCAGCAGGCCCTGGCCCACGATTGCCGCGGTGGGGCTGAGCATCTCGCGCATGCCCGGGCCGCCAACGGGGCCCTCCTGGCGCACCACCACCACATCACCAGGGTTGATCTGCTTGTCGAGGATGGCGGCGAGGCAGGTTTCCTCGCTTTCAAACACGCGCGCGGGGCCAGTGATCACCGGGTTCTTCACACCGCTGATCTTGGCCACGGCGCCTTCTTCAGCGAGGTTGCCCTTGAGGATCGCCAGGTGGCCCTTCGCATAGAGCGGATTGCTCAGGGGGCGAATCACGTCTTGCCCAGCGGGGGGCACTGAGGGCACATCGGCGAGCACCTGCTTGAGGGTTTTGCCTTCGATGGTCTTGCAGTCGCCGTGCAGCAGGCCGGCATCAAACAGGAGCTTCATCACCTGGGGGATGCCACCGGCCTGATGCAGGTCCACGGTCACGTAGCGGCCGCTGGGCTTGAGATCGCAGATCACGGGCACCCGCTGGCGAATGGTCTCGAAGTCATCGATCGAGAGGTCAACGCCGGCGGTGCGGGCCACGGCGAGCAGGTGCAGCACCGAGTTGGTTGAGCCGCCCACGGCCATGATCACGCTGATGGCGTTTTCAAACGCCTCGCGGGTCATCAGGTCGCGGGGAAGGATGTTGGCCTTGATCGCCTCAGCCAGTACCTCCGCGCTGCGGGCGGCGCTATCGGCTTTTTCGGGATCTTCGGCCGCCATCGTGGAGCTGTAGGGCAGGCTCAGGCCCATCGTTTCGAAGGCCGCACTCATCGTGTTGGCGGTGAACATGCCGCCGCAGCTGCCGGCGCCGGGGCAGGCGTTCTTTTCGATCGCGGTGAGCTCCTGCTCGTCGATCTTGCCGCCGCTGTACTGACCCACCGCCTCAAAGGCGCTCACCACGGTGAGATCGCAGGCTCCGAGCTTGCCCGGCTTGATCGTGCCCCCGTACACAAAGATCGAGGGGATGTTCATGCGCGCCATGGCGAGCATGGCGCCGGGCATGTTCTTGTCGCAGCCGCCGATGGCCAGCAGCGCATCCATGCTCTGGCCGTTGACGGCGGTTTCGATTGAATCGGCAATCACCTCACGGCTCACGAGCGAGTACTTCATCCCCTCGGTGCCCATCGAGATGCCATCGCTCACCGTGATGGTGCCAAACATCTGCGGCATCGCGCCGGCTACATGGGCGGACTCCTCGGCGCGGCGGGCCAGGTCGTTCAGGCCCAGGTTGCAGGGCGTGATCGTGCTGTAGCCGTTAGCGATGCCGATGATCGGCTTGCTGAAGTCGCCGTCACCGAAACCAACCGCCCGAAGCATGGCGCGGTTGGGGGAGCGCTGGATGCCCTGGGTGATCGCGGCGGAGCGAAGCATGGCTGCGGCAGTGTCGTAGCAGCAACCTACCGAGCGGCCTGGCCCGCTTTGCCTCAGCCCTGGGTGCTCATGCTCTCCAGCTGACGGCGCACGTCTTCGATGGCCTGGTTGAGCTCATGAACCTTGTCCTGCAGCTCGGTTTCACGAAGGGGCCGGCTGGTGGTCGGGGGATCCAGAGCCTCATCCTCATTCCAGGAGAGCCGGTTGAGGCGGAGGCTGCGGTTCTGCCGCTGCTCGCCGCGGCGACGCTCTGCTTCGGAGAGCAGCCACCAGCCGAGTCCTGCGGCGCCGATCAGGGCGCCGGCCAACAGGGTGCCCAGGGAGCCGGAACCGCTGTCTCGGTTGGCCATTGCGCCGTGATCGGAATGCTGTGCGCTCAGCCTACGAAGTTCGTCTGGCTGAGGCCATAGAGCCGTTGTTCGGCGTCACCGATCCCCGGCAGGATGCGGCCCTCGCTGTCGAGTTCTGCATCAATGCAGCCGGTGTAGATCGTGAGGTCTTCGTAGCGCTCACCCAGCTGCTTCAGGCCAGGACTGGCGGTGAGCGCCGTGATCACCCGCAGACGCTGGCCGCCCACACCACGCTGCTCCAGCTGCTCCAGCACCCGCAGCAAACTGTCGCCCCGTGCCACCTGAGGCGCGAACACCAGCACCCCAGCTCGAGCCGGGATGGTTTCAGGCAGGGTGTTGCACCAGAGGGCTGCCGGCGCCGTGCCATCGCCGTAGCTCACACCCACATGGGCGACCGCGGCACTCGGCACCACTGGGCGCGCGCCTTCCCAAAGGGTCAGCCCACCACGCAACAGGGGGACAGCCAGCATCGGGACTGAACCATCCACCACCGTGCCCTCGGTGCTGGCCAGCGGTGTTTGCACCTGAACGCGTTGGTAGGGGATCCAATCGCGCATGGCCTCATAGGTGAGCCAGCGCCCCAGTTCAGCCATGGCGGTATTGAACAGGGCCTGAGGCGTCTCGCGATCGCGCAGCAGGGTGAGCCAGTGGCCGATCAGAGGATGGGGCGGAACCACCACCCGCAGGGTCTTGCTCATCGATCGCGCTGCGGCGGCTGCCTGCAATAACTTGGCTGCCCAACGTAGTGCTGCCGTGTTGCCGCTCCCACGCTTCCTGGCCAGCGCCCTGCAGGCCACGCTGCGGGCGGCAGTGGTGCTGTTGCTGCCACTGGTGCTCTGGGGCCAGAGCGCTGCCGCGATCACAGCTCCGGAGCTGCGGAGCCAACGCAGCCTGCAAGACCTGCAGCCCGATATGCACGGCCGCAACCTGCAGCAGCAGGAATTCCTCAAGGCCAACCTGGAGGGCTTCGACCTCAGCGAGAGCGATTTGCGCGGCGCCGTGTTCAACACCGCCAATCTGCAAGGCGCCAATCTGCGCGGCGCCGACCTGGAAGACGCTGTGGCGTTTGCCAGCCGCTTCGACAACGCCAACCTCAGCGATGCCGTGCTGCGTAACGCGATGTTGATGAACAGCAAATTCGCCGGTGCCGAGATTGCGGGCGCGGATTTCACCGATGCGGTGCTGGATCTGCCGCAACAGAAGGAACTCTGCAGCCGCGCCAGCGGCACCAACGCACGCACGGGTGTCGCCACCCGCGACAGCCTCAACTGCCGCTGATCGGCCAGAGCAACCCAACCGCGAAGACCCACTACATTGATGGCGTCGGTTCTTCGGGGGATCAGCCCGAAGAGGAAACGGGGAAAGTCCGGTGCGAATCCGGCGCTGTCCCGCAGCTGTGATCGAACGGGGCTGAGGCCGCGTTCGCAGTCAGAACGCCCGCCGGTCGTTGCTCCCTCACCCCTGGCGCGGACCAGGCCAAGACATGATTCAACGCCTCATGCCGGTTGCCGGCGCTCTGGCCCTGCTGATGGCCGGGCCCGCCCTGGCCCATCACCCGATGGAGGCTATGCACCTGGTGCCAAACGCCTTCACCGGTCTGTTGAGCGGTCTGGCCCACCCCCTGCTCGGTCCTGATCATCTGCTTTTTCTGATTGCCCTGGCCCTTGTGGGCCTGCAGCGCTCGGTTCGTTGGATGCTCACACTGCTGACCGTTGGCCTGGCAGGCACCGCCCTGGGCCTGGTTTGGCCTGGTCTGCCTGTGGCTGAGCTGCTGGTGTCGCTGACGCTGGTGGTGGAAGGGCTTGTGGTGCTGCGCCGCCTGCCTCAGATCCTTCTGCTGCCGGCCTTTGCCCTGCATGGCTATGTGCTCAGCAGCACCGTGATCGGCTGGGAGAACACCCCGATCGCCACCTACCTGTTGGGCCTTCTGCTTAGCCAGGGTGCCCTGCTGCTTCTTGCTCTGGTCAGCCTGCGTGGAGCTGCTCAACGCCTTGAGGGTCAAGGCCGCACCTTGCTTGCCGGCAGCCTGATCGGCATTGGTGCCGCGTTCAGCTGGACAGCCCTGGTGGGTTGAGATGACATCAGCGACCAGGCGTTTGCCCGTCACCGTGCTGACGGGGTTTTTGGGTGCCGGTAAATCCACCCTGCTGCGTCAATTGCTGTTGAGCAGCGGCCTTCGCCTTGCGGTGCTGGTCAACGAATTCGGCGAAGTGGGCATCGATGGTGATTTGATCCGCAGCTGCGGCTTCTGCCCCGAAGACGAGCTCGACGGTCGTGTGGTGGAACTCGCCAATGGCTGCCTCTGCTGCACCGTGCAGGATGAATTCCTGCCCACGATGCAAACGCTGCTGGAGCGGGCTGATCAGCTCGACGGCATTGTCGTGGAAACCAGTGGCCTGGCTTTGCCGGTGCCGTTGGTGCAGGCCTTTGGTTGGCCCGAGATCCGCACCCGCACCCGTGTGAGTGGTGTGGTGACGGTGGTGGATGGTGAGGCGCTCGCGGCCGGCAGCGTGGTGGGAGATCCCGCCGCCCTGGAAGCCCAGCGCTTGGCTGATCCCAACCTCGATCACCTCAGCAGCATCCAAGAGCTGTTTGACGATCAATTAGACGCGGCTGACCTGGTGTTGCTCAGCCGCGCCGACCGGCTGGAAAGCGAGCAGATTGCCAAGCTGCAGACGCAGATCACCGCTCTGGTTCGTTCGGGCGTGTCAGTGGTGCCGATGCAACGGGGGGAGGTGCCGGCGGCGCTGCTGTTGGGCCTGGAGCGAGAGGAGCATGGGGCTCACCACAACCACGACCACGACCACGACGATCATCACGATCACGACCATCACGACCACAGCCATGTGGCGATGCAGTCCGCTGTGGTGCGCTGGAACGGGTCCTTGGATCGCAGCCGGCTCGAGGCTGCACTGGAAAGCCAGATCCGGACTCAAACCCTGCTGCGCCTGAAGGGGCGCGCCTGGCTCCCCGGCAAACGCCATCCCCTGCAGATTCAGGCGGTCGGTCCCCGATTGGAGTGCTGGTTCGATAGCCAGTCACCCGGTGAGAGGCCTGCAGAGGATGGGCTGGAACTGGTGGCGCTGGGTCTGGCGGTGGATGGAGCGGCCCTGGAGCACGCGATTCAGAACGCCTGAGATCTCTTGGCGGTACGGCCCATCGGCGGGGTTAATCGAGGGGAAAGTCGCCCTTCGTGCACACCCCGTCCCAACAGAGTTCCCGTTGGGCGGTCCACATCGGTTGAACCGTGCGGCTCACCCCAGTTGGGTCGCTCAAGGTGATGGTGCCGCGTCCATTGCTGTGGAACACAAGGCGCTGCTTACCGATCTGCAACCACCAGCGCTCACCCATCTGCTCGATGGTGAGGGTGCAGGGTTGCCATGCCCCCTGATTGAGCTGGCATTCCAGCGGCAGGCTCAGGGCTGGCTGGGCGCGCGCCGTCGGCATCGACAGCAGCGGCACCATGAGCAAGGCCGCGTGCAGCAGATGGCTTGGCAGACGGTGAAGGGCCACTGGCCGGCGTTGCGGCTTCTACCTCCACCGTGACCATGCACAAGGGGGTGTGGCAGCCGGCCTGCCAAGATTTAACAATCCTCGTGGAGCTCAGGTGCCGCTCTTCTCCGCCCGCGTGTTGGTGTCCCTCAGGCCGTCGGTGCTGGATCCCGCCGGGGAGGCCACCCGGGCTGCCGCAGCGCGTTTAGGCGTGGACGGTGTGAGCAAGCTCCGCATCGGCAAGGCCGTGGAGGTGGAACTGGACGCTCCGGACGAACAGTCAGCTCGCGCCCAACTCGAGCTGCTCAGCGATCGGCTGCTCGCCAACCCTGTGATCGAGAACTGGACCCTCGAACTCAAGGACGACAGCAGCGCAGGAGCCTGAGCATGAGCCTTGGTGTGGTGGTGTTCCCCGGTTCGAACTGCGACCGGGACGTGCAATGGGCCGCTGAGGGCTGCCTTGGTATCAAGACCCGTTTTCTCTGGCATGAGGAGCGTGATCTGAGCGGCCTCGATGCCGTGGTGATCCCGGGTGGCTTCAGCTATGGGGATTACCTGCGCTGCGGCGCCATCGCTCGTTTCGCTCCGGTGCTCCAGGAGGTGGCCGCCTTCGCCGAGCGCGGTGGGCGGGTGCTCGGCATCTGCAACGGCTTCCAAGTGCTGACGGAGATGGGGCTTCTGCCTGGAGCGCTCACGCGCAACCAAAAGCTGCACTTCATTTGTGAGCCCACCGATCTGCGAGTGGAACCTGGCCCGTGCTCCTGGCTGCAGGGCTACACCAGCGGTGAGGTGGTGAATTTCCCGATCGCCCATGGCGAAGGGCGCTACCAGGCGGATCCCGAGCTGCTCAAGCAGCTGGGCGATTCCGGCCAGGTGGTGCTGCGCTACTGCAACAACCCCAACGGCTCGGTGGGCGATGTGGCTGGTCTGAGCAACACCCAGGGCAATGTGCTGGGCCTGATGCCCCATCCCGAGCGCGCCTGTGATCCAACCACTGGCGGTGTGGATGGGCGTCGCTTGCTGGCCAGCCTGATCGGTTGAGCCAGCCATGAGGCGGCGCCGGCTGTTGCAGGCTGGCCTTGCCGTCGCTGGCAGCGCCTTTGGGGCGGCTGGCGGTGCTCAATTCACAGCCCCGCAACCACCTGCACTGACTCGTGGCAGCCGCATCGCGGCCCTGGCGCCCGGCACGTGGCTGGATCCGGCCGATCCGTTGCTGGATCAGCTCAGCCAGCGTTGCGCCGCAGAAGGATGGGAGCTGTTGCGTCCGCCCGGACTCCACCAGCGCTGGCACTGGTTCGCTGGAACCGATGCTCACCGCCATGCGGCATTGCAGCAGGCGTGGCTCGATCCTCGCGTGGATGCGCTGTTCTACGTGGGCGCTGGTTGGGGCAGTGCGCGTGTTCTGGAGGCGGGCTGGAGATGTCCGGCCTCGCCGCGTTGGTGCCTGGGCTTTTCGGATTGTTCTGCGCTGCTGTTAGCGCAGTGGGCTGCAGGCAGTGTTGGCGGCGTCCACGGCTGGTTTGGCCGTGACGCAGCGGGGTGGCAGCGGCTGGTGGCCCTGCTGCAACACCGGCCTGTGGCCCCACTGCAGGGCTTCCCGGTGCAGGGCGGAGTGGCTCGCGGCCCGCTGGTGGTGAGCAACCTCACCATCGCGACCAGCCTGATCGGCACGCCTTGGTTGCCTCCATTGAAGGGGGCGATTCTGGTGCTGGAAGACACCGGTGAGGCTCCCTATCGCATCGATCGCCAGCTCACCCAGTGGCGCAGCAGTGGTCTGCTGGATGGGGTGGCGGGGATCGGGCTGGGCCGTTTCAGCTGGGCGGAGGACGACGTGCTGACAGGCGACTTCTCGATGGAGGAGATCCTGCTGGAGCGGCTGGCACCCCTGGGGGTGCCGCTGGTCCGCAACCTTCCCGTTGGCCATGGACGCCCCAATCTGGCCTTGCCGTTGGGCCCTCAGGCTGAGCTGGATGGTCGCTCCGGCCAACTGCGGCTGCTCAGCGCCTGATCCAGACACAAAAAAGGGGCCCCGAAGGGCCCCTGACTGCCTGAGTTGGACTCAGTTGACGGCAGCGAAGAACTCTTTGCTCTTCACGGGGTCGGGGTTCATGGTCTTCTCGCCGGGGGTCCAGTTGGCGGGGCACACCTCGTCGGGGTTGTTGCGGATGTGCTGGAAGGCCTGGAGCAGACGCAGGGTCTCGTCGACGCTGCGGCCCACGGGCAGGTTGTTGATGGTGCTCTGCATGATCACACCATCGGGATCGATGATGAACAGACCGCGCAGGGCCACGCCAGCTTCCTCGTCGAGCACCTCGTAGGCACGGGCGATGTCCTTCTTGAGGTCGGCCACCAGCGGGTAGGCGATGTCACCGATACCGCCGTTTTTGCGGTCGGTCTGGATCCAGGCCAGGTGGGAGAACTGGCTGTCCACCGACACGCCCAGCACTTCGCAGTTGCGGCTGGAGAACTCGCTGTAGCGATCAGAGAAGGCGGTGATCTCCGTCGGGCAGACGAAGGTGAAATCGAGGGGATAGAAGAACAGCACCACGTACTTGCCGCGGTAGGAGGAGAGGGTGACCTCCTTGAATTCCTGATCCACCACAGCGGTGGCGGTGAAATCGGGAGCCTGCAGACCGACGAGCCTGGACATAGGTACGCAAGAGTGTGGGTTGGACGCGGGAAGGACCACTCGAGGAAACCCGTAAGCGGATCGACTTCCAGTTGTCGCTGTGACAAGTTATCACGCTTTCTGGCGTGGCTGGGGCCGCCTAGGGTGATCCAACGAGTGAGAGCGTGTCTTGATGAGCTGGGATCCTGCCCTGCTGCGGAAATACAGCAGCACGAACCACTACAAGCTGCTCAATCAGGTGCGCAGCGATCTCAAGGAGCAGCCGATCCAGCGCTCGAGCGGCGGAAGCTCACGTCGCAGCAGTTCAGCGGGTAGCGGAAGCAGTAGCAGCAGTGGTAGTGGTGGCACACGCCGCCGCTCCGTACCGGCACCTGTGCCCCAAGCAACGCCGATGCAGTCGACCCCGGCCAATAGCTTTGATCCCTTCGTCACGGTGCCGGTGCTGATCGCGCCGTTTGAGTGAATCGGCCCGGGTTCAGGACACCATTTAAGACACCGTCACGCCGCGCCAGAAGGCGACACGCCCTTTGATCTCGGCGGCGGCTGATTTGGGTTCCGGGTAGAACCAGGCGGCATTGCTATTGACCTGGCCGTTCACGACGACGTCGTAGTAGTGAGCCTCACCCTTCCAGCCGCAAGTGGTGCGGTGATTCGAAGGCTGCAGGTGCTCCATCACCAGGCTCTCAGCCGGGAAATAGGCATTGCCTTCCACTTTGACGATGTCATCGCTGCTGGCGATCACCGCTCCGTTCCAGCTGGCGTGCATGGTCTACCCGTGAAAGGCCCATCATGCTGGCCTCAGGGGCGCCGCGGGTTGTCGATCCGATAGCTGCCACTGCTGAGCCCAGCCGGTCCTTGATCGGTAAAGCGGAGCTTCAGTTCGGTGAGGGCGGTGATGCCCTCGCCACTGGCCGGACGGCCCAGGCTGAGCGTTGCCGGGTAGCTCATCGTTTGGCCCTCCACGCAGCTGGGGCCACCCTTGTAGATGCAGCTGTTCACCACAAGGTTGCCGGTGCCCTTGGCACCGTTCATGTCCCAGCGGCTCCAACGGATGCCACTCACCATGATGCCGCCATCGGCGCAGGAGATCTGAATCGCTGTGGGACGGCTCACGCCCTTCCCGGCGCAATCCATCAGCACGGGTTGGGGGGCAGACGGTTCGGCAAAAGCAGCGGGCGACACCAGCGCAACGGCGCTGAGCAGGAGGGCATGCCGGGCGGACATCCATCAGTTGCAGCTGAGCCACAGCATGCCGCCTTCTAAAAGGTTGCGCTTGACGGACGGCCTGGCGCTGTGAGCTGATG
Organism: Vulcanococcus sp. Clear-D1; assembly: GCF_014654725.1. Classification (GTDB taxonomy): domain Bacteria; phylum Cyanobacteriota; class Cyanobacteriia; order PCC-6307; family Cyanobiaceae; genus Vulcanococcus. The sequence goes on along the minus strand of NZ_JACVZV010000015.1, from coordinate 305,292 downwards.
GACGTGGATGACAACGGCGCCATTGGCTCAGGCCTGGCTACCCGGATCCCTTCCCAGTTGTGGTGCGGCCATCAACGTTGCGTTCTCCTTCCTCAGCACCTCCTCTTGATCAGGCGGAATGGAAGGTGGTGCGGCTGCCGTCCGCCCTCGATCTGGCCCGCTCGGGTGAACGCCGGAGGCCATGGCTGAGCCGAACGGAGGAGGAGGCCAAGCAGGAGGCCAGGCTTGCCCGGGTGCGCCGGGAGAACGGCATTCCCTCGCCGGACGAGTGGATGTGGTGAGACCGGCAAGAGCTTCGGGTGAGGGCGGATCCCGCAACAGATGATGGTGCCGTGATCCGCTCGACAACGATGCGTCGTCTGCTTGCCGCCTTGGCCATCAGCGCTTCGGCTCTGACTCCGGTTCTGGCTCAAGACGCTCCTCCGCAGGAGGTGGTTGCCCAGCAGCAGCAACTGCAGAGCCTGCTCGACGACGCGATCGTGGCGGTGCGTGCCAAAAACGAAGCCCAGGCGTGTTCGCTGCGCGGCCAGGCGCTCACCATTTTGAACAACAACCTCCAGGCCTTTGCAGCGGTGTTCCCCGCCAATGACTGGAGCGATCTGCAGACCTCACTGCAGGGCAGCGTGGCTCGTTGCAGCGCCAAGGGCTTCTGAGGCACTGCCATCGGCGCCGCTCGCTGGGACGTTTTCCACAGGTTTTCCCCATGGGTCCGGCGCCCGTCTCATGTTGTCAACGGAGGATCCCTCTGGATGTCGCAACGCCTTCGGGTTCAGCAGCCGATGCGCCTGCAGCGGCGCTGACTCAAGAGGCAGCAGGATCAAACCCGCTGCAAGCCAACCTGTCGCGGAACGAGCCGATTGAGATCGAAACGGCGGTCAGTGATCTGCTGAGTGCGCCAGGATTGCTCTGAAGCTACGCCCCGGTCGCACGTCTCAGCTGGTGTTCAGTGTGATCGATCAGCTGCCGGAATGGCATGGTGTGGAAAACGCCGCCTTATCCAAGCGGCCTGCTGCGATCGCCTTGCGGTCGCTGCTGCGGGCTTGGCCCTTGGCCGCGCGAAGGCCTCAGGTTTGATCCAGAACGAACCGATAACGCACATCGCCTTGGCGCAGCCTGGCGATCGCGTCATTGATGCGATCCATGGGCAGGTGCTCCACTTCGGGGCGAATGTTGTGGCGCACGCAGAAGTCCACCATCTTCAGCAGGCTGGCGGGCGAGGACGTTGGGCTGCCGGTGATCGAGCGGCGGCCCATGATCAAGTCAAAGGCGCCCACCTGGATTGGATCGAGAACGGCGCCCAATTGATGCAGGCGGCCGCGGGGAGCCAGTGAAGCCATCACGTCCCCCCACTGGAGCGGGTGGTTCACCGTGTTGATCACCAGATCAAACCGGCCCGGCAGGTGAGCCAGCCGCTCGAGCGCTTCCACATGGTGCGCCCCAAAGCGACGGGCCTCCTCCGCCTTCGACAGATTGGTGGTGAGTGCGGTGACCTCACAGCCCCAGGCCCTGGCGAATTGAAGCGCCATGTGTCCAAGGCCGCCGATGCCGATCACGGCCACATGGGCGGTGGGAGACACCGCCTCATCCACCAGTGGTGCAAAGACCGTGATGCCACCGCAGAACAGGGGGCCGGCAGCGGCAGGGTCCATGCCAGCGGGCAACGGGATGGCCCAGTCCTGGCGGGCGGTGACATGGCTGGAAAAGCCTCCCTGTCGGCCCACGATCGTGGCCTCGAGCGAGGCGCAGAGGTTGCCCGACCCTCCCAGGCACTGCGGGCAGTGGCTGCAGCTGCCGCTGATCCAGCCGAGGCCGCGCAGCTGACCGATCAGATCGGGGTTCACACCCGTTCCAACCTGCACCACACGGCCCACCACCTCATGGCCTGGAACCAAGGGGTAGTTGCTCATACCCCACTGGTTGTCGAGCATGGAGAGATCGCTGTGGCAGAGGCCGCAGTGCAGCACCTCCAGCACAAGCTCATCGGCCGCGGGCTCGAGCATGGGGCGCGTGGCGGGCTCGAGGCGACCGCCAGCCTCCAGGGCCTGCCAGACAGTGATCGACACGACGGGATAGCGCAGTGACCTCCTTCTAATCACGATGCCCGTTGGTGCGCTGGGTTGAGCGGCGGCAAAGCGTGATCGGTCAAGTACCAGTCAGCACCGGATCCACCTCAGATCGCGATTGCTTGCCCAGCCGCTGCGACCGATCAGCAGCACTGAAGAGCGAACCTACCCACAGCCCCGGCACGCTTTTCCACAGGTTTTCCCCATCGGTCGCAGCACAGACTCAAGTGAGCGTCAGGCGCTCGCTGTATCCGTCCGGAAAACGCTTCTCCCCTTGACAGCCGTCAGAGCGGGCACCAGCAGTGGGCTGAAGCACCTGGCGTGAGGCGGCAAAGCCGCTGCGGCGCAACGCTTCTAGGTTTGCGACAGGATCCAGCAGTCTGATTCGAGCGGTTTTGACGGCGGGTGGCTCTCCGTGCGCTGATGGGTGGGTCAGAGCGAGCGAGGTGCGATGCAGGCGATTCCCGACCACATGCCGGAACACGTGAGTGTGGAAAACCAGTTCCCGGCTGATCTGTTCGAATCGATGGTTGGGTTTATTGAGCAGCATCCGCAGTGGGACCAGTACCGCTTGATGCAATCCGCCCTGGCTGGGTTTCTGTTCCAGCAGGGATGCCAGGACAAGCCGGTAGTTCGCCACTACCTCGATGGGCTCTTTCGTAAGCCTGAAGCAGCCCAGCGCTGAGCAGGCAACAGTGCCTGGTTGCTGCCTCGAGGGCAGCGCTCCATCGCTATTTCGACGGGATGCGTGATCGGTTGCGCGCCGGCTCGTGATCAACAGCGATTTTGGAGTTATCGCATGCCAGCAGCAGGGTCACCGCGAATTTGCTCCGGATTACCCTAAGAAAACCCAGTGGCGCGAGCGAAGGGTTAGAGTCTGAAATAATCCTTCACATCTGGATCGTCCTGCATGTTCACGCTTGAAAGGGCTGCCCAGATCTTTCCAGAAACACGCACGGCTGATGTCGTGCCGGCGATCACAGCTCGCTTTCAACTGCTGAGTGCCGAGGATCAGCTCGCTCTGATCTGGTACGCCTACCTCGAGATGGGAAGCACGATCACGGTGGCCGCTCCAGCTGCCGCGCGCATGCAATTTGCTGAGCGCACCCTCAACGAGATCAAGGCGATGTCGTTTGAGGAGCAGAGCCAGGTGATGTGCGATCTGGCCAACAGCGCGGATACACCGATCAGCCGCGTGTACGCCACCTGGTCAGTGAACATCAAACTCGGTTTCTGGTACCAGCTCGGTGAGTGGATGGCTGCCGGCAGCGTGGCGCCGATCCCCGAGGGCTATCAACTCTCCGCCAACGCTTCCGCCGTGCTGTCGTCGTTGAAGGCCGTGGAGCAGGGGCAGCAGATCACGCTGCTGCGCAACTTTGTGGTGGATATGGGGTTTGATCCCGCCAAAGGAGAGGGTCAGCGGGTGATGGAACCGGTCACACCACCCACCCCTGAGGAGCAGCGCAAGAAAGTGTTTATCGAGGGCGTGATCAACCCCACGGTGAACAACTACATGGATCTTCTCAACGCCAACGACTTTGAGAACCTGATCCAGCTGTTTCTGCCGGACGGCGCCCTCCAGCCGCCGTTTCAAAAGCCGATCGTGGGCAGCGACGCCATCCTGCGCTTTTTCCGCGAAGACTGCCAAAACCTGAGGCTCCTGCCGGAACGCGGTTACGCCGAACCCACCAACGACGGTTTCACCCAAATCAAGGTGACCGGCAAGGTTCAGACCCCGTGGTTCGGTGCCGGGATCGGGATGAATGTGGCCTGGCGCTTCTTGCTCAATCCAGAGGGCAAGATCTACTTCGTGGCGATTGATCTGCTGGCTTCCCCGGCTGAACTGCTCAAGTTCGCCCGTTGAGCCTGCTGCTCAACGGTGCCTTGATCCTGGGCTGGGGTTGCTCCCTGGCCCTGGCCCTCGGCAGCTCGATCACCCACTCTTCAGTCTGGCTGCTGGTGGCCATGGTGCTGCTCCGCACCCAGATGCAGACAGGGTTATTCATCGTGGCCCACGACGCCATGCATGGGTTGATCTGCCCTGATCGCATCAAGATCAACAACGCCATCGGCGCCTTGGCGCTGATGGTCTATGCCGGTGTTCCGTATGCGGCTTGCCACCGGCAGCATCAGCGCCATCACGGCCAACCAGGCACAGCTGACGATCCTGACTTTCCCTCTGACCAGCGCCGAGGAGTGTTGCAGTGGTACTGGCAGTTTCTGCTGCGCTATCTCAGTGCAGGGCAGATGCTGCGCTTGCTCGGCGGGTGGGGGGTGTTGCTGCTTCTGACCATGACCGGAACAACTCTTGGCCCAGGGGGTGCAGCGGTGCGCGTTCTGCTGGTGGTCACCCTTCCACTGCTGCTCAGTTCATGGCAGCTGTTCCTGGTGGGCACCTATCTGCCGCATCGCGGTCAGCGTTTGCCGGAGCTGAACGCCCATCCGATCAGCCTGAATCTGCCGCCCTGGCTGTCGCTGCTGGCCTGTTTTCACTTTGGCTATCACCGCGAACATCACGACAACCCAGGCCTCAACTGGTACCAATTGCCCTCTGCCCGGGCCCTGAGCCTCGCGCTCGCGGTGCCGGAACAGCTCCGGTAGCGTCGAGCACAGCGGTGTCACGCCAATGAATCAAGCGATTGTGGACACCTGGAGCGACAGCGAACAGGCGATCGCCCGCTCCGCCTTCCAGAAGGCTTACGAGCGCGCGGTGGCTCAGCTGGCTGCTGCAGTGCAAGCTCAGGCTTCAGCCCTGAGCACTGTGGAGTCGATCTGGGCCCTGCACGACTTTCTCAGCATCGAGCGCCACACGATGGAAGGTCGATTTGACTTCCGGTTGGAAGGGATCCTGTTCGTCTTTGCCAGTTTGGTGAAGGAGAACCTGCTGCACCTGCAGGAGCTCGATGGGCTTGATGCGGAGAAACTCGCCAAGGTTGCCGCGATGGCCCGCTTCTAAATCAGCGCCGATCTCGCCACAAAAAAGCCGCCCGGGATGGGCGGCTCAAGGGTGATCGCTCGATCAACGCATCACCAGCGGTTTCCGCCACCACCACCGCCACCACCGCCTGTGCGGGGTTCGGCCAGGTTGACCCGGATCATCCGGCCCATCCACTCCACGTTCTGGAGATCGTCGATGGCTTTCTGCTCATCAGCGTTGTTGGCCATCTCGACGAAGGCAAAGCCACGCTTACGGCCGGTGTCGCGATCGAGGGGCAGGCTGCATTTGCGTACAGCGCCGTACTCGGCGAACAGGCTCTGAAGGTCCTCCACTTCGGCATCGAAGGAGAGGTTGCCTACATAAATTGTCATGAAATGCGTTAAAGGTATGAACCCGATTCGTTGAAGGCCCTGAAGAAAGTTGCTGGCCGGGTGGAGAAATCTTGGGAACCCGCCGCCTGGAGTCGAAACCTGCTGGAGAGTGATCGTTGAATCTCTGCCACCCTACTGCACCCCTGTTGAGGATATGGGGAAACCCCCAGGGTGAATGTTCAAAACCCCTGGGAGCTGCATGTCCCCAGAGCGTGTCCTCATCACGGCACGCTCCACCCCCTTCATAGCCACGGCGCTGACGATGCCGGCGTAGGTTTGAAGGAACACCCCTGGGGGCATGGATGGCCGAACGCAATGGCTCGGCCCGGGGGGATGAACCATCGCTCACCCTTGGGCAGCTCGAAGGCAGTTATCCGGCTTACTGCAAGGCGCTGAGGATCCTGATCCGAGAGGGGAAAACGCTGCCCCAGATTCAACGCACGCTCTGTTGGCATCGCCTGGTGATGCTGCACGAACGCATGCCGCGCCAGTACCGCGATCCACTGCTCCACTACGGCATGACGAAGCGTGCCCTGGATGCGGATGCCGCCGCGAGGGGCTGAGCAGCCTCGTGATCCTGCTTGATCCCAGTCTCAGAACCCCTGTGGTCAATGGCAGATCACAGGGGGTTTAGAAGCGATATGGGCAGCCCTGGAGCTGGTCGTGGTTGTGCCATGAGATCTTCCCTTCGTTGAGCGCCGCTCTGTGCTGTAGGCCACCTGAGGGCCGAGCTGGAACGCACGGGCACGCCGATCGGAGCGGTGGACACGATGATTGGGCCCATGCACTCAGTCAGCAGAGCACGCTGGTGACCAACAACACGCGTGAATGTTCCAGGGTGCCAGGACTGGCGCTGGAGAACTGGCTTCAATCCGCCTGATCAGGATGGGCCAGCTGAGAACGGCTCAGCCGATCCGCTAGCTCGAGGCAGTGGTCCATCTCCTCCCAGAGCAGTTCTCGGCGCTCGGCCGTTACCGCAAAGGAGCGGTGGTGCAGATCACGGCCGAGGTAGCGAAGGGCATCGCAGATACGGCGCCAGTCACCAGGGCTGAGGTCGTGGGAAGGGTCAGTCATCGGTTGATCCTGGCTCGTGCAGCAGTCAGATGGTGTTTGGCTGAAGGCCATGGAAGCGCCACCGGCCAGTTGTCGAGTGCCCGCACCTGAAGCCGTCCGGCACGAGGACCATGGCAGGACGATCGGTGTTGTCCTCACACGGGTGCGTTGGCACCTCATCCATCCACACCTAGAACTCGGCTAGCAAGAGGCCGGCTCCGTGGATCAAGGGGCACGACAGGACCCAACCGAACTGCTGTGCCGACAGGAGGCAGGTCGCTTGGCGTGGCTTGTTCCTGTGCGGCACAGCCGCATGGCTGAAAACGCCTTCGCCTTCTTCCGGGGCGCGGCGGTCGTCATGGCGGCTGATCTGGCACGCAAGCCCCACTCGGGGCTGATGGTGCAGCTATGTGGCGACGCCCATTTGCTCAACTTTGGGTTCTATGGCTCTCCTGAACGCCAACTGCTGTTTGATATCAATGACTTCGATGAAACCCATCCTGGTCCATTTGAGTGGGATGTGATTCGACTGGCCACCAGCTTGCTACTGGCTGGGCAGAGCCTTGGTTTGAGCGATAAGCAGCAAGAAAAGGTGTGCCGTAGAGGTGTACAGGCGTATGCAGAGGCCATCGCTGATTTAGCGGCGATGCCCGTTCTGAAGATGTGGGTCTCCAGGTTGCCGCTACAGGACTTGATTAACGAGCGCGCGAAGGGCTCTTTGAGGTCGCATCTCAAGCAAGTGACGGCAATGGCGCTGCAACGCAACAGCCGCCAGGCCGTTCGTAAGCTCTGCGAGGTTGACAACAACGGAACGCTGCTTTTCCGGCATCAACCACCCTTGATCTGGCGGTATTCGCTCCTGCCAAGTGAAAACCTATCGGGTATGGACTGGCGACATCGAATCGATTTGATGTATGCCGAGTATCTAGACAGCCTTCGACCGGACATGCGTCGGTTGCTCAGCGAGTTCCGGATGAGCGATGCGGCCTTCAAGGCTGTGGGCGTGGGATCTGTGGGTACGCGGTGCGCCATTGGTGTGTTTGTTGGTGAACAGCCGGACGACGTGCTGGTGATCCAGAGCAAGCAGGCGGAACCATCAGTGCTCGCTCCCTATATCCATGGGGTCGACCAAGTACCAGCTCACCAGGGTCAACGGGTTGTGGAAGGACAACGCCTGATGCAAACCGCCAGCGACGCTTTCCTGGGGTGGACCACGACTCCAGAAGGAACGCACCTCTACTGGCGCCATTTCCGTGACTGGAAGGGTTCCGTGGATGTAAACGAACTTGATGTGGACGGGTTAAAGGATTACGGCAAGCTTTGCGCCTGGACCTTGGCCAAAGCCCATGCCCGCAGTGGTGACCGGAAAAAGATTCATGCTGTCATCCATGATGCAAAGTTGTTTGCCAGAACGATCTATGAGCAGGCCATCGAGCATGCGGATTTAGCAGTGCAGGATCACAAGGCACTGCTGCAAGCGATTGCCGACGGACGCCTAGAGACATCCGCGGTGTACTAAAATCTTTTCCCAGCCATGCCCTTGCTCATAAAAGGAATCAGCTTCATGCACGCCCAAGCACGAACGTTCGCTGCACTCGCGTCACTGGTTGTGGGGGTCGGTGGATCGGTCATGCCGTCGCAGGCCGAACCCCAGGTTTATCTGGCGCCCTTCTACGCCAACACCTCCAAATTCAATCCTCAAGGCCAGCCACTCGGAAAGGTGCTCGCCTCCGAACCTGCCGTGAGCACGGTTCCGGGCAGCAAGGCCTGGCGCATCGTCTACGTCTCCAGCGATGGCGCTGATCGCCCGACGGTCGTGACGGCCATGATCGCCGTACCCGACGCTCCAGCTCCGGTAGGGGGTCGGCGCCTCGTGGCGTGGGCCCACGGAACCACTGGCACGGCGCGCCGCTGCGGACCCAGCCAAATGGATCAGCCGGCCCAGCCCCTCAACCAGATCCTGCTACCGAGTGGCACCAGCTACAACGACTTTGGCCTGCCTGCCATGGAAGCGCTGATCCAAAAGGGCTACGTGATTGTCGCCACCGACTACCAGGGGCTTGGGGGGCCTGGTGATCACCAATACGCCCAGAACGTTTCCAACGGCCGTGACGTGATCAACGCGCTGCGGGCTGCCCGCAACTTCAAACCAGCCCAGGCTGGTGAAAAGGCGATCGTGTATGGATGGAGCCAAGGGGGAGGAGCCACCATCGGCGCCGCTGGCCAGGGCGCCTATGTCAAGGCCAAAGGTGCCGTAGCGCCCATTGATCTCCTTGGCTTCATTGCCATGGCGCCGCAGGACACCGGGATTCAGATTCCCAGCAGCATCACCACCGAGGCTGATGCTGCGACGTTGATCCAAGCCCTCAATCACCAGTTCTCCAACAACATCTTCAACTTCACCCACCTGGTGATGATGTACTGGGGTCTGGCCGCCGCCCAACCGGGGCTGAATCTCGGGGATCTGCTGACGCCCCAGGCCACTGCCCAGATCAACGACATCATGAGGCGCAAGTGCATCCATGAGCTGAGCGCCTCCTTCAGCTACAGCTACGGCAACACCTACAAGCAGATGCTCAAGGCATCACCCATCAATAGCCTGGCCTGGGTCAAGGCAATCCAGAGCCAAGCACCGGGCCTCAAACCGATGGCGCCGGTGGTCATCTATTGGGGAAATGAAGATGATGTTGTGCCACCTGTGATGCACAAGCTTTACTTTGAGGCTGCCTGTCGACAGGGCGCTGTAATGAGCCGAATTGAGTTACCGGGAAACAACACACACTTCTCAACACCAGCAGCAGCCGAGCCGTTCTATCTCGCCTGGATGGACGATCGCTTCAACGGCAAGCCGATCCGCAGTGGTTGCCCGATCAACTGACTTCAATTGCTCCCATGGAGATGGCGCAAGAGATCCCCGAACCCTCCATAGTGCCGTTGTGATCGCCACCAACCTTCCACATCAACAGTTGACACAAGAACCACAACAGTTCTGATCAAGGAATCGTTGGGGATCAGATCAACTTGAAGCTATAGGCAAAGAACTCAGTGCTTTGCTTTATCCCGTTTCATCGCGTCTGACTCGGCCTCCAGGGCATCCAGGCCAGCGATCTGGAGACACGGGTAACCCGCGAGGATCCGCTCACTCCTGGTGATGGCGACGCTTCTCGCGATCGAGCACATCCCCGATCACCATCGCCATGATCACCGACATTCCAATCGCCAATGCCGCGGCGAGAGACGCACGGCTGGCCAACTGTGCAGAAAGGGCAGCGATGGGGTCAGCCATGCCACCAGGCTGATCCGGGAATCACTGCAGCCCGTGTGCTGCCGCGGGTTCACACCAACGGCGTCACAGCCTGCAGATAACCCTCATCCGGCGCCCCAACGGGCGCCTCGTGCAACAACCAGCTGCGCAACCAGCCTCAAGGGTTTGCGACCACGCGAGTGCTGGTCGAGAACAGTTCCAGGTGAGTCAGGAGAATGTCGTCATGGACTCCCCTTTCGGGATCTGGTTCCCGCAGGTCACGATCCTGCGCAGTCGCAGGCTCAGTGATGCCCAGGCCGCTGTGGAGGCCATCCGCCAACGCCATTGCGTGCTGCTCCAACTGGATGACGCCGCACCGGAGGAAGCGCAGCGCATCATCGATTTCATCGCCGGGGCGGTCAGCGCGCTCGATGGACAGGTGGAGCGCATCTCTGACGCGACCTTTTTGTTTGCACCAGCTGGAGTGACCGTCAGCCACAGCTGAAGGCCATGCACAATCAAAGGCCGTTCACGGCAACAGATTGGCGCGGCTGGAAGCACTGCTCACAGGCATGCCGGAGGAGCGAGAACTGAGGTTGGTGCTCGAGCAGCTGGATCCAGGCCCAGATCGCGGAACCTTCACCTGGCTGGATCAGCGCAATGCCTCCTTGGCGCTGCTCCCTGGAAGTGCTGCAGTGCCCGTGCAAGTGCTGTTGGAACTGAGGGGCCGCGGTGAACTGCTGGTTCTGGTCACCAGCCGGGAAGGCATGGGCACGGGTGCGCCCCTGAGCCGCAGGGTGCATGAACAGATCCTGCAACGCCTCGCACAACTGCTGCCCGAGAGCGTGTTGCAGTACCGCTCCGATCGAGATGGCCCCTTGGAGCCGATCGCAACCTCCCGCACGAGCTGGTCTGCGCGGGCGTATGAGCAGCAGTTGTGACGTTGCACAACTGACACACTGCTTTTCGGCAAGCAGCGCATCCAAGGTGGGGTAGTTGCCTAGGCGCCATGCAGCAGCAGCGTCCCGCTCCACGCCTCAAGGCCGCTTTGGATCGGATCGGTGCCTGGGTGCTCGATCAGCCCCTCGTGCCGGCATTGGAGGGGCAGTGCTGCGATCGGCTTCGCCCGAATCAGATCCAACGGGAACTGATGGAGAGCCTGGAGCAGAGCGGCCTGGACGGCAGCAGCCTGGTGGATTGGCGTTGGGATGCACGGCAGGGGCACGCGAAGGGCTGGCTGTGGCAAAACGGCGCGCTGCAGCGTTTTCGTTGGTGGCGTGATTCCGGCCGACTGACGCTGCATGAACAGTTGAACTGCGTCACCACCGCACCGCTGCGCGCGCTGCGCTGAGCCCATCTGTCCAGGGGGTAGCTGGATCGTTGATGCCGCTGATCAAGGTTGCTTGAGGGGCGGCCGCGATTGATCAGTACCCCTGAAGCACGGCTCACCCCCCAAGCAAGCCACACTTTTCCACAGGTTTTCCCCATGGGTCCAGCGACAGACTCAAGCTGTCAAGCGGTTCAACCGAATTCGCTCCGGAAAAGAGTTCTCCTCTTGACAGACGCGCTGCACCTCGCCGAGGGGAGGAGGCGATCTGTGCATCAAGGCGCCAAAGCCATTGCGGTGCAGTTACTCCTGATGCGAGACACCTGCGATCGCGCTTTAAGACCATTCTTTGACGCCGTGGCCGCCTCTATGCGCTGATGGTTGGGTGATCGGATGAGGTGTTGGTTGGCAGAGGTTCCTGATGCGTTGGCTCCGCACGTCAGTGTGGAAAACCAATTCCCGGCAGATTTGTTCGATTCGATGGTGGGTTTCATCGAACAACACCCCCAATGGGATCAGTACCGGCTGATGCAATCAGCGCTGGCGGGCTTCCTGTTTCAGCAGGGCTGTCAGGACAGACCGGTGGTGCGTCACTACCTTGATGGCCTGTTCCGTAAACCGGACGCGGCTGTCCGTTGAGCTGCTGCCCAAAGACCTCGCTGGGGGTGGCGGCTGGTTCAGAGCCTCAGCGCGACCTGCGAGGCACCTCCACTCTCTTGGAAGCGCCTGGCCCAGCAGCGGACGAGAAGCGTCCCGCCTGTCAGCAGCGAAAGCCAGCCAGATCGCTGTCGCTGCAGTGATCCCCATGCCCTGACATTTGCTCGGATGTGAGCTTTGGGCCGGCGACGATCAATCCACACAGCGCGGGTTTGAGATGGCGGCTTCCGGTATGGACATGGGAAACGGCGGTCTCGCGAGCCTCGGCGGCTGGACCATCGCTCAACTGCGTGATCTGGCTCAACGCATCGGCTTGGGTGGCTACAGCCGTATGGACAAGAGTGCTCTGCTCGATGCCGTGAGCCAGGCCCTGCCCAAAGCCGCGCCCTCAGCGCAGCAAGAGCTGGCCACGGACGCCAGCGCTCCAGCGCAACAGCCACGTGCAGCCGTTCCAGAGCTCGCGAGCCACATCACCTTCCTGCCGCGTGATCCCCAGTGGGCCTATGTGTTCTGGGAGATCAGCAGCAGCGATCAGGAGCGCGCCAAGGCCGCCGGTGCCACGCAATTGGCACTGCGGGTAGCGGATGTGACCGGCTTGCCTTTGGGCGCTGCCCATCCCCACACCCTGCAGGAGCTGGTGGTGAGCAAAGGCGCGCGGGAATGGCATCTGCCGATGCCCGTGAGCGACCGCGATTACCGCGTGGAACTCGGCTACCGCACCAAGAGCGGCGGCTGGTTCTCCTTGGCCACCTCCTCGGTGGCGCGGATGCCAGCGCTTGAGCCTGCATCCGTGGTGGCCGATGCCTTTGTGCCCTTCTCCCTGGATGCACCGGTGATGGCCGCCGCTCAACCCGTCGTGAGCGGTGGGGTGGAGCACGAGCGGATCTATCAACTGGCCACCGCAGGCAGCCTGCGCAGCCGCCGCGTGGGATCGGAAGTCCTCCATGGGTGGGACCAGAATTCCGCGCGCAGCGGTGCCCTCAACGATTCCGGCGCCGGCCTCTGGGCCAGCGGCCGCAGCGAATCAGGCAGCGGCATCGTGCGGCCGCGCTCCTTCTGGCTGGTGGCTGATGCGGAGCTGATCGTCTACGGCGCCACTGAACCCAACGCCCGCCTCTCGATCGGTGAGCAAGAGATTCCGCTGGAAGCCGATGGCACCTTCCGGGTGCATGTGCCCTTCCGCGATGGCGAGCAGCTGTATCCGATCAAGGCCGTGGCCGCCGATGGCGAACAGGAGCGCTCGATTCGCCTGGAGTTCGAGCGCCGCACGCCCCAGGCGCGGGTGAACCGCAAAGAGGATGCGGTTCTGGAGTGGTTCTGAGGCAAGGGCGGCCAAAGGCTGTCTCAGACTGTCCCCCAGTTGGATCCAAGGCGATGCGCGGTGTTGTTTTGCATCAGGCGTGGTGGCCCTGTCTGGCGGCAGCCGTCTTGAGCCAGACCATCGTCAGCCCGCTCCAGGCGCAGCCCACACCGCAGGCTGAGTCACCAGCCGTCAGCCAACCGGCATCGTCAAGCCCAGCCGAGGTTCCAGCAAAACCGGGCATGGAGCTGAGTGAGAAGGAAAAAGAGCTGCTGCAGAAGATCAACGCCCTTAAGGCACCGCGCTGGCGCAGCTTTGGAGCCTGCCGTTACGACTGGGCCGGCTGGAAGCTGATGGGCGATGGGGTACGCACCACCGCTGTGGCCTGCGGTCCTGACACCAGCGCCCCCGCGGCCAGTCAACAGGTGGCGGTGCATTGCGACAGCCTCAAGCTGAGCCTCAGAAGCGGCGACCAGGCCTGGAGTGCCTGGCGACTGCCTTATTCAGCCGCTGAATCCAAAGAGCGGGGCGGAGAAGACCGGATGGTGGCGTCCCTCTGCGCCAATGCCAAACCGATCCCCAAACCCCAGCCCGCCGCTCCACCAGCGGTCAACCCAACCGCGAAGCCAGCGGCTGCCAAGCCGACGGCAACGCCGAGCAGCAAGAAGCCCCCGGCGGCCAAGCCTTGATCGGCGATGCCAGCCATGCGCGGGCTCCATACTGATTTGCTTTAGGTTTGAGACTTCCGGCCGGCTCCGTGCTCCCCACCCTTTCCCTGCTCAGCGCCTCGGCCTTGATCGGTTTTCTGATGCTGAAGCTCGCCATGGCGAACGCCGCCTGAGCGACGCCGCAGCCAGGAGGCCAGGGTTCGTAACGTGTTGTTACGACGCCTTGCAATGATGAACGATCGCTCCCTCAGCCGCGAATTCACGATCACCATGCAGGAGCGGGCGATCGAAAGCTGCGACGACATCGAGCAACTCCGCTCCGTTGCCAAAACACTGCTGCGCGCCTGGCAGATGCAGGCGTCCTTCACGGAGGACTACGCCGCCCAGCTGATGCGCCTCACGCCCCCGCCGTTCTCAGCCGCTGCACGCCCGGCCCAGTAACCCTCCGTTCAAGCCGCGTGATGGCGGTTGCTCACCAGCTCTCCAATGCATTCAACGGGCAGCAAGGCAGATCGGCCGGAGCTGTACTAAGCCTGAACCAGTGCCGCGCTGGAGCTGGGCGTGAGCTCCCCGGCCAGCAACCAGATCTCGTCCTGCAACACCTGCGTCTGATCCGGTGTCCTTACGTATCAGGGTGCCTCCGGATCCACCGACAGCTCCTCATGCAGCAGGAGTAGCCCCTCCAGAACGCAAGCGGCGGTTTCGGATGTCATCGCGGGCAAGGAATCACGATCCATGCATGCATGCGGGGGCATCGCCAAGGGCTCCTGGCGATTCGCAGGAATCCCGCAATAGCCCCAATGCTTGACAATTCAAGCGGTGCGGGCACCTCTTTGAGCTGAGCAGTGGAGAGAATGCTATGAGCCACACCACTGCGCCAGAGGCCAGCCATGAGGTGTTGAGCACCCAGGAGATCGCCCTGCACATGATGACTTCTGACGTCCGAGTTCTGCTGATGATCATCACCGCCGTTCTGGTCGGTGAAGTGGCTGCTGGTTCTACGCGACGGTTGTTAGGAGCGCGCAGGAATCACCATCCAGAAACTTAGCCTTCACACTCCGCAGCGGTGGAGAGCGCGTCTGGTTGATCATGCAAATTCACTGCCGCAAGAACGGCGAGCGTCACCGTCGGACGTCGTACGCGCATCGGCGATGCCAGCTCGCGCAGCCCTGGCGCCGTGTGACAGCCGCAATTCCCACCGCCGAGTGGCAATCATAACTAGATGACTAATGTCTGAAACCTTTCTGCAAACCATTCATGCGGCGCGCTGTTGGCGACACATCTCGGGCTTGCGCAGAACGATTCGCAGTATGAATTGAGCCATCTGATCGAACAGACTTTAGTTAAACTTGAACAATACAAGCATTCTCGGGAATCACCGCTAGGATCAAACTGCAGGCATCCTCAGCGGTCACCCTTCCTTGTTCCCGTGGATTCAGCCAACGAAAGCTTCCAAATTGACGAAATCCGACAGATCATCGAGGGGGATCTACTTCCCAATCTGGTGGTCCGGAGTATTCATCCCCACGACCCCGTTGTTGTCAATAGGCATCCTTCGCCATGGACCGTACTCGGATGCGGCAACTACGCAGCAGTATTCGCTCACCCAGATCATCCCAACCATGTTGTCAAGGTTTACGCACCGGGACGCCCAGGGTTACAAGAAGAAAGAGAGGTCTATAGACGAATCGGCGTACATCAAGCTTATTCCGTCTGCCACCACGCAAGCGATGCCTACCTAGTTCTGAACCGACTAGAGGGAGTGACGCTTTACGACTGTCTTCGCCATGGAATCAGAATTCCACCACAGGTTATCAAAGACGTGGACGAGGCAATTAAGTACGCGATTGGTCGCGGCCTTCACGGACATGATCTCCACGGCCGCAACATCCTCATGCATCAGGGGCGTGGATTTATCGTTGACATCTCAGATTTTTTAAACCCCCAGCCATGCAGGGCCTGGGTCGACATCAGAAAGGCTTACTACCGCCTATATCTTCCATTCATTTCACCTCTGAACCTCCGAATTCCAGGTTGGATGCTGAGCGTTATCCGCAAATGCTATCGAATCTACGCAAAGTCAGGCTTATTCGCTCGCGGCAAGACCACGGCAGCAACAAACTCCTTGGGATGCAGCGGAATCACATCTTGACATTACTTGAAGGGTGCAATGCGTTAGCGATGAGCTGGACCTTTTCAATGAAGAATGGCCGCAGTCCTTGCGTACGAACAATAAGAGAGTCCCACCCCTTCGCCACTGATCATGCAAGCTCGATTGGAGATTGAATTAGAACGCCAAAGCTATTCAGGGCTAGTGCCAATAGAGAGACACCAGATCACCTAATTTATTTCCAATATCGGACTGACCTAAAGATCTATGGCCTGGAGCATGCGGAAGTTCAAGCTTGAGAATCAGTCCATGTTCTCTCTTCCCCTGATCGCGAGGGAGGAGCTCCCATCACGAACTTATCGGCCGTAGTTCTCCAGTTGCTCCAGCCCTTTGCGCAGCAACTGCTGACCACCCTCGATCATCCGCTGCTGGTCACCTTTAAACTGACAGCTTGCCGTGCGGTACTGAACGGTCTTGCTCAGAGGCACGTACCAAAGCGCATCGAGTTTGCAGAAGTTTCGCCCCTTCTGTGCGGGTAAATCCTGCAATAGCTCACCGCTCAGGCAGCGATAGCCGCTGCGGTCCTTTCCTTCCCGCAGGCAGGTTCCAAGGTTGCGCACAAAGATCTTCTCCCCCTTGTTCTTGAACACCTGGTTGGCGTAGCCCGCAAACGACACTGGGTCGTAGCTGAAGGGCGCGGCTTGCGCTGCTCCGCTCAGAGCAGCCAGAAGCAACAGAGGGCTCAGATGGCGTAACACTGGAAGCTGGTGCGACAGGAGGAGGGGCCATCATCGGTTCCGCTGGCGTCATGGCGACAGGCTCGAGCAGATCCAATAGGGCTTGCAATTCAGATTGCGGCTCCCGCTGCAAAACAGTGCTCACATCAGGGCTCGGTGGTACAGCCTGGTCTAGCTCAACCCCCACGGGACCTGGAACCCGCGAGGACAGCTCAAGCGCCATTGCTGCTTTGGGGCGTCGATGCCACCAGCGTCAGGCTGCTCAACCACTCCATCGCCGCCCGGCAGGCGGGGTCGTGAAACGCGAGGCACTGCAGCAGCTCACGAAACTCAGGTGCATGCACGAACAGCCGCAAGGCTCGGTGTTCAGCGCGCCTGCGGGCTGACGCGTCAAAGGGCTCAACGGCCGCAAAGCCAGTGGGTATTAACCCGGAGTCCTGCTCATCGCTACCTCGTAAGGCCAGGTCCAGGCGCTGCTCCGCTGAGCGACGCAACACCTCATCAGCTAGATGCTCCACAAGGGCCATCTCGTCGCGCTTGGAGCAGGGGCCCCGTGTGCTCCATTGCTCAGAAGCTCAAGCTGACTCCAGTACCGATGTGGTGCTGCCAGCCCACACCCCAGCCATCTCCTCCTTGGCTGCTGTAGATCGGCTTCCAGTGTGCGAACACAACGACAGACTCAGCCAGGGGATACTCCAGTTCGATCTCACCTCCCCAGTCGGTTCGAAAGGGCAGGCCCGAATAGGACCCAGGGCTATAGAAACGTGGCCCGGCAGAGAGCGTGATGTTCAGAAGATCGATGTTGAAGCCCAGCCCAAGCCATGGGTCGGTGTAGTTGCCCAGATAGGTTCCTTCACTTTCCCAACCTGTTCTGTTTTCGAGCGAAACAAATACACCGTCGACGATGGTTTCCAGGCCATCGCCAAGTGCGAAGTTCACATCCCCATCCCCCAGTGCCCAGATGGCCTGAACACCAACCTCATTTTTCAGGCCAATGACATCATCACCTTGATTGCCGGTGACGTAATACGGCCACCACGTCAGCGAGAGCTCAAAACGATCGTTCGGTTGATAGCGCGCCTTAAGATAGCCCTTGACATCGGTGCGGCGATAGGGGCTTCCCTCCCCATGGGCGAGATCATGACCAGCGGAATGACTTTCGCTGTGGTGGGCACCATGGTCGTCCTCATGCTCGTCGTCGTGATCATCCCCGTGCTCGTCGTCCGAGTCCTCATGGTCATCGTCATGAGCGCTGCCGCCATGACCGTCAACATGAACACGCCCATAGAAATGTTCAGCCTCGCCCCACACCAAAGCAGGACCGATCTGAGCTTCGATGGCGAAACTGCCGCCTTTGTCTAAACCCCACTCAAAGACGGCTCCGAACAACCCGTCGACGGCGTAATGGCGGGGCTGGCCCTCCAGGTTGTTCTCCAAGCCTGCATGGCCCTCCAGTGTCACAACTGGTCGGATCCGAAATTGACCCGGCACCTGATCATCACCACCTGCAGCTCCATGGGCCAAGGCTGCACTGGGTGAGCCGGCAGCAGCCAAAGCAGAAAGGATCGAGACGATTGTGTGGCGTGTCTTCATCGGATCGCAGCCCATTGTTGTTGCAGCGCAGAGGCTGTGCGTTGATCACATCGGCCTCCTTGCGCGGTCACAAAGGTGCAGACATTGGCCGTAGCTGTTTGAATCAGCGATTTCCCGGGTGCCAGCCCATCGGCGTAGAGCGGTTGCTTGGCGATGGAGACACCGCTGAAAGAACTGATGCGCCGAAGCGTTTTGGACGGTGGCAACGCCTCAGCGAAGATTGCTTTTGTGCCTGATTGGCGGATGGCCCGGCTGATGGCCCCCAGGCTCGAGGGTCTCAGGGTCCCCCCCGACGCAAACTCATCGATCACCGGCAGTTCACGGATGCCATAGCGACGGGCAAAAGCTGAAAACGCTCGGTGCTCAGTGACCAGAACACGCTGAGTAGAGGGAACCGTCTGCAGCTGCGCCGCGCTCCAACTCCCCAGTTGGTTCAACACGGCCTGCATGGCCTGGCTGCGTCGCTGCAGTGCTCCAGCTTTTGCTGCTCCAAGGAGAGGCCTCAGTGCAGTCGCGCTCTCGCGGACCATGGCACTGGTGAGCCCTGGGTCGTGCCACACGTGTGGATCCTTGGCTGGGTTACCTGGGGTAGCGCGTTCAGCAACGGCCACCACAGGAGCACTGACACGAATCCGGTTCATCGCCGGCGTGAGGTTGTAGCCATTCACCAACACCAGGCGAGCGGTGCTCAGCGCCTGACGATCTGAACCGCGCAGAGCCATGCCATGGGGATCAGCTCCGGGTGGAACCAGGCACGTCACCCGAGCGTCGCTCTGCACGAGTGACCGCGTGATATCGCACAGCACGCCATCCACAGAAACCACCGATGGCGGCGGCGCCGCGGCAAGCACAAGCCCAACCAGGGCAGCGGAACCCATGACCCAGAAACAAGCTGCTGCGAATGATAATGGTTCTCGCCCTCGTGTCGCCAATGGTTGAGGCCATGGGTCAGCAGGGATCTTTTGGGTTCATCCGCCTGGCTGGCTCGCCTCGCAAGTCGCCAGGCCCCTGCGCCAAAACGACCGTTGATCGAAGAGATCTTTGGCGTTTCCCGCGGGGCGACCTTCGACTGTGTGGCCCTGGATGCAGAGATCGCGGGCTTCCTCGATGTCGTCTCGGATGCACCAGCGCTTCGGCTTAAGCGAGAACTCGCCGAGCTTGCGTCCAGCCACCATCTCCCGCACGTAGATGAACGGGCTGCCGGGGTGCCGCCGAATGCGGAAGCGCGACCGCCGCACCTTGAGCTCCTGTACGCACTGATCCCAGAACGGAAGGCTTGGAGAAGCTGTCTCAAGCATGGGATCCGAGAGCGACGGCACCCAGTGAGTGTTCCCCAAAAACGTGCAAAGTGCTTTGCACGTTTGGGATACAAGTGGCCTCTACTGGTACCAAGTAGCTCAGATTGGTCCCAGTTAAGGAATCCCCGAAAACCAAGTCCCAGACAGCAAAAAGCCCCGCCGAAGCAGGGCAAAAAGCTATGGCTCGGGGGAGACTTGAACTCCCGACCTTGGGGTTATGAATCCCACGCTCTAACCAGCTGAGCTACCGAGCCGCGGTGTTTGGATTGTAGAGGATCGTCTGCTCGAATCCCTGTGGCGCCGGGGCTTCAGGCCCGAGCCGGCAGGAACTGAAGCGGGTTCACAGCACCCCGGCCGGGAGGCAGGATTTCGAAGTGGAGGTGGGGGCCTGTGCTGCGGCCCGTGCTGCCCATCTGGGAGATCACGGTGCCTTGACTCACCGCTTGGCCAACCCGCACCAGGATGCGGCTGTTGTGGGCGTAGCGACTCCGGGACCCGTCGGGATGACGCAACTCCACAAGGTAGCCGTAGCCGCCGTCAGCCCAGCCGGCGACCACCACTTCGCCGCTACGGGCAGCCACGATCGGGGTTCCCACGTTGTTGGCCACATCGATGCCCTTGTGCATGCGGCCCCAGCGCCAGCCGTAGCCGGAGGTGAAGATGCCTTTGGTGGGCCAGATCCAGCCGGTGTCGGTGAGTTCAGCTGCCGGATCATTGCCGAAGCCGAAATCGGGCTGATCGGGCCAGCTCAAACCACCCGAGGCGGTGGGCTTCAGACCCAGGATCATTCGGCTCCGCCCCGGAGTGGAATGGGCGACGCGGATCTGGGTGCCAGCCACGAGCCGAGCCGCCTGCAGGCCTGGATTGAGGCGCAACAGTTCGCTGATGCTCAGGTTGTAACGGCTGGCGATTTTGGCCAGGCTGTCGCCCAGGCGGATCCGAGCGGGCTCCTGTGGTTCAGGAGGGGCTGCCAGCGGTGGGGTGCGGCGCAGCTCACTGGTGTCGATCGCAGCGAGTTGTTTGACCTTCTTGCTGCTCTGACTGGGCAGCACCAGCCAGTCGCCGCTGCTGAAGGAATGGTCTTCGTTGACGTCGTTGAGCTTGGCGAGCTTGCTCTCGTCCTGGGCGAGCTTGTCAGCGAGCTCCTCGATGGAAATGGCGCTGCGCACCTTCACCCAAAGGCGATCGCTGGTGGGCAGTGCCGCGATCAGCTGCTCGCTGGCAGCTGGAGGGGCAGGGAGTGGAACGGGATATTGAGGACGCGAATCAGCAATTGAGGGACCGACAATAGTGGCAACGGCGCCGATCGCGCTCGTACTCACCAGTGTCGTGAATAAGAATTGATAAGGCTTCATGCACCATTGGCCAGAGGTCAAAGCCCAGCGGAGAAGCCAGCATCCGTGAGCCGCGCTGAGAGTAACGGCTTGAACACACCGCTGCAAGTGTTCGTGGTCACTCTTTTGGTTGACCAAACGAAAAAAGCCCGTGCTACGAGGCGATCTCGGCGTTTCAGGCTGATCCCTTGGCCGTCAGCTCCAGCTGACGGATCGCCTCGAACAGCACCACCCCTGCGGCGGTCGCCAGGTTGAGGCTGCGCACGCCGCCACCGTGTTCGATCGCTCCAGGCATCGGAATCGCGAGGCAGGCATCCGCCTCGGCCACCACCTCAGGGGGCAAGCCGCTGGTCTCGCGCCCGAACAACAACCAATCGTCGCTTTGGTAGCGGAGCTGCGTGTAGGGCTGGCTGCCATGCCGGCTCAAGGCCAACAGCCGGCCTCCCCGCCGCTGCTGCTGCTCGCGAAAGGCGCTCCAATCGGCATGGCGATGGAGATCCACCCAGGGCCAGTAATCCAGGCCGGCGCGTTTCAGGGTGCGGTCGCTGATCTCAAAGCCGAGGGGCTCAATCAGGTGCAGCTCCGTGCAGGTGGCGGCGCAGGTCCGCGCCACATTGCCCGTGTTGGGCGGGATTTCAGGCTGAAACAGCACCAGGCGTGGCATCAGTGGCTCTGCGGTACGGGGTGCCCCAAGTGGCTCAGATTGAGTGCGCGCCCTGCCACCACGAGCCAGGCGGTGTGGCAGTGCTGCATCAGGGTTTGCTGGAGAGCTCCAAGTCGATCGCGGAACAAGCCGCCGATGGCTGTGGCTGGCACGACGCCCCAGCCGGTTTCTTCGACCACCAGGAGCACCGGTCCCAACTGCTGCGCGAGCGCCTCCAGCAGTTGATCACAGCGGTTCTCCCACTGCGGCGTCGATTCCTCGAGATGCCAGGCCACCCAGGTGCCAAGCGAATCAATCAGGAGCAGGGAGGGAACGGACTCCGCCCCAGGGTCGGGCGTGAAGCCTGGGGCACGGGCGAGCAGATCCTCCACAAGCCCGCCGCCCACCTCGCGGCAGCACCAGTGCTGCGGGCGCCTGCGCTGATGGGCCACCACCCGCTCAGTCCAGCTCGGATCGCTTCCAGCGGCTGGCCCCGTCGCCAGATACTCCACAGCACCGGGCCAAGCCTGCGCCAGGTGTTCCGCCCAACCGCTCTTGCCCCCGCGGCTGGGCCCGCTGATCAGGATCAGGCCGCGTTGGGGCAGGGGCTCACTGGGCCGAACATCAGCGGGCTCAACCACCATCCATGCCGCGCAGGGTGGCGACGGCGGAGGGAGACACGCGGTTGAGGTAGCGGAAGATCCAGTACTTGAAGATCGTGGCGAGCACCACCGGGAAGGTGGCGATGAACAACAGGATGAAGTTCTCCTCCGCTGGCAAGCCCAGGTGGTGGGCAATGCCATCCAGCAGCACGGTCCAACCCTCCGGGCTGTGGAAGCCCACAAAGATGTCGGTGAAGAGGATGATTGCGAAGGCTTTGGCGCTGTCGCTCAACCCGTACACCGCTTCATCGAGGAAGCCCCGCAGCACCTGCAGATCACGCCGTCCAAGCACACACACCAACGTGAAACCGACCAGGGCTGCCAGATCGGCCAATACGTTTTTCGTGGCTTCAAGGCTTTCGTCGTCCGCGTCCTGCTTGAGCTGATTAGCGCGGGCCATCAGCGCCGTTTGGATTTCCTCCGGCGAAGGAGGGGCTTTGCCCTCCAGCAGGGCTTCAAATTCGAGTTCCTGCTGATAGATCCGCAGCTTGTTCACCGCCTTTTCCTGCAGGTGCGGCTTCGTGTAGCTGAGGAAGGGAATCTCAGGTGCAAAGCGATCCAGCACCGGTGAGATCACCAGCGTTCGGCTGGTCTGCTGCACGATCAACGGCACCAGGATCATCAGCAGGAAGATCCGCAGCGACACCAGCGTGGAGCTGCGGCGACGGCGAAACCCCTCCAGCAGGGCCGTTTCCGCCTCAGGGTCCAATTGCCGGCGCACGCCGTCGAACACACCGAGCAGGCTGCGGGGCAGCAACTCAGGCGTGCGCGAGAGGCTGGGGGCACCGCTGCGGCGCTGGTAGCGGGCCGCCACCGACTGGATCAGTTGCAGCTGGCGCAGCTCCTGGCTGTCGAGCTCACCGCGGTGGCTCTGCAGGGTGGGCAGGATCTCCTGGCACACCTCAAGTGCAGCGCGAAAGCGGCGCAACATCTGGGCCTGGGCCTGCTTGGGAATGCTCAGGGGCAATTCCGGGCGGACCGGGCGGTCGTTGTAGTACTCGAGCTCGAGGCTTTGAATCAGCAGTGCGGCCTCATAGGCCCGCTCCAGATTCAGGCTCAGATCACTGTTGCTGGCGCGATCAAACGCACCCATCCAGTCGGTCAACCCCATGGCTGGTTCAGCGGGAGAAGACCCACCAAGTGATCATCGGCACCAGTGTGCCAACCACCAGCAGCACGACAACCCAAAGGAACGCATTGCTCGACTGCGTTTCCTCACGGGTGGGAATGTTGGTTTCGATCGGCATGCGCTCCACCAGTTGCGGCGGGCCGGGATCCTCTCCGCCGTTGAGCACAACAGCCAGACGATCCAGAGCATCGACACTGGCCTGGCGGTAGCGGGCTCCCTCGCGCAGGGGCAGACCCATGGTGCTGATTGCTGTGCTCGAGAGCAGTTCGCTGGGCAGCTGGCCCTCGAGATCGGAGGAGGCCACCACGGCGGCACTGTTGTTCTGCGACTCGATCAACAGCAGCAACAGGGAGCGATCAGGTTCGCCCGCGCTCCAGCGCTCCACGAGCTGCTCACCCAGGGCATCGAGGCTCAGGCCGTAATCCAGGCGGCGCAGCGTCAGCAGTCGGGCATCCACGTGATCGCCGCCGAACTCCTGCAACCGTCGATCCAGCTCAGTGTCCGCAGCGCGGCTGAGCAGGTCGGCCTGATCGAGCACGTGGCTGGCTGGTGGCTGGGGCGGGAAGTCGGCAACGCCGGTGGCCCAGGCCGCTGCTGGAAGTGCAAGAGCGGCCAACAGCAGCGCTGCACTGAGCAGTGCTGCCGACAGACGCGCGCGAATCACGTGCCCCACGGATGCAGTCGGATGGTTCGCCACAGTCTGCCGTCAGCCTGCCAGGCTGTCGCGGTTGAGGATGGCCACCACATCAACAATCACGCGGGCGCGCTCGCTGTCCACCGCCAGAGCCTGGCTGAGGGTGGCGAGGAAGGTTTGCTCAGCCGAGGATTCCACGTGATCGGCCTGGGTGAGGGCCGCTGCCACAGCCAGGGCCGTTTCCGCGGCCTCAGGCGGCAATAGAGGTGCCGCCATGGTCACCAGGGCCTGCCAACCCTGTTCACGCAAAAGCCGCAACAGGCGATCGAGCAGCTCGCCCATCGCCTGATCACTGAGATGGCAATAGGGCTCTCGAAATTCAAGCTGTTGGCGCAGACTCCTGGCCTCAAGATTCGCCAGCTCGCCATCGCAGGCCACGGCCGCCAGGGCCACGGCGGCAAAGGCCTCAGCTGCGGTGCTGATGGGGGAAGCGCTCAGGTTGACCATCGCTGGTGCCAATCCAGGGGCAATGCCTGCATTGGAACGCCCCCGGCCCTGGCCTGCCAATCGCTTTGTCACCAGTTGTGAGAGGGTGCCACGGCGATCTCTGCCAACTTCGCTGCGATGGGCCTCGCCGCCCGCCTTTGTCTCAGCGCCGGTGTCGCCGGCCTTGCCCTGTGCGTGGTGAACCAGCTCACGGCACCGCAGCTCAGCCCTGCACTGGAGCGGGCGGGAGTGCTGGCCAGCTTCCTGGCGGTGGGGCTGATGTTGGTCTCCATCCTGTGGACGCGAGCGGTTCCCGTGGCGCCGGAGCGTGTGGACCTCGAGGGTGAGCAGGGGTTGCGGCTTGCAGGCGATCTGCCCGAGCCCTTGCGCCAGGAGCTGGCCTGGGGAAGCCAGATGCTGCTCACTGCCACACCGGCTGCCACGGTGCTCCTGCACTGGCAGGGGCGCACGCTGCTGGAGCGTGGCGTGCTCGGGGTTGGTGGGTTTGCACCGGGTGCCATCTGTCAGCGGGCCTGGAGCACTGGCAAGGCGATTGGGCTGGTGAACCTCAAGCTTTACCCCGGCCGGGAAGAATTTCAGGGGCTACCGAGCGGCATCCCCGCAGTGATCGTGCAACCGATCGGCGATCAAGGCGTGTTGCTGCTGGCGGGATGGTCGCCCCGTTGCTTCAGCCGCAGCGATGAAACCTGGCTGGAGGGCTGGAGCCTCAAGCTCAGAAGCGCACTGCAGGAGCTGAACGGGCCTGTGGTTTCGCCACCTTCTGAGCCGGCGGGAGAGTGAACTGGGAGTTCACCTTGGCTCCCGGTGAACTGAACACGGCCGTGCCGTCCTTTCCGATGGAGCCCCGCAGTTCGCTGGATCGGGTGATCTGCTTGTAGGCCTGGCGCCGTAGCACCACATCGCCTTGGGCCTGGAAACGGCCCGTGGGCCAGTTCCACTGACAGCGCTGGGCCGTGAGCTCTTCTCCGGGCTGGCGCAGATTGCAGCCAACCGGGATGAACACGGTGCTGGTGGCGAGATTCACCTTGAACTGCTGACCCTCACCCTGCAGCTTGTTAAAGGCCCCCTGGAACGGTTGATCGCTGCTCAGTTGCTGGTCGTTGATCAGCCAGCGGGTCTGCTGAGCGTTGAGCCATCCCTTGCGCTTGGGATCACGCACCTGAACCGGAGCGATCAGATCGACAAACCCCTCGCGCAGATTGCCGTTGAGGGCAGAGGCGGTGAGGTTGAGCTGGCCGTCCTTGTCGCGGCGCAGGCCGCGCACCTGCTGTGGGGCTTTGAGGTCGCCCTGTTCAGGCTTCCAATCCACCTGGGCCGTCTGCACGCGCAGCGGGGCTGGCTTGGTCTTCGCCTTGGCAGTGCCCTTGGCCTTGGGATCCCACTGCTCGAGCACCGGCGAGCCGCGCAGCTCGATCAGGTCTCGATCGAGGTAGTAGGTGGCCAGCTGGGCGGTGATGCGCGACTGACGATCCAGCGCCGCTGGCTTGCGATCGATCAGCATCAACGACTGCGAGGGAATCCAGCGGGCCTGTTCGCCCGTAATCCGCACAGGGTTTTTGCCAAGCAGGGTGATCACCACAGCGCCTTCGAGCTGGATGGCCTGACCGTCGCCGATCACCGTGGCGCTGCTGGCGCTGATGCTGATGTTGGCCTTGCCGCGTTTGAACACCATCCCGCGGGGTTGCCGGGCTTGGGCCACCTGACGAGTGATGTCATAGCGGGCTTCGGGACTCTTCAGATTCCAGGCGGGCCGCCCCTTGGGATCCTGTTGTTCCAGATCCAACGACTTGAACACAAACGGCTCTGAGGGCGGCGGCACCTTCGGCTTGCTGCTGACGCAGCCGCTGACCAACAGGGCCATGGCAACCCCAGTGAGACGTTTCACGGCAACTGGCTCAAAGGGGCTCGCTGAGTTCAAGGCGGGCCATCACCGGCGAGGGCTCCGGCAGCGGCGCCCCACTCTGCAGTGCACCCCACTCCAGCTGCCTGAGCCAGGTGCCATCGGGCTGAGCTGTAGCCGAGGAATCGGGAACGCTCTGGCCGAGCTGCAAGAGCATCCGTTCACTCAGATCGGGCAAGAGGGGCGCCATCAGCAGGGCGGTGATACGGGCCGCTTCGAGCACGGCGTAAAGGTCATCTGCCACCTGATCCCGGGTGCCCTCCTGCTTCATGCGGCTCCAGGGGGCCTGTTCATTGAGAAAGCCATTGGCAGCAATGGCCAGCTGTAGGGCGGCTTCTGCGGCGCTGCGGAACTCCAGCTGTTCCAGACCGTCCAGCACCACCGTCCGGGCCTGGGCAGCCGCCTGGGCGAGCTGGTGATCACTGCCCATGGCCACCGAGGCCGGCGGCACAGCGTTCTCAAACCATCGCCGCGCCATCGAGCTGGTGCGGTTGAGCATGTTGCCGATGGTGTTGGCCAGGTCGTTGTTCACCAGATCGCTGAAGCGTTGCTGCTGAAAATCCCCGTCGTCACCGAAGGGGATATCGCGCAACAGATACCAGCGCACCGCATCGCGGCCGCAACGCTCGAG
This sequence comes from Vulcanococcus sp. Clear-D1, assembly GCF_014654725.1. Lineage (GTDB taxonomy): Bacteria > Cyanobacteriota > Cyanobacteriia > PCC-6307 > Cyanobiaceae > Vulcanococcus. Next base: position 278,493 of record NZ_JACVZV010000015.1, on the reverse strand, counting down.
CAGTTGCGCGGGATCGAGCACGTTGCCCAGGGATTTGCCCATCTTCTGGCCCTCGCGGGTGAGGAAGCCATGGCCAAACACCTTCGCCGGGAGCGGCAGGCCGGCTGAGAGCAGCATCGCCGGCCAGTACACGGCGTGGAAGCGGAGGATGTCCTTCCCGATCACATGCACCGAGGCCGGCCAGCCGCGGCTGAGGGCCTGATCGAGATCCGGGGCGTCGCCCTCTTCGAGCAGGGCGGTGATGTATCCGAGCAGGGCGTCAAACCACACATAGAACGTGTGGCCTTCATGGCCGGGCACGGGGATACCCCAGGGCAGGTTCACGCGCGAGATCGAAAAATCGCGCAGCCCCTGCTTCACGAAGTTCTCCACCTCATTGCGGCGGCTGGCGGGCTGGATAAAGCCCGGCTGGGCGATCAGCGCCTCGATCTGCTCTTGATAGCGCGACAAGCGGAAGAACAGATTGACCTCATCGCGCCACTCCAGAGGACGCCGGTGGGTGGGGCACTCCGGGTCCTGGGCCTCGTGGGGATCGTCCTTGAACTCCTCGCAGGCCACGCAGTACCAGCCCTGCTGGCGGCCTTCCACGATGTCGCCACTGGCCTCCACCCGCGCGAAGAACTGCTCCACGATCTGGCGGTGGCGCGGGTCGGTCGTGCGGATCAGGCGGTTGTTGCTGATCTGCCAGCGATCCCACAGCTCCCGGTATTGGGCACTCACGCCATCGCAGTGCGCCTGGGGGCTGAGGCCAGCGGCCTCAGCGGTGCGTTGAATCTTCTGCCCGTGCTCATCGCAGCCGGTGATGAACAGCACCCGCTCACCTTTAAGCCGCTGAAACCGCGCCAGGGCATCACAGGCCAGCGTCGTGTAGGCGCTGCCCAGGTGCGGCTTGTCGTTGACGTAATAGAGCGGGGTGGTGAGGGTGTAAGTCATCGGGCGGATCCTACGGATCAGGGCCGTGGCTTTCAGCGCAGTCCTGCGAGGCTCTTTGCACTTGCACTCGCGATGCCGATGACCCCAGCGATCGACGCGGTGGATGTGCTGGTGTGGGGCGGCGGCACCGGTGGCATCGCAGCAGCGATCCAGGCGGCCCGAGGCGGCGCCACCACGCTGCTGCTCACGCCTGGGGCCTGGCTGGGGGGGATGGTGAGCGCTGCGGGGGTCTGCTGCCCCGATGGCAATGAACTCACCCCCTGGCAGACGGGGTTGTGGGGTGCCTTCCTGCGGGAACTGGAGCGGCGTGAACCCGAGGGGCTCGACCACAACTGGGTGAGCTGCTTCGGCTACCGGCCCACCACCGCCGAGGCGATCCTGCAGGACTGGGTGCACGCCGAGCCGAAGCTGCTCTGGTGGCCAGGCTGCCGGCTGGTGGCGGTGGAGCGTCTGGGGTCGCTGATTGCAGCGGTTCGGCTTGAAATCGAGGGTGAACAGCGCCGGGTGCGCTGCCGGGTGGTAATCGATGGCAGCGACCGCGGCGATCTGCTGCCCCTTGCAGAGGCGCCCTTCCGACTGGGCTGGGAGCCTCAGGAGCAATGGGATGAACCGAGTGCACCGAGCCAACACCGTCTCGATAGCGAGGCCTTCTTCCGTGAGCAACCGGTGCAATCGCCCACCTGGGTGGTGATGGGCCAGCTGCAGAGCGATCGGCTGGCGGCCGATCCGGTGCGAGGTATCGACCCAGCCCTCACAACCCCATTGCCAGCGCCCTTCGAGCGAGCCTGTGAAGCATTCGGGTTGGAGCGAACCCTCACCTATGGCCGCCTGCCCGGTGGTCTGGTGATGCTCAACTGGCCCTTGCACGGCAACGATTGGCACTGGGGGCTGGAGCGCGCCTTCGCTGGTGATCCGAGCCAAGAAGCAGCGCTCTATGGCGAGATGCAGGCCCACAGCCTGCGCTTTGCCGAGGTGCTGCAAGAGGCCAGTGGGGGCTGGCTGCAGCTCGGCGAAGCCTTTCCAAAGGAGGCGGGCAGCCCAGCCCCCTGGCTGGCCGCCATGCCCTACTGGCGCGAAGGACGGCGCCTGATCGGTCGCCAAACGGTGATCGAGCAGGACTTGCTGCCGCAAGCCAGTGGGGCGTCCGTGGCAGCCCTGCCGCTCGATGACGCCGGAGAGCTTCAGTCGATCGCGGTGGGTAACTATGCCAACGACCATCACTACCCCGGGCCCGACTGGCCCTTGGCGCCGAAAAGCTGCCGCTGGGGTGGCCGCTGGAGCGGGACTCCGTTCTGCATTCCCTATGGCGCTCTGGTGAGTGAGGCTTTCGACAACCTCCTGGCGGCCGATAAGGCCTTCAGCACGAGCCACATGGCGAACGGTGCCACGCGCCTGCAGCCGTTGATCCTGAACGTTGGGCAGGCGGCAGGAGCGGCGGCGGCGCTGGCGGTGCGTGTGGGCGTACCCCCCGCTCAGCTCGCAGTGCGGGACCTGCAGAACGTTCTAATCGCTGATCCCCTGGCGCCCTCCGCCGTGGCTCCGCTGTGGGACACCCCCTGGCATCACCCTCAGTGGCGTGAGCGGCAGGAAGCTGTGTTGGCCAATCCCCAGCCATTCGAGCAAGGACATGCAGCCGCCGGTTCAGCCGCTCAGGCGTCTATTCCGATCGACCGCCATGAGCAGCTGTGGTCAGGCAGGGTTAAGGCGACTAGCAATGGCGACTACAGCTTCACCAGCAGCTCGGGGGAGGTCTGGCCTGTAATCACGCTGGAACCATCCATGCATGAATGGCTAAGCCAACAGAGTGAGTCCAGACCGGTGGCACTGATCGGCCACGCCAACCCTTGGGGCCCCTGGCTGCGAATCTCGCGTTTAGCGGTGTAGTCCCACCAGGTCATCGGCATGGGCCTCAAAGCCGCTGACGCGCTCTGCCCTCTGCCGCGGCGGTTTGCGGGCCGTGCCTTGCCTTCCACCCTTGGCTACCCAGCTCCTGCATGACGGTATGGCGGCCAGCCACAACCTGAAGCTGCTGCTGCATGTCCTGCAATCCAGCCTATTGTGGTCGCATTGCTGGAGTCGGTGATGTCAGATGTGGTCGCAAGTCGGGTATCGGTGCGAGATCTCAAGACTCATCTCTCCGTCTGGCTGGCCCGCGCCCAGAGCGGCGAAGTGGTGGAAGTCACCTCCCATCGCAAACCGATCGCTCGCATCACGGCCGTGATGCCAGAGGAGCGTGCACCAGACAACCCGCTGCAGAGGGCGATCCATGCGGGGCTGATCAGCTGGAACGGTCAGAAACCCAACCTGCCTCCTCCCGTACCTTTGCGGGGGAAGGGCACCCCGCTCAGCAACATCGTGATGGAGGATCGGGGCTGACCGGATGATCCTCTTCTGCGACACGAGCGCCCTGCTCAAGTTGCTCGTTGCCGAAGCTCAGTCCGAGCAGATGCGTCAGATCAGCAACACGGCCGATGTCATCGGGGTCTGCCGAATTTCATGGGCCGAAGCGATGGCAGCCCTGGCCCGCCGCCAGAGGGAAGACCCAATCAGCAACGACGATCTCGAACAGGCACGGCAGCACCTGATCCAGGCCTGGATATCCTTCGCCATTGTTGAGGTCAGCCAGCCATTGGTGGAGAAGGCTGGTCGCTTTGCCGACGCCTTTGCCCTGCGGGCTTACGACAGCGTGCAGCTCGCCGCTGCTCATGAACTGCAGGTCAACGCTGGCCAGCCTGTGACCTTCGCGTGCTACGACCGGCGACTCAACCAGTCTGCACAGCTTCTTGAGTTGGAGGTTTTGGCGTGAGACACGGCTTGCTGGACGCGGCGGGGGCTCTGGTTGAGGGCAGGCCGTAGTGGCAGGCGCTTGCTCAGATCGTCAAAGGCACGGGGATTGGCGCTGGTGTCGCCGTTGATCACAGGCGCCTCCAGCAGCGTCAGCCTCGTCACCTCCAAACAGGTGAACCACTTCTGCGCGCTAGTCCACAACCCCGTAGCTCTGGGTGTAGCCCTCACAAACGCCAACAGGTCGAGCAGTTCGCCCTCAGAGAACGTCAGGTGGGGCCGGGTTCCAGCAATGTCAGGGGCTATTGCTGAACTGCTGTCTAGCTGGCTGAAGCCACCAGTTTCAGCTGATCTCGCAGCGAATCCACCTGCTGCACCCGCAGCAGCAGCGCTTCACCGGGTTGAGCGTTCTGGGGACATTCAGCCGCCAGGTCCATGGCCAGATCATCGATGCGCACCAGGCCCAGGCGGTCCTGGGGCCGAAGCCAGCGCAGGAAATCGGCACGCCATTGACCACTCTTATGGACCTCAAACCACACCTGCTGCCAATGGCGCTGGTCTTCGCGGGAGATCCCGATCCCTTCGCGCACGGCGCCATCAAAGCCGTTCAGCAGCTCTTGAAGGCCGTCTTCGCTCAGGGGGGTGCTGCCGCTGAGCTGGGCCTGAATCTGGCGTTGCACCACCAGATCGCCATAACGGCGGATCGGTGATGTGGCCTGGGCGTAGGCCGGCAGCCCCAGGCTGAAGTGGGCAGCTGGCTGGGTTCCCATCAACCCCCGGCTGAGGCAGCGCTTGATCGCGGCAAAGCGCACCGCACCATCCGGCAGGGCGTCGAGCTCAGCCTTGGGGGGAAGCTCGGCGGGCAACTGGCTGCGGAAGGGCAGGGCCAGGTTGTGCTCCACCCCAAAGCGAGCCGCGATCGCTCCAGCGAGGATCATCGCTTCAGCCACCATTGCCCGTGATGGGCTCGGCTCACTCACCTCCAGCACCGGTTCGCCATCTCGGCTGCGGATGCGGCCTTCCGGCAGATCCATCAACAACGCTCCCTGGCCAACGCGCCACTGCCGACGGCGGTTGAGCAGCTGATCCACATCCGCCAGATCGGGCTCCTCGGGCGGAGCTAGATCGATCAGATCATCGGCATCGCTGTAGCTCAGCCGGAAGGTGGGCTTCACCCAGCTGCGCACGATGCCGTAGTCAGCGATGTCGCCGTCCGCGTCGAGATCGACCCAGGTGCTCCAGGCAGCACTGCGCACGCCGGCCCGCAGGCTGAAGGGCCCTGTGGTGAGCTCCAACGGGAACATCGGCAGGTTGCCGCTGGCCAGGTAGAGGCTGCTGCCGCGCCGGCGCGCCTCCAGATCGAGTGGTGATTCCGGCTCCACCAGACGGCCCGGGTCAGCCACATGGATCCAGAGCCGCAGGCCACCATCGGCGCGCCGCTCCAGCGCCAGGCCGTCGTCGATGTCACGGGTGTCGTCGTCGTCGATCGTGACGCAACGCTGGCCGGTGAGATCGAGGCGCTCCGCATCGCCGGGGAGCTCCTGCTCATGAAGCGTCAGCAGCCGTGCGGCTTCCTCCTCCAGCTCAGCGCTGAAGCCCAGGCTCCAGGTGGTTCCACCCATCGACACCAGGTGGTGCCGGTCCCATTGGCCTAGATCCACCAGAAGATGGCGGAGATCGCCGCGGTCGTGGCCGAGATGCAGGGCCGTGAGGCTTTGGCGCAGGGCTGGATCCAGCTGCTCGAGCTCAAGCGCACCGGCCGCCAGCTGCTTGAGCGCTTCCAGCCGGCGTTGCTGCTCAGGCGGTAGGGCTTCGGTCTGCACCGGTTGACGGGCGCGCAGCAGCTGTTGCCACTGCTGTTCTCGTTGCTCAGTCAGCTGCTTGAGGCGCCGGTCGCGTCGCAGCGGCTTCAGATCGGCACTGCTTCGGGGCTGGATCTCCCCCTGCTTGAAGCGGAACCAGAGCTGCGGTCCGACTAACTCAAGCCAGCACACCGCCAGCTGCGCTGGCTCGGTTCCACCGCAGACGAGATCGGCAAACTCAGCAAGCGCAGTCGTCTCATCTGATTCCAGAAGCAGGAGCCAGGCTTCGCCCCAAGCGCGACGATTGAGACTGACTTGCCGGAGGCTTTCCGGCCTGAGATTCCAAGGCGAAGCCCCCAACCGCTGCGGTACATCAGCACCGGAGGGCAGGGGGCAAATCAGCTCCAGCTGACGCTGGGGCAAGACGGATTGTTTGGCGTCGAAACCGATCCGCAGGCGAGCTTTGCTGCCTTGGATCGCCTCGACAACCGCGAGCTGGGCTCCGCGGGATTCCTGAACACCGACCAGGTCGCCGGGATGGAACGCCGCGGATGCCAGGAGATCAGCCCTCGGGATTCACGAAGGGCAGCAGAGCCACGATGCGGGCGCGCTTCACCGCATTGGTGAGATCACGCTGCTGCTTGGCGGTGAGACCGGTGAGGCGGCGGGGGAGGATCTTGCCGCGCTCGGTGATGAACTTCTTGAGCAGATCGACATCTTTGTAGTCGATCGGATCACCGGGTTTGATCGGCGAAAGACGCTTCTTGAAGAAGGAGCTGGCCATGAGGGAACGGAGGGGGAGAAAAGCAGAAGGCGCTGACTACACAGCAGACGTTGATGTCGCCGAGATCACTTGATCTCTTTGTGGACCGTCGACTTGTTGCAGTGCGGGCAGAACTTCTTCAGTTCGATCCGTTCAGTGGTGTTGCGGCGGTTCTTCTGGGTGGTGTAACGGGACACACCAGGAGACCGCTTGGCGGGGTTGGACCGGCATTCGGTGCACTCGAGAGTGATCACGATCCGGACGCCCTTGTTCTTAGCCATAAAGGACGTTGCCTCGCTTGGGCGATGCGTGTTGGACAGCGATCAACCATACCGTGTCGCCTGACCTCTCCCTCCAGGCCCGGTCTTTAGAGTCGGCCGATTGCGAACGGTTCTGACATGCGGGTCTCGCTCCAATGGCTGCGGGAGCTGGTGGCCTGTGATCTGCCCGCCGAAGAGCTGGCCGAACGTCTGTCGGTGGCCGGCTTTGAAGTGGAAGAGATCGAGGATCTCGCCGCCCGCGCCGCCGGTGTGGTGGTGGGCCATGTTCAGAACCGGGAACCCCATCCCAATGCCGACAAGCTGAGCGTCTGCACAGTGGAGATCGGCGTTGCCGAGCCGCTGCAGATTGTCTGCGGCGCCAAGAATGTGCGGGCAGGGATTCATGTGGCCGTGGCCACGGTTGGCTCCTATCTACCCGCCGTGGATCTCACGATCAAACCGGCCGAGCTGCGTGGCGTGGCCAGCAGCGGCATGATCTGCTCCCTCTCTGAGCTGGGCCTGGCCGACAGCTCAGATGGGATCGTGATCCTCGATGAGGTCCTGAAGAGTGTGCCTGCGCTGGGTGCGCCGGTGGGGCCTCTGTTCGGGCTCGACGATCAGGTACTGGAACTGGCGATCACGGCCAATCGCCCCGATGGCCTCTCGATGCAGGGCATCGCCCGTGAGGTGGCGGCCCTCAGCGGTGGTGCACTCACCCTGCCCGCCGCAGCACCTGCGATTGAGGCCAAGGCCCTGCCCGTGGATGCGGCGGTGCAGGAACGCATCGAATCCGGTGGTTTGTTCAGTCTCACCGCCTTCAAAGGCCTCAGGGTGGCTCCATCGCCCCAGTGGCTGCAGAGCCGGCTGGAGGGAGCCGGCCTGCGTCCGATCAACAACGTGGTCGACATCACCAATTTGGTGATGCTCGAGTTCGGCCAGCCGCTGCATGCCTTTGATGCCGCAAAACTGGCGGCCCTCAGTGGCGGCCAAGCCGATCCGGCACGGCTTGATCTGCGCAGCGGCCGCCCCGCCGAGGCCTTCAAGGCTCTCGATGCCAGTGAGCACAGCCTCAGCGAGGAAGCCTGGGTGGTGAGTTACGCCGACCAAGCCGTCGCTCTGGCCGGCGTGATCGGTGGCGACAACAGCTGCGTGGATGACTCCACCACCAGCATCTGGCTTGAGGCGGCGATGTTTGCTCCCCAGACCGTGCGCCGCAGCGCCCGCAGCGTGGGGCTTCGCACCGATGCCAGCAGCCGTTTTGAGAAGGGTCTGCCGCGGGAGGTGACACTCACGGCCGCCGATCGAGCCGCGCAGTTGCTGCAGGAACTCTGCGGCGCCGAGCTCGAGGAGCGCTGGTGCCATGAGCGCCAGGAAGCAGCGCGCCCGGCGCTGAGCCTGCGCAGCGACGCGCTGCACAACCTGCTCGGCCCGGTGGTCGATGCCGACGGCCAAGAGGCCGACCTGCCCGACACCGAGATCGAACAGATCCTCAGCGCCCTGGGCTGCAGCCTTAGCCCCGACGACGACGGCTGGCAGGTGCAGGTGCCCCCATCGCGCGCCATGGACCTGCAGCGCGAAGTCGATCTGATTGAAGAAGTGGCTCGCCTGGTGGGCTACGACCGCTTTGCCAGCCACCTGCCCGATCCGATTGAACCCGGTGGCCTCAGCGATGAACAGCAGGCCGAACGGCGTCTGCGCCGGATGCTCGTGGCCGCAGGTTTACAGGAGACCTGCAGCCTTTCGCTCGGCCCCGCGCAGTCGGAGCGTCCCGGAGCGGATCCCGCCAAGCGCGTGGCCCTGGCCAATCCCCTTCTGGCGGATTACAGCCACCTGCGTGACAGCCTCGTCGACGAGTTGCTCCAGGCCGCCCAACGCAACCTGCAGGCCGGGCGCAACGGCTTCTGGGCCTTCGAGCTGGGCAACGTGTTTGATGCCACCGCCAAAGACGGCGGCCAACGGCTGCAGCTGGCTGGCGTGATCTGCGGCGCCCGCCAAGCGGAGCTGTGGAGCAGCAGCGGCAAACCCCGCACCCTGGATTACTTCGAAGCCCGCGGTGTTCTGCAGCAGACCCTCGAGAGCCTCAAGCTGCCGGTGGAGGATCGCCGCCTCAGCGATGAGCCCCTGCTCCATCCCGGCCGCGCGGCCCAAGTGGTTGTCGAGGGCCGGCCTGCCGGCTGGTTCGGCCAAGTGCACCCGGAACTGGCGGAGCGCTACGACCTGCCCGCCGCCACCTACCTCTTCCAGCTGGACGTGCCTCAGTTGCTGGGTGCAGCCACCCGCCGCAACCGCTGGCAGCCGGCCTTCACGGCGTTTGCCACCGTGCCCGCCTCCGAGCGCGATCTGGCCCTTGTGGTGCCCAGCAGCACGGCCAGTGGTCAGTTGTTGCAGGCGATCCGCAAGGCGGGCAAGCCCCTGCTCGAGCAGGCCGAACTGGTCGATCGCTACGAGGGTGAGCAGGTCGCAGCAGGCAGCTGCAGCCAGGCCTTCCGCCTGCGCTACCGCGATCCCAAGCGCACCCTCACCGATGCGGAAGTGGACGGCGCTCACGACAGGATCCGCGCCGCCCTCGAGAAGCAGTTCGGCGCGCAGCTGCGGGCCTGAGGCGGCTGTCCTCAGTCCCGCTCCAGCAGGGCCACACATTCCACGTGGCTGGTCTGGGGGAAGAAGTCAACCGGTTGCACCGGCCGTAGCCGGTAGCCGGCTTCGCTGGTGAGGCGCCCGAGGTCGCGCGCGAGGGTGGCAGGGTTGCAGCTGATGTAGGCGAGTCGGCTCGGCGGTGCCTGCAGGATGGCCTCCATCACCTCCGCTGTGAGCCCTTTTCGGGGTGGATCGACCAACAGTGATGCGGCCCATGTGAGGTGCTCCGCCAGCGAGGCCGCCACATCCGCCTGCTCGAAGCGTGCGCGGGGGAGCTGGTTGCGTTCCGCATTGGCGCGGGCCTGCTTCACCGATCCCGGATGTAACTCCAAGCCGAGCACATCCAGGCCAGCGGCGGCCAGGGGCAACGAGAAGGTGCCGATGCCGCTGTAGGCCTCCAGCACCTGACTCTCAGCGGTTTCCGAGAAGAAAGCCGTGAGTAGCGGCACCACCCGTTCGGCCTGGGCCGTGTTCACCTGAAAGAAGGTGTCGGCCGCGATGCGCAGCTCCTGCCCCGCAAAACGCTCGAGCAACCACGAGCGGCCTGCCACCTGGTGGGTTTCCGGGCCGAGCACCACATTGCTCGCGATGGGCTGAATGTTGAGGTTCACCCCCACCACCTCCGGCCAGCGCTGCATCCACTCGTTGGCGAGCTGTTCCAGCCCCGGCAGGTTGTTGTGGCTGCTCACCAAAGTGATCAGCACCTCACCGCTGTGGTGGCCCACCCGCAGCGCTAGGTGGCGCAGGCCGCCCCCGCCGCTCAGATTCACATCCACCGGCCAGCGGGTGGCTTCCAGGTCGGCCTTGAGCGGAGCGATCAGAGCATCGATGCGCGGATCCAAAACTGGACAACGATTCATGTTCACGATCTTGTGGCTGCCGCGTCGGTAGTAGCCCGCACGCAACTGGCCCTCCGGGCCGCGCTCCAATGGGATCAGGGCCCGGTTGCGATAGCCCAGTGGGCTGGCCGCGCTGAAGATCGGCAACACCTCCACCTGGAGATGGCCAACGCGCTGGAGCGCCTGACGCACCAGGTCGGTCTTCAGTTCAGCCTGAGCGGCATCAGCGCAGTGCTGCAGGGAGCATCCCCCACAACGCTCCGCAAGGATGCAGGGGGACTTGCGTCGATCGGGGGATGGATCCTCAACCCCCACCAGGTCGGCCTCGAGATGCCGCTTGGCCTGACGACGCAGCCGTGCCACCACCCGTTCGCCCGGAAGGGCGCCGGGAACAAAGACCACCAAGTCGTCAAAGCGCCCGACGCCTTGGCCCTCATGGCCCAGGCCCTGGATCGTGAGTTCAAAGATTTGCCCCAGCCGCAGTGCAGTTGGTGTGGCCATGGCACGCGCCGGTCTGTTCTCTCGACCCTATCGGTGCGTAAACACCTGGCCTTCGCAGCAAGGATCAGGCCTTCAGTCTCGATAAGATCGCTAGGCACCAGGTGGTTTCGATGAGCGTCGTACGCGATCTGATCCTGCAGGCCGACGATCAGCTGCGCTATCCCACCGGCGGTGAGCTGCGCTCGATGGTGGACTTTCTCTCCACCGGCGCCAGCCGCATGGTGGTGGTGAAGGCGCTCACCGAGAACGAGAAAAAGATCGTCGACGAAGCGGCGAAGCAGTTGTTCAGCCGTAAACCCGAATACGTCGCCCCGGGCGGCAATGCCTACGGCCAGAAGCAGCGCGCCCAGTGTCTGCGCGATTTCGGCTGGTACCTGCGCCTGGTGACCTACGGGGTACTGGCCGGCAGCACCGAGATGATCCAGAAGATCGGCCTTGAAGGTGCCCGCGAGATGTACAACAGCCTGGGCGTGCCCATGCCTGGCATGGTCGAGTCAATGCGCTGCCTCAAGGAAGCGTCGCTTGTGCTGCTCAGCGGTGACGATGCCGCTTTGGCGGCTCCCTACTTCGACTTCCTGATCCAGGGCATGCAAACCCCCTCCTGATCGCACGATCACAAGACGCAGTGGAAGCCGGCTCAAGCAGCCGGCTTTTTTATTTGCAGTGCCTGCCTGTCGATCAAAGAAGCCGGAAGCCACCCACAGCGTCCCAGGTGTATCAGACCAGAATGCTTTCTGGTCTTACCCTGCGCCTCAATCTGGATGATCGCGAAGTTCGGTGTGCCGCGTTGTTCATGCTCGACAGAGTTCGCGCAACGCGAGTTGCGATGAAGCACGCATTCGGACCAAGAACAGAACGACAGGTCGTGCGCAAAACGATTCTCCGCCCTTCGCGGGCACCTAGGTTCAGTCAATGGCTCGCCTATCTTGATCACTTCTAGGAATGGGACCAATAGCACGTCTCACACCGGACTATTTGATTGAGCTGTTTCTCAGTGTTGCGCTCCGGCATACCTGATCGTCAAGCGCCGACGAATTGGAAGCCAGGGCGCGCAACGGGATCATCCTGCGCGCCGTCCCGAACACGCCGCAGGGCAAGACTCACAGCGCCGTTTCATTGGCGTACCTGTGTCTACAGCAGGTACGCCTTAGCAAGAACCATGTGGTTACAGGCATTCTGAAGCAGTCCAGCCATTCTGGACATGGCTGCAAAGCCTGTGGACAGTCGAGCAGGTCACAACCTGGCCCTCGTGCAACACGACGCATCGCGCTTCAAGCATCAAAGAGCTCCCAGCGACAAAAGGGAGGACCTGGAAGCAGGTGAGCGCCCGTTGTGCCAAAAACTGTATGCCTGAGATCGGGGACGATAACTACAGCACCGTTGCGGACAGAATTCACGAGAATTGGCAGACTGAACAGAATTCGGTGCACGTTTTGATTACGAAGAGGAAGAGCCTGCTCAACAGAAATAATCCTGAGTCGACTCGGCCGACTTCAATGCGAGTAGGCCCATCCGTTGCTCCCGTATCAGTCTCACACCTAGACCATGGACGGGTCTCATCCGGGTCGCATGATCATGCTGCTTGGCGATAGCGCTCTTTCAAAAACTGGTAGGCCTCGTTCAAGCGGCGCATCGCATCGGCGGAGCCGCCTGCATCTGGGTGGTGGCTTTGGGCCTGCTCCCGGTAAGCCTCGCGAATTTCCTTGAGGGTGTACGGACGATCAGCAATGGTGGGCAGCTGCAATAAACGCAGAGCACCATGCACGGTCATCGATTGATCAATGGCCTCAAAGGAAGTGCTGCGTTTCTGCTTGCTGCGTTGGCGCTGCACAAAACGCGTGATCAACGTCGGTACCCGTACAGCAAGGCTGCTGCCGCCAAAGGGATCTTCAAGGATTCCCGCGGCGGTGATCACGCGCTCCAACGTGGGATCCCCCACTATCCAGCCTGGAGCAAAGCTGAGCAGGACCTGCTGGGCTAAGCCCCAGCTGAACGGCCGGCCATCACTGTGATCCGACTGGGGCCAGAGATCCCGGGCGAGCCAGGTGAGCGCCGCGTCCTGGGCGGCATCACTGGGCGGCGTGCCGTAAATCTCCAGCCAGTGCTGCTGGGCCCGCAACAAGGCCTCCTGCAGGGCCTCCGCTGGAATCAGTGCCAGGCCTGCATTGCGTTCATCACTGATTGGCGTGGCCTGTTCAGCCAGGCTGCGTTTCACCGCTCTGGCCTGACGACGCACGAACCCGGGCAGCTGGATGCCAACGCCAATGGCAGCACCCATCCTTGAAGAACCCGTTCCACTGGCCTCAGTTGAGACGCGCTTCTGATCCCGCTTCGAGATCCCACTGGATCCAATGAGAACGATGGCTGTGTTGTCGTCGAGCTCGCCGGGTGCAACGCGCCTGTCTTCTTCAGAAGGGCTCGCCTGCTCCTGAACTGGGGCTGGCGTCTCTGCTCCACGCGCAGGCGTCTCACCGCTCTGAGCGTCGGCTGCCCCACGGCTTGGCCGAGGCTGACCGCTGACCTCGTCCACGATGGAAGCCCCTTGGACGCTCCCTTCGGCTTCAACAGCCTGCTCATCGTCGAGGTCAGGGACCAGTTCGCGCAGCAGCTGCTCCACGATGAGCCCGCGGTTGCGGAAGCCCATCTGCGACTTCAAACCATCGATCCAGCGCAGCAGGTCTTCGCTGAGTTCCAGGGTGATGCGCCGTTTGTCGGATCCGCTCTCCCCCACGCCCCGCTGCTGATGCCCTCTGAGGTTATCGGCCCATCAGGGAATTCATCAGCTGCTGTTGGGCCTGAACGGCTTGCTGATAGCGCTCCATCAGGCTCTGGCTCATGCGCGTGGGCGTGATCACCGCGGGTGGCATGCCCTGCAGCACAGGGACAGGCGGCAGCGGTTGGATCCAGCCAGGATTCATCACCACCGCCGGCGCGGTGGGCTTGGGTTTGGAGGCTGGTTTGGTCGCCGTTGGTTTGGCAGCCGCAACTGGTTTCGCAGGCCTGGGCGCCGGAGCGGCAGCTGGGGCAGTGGCCACATCCGCTAACGGCGGAGCGGCTGGCGCAACCTTGGGCTTGCTGGCCTGCGCGGCAGCCAGCAGTTCCTCCCGCTGGCGCAGTTGAGCCAGTTGTTGGTCGGGCACCACGCTGAGCAGGTGGCCTGGTGTGGCATCGGCTGGATAGACCAGGCTGACTTTGACGGGATTGTTCTGGCCCGGCTTGAGGTTGAGGGAAGCGATCGGAAGGCTCTGGCCTGACCGCATGCCCACATGAACTTCCCGGTAGCCCTCGTCGGTTTCAATGCCGATGGATCCGCGGAAGGCGGTGAAATGTTTGCCGTTCGGTGTGGGGTGGCTGAACACCAGCTGGTGCGGGCCTGATCCCTTCAGATTGAGTTGCACATCGAAGCGAACGCCGTAGGTGCCGACGTTGTCGAGGGAGGAATCAACCATCCTCGACGCCAACTGATTCACCTGCACTTCCCGGGTGCCGAAATGGTGGCGGTTGGTGCTGGTCAACGGCACATGCAAGGCCCCTTGACTGAGGTCGTGGCTGAGGCTGGCGGTGTAGGTGTCGCCCAGGGCTACGCCTCCAACCCGGGAAAACACCGTGCCGTCCTGGATCTGGTGGACTCGGCTCAGGTAGATCCGGCCCGGTGCAAGACGCTTGCTATCGAGCACCCGGAAGATGTCGGAATCGTTCTGAGGTTCGCGGGCGGCGACCACGGCCATCTGGAAGGGGCCGTCACTGCGGCCGCGCAGCAAGCCATTGGCGATGCCCAGAGCCGGCAGGGCTGTACTGAACAGCACAATGCGGCTGTAGGGCGGGATGGTGATCTCATCCTCAAGGCGACGATCGAGCTGACCGCGCAGCATCTGAACAGCGGTGGCATCGCCAGGGCCGGTGTTCCACGGACGGGGGCCCAGCGGTTTCACCCCCATCAGGTTGTTGGCCAGGTAAGGCGCTTCAAAGCTGTTCCGCACCGCACCCTTCTTGAAGCGGATATGGACAGGGGTTGCACCTGGATTGATCAGGATCGTGGCGAGGGTGAGCTCACCACGCCGGCCGTTGGTCCCACGGATGCGGCTGCGGTCTTCCGGGTAGTACTTGTGGTGGACGTGCAGCCCGAATTCACCATTGAAGGTGTAGGTGGCATTGGCTAGGGGCTGATTCGTTTCAGCCGCAATGGCGGAGCCAGGGCGCGTATCCACCAGGATTCCTGGACCAAGCACCTCCTCCGGTTGGTTGGAGTGGAGCACAGGCACGTTGTTGAACGTGCCGCCCAGGGGACGGGCACTCTGGCCGGCCATCAGCGCCACATAGGCCTGAGACGGCATGGGGGCGACGATCACGCTGCCGAGCAGCGCCAGGAGCGTGGCTTTCATCGATGCTCTGGGACCCACTGCTCTCACCCTGCGATCAAACCAGCCTGGGGTGGCCGAGGGTGCGGAATTGCTTTAGCTCTCTCGGCATAAAAATCAGTCAAGGCAAAGGGTTCTGGCCTCACGGATGAGGCGGTGCAGCCCTGTCGATCCATTCCCGCGGTCGGCCGTCGTCGACCGCTAGAACAACAACTGGTGACTATTTTCCCATGTTCCCGCCATTCTTTGGCTGCGGAGACAGCTCCACCCCCCAGGAGTGCCGCCGGCGCCATCAGGAGCGCAAGCTGCACACCCTCACCTTCTGGCGTGATGGCCTGGAGCGGCAGCTGGCCGCAATCAATGCCGCGATCAACACCCTGGAGCGTCAGATGCAGGACTCAGCTGACGCCTGAGCTCCTCTAGCGCCAGGTGCAGCACGCGATGCACGGTGGCGGCGCTGATGCCAAGGCGTTTCCCCACCGTGCGCAGGGGTTGTCCCCGCAGCACCACCGCTTCCACAACCTGCCGTTGGCGTTGGTTCAATCGTCTGAGCGCAGCCATGGCGTTGTCACGTTCCTCGGCAGCCTCCCGTTCGGCGAGCCCGTCATGGCTGCCTTGATCCAGCCGCAGCGCGTGGGTGTTCTGGAGACGCCATGGCGGCAGCAAGTCCACGCATCGCTCCCTCTGGAGCGTCTCCAGCTCCGCCAAGACCGGCCATGGCAATGCCTGCTGGTGTCCCAACGCGTCACGGCATTGGCGGCTCAACCGTTGGGCCCGCTCCTGCAGCCGCCGCGACATGCGGAGTAACGGCGCCACATCCCTCAAGTAGTGCAGCACTGCGCCTCGGACGTGCGGTCGAGCAAAGGCGGCAAACGGCACGTGGGTGCTGCTGTCGTAGCGCTCAGCGGCGCGAATCAAGCCGAGCGCTGCCACCTGCTGCAGATCCTCGCGGCGCTCCCGTGTGCAGGCGGCATAGTGCCTGGCCACGCTCTGAACCAGAGACAGGTGTTCGGCGACCCGCTGATTGCGCAGCTGGATGGGGTCGGAGCAAGGGTGCGGCATGCAGTCCACGGCTGGGCTCTCTCAGCCAAACCGCCAGCAGCGTTGAGGCGCATCCGGGAAAGCACGCAATCAGCTGGCTTCGCGGGCCACCGCCGCCAGCAACGCCAGGGGGCCATGGCGCTGCAGCCAGGCTGTATCGGATTCAGGGGTGATCAACAAGCACCCGGCAAAACCGAGGGCATTGATGCTCAAGCCAGCCCAGTGCTCCTGGCTGCGCACCACAGTCATGAACCAGTTGGGCTCGATCACCAGGTTGTAGGGGTGCAGAGGCTGGGGCTGCTGCTGCGGTGAACCGAGCCCCAACTCCCATTGATGGCGCTCGTACAACTCGCGTAATTCGGCGGCGGCCTGCTCAGCACCGCAATGTTCACGGGGGCTCAGGCGGTAATGCCACGGCCAGAAGGGGGCCTTCCCCTCCAATTGCTCAGTGCAGGCTGAGGCCAACGGACAGCTGGGCTCTCCATCCACCCGTGGGAGCAGCTGCAGATGGCGATGGGGTTGGCTGGCACCGGCCGCCGCGCAGCTGTTGAAAAACCACAACCCCGGCGTATCGGCCTCCACATCAGCCAGGGTTTGCCAATCGAGCGGGCTGAGCCAACCAGATTGCGGCTGCCAGCGCTGCGGAATCAGCAACACGTGGCCGCGCTGCACCGGGAATTTGTTGAGGATGAGCACGTGCTCATCGCTGAGGCGTTCCACCTCAAGCGCCGGATCCCAGGGCAGAAATGGGTTGGGTTTCGGACCGGCGCTGCGCAGATGCTTCGGCGTTTCAGACAGCAAGCGGCGCAGCACGAACGGCTCACAGCCCGGGACAGCAACGATCTCCGTTTCCAAGGGCACCAAGGCGCCGCAGCGTTCGGCCTCCTGGGAGCGGAGCAACGCTGCATCCAGCAGCCGCCCCTTAGCGTTCGCCATCAACCGGAACCCTGCCGCAGCCGTGCCAAGGAGGCTCCGCGGTAGTAATGGCCAAGGATCTCGTTGTAGCGCTGGCCGCTGCTCGCCAAGGCCTGGGCACCGTGCTGGCTCATCGACGCCCCCAGGTGGCCATGGGCCTCCATGCTGATTTCGCTGGTAGCCGCGTACAGACTCTCCACAATCCCGCCCTGGTAACTGAGGATCAGCCCACGGGTGTCGGCGGCCGCCTGACGCGTGCGGTGGTGGCTGCTGGCCAGCCCTCGGTAGGCCTGCCAACGGGTGGTGTTGCCCAGATGCCAGTGGCGGTTGGCCGGGCGGGCCATGTGGGCCAAGGCATAGGAGCGCGCGGCCACCGCCTGGGCTTTCAACGCCTCCAGGCTCCAGGAGCTCGGCATCTCAGCGCCAACAACCGAAGCCACGTATGCCTCAAGTGGCAGATGATTCACCGCCAACAACCCACCGGTGTCGCGCAGCACCCGCAAGCGACCGTGATAGCCCTGGCCATTCACCCGCACAGCGTGCCCCCCGGAAGTCTCCAGCCACAGCTCTGCCGGCAAGCTCTCCGAGGCGCTTAGGCTGATGGTCTCTGCAGCCGATCCCTGCTTCAGCACGCTGCCATCGGCTTTCCGCAACCACCAGGGGCCAGAGGCGGAGAGCTGCAGCTGATCGGCCTCGCGCACCACAGCCACACGGATTTCCAGCTCCAGCGGAGTCCCCTTGGCGGGTTCGGCCAGGGCAAAACCGCCACCGCCAGCGACCGTGCGCTCGGCGGCAACACCCTTGAGATCATCACGGGCTGACCCGTTGGGCACCGCATGGGGCGGCGGGCTGGCCAGCATGGCCTCAAGCAGTGGGCCGTTGATCCCCGAGCTCCCCGGTAACACCGCCTGAGCCCAGAAGCCAAGGCCCAGAGCACCCAGACCCATGGGAGCACCCAGCATCCAGCTGCGCCAGTTCACAGCCGCACAGCTTGCAGCCAGTCTCCGGGGTCGCAGCCGGCTCCAGAACTGTTGATCTGTCCGTCCCATAGGAGCTGAGCGGCGCCTGTGAGCCGGACCTGGCCGGGACCGACTGACTCGCAAAGCATTCCACCACGACGGGCGGAGGCTTGCCAGCCGCGCACCTGGCTTCGTTGCAGCTGCTCCATCCACCAGGGCGCCACCAGAGCATGGGCTGATCCGGTCACCGGGTCTTCATCAATGCCCAGCCCTGGAGCAAAGAAACGCAGCTGGTAATCGCAGGGGGCACCCATCAGCGGGGGAGCCGTGCCCGCCAGAGGCTGCATCAGCACCAAACCCATGCGATCGGCCCCCTGCAGCTGAGGCGATGGGTTCTGCATCGTCGCCAAGGGTGCTTCAGCCGCCAACAACGCCACCCGATACCCCAGAGGCGAACCCCAGTAGCGCTCGATCCTCTGGCCAAGTGTGGTCTGCAACGTTTCCGGCACCTCCAGCGGGATCAAACCTGAACTGGGCAGCACCAGATGGGCAATGTGGGCCTTGGAGCGATCCAACCCCACCTGCAGTCCACCACTGCGGGTGGCCAACGGCAGCGATTGGCCGGGGTCCAGCAGGCCCCAATGGGCCAATCCGATGGTGGCCGCCAACGTGGCGTGGCCGCAGAGCGGCACTTCGCAGGTGGGTGTGAACCAACGCAGGCGCCAGGGGCCAGCGGCATCGCGGTGGAGAAAGGCGGTTTCCGATTGCTTGAAGCTGCCGGCCAAACGCTGCATCCAATCCGCTGTGGCGGGCTGATCGAGCAGCACAACCGCCGCCCCATTGCCCTGAAGGGGCTGATCGGTGAAGGCTTCCACCAACAGTGCAGGGCTTGTCGTCATCAGGCGAAGGCCAGTTCCTCAGGCCGCAGGCCACGGCCCATCAGCTGCCGCACGGCTGCTTCGGGCTGGACGGTGCCAGCCATCAATGCTCCCACCTGTTCGCAGATGGGCAGCCGCCAGCTGTGGCGTTCCGCCAGTGCGAGCACGGCCAGGGCCGTCTGAGCCCCTTCCACGGTGGCGCCCACGCGGGTGAGCGCTGCATCACGATCGAGCCCCTCGGCTAACGCGAGCCCGAAGCGGTAGTTGCGGCTAAGGCTGCTGTTCGCCGTGGCGAGCAGATCCCCCAGACCCGCCAGGCCATACAGGCTGGGCGCCTCTCCGCCCAACCCCTGGATCACGAGACCCATCTCCACCAGGCCCCGACACAGCAGCGATGCCTTGGCATTGGCTCCCAGATTGAGGCCATCGCACACACCGGCCGCGATCGCCATCACGTTCTTGAGGGCGCCGGCCACCTCGGTGCCCACCGGGTCGCTGTTGGTGTACAGCCGCAGACGCTCACTGCTCAGGGCCTGCTGCAGCTGCGTCGCAAGCGCCTGATCGTGGCTGGCCAGCACGCTGGCGGCAGGCAGGCCCGCCGCCAGTTCTGTGGCGAGATTTGGACCGCTGAGCACGACCAGGGGGATGGCGCTCAGCTGCTGCTGCCAGAGCTGGCTGGGGGTGCACTGCTGTTCGAGGTCGATCCCTTTGCTGCAACTCAGCAAGGGCACGCCTGCTGGCCAATGGGGGGCCAGGTGCTGCGCCAGCTCGCGCACGCCCTGGAGGGCGGTGGCCATCACCACCAGTTCGGCATCAGCCAACAGATGGATGGGGTCGCCACCTTGGCGGCGGCTCCAGCCTTGAACCCGGTGGCCCTGCTCCTCGAACAGGCCAGCCAGGGTGGAGCCCCAGGCCCCCAGACCAATGACTGCGATGCGCAGGCTCATCGCGCCATCATGCGGCAGCGCTGGCGTGCTCCTGCAACAGCTCGAGAGGAATCACCTCCAGAGCACTCTGTTCGCAGGCCTCCAGCCGCACCGGCGGTGCCATGCCATCTTCATAGGCCTCGAGCCAGCGGCCGGCGCAGACGCACCAGTGATCACCGGGTTTCAGCCCAGGGAAGCCGTACTGGGGCATCGGCGTGCTGAGGTCGTTTCCCTGGGCGCGCGTGTACGAGAGGAAGCGCTCATCCACCACACAACACACGGTGTGTCGGCCCAGATCTGCGCCATCGGTGCGGCAGAAGCCATCGCGGTACCAACCGGTCATCGGCTGGCAACCGCACAGCTCCAATGGTTGCCCCAACACGCTCAGGGCCACTGAATCAGGGGAGGTCACAGGGGCGAACAACGCTCTGGTGAGCGGCAGTCTGACGACGGAGTGGCACAAATCGCGATCAGACAGTTGACGGACCCTGGGGGGCAGGCGTTAAAGGTCATTCAGCAGACCCCCCTACATGAGCTGGGACTTCACCGAAGACGGCGCCTTCCTGGCCCTGTGCGATGCCTTCAAGGAAAGCGGCGAGAGCTCGGCGATCGAGTTCCTGGCCAACGGTGAAGGTGCCTTCCACTTCCAGGAGCTGGCTCAGAACGCTGCGGGTGAAGGCATCGATCTCTCCGACTCCACCGATCTCGAGGAGTTTCAACAGGAAGTGATCGAAACCCTCGAAGACCTCTGCAGCTGAGGCGGTGTGCGGCGGAGGCTCGAGCCCCTGCCGCTGACGTGGATCAGGCGCCGTAGAAGAAGGCGATCTCCTTGTCCTTCAGACCCTCCCAGCCGGCGGCCTTGAGGCGCGCATCGAGGGTTTGCTGGTCGAAATGCTTCGAGCCGGTCTTCACGATGCGGTTGCGCATCGATTTCTTCACGCCGCTGCGGGCGCGCTGGCTCTCCAGATCCATCACCTCCTTGTAGAGGCTGATCATCTCCGCAGGGATCGGGGTGCCATCGAGGTCGAGGCCTGCAGCGATGGCGTCATCAACGCCGCCGGGTCCGGCAATGGCCATGCAGGGGAGGAGTTCAGGGCCAGCCAACCCTAGGGCCGGCCCCCTGCAGAACGGTTCTCAGGCCGAGAAGTAACGCGCCTGGCTATGCAACGCCACCAGAGCTGTGGTGCTCTGCTCGGGCTCGAGCTGATCGCTTTCATCCATCGACAGACCGATCCGGTCGGTGTGCAGCCAGGCCAACTGTTGACGGGAGTCCGCCACGTTCGGGCAGGCGGGGTAGCCGAAGGAATAGCGGCTGCCGCGATAGCGCTGGGCGAGCACATCGCGCAGTGGCATCTCGGCGGGATCGGCGAAGCCGAGCTCAGCACGGATGCGGGCATGCACCCATTCGGCCAGGGCCTCGGCCATCTGCACACCCAGGCCGTGGAAATAGAGGTAGTCGCTGTACTGGTCGCCCTTGAACAGCTCCTGGGCGAAGGCCGTGGCCTTCTCGCCCATGGTCACCGCCTGCATCGGCAACACATCGCTGGGCTGGCCGCCGGCGAGGTCTTGGTAGAAGTCGGCGATGCAGTAGCGGTTGCCGGAGCGCTGACGCGGTAAAGCGAAGCGACCGAGCTCCCGCTCGGGCTGCTCCGGATCAAACACCACCACGCTGTTGCCTTCGCGACCGCAGGGGAAGTAGCCGTAGGCCACCCGCGGGGTGAGCAGCTGCTCCTCGAGGCAGCATGCCATCCACTGCTGCAGCACCGGCTCAGCCTTCTCGGCGAGCATCGCCTCGTAGTCCTCGCGGGATTGGCCCTGGGCTTTGCGCAACTGCCACTGGCCGGCGAACAGGGCGTTGCGATCGAGATAAGCAAACACCTGCTCGAGTGGGATCTCGGCTTCGGTGAGCACCTGGCTGCCCCAGAAGGGCGGCGTGAGCGCCGGCTCGGCGGGCACAGCCTCGGAGCGGTGCTCGTTGGGCGCTGCAGTCGCCGGTGACGCAGCGGAGTCAGCCGTTGCGGCGGCCTCGGGAGCCGTTCCGGCGGTCTCACCGGCCGGTTCACCCCCAGCTTCGGCGTCCGGTGCCGTCTCGAGTCCGAGTCCCTCGGGAGCACCGGCGAGGAAGCCGCGCTGGTTCTCCCACTGATCGGCCTGCTTCGCGGCCACGTAGGCGTCCATGAAGCGCAGGTCGGCGAAGGCATCGCGGCCGTAGATCACCTGACCGCGGTACACCTCGCGGCAGTCCTTGTTCACGAAACGCGGGGTGAGCGCGGCGCCGCCGAGGATCACGGGAACGTCGATGCCGGCTTCGTTGAAGGCGGCGAGGTTGTCCTTCATGAAGGCGGTCGACTTCACCAGCAGTCCGCTCATGGCGATGCAGTCGGCGTTGTGGGTCCGCTGGGCCTCGATGATCGCTTCCACCGGCTGCTTGATGCCGAGGTTGATCACCTCGTAGCCGTTGTTGGTGAGGATGATGTCGACCAGGTTCTTGCCGATGTCGTGCACATCGCCCTTCACCGTGGCGATCAGGAACTTGGCTTTGGCGGAGCTTTCGCCTTCCACCTTGTCCATCAGCGGTTCGAGGAAAGCCACGGCCGACTTCATCGTTTCGGCGCTCTGCAGCACGAAGGGCAGCTGCATCTGGCCGGAGCCAAATAGCTCCCCCACCACCTTCATGCCATCGAGCAGGAAGGTGTTGATGATCTCCAGCGGCTTGTAGGTGTTGAGCGCGATCTTGAGGGCGTCTTCCAGGCCGATCCGCTCGCCATCGATGATGTGTTGCTTCAGCCGCTCCTCGATCGGTAGATCGCTGAGCTGAGGCCCTGAGGCGCGGGCCTCCTTGGCGCTCACCCCCTCAAACAGCTTGGTGAGCTCGGTGAGCGGGTCGTAGATGCACACGCCGTTGTCGAAACGGCGGTTGTCGTTGATCAGGTCACGGCACACCTGCTGGTGCTCATCGCTGATCTTCACCAGCGGCAGGATCTTGGCCGGGCTCACGATCGCAGCATCCATGCCGGCTTCGCAGCAGTCGTGCAGGAACACGGAATTGAGCACGATCCGCGCCGCCGGCGATAGGCCGAAGCTCACGTTGCTCACGCCAAGCACCACATGCACGCCGGGCAGGTTCTGGCGGATCATCCGGATCGCCTCCACTGTGGCCAGGCCGTTCTCCCGGTCTTCCTCGATGCCGGTGGAGATCGGCAGCGCTAGGGGGTCGTAGAAGATCTCGTGGGCCGGGATGCCGAATTCCAGGGCATCGCGGTAAGCGCGCTGAGCAATGGCGAATTTGCGCTCCGCCGTGCGGGCCATTCCCTCTTCGTCGATCGTGCCCACCACCACAG
Organism: Vulcanococcus sp. Clear-D1; assembly: GCF_014654725.1. Lineage (GTDB taxonomy): Bacteria > Cyanobacteriota > Cyanobacteriia > PCC-6307 > Cyanobiaceae > Vulcanococcus. The sequence continues at coordinate 255,556 of NZ_JACVZV010000015.1, read as the reverse complement.
CGGCGCCGTAATCACGGGCCAGCTCCAGCACCTTGAAGAAGCGCTCATCGCCGTCTTCGTAGTTGGTGGAGTTGAGGATGCACTTGCCCCCGGCCACTTTCAGGCCGGATTCCATCTTTTGCCACTCGGTGGAATCGAGCATTAGCGGCAGGTTCACGTTGGTGACCAAACGGCTCACCAACTCGCGCATGTCGCGCTCGCCATCGCGACCCACATAGTCGACGTTCACGTCGAGCACGTGGGCGTTCTCCTTCACTTGGCCGCGGGCTACGGCCACCAGGCCATCCCAGTCTTCTTCAGCCAGCAGCTCGCGCACCTTCTTGGAGCCGCTGGCGTTGAGCCGCTCGCCAATGATCAGGAAGGAGTTGTCCTGCAGATAAGGGGTGGTGCCATAGATCGAGCTGGCGCTCGGCTCATAGGCCAGGGCTGGGCGGGGATCCTGCTTGCTTGCACGCAGTTCCGGGGTGCGCACCTGGCGCGCGGCGGGCTTGAGCTCTGCCGCCAGTTCCGCCAACGCACCGATGTGGGCGGGAGTGGTGCCGCAGCAGCCGCCGATCACCTGCACGCCGAGGTCCTCGACGAAGTGCATCAGCTGCATCTTCATCTCCACCGGCGTCAACCGGTAGTGAGCCACACCGCCGATGTTCTCCGGCAGACCGGCGTTCGGGATGCAGCTGACGACGAAGGGGCTGTGCTCGCTGAGGTAGCGCACGTGCTCCTTCATCTGCTCCGGGCCCGTGGCGCAGTTCAGGCCGAGCACATCAATCGGGAACGGCTCCAGGATGGCCACCACCGCGGCGATATCCGAGCCCACCAGCATCGTGCCGGTGGTTTCCATCGTCACGCTCACCATCAGCGGCCGCCGCTGGCCGGTTTTGGCGAAGGCCTGCTCGATCCCCTGCAGGGCTGCCTTGATCTGCAGCACGTCTTGACAGGTTTCGACGATGAACAGATCCACATCGCCGGCGATCAGGCCCTCGGCCTGTTCGGCGAAGGCATCGCGCAGCTCATCGAAGCCGATGTGCCCAAGGGTGGGCAGCTTGGTGGTGGGCCCCATCGAGCCGGCCACAAAGCGGGGTTTGTCGGGGGTGCTGTAGGCATCCGCCATCTCCCGGGCCAACTCAGCGGCGCGCTTGTTGATGGCGAAGGCCTGGTCCTGCAGGTCGTATTCCGCCAACACGGTGGAGGCGGCTCCAAACGTGTCGGTTTCGATCACATCGCAGCCCACCTCCAGGAACTGACGGTGCACGTCCTGCACCGCATCCGGGCGGGTGAACACCAGGTTCTCGTTGCAGCCCTCCAGGGCCGCGCCGCCGAAATCCTCGGCGGTGAGATTCATCTGCTGCAGCGAGGTGCCCGTGGCACCGTCGAACACCAGCACCGGGTGGTCGGGGCTGTGGAGGCGTTCGAGGAAACCGATCCGTTGGGTGGCCAGCATCAACCGTTCAGACGCACGCGGGTGACCCAGTGATCGAAGGCGGGATCGCGGCCTTCGGTGATGGCGGTAAGGCGCTCACGGATGGCATCCATCACAGGGCGCTCACTGCTGAGATCGGTGGTCTCCACGCGGCGCACCGGGGTGACTTTGGCGGCGGTGCCGCTGAGGAACACCTCATCGGCGATGAACAGCTCGCTCTTGTCCACCGGGCGCTCCAGGGTGGGGATGCCCATGGTCTTAGCCAGTTCGAGCACGCTCGCGCGGGTGATGCCCTCGAGGATGTCTTGATCGACGCCGGGGGTGATCAGCACGCCATCGCGCACGATGAACAGGTTCATGCCGCTGGCTTCGCTCACCTTGCCGCGGCTGTTGAGCAGCAGCGCCTCATCGAAGCCGCTCTTCACCGCCTCAGTTTTGGCCAGGGAGCTGGTGATGTAGGCGCCGCTGATCTTGCCGCGCAGGGGCAGGGAGCGATCTTCCTGGCGGGTCCAGGAGCTGATGCGGCAGCTCACACCCTCAGGAGAGAGGTAATCGCCGAGCTCGAGGCCATAGATCAAAAAGTCGGTCTCGATGTTGTGCAGGCGCGGGGCAATCCCCAGATCGCTCGTGTAAACGAACGGGCGCAGATACACCGGGCAGGTGGGCTTGTTGGCCTGCAGGAACTGATGGATCGCGCTGTGGATCGTGTCTTCGCTGAGTTCGGTGAGCAGTAAGCGAGCGCTCTGGCTGAGGCGGCGGGCGTGGCGATCAGCTCGGAACAGCAGGATCTCGTTCGGATCAGAAGGGTTGGGCAGGGCCCGCATGCCGCCGAAGGCACCGGTGCCGTAATGCAGGGCGTGGGTGGCCACCGAGAGCGTTGCTTCGGCGAAAGGAACACATTGGCCACCGAACCAGGCGTAGGGCAAAAACTGATGCATGGGTCGGTGGGGCGGGGCGGCCACTGCTGACGGTGATCTTCTCATCGGCAGGGTCCTGACTGCGGGCGACACGGGCCCGACAAGATGGGGCCATGCATCGCCTCGCCGCCGTTCCGGGCAGCAGCAGCCCCGCCGACGGGGTGCTGTTCATCCAACAACCAGCCGCCACGGTGGTGCTGCTCACCAGCGCCGACACCGATCTCACCGCCCTCGCGGCTGAACTCGATCGCAACCCGCAGGTTTTGGGGCCCGAGCGCAGCATCCGGGGCCTGAACTTGGCTGCCCTTCAACACCCTGCGGTTCTCGATCACTACATCCGCACCAGCCTTGAGCTCACCGAGCTCGTGGTGGTGCGCCTGCTCGGAGGACGCGGCCACTGGAGCTATGGCCTGGAGCAGCTGCGGGAGTGGGTGGAGGCCAAGAGCAACCGCCACCTCCTAGTGATGGCCGGCACCGCCGACGAGGACGACAACCTGCTGGAACTGGGCACGGTTGCAGCGCCACTGACCCTGGCCTGCAGCCGCTGCCTGCGCGAAGGCGGGCCCGCCAACTGGAACGCCGTGCTCACCAGCCTGACGGCGCTACTGGATGGCACCGAGCCGCCACCGCCAGAACTCCAGGCCCTGGCCGACCCTCAACCTCATGACTGGCGCGCTGAGCCAGGCCCCCGTGTTGGGGTGGTGCTCTACCGAGCCCTGCTCCAGGCAGGCGATCTCGCTCTGGCGGAGAGCTTGCTGCAGGCCCTGCGCGCCGCAGGCCTGGCGCCACGCGCGCTCTGGCTGAGCAGCTTGCGGGATCCAGCGGTGCAGCAGGGCGTCGCCGATCTGTTGGAGCGTGAGCAGGTGCAGGCGGTGCTCTGCACCACCTCCTTTGCTTCCGTGCAGATGAGTGAGGCGGGCCTGGGCGCACCCCTTTGGGATCAATTAGCCGTGCCCGTGCTGCAGCTGCTCTGCAGCACCCAGAGCGAAGCCAGCTGGCGCGAGAGCTCCGTGGGATTGGCACCCTTGGATCTCACACTCCAAATCGCCCTGCCGGAACTCGACGGCCGCATCACCACTCGGGTGGGCGCCTTCAAAGAGGTGGACGTGGCTGATCCGCGCCTGTCCACAGCGCTGCAGCACTACCAGCCCCAACCCGAGCGGCTGGCCTGGGTGGCTGAGTTGCTACGCCGTTGGTGCGAGCTGCGCACTACCCCTGTAGCCGAACGCCGCCTGGCTCTGGTGTTGGCCAATTACCCCACCCGCAACGCGCGCTTGGCTAATGGCGTGGGGCTCGACACGCCGGCCAGCGCTGCCGCCATGCTGCATTGGCTTGCAGAGGCCGGCTATGAGCTCGGCTCGCAGGAGCTGCCCGCCGATGGCGATGCCTTGATTCAACGGCTGCTGGCCGGCCGCAGCAACGACCCCGAGAGCCTGCACCGTCCGGCCCTCGCCCATTTGCCTCTGGCCAGCTACGAAGCCTGGTACGCCCAATTGCCGCCCGCCGGGCGTCAAAAGCTGGAGCAGCGCTGGGGCAGCCCGCAGCAGGATCCACTCCTGGAAGCGCAGGGGTTTCCGATCCAGGCCCTGCGATTCGGGACGGTGACGCTGCTGATCCAGCCGGAACGCGGCTACGACCGCGACCCGAGCCTCAGCTACCACTGCCCGGATCTGCCGCCACCGCACCACTACCTGGCTCAGTACCTCTGGCTGCGCCAGGAGGCTGGCGTGCAGTTGATCTGCCATGTGGGCAAGCACGGCAACCTCGAATGGCTACCGGGCAAGGGCCTGGGGCTCTCCAACAACTGTTACCCGGAGTGGGCTCTTGGGCCCATGCCTCACATTTATCCCTTCATCGTGAATGACCCGGGGGAGGGCTCGCAGGCCAAACGGCGCGCCCAGGCTGTGATCCTCGATCACCTCACGCCACCGCTCGGCCGGGCCGGACTGCATGGCGACCTACGGGATCTTGAGGCCCTGATCGACGAATACTGGGAAGCCGTTCAGCTCGGCAGTGCACGCAGTGCTCAACTTCGCCGGAGCGTGTTGGAGCGTCTGGCCGAGCTTGAGCTGCCTGATCTGCTCAGCGGCAGCGCTGATGGCGATCCCCTCGATGCGGCCGATGGCTATCTGTGCGAACTGAAGGAAGCCCAGGTGCGCACCGGTCTGCACCGTTTCGGCAGCCTGCCGGAGGGTTCAGCCCTGGCCGAACTGCTCAATTGCCTGGCGAGGCCACCGCAGCAACAGGGGCTCGGTCTGACCCAGGCCCTGGCGCGCGACCTGGATCTCGAACTGGATCCCTGGTGCGAACCAGAGGAGCAAGCCCTCAGTCGCGCTGATCAACAGCGGTTGCTGGAGCTGGGCGCAGCGCAGCCGCGCCTGGTGGGAGATGCGGTGGCCTGGATCGAGGCGGTAGCGGAGCAACACTGCCAGGCTCTGCTCGACAACCGTCAAGCCATACCGGCCGCCGGGGAGCACACCGGCGCGGTGCTGAAGCGGCTCGCCTCGGGCCTGGTGCCCAACCTGCTGCAGTGCGGCAGCGCGGAACGCCAGGCGTTTCTCACCGCTGTAGCGGGTGGGCGCATTGCAGCTGGTCCGTCGGGTGCGCCGACGCGCGGCCGTCCGGACCTGCTGCCCACGGGCCGCAATTTTTACAGCGTGGATCTGCGGGCGCTGCCCACGGAAGCGGCCTGGGATCTCGGCCGGCGCAGTGCCGAACTGCTGCTGGAGCAGCACTGGATGGAGCAAGGCGAGCCACTGCTACAGCTCGCCCTCTCGGTGTGGGGCACCAGCACCATGCGCAATGGCGGGGAAGACATCGCCCAGGCCCTGGCGCTGTTGGGGGTGCGCCCGATCTGGGATGGCCCCAGCCGGCGCCTTGTGGACCTGGAGCTGATCCCACTGCGGGAGCTGGGGCGGCCGCGGGTGGATGTGACCCTGCGCATTTCCGGGTTATTTCGGGATGCCTTCCCGCAGCTGGTGGCCTGGGTGAACCGCGCCACGGCCATGGTGGCGGCGGCGGATGAATGCGATGCCAACAATCCGCTGGCGGCAGCGGCGCGGCGCGATGGCCATGCCTGGCGGGTGTACGGATCGGCGCCGGGCGCCTACGGAGCAGGCCTGCAGGGCTTGATCGACAGCGGCGAATGGGAGGAACGGGCCGATCTGGCAGCCGCCTACCTGAACTGGAGCAGTTGGCGTTACGAGGGCCTTGGCGGCAGCGATGGCTCGGGCGGCCGGCTGGACGTGCAGGCCGATCGAGAGGGGTTGGAAGAACGACTCCGCGGGGTGCAGGTGGTGTTGCACAACCAGGACAACCGCGAGCACGACCTGTTTGATTCCGACGACTACTACCAGTTCCAGGGCGGACTGGCTGCTGCCGTGGAGGCTGTGTCGGGCCGGGCACCGCAGCTCTGGTTCGGCGATCACTCGCGCCAGCAACGCCCCCGTGTGCATCGGCTGGAGCGCGAGTTCGACAAGGTGTTGCGCTCACGCGTCCTCAATCCCCGCTGGATCCAGGGGATGCAGCAACACGGCTACAAGGGTGGCTTTGAGATGGCCGCCAGCCTCGACTATCTGTTCGCCTACGACGCCAGCACCGGCCGCGTGCCCGACTGGAGCTATGGCGCCATCACAGAACAATGGCTGGGTGATGAGCAGGTGCTCGCCTTCCTCAAAACGGCAAATCCCTGGGCCCTGCGCGACATGGCGGAGCGATTGTTGGAAGCCCACAATCGCGGCCTCTGGAGCCGAGCACAAAACAACCAGCTGGAGCGCTTGCGCCAGCTGGTGCTTGAAGCCGAACAGCTTGTGGAGGGGTGATCCCCCTCATCCATCAGAGGTCTTTCACCCAGCCCTTGAAGGCGCCGATGTCGCCTGGCTTGCTGGGCTGCTGTGTGGTGATCTGGGGCTGCGCTTCAGTGGGGGCCTGCAGCTTGGCGTTGGCCTGGCCAGGGGTGTTCACGCCCACGGCAGAACCCTTCATGCGCTGATCGAGCTCGGCCTTGCTCATTTGCTCGGCGAAGGTTTTCTTCACCGGCTTGGGAATCCCACCGGTGAGGTTGATCTCCTCCTGCTTCTCTTCCACACCACCGAGGCCGGGGGTGGCCTTCTCACGGCGCATCTCCATCGAGGCCACTTCCTCCACCAGCTCTTTATCGCCGGGGCTGCTGGCGGTGCCGGGGAAGGTGTGACGGATGGTGTTCGAGCGACGCATGAAGTCGACATTGCCCATGCTGCTGGAGGCATCGGCATCCAGGAAGAAGGCTTCCTCTTGCTTCTTGGCGGGCTTCGCTGCGCCGGTAACGCTCACCGGCTTGTTGCCACCGAGCAGACGATCAAACAGGCCCATCGGCAGGGGATGAATGCTCCGGGAACCCTAGCGGCCATAGAGCTCGAGGCCATGGGTATCGGTACCGCAACTTCGCAGAAGTGCGTGATCCTCCAGCAGGCGGGCAATTGCCTCGCACACCACCGGCGTGGGTTGCCAGCGAGGCTGCATGGCGTAGTCGTAATAGGCCTCACCGCCATCGAAGCCGAGCGCGGCGGCCGCAGGGATCAGGCGCTGAAAGCTCAGGCGGTAGCGACCGGGGTGGGCCAGCAGCGCGAGGCCGCCGGCAGCGTGAATGCGGTTCACTACCGCGGCGGCCTGCAGCGCTTCGCCAATCGGGGCCTGTCCCTGCCGGTAGGGCTCGAGAGCTTCATGGCCGGGTTCAAAGCCCAGGGCCAGCACATGCACCAGGCAGCTCTCCAGCAGACAACTGATCTCCACGCCGCTCCAGAGGGTAGGCACAACAGATCCCTGCTCGGCCTGACGCTCAAACCAGTGCTGAAGGGGAGCGAAGGCCACGGCGCTGTGGTGATCAGTCACCGCCAGGTGTTCAAGCCCCAAGGCCAGAGCCTGCTGCCCCAACTGCTCCGGTCGCAGGCTGCCATCGCTGTGAATGGTGTGGCAGTGGAAATTGAGCCGGCCCGGGCAGCTGCTGGCCTCCACCTGCTCCAGAACGGCACGCAGTGGATGGCTGGCCATGGGATCAGGCGGCGCCGGCAGCCGCTTCGCGTTCAGCCCGAAGGCGCCGCCAACGCGCATAGAACTGAATCGAAGCAGCCATGAACACCACCAGCGCCACGATGAACCAGGTGGCTGCACCGGTGGGGAACTGGTTCTTGAACACCACCAGCATCACCACGATCACGAGCAGCAAGGTGGGCAACTCGTTAAGCGCCCGAAGCTGCTTCGGGCTCCAGCCACAGCGGCCATCCTGCAACTGGCCCATCAGGCGGTAACAGAAAACGTGATACGCCAGCAAGGCCGCCACGAAGGCCAGCTTGGCGTGCATCCAACCCTGATGGAGCCAGGCCGGATTGCTCACCAACAGGCCAATGGCCATGCTCACCGCTACCACCATCCCGGGGGTGGTGATGATGTTGGCCAGCCGCTTTTCCATCAGTGCGTACTGGGCCTGGAAGGGGGCCCGCAGAGCCGGCTCTAGTTCCTCAGCTTCGCGGTGATAGATGAACAGCCGCACCAAATAGAACAGCCCGGCAAACCACACCACCACGCCCACGATGTGGAGGGTTTTGAACCAGAGGTAAGCCTCAGGCGGAAGGGCTGCCAGGGGGGCGATCACAGACCGGTGCCGAACAGGCCATCAAGGTAAAGCTCGCGCACCTCGGGCCGGGCACCACCCTGTTGCACCAGGAACTGGGCCAGAGCGGTCTGCAACAAACGGGCGGGGTCGAGCCCAGGTCGCTGCGCCACATAGCCCTCCACAGCCCGGGCCAGATCCACCGGCAGCTCCACGTCCAGTGCATGCACCTCAACCGCTTGAGCACTAGTGGTGGTGGCGCCTTGGCTCATGAACCCAGATCTGGTGGATGCCAAGGATCCGCTGCGCGGCTGCGCCTGTCAAGCAACCGTTGCAACCATTTGGCGGCGATGCTGCTGAGCCGCCGCACGGATCTGCTCCAGTTCCGCCTCGGGCAGCTTGTCGAGCTGCTTCATCACCAGGCCCATGCGTGGGTTGCGGCGCAGGGCTGCGGCGTGGCGATCGAGGAAGTCCCAGTAGAGGCTGTTGAACGGGCAGGCCTTGGGGCCGGTGCGCTGCTTCACGTCGTAGCGGCACCCCTTGCAGTAGGTGCTCATCCGCTTGATGTAGTTGCCGCTGGCGGCGTAAGGCTTGCTGGCCAGTCGGCCGCCGTCAGCAAACAAGCCCATGCCGAGCACGTTGGTCTGCATCACCCAGTCGTGCCCATCGATGAACATTCGATGGAACCAGGCGGTGAGGGCCTGGGGATCGAGACCGGCGATCAGGCCGTAATTGGCGAGCACCATCAGGCGCTGGATGTGGTGGGCGTAGCCCCTGAGCTTCAGCTCCGAGAGCACTGTGTCCACACAGGACATGCCGCTGCCTCCCAGCTGGTCCAGCCACACCGGTAGCGGCTGAGTGGCGCCGAAGTGATTCAGGGCCGGGTAGTCAACGCCGAACCAGTGGTACAGACCATGGGTGTATTCCCTCCAGCCGAGGATCTGGCGGATCACTCCTTCAAGACCAGCAAGGGGGACCTGCTGCTCCAGCCCCGCCTGCTCCAGCCTCCGGATCACCTCCAACGGGTGGAGCAGGCCCAAGTTCAGATAGGGCGAGAGCAGGGCATGCCAGAGGGTTGGTTCCCCGCTCACCATCGCGTCCTGATAGGGGCCAAAGCCATCCAGGCGTGTAGCGATGAAGTGCTCAAGCACGGCGAGGGCCTGTTCGCGGTTCACAGCCCAGCCGAAAGGTTTGAGATCACCCGGCAACGGCGCCAAACCTGCTTCAGCCCGCTGCCGATCGATTCGCGCCACCTTGGCGATCACCGCCTGCGTCATCGCATCCGGTTCGAACCAGAGAGGCTTCGGACCCTGCAGCCCTTTCGGCGGTTGCTTGCGGTTCTCCGCATCGAAATTCCATTGCCCGCCCAAGGGTTGAGTGCCCTTGTCCTCGCCGTCCATCAACACGCCGAAGCGGCGGCGACCCTCCCGGTAGAACAGCTCCAGGCGCAACTGCTTGTAGCCCTGAGCCCAAGCGGCGAACGCCTCACGGCTCCAGAGGAAGGCGTTGCTGGGGAGCCAGTGCAGCGGCACCGGCAGCTGCACTGCCTCAATCGATTGACGAAAGCCACGATCCGCTGGCTCCATCAAGCGCAACGCGCTGATCCCAGCGCTCTGAATCCAGTCGCGCACCGCCACACCAAAGCTGTCGCTCTCCACGTAGTCCACCGTCCAGCCGGCGGCGCGCAGCTCCTCGGCGAAATGGCGCATGGCGCTCCAAACCAGCACCAGCTTCTGGCGGTGATAAGCGCGGCGCTGCAACACCGAGGTGCTTTCAACCAGGAGCACCCGAGCAGCCGAGGGATCCACACCAGCCAGAGCGCTCTGAGCCGCGTTCAACTGATCCCCGAGCACCCAGATGCCAACGGTCATGCCGGTGCCTCACAAGCGAGACGGCAGGCCTTACGGGCCACTGCTGCGGCATAACCCCGCTCCACCAGGCCCGCAGCGGGGCTGAGGGAGCCGTTGCGGCAATCCACAGTGATGCGTTCCCGATGTCCGAGCTGATCGCTCAGCCGCATGCGCAGCTGAAAGTGATGCTTGGCGCTGCGGGTGATTTCATCACCACAGATCGGCCCCACGCATAGGCCGGGCGCTGCAGCCACCGGAAGCACCCCAACCCAGAAGCTGATCAGCAGGGCCACGACACAGGCCAGAGCAGGCACTTTGTTCAACCGGCCAGCTCCAGCGATGGTTCATTCTCCAGTTCCGCGTGCGCTTCCAGCTCCTGGGGATGGAAGTACTCCCACACCACCCGCGCCAGGCCCGGCCCCATGCCCGGTGCCGCCGCCAACGTTTCCACGCTGGCGAGCTGGATCGCATCGATCGAGCGGAAGTGGGCAAGGAGCTCCTTGATCCGTTTCGGGCCCAGGCCTGGAATATCGGAGAGGCGCGAGCGCTTCATCCGTTCACCCCGCTGCTGGCGGTGGAAACTCACCGCAAAGCGATGCGCCTCATCGCGCAAGCGCCGCAGCAGTTGCACCCCCAGCTGCTCCGGTTCGCTCTCCAGTGGTTCTTTCGCCCCAGGGATGAACACCTCTTCGCGTTGCTTGGCGAGCGAGCAGACGACGAGGTCTTCATCGAGGTTGAGCTCACGCAGGGCCTCCATCACGGCGGAGAGCTGGCCCTTACCGCCATCGATCATCACCACATCGGGCCAGTCGTTCAGGCCGCCGGTGTGCAGGGCGCTGCCGGCGGATCGCCGCAGCTCGCGCAGGTCAGCGCCCTCCGCCTTGGCCTGGGCCCAGCGGCGGAAGCGGCGCCGCATGATCTCCGCCATGGCCATGAAGTCGTCGGAGTGACCGGCGCGGATGGAGCTGCTCTGAATCTTGTATTTGCGGTAGTGCTGCTTCGCCGGCAGGCCATCGATGAACACGACCTGCGAGGCCACGGCATCGCTGCCCTGGATGTGGCTGATGTCGTATCCCTCGATCCGCCGCGGTGGAGTGGGAAGCTCGAGCAGCTGGGCCAGGTCTTCCGTCGCCAAGAGGTTCTGCTCACTGGCGCGGCGGGCTCGCTCCAGCTCGTAAGTGGCATTGCGCTGCACCAGCTCGATCAGATCGGCCTTTTGGGAGCGCTGCGGCACCGCCAGCTTCACCTTGCGGCCTCGCAGCTCCGAGAGCCACTCCTCGATCAGAGCCTGTTGGGGCAGCGGCACCTGCAGCAGCAGCTCCGGCGGAATCTCCACCGGCTCCACCTGGCTGTAGTGCTCCTCAACCACGGTTTGCAGAACGCGGCCAAGGACCGCTGCACGCTCCGGCGACGGCGGCAGCTCACCGCCGGCACCCTCCTCCGCAGCGGGCATGCCGATCGCATCGGCGGTAAAGCCGAGCCGCCCCACAAGCTTGCCGGCACGCATCTGGAACAACTGAACCGCTGCCACCCGTTCATCCGCCGCGAGGGCCAACACGTCGCGGCTCACGGAGCTATCGCCGATGCTCATCTTTTGATCGGCTGTGAGCGTGTCGATGCCCTGCAGCTGATCGCGCACCTTCGCGGCGCTTTCGAAATCCAAGCGCTCGGCGTAGCGCTCCATCTGATCCTGCAGCAGCTGCAGCAACTCCTCATTCCGCCCCTGGAACACCATCGCCACCTGACGCAGGGTGCGGTGGTAGTCGTCAGAGCTGATCTTTTCCTGGCACACGCCGGGGCAGCGGCCGATGTCGAAGTTCAGGCAGGTGCGGTCTTTATGCAGGGGTAGCGGTCGCTGACGCAGCGGAAACACCCGTTTCACCAGACCGAGGGTGCGGCGCAGTAAGCCCACATCCACGTAGGGCCCGTAGAAGCGATCGAGGGGTGAGCGAAAGCGGCGCTTGCGCGTAATGAAGATGCGCGGGTAGGCCTCACTCCAGGTGATGCAGAGGTAGGGATATTTCTTGTCGTCCTTCAGCAGCACATTGAAGTGCGGCTGATGGTTCTTGATCAGGTTGGATTCCAGAGCCAGCGCTTCGGCTTCACTGTCGGTGACGATGAATTCGATCTCGCACACCTGCCGCACCATCAGGGCGATGCGGGGCGAATGGCCGTGGCCGCTGCCGCTCTGGAAGTAGCTGCGCACGCGATTGCGCAGCACCTTGGACTTACCGATGTAGAGGATGCGGTCCTCGCCATCGCGCATCAGATAACAACCAGGCTCAGCGGGCACCTCCTTCAGGCGTGCCCGCAGCCGGTCCCGGTCCTGAAGGAGGGGCTGGATGGTGCTCAACAGCCGATGCTCAGCCGCCGTACTGCCAGCCGGTGCTGCTCAGCTCCAGGGCTGCGCCATCGCGATGCAGCACAGCACTCTTCACCTCACCCACAAACACGGTGTGGTCACCATGGGCCACCTGACCCACCAGCTCGCATTCCACGGCACCCAGGGCATCGTTCAGCACCGGCAGGCCCAGCTCGCCCAGCTGATACGGCGCGGCATCAAAGCGGCCCCCCACACCCTTCTGGGGCTTGAAGAACACGGCGGCCAGATCCTTCTGGTCCGCGGCCAGCACATTCAAGGAGAAACGGCCGGTGCGCTGGATCATGCCGTTGCTGGTGCTGTCGGAGCGCACGGCCATCACCACCAACGGCGGCTCGAAGGAGCCCTGGGTCACCCAGCTGGCGGTAAAGCCGTTCACCTCCTCGCCCTCGGCCACGCCACAGATGAAGACCCCGTGGGGGATCTTGCGCAGCAGTGTCTTCTTGGCTTCAGCGTTGAGGGCCATGGGCGAAGGAGCAGGGGAGCAGGAACCTGATTGAACTCTAGAAACGCCCCTGGGCCGCGAGCTGGCCGGTTGCCCGCCCCCGCAAGGCTCGCTCCATAGGATCAGCTTCATGCAGGCTCTCTATCCCGGCAGTTTTGATCCGCTCACCCTCGGTCACCTGGATGTGATTGAGCGGGGTTCGAACCTGTTTCAGGGGCTCACGGTGGCGGTACTGCGCAACCCGAGCAAAAACCCCTGCTTCAGCGTGGAGCAACGACTGGAGCAGATTCGCCAGGCCACCCGCCACCTCGCCAAAGTGCAGGTGGCCGCCTTCGATGGCCTCACGGTGGACTTCGCCCAGCGCTGCGGCGCCGGTGTGATCCTGCGGGGCCTGAGGGCGCTCAGCGACTTTGAATACGAGCTGCAGATCGCCCACACGAACAAGAGCCTGGCGCCACAACTAGAAACACTGTTTCTCGCCACCGCCACCACCCACAGCTTTCTCAGCAGTTCGGTGGTGAAGGAGGTGGCTCGCTTCGGGGGCAGCGTGGGTCACATGGTGCCCACAGGAGTGGCAGAAGACCTGGCCAGGCTTTTTAATCAGTCATTCCCTTGATCGTTTCCCATGGCTGAGGCGCAGCTCACGTCCGTGCTCGACCAGCTCGATCAACTGGAGGAAATCGTTCTTGATGGCACTCGGGTGCCATTCAGCGGCGGCCGCCTGGTGAACGAGCAGGACGCCATCGAACTGATGGATGCGGTGCGCGAAGCCCTGCCGCCTCAATTGGCCCAGGCCGAGGAACTGGTGGCCAAAAAAGACGACTTCATCAATCAGGCCCGACAACAAGCGGACGAAATCCTCAACCAGGCCCGCCAGCAGCGCGAACAGCTCATCAATAGCCAGGCCATCCGCCAGGAAGCGGAACGTCAGGGTGCCGAGCTGCGCGAGCAAGGCCGCCAACAGGGGGAACAACTGCTCACCCAGGCCCGCCAGCAATTGGCCAAAGCTGAACACGACCATCAGGCCCGGATGGCCCAGATGGAGCAGCAGTTCAGCCAGCGGCGTCAGCAACTGGAGCAGGAAGCGCTGCAGCGCCGCCAGCAGCTGGATCAAGAGGCGCTGGAATTGAAGCGCCAGCTGGCCGAACAGCACGAGCAAGCGCGGCAGCAAAGCCTGGTGGAGCTGGAGAAGATTCGCCAGGAAGCGGCGCGAGTGCAGCAGAGCAGCCAAGCCGAAGCGGAACGGGTGCAGAGCGATGCCCTGCAGTTCCGCCAACAGACGCAGCAACAGTGCGAAGCCCTGATCAGCCGCAGCCGTCAGGAGGCCGCCACGATCCAGGAGGGCGCCAACCGCTACGCGGAACAGGTCCTCACCGAGCTGGAGGGCCGGCTCAAGGAGATGGGGCAGGTGGTGGTCGCTGGCCGGCGTGAACTGGTACGCCTGCAGGCCGTCGACCCCACCACCCTGGTCCAACAGGCCCGCTCAAGTGAAGAGCAAGCCGTACCGATCAGCCGCGCCCGCCGCGCAGCCGATCGCCTCAAGCGTGCAGCCGGCCAGCGCTAGAGCGCCTGGGCCGCTGGGGCCTGTGCGGGACACAGGCCTGCCACACGGCTCTGTCGCAGGATTTCGCCGATGGTGCTGTTGGGGGAACCGGCACCGTTGGACACCATGCTCACGTAGCGCACCCCATCCGGTGTCTCGAGCACACCACTGATGGAGCGCACACCGCTGATCGTCCCGGTCTTCCCGCGGAAGCGACCATCGAGTTCGGTTCCACGCCAGAGGTTGCGCAGGGTGCCGCGCTGACCGGCGATCGCCATCGAGGCCCAGTAGTGGTTGGCATAGGGGTGTTGGGCCATGCGCAACATCAGTGCCGCTAGCAGACGACTGGTGAGCTTGTTGCCGCGGTCAAGACCGCTGCCGTCCACCACCGTCACCCCCGCCATCGGCAGTCCCTGAGCCGAGAGCCACTGCATGGCGCGTTGGCGCGCCTGGTTGAGATCCCAGCTCCCCGTGCCCTGGCGTAGCAACACCTCGGAGGTGAAATTGTGGCTGTCGGTGTTGGCGAGGCTGAGCAGGCCATGCATGCTCACCGAACGCTCCTCATGCAGCAGGGTGGCCGTGTCGGTGTTGGCGGTTGCGACGGGCACCAGCCGAATCGCGGCACTACCTCCTTGGCGTTTGATCTCCTGCCCCAACAGCTTCTGCATGCGGCTGGGGGGATTGCTCACCGCCATATCGAGTGCGTTGCTGGTGAGCGCCAAGCGGGTGATCGGCGCGCCATAGGCTTCGGCACGATCGGCCCAGTGCCACCCCTGAGGCCACCAGCGCTGCTGGTGTTCCTCGACCAGCTGAATGGTTAACGGCGTGCTCCCAGCCGTCGCCGGCTGGCCGCTGCTGCCACCAGAGCCCAAGGCAAGCTTGGCAAAGCGCTGCAGTTGAGCCAAATCGAGATCGGGATCGCCCTCACCGGTGATCTGCAGGGTGCCATCAGGCTGACGCCACAGCCGGGTGGTGAGGCGGTAGTCGGGCCCGAGGCGATCAAGGGCGATGGCCGTGCTGATCAGCTTCTGGTTGGAGGCGGGGATGCGGGCCTTGGTGCCGTTCACATCGGCCAGCAGCCGGCCATTGGCATCGGCCACGCTCACGCTCCACACCGCTGCTTCACCGCCCAGCGCAGAGCGGATGCGCTGTTGCAGAGCCGGGCAACTCACCTGCTGCTGCAGCTGCGGTAGGCCCACCGGCGGTGGGGCGGCGGGGAAGCTGCTTGCAGCCACCGTGGGCACATCGCTTGAGACCTCCAGCGCTTGGAGGGGGAGGCTGATGCTCAGCGGCAGCAGCGCTGCCAACAGCAGGCGTGACGCCATCTCAGGAGCCCACCTTGAGGCCGGTCACCGAACCGCTGACGCGGAACTCGGTCCCTTCCAGCTCAATCGGCGCGCCGATTTTGAGGTTCTGATTCCCGAAAACCACCCCATCGGCCCCTTTGCGACCTTCACCGCGCAGCACGAAGCGGGCATCAAGGCTGGGGAACTGAGCCTGGTTGGGATCCGGCGCACTTACCACCTTTCCATCCGGCAGCACAGCGGCCAGGCGCCGTTGCAGGGGAATCACCTGCTCCACGGGCACACTGCCGTGGGGCTGGTTGCGGATCACGATCGCCACCTTGCCGGCCTCGCGCGCCGCGCTGATCACGCTGGCGGGGTCTGCCACAGGCACACCCCGCACATCGACCATCACGGTCACTGGCACCAGGCCACCGGTGGCCCGTGCGACGGCGCCACTGAGCTTGGGGCTCCAGATCACCCCCGCCGCAGCCAACAGAACAGCCGCAGCTGCGCCCGCATCCACCAGGGAGAAACGACGGGAGTTTTCAGCCATGGCGCAACAGCAGACACCGAACTGTAAGGAGCGTGTTCGGGCTGCACAAGGTCAACGGGCGGCCTCTTCCAGGGCTTCCAGCTGCTTCTCTCGGTCCGGGCGCTGCTCGAAGCTGCAGACACTGCGATAGCCATCGGGATCGCGGCGATAGAGCTGCCAATCGTCGGGATAGGTGCGGCGCAGCGCACCCTCGGCGGTGGGGATTAAGCCATAGGCGCTCTGCCAGTCCGCCAGGAATCCCTTGCGTCGCTCCCGGGCCACCGTGCCAATGCCGATGGCGGCATCTTCAAGGCGACCATTGATCATCACCAGGGAGCCGCGATGCTGCGCGCAGAGTGATTCCACCTCCTCATAGTCGGCGGGGGTTGGCGCCGCCAGCAACACCAAGCCCTCACTGCCGCCATCGGCCTGTTGGAGCCGCAACAGATCTCCCAACCCCAACAACTGCGCCGCCTGATCGGGCGCATCGCGTTTGGCCAGGGCCGTGGCCCCTGCATCGGGAAACAGCAGCCGCGCCTCGGGGTGTTGGGGGGTGAGGGCGGCCAACAACCGCAGCGCCACCGGCAGGATTCGTAACCCCTCGAAGCGGAATTCCACGGTCCACAGGCCCCGGCTCTGGCTGGCCAGGGCCGCCTGAACAGCCGCCAGGGCCTCCACTTCGGCTTGGCGCAGGTCGGCGGGGAGCATGGCTGTCGGTCGGATCGGCCGACCCTAAAGCGCTGCTCGGGCCCGCTCGAGCGCTTGCGGCACCTGCTGGAGCAGCTCCGAGCCATGCCAGGGGCCCAGGCTGAGCCGCAGACCTGCAGCGGCGGCGGCGGGCTCATAGCCCATCGCCAGCAACACAGCACTCGCCGCTGAGCCGCTGCTGCTGCAGGCCGAGCCGCTGCTGCAGGCAAAGCCTTCCCGCCAAAGGGCCTGCACCAGCTGGCGACCGTTCAACCAATCACCATCGCGACCTCGCACCAACAGGCTGAGGTGGTGGGAGAGACGCGCGGGGTGGCTGGCCTCCCGTGGATCTGGACCGCTGAGCTCGACCCCCTGCATCACCAGCAGCGCCGAGACCAACGCATCCCGGAGTGGCGCCACGGGATCACGGCCGCCATGCGCCACCAACCGATCGTTGGCCAGATGCAACGCCGCTTCAAAACCAGCCACAAGGGCCACCGCTTCTGTGCCAGAGCGCAACCCTCCCTCCTGGCCGCCGCCGCCGATGCAGGGCTGCAACTCCACGCCAGGCTTCAGCACGAGGGCGCCAACACCGCGCGGGCCCTGGATTTTGTGCGCCGCGAAGCTGAGCAGATCCACCGGCAGCTCAGCGAGCCGCAGAGGCTGATGGCCGAGCACCTGCACGGCGTCGAGGTGCAGCATCACACCAGCGCTGCGGCACAGCGCTGCGATCCGCTCCACGGGTTGGATGGTGCCGACTTCGCTCTGCCCCCAGATCAACGACACCAAGCGCGTGGGCGGCGCCAGCAAACGCTCGAACGCCTCAAGGTCGATGGCCCCCAGGTGATCGACCGGTACGTCCTGCACCAGCCAGCCCCGCTGCTCCAGAGCTGCCGCCGCCGCTCGGCTGGCGGGATGCTCCACCGCCGAGAGCAACAGCCTTGGGGCCCCGCCACTGGTGGTGCTCAGCTCGAGCGCCGGGGCGCTGCCCAGCAGGGCCAGATGGATCGATTCACTGCCGCCGGAGGTGAACACCAACCGCTCCCGATCACAGCCCAGCAGCGCGGCGATGCCCTGGCGCGAACGCTCCAGCTGCTCCGCCGCCGCCAAGCCGAACCCGTGCAGGCTGGAGGGATTGCCCCAGGCTTGTGACTGAACCGCCGCCATCCGCTCAGCCACCTCAGGCGCCAGCGGTGTGGTGGCGCAGCAATCGAGGTACTGGTTGAGGGGCTGCGGCGCCATCGCCTCAGCTGCCCAGGCCGGTATCGCGCTCGAAGCGAGCACGGGTGCGGGATTCGAGTGTATTGGTGGCCAGGGTCACCAGGTCATCAAGGGAGCTGCCGCTCAGCAGCGCCGCCACCCGGGCCCTCGCTTCAGCACTGGGGCAGTTGTCAGGTCGGATGCAGCCGTTGGTACACACCGTGGCGCAATCGATCTCAGGGGCAGCGGCAACGGGTGTCGGCTTGGGGTCTGGTGCAGTCGCTGTGGCCTCGGCCGAGGCCTGGCCTGCGGCTTGGCTGCGAGCGTCGGCAACAGCGCGGGGATCAGGGATCACGGCATCGAACACGTGCTCTGCCGGACCATCCATGAACACCTTGCCGCTGGCGGCATCCCAGTGAATCTGCAGGGGGCCGCCGGGCAGATCGAGGCGGGCCCGCCGCTCACACAGCCCAAGGCTGTGGCATGCCACGAGAGTGGCGCAGGCTCCAGTGCCGCAAGCCAGGGTGGGGCCAGCCCCTCGCTCCCACACCCGCATCACCAGGTGATCAGGGGCGAGCACCTGCACAAAGTGCACGTTGGTTTTGGCGGGGAAGGCGGGATGCACTTCGAGCAGGGCGCCAAAGCGCTCCAGATCGATCTCCTCCACCAGTGGCACGGGAATCACCGCATGGGGATTTCCCATGCCCGCGGCCGCCACCGCAAAGCATTCACCATCCACCTCCAGCTCACCCTGGGGTAGGCCAGCAGGGCCGCTCTCCAACGTTGTCGGCACCTGGGCCGGCTCGAGGAATGGAGCACCCATATCCACACGAATGGTGCCGTCCGGCAGGAGCTCGGGCACGATCCGACCGGCCAGGGTGTCGATCTGCCAGGTACGACCGGGGCCATCGCCGTCGCGGTCGGCGAGGAAGCGGGCCAAACAACGGATGCCGTTGCCGCACATCTCCGGCTCCGTGCCATCGGCATTGAAAATGCGCATGCGCAGCTCGCCACCGTTGTTCGGGGGCAACGCCAGGATCACGCCATCACCGCCGACGCCGAAGCGGCGATCGCACAGCTCCACCACCAGGGCCGGTGTCAGGCCAAACACAAAGTCGGGATCGCTGGCGGCGCGGCCATCGAGCATCAGGAAGTCGTTACCAAGCCCCTGGTACTTGCTGAAGCTCAGTTCAGCCTGCAGCGAGCTGAACGGGGTCTTGCTGGGGGACGACACGCGCGGCAGCCTGCCTGGGCAGGCATGAGGTTGAGGCAAATCCTATGGGGAGCAGCATGGACAACCGGGCTGCGCCGTTCGACACCTCCCAGCCCGGAATTCGGCAACTTCAAAGCTGGATTCGCAGCCGCTCCAACTTGGCCGTGCAGCTCATGGATGGCACAAGTCTCACGGGAATCCCCCGCTGGGTGGATGCCGATTTCGTCGCGCTGGAGCCCGCCCATGGCGGTGAGCTGGTGTTGGTGAACCGCCAGGCGATTGCTTTGCTCAGAGCCCTGGTCTGAGGGCTGTGGGAGCATCGCCCACACGCCCCTACTTGACCCCAGCCCGTCCGTGAGCGAGAGCAGCCGCTACCAACCCCAGGCGATCGAGACCGGCTGGCAACGGGCCTGGCAGGAGAACGGCCTGCACGACACGCCAGAGCTGAAACCCGGCGACGACGCCTTCTACGCCCTATCGATGTTCCCCTATCCCTCGGGGAATCTGCACATGGGCCATGTGCGCAACTACGTGATCACCGATGTGGTGGCGCGGGTGCAGCGGCTGCGGGGCAAAAAGGTCCTGCATCCGATGGGCTGGGATGCCTTCGGCCTGCCAGCAGAGAACGCGGCGATTGAGCGGGGCGTGGATCCCGGCGCCTGGACCGATCAAAACATCGCCTCGATGCGGGAGCAGCTCAACCAGCTGGGTCTCTCGATCGATTGGGAACGCGAGGTGGCCACCTGCCACGCCGATTACTACCGCTGGACCCAGTGGCTGTTCCTGCACTTCCTTGATTCCGGGCTGGCCTATCAGAAGGACGCCACGGTCAACTGGGATCCGATCGATCAGACCGTGCTCGCCAATGAGCAGGTGGACAGCGAAGGCCGCTCCTGGCGTTCCGGCGCCTTGGTGGAGAAGCGCAAGCTGCGCCAGTGGTTCCTGAAAATCACCGATTACGCCCAGCAACTGCTCGACGACCTGAGCCAGCTCGACGGTTGGCCGGAGCGCGTGCGCACCATGCAGGCCAACTGGATCGGCCGCAGCACCGGCGCCGAACTGCAGTTCACGGTGGTGGATGCCGCCGGTCACGACACGGCTGAGCGAATCACCGTATTCACCACCCGGCCCGACACAATCTTCGGCGCCTCCTATGTGGTGTTGGCACCGGAGCATCCGCTGGTGGCGGAACTCACCACGGCCGAGCAGGAGATCGCCGTGGAAGCCTTTTGCGATCTGGTGTCGCGCCAGAGCGAACAGGAGCGCACCGCCGAAGACAAACCGAAGCGCGGCGTGCCGATTGGCGCCCAGGTGCGCAATCCCGCCAACGATGAACTGATCCCGATCTGGATCGCCGACTATGTGCTGGCCGAATACGGCACCGGCGCAGTGATGGGTGTGCCAGCCCACGACCAGCGCGATTTTCTGTTTGCCCGCCAGTACGAACTGCCGGTGCAGCAAGTGATCATTCCCGAAGGGAGTGATGAACACGCCTTCGAAGGCGGCGCCTGGACAGAGGGGGGTGTACTGATCCACTCCGGCCGCTTTGATGGCCTGCCGAATGGCGACGCCAAACAGGCGATCACCTCGGCCGCTGCGGCGGAGGGCTGGGGTCAGGAGAAGGTGCAGTTCCGTCTGCGCGACTGGCTGATCTCGCGCCAGCGCTACTGGGGATGCCCGATCCCGGTGATCCACTGCGACAGCTGCGGCGTCGTGCCCGTGCCCGCCGATCAGCTGCCGGTGGAACTGCCGCAGGGCGCCAACCTCGCCGGCAAGGGCGGCTCCCCCCTGGCGCAGCTGGAGAACTGGGTGAACGTGAGCTGCCCCTGCTGCGGTCAGCCCGCCAAGCGCGAGACCGACACCATGGACACCTTTATGTGTTCCAGCTGGTATTACCTGCGCTACAGCGACGCAACGAACACCACGCGTCCCTTCAGCGAGGACGCCGTGAACAGCTGGCTGCCCGTGGATCAATACGTGGGCGGCATCGAACACGCGATCCTGCACCTGCTCTACTCGCGCTTCTTCACCAAGGTGCTGCGCGACCGGGGCCTGCTCGGCTTCGATGAACCCTTCCAGCGCCTGCTCACCCAGGGCATGGTGCAGGGCATCACCTACAAGAACCCCCACACCGGCAAATACATCGCTCCGGCGGATGTGGCCGATCCCACCGATCCACGCGATCCGGCCAGTGGCGAAGTGCTGGAGACGTTCTACGAAAAGATGTCGAAGTCGAAGTACAACGGCGTGGATCCGGCTGTTGTCATCGACAAGTACGGCGCAGATACCGCCCGGATGTTCATCCTGTTCAAGGCGCCGCCGGAGAAGGATCTCGAGTGGGACGACGCCGATGTGGAGGGGCAGTTCCGTTTCCTGCAGCGGATCTGGCGCCTGGTGGATGGTGCCTGCGAGCGCGGCCTGAGCCTGGCGGCGGGTGCCGGTGGCCCCGAGGCCGTGGTCCAGGCCCTGGCCGCCGGATCACTGAACCCCGCCGAGCAAGAGCTGCGGCGAGCGGTGCACACCGCCATCACCGAGATCAGCGACGACCTCGATGGCGACTATCAGTTCAACACCGCCGTGTCGGAGCTGATGAAGCTCAGCAACGCCATGGGCACCCACCTGGAAAATTGCGGAGAGGTGTTCGCCTGCGAGGCGCTGCGCACGCTGCTGATCCTGCTGGCACCCTTTGCGCCCCACCTGGCCGAAGAGCTCTGGCTGAAGCTCAGCGGCCGCAATGCCGGCGATGCCCTGGCCAGCAGCAGCATCCACGCCCAGCGCTGGCCCGCAGCCGATGCCAGCGCCCTGGTGCGCGACACCGTGACCCTGGTGATTCAGATCAAGGGCAAAGTGCGCGGCAACCTGGAGGTGCCCGCCGATGCCGACAAGGCCACGCTGGAGAAGCTAGCCCTCGAGAGCGACATCGCGGCCAAGTGGCTGGAGGGCAAAACCCCCAGCCGCGTGATCGTGGTGCCGGGCAAGCTCGTGAACCTGGTGCCCTGAGGCAGCGCCTCAGTCGTGGATGAACACAAGGGATTCCGGCTGGCCCCAATCGCCGCGCGCATCAATGTGGCGGCGGTTGGCGCAGAGGTGGCGCAGGATCCAATAGAGCGGCTCAGGTGAGGGCAGCCCCATCAGCTGCTGAAGCTCCGCAAGCGTGTGTTCGCGCTTGTCAGCCATCGCCTGCTCCAGCCGTGCCTGCAGATCGAGCAACGCGGCGGCGGCTTTCTTGCCGGCTTCAACGCCGGGCTGGTGGTAGGCGTTGATGTTCACCAGCTCGCCGTAATACCCCACAGCGCGCTCAAACAGGGCGATCAAGGCGCCGAGGCTGCGGGCGTCGAGCTTCTGCATCGTGATGCTCAGGTTGTAGCGCCCCTCATCGGTGAGCGCTGAGCGGGTGCCCTGCAGGAAGCCATCGAGAAAATCACCGGGGTTCTCGCCCTCGAGAGGTGGGATGTCGCCCGGATCTTCGAGCACTTCAATGAAGGTCACGAAGTAGTTGTCCACCCCATCGCGCAGCTGCTGCACGTAGGCGTGCTGGTCAGTGGAGCCCTTGTTGCCGTAGACGGCGATGCCCTGGTGCACCACGTTGCCCTGACGATCGAGCTTCTTGCCCAGGCTCTCCATCACCAGCTGCTGCAGGTAACGGCTGAACACCTCCAGCCGGTCGCGGTAGGGCAGCACCACCATGTCCCGCTGGCCTCGGCCACCGCCGGCCTGGAACCAGGCGGCCGCCAAGAGGGCGGCCGGGTTGGTGTCCAGGGTGTTGGCGGAGCGGGTCACCTCATCCATCTCGGCAGCGCCGGCCAGGAAGGCGCGAATGTCGGAGCCGATTAGCACTCCCGGCAGCAGACCAACAGCGCTGGTGATGCTGGTGCGGCCACCCACCCAATCGAACATGTCGAAGCGAGCCAGCCAATCGCCCTGCTCCGCTTCCTGATCGAGGCGGCTGCCGAGCATGGTCACCGCTGCGGCCTGCTTGATCCAATTGCCACCGGCGGCCTCGACGGCACGGCGGGCCTGGAGCATGCCGATATGGGGCTCCGGTGTGCCGCCGGATTTGCTCACCACGATCACCAACGTGGTCTTGAGCCGATCACCCAGGGAAGCCAGGGTGCGGCGCATCCCATCGGGATCGACGTTGTCGAAGAAGTGAAAGGGCAGGCCAGCGCCGGGATCCTGCAGGGCCCGAATCATGAGCAAAGGGCCAAGGCCAGAGCCGCCGATGCCGATCCACAGCACATCAGTGAAACGGGTTCCGCCGTCAGGCCCGATGGCGCCACTGAGAACATCACGGCCGAACGCCTCGATCCGATCAATCTCCGCCTGGATGTGTTGGCCGCTGGCCGCATCCGGTGCCAGGGATGGGTTGCGCAGCCAGTAATGCCCCACCTGGCGCTGCTCGTCGGCATTGGCGATCGCTCCACCCTCTAGGGCTGCCATGGCCTGGAAGGCCTCTTTGAAGCGCGGCCGGAGGCTGCTGAGCACGGCCTCATCGAGGCCCATACGGCTCACATCGAGCCAGAAACCCAGGCTCGGGTTATGCCAGAGCTGGCTGCAGAACCGCTGCCACTGGCTATTGGCGTCAACGCCGGGAGCGGAAGCGGTGGATGTCATGAAGCCAGTTCAGGCAGGCGCAAATCGAACCTATCGGTGAAATCACCGTGGGCAAACCCTTTTGGGATCAGAAACACTGCAAAAAGCCGAGACTGAACCGAGACTGTGTGGACAAGCACACAGCCGGCCGGCCACCGAACGAGCGAATCGGGAAGAGCTTCGTAAGATTTGATTAATCCCACCTCAGCCCTGGGCCAGACGTTCCGCCACCGCAGCACCCGCAGCGCGCTCTGCGCAGGCGCTCTGGGACTCGCCATGCTCAGCCTGGGCAGCGTGGACTGGAGCGCGCGTGGGCACGGCTCAACAGCCCCCACGGCTGAGCGCTCCAGCATGGCTGAAAATCCGGAAGCTGACCCCACCACCTTTACAGCCGAGGAACTGCAAGAGCTGCAGCGCCGCTTCGGCGTGCATGGGCCGCAACCCAAATTGGCACAGCTGTTCACCCGCGGTGTCGATCAGCTCACCCCCCTGCGCAGTCACACCGTGACGCGACTCGATGCCCTGCGCCCGGTGGTTTGGCGGGAAAGCCATCGCACCGGCATCAACCCGATGCTGCTCGCGGCGATCCTCTTCGATGAGATGCAGCACGCCAAACCAGGAGAAGACCTGCCGTTGGCGGCCCATTCAGGTTTGTTCAGCACCCATGGCCCAGCTCAGCTGGGGCTGAGCGAGATGGTGAAGCAGGGCCTGCTGCGGGAAGACGCCAACCCAGAGGAGGTGGCAGCCGCCCGCGATCAGCTGCTGGATCCCGAGCGGAACGTGGAGCTCCTCGCCGGCAAGATGGCGCGGCTGCTGGCGCTGCTCAAGCAACCGGCCTCGGCCACCTTCAACGTCAGCCAGAACCGCGGTCGCGCCAAAACAGTCGCGACGCTGGCATACCTCCACAACGGGAAGCTCGACTATCCCGCCCGGATCCTCCGCTACATGCAGGATCCTGAGCTGCATGGCCTGATCTTCAGCGTGCAGCGCAAACCAACGCCTGAGCTGATCTGATCAGCAAAGAACGCCCAGGGCAGCCAGGCGCACCTGAAGCTCACTCCAATCGAAACTGCGGGGGTCGGCCCGTTCGCCGCCAAGATCCACGTAACGGTGGGTGGTGATGTGCTCAAACGGAATGCGGTAGCGACGCATCCACGTCGCCAAAACCACAGCCAGAGCGTCGTACTGGCGGCTGGAGTAACCGCTGTGGGCTGAATCGGCGTCCTCACCATCGAGCGGAGTTTCCAGGCTCAGGTGCAACGCGAAGTTGTTCACGGATCCATCCATGTTGGGGTTGGTTACGTCCCAGCGCCCCTTAAAGGCGGAGTAGCCAGCGCCAAAGGCGCGTTTGGCAGGATCCAGGGTCTCCACCACCTGGCCGTCCTCACCGATCAACAGGTGGTAGCTCACCTGGTCTTGATCGTGAGGGTGGTGGGTGATGAAGGTGTTGATCGCGGAGCCGATGCCGTAGACGGTTTCATGCAGCACCACGAGCGATGGTGTGGTGTCAACCGAGTTGCCGTAGGCATCACGCGAGGTGCGCTCGCCGTAGTTGCTGGGATCGATGCTGACGCGGCGGGTGCGGCTGGGCAGATCCCGTTGCAACGCCTGAAGCCGCATGCGCAAAGCTAGATCCTGCACGCCGCACTGGCGCACGAGCGGGCTGATCCAAGCCTTCTGTTGCGGTGGCGCCGGTGCCTTGGGCCGCTGAACCACACCAGGAATCGACACCGGGAGAGGATCTCGGCCCTGGTGCACGGCCACGGCCACCAAAGCCAGCAAAGCAACGCCGCTGGCCGCAGCTGCTGACCAAGCCGGCGGCCTGATCGGTTTGGCGTCGCTGAAGGGCCGCACCATCAACCCAACCGCGCTGGTTGTTGCAGCAACCAGCGTTGCTGGGCATCGAGTTGCTCGTCGGTGGCCTCGACGACACACTTAAGGCTGTAGCGCTCCACCTGGGGCGATTGGGGGCGGAGCTCAAGGCGGCGCAACTGAGAGCGCCGGGCAATCAACAGGGTTTGGGGCTGGTTGGCTCGCAGCGCGCGTTGCAGGTCGTCCTGTGTTTTGAGGCGCTGCTGATCCAGGGCCACGAGCTCATCGCCCACCATCACACCGGCCTGTTCGGCCGGACCGCCGCGCACCACCCGCGCTGCGGTCAGACCGCCGGCCTCCAGGCGCGGCGTGAGTCCTGCCCATGGCGTGCTCGCCATCTCCGCATCCAGGAATAAGCCCACACTCGATAAGTAGCCATCGAGATCGGGATCGTCGAGTTCGTTCAGCCAACGCGGCAGTTGGGTTGCGAGATCCGGGGCTTGTGTCGCAAACGACTCCACCAGATCAGCCTCGCTGTAGCCACGCCCCCAGCGGCCGTGGCTCAGCCAGAGCTGGCGCAACACCTGCATCAGAGAACCGCCGCTGCGGCGCAGATGCAAATCCAGGCACAAGGCCACAACCGCGCCTTTCAGGTAGTAGCTCACCTGGGCATCGGCCGAATAGGCATCCGCCTTGTAGAGCTTCACCCAGGCCTCCTGGCTGCTCTCCCGCAGACTCTGCACAGCGCGCCCGGGGGTGAGCCGGTAGCGGCTGAGGTCTTCGGCCAGGTCGAGGAACAGATCCTCAGGCTCACTCAAGCCAGCGGTGAGCGGCAGGAACTGATCGAGGTAGCTCGTAACCCCCTCTGCAAACCAAAGGCTCGGCACCACGGGCGGGCGGTGATAGTCGATCGGCGTCAGCTCCGCGGGACGCAGGCGGCGCACGTTCCATTGGTGCAGGTATTCATGGGCCACCAACTGGAGGAAGCGGCGGTAGCCGTTCGGCTTCTCGAGGTTGCGGCGTCCGTAGACGAGAACAGTGCTGTCGTCGTGCTCGAGGCCGCCGTAGCCCTCATCCACCAGATGCAGGATCACCAGATAGTTGTCGGCAGCCGGGCGTTCCACACCCATCAGCCGGCAACAGGCCTCACAGACGCGGCGCAGATCATCGAGCAGTTGCGGCTGGCGCTCGAGCAGCCAACGCTCATCGCCGGGGCCTCCTGCCCAGCAGACCAGCTGATGGGGAACACCATGCACCGCAAAGTGGAGGGGTTGGTGCGGACCTGCCTCCACTGGGCTGTCGAGCAGGTGATCGAGGTTGCGGGCCTCCCACACCCCATTGGAGACGGGGAGTGGCAGGAAGGCCTGCCATCCCTTCGGGAGCGTGCAGCTGAGCTGATAGGGACTCCAGCGCTCACCCTCCAGTTCGAGCACCACGGCCGCCAAGGCCAGGAACCCATGCTCGTGATCGAGATGGCAGGTGCGCACGGTGAGCTCCGTCGCCAACACCCGGTAGCGAATCGTGAGCAGACCACCACTGGGATCGCAGGCCACAACCCAGGCGGAGGGCTCTAGGCGCTGGAGCTCAAGAACGCGGCCGTCCTGCTCCACCACCAAGCCCTCGAGCAGGCGCACGTAATCGCGAATCAGATACGACCCCGGCGTCCAGCCAGGCAAAGCGAGCCGCAATCGCGCCAGCCGCGGCGCAACCTGGATCTGAACGGCCACCAGGTGTTGTTGGGGCTCGCTCAGATCGAGATGGACCTGAACCACGATTTGCCTCAGGGATTCAGGCTGTGGGCCAGTTCCAGAGTGGCGCCGGGCAGATCCTGGGCCAGGGTCCGCAGGGCTTGCCGGGCGGCATAGCGACGTGTGATGGCACCGATCAGCTGTTGCAGCGAGCGGGAGCGACCGAGCTGCTGAAGATCACCCACCAGAGCCAGCTGACCGCTGGCGTCATGGCGCCAGCCCAGCCAGGTGCCCTCGGGGAGCTGAACGCGCACACTCACGGACTCGCTCTGATCGGCAAAACCACGCAGGTCGCCACCGCGCACCACCGTGAGCTCCAGATCCT
Source organism: Vulcanococcus sp. Clear-D1 (assembly GCF_014654725.1). Lineage (GTDB taxonomy): Bacteria > Cyanobacteriota > Cyanobacteriia > PCC-6307 > Cyanobiaceae > Vulcanococcus. The sequence goes on along the minus strand of NZ_JACVZV010000015.1, from coordinate 228,021 downwards.
CAAGCGCCTGAACCAACACATCCTCATCGCGAAGGACGGTTGGCAGGATGGAGAGATGGGACATGGCCCGACACCCGATCTTTCAAACCCTAGCGAGGCCAACCGGTCCATCCAGTGGCCGTTGCCACCAGATCGCTCGCCCGCCGGAGCCCGCCCGCTGCGCCTGGGGGTGATGGCCTCAGGCTCAGGCAGCAACTTTGAAGCGTTGGTGGCTGCCTGCCGGGGGGGGCAGCTCGCAGCAACGGTGTGCCAGCTGGTGGTCAACAACCCCGGCTGCGGCGCTGAACAGCGCGCCGCACGCCTCGGTGTGCCCTGCATGCTCCACGATCACCGCTGCTACGCCAGTCGGGAAGCGCTGGATCAGGCGCTGATTGCCAGTTTCCAGGCCGCCGGTGTGGAGCTGGTGGTGATGGCCGGCTGGATGCGCATCGTGACCCAGGCCCTGATCGATGCCTACCCCGAGCGCCTGATCAACATCCACCCCTCCCTGCTACCGAGCTTCCGCGGTGCAAAAGCCATCGAACAGGCCTTGGCAGCCGGCGTGAAGCTGAGCGGCTGCACGGCCCACCTGGTGAGCCTGGAGGTCGACACGGGGACAATTCTGGTGCAGGCGGCTGTGCCCGTGCTCGAGGCTGATTCGGTGGCCAGCCTGGCGGCACGGATCCATGCCCAGGAGCACCGGATCCTGCCGCTGGCGGTTCAGCTCGCAGCCGAACGGCTCGATTTGGTCTAGGGATAAAAAGGCAGCAGGGGCAGACCCGTTTCAGCCGGCAGACCCGCCATCAGGTTGAGGCACTGCACGCCCTGGCCGGCCTGGCCCTTCACCATGTTGTCGATGGCGCTCATCACGATCAGCTGGCCGGTGCGGCCATCCACCTGCACCGACAGCAACGCGCGATTCGTCTGCCGCACCCACTTGGTGGAGGGATACGTGCCCACGGGCAGCACCTGCACGCAGGGGGCGTTGCGATAGGCGGCCTCCAGCAGCGTGGTGAGGTCTTCGGCGGTGAGGCCTGGATCCCGAAGCCGGCCATACACCGTGGCCAACAGGCCCCGCACCATCGGAATCAGGTGCGGCGTGAACTGCAGGGCGATCGCATGACCTGAAGCGCGGCTGCACAGCTGCTCGATCTCGCTGGTGTGGCGATGGCCCACCACGCCATAAGGGGCCACACCTTCGGAGGCTTCAGCCAGCAACAGATGCTCCTTGGCGGCACGTCCACCACCGCTTGTCCCGGTCTTCGCATCGATCACGATGCCGCTGGTTTCAATCAAGCCCTGCTTCAGCAGCGGTGTGAGCGCCAGCAGGCTGGCGGTGGGAAAACAACCGGGTGCCGCCACCAGCCGTGCCGCCGCGATCCGCTCCGCCTCCCACTCCACAAGGCCATACACGGCTTCGGAGCAGAGCTCCGCGTCGGTGCGGGGGAAGGCGCGGGCCTCCGAGGCATACACCTCCTTCCATTTCTCCAGGGAGCTGTAGCGGTAGTCGGCCGAGAGGTCGACCACCTTCACGCCCCGCTCCAGGAGAGGAGGAACCAGGGTGGAAGCCAGGCCATTGGGCAGGCTCAACACCGCCAGATCAGCCGCAGCGGCGATCGCGTCGGGATCGGGCGACTGCACCACGGGATCACCCGGCAGGGGCAGAAAGGGTGTGAGCTCGCTCCAGCGTTTGCCACTGCTGCGCTCGCCGCCGAGGAAGCTCACCTCCAGTGAGGGATGGCCTTGGAGCAGGCGCAGGGTCTGCAGCCCGCCATAACCGGAGGCGCCGATCACCGCAACGCGCTTGCTGGCCATGCCGGGATGTCAGGAACGCCAGATCGTACCGGGCTCTATAAAAGTGTCTGCAACCCGGGCCCGGCGGGCCCTCCACCCCTGAACCCAAGCGCTTTCCAGTTCGACACCATCGCCGATGGCCTGGCGGCGATCCGCAATGGCGAAATGGTGGTGGTGGTGGACGACGAGAACCGAGAGAACGAGGGCGACCTGATCTGCGCCGCTCAGTTCGCCACCCCGGAACAGATCAACTTCATGGCCACTGAGGCGCGTGGCTTGATCTGCCTGGCGATGGAAGGCGAGCGGCTCGATGCCCTCGACCTGCCGCTGATGGTGGATCGCAACACCGACAGCAACCAGACCGCCTTCACCGTGAGCGTGGACGCGGGCCCAGAAAACGGTGTCAGCACCGGGATCTCCGCCGAGGACCGGGCCCGCACCATTCAGGTGGCGATCCATCCCGGCACCCGTCCCGCCGATCTGCGTCGGCCCGGCCACATCTTTCCGCTGCGCGCCAAGCAGGGCGGCGTGCTCAAGCGCGCTGGCCACACCGAGGCTGCGGTGGATCTGGCGCGCCTCTCAGGCCTCTATCCCGCCGGTGTGATCTGCGAGATCCAGAACGTGGATGGCTCCATGGCGCGGCTGCCGCAGCTGGTCGACTACGCCCAGCGCCATGGCCTGCGGCTGATCAACATCGCCGATCTCATCCGCTACCGGCTGGATACCGAGCGCTTTGTGCGCCGCCAGGCCGAGGCCACGCTCCCCAGCGCCTTCGGCAGTTTCCGCGCCATTGGATTCCGGAACGAGCTCGATGGCAGCGAGCATGTGGCGATCGTGAAAGGCCAACCAGACCAGGCAGAAGGCCCCGTGCTGGTGCGGGTTCACAGCGAATGTCTCACCGGTGACGCCTTCGGCTCCCTGCGCTGCGACTGCCGGCCGCAGCTGGAGGCTGCCCTGCGCATGATCGAGGCCGCAGGCGAGGGGGTGGTGGTGTACCTGCGTCAGGAGGGCCGTGGGATCGGCCTGATCAACAAGTTGCGGGCTTACTCCCTGCAGGATGGCGGCCTCGACACGGTGGAAGCCAATGAGCGCCTGGGCTTCCCTGCCGATCTACGCAACTATGGCGTGGGGGCCCAGATCCTCAGCGACCTGGGGGTGCATCGCCTGCGCCTGATCACCAACAACCCGCGCAAAATTGCCGGCCTGGGCGGCTACGGCCTGCAGGTGGAGGACCGGGTGCCGCTGGTGATGGACCCAAGCCAGCACAACGCGGCCTACCTCCAGACCAAGCAAGCCAAGCTCGGACACCTGATGGACACGCCGGCCGGCCGCGGACCGGCAGCGGTGCTGGCCTGGACGACGACAGCGGACGTGGAACTGAGCAGCGAAACCAAGGCCGCCCAGTACCAGCAACTCCGCGACTGGTGCACGGCCCACGATCTGGAGCTGGAACTCGAAGAGCACTCCAGGGTGCTGGCCCTGCTCAATCAGCCCGACCTGGCTGTGTTGGTGGCCAGTGGTGATGCGGCACAACTCGCTCAGGTGCTGCACACCATGGCTGGCTGGCCGCAAACCGGCAGCGTCAGCCTGTTGCTCGCGCCTGACAGCCAACGCACAACGCACCCCAGCAACACCCTGGAAGCGGAGCGACGCCCGCTGGTGGAGCTGCAGGCGAATCGCCCCCAGCTCCGGGTGGATGCAGGCACGCTGATGCGCTGGAGCTGAGGGGATCAGCCGGGACTGATCAGTCCTGAATGGTCACCGAGGTGATGCGGCTGCCGTTCTTCAGCGCCATCACCACATCCATGTTGCCGGTGTGGCCGAAGACGGTATGCACACCATCAAGGTGGGGCTGGGCCTCATGGCAGATGTAGAACTGCGAGCCACCGGTGTTGCGGCCAGCGTGGGCCATGGCCAGGGTGCCGGCCTGATGCTTCTGGCTGTTGATCTCGCAGTCGATCTGGTAGCCAGGGCCACCGGTGCCGGCCATGCCGCGGGCACCTTCACGGCTGTTGGGGCAGCCGCCCTGGGCCATGAAGCCCGGGATCACGCGGTGGAAGGCCAGGCCGTCATAGAAGCCGTCCTTGGCCAGCTTCACGAAGTTGGCCACGGTGTTGGGCGCATCGGCTTCGAACAGCTCCAGTTCGATCGTGCCGGCGTCGGTCACCATCACGGCTTTGGTCACGGCAGAGAAAGAGCAAACAGAAGTCAGTATGGGCGCTCCGGTAGAAGGGTTGCAGGCGCTACCGAACCATGGCTTCTCCCACCGGTCTGAACCTCGCCCAGGCTCGCCTCGGCGTGCTCGGCGGCAGCGGGCTCTATGCCATGGAGGGACTGGAGAACGTGCAGGAGCTCACGATCGACACGCCCTTTGGGCCTCCCTCCGACAGCCTGCGGCTGGGAACACTCGGCGGCATGGAGGTGGTGTTTCTGGCGCGCCATGGACGCCATCACACGTTTCTGCCCACGGAGGTGCCCTACCGGGCCAACATCTGGGCGATGCGCTCCTTGGGCGTGCGCTGGATCCTCTCCCCCTCGGCGGTGGGTTCTCTGCAGGAGCAGGTCAAACCCCTCGACATGGTGGTGCCCGATCAATTCATCGACCGCACCATGCAGCGGCCGATCAGCTTCTTCGGTGAGGGGGCCGTGGCCCACGTGGCTCTGGCCGATCCCTTCTGCCCGAGCCTCAGCCGCCTCCTCGGTGATGTAGCGGACAGCCTGATGCCGGAAGGCCGCAGCCTGCACCGCGGCGGCACCTATCTGTGCATGGAAGGCCCGGCCTTCTCCACTCGCGCTGAATCCAACCTCTACCGCAGCTGGGGCTGCACGGTGATCGGGATGACCAACCACACCGAAGCCCGCCTGGCGCGTGAAGCGGAGATCGCCTACGCCACTCTCGCCATGGCGACCGACTACGACTGCTGGTACGCCGACCACGACAGCGTCACCGTGGAGATGGTGATCGGCAACCTGCGCGCCAACGCCGAACTGGCCACCCAGATCGTGCGTACCACGGCTGAGCGCATCGGTGTGCAACGCCCCGCCAGCCAGGCCCACGCCGCCCTGCGCGATGCCCTGATGACGCCTGCTGATCAGGTGCCAGCCGCCACACGGCGCAAGTTGGATCTGTTCACTGAGCCCTACTGGGGCTCATTCGAGGGCTGAGCGCAGCTGGCCGCCATGGCTGGCGAGCCGTTCCCGGGCGCGGGCCGCCGTGATGTTGCAGCGAGCCATCAACAGCGCCAGCTTCACCGAGCCTTCGCTCTCCTGCAGCAAGGCACGGCCGGCGTCACGGTCGACACCGGCCAGATCCGCCAGGATGCGCAGGGCTCTGTCCTCGAGCTTGCTGTTGGTGACCGCCACATCCACCATGCGGTTGCCATACACCTTGCCCAGGCGCACCATCACGCCGGTGCTGAGGATGTTGAGAGCCATCTTGGTGGCGGTTCCAGCCTTCAAGCGCGTGGAACCGGTGAGCACCTCAGGGCCGGTGATCAAGCGAATGTCGAGATCGCAGGGCATCGAAACCTGCTCGGCCGGCACGCAGGCCATGGCGATGCTCAGGGCACCAAGGCTGCGGGCATGGCTCAAGCCGCCCTGCACATAGGGCGTGGTGCCGCCCGCAGCAATGCCCACCAAGGCGTCCGCAGCGTTGAAGCCGCGGGCAACGAGATCATCACGGCCCGCTTCGAACAGATCTTCCAGGCCCTCTGAGCTGCGCAACAGCGCCGGTGCGCCGCCCGCCAAGACCCCCTGCACCAGCTCCGGCGCACTGCAGAAGGTGGGCGGACACTCCGCCGCATCCAAAACACCCAGTCGGCCGGACGTCCCGGCCCCCAGATAAAACAGGCGGCCGCCGGAACGTAAACGCTCAGCAATGGCGTCGATCGCTGCGGCCAGGGCCGGTGCCGCGGCGGCCACGGCCTCTTGGGGGCGCCGGTCTTCTTCAACGAAGACGGCCACTAGGTCAGCAGTGCTCAGGGCATCGAGATCAGCACTGGAGGGGTTGGCCTGCTCGGTGAGCAGATGGCCCCGTTGCACCTCGGCAAAGGAGCTGCTCACAGCAGGCCCTCAAGCCGGCGACGAAAGTCCTCGAGTTCCGCGTTACCGGTACTGATCGGATCATCAGCAGCTGCCACCACGGGCTCACTAGCTGGATCCTCCTGCTCACGCCAGGAGGTCACATCCATGTTCTTCTCAGGCGGAGCAATCAGCAGGCGATCTTCGGCGCTCTGGGGGAGGAAGCCCGCCGGAACGAAACGGGCCTCGTAGCCGGCGCTGCTGCAGAACTCCTCCATCTCGCGGCGTTCGATCGCCTCGACCGTGGGAGCCGGGAAATCCTGGGCCTCCAGCAGACCGGCGTAGCGCTCGGCATCATCGCGGTCCTCAAACAACAGCACCACGGTGGTGCCATTCAGTTCGAGGGAGTGGATGCCCTCGTTGTCGCTGCCGGCATCGAACAGCAGGACGTGAACCGACATCGTGGAGCAAACGCTGGCTTCAGTGTCTCACTGATGGGCGGTGTCGGCTCAGCTCCGTTCACCATCGAGCTCAGCTGCCAACTGTTGCAGGCGGGCATACAGCGCCTCCTCTGCCTCGGTGAGGACGCTGGGCACCACCAGGCGCAATTCCACCAACTGATCGCCACGCTGCTCGCCTTGTTGCAAGCCTCGTCCGCGCAGGCGCAGCAATCGGCCGCTGGAGGAGCCGGCAGGAACGCGCAGCTGCACCGGACCATCCAGGGTCGGCACGACCACGGAGCAGCCCAGCGCCCCTTCTGCCGGAGAGAGATCCAACTGGTAGAGCACCCGAAGGCCGTCGATCCGCAGCCCCTCGGGCGTGCGCACCCGCAGCTGCAGAAAGTGATCCCCCCCACCGGGAGCCACGCCAGCCAGGCGCAAACGCCAACCATCCCCCGCCATCGCCGGGGTCCATACCTCCACACAGGTGCCATCGGGGAGATCGATCTCCACCCGCTCACCCTGCAGCGCCTGCTCTGGCGTGAGCTCCACCAGCGACTCACAATCGCTGCTCGCCACCACCGGTGGCGGTGGCGGTGGTGCCGCAGTGACCTCGCTGCGCTCGCGGGCCTCGGATGCCGGGGGCCTTTCGGAGTCACCAGCGCGACTGGCCGGCGATCGGCGCTGCGGAACGCCGAACAACTCCTCGATGTAGTCGTCAAAATCAGGGAAGCCCTGGGCGAAGGGATCCAGCCCGGCTGCCGCCGCCTCCGCGGTATCGAGCCCCTGCTCCCACTGCTGGCGGCGCTGGGGATCACTGAGAACGGCATAGGCCTCGTTAACGGCCTTGAACTGTTCCTCAGCGTGGGGATCATTGCCGTTGAGATCCGGATGCCAACGCCGGGCCTGTTGGCGAAAGGCACGCTTGAGCGCCTGCGAATCGGCGCCGGGGTCGAGCCCCAGCACAGCCCAGTGATTCACAGCCGAGCGATAGGGAGCACTGCTCACCGGGCTCACTCCTCAGCCCAGGGATCACCCTCAAACGGGGCCGGCCGTGCGCTGCGGCGAGGCGCCGCCTGAGCACTCAACCGGTCGGAGTCCCAATCGCGCTCATCGCGGTAGCGGTCCTCGCGGTAGCCGTCATCGGCGAAACGATCGTCGGCGTACTGATCATTGGGTGCAGAGCGCGGACGCCGGTCACGGTCGCGCTCTTCAGGGAACGACTCATCACGCTCCTGGGGATCGCGCTCGGGCCTGAAGCGCTGAGAGCTGTAGCGATCATCATCGTCATACCGCCCTGGATCTGCGAACCGATCCTGATCCGAATAACGAACGGGCGGAACATCGATGCGTGGTGCCGGTGCAGGCCGACTCCAGTCATCGGCACCCCAGCCGCTCCGTGCAGCACTCCAGGAGGGCTCGGCCCAGGGATCACGGCCTCGGCCGCGGGAATCCCAGTCATCCCAATCGTCATCGGCAAAGAGCTCATCCTTGAGCGAACCCAGGGTGTTCTTCAGGCCCTGCAGCGGGCTGCTGTCCTGTTTGCGTTCACTCGCCAGACGACGGTTGAGCCCATAGAGGGCCTCTTGCAACTGGCTCACCGCCAGATCCAGATCGCCCAGATCTCCCGTCGCCAACTGATCTTGGACGTCACGCACCGCAATCTCCACAGCGCGTTGCTGACGCTCGGCTCCGTATGGGCCTAATTCCAGAGCGGCATCGCGCAAGCGGCGTTCGGCCTGGGCCACAAGGGTCTGGGCCCGGTTGTGCCGGTCGATTTCGGCCTTGCGCCGCCGATCCTCGCTGGCCTTCTGCTCGGCCTCTTCGATCAGGGTCTTGATCTCGTCCTCACTGAGGTTCGAGCCGCCCTGAATGCTCACGCTTTGCTGGCGACCTGTAGTGCGATCGGTGGCCGCAACCTGCAGCAATCCGTTGGCATCGATATCGAACGACACCTGCACCTGAGGCACACCGCGCGGGGCTGGCGGAATGCCTGAGAGGCGGAAGCGGCCCAGACTCTTATTGCCTTCCGCCATCTGGCGCTCGCCCTGCAGCACGTGGATCTCCACGGAGCTCTGGTTGGGCTCCGACGTACTGAACACATCGCTCTTGCGCACCGGAATCGAGGTGTTGCGCGGGATCAGAACCTTCATCACCCCACCGATCGTTTCCAGACCGAGGGAGAGCGGTGTGACGTCGTTGAGCATCAGATCGCGCAGCTCACCGGTGAGGATCCCGGCCTGTACGGCCGCACCGATCGCCACCACCTCATCGGGATTCACCGATTGGCAGGGCTCCAGCGGGATCAGGGTGCGCACCATCTCCTGCACCATTGGCATGCGCGTGGAGCCGCCCACCAGCACCACGTCGTCGATGTCCTCAGCGGCCAGGCCCGAATCCCGCAGGGCGCGCTGCACGGGCCGCAGCAAACGATCGAGCAGATCGGGGCAAAGACCCTCAAAGGTGCGCCGCTCGAGTGTGGTTTCGATGTGCAGCGGACCTGCCTCGCCGGTGGCAATGAACGGCAGGGACATAGGTGTGCTTTGCACACCACTCAGCTCGATCTTGGCCTTCTCCGCTGCTTCGGTGAGCCGTTGCAGAGCCTGGCGATCGCGACGCAGATCGATGCCGTGCTCGCTCTGGAATTGATCAGCCAGCCAATCCACGATGCGCCGATCCCAGTCGTTGCCCCCCAGCTGGGTATCACCACTGGTGGCCTTCACATCGAACACCCCTTGGGCGATGCGTAGCACCGACACGTCGAAGGTGCCGCCACCCAAGTCGAACACGAGCACACGCTTCACGGTGCTGCGATCGAAGCCGTAGGCCAGCGCAGCGGCCGTGGGTTCATTCAGGATCCGCTCCACGCTGATGCCCGCCAAGCGGCCGGCATCACGGGTGGCCTGGCGCTGGGCGTCGTTGAAGTAGGCGGGCACAGTGATCACCGCTGCCTCCACCGGCTCCCCTAGATAGGTGCTGGCGTCGTCTACGAGCTTGCGCAGGATGCTGGCCACCAGCTCTTCCGGCGCGTACTCCCGCTCCGTGGCCGGACACACCACCCGCACGTTGCCCTGGTCGTTGGCCCGCACGGTGTATGGAACAGAGAGGCTGCTGTCCTCCAGCTCGTCCCACTGGCGCCCCACAAAGCGCTTCAGATTGGCGAAGGTGTTGCGGGGGTTCAACACCAGCTGGCGGCGGGCCAGTTGCCCCACCAACAGTTCAGCGTCCTTGCTGAAACCCACCACGGATGGGGTGGTGCGGCCGCCCTCGGCACTGGCGATCACCTGAGGGCGCCCACCCTCGAGCACCGCCACCACCGAGTTGGTGGTGCCCAGGTCGATGCCAACGATCCGTGCCAACTGACTGACTGCGCCCCAGGGATTGTTGCCTAAGCCCTAACGCTAACGGCCCTGCGCCAGAGCTTTAGATTTGGGCCAGGTAAAGATCCCCATGGCAGCGGGTGCGCGCCCCGAACTCTTCTCGCAGCGGCGGCGTCCCCCCTGGGAACTGCTGATTGATCGGGGATTCCAGAAGCTGGCGGTGGTGCTGGCCTCCGTGGTGGGGCTCGTGCTCATCGGCATCCTGTTCACGGTTCTGGGAGGAGCCAGAGAGGCGATCACACGCTTTGGGCTGGGCTTCCTCACCACCTCGAACTGGGACCCGATCGGCGAGCACTACGGAGCCTTCACCGCCATCTACGGAACGGTGGTGAGCTCGCTGCTGGCCCTGGCCATCGCAGTACCGCTGGGCGTCGGCACCGCGATCTTTCTCACCGAGAACTTCATCCCTCTGCCGGTCCGTCAGGTTTTGGGTCTGATGGTGGAACTCCTGGCCGCGATTCCCTCGGTGGTGCTCGGGCTCTGGGGCATCTTTGTGATGGAGCCCTTCCTGAGGCCGGGGCTCATGGGCCTGCATCAGCTGCTCGGCTGGCTCCCCTTCTTCTCCACCACGCCACTGGGCCCTGGCATGGCCCCAGCGGTGTTGATCCTTGTGGTGATGATCCTGCCGATCATCACGGCCATCTCCCGCGACTCGCTGCAGCAAGTGCCGCTGGCCCTGCGTCAGGCTGCCTACGGCGTGGGCACCACCCGCTGGGGCGCGATCGTGCACGTGATTCTGCCGGCAGCCATCTCAGGCATCACGGGTGGCGTGATGCTCGCTTTGGGCAGGGCCATGGGCGAAACCATGGCCGTGACCATGCTGATCGGCAATTCCAATAACTTCAGCCTCAGCCTGCTGGCTCCGGCCAACACGATTTCGTCGATGCTGGCCAACCAGTTCGGTGAAGCCGATGGCCTGCAGGTGTCGGCGTTGATGTACGCCGCCCTCGTGCTGATGCTGCTCACCTTGGTGGTGAACCTCCTCGCCCAGGTGATCGTGCGGCGCCTGAGCCTCAAGTACTGAGCCCTGATGACCTCCTTCAGCCGCGGCTCCCTCACGCTCCAACCCTCGCTGGCGCGCAACCGCTGGAATCTGCTGCTTACGCTCACAGCTGGCCTGTTCACGGCCCTGGCGGTGCTGCCACTGATCGTGGTGATCGCCTATGTGCTGTTAAAGGGCGGTTCGCTGATCACCCTGCAACTGCTCACCGCACTGCCACCCCCTCCCGGACTCGATGGCGGTGGCATTGGCAATGCCATCCTCGGCACCTTGATCGTCACCTTGGTGGCAGCACTGATCGCCGTACCCGTTGGTGTGGGAGCAGGGGTCTACCTGGCCGAATTCGCCTCAGCCGGCTGGTTCGCCCGCTTCGTTCGTTTTGGCACCAACGTGCTGGCCGGGGTGCCTTCGATCATCTGCGGGGTGTTTGTTTACGGCCTGATCGTGAGCACCAGGCTGTTCTTCAACCAGAGCTACAGCGCCCTGGCCGGGGGGATCGCCTTGGCCGTGCTGATGCTGCCCACGGTGATCAAAACCACCGATGAAGCGCTCAAGCTGGTGCCACAAGAACTGCGCTGGGGCGCCATGGGTGTGGGCGCATCCCGGTTCATCACGATCACCCGTGTCACCCTGCCAGCCGCCTTCTCCTCGATTGCCACGGGTGTGGTGCTCGCGGTAGCGAGAGCTGCCGGTGAAACGGCTCCCTTGATCTTCACAGCCCTGTTCTCACCCTTCTGGCCAGAAGGGTTGTTCAACCCGATCGCTTCGATGTCGGTGTTGATCTACAACTTCGCGATCATGCCCTACGAAGCTCAGATCGCTTTGGCCTGGGCCTCTTCGTTTGTGTTGGTGGTGATGATTCTGTTGGCCAATCTGCTGGCCCGCTGGCTGGGCCGCTTCAGCAGCACCTGAACGCACCGGTTCGCCTCCTCCCCCCAGCCCCAAACACTATGTCGCCCAGCTCCTCCAGCCCTTGCTTCACCCTCGAGAACGTGAGCATCAGCTACGGCACCAATGTGGCCGTGCGGGGTGTCTACATGGAGATTCCCCGCGGCAAGGTGACGGCCTTCATCGGGCCATCGGGCTGCGGCAAAAGCACGGTGCTGCGCTCGCTCAATCGCATGAACGATCTGATCGAGGGCTGCTCGCTCAAGGGTCGCGTGCTGTTTGAAAACCAGGACCTCTACACCCGCGACGTTGACCCAGTGGAGGTGAGGCGGCGCATCGGCATGGTGTTTCAGAAGCCCAACCCCTTTCCGAAGAGCATCTACGAAAACATCGCCTTCGGTGCTCGGATCAATGGATTCCGCGGCGATATGGATGAGCTGGTGGAGCGTTCCCTGCGCAAGGCCGCGATCTGGGATGAAACCAAGGACAAACTCAAGGTGAGTGGTTACTCCCTCTCCGGCGGCCAGCAGCAACGGCTCTGCATCGCCAGAGCGATTGCCATCGAGCCTGAGGTGATCCTGATGGATGAACCCTGTTCAGCCCTCGATCCGATCTCCACGCTGAAGATCGAAGAGATGATGCATGAGCTCAAGAAGAGCTACACGATCGTGATCGTGACCCACAACATGCAGCAGGCGGTCCGGGTGAGCGACATGACGGGCTTCTTCAATGTCACCGCCAACCCCGACAGCGACGGCAAGGTGGGCTGCCTCGAGGAGTTCGCGGACACCGAGATGATTTTCAACTCACCCAAACAGAAAGCCACGCAGGATTACGTCACCGGACGATTCGGCTAACAGCAGTAGCTGAGGGCGGGCGATTTCAAGGCACAAAAAAAACCGCCCATTGGGCGGCTGGTCTGTTGAATCTGAAAATCAGGTTCGTTGACCTTGTGAACGGAGAGGGAGGGATTCGAACCCTCGATAGAGTTGCCCCTATACAGCATTTCCAGTGCTGCGCCTTCGACCACTCGGCCACCTCTCCGCGGGAGGGGGGCTTTTGCTGCGTTGCAACGCCAACCCACGAAGAGCTGGTTTTGAAACGCGGCTGCGCGGGGCAACAATGAGAATGTAGCAGTCACCACGTCCTTCGCTGGTTGCGGCTATGCGCACCTATCCGATCACGGTCCATTGGCGGCAGGAAAACCGCACCATTGCGCTGGACGTGCCGGAAGGGGAGTACATCCTGCGCAGTTTTGAGCAGCAGGGCGAGCCGCTGCCCTTCAGCTGCCGCAATGGTTGTTGCACAGCCTGTGCGGTGCGGGTGCTGGAGGGCTCCATCGATCAGCGCGAAGCCCTGGGTCTTTCGCGGGAGCTGCGCAGCCAGGGCTACGGCCTGCTGTGCGTCGCTCGGGCCACGGGCGCCCTCGAGGTGGAAACCCAGGACGAGGACGAGGTCTACGACCTGCAGTTCGGGCGCCACTTCGGACGTGGCAAGGTGCGTGCCGGCCTGCCCCTCGACGAGGAATGAGCGCACCGGATCTTCAGCGACTCACAGATCAGAGCGCCCAGCAGTGCGGCCTTACGGCTGGGGAGATCGAACGCCTGGCTGGGGTGGCTCGCCGTGCCGCCGAAGCGGGTGCCTCCCAGCTGCTCACCCATTTCGGCCGATTGGAATCGATCCGGGAGAAGGGCCGCGCCGGCGATCTGGTGACCGAGGCCGATGTGGCCGCCGAACAGGCAGTGCTCTCGGTGCTCGAGCGCGAGACCCCGGAATTAGGAGTGTTGGCGGAAGAGAGCGGCCGCCGTCCGGGCCGTGGCTCTGAGCTCGAATGGTGCGTGGATCCCCTCGATGGCACCACCAACTACGCCCATCGTTATCCCTTCTTCGGCACCTCGATCGGGCTCACCTGGAGGGGCCAACCCCTGCTCGGAGCACTGGCTGTGCCTGCACTGCAACAGCTCTACTGGGCGGCACCAGGGCTCGGTGCCTGGTGCAACAGCAGTCGGATTGCGGTGAGCGACTGTTCCAACCTGGCCAGCTCGTTGCTGGTGACCGGCTTTGCCTATGACCGGCATGACCGGCTCGACAACAACTACGCCGAATTCGCCTGGTTCACCCATCGCACCCGGGGCGTGAGGCGTGGCGGAGCCGCAGCGGTGGACCTGGCCTTTGTGGCCGACGGGCGACTGGATGGCTACTGGGAGCGCGGCCTCTCCCCCTGGGATCTGGCGGCCGGTGTCGCCCTCGTGGAGCAGGCGGGGGGAGTGGTGTGTGCCTACGACGGTGGGCCGGCCAGGCTGGCGGAAGGTCGGCTGATCGCCTGCACACCCGGCCTGCGTCAGGCCTTACTGGATGGATTGGGGGCCTGCCGCCCGCTGAGTGGTGCCAGTTTCGGTGCACCGGAGCTCGATCGGGCCGCTCCATAGGATCAGCGCCAATACGAGCGCTGTGATCCGATGGCCCTGAAACCCGCTGCCGGCGCCAGGGATCTCAACCCGCGGGAAGTGGACAGCAACCGCTGGCTGTGTGAACAGTTGGCGGAGGTGTACCGGCGATGGGGCTATGCCGAGGTGGCTCCACCCCTGGTGGAGCGCTTGGAAACGCTGGAAGCCGGCGGGGGCATCCGCGATCGCGAGCTGGTGCGGCTGGCCTCCGATGAGCCGCTGGGCCTGCGGCCGGAGATGACCGCGTCCATCGCCAGAGCCGCTTGCACGCGCCTGGCCAGCCGCCCGCGGCCCCTGAGGTTGTGGAGCAGTGGGCCTGTCTTGCGCAGCGCGATCAGCGATGTGGGGCAACCTCGCTTGGAGGAGCGGCTTCAAAGTGGCGTGGAGCTGCTGGGTGCCGATGCCAGCCAGGCGTTGGTGGCGGATGCCGAGCTGTTGCGGCTGCTGCTGGCCTGCCTGCGCCAACTTCGGATCACGGCGGAGCACAAGCCCACGCTGCTGATCGGCCACCACGCTGTACTCAGCGCCCTGCTCGATCAGGTGCCGGCGGAGCAGAGGCTGGCCACCCGCCAGGCCCTGGTGAGCTTTGATCCGCTCGCCCTGGCCGAGCTGCAGCTGCCGGCCCACCAGCGCCAGGGCTTGCAGCAGTTGCTGCGGCTTCGGGGCGACACCAAGGCTGTGCTGTATCAGCTCGAGCAGCTGCTCGGCCCCTCGGAATTGCTGGAGCAGCTGGCGGGCACCCTGAACAGCGTGGCTGCCACGGCCGCTGCCCAGGGGGTGCGAGTGCAATTGGATCCAAGCTTCCAACCCCATTTCGACCTGTACGACGGCCTGGTGCTGAAGCTGGTCTGCCAGGGCCCGGTCGCGCCCCTGGCTCTTGCGAGCGGTGGGCGCTACGACGCCCTGGTGGCCCGCTTCGGCGGCGTAGCCGGAGGGATGGGCTTCGGTTTCGACGTGGAAGCCATCCGCGACCTGTTGGGCACTGAGGCCACGGCGCCGCAGCGCCCCGGCACCACCTTGGTGGCTTACGCCGAGGCCGGCCAACTCAGCGCGGCTCTGGATCAACTCGAAGGCCTGCATCGCCAGGGCGAGCCTGCGGAGCTGCTGCAAAACCCCATCGCCACCCGTGAAGACGCTGAAGCGATCGCGGCCGAACGCGGTTGCGCCGCCTGCCTCTGGGTCGCTTCCTAGGATCCGCCCACCTGAACGGCAGTACCGATGGCCCACACGATCGTCACCGACATCTGCGAAGGGGTGGCCGATTGCGTGGATGCCTGCCCCGTGGCCTGCATCAACCCCGGCAGCGGCGCCAACGCCAAGGGCACAGCCTTCTATTGGATCGATTTCGACACCTGCATCGATTGCGGCATCTGCCTGCAGGTCTGTCCTGTGGCAGGCGCGATCGTGCCTGAAGAGAAACCGGATCTGCAGCGCGCCGGCTGAGATCGAGTCAGCTCATGTCGAGTCAGTGGGACAACTTTCTCCGCAACCTGGGAGAGTGGCGCGGCAGCTTTGCCAGCCTTGATGCCAGCGGCGCCGTGGTCGACTCAACGCCCTCCATCCTCACGTTGGAGCAGGGGGAGGAAGAGCGGCTGGTGCACTTTCGCCTACGCCGCTTCGCCGATGGTGATCTGAACGGCGAACCCAGCCGCGACATGAGCGAGGACTACCGCAACCTCGGGCGGCAGGTGGTGTTCTTCGAGAGCGGCACCTTCTGCAAAGGGCGCCTGCAGGTGGCACCGGGTACACCCTTCGGCGGCGAATTCGGATTCATCAATGGCGACCGCCGCCACCGCCTGGTGCAGCTGCACAACGACGACGGCGCCTTCGCCAACCTGGTGCTGATCCGCGAATTTCGGGCGGGCAGCAACGCCCAAGAACGGCCTTCACTCACGCTCGATCAGCTGCAAGGAAGCTGGAGCGGCAACGCCTCCACGATCACAGCCGATTGGCCCGAACCCGACCAGGCCAGCTGCCGCTTTGAGGTGAGTGGCAGCGGTCAGGGCGGCCTACGCATCCAAACCAGCACCGGTGCCAGCAGCGAGAGCGTGGAGGCGGGGAATACAGACCCGCTGCTCCAACTCACCTGGATGGCGGATGGCGGCTATCACCTCACACCGCGCCGCGTGGATCACCGCACTGCCTTTGCGGTCGAGGCCGGATGGCTCACCGCTCCGAATCGGCTGGAACGGCTGATCCGCCGCTACGACGCCAGCGGCGCCTGGACATCAGCCACCCAGATCATCGCCACGCGTGACTGAAGCCACCGGCCAAGACCGGCTGCAGCAGCTGGGACGCTTCGGACTGCGAGCCCTGCGCATCGCCGCCAGCACTGTGTCGCTGATTGAGCTGCTCCGCTCTGAGTGGACCGGTGGCATCGCCGCCGGCGTGGCCTGGCTGGTGTTCGTTCAGGTGGAACGCCGCTTGCCACCCCAGACACCAGGTGCGTAATTGATCCCAAATGGGAGCTTGTGCTCCATCCGCGGCCGGAAGAGGGTTGCTGCGTCTGGAGCGAGGTTCCATGTCCGCACCCACCTTCACAGCCGCGCTCACCGTTGGCGAACTGGAGGCGAGCTATCCCCTCTACTGCAAGGCGTTGCGCATCCTCATCCGTGATGGCGTCACGCGCAGCAAAGCAAGCCGCACGGTGTGCTGGAGCCGCCTTGAAACGCTGCACCATTCGCTGCCTCGCCAATATCGCCACCCTGAGCAGCTGTTCTTTCTGTTGAGCCGCGAGGTCAAAACAGCCAGCTGAGCTACACCAACCGAACAACGCCCGCTGAGTGGTCGGTTTCCTGCCCATGGCAGCCCCTTGGCGGGCTGGCCTGCCCCGGGTGAGTCTGGATCCACGTTGCTTTTTCACGCTGTGGTGCTGCAGGCGGAACAGGGCCAGATCCAGATCCACACCGAGAACATCTTCCCGATCATCAAAAAGGCCGTCTACAGCGGCCATGAGGTGTTCCTGCGGGAGTTGGTGAGCAACGGCGTGGATGCCATCAGCAAGCGCCGCATGGCGGCCATGGCCGGCGACTGCAGCGAAGGAACTGAAGGCAAGATCTCGATCCGCATCGATCGCGACGCCAAGACCCTCACCATTTCCGACAACGGCATCGGCATGAGCGCCGACGAGGTGAAGCGCTACATCAACCAGGTGGCCTTCTCCAGCGCCGAAGACTTCCTCGAGAAATACAAACAGGAAGACGACGCCATCATTGGCCACTTCGGCCTGGGCTTCTACTCCAGCTTCATGGTGGCCAAGCAGGTGGAGCTGGTCACGCTGTCGGCCCGCGATGGCAGTGAAGCCGTGCGCTGGAGCTGTGATGGTTCCCCCAACTTCATCCTGGAAGCCGCTGAGCGCAGTGAGCCCGGCACCGACGTGATCCTGCATCTGATGGAGGAGGAGCTCGAATACATCGAGCCGGCCCGCATCCGCACCCTGATCACCACCTACTGCGACTTCATGCCAGTGGAGGTGCAGCTTGAGGGTGAAACCGTGAACAAGCGGGAAGCCCCCTGGCGCAAGAGCCCCCGCGACCTGAGCGACGACGACTACATCGAGCTCTACCGCTACCTCTACCCCTTCCAGGGCGACCCACTGCTGTGGGTGCACCTCAACACCGACTACCCCTACAACCTGCAGGGCATCCTCTACTTCCCCAAATTCAGCGGCCGCGCCGACTGGGAGAAGGGCGAGATCAAGCTCTACTGCAACAACGTGTTCGTGAGCGACTCGATCAAGGAGGTGGTGCCCCGCTACCTACTGCCCCTGCGCGGCGTGATCGATTCTCCCGACATCCCGCTGAATGTGAGCCGTTCAGCCCTGCAAACCGACCGCCGCGTGCGCTCCATCGGCGGCTTCGTAGCCAAGAAGGTGGCAGATCGGCTCAAGCAGCTGCACCGCGATGAGCCCAAGCGCTACGCCGAGATCTGGGAATCCCTGGCCCCCTTCATCAAGATCGGCGCCATGGAGGACGACAAGTTCGCCGAGCAGGTGGCCGACCTCGTGCTGTTCGGCACCACCGCCGCTGCCGGTGAGGGCGACAGCCCTGATCCGATCCCGGGCGACAACAACAAAACCTTCACCACCCTGGCGGGCTACCGCTCACGCCTGAGCGCCGACAACGACAAGCGCATCCTGTACTGCACCGATGAGGCCGGTCAGGCCGGTGCTCTCGCCCTCTGGAAGGGCCAGGGCGCTGAGGTGCTCCTGGCCGACACCTTCATCGATACCCAGTTCATTCCCTGGCTGGAATACCGCCACGAGGAGCTGAAATTCCAGCGCGTCGACAGCGAACTCGACGACTCCTTGCAAGAGAAGGAGAGCGAACTGGCCGATGCCGATGGCAAAGACAGCTCCGAAAAGGTGCGAGACCTGTTCAAGAACGCCTTGAACAACGACAAGGTGACCATCCAGGTGCAGGCCCTCAAGGGCGACAACGCTCCCGCCGCTCTGATCCTGCTGCCGGAGCAAATGCGCCGCATCAATGACATGGGCGCCCTGATGGAGCAACGCCTGCCCGGCCTACCCGATCACCACGTGCTGCTCGTGAATCGCAAGCACCGGCTGGTGGAGGGCCTGCTCAAGCTCTCGGCTGGCTCGGTGATCACCGGCGCCAGCGGCAGCTCTCCCAGCCAGCAGTTGGCCGACGATCTCAGCCGCCATGTGTACGAAATGGCACGGCTGGCCGTGGGCGGCCTGGAGCCCAACCAACTCGCCGGCTTCCAGCAACGCAGCTGCGATCTGATGGGCCAGCTGATGGAGCGCGGTTTGTAAACCAACTGGTGGTTGGACAGGCTCAACAGTTCAAAGAAGGTGGAAGGAGCCACTCCGATCCACCTTCTTTTTTTGCACCCAATTTGGCTGCATGCAGGAAGGGAATGGACAGCAGACTGGCGTCGTAGGACATAGCAGCAGGATCCGGTGCGATGAAAGGCGCTGTGCTCACCACCCCTGGTTCGCATCGCCGCATGGATGAGGCAATCGAAGCGGCGCTGGCGATGCCAATGGCTCTGCAGATCAAACCGTTACGGGCGACCCAGCCGGAAAACCAGGCACTGGCTCGCTGATGGCGTTGCGCTGGCGCCTGCTGCTGGTCACCCTCACGGCGGCACTGCTGATCGGCTTCGGAGCGCTGGCTCGAGCGAGGGTTGAGCCTGTGTCTGTGTTGATGCCAGCGCCCTTTGCCGATGCCAGCGCTGACCTGGTGCAGGAGTTCAACAGCAGCCATCAAGGCATTCAGCTGACAGTTACGCGGGGGCCGCTGGAAACGGAAGCCGTTTCAGACCTAGCCATCAGCAGCCTCCTGCTGGAGAACAGCCCCTACGACCTCCTGCTGATGGATGTCACCTGGACCCCGAAATATGCAGCAGCTGGATGGCTCGAGCCCTTAGAGAGCTGGCTGGGCACCGATGCCATGGAGGATCTCGCCGCAGGTGCTGAACTCGGCAATGCCTTCAGCGGTCACCTCTGGCGGTTTCCGCTGGTGGCCGATATGGGTCTGCTCTATTGGCGAACCGATCTGATGGAGGCTCCACCGCGGACGCCGGCGGAGCTTGTGGCGATCAGCCGCCGATTGCAACGCGAGAGCCGTGTGACCTGGGGCTACGTGTGGCAGGGCAAGCAATACGAGGGGCTGAGTTGCGTGTACCTCGAAGTGCTGCGCGGCTTTGGCGGCAGTTGGCTGATGGACGACCAACCGCAGCTCGATTCCCCTGCTGCCCTGGCCGCCACCGGCTGGCTGCAGGATCTCGTGCGCCAGGGCGTGACACCAGCCGCAGTCGCCAACATGGGCGAACCGGAAGCGCTGCAGCTCTTCCAGGCCGGTGATGCCGCCTTCATGCGCAACTGGCCCTACGCCTGGGCCGAACTCAACAAGCCGGAGTCGCCGTTGCGGGGCAAGGTGGCCTTCACCACGATGGTGAGCGACGTTGGCAACCCCCATGCCGCCACCCAGGGCAGCTGGGGGTTCTCGCTGCTGGCGGGTTCGAAACACAAGGCGGCCGCCGTGGAAGTGCTGCGCTACCTCACCAGCGCGGAGGCCCAGAAACAACTCAACCTGCGCTGGGGCTATACCCCTACGCGGCTGAGTGTGTTTGAGGATCCAGAGCTCTTGGCCGCCAACCCTGCCTTGGGGGATCTACAGCAGGCCCTAGCGGCATCGGTGCTCCGCCCCTTGAGCCCCGTGTATGCCCAGCTCAGCGATCTGCTTTACCGCGAGCTCAACACGGTGATCACAGGCGATCGCGCCGATCAAACGGCCATGCAACAGGTGCAGAGCAACAGTGAACGGCTCCTGCGCACTAGCGGAGGCCAAGGCTGATGCGCTGGCGCCTATGGCTGCTGATGGCACCGGCTCTCGCGCTGTTGCTGGCGGTGTTCGCGGCCCCATTGCTGCACTACTTGTGGCTGAGTACCCAGGCCCAGACCGTGCTCACCGGCCTGAGGCCCCAACCGATTGGCGCCCAGCAATGGCTGCGGCTCTGGAACGATGGCCGCTTCTGGCAGGACACCTGGCAGACGCTGCGCTTCAGCGCTGCCTCAGTGAGCTTGGAGATGCTGTTGGGCCTGGTGGTGGCACTTCTGCTGAATCAACCGCTGCGAGGGCGAGCCCTGTTACGCACCATCAGCCTGTTGCCCTGGGCACTGCCCACCACGGTGATGGCTCTGGGCTGGCGCTGGATCTTCAACGATCCCTATGGCCCGATCAACCGCCTCTTGGCCTGGTTGGGGCTCGGTGCGATCCCGTTTCTCTCCAATCCAGCCATCACCTGGATGGCGGCGGTGGGAGCCGACACCTGGAAAACCACGCCGTTTGTGGCGTTGCTGCTGTTGGCGGGTCTGCAAACCATCCCGGCCGATCTCTACGAAGCAGCTGCGCTGGAGGGTGCCACCCCCTGGCAAGCCTTGCAGCGCATCACCCTGCCACTGCTGACCCCGTATGTGCTGATTGCCCTGCTGTTCCGCCTGGCCCAGGCATTGGGGGTGTTTGATCTGATTCAGGTGCTCACCGGTGGCGGCCCCGCCGGCAGCACCGAAAGCCTGGCGCTGTACGCCTACCTCAACGCCATGCGTTTTCTCGACTTCGGCTACAGCGCCACGCTGCTGCTGGGGTCGTTCGCGATCCTGCTGTTGCTCTGCAGCACGGCGGCGCTGGCTTGGCGGTGGAGTAGCCGCCTGCAAGGGGAACTGCGCTGATGGCCAGGCTGCTGTTGCTCCTGTGGAGCCTGGGACCAATGCTCTGGCAGCTCTATTCCTCGTTGCGGCCCAGCGAAGCCCTGAGCGGCGTGGATGCCGGTGGCTGGACCCTTGAGCACTACCGGCAACTGCTCCAAGGCGATCCACCCTTTCTCACCTATCTGATCAACAGCGTGGTGGTGGGCGGGAGCAGCACGGCCCTCACCCTGGCGCTGGCGGTGCCCTGCGCCTATGCCCTCAGCCGTCTTGGCCGCCGTCAGGCCCGTTCTCTCACCGCGCTGGTGGCGGCGGCCGCCGCCTTTCCGGCGGTCCTGCTGTTTCTGGCGCTGCTGGAGCTCGCCCGCGACTGGCATCTGGCTAACCAGCTCATGGCCCTCAGCCTTCCCTATGCAGGCTTATGCCTTCCCCTCGCGATCCTGTTACTGCAGGCGGCCTTTGCCGACATCCCAATGGAGCTGGAAGAAGCCGCCTTGATCGAGGGGATGGGGCTTTGGCAACGGCTGCGCTGGATCCTGCTGCCGCTGATGGCACCGGCCATCGCGAGCAGTGCTCTGCTGGTGTTCCTGTTCAGTTGGAACGAATACCCGATTGCCCTCACCTGGTTGAGCCGAACTGAGCTGCTCACCCTGGCGCCGGCCATGGCCCGCATCGCAGGATCCTCCGTGTACACGATTCCCTATGGCGCCTTCGCCGCCGCCACGGTGCTTGGCAGTGCGCCCTTGATCCTGCTGATGCTCCTGTTTCAGCGGCAGATCATCAGTGGACTCACTCAAGGAGCCATCAAGGGATGAGCGGCTCCATCTCCGATGACGACGGCTTCAAGGGCCTGGAGCTGCGTCAGCTCAGCCGCCGGGTGGACAACCACACACTGGTGGATCAGCTCAGCCTGACGGTGGCTGCCGGCGAAATCCTGGCGGTGCTTGGCCCCAGCGGCTGCGGCAAAAGCAGCACGCTGCGGCTCATCGCCGGCCTGGATCCCGTCAGCTCCGGCGACATCCGGCTGGGCGGGCGCTCCATCACGGCTCTGCCGCCGGCTGAGCGGCAGGTGGCGATGGTGTTTCAGAGCTATGCCCTGTTTCCCCACCTCAGCGTGGAGCGCAACCTGAGCCTCGGCTTGGAGCTGCGGGGGGTGGACAAGGCCGAGATCAAACGTGAGCTGGATCAGGTGCTGACCCTGATGCAGCTGGAAGGGCTACGCCAGCGCAAACCCGCCGAGCTTTCGGGCGGGCAACGGCAACGGGTAGCCCTGGCACGGGCCCTGATCCGGCGGCCAGCGCTGTTCCTGCTGGATGAGCCGATGAGCAATCTTGATGCCCAGTTGCGCGACAATCTGCGCGCCGAGTTGCGCACCCTGCTGCGCAGCACGGGCGTTCCAGTGGTGTACGTCACCCACGACCAACACGAGGCCATGGGCTTAGCGGATCGGATCGCTGTATTGCGTGAAGGCCGGCTGCAGCAGCTGGGCAGCGCTGAAACGCTCTATCGAGATCCGGCCAATCGCTTTGTGGCCCGCTTCCTGGGCAGCCCCTCCATCAATCTGATCGAGCGGGGCGCCACGCAGCTGGGCTTAAGGCCGGAGCTGCTGGAACTGGCGGATGCGGGCAGTGCGGTGCCTGCAGGGTGGGAAGCCCTGGAGGGGCAGCTCAGCCACAGCGAATGGTTGGGCGATCGCGTGATCACTCACGTGCAGTGCCCCGGCCAGGCAACCCTCAAGGTGCTGAGCCGCGAGGCGCCGGCCAGCGAAACCCTGCAAGTGCGCTGGCGAAAGTCTCAGGCGTTGCACTTTGACGCCCGCAGCGGCGAGCGGCTGCCAGGCTCGAGCGACCCGCACACCGTCTGACCAAGCCCACCATGGCCATGCCCATCACCATCGTTCTTCCAGCCCTGCTGACGCTGGTGGGTGGAGGCCTGCTTGGGATGCTGCTGGCCAAGCTGGTGCAGCGCGCCACCAGCAGGCTCAGCCGGCGCAGCACCGAGGCTGGCGAGGATCTCGTGGCAGCGATTCTGGTGGACACGATCCCACCGGTGGCCTGGGTGCTCAGCGCCAGCCTGGCCTGGCAAATCCTGCCCACGGATGCCGCCAGCGACCGGGTTGTGTACGGGTTGGCCAAACTGATCCTGGTGGTGCTGATCGTGCGGGTGGTGAACCGCATCGGTCTGCGCCTGTTGCAGCGCTGGGCCAACCGCGCCGGTGACACGGAGGTGGCGAACCTGATCCGCTCCCTGGCACCGATGCTCAAAGCCCTGGTGTGGTGCCTTGGGGCGGTGGTCTACCTGCAGAACATCGGTGTGCAGATGGCCGCGATCTGGGCACTGCTCAGCGCTGGCGGCATCGGAGCCGGCCTGGCCTTGAAGGAGCCGGTCTCCCAGTTTTTTGAATACATCACGATCCTGCTGGATAAACCCTTTCAACCGGGCCAATTGATCCAGGTGGGCCAGGTGTGGGGCACGGTGGAGAAAGTGGGTGTGAGGAGCACCCGCCTGCGCAGCATCAACGGTGAAGCGATCGTGATGAGCAACAGTGCTCTCACTGGAGCTGTGGTGGCGAATTTTGGCGAGATGCAACGCCGGCGTCTGATCGTGCGCCTGGGGGTCTGCTACGACACCCCTCTGGAGCAGCTGCAGCGCATCCCACCCATGCTCGAAACCATCGTGAACGCCGGTGCTGATGCCAGCTTTGACCGCTGCCATTTCGTCAGCTTCAACGACAGCAGCCTTGATTTCGAGCTGGTGTATTACGTGCCAACCAACGATTTCAACCGAGCGATGGATGTGCAGCAGCGCATCAACCTGGAGATCATGCGCTGCTTCGCTCATGCAGGGATTGCCTTCGCCTTTCCCACACGAACCCTTCAGATGGTGGGGCAGAAGCCCGGCTGATAAGCTTTTGCCTTGGCTCCAAGCGGAGTCGAGTCGTCAACATCCTTTGAACGGT
Source organism: Vulcanococcus sp. Clear-D1 (assembly GCF_014654725.1). Lineage (GTDB taxonomy): Bacteria > Cyanobacteriota > Cyanobacteriia > PCC-6307 > Cyanobiaceae > Vulcanococcus. The sequence continues at coordinate 203,943 of NZ_JACVZV010000015.1, read as the reverse complement.
CGGTCATGTCCCGGGTCTGCCAACTCACCGGCAAGCGCGCCAACAACGGCATGGCCGTGTCCCACTCCCACGTGCGGACCAAAAAGCTCCAGCAGGTGAACCTCCAGGAGCGACGCCTGTGGTGGGCTGAGGGCAATCGCTTCGTGAAGCTGCGCGTGTCCACTCGCGCCCTCAAGACCATCCAGAAGAAAGGTCTGGGTGCCTATGCGAAGGAGCTGGGCATCAACCTGGCCAAGATCTGAATCACGGATCCTTCGATGCAGCGCCGCCAGATTCTGAGCGGACTCTCCATCACCGCACTGGGCCTGCTCGGATTACCCCGGCAGGCCTTTTGCCTTGGAGGGGTTCTGCCCGCTATTGACCAAGCAGCTCCCGGTTTCACCCTTCAAGGCGTGGTGCCCAGCAGCAGTGGCGAAGCTGAAGCCGCACAGCGCAGCCTCAGCGACTTCGCCGGCCGCTGGCTGGTGCTGTACTTCTATCCGCGCGATTTCACGGAAGGCTGCACGATCGAAGCCCGCGGCTTCCAGCGCGATCTCAAGGCGTTCCACCAAGCAGGCGCCGACGTGGTGGGCATCAGTGCCGATACCGCTGAATCCCACGCCGAGTTCTGCGGCAGCGAAGCGCTGGCCTACCCACTGCTTTCCGATCCAGGCGGACGCGTGAGCAAGGCCTATGGAAGCTGGATTTCGCCCTTTTCGCAGCGCCACACCTTTCTGATCGACCCCCAGGGGGTGCTGCGGCAGACATGGGTGGCGGTGCGCCCCAGCGGCCACAGCCAGGAGGTTCTCGCCAGCCTCAAGCAACTGGCGGCAGACCATCCGAGCGCCTGAAGGTCATCAGCCAGCCACTGCCAGGGCCTTCCACCTCCCAACGGGGCAGCCAGTGGCGCCAGCTGTAGACCACGTTGTGGCCGCCTGATCCCACCCGCACGTAGCCGCCGTTGATGGTGTCGAGCTCGCCGTAGGGGTCGTTGAAGATCCCGGCGCCAGGCTCAAACCCCACCGCCAGGATCCAATGGCCCCCGCCGTGCGGGGCCGAGGAGGGGCCATGGTGCAGAAATCCTGTGCCAACGGGATAGCCCGCCTTCAGCTCAGCCTCCAGCAGGGCGCGATCGCCGGTGGTGCTGTAGCGAGCGATCACCCCGTAATCGGCGCAGGCCTGAATCTGTGCCTGGGCTGAGGTGGTGTCGCCATAGCGGCGCAGGGTGTGCAAGTAGGTGTCGTCGGCATTGGAGCCCTTGAGGGCATCAGGCCGCAGATACTTGACCGCCATGGCGCAGGTGCTGGAAAAACACATGCGGTAGGCCTGGCCGGGGATCCGGCTATCGGTCTGCACGTAGTACTGGCGCACGGGCAGCAGCAAGCGCTGGCCGGTGGAGAGAGTCATTGGCCTTCAGGCCGCTTCTTTCCTGGTAGCACGCTCCATCCGATTCAGGTGCGCCAGACCCACATGCAGGCTGTCGCAGTAGAGGCAGGTGCCCTGAAAGCACACCTGAAATAACTCACCGCCACTGGCTTTGAGTTGATGGATCGTGCCTCCGAGGGCACCAATCAGCACCGGTTGAGAGGCCATGCTGCACGCCGAGCAACCAACGGCCAGAGCGTCGCGTGGCGATCAGGCGTGCACCATCGGTAGAAATACCGGCGCTGACCGTTCAGCCATCCAGCCCCACCTGGCGCTCCCAATCGGTGAGCTGTGAGCGGAACCGGCTCCACTGGCGCCGGCGCAGTTGTTCATAAGCCCCGCAGAACCCCTCCCCGAGGCCGCTCCGCAACCTTTGATCGGCTGCGAAGGCATCGAGCGCTTCCCCAAGATCACGCGGCAATCGTCCAAAGGTGCCGTCCGGCAGGGGATCGGCGTAATTGTCGTTGTCATGGCGGGGGCCAGGATCCAGCTGGTGCTCAATCCCATCGAGCCCCGCCGCCAGAACGGCGGCCTGCAACAGGTAGGGGTGGGCAGCGCCATCCGGCAACCGCAATTCCAGCCGCTGATCATCGGGAATGCGCACCATATGGGTGCGGTTGTTGCCGCAGTAGCTGATGCCGCCGGGGCTCCAAGTGGAACCGGAGGCGGTGGGAGGCGCCGCAAGCCGCCGGTAGCTGTTCACCGTTGGGTTGGTGAGACAGGCCAGCGCCGGTGCATGGTGCAGCAGACCAGCGAGGAACTGATAGGCGAGATCGGAGAGCCCCAGCTCCCCGGCTGGATCGTGAAAAGCGTTGCGGCCAGCCTGGTCCCAGAGCGAGATGTGCGTGTGACAGCCATTGCCGGTGAGCTGCTGGAACGGCTTGGGCATGAAGGAAGCCCGCAGCCCCTCCCGCTCCGCCAGCGACTTCACCATCACCTTGAAAAAGGCATGGCGATCAGCGGTGGTGAGCGCATCGGCATAGGTCCAGTTGAGTTCGAACTGGCCGTTGGCATCTTCGTGGTCGGCCTGATAAGGCCCCCACCCCAACTGCTCCATGCCATCCAGCAGAGCTGACACCAGCGGATAGCGGCGCATCAACGCCAGCTGGTCGTAGCAGGGTTTCTCCTGGGAATCAGCCCCATCAGCCAGCGCATCGCCGCTGGGATCCAACAGGAAAAATTCAGCCTCCACGCCACTGCGCAGTTCGTAGCCGAGCGCTGCGGCCCGTTGGATCTGGCGCTGCAACACCCGCCGCGGACACTGATCCATTGGCTCACTGTTGAGCGTCAGCTCGGTGGCCACCCAGGCCACATCGCTTTGCCAGGGCAGGGGTGTGAAGCTGCGCGGATCCGGGATCGCCATCACATCGCCATCGGCCGAGCTGAGATCCAACCAGGCGGCAAAGCCGGCAAAACCAGCCCCGTCGCGGCTCATCCCGGCAACAGCGGAACACGGAACCAACTTGGCCCGCTGAATCCCGAACAGATCGGTGAAGGAGAACAGCAGAAAGCGAACGCCACTCTCGAGGGCAAGGCTGATCAGATCGGTCATGGAGGTCTGGCGGTCAGCTGTCGAGCAGCTGATCCACGATTCGGCGCAGGTGCTGCTGCTCGGCAGGGCTGCTGTGGGGATTACCAGCGCGATGGCCGAGCACTGAATCGATCACATGGAAGTGCGCACCAGGAATCGCAGCGGCGTCGGCGGCCATGTCGTCAACCGTGAAGTAGAGGTCACGGTTGCAAGCCACCACGGCGGTGCGCGCCTGAATCTCAGCCAGTGCCGCAGCGAGATCCCCACCGGGCGCCACATCGTGAGCCAGCCACGTATCGAGCATGGCGATCAGATCGCGTGGGTCATGGCGGCGGTAGTTGGGCAGCCAGTGTTGCTCCACGTGCTCCTCCACCGGCTGATCGAGGGTTTGGAAAAACGGCTGTGAGGCAGCCCAGCTTGCATAGATCAGCGCATAGGTGCGCAGCCCCTGATCCGGGACCCCATCGAATCCAGATCCTGTCCAGCTGGCATCGGCCGTGAGGGCCTGACGCAGGCTCAGGCAGAACAGACGGTTATGCGGTGAGGTGCGGCTGGTGCCGCACACGCAACACAGCCGTTGGACCTGATCGGGATAATCGACAGCCCATTGATAGGCCTGCTGCGCGCCCATCGACCAGCCAAAGATCAGTGGCAGGGTCTCCACGCCGAAACACTCGGCCAGAAATCGCCGCTGGGCTGCGACGTTGTCGCGGTGGTGCACGAGCCAACCCTGCTCCGCCAGACCCATGCCGCCATGGCTGGGGCTGGTGGAATCACCATTGCCGAACATGCCGGCGATCACGATGCACCATCGCGATGGATCGAGCACCGGCCCCGCCAGCCAGGACAGATCCACAGGCCTGGCGCCGTAGGAGGTGGGGATGAGCACCAGATTGGAGCGATCCCGGTTGAGCTCGCCGATCTGCACGTAGCCAATGCGGGCGTCCTCAATGCGGTGGCCGCAGTGCAGGGGCGCAGAACCGAGGGCAAAGTGCCGAGGTCGATGCCGGCTCATGCCGTCGGGGCGAGGCTGGGCAACCGCTGGAGCAGTTGGCGATGCACCGCGAGGTAGCCGCGGTCGAGGTGCCGAAGCTGAGGCGCGAGCTCTAGATGCGCCAGCGCCAGGGCATGGAACGGCAACGAGGGGTAGAGGTGATGCTCCGCGTGGAACGGCATGTTCCACATCAGCCAACGCACAGGAGCCACGGTGAGGGTGGTGCGGGTGTTGGCGAGGCCATCAGCGCTGAAACTGCAGCCGCTGTGCTCCGCCAGCAGAAACACCCGCAGAAAGGGCTGGCCCAAGGCCAGTGGCAGTAGCCACGACCAGAACAAAAAACCATTGGCCTGCCAGAGCGATGCAGCCAACGCGATCGCATACACCGCAAACTGCAGCCGCACTGAGCGGCGCACCTGAGGAATCAGCTCAGGGCTGAGATAGGGAAGTTGGGAGAGATCACCGAACAGCAGCCGCTGATAGCCGCGAACCTTGCCGATCCACCAGTTGATGCCGCTGATTTCGAGGGCATAGCTCATCAGCGTGGTGGGAACGGGATCGTCAAGCTCCGGATCCAGGCCGGGCTGGTGCGTAAAGCGGTGATGCCATTGGTGATAGCGGCGATAAAACGTGGCGTTGTAGAAACTCAGCAGCCCCATCAACCAAGCCACACGGTCGTTGGTGGCCTTGGAGCGGAAGGCCGTGCGGTGGCAGCACTCGTGCAAGCCGGAGAAGCAGGTGGCCAGGGCGACCCCACTGAGCACCAGGCAGACCAGCCGCAGCAGCCAGGGCAACTCCGGCTGACGCCAGAGCACCCCAGCAACGCCAATCACCATCAAATGGCCGCTGAGCTGGAGCCAGGCGGGCCGGTCCTGCAGTTGATTCAGCTGCGCCAGGCGTTCGCGGGAAATCAGGTGGGAACTGCTCATCCCGCCAGTTCATCAGCGGGAGCAGCCAGGCTTCGGTAGGGAATGCAACGGTTTAGGCGCTGCGTGGTGCGGCCCTCAACCGGTGCGACCCTCAACCCCAGCCGCTCAACACCAACTTGCCGACTGTGCGGCCACCCTCCAGCTGGCGATGGGCAGAGCGGAGATGAGCAGCATCGATCGGACCCAGCGATTGAGTCGCGGTACTGCGAATCAAGCCGCGATCCACCAGAGCTGCCAGCTCCGCCAACAGCTCGCCCTGGCGTGCCATGTCCGGCGTGTGGAACAGCGAGCGGGTGAACATCAACTCCCAATGGAGCGACAAACTTTTGCGCTTCATGGCCAGCACATCAATCGCCTGAGGCGGCGGATCATCGATCAAGGCCAATGCTCCCTGGGGCTCGAGCAGATCCACCAGCTGGTGGAAGTGATCGCCGGTGTGGGTGAGGCTGATCACCGAGCGCAGCGGCGGCAAAGCAAGCCTCGCCAGTTGATCCGCCAGCGGAGCGTGGTGATCCACCACATAGTCCACACCCAGCTGTTGCAGCCAGGCCTGGCTCTCGGGCCTGGAGGCGGTGGCCACCAGCACAAGGTCTGTCAGTTGACGCACCAACTGCACCAGGATCGAGCCAACACCGCCTGCAGCCCCAACCACCAGCAGGCTTTGGTGCTCACCGCTCTGCCCCTGGCGGGGCAACTTCAGGCGATCGAACACAAGCTCCCAGGCGGTAATCGCCGTGAGCGGCAGGGCAGCGGCATCCGCTGCGCCGAGGCTCTGAGGAGCACGCGCGGCCAATCGGTGATCGACGCAGTGCAGGCTGCTGTTGCAGCCAGGACGCTGCAGCGCCCCGGCGTACCAAACCCGATCTCCAGGCGAAAAGCCCTGAACCGCCGAGCCGCAAGACACCACCGTGCCAACGGCATCCCAGCCCAGCACCCGCCAGGCACCGGCAGCGGGCTGCTCGCGGCGACGCACCTTGGTATCCACTGGATTCACGCTCACAGCCTCCACGGCCACCAGCAGGTCGTGCTCCAGCGGGGAGGGATCTGGCAGGGTGATGTCGAGCAAACAGTCGACATCAGTGCTGATCCGCTCACTGCTGTAGCCAATCGCCTTCATCCTTCAGGCCTCGAGGGTGGTGAGCAGATCGCGATGCACGGTTGTGGCCTGAGCCATGGCCTGCAGGGAGGCCAGTGCAGGTGGGTGCTCAAAGGCCTCAAGCCAGCTGCTGAGCAAAGCAGCCGCTGCGGGGGCTGAATCCGCCAGATCGATGCAGCTGCAGCCGAGCTCGGTGGCACAGGCCTGCACCTTCGGGTCATAGCTCAGTGCACTCACCGGGCTGCCGGCCAGGGCGGCCAGGATCAGGGCATGCAGCCGCATCGCCAGCACCAGCGATGCACCACGGAACAGGGCCATCGCTTCGCTGGGGGTGGTGGCCTCCACCACTCGGCTGCGCCGCGCTAAAGCGGCACCCACCACCCCCTGCTGCTGCAATTGATCCAGCAGCGACTGATCCTGATCGCGGTGGAAGGGAAGCCAGATCACATCACGCTGGGTCTGCTCCGCCAGATCCTCCAGGGCTTGGAGATAGGGCTTCCAGGCCTGGCCCTGCAGATGCGGGGTGGGGCGCCAGCACACCACGATGGGCCCTCCCAGCCCCAACCAGTGCTGCCGCGGCAGGCTCCAGACCGCATCAGTGCCATGGGGTGCCGACACACCCAGCTGCCGCGCCAAGTGCGCGGAGGCTGAATCCCGCCAGGTGATGGCCGTGGCCAGCGGCAACAACAAACGCACCAGGGCACGGCTACGCCGGCGCCGCAAGGGGCCAAGCCCCTGGGCCCAGAGCAACACCGGCTTGCCTTGCAAGCGAGCGGCCGTGATCAAGGCGGCGTAATAGAGAAGGCTGCGGAAGCTGGTGGAGTCTTGGAGCAGGCTGCCGCCGCCCAGCACCAGGGCACGGCAACGGCTCAAGGCATCGACCACCGCCCGAAGGCTGCGGCGATTCACGCTGGCGACGCCGTGCTGCAGCGTGATCTGCTCTTGATCAAACGCGGTCACCAGCGGTGTGACGGACGGCGGGAGCTGCGCCAGCAAAGCGTTCAGCAGCGCATCGTCTCCGAGGTTGTGCTCGCCGTAGTAACCGCACAGCAGCACGGATGTCGTCACACGGGTCGGCGCGGAACCGGACCAGCTTGACACCAGCCTTCAGGCTCAGGCTGCGGCCGCCAGCCGTTGCCGCAACAGGGGGATCTGTTCATCGATCAGCAGGCGGGCAGCCGTCAGGCTGGCCGTACGACCAAGCACGGCGCCGCTGCAGTGCTGAATGAGGTAAGCGCCCTCGCAGCGCGGATAGCCGATCAGCTGGATGCGGCAACCGCGGTGGAGCCAGCAGGGCGTGGGCGTTGGAGCAGGCATGGTCGGATGCAGCTGCACCCGCACTGCAACGCAGCCCAGTCAGAACACAATCACCCCTGTGCCCGTTGGGCAGCTGGCTTCAGCGTTGGCCCAAGAGCTCCAGCCAGGTCAGGCGATCGGACTGGGTGGCCATGGCGGGATGGCTGGGGCAGGGGATGGTGATCACCGGCTCAGGGTGCTGAAACACGTCTTGGCTGTGGCAGGGCTCGAGGGTCACAACCACAGGCCAAGGGGCAGCGGGTGCAGGAGTCATGGGGGTGCTGTCATAGGCCCATGCTCAAACGAAACAGCAGCGGTCCACGCTGCCTGGATTGCTGCACGGGGTGCTCAGGCACACAGTCGAAATGCGCTAGGGGATCAGGCGATCGGAACGCCGGCATGCAGCCGTTCAGCCAAGGCGAGAGCCTCCTGAGCCAGACGCTGTTCATGGGCAACGCGATCGGTCACGTCGCGCTGCACGGACACCCAATGGGTGTGCCAACCCGTGGGGTCGGCCAGGGGAGCCACCTTCAGGTCGATCCAGCAGGTGGAACCGTCGCGCCGGTAGTTGAGCACCTGCATCCGGGATGGCTGCCACTGATCCATGGCGCGCCGTAACCGGGCTGTGCTGTCGCGGCAGGTGTCTGGCCCTTGAAACAGCCTTGGACTACGCCCCAGCACTTCATGCAGGCCATAGCCGGTTTGATCGAGGAGCGATTGATTGGCAAACACAATCAGCGGCCCGGGAGAATCCAACGGTTCGGCCAGGGTCACCAACACCGCGTCCTGGGCCGTATCGAGAACCGCCTCCAGCAAGAGGCGATAGGTGTCTTCCGGCGCATCGGGTTCGACGTCATGCAAACGCTGGGTGCGGCGCCGCAGGATGCCGGCACCGAAGCCGCAATCCGTGCGGAAGAGGCGAATGCGTGTGGCCAACTCAATCTGGGTGGGTTGGGCCAGCGCCACCACGTGGTCGCGGGGGCCCGCCCGCAGCCGGTCCCGTTCCTGAATGATCAGGTCGGCCAACGCAGGCCAGACCTGCTTCAGGCTCTGGCCGCACCAACTCTCCGCCTTGATGCCGAGCCGAATCGCGGCGGTGCGGTCCAGATGACTGATCGAGCCATCGGGACCGCAGAGCAGCAGCCCATCTCCAGGTTCGAGCAGGAAGTAAGGACGCACGCAGCCGAAGGAGCAGGTCAGACGCTAATCAGAACGCCACTGCTGCGGCTCCAGCTGCCATAAAAAACAGCCCATGCGGGCTGTGTGAGGAGGCTTCGGCGCCAGCAAAGCGGGCCAAGCGAAGAGCAGCCATGAGCACCACTACCTAAAGATTCAGCGCGCGTGAGCTTATTGAACTTCCAAGCGGTTGGTGACATCCGCCATCGCCTTGCCGTCGCTCCCCCAGGAGCCCTGCGGCAACAACGGTGCGGCGCCGGGACTGGGCTTCACCGCAGTGCCGGCTGCAAAGGCGCGATTGGTCCACTCCAGCAGCAGCGGTGCCACGGGCCCACCGCCGCTGGATTGACCAGGCCGCAAGTTGAAGTGATCTCCCCCTTGCACAAGCACCAGCTGGTTGCCCTGGGGGTTGGAGGTTGTGAAGGGCTCCACCGCTTCCGGATCCGGGGGAACCACCCAATCGTGGGTGCCGCTCACCAGCAGCACGCGAGCGGTGATTTGCTTGGCAGATCCCTTGGGAAACAGCAACGACACCGGAGGGCTCACCGCCGCAACGGCGATCACACGCGGATCATCCACTGCGGCTTGATCCACCGCGGAGATCCAACTGCATTGCAGCGTCCAGCTGAGATTGCGATCGGGATCGGAAAGGTTGTCGCAGCGTGCCTTCAGGGCGCGATCCTCCGGTTTCACACCCGCCAGTTGAAGCGCCGTGGTGGCACCCCAGGAATGGCCGATCACCACCACCCGATCGGCGTTCACCCCAGCCAACGCCGGCAGGCGGCCCTGAGCCACCCCATCGTTGATCGCAGTCACATCCTTGGCCCGCAGCGCGAGCTCTGCCGGTGAAGGCGGTGGTGCCTGGCCGGAGAGCACCTCGTGCTGTTGATGCTTGTCGCTGCCTGGATGGCGGGGCAGCACCACCGCATAGCCCTGCTCGGCCAAGCGTTGCCCCCAGCCCTCGAAGTTGGTGGGGCTATCCCAGAGGCCATGGGAAATCACAACCAGGCCGCGCGGGGAGCCGCTGCTGGGTTGCATCACCACCAAGTCCAGCGGATCAGGTCGATGCGACACCGCCAGGGTTGTGCGGCTCACGGCAACGGCGGAGCGGGGTGCAGCGGGCGTAGCCACCGGTGCGGGAACCGCCGCAGCCATCAACTGATCCGCACGGCGGCGATGGCGCAGCATCCGCGCCAGAACGACCTGCGCTTGCGACATGTTGAGCCGCACCCGTTCACCGGGAATCGCTTCCATCAATTGAAGAAGCGTGGGCTGACCATCCGCTGATGCCGCCGTGGCCTTCTCCAGGGCTTGCTTGAGCGTCTCGCCAGTGAGGTCGGGGCTGCGGCCTTCCACCGTGCCGAAGGACGACACCAGCAACAGGGTTTGCTCCAGCAGCGGTGAGCCAACGGAACTCTCCGCCAACTGGCGAAAACTCACCGGAACTGGGTGGTTGAGCAACTTGAGCAATTTGCGGCCCAGCTCGCCATCACTGGCACGATCCAGTTCCGCCAAATCGCTGCTGCCCTGCATCAGAGCTGCGGGATCCTTCAACTCGCTCAGCTTCACCGTGAGCGTGTTCTCCACCAGCGGCAGCTCCACCACCACCTCTTCCAGCGCCCGCACCGGCGCCGTGGAGATCACCAGAGCCGCCAGGGCCAAGGCTGAACGGAACAGGTTGCGCATCACCAGGCCCAAGGAGGAGGCAGGTTAGGCGGGGTCGACGGGCTCGATCCGGTAGTACTCCCGATCATCCGAGCAGCACAGGTCGGCGTAGTAGCGCTCGAGCACGGCATAGGCCTCTTCATAGGTGGCAAAGCAGCGGCCGGCGATCGCGTCGGTGGCGCCGTCATCGCGGCAGATGCGATAGCGCGAGGAAGCTCCAGAACGCGTCATCAACACACCATGGCGTCAAGGGCAGCGCCCAGATCCTCGTGGCTCAACCCCTCGCCATGGGCGCGCATCAAGGCAGACACTCCGATGCTCTGGCGATCAGGGTGCAGCTGATGAAAGGGCACCAGCCAGAAACGCCACTGCTCTGGATCGAGCGGATCGATGCCAAGAGAGCGCGCAGCTCTCTCCCCTGGATCGAGCAGACAAAACAACTGAGCCCGCAGGGAACGATCTCCCAATCGAAACGATGCGGGCCGCTGTTCAGACGCTCTGGCGGAGGCAACAGCCAGCAGGCAGCCGCCCCACTCCAAGTGGCTCAGAGGCCAACGGGCCGGAGGCGGGAGATCAGCGGCAGGTGCCGCCAATGCTGCCTTCACCTGCCAGAGGGCAGAAGCATGCAGCAGGCGCTCCTCGAGCAGATCGGGATGGCACCAAGCCAGGAAGGCAGCTCGCGTCATCGCAGCAACAGCCAGAGAACAAGCACCACCAGCAGAGCCATCAGCGCCGCAACGGCAGCCACAACACCCATCAGCAGGCGACGGGTGGTAACCGGCCACCAGAGAAACCCAAGCCAGAGCGGCACCAATGGCCAGAACAGCGGGATCAACAGCGACAGTGCCGCCAGCAGCAGCAACGTGCGCCGCCTCTGGGCACGACGTTGCTCACTGACTGCCAGTTCGGCGCGCTCGTCATCACTGAGCCAACGGCCCTGTTGACGCGCCAGTTCGAGCTCGTGTTCAAGGTTGCCTGAACGGCCCTGAGGAGCAGCCAGCTCAGCGACGGCATCGAGAACACCGGCACTCGCTTCCCGCAACAGCGAAGCTCCAACGAGCACGGTGTGGCGCATCCCGTGGCGCAGACGACTCATCGGCAGTGATAGCGATGATTGAACCAACAATGACCATGCTGATGCCAAGGTTCTGGATCCGGCGAGCCCTGGCGGCCCTCACCGGATTGCTGATCAGCCTGGTGTTGATGCTGCCGGGGCTCACTCAGGTTCGAGAAGCACCGCGAGCGCCTGTGGCCGAGGGTGTACCCCTGAGCAGCCAACCCTTCTATCCCGCCTTGCTCGAGGCGGTGGAAACCTGGGAAGCAGTGCCTCTCGGCGAGGTGATCGGCGATAACCCCCGTTCGACCCTGCTGAATTTCTATGTGGTGATGGCCGAAGTGGGCCATCAGATGCGCACCATCAGTGCCAGCGCCGAAAAGGATCCAGGGTTCAATTGGAGCCCGGCAGCCCAGCAACGCATTAACAGACTGCAGAAGCGGTTCAATCTGGCTGTCGAAGCACTGAACAGCTCTGATTTCGCGAAGAGCGTCAGAACCGACCGCGCCGAAGAAGCGGCAATCCAGCTCAAACAGATTCTAGATTATGTCTTCGGCAATAGTCGAAAGACATTTAACATCCCCAACCACGATGCCATTCTCAGACTGAATGAATCACTCGAGAAAGATGTCTCCGAATGGCGCCTGCCTGGCACAGCCATTGTCTTAAGACTGGACGACGGCAATGATTCCCAAAGCGGCAACTACCTGTTCTCAGCAGGCACCGTTCAACAGGTCGAACGGATGTACGAGGAGATCAGCACGTTGCCCGTCAGATCGACACCGTTTACAACTCCAGGCCTGTACGACTTCTATTCACTCACGCCGGGTTACCTTGTTCCACCGAAGTGGTACCTGCGTCTACCCAGCAACCTAAGACAGCTGATTGAAGTGCAGATCTGGGGACAAACACTTTTCCAGATCCTATTTTCCCTGCTAACCATCTCTTTACTTCTATTGATCATCGCCTGGCTCGGTCGGCGGTTGATCGGGACCTACCGCGACCCAGCCAGCAGCAAGAGCGGGGAACCATGCGGGCTCCAGGCCGACAACATCGCCTGGTGGAGGGTGTTGCTGATGGTTCCGATCCTGCCCTTGACCCGATTGAGCTTGATCACCGTTGACTCCACCATCAACATCACTGGCACGCCGCTGGTCGTAGCAACCTTCGGCTTTTACATCATCTACTTTCTGTCGGCGAGCGTGTTGGCCTACCTCTTTTTTGAGGCCCTCGGACGCACCAGCGCTGAATGGATGATGTATCTCAGAGGCGGCACCTCAACGCTGCGTCTGCAACGGATCAGCAATTTCGTCATGCCGATCTGCCGCACGCTTGGGGCTGTCGCGATGGTGGGACTGATCTACCAACTACTGTTGTTTCTGGGATTACCCGCGGAAACGGTTCTGGCCTTTTCGGCCGTCCCCGGTCTGGCGATCGGCCTAGGCGCCTCCAAGCTCCTGGGCAATCTCTTTGCAGGCCTCTCGATCCAAACCGATCGGCCGCTGCGGGTCGGCGAGTTTTGCCGTGTGGGAGACAACCTTGGCTTTGTGACCAAGATCGGCCTGCGATCCCTGGAGCTGCAGACCCTCGATAGCCGGATCACGATTCCCAACGCCATCGCCGATGACGCCACGATCGTGAATTTCTCACAGCGATCGCAGCGATCAGACCTGGCGCCCAGGCAGGGCATCGAGATGCGCTACGCCCTCAACCAACCGCTCACCCCGGAACAGGTGGAAGACCTGCTGCACTACACCCGTGCCGAGGTGAAGCAACGGCCCGAGCTCCTGCACAGCCTGATGAGCGTGGAACGCAATCAGGAGGATGGCCTTGAGCTGGTGTGCTTCGCCACCGTTGAGCTGCACGGCTGGCAGGCCTACCTGGAGCTGCGGGAATCGGTGCTGTTGCGCATGCAGCAGATCGAGGATCAGGTGGCGAAATCAAGGGTGGTGATCGGCGTGTCGTACGACACAACCGCCGAACAGCTCCGCCAGATTCCGATCTGGATCAAGGAGGTTGTGGAATCAGACCCCGCCTTCACGCTGCGCTCCTGCCGGCTAATGGCGATCTCGGACTTCAGTTACGACTACGAGTTTGATTTCCGCAGCAGCCACAGCAGCTATGCCGCCTTCAAAGATGGGATCAACCGGATGAACCAAGACCTACTGGCCAGCTTTGCCCTCCATCAGGTGGAGATTCCGTTCCCAACCCAGATGGAGATCCAGAAGGACTGAACACCCCAAACAGGTCCATCCCACGGCGAGCTGTGTTCGACAACACGGCACTCCTTCAACGATGGATGTTGGAGTGAGTCCATTGCCCGCAGGGAGCCGCAGCGGTGATTCCAGCCGGATTTCTGATCCTGGTCAGAGCACTGCCCTGGATCGTGCTGTGCAGTGTCGTGGCTGCAGCGGCAGCCCTGAGCCTCGAACTGGCTTGGTCCGCCTGGAGTGCCTGAACCACCCAGCGCAGGGGCTGCCGCCCAGATCTCTGTAAAGAGATCGGAAGCCCGCCCCCATGGCGGGGGCAAGAGGCGACAAACGCCCACCACCCGTCTTAAGGTTTTCTCAAGACCTGACAGGTTCCGTTGAACGAAAACAACCCCGTGCTCCACGCCATGCGCCAGGAGCTGCACGAGCTGAGGGGTCGCTATCACCGCCAGCCCAGTGACTTCAACCGTTACCAGCTGGTCCGCCATGAGCAGCGCCTGGCTCAGTGGGTACCCTCGGAGCTCATCAGCGCCTGATCAGTCATGCGGGCTCTGCCCATCCATCTCGAAGCGGGCTCAGATCTGCGGGCCAGCCTCGAGCAACTGGCGGCACGCGAGAGCTCTTCGGGTTTTGTGCTCAGCGTGGTCGGCAATCTCAGCCAGGCCTCCTTTGCCTGCCCTGGGCTGGATGAGCCCACCGTGTTGCGCGGTGAGTTGGAGATCATCACCCTGCAGGGAACACTGTCTCCCCAGGGTGTGCACCTTCATCTGAGTTTTTCTGACCCCGGCTGTCAGGTGTGGGGCGGCCATCTCGAGCACGGCAGCCTGGTGCTCAAGGGCGCTGATCTGTTGGTGGGTTTCCTGGAAGCAGGCGGAGCCCAGACCGAAGCCGCTGCACCGGTCAGCCAGGCCCGAGTTCAGGTGTCCCTCGCCGAGGGATGTGCCTGGTCGCGCCGTACGGAACGGTTGCTCCAGGGACTTGGCCTTCCCTACGACGTGGTGGCTGCAGGCCCTGGCCCCCTGCCGCAGATTCGGATCGATGGCCAATGGATCGGTGGTTACAACGAGCTTGCCGCCCTGCACGCCCGAGGATCCCTGCAGGCTTTGCGCCATGGCTGAGTGTCAGCTCACAACCCTGGAGGGCTGTGAGCTGGTGATCGGCCGCTACCCCCGATTTCTCTACAACGCCCGGGGAGGCAGCGCGGCGGGTGAAGCCCAGCGCGCTGATCGAGGGGATATCAGCCTGAGCTTTGCGTCAGAAACCACGGCCATTCCGGCCTTAAGCGGGCGCACCGCCCGCTTTCTGGGCCTGCCGCTTCCGCCCGGCCTCTCCGTGGAGATTCACCCGATCCGCTTGAACGGAACCCTGCAACCAGCCACAGGCCAACTCGAGCTGCAGTTCTGCGCACAGTTCCGCTTTCAGGTTGGCTTCGGCCCGGGCCTCCGTTACTGCGCACCTGATCTGTTGGTGAACGCGCTGCTCACCACCGAAACGATCTGCAGCCAGCGCCACGACCGCCAAGGCGTCCGCCTCGAGGGCACCAACACCGGCGTGTTGGTGGGAGCCGCCGTGATCGAACCCACGGGCGAGGCATGGCTCGATCGTTTCCTGGGCTTGCCGGATGAAGCACTTGCCGTTCTGGAATGCCAGCTGAGCCTGGCTGGAGGCCTTGATGCCTGAGAGCCTCGGACAACGGCTGGACCGGAACCTGGCCCGGCTTGGCACCAACCTGCTCATCCCGCCATTGCTGCTGGTGATCCCCTGGGCGCAGGAGTTGATCGATCAGCTGCTGTTCGGTGGCCACTGGAATCTGCCGATGACACCGCGGGGGCCCATCTGGGGGGTGCTCACAGCGCCCTTCAGCCACAGCGGGTTTGGCCATCTGCTGGCCAACAGCCTGATGTTCCTGCCCCTCTCGTGGTTGGTGCTCGCCAAAAGCCGTCGCGATTACATCGCAGTGTGGCTCGGGGTGTACGTCACCGCGATTCCGATTTGGCTGTTCTGGCCCACGGCAAGCCATGGCCTCTCGGGCGTTGTGTATGGCTTGCTGGGCTATTTGCTGTTAATCGGATGGCTAGAGAAGCGGCCTCTATCGCTGCTGCTTTCAGTGCTGTGCCTGGTGAGTTACGGCGGTGTGCTGCCGAGCCTGATTCCGCTGTTCTCACCGGCAGGGGTGAGCTGGATCGGCCATACCAGTGGCTTCGCAGGGGGTTTGCTGGCGGCCTGGGCTGTGCAACGGGGAGCTGAGCCCGCGGGCGGCAGCGGACGGTAAAACGTGCTGCAGGCACCCACCTCAGGCATGCCCCGATTCAGCCGTGTTCTGGGCACGCTGCTGCTAGCAGCCATCAGCGCTCCATCGAATCTGCTGGCGCAGCCCTGGGCTCCAGGCCAGGGCCCGCCGCCGGGATTGAACCTGCCAACCGCCGCAGAAGCCCGGCAACTGGAGCAGTTGCGCCTCAGCGCTGAGCCGCAGGGGCTGCGGGAGCGCTACCTGCGCGAGGCCCATGCGCTCTTACACCGCTTCTGGAGCAGCCATGAGCAGCCCAAATTGCTGCTGCCGGGGGATCGCGCCGAGGGCTGCGGCGTGCAACGCGTGGCGCACCCAATGGCCTACTACTGCCCGCCCAGCCAGGAACTCGCCATGGGGCTCAACCTGCGCAAAAGCGTGCGCAGTGCTCGGGGCAAAACCGATCGGGAGCTCCTGCTGCTGGATCTGGCTGTGCTGGCCCACGAGTGGGGCCACCACGTGAACCGGGAGAAGGGCCGCGGGCCCTTCCAAGGGGGCATGGGCCTCACCGTGAAACAGGAGGAACTGGCAGCCGACTGGAGAACAGGGGTGTTTCTCGGCTGGATGCTCAACACTGGCGCCCTCGGTGTGGACGACTTCACCCAGACGGCAAACCTGATGTTCGAAATGGGGGATTACGAACGACTTGCGGCGCAGCATCACGGTTACCCCAAGGACCGCTTTGAAGCCCTCACCCGCGGACTGACCAGCCAGCTCAAGGTTGGCCAGCAACTGGGCGGTTGGCGGATCGACACCGCCGAAACCTTCAGCCGGCCGCTCCAACTCAGCGCCGACGATCTTCAATTGAACCGGCGCCGGTATGAAGTGCGCCGCTTCGAAATTGATCGAGGTCAGCAGATTGCCACCAACCTGATCGGTGGCTTGCTCGGTGCTGCCAGCTGCGTCTGGGGGAACCAGCAGCAGTGCATCGGCATGGCCGCCCAACAGGGCAAGGGCCGAGCTGATGGCACCTACACGCAGCGGCAGCTCACGCTGCACTGCGCCACACGCACCTTTGATGTGAGCGACGACGCCTTTGACCCCCAACCCGCCGAACGGGATGGCAAAGGCCAAGCGGCGGTGCTGCTGGATCGGGATTGCCCCAAGCCAGGCAGCCTCAACTGAAGCGGGTGTGCCGAGCCTCCAGCAGCGACTGCACAAAACGGCGGCGTTGAAAACGGGTCCACAGATCAGCCGCTGCAAACGCTGGCCGTTGCTGATACCGCTGCCACCAGCTCTGGAGATCTGCTCTGCTGAGCAACGCGAGTTCGCCGGCCATGGCCAGGCGCGAGCAGAGCACGGCGAGCACCACATCAGCTGAGCTGATGCGAGCACCAAACAACCAGCCGCTCGCCACCACCGGCGGCAGCGATGCCAGATAAGCCGCCACCTGATCCTGTTGCTCGGCCAACACGGCTGGGGCTGGCCGGTCGCGGAACACAGCCAGCCGTGCCCGGTTCTGCTGCACCTTCGCCTCCAGAAGCGCAGCCTGATCGGGCTTGCCAGCGATGTCGCGCTCAAGCTTGGCGTTGATGCCGCTGAGCATCCGCACCATCACCGCCTTGAACCAGGGGCGAGTGGCCAGCACCTTGCCGAAGGTGAGCGTTTCGATCGAGAGGGCGTAGTGCCCCGCCACGGCACGCTGAATGGCCTCGGCGCGGCTGGCATCGACATCAGCCCAGGACTGCTCCGGCCGTTGCGCGGCCTGCTGGGCTGCATAGATCAGGATCTGCGCGCTGTCGGTGAGCAGCAACCCGGGGCCCCGCAGGGTCGGCACGGTCATGTGGGGGTTGAGCTTCCGGTAAGCCGGGCTCAGCTGCTGCTTGGCCAGATGGATGTCCATCAGCCGACTGACGTAAGCCACGCCCGCTTCCGCCAGGGCCAGGCGCGCCACCATCGAGTAGTACGACGGTGCTGCGTGAAAGAGTTCCAACATCGGGCTCAAGAGAGATGCAGCAGCAACTCCAGCTGCAGCTTGTCGGCAAGACCTGCATCGATGGCGCGGAACTGGGCAAGGGCGCGGCGGCGTTGCTGGGGATGCAGCATCAGCAGATCGGCCAGGGCCAACTCCAGACAGTGTTGATCGAGCTCTCGGTTCACAGGATGGGCTCAGCGACCGGATCACATCAGCCGGCGGGGGCAGCGGCCAGGGGCCAGGGCCAGATCAGCAGGCTGCCTGCATTGGCTTGCCGGCGCCTTTTGCTACGAGCTGTGTCCACTTCCACCGTGATGGGCCGGTGATCTCTTATCAACAACCTTGCCGCAGTCCGGCGGATGGGCTTCTTCGTTCAACTCACTGAAGCCATCGCCGAGCGCCAGTCGCTCCTGATGACGGGTCTTGACCCGAACCCGGAGATGCTGCAGAGCTGGGCGCTGCGCCACGGCATGGGCAACCGCTCCTTTTTGAGCCAGGCTCGCCACTGGATCAAAGCCGTGGTGGAAGCTACGAGCCCCCATGTGTGCGCGATCAAGGCCAGCCTCGGCTTCTACCAGGCCCTGGGGCCATTGGGCCTTGAGCTGCTGCTGGAGGTGCGCGATCTGGTGCCGCGGGATCTGCCCCTGATCATCGACGCCAAGCACGGCGATCTCAACTCCTCCACGGCCCTGGCCCACTACCTGTTCAAAGACTTGGGGGTGGATGCGGTGACCCTGTCGCCCCTGGCCGGGCAGGACATCGCTGCACCGTTTCTGCTTTATGCCGACAAGGCGGTGGTGATCACCTGCCGCAGCTCCAACCCAGCTGCCAAACGCATCCAATACCACCCCAGCGAGAGCGATCCGCTGTTCCTGCAGATCGTGCGCGAGAGCCAGCTGTGGGGCACGCCCGATCAATTGCTGCTGGAAGTGGGCACCAGTGATCCAGCCGTGTTGGCGCAGGTGCGCCAGGCAGCGCCGGAGCGGGTGTTGATGCTGCGCAGCATCTGGAGCGAAGAAGAGCGGCTCGATGGTCTGCTGGAGGCGGGGCTCAACCAGGCGGCCGATGGCCTGCTGCTGCCGCTGCCGCAGAACCTGCTGGTGGAAGACGACCTGAGTGAACAGGCCGCCGCACTCAAGGGACTGATTAACCGTCGCCGGCAACGCTGGCTGGCGAACCAGCCAACCGACACCAACACCAGCTGCGACGTCTGGCTGGCAGGGCCGCCTGAACACCCTGGCAATCAAGACCCCATGGCCGACCTGATCCTCGATCTGTTCGACATCGGCTGCCTGCTGTTCGGGGAGTATGTGCAGGCATCCGGAGCGGTGTTCAACTACTACATCGACCTGCGCCAGATCATCTCCGACCCGAACCTGTTCCATCGGGTGTTGCATGGCTACAGCGGCCTGCTGGAGCAGCTGGATTTCGATCGCATCGCCGGCATTCCCTACGGCTCACTGCCCACGGCCACGGGCCTCTCACTGGCGCTGCACAAACCGCTGATCTATCCGCGCAAGGAGGTGAAGGCCCACGGCGCCCGGCGCCTGATCGAGGGCGACTTCAACGAAGGCGATCAGGTGGTGGTGGTCGACGACATCTTGATCACCGGCGGCAGCGTGCTCGAAGGCATCGCCAAGCTGGAGAGTTCAGGCCTGGTGGTGAACGATGTGGTGGTGTTCATCGACCATGGCGGCCGCAAAGACCGCAAAGCCCGCGAGCGACTGGAAAGCCAGGGCTACCGGGTGCATGCGGTGCTCGACATCGAGCGGATCACCCAGGTGCTGCTGCAGGCCGGCCGCCTCAGCCCCGAACAAGCCGCGGTGCTGGGCTGACAATGGTGGGCATGACCTACCGGCTCAAGCTGCTGTTGTTAGCGGCCCTGGCCTGCAGCATCAGCGCCTGCACACCCAAGCCCAAGCCCCCGGCTGATCCAGCGACCGCGCCGGTGGTGCCCGCTGCACCCAAACCCAGCCCCGAGGACGCAGCCACCACGCCGCGGCTGCTGGAAGCGGTGGAGACGGCGACCGATCTGTTCAACCGCGGTGAGAACGACCTGGCCTGCGAACAGGTGAACCGCGCTGAGGGGGTGAAGGGATCGGGTTCCCCTGCGGACGCCGAGCTCACCAAGCGGTTGGAGCGCTACCGCCAGGCCTGCGAGCCCAACGAATGAGCGAGGCGATCGTGCTCGCCGAGGGGCTGAGCAAGAGCTTCCGGGTGGCTAATAAGCAACCGGGGTTGGCGGGCACCGTGCGCCATGCGTTGCGGCGTCGCTACCGCGATGTGGAGGCGGTGCGGGAGTTGAGCTTTGCCATCCAGCCCGGTGAGGTGGTGGGTTTTCTGGGTCCCAACGGCGCCGGCAAAACCACCACGCTGAAAATGCTCAGTGGCCTGATTCACCCCAGCGGCGGCCGGGTGCAGGTGGCGGGCTGCCAGCCGCAGCGGCGCCAGGAGCGATTCCTGCAGCAGATCACGCTGGTGATGGGCAATCGCCAACAGCTGATCTGGGATCTGCCGCCGCTCGATTCCCTGCGGGTGAATGCAGCGGTGTACGGGATCGATGCGATCGAAGCCAAGCGGCGCATCACAGAACTGGCCGAGATGCTCGAGCTGGGGGAAGAGCTGCATCGGCCTGTGCGCAAGCTCTCCCTGGGCCAGCGCATGAAGGCGGAGCTCCTGGCGGCGCTGCTGCATCAGCCGGCGGTGTTGTTTCTGGATGAGCCCACCCTGGGGCTGGATGTGAACGCCCAGGCGCGAGTGCGCGATTTCCTGGCCGACTACAACCGCCGCACCGGCGCCACGGTGCTCCTCACCAGCCACTACATGGGCGACATCACCGCACTGTGCGAGCGGGTGCTGCTGATTCATCAGGGCCGTCTGTTTCATGATGGATCCCTTGATGCGCTCACCAGCCGCCTGGCCCCCTGCAGGGAGGTGCGGCTCGAGCTGCGGCAGGCGCATGCGCGCGAGGCGTTTGAACGCTTCGGCACGGTCGAGGCCCATCAAGGCCACCAGGTGCGGCTGCTGATACCGCGCGATCAGCTCACTCAGCAGGTGGGATTGCTGCTGTCGCGCTTCGAGGTGGTGGATCTGGAAGTGAGCGATCCACCGATCGAAGAGCTGATCGGTGGCCTGTTCCGGCAGCAGGGCTGAGATGGCGCGCCGCAGCGTTCTCCAATCGGTCCAACGCGCCATGCGGATCGCCGCAGCGCTGCTCTCGAGCCAATACGCCTACATGCTCGAGTACAGGGCTGAGATCGCCCTCTGGGCCCTCTCAGGGGTGTTGCCGCTGATCATGCTGGCGGTGTGGCAGGGCTCCGATGGAGCCGCCGCCGCGGGGCTCACACCCCAGGGATTGGGGCGATATTTCCTGGCTGCCTTTGTGGTGCGGCAGTTCAGCGTCGTGTGGCTGATCCACGTGTTTGAAGAAGACGCCTTGCAGGGCAAGCTCTCGCCCCAATTGCTGCAGCCCCTTCAGCCCCTCTGGCGCTACCTGGCGGCCCATGTGGCAGAGCAGGCCACACGCGTGCCGTTTGTGGCGCTGATGCTGGCAGGGGTGGTGGTGCTGCAGCCCGAGTGGCTGTGGCTGCCCTCGCTGGGGCAGCTGCTGCTGGGGATCGTGGCGATTCAAGCAGCGTTCGTGATGCGCTTTCTGCTGCAAACGCTGGTGGCCATGCTTTGTTTCTGGAGCGAGCGAGCGGCCGCCCTCGATCGGCTGCTGCTGATTCCTTATCTGTTCCTCTCGGGATTGGTAGCGCCGCTGGAGTCGTTCCCGCCGGCCGTGCGTCGCCTCGCGGAGTGCACGCCGTTTCCAGCGATGGTGTCGTTCCCGGCAAAGCTGCTGGCCGGCGAGAGCGTGGATGTGGGAGCTGGCTTTCTCAACATCGCCCTGTGGTGCGCCGTTCTGTTCCCGCTCAGCCGGCTGCTGTGGCGCGCTGGTGTGCGCCGCTATTCGGCGATGGGGGCCTGATGGCACACCGTGTTCGCCGTTACTGGCGCAGCCTGCTCAGCTTCTGGGCGACCTCGATGGAAGCAGAGCTCGAATACCAGCTGAACCTGGTGATCGAACTGGTGGCGGTGCTCGGCAACCTGGCCGGCAGCCTGTTTGTGCTGGTGTTGCTGGCCGGACCCAGGGGCGAACTGGGGGGATGGAGCTGGAACAGCGCCCTGGTGGTGCTGGGGATCTACACGCTGCTCGACGGCTTCACCAGCTGCGTGCTGCAGCCCAACCTCAGCAAGATCGTGAGCCATGTGCAGAACGGCACCCTCGATTTCGTGTTGCTCAAACCGATCGACAGTCAGTTCTGGCTGTCGACCCGCAGCTTTTCTCCCTGGGGATTGCCGGGGGTTGTGGCAGGCATCGCTCTGATCGGTTGGGCCCTGGCCCACAGCGAGGAGGCGCTGTCGTTGGAGGGCATGGCCCTGGCATTGGCGCTGCTCACGGCTGGAGGCCTGATCCTCTACAGCCTCTGGTTTCTGCTGGCGGGGCTCTCGATCTGGTTCGTGAAGGTGTGGAATGCCACCGAGGTGCTGCGCTACACGCTGGTGGCAGGCCGCTATCCGATCAGCGCCTACCCACCGGCATTACGGGTCTTGTTCACTCTCGTGCTGCCGGTGGCCTTTCTCACCACGGTTCCCGCAGAGGCCCTGTTGGGGCGAGCCTCAGCAGCCTGGGCCCTTGGTTCGCTGACAGCGGCGTCGAGCAGCATGGTGGCAACACGGCTGTTCTGGCAGTTCGCACTCCGCCACTACACGTCGGCATCAAGCTGAGGCGTTCCTGGGTGATCCCCCTTGCGTTTCAGCCCAAGCAGGTGTTCGCGGCTGTGATGTGAATGGCGATCAACAGCTCTTGCGCCTGCCGCTCCCCAGGCTGAGGCTATGGGGGTTGATCCCTTCTGCTCAGGGGCCATGCACAGCGCCGATGACCTGCGTGATCGCTACCTCCAAGGGGTCAGCAGCCCGGGCGAGATCAATGCGATCGCGCGCACCTATGCCGCGCTGCGGCAGATTCCGTTCGCCCAAGCCCTTGAAGATGTGCACGAAGGGCTGGGCAGCGAGCTCAGCGGTGATGGTGATGCAACCGGGCAAGCCTTTCCATGGTGCGAGGTGAGTCGCTCGCTGGTGCCCCTGGGCCGGCAGTGGATCAACGGCCTCTAAGGCGTGGGCGGGCGAGAAGGCCGTTCTGGCCTCTTGCGGCCCTGGGCCTGATCGGGCTCAGCAGCGGCTCACCCCTCCTGGCTCAGATCACCCCCAGCCAATCGCTGCAGCAGCGCCTGCAGGAAGACCAGCTCCGCCTGAGATTGCTCGAGCTTGAAGACGACGACGCAATCGAAGACAGCGCTCCGCTGATCCAGGGCGCGCCCCAAGGCCCATTGACCTGGAGCGGCTCCCTCGAACTCAGGAGGCTCGAGCTCCAGGGCACACTCCCCGAGATTGAGGCTCTGGAGCAAAGCCTGCAGGGGTGGATCGGCCGCCGGATCGAGGCTGAACAGCTGCGGGAGATCCAGCGTGCCATCGAAGCCTGGTTCTGGCAGCGCGATCAGGTGGTGGGCATCCATCGGATCGCGGCGGACCCTGAACAGGGTGTGCTCACACTGGCGATCGCCCCCCTCACCCTGGCGGCGGTGACGGTGGATCCAAGCAACGCCCACCAGTTCAACGAGGCCCGGGCCATCGGCTTTGTGACCGCCGCTGTTCCGCTCGGCACAGCCCTGAGACCGGGAAAACTGGAATCAGCCCTCCTCAAGCTCAACGATCTCTGGGGCGTGCAGGTGCGCGGCCGCTTGCAGAGCGGCGCTGATGCCGATACACGCATCCTGGTACTCGAGCTGGCGGATCTCAAGCGGCAGAGCGTTCTGTTGGAGGTTGATAACGATTTGAACCGCTACGTGGGCACGGTGCGCACCCTCGCAACGTGGAGCTCAGCCAACAACCTCGGCCGCGGCGAGCGCTTCTGGCTCAACCCCTCCTCGTGGGGCAGTGGGCAAGGCACCGGCACGGCTCCGCTGCAGTGGGGCCTCGATTGGCCCGTGGGCCTCGATGGCCTGCTGTTCAGCGCCTCAGCGAATGCGGGGCGCTACCGGTTGGTGAACACCGGCGAGGTGCTCTACACCGGTGAAACTGGCGGAGTGAGCCTGAGCCTGCAGCAACCGCTGTGGCGCCGCGATGCCCGCAGCATGTGGCTGCGGCTGAGCACAGAAGGCTTTCACTTCCGCGATGAACGCAACCGGCTCAATCTCGATGACAAGCAGGGAGGCGTGCTGCGGGGCTCCTTGGTGGGCACCAGCAGCGATCAGTTTTGGGGTCAGGGGAACACCACCTTGGTGCTGGGCGGCTCGTTCGGCTCGATCAACCTCAACGGAAACAGCTCCTTCAAGCAGTTCGATCAATTCACCACCCGGCTACAGGGCGACTACGGCGCGCTCAACCTGAGCCTGCTTAGGCAACAGGTGTTCAGCGAGAACTGGAGCGCCAGCTGGCTGCTGCTCGGCCAGATGGCGGCCACCAACCTCTCGGGCTACGAGCAGTGCGGCCTCGGATGGCCCAACGGTGTGCGGGCCTATCCGCCTGGGGAAAACTCCTCCAGCAGCTGCCTTGTGAGTCAGCTGGATCTGATGTGGCGATGGAAGCCGTGGCTGAAGTTGGTGGGCTTCGCCGATGTGGGCTGGGGTGAGCGCTGGCGCCAGCCCTTTCGCGGCTCGCTCCAACCGAACACCTACAGCCTTGCGGGCGCAGGGGTGGGGATCGATCTGGGCCGTGTCAGCCGCTGGCTGGTGTCGCTGCGGGCAGCCTTTCCCATCGGCGGCAATCCCGCTCAGAGCAGCCTGATCGATCTGGAGGCGAGCAGCCCAAGCCCACGGCTGTGGGCGGCCTTGCAGCTGTGGTTGTGAAGCTGAAGCGGAGCCTGCGCCGAACAGTGCTACAGCACACCTGCATTTCCCCAATCAGCCCCCTCAGCTCGCGTACGGTGAGACAACCGCAACGCCGGGCAGGCCTCCGATGAGCGACAGCCAAGGACTCACCATCGCTGAACTGGAGGCCAAATACTTCCTGTACCGCAAGGCACTCAAGCAATTGCTCCTGGAAGGAAGGCCCGCTGCAAACATTGAAAAAACACTCTGTTGGAGCCGGCTGGAAACCCTGCATAACTGCCTGCCCCGCCAATACAAATCACCGGATCACATTCGCCATCAACTTCGGCGTGAAATCGAGCGGGAACAGGGTGAGAAACTCGAGCGCGAAGCTCTGACGCGCTGAATCCGGCCCAACGACTGGCCCTCGCACGCCGATAAGGCGAGGGTGTACTGGCAGGTTGAAGTCAAGTCCTGTCCAAACGTGTGCCTGCACCGTCTCAGCCTGAGCTGATTGCCATCGCCGAAGCATTCCATGGCGGCGGCAGCGTGCATGCGGTGCAGCCCCTGGGCAACGGCAATGTGAACGACACCTATCTGGTGCAGTCCGTCGATGGTCCGTCGGTGCTGCAGCGGATCAACACGCAAGTGTTCACCGAGCCCCAGCTGGTGATCCAGAACCTCCAAGTGCTGGGTGAGCACATCGAACGCAAGCTCCAGGAGGGGGGCGCCCATCCCTTGCTGCAACAACGCCGCTGGCAATTGCCGCAGGTGGTGTGCACTAAAAAGGAGGGCAAAGCCTGGCATTGCTGCACCGCCGGTGGTGTGTGGCGCACGATCACCTACGTGCCCGACAGCCACTGCGTCGATGTGGTGGAAGGTGCTGATCAGGCGCGGGAGCTGGGGCTGGGCCTTGGGCTGTTTCACCTGTTGATCAGTGATCTCGCCCCATCCGCCCTGGCGGACACCCTGGAGGGCTTTCACATCACGCCCGGCTACCTCGCGGCCTACCACCGGACCCTGGTGAAGACCGATCGCCAGCCCAGCGCCGGCAGCGATCGCTGCATGGCCTTCATTCGCGAGCGCGAGGTGTTGTGCGATCTGCTGGAGCGTGCCAAACAGCGCGGGGAGCTGCCGCTCCGGCCCATTCACGGCGATCCCAAGATCAACAACGTGCTGCTCGATCGCCACACCGGTGAGGCTGTGGCGCTGATCGACCTGGACACCGTGAAACCAGGTCTCGTGCATTACGACATCGGCGACTGCCTGCGCTCCTGCTGCAATCCGCTGGGCGAAGAAACCGATGCGATCGATGCGGTGCACTTTGATCTCAAGCTCGCCGAGGCTGTTCTCGAGGGGTATCTCGGGGTAGCCGGTTGCTTCCTCACTGAGGCCGAGCTGCGCTACATCCCCGATGCAGCCCAGCTGATCAGCTTTGAACTGGGGCTGCGCTTCTTCAGCGATTACCTGCAGGGCAACACCTACTTCAAAGCCAACCACCCCGATCACAACCTGCAGCGGGCCCTGGTTCAGTTCCAACTCACCGCCAGCATTGAATCCCAGATGCCGGCGCTCAGACATCTGGTGGAGCGTCATGCAGCCCCTGCATCCGTTTGAGCCAAGGACCGAGCTGGCCTGCATCGAGCTCAAGGGCGAAGCCATCTGGCGCGGTGGACTGCTGCACGGGCGTTTTGAGCTGCGCAGCCCGGAGAGCAGCGTGCGCTGGCCGAGGATCGCGCTGCCGCCCGCTCGGCGCGATGGGTTGTGGCAAAGCACCTGCCTGGAAGCCTTCATCGCCGCCAAGGGCCAAGCCCCCTACTGGGAGGTCAACCTGGCAACAAATGGGAACTGGAACGTTTACGCCCTCTCGGGATACCGGGACAACCTCCAGCCCGTAGCCGAGGTCACCAGCCTTCCCTACACCTTGCGGCGATTGGAGGGCGCCCTGCAGATGCACTTCCAGCTCGATCTCAGCCACTGGATCCCAGCCGATCAGTCGCTGGAGGTCTCCCTCACCGCTGTACTGGAGCATCCCAAGCGGGGCCTGAGCTATTGGGCCTGGCAGCACAGCGGCGATCAACCCGACTTTCACCGGCGCGACAGTTTCCAGCCACTGCACCCCGAAGGATGTGAACGCGTCGGCGCGTGATCCCAAAGCGGAAATGAACCTGCAGATTTCGGCAGGCGCTCTCACACTCCGTAGCGTGCGATACATCCACACCCGGTTCCGTGCGCGTTACCCACTGCGGCGATGAGCATCTGATCCAGCTCAGCAGCGCTGAGGCCGCGCAGCTGGTGGATGCCTGTGCCCTGCTGCTGTTGGCTTCGAACAGCGCTCCAGGTTGCACGCTCAACAGCGGCATGAGCCGGCTGCTGCAAACGGTGTTCGAGCAGTTCAGCAGCCACAGCGTGTAAGACGGGCCCCTAGAACGAGAGCATGCACGCGCTCTCCCTGCCCACCTGGTGGATTCATGTGGCTTCGGTCCTGGAGTGGGGCCTGGCGATGCTGGCCATTCAGCGCTGGGGGGAACGGCGCCAGGAACCGGAGTGGAATTGGTTGGCCCTGGCCATGACTCCGGCACTAATCAGTGCGATGGCCGCCTGCACCTGGCATCTGTTCGATAACCCCGCTGAGCTGCAGGGGCTGGTGGTGTTGCAGGCCGCCTGCACCACCGTGGGCAACACCGCCATGGCCGGTGCGGCCTGGAATCTGGCGCGGCGCAGCCAATGAGCCTATTCACCCCCGAAGGATTGCTCGAGGCCCTGGCTGGCGTGGATCCAGCACCGTTCTTTGGGCTGTCGCTCCTGCCTTACCTCGCCTTTCTCTGGTGGAGCTGGCGCTCCAGGCGGATGCCGCGGCTGGCGTTCTGGGGCTTCTGCCTCACGTTGCTGTTTGTGCTCGTCACAATCGCCGCGGCGATCGTGGCGGAGCTGCGTTACGGGCGGCAGCTGGCCGATGTGGATCCGCTGCACGGCGGAGCGGAGCTGTTTCTCACCCTCAGCAACGTGCTGGTGTTGCTGGGCTTCAGCCGCTCACCGGGCCAGGAGGAGCAGTGAACAAGTCTTAAGCGGAGCGTGCAGCAGGGCGTTCTCGCTCGGAAGATGAAGCGTCGCCCGTGAATCCGATGCTCGCTCCCCTGCTGGCCATCGCCCCTGCATCTGTGTCCTGGTCGCCCAAGGTGGGCCTGGTGATGATCGTTGCCAACGTGATCGCCATCGGCATCGGCAAGGCCACCATCAAGTACCCCAACGAAGGTGCGCAGCTGCCCAACGCCGCCATGTTCGGTGGCATGAGCCATGCCTCGCTGCTGGCCACCACCTCCTTCGGCCACGTGCTCGGCATGGGCGCGATTCTCGGTCTGGCTGCACGCGGCGTGCTCTGAAACCCGCGGATCAGCCCGCCAACTGAACCGGTTCAGCGCCAGCCCAGCAGATAGGGCAGGGCTTTCAAGCCGTAGCGCTCGAAGCGGTAATCGAACAGCAGTGCCGAAAGCTCTTCGGCACTTCTGTTTTGTTGGAGCCCCACCAACAGGCGCTCCAAGCGTTGATCCCCCGCAGGGCTGTGCAGGCCCAGCCAGGTGCGGCGAGCCAAACGCCCACTGAGCGACCAGCGCCAGCCGAGGCGCCGCTTCAGCCTGGGGGCATAGCGCCGCAGCCGCCCTGGCCGGCCGGCCAAGGCCTCGAGCAGCAACGGGGCGAGCACCTCACTGCTAGCCATCGCGTGGCGAATGCCTTCACCACCGAGCAGATTGCCGGTGCTCACGGCATCACCGAGCCCGAGCAGGACCCCCCGCTGATGCGGTTCGCGGCGCCTGATCGTGCTGCGGATCAAGCCACCGTGGCGATCGAGCACCGTTGCCCCCTCCAGCTCCAACCGTTGCTGCAGGCCACGCAGCAGCTGGTGCAGGGGTGGTTGGCTGCGGCGACCGTCGTGCAGGCGGCACACCCCGAGCTTGAGTTGGCCGCACTGCATCGGAAACACCCAGCCGTACCCCTGGGGAACCCAGCTGCTGCCAAGCATGAAACTGAGGCGATGGGCCCAGCGCTGCCACTGCGGCGTGGGCACCTGCAACAGCCACTCCACCCCCTCGCCCGACACCAGCGAACCAGCCGCCGCCGGTGGATCGCCGAGCAAGGCCCGCCGTTGCCCGGTGGCATCCACCAGCCAGCGGCAGTGCTGGATCTGCTCCACACCACCGGGCCCGCGCAAGCTGGCGCTGGCACCACAACCGCTGGCCTGCCACTGGCGAACGGCCCAGCCCAGCTGCAACCGGGCGCCTGCCGCTTGAGCCTGAGCCGCCAGCCAGTGGCGCAGCTCACCAAAATCGAGCACAGCCCCCAGGCTCTGCTCGGCGAACCACCTGTAGGGCTCTTCGCCAGGACCATGCAGTTCCCATCCCTGCCAATGAGCCGCCTGCACCTGCTCGGGCAACTGGAAATGCCGCACCGCCTCAAGCGGTAGGGCCGCACTGCTGAACGCACCGTGGCGAAGATCCCACAACGGATCCACCACGAGCACCGAAACCCCGCCCTGAGCCAACAGCCGAGCCAGCAGCAAACCCGCCGGCCCGGCTCCAGCGATCAGAACATCACACGCCTGAAGATCAGACACCCACCGGCTGGCGGCGGAGGGAACCAAAACGCTTGAGGATGCTGTCGGCCATCTGGGCCGGGGTGAGCCCAAGGGCCTGCTTGCTCTGATCCGGGGTGGCGTGATCCACAAGCTGATCGGGGATGCCGATGCGGTGCACGGGCACCAGCACGTCGTGATCGTTGAGGGTTTCCACCACGGCGGCGCCGAAGCCACCGGGCAGGCAACCCTCTTCCATGGTCACCACCCGGCCGATCCGGCGAGCCATCGGCAGAATCAGCGCCTCATCCAGCGGGCGCAGGAAGCGGGCATTGATCACGGCAGCCCGCACGCCCTGCTCCTGCAGCAAGCCAGCCGTGGCCATGGCGGGGTACACCATGGCGCCATAGGCCACGATCAGCAGATCATCGCCATCGGCCAGCAGTTCCCCGCGGCCGATTTCCAGTGGCTCCCAGCCCTCTTCCATCAGAGCGGCGCCTTCGCCTTCCCCACGCGGGATGCGCAGGGCGGTGGGGCCGTTGTGCTGCAAGCAGGTGATCATCATCCGTTGCAGCTCGGCCTCATCCTTCGGTGCCATCACCGTGAAGTTGGGCACGCAGCGCAGGTAGCTGATGTCGTACTGGCCCTGGTGGGTGGGGCCGTCGGCGCCAACGATGCCGGCCCGGTCCATCACAAAGGTGACGGGCAGCTTCTGGATGCCCACATCGTGAATCAGCTGGTCGTAGGCCCGCTGCAGGAAGGTGCTGTAGATGGCACAGACGGGGCGCAGGCCCTCACAGGCCATGCCAGCCGCCATGGTGACGGCGTGCTGCTCGGCGATACCCACATCGAAATATTGGTTCGGTCGGGCCTTCTCCAGGAGATCTAGGCCGGTGCCGGTGGCCATGGCGGCGGTGATGCCCACCACGCGGGGATCCTGCTCGCAGATCTTCACCAGCGTTTGGCCAAAGACCTTGCTGTAGCTGGGGGGCTTTGGCTTGCTGGAGGGATAGGCCTTACCGGTGGCCAGGTCGAAGGCGCTCTGGGCGTGGTAGCCAACCTGGTCTTCCTCGGCGTAGGCATAGCCCTTGCCCTTGGTGGTGGCCACATGCACCAGCACCGGCCCCTCATGGGCGTGGGCCTGCTGGAACACCTGGATCATCCCGGCGATGTCATGCCCATCGACGGGCCCCATGTAGGTGAAGCCCAGCTCCTCGAACACGGCGCCCAGTTTGGGCACCGCCAGGCGCTTCATGCTCTCCTTGAGGTTCTTCAGCTCGGTGGGCAATTCACCGTGCAGGAAGGGCAGATGCTTGATCGCCTCCTCGGCGTTGTCTTGCAAGAACTGCAGCGGCTTGCTGTGCCGCATGCGGTTCAAGTGAGTGCTCAGCGCTCCCACCGGGGGACTGATCGACATGTCGTTGTCGTTCAGCACCACCAGCAGGCGAGTGTGGGGCAGGTGGCCGGCGTGGTTGATCGCCTCCAGCGCCATGCCGCCGGTGAGCGAGCCATCACCGATCACAGCAACACACTTGAAGTCTTCGCCGCGCTGGTCCCGGGCCAGGGCCATCCCCAGGGCAGCGGAGATCGAGGTGCTGGCGTGGCCAGCACCGAAGTGATCAAACCGGCTTTCGCAGCGCTTCAGGTAGCCCGCCACACCGTT
This sequence comes from Vulcanococcus sp. Clear-D1, assembly GCF_014654725.1. Classification (GTDB taxonomy): domain Bacteria; phylum Cyanobacteriota; class Cyanobacteriia; order PCC-6307; family Cyanobiaceae; genus Vulcanococcus. The sequence goes on along the minus strand of NZ_JACVZV010000015.1, from coordinate 173,302 downwards.
CTGCTGACGCAGGGTGTGGAAGTCGTTGTAACGACCGGTGATCAGCTTGTGGGGATAGGCCTGGTGCCCCACATCCCACACCACCCGGTCGTGATCGAGATCAAGGGTTTGGTACAGGGCGAGGGTGAGCTCCACCACACCCAGGCCGGGGCCCAGGTGGCCGCCGCTGGTGCTCACCACCTCCAGGTGGCGTTCACGGATCTGACGAGCGATCCCTTCGAGCTCCGCCATGCTCAGGCCGTGCAGCTGATTCGGATGCGTCAGCTCGCTGAGATGCATGCCCTGGGCCTTGATTGCGGTTCAGCCTACGGTCTGCACTCAGGCGATTGGTTGTGCTTAGCCCGATTCCCAGAGCCTTGTCAGGGGGTTGTCACACTGGGGGAACGGTCAGGCAGCGATGAGCGACACCACCAGTCAGGACGGTTCCCTGCCGATGCTGCTGCGGATCCTGCGGGCGCGTGTGTACGACGTGGCGTTCGAATCGCCGCTCGACCCAGCCCCGAATCTGTCGCGGCGGCTGGAGAACACGGTGCTGCTGAAGCGGGAAGACCTGCAGCCCGTGTTCAGTTTCAAGCTGCGCGGCGCTTACAACAAGATGGCCGGCCTCAGCCGCGCGGAGCTGGAGCGGGGCGTGATCGCAGCCAGTGCTGGCAACCACGCCCAGGGCGTGGCGCTCGGAGCCCAGCGCCTGGGCTGCCGGGCCGTGATCGTGATGCCGGTCACCACACCGGAGATGAAAGTGCGGGCCGTGGCGGGCCGCGGGGCCGAGGTGGTGCTCCATGGCGACAACTACGACGCCGCCTGCGGGGAGGCCTACCGGCTGGCGGAAGAGCGCGGGCTCACCTTCATCCATCCGTTTGATGACCCGGATGTGATCGCCGGCCAGGGCACGATCGGCCTGGAAATCCTGCGCCAGTGCTCCGCGCCGCCCGATGCCATCTATGTGGCAGTGGGCGGTGGCGGCCTGATCGCCGGCATTGCCGCCTACGTGAAGGCGCTCTGGCCTCAAGTGGAGGTGATCGGTGTGGAACCGGAGGATGCCGATGCCATGACCCGCTCGCTCGCGCTCGGCGAGCGGGTGAAGCTGGAGCAGGTGGGCCTGTTCGCCGATGGCGTGGCCGTGCGGGAGGTGGGTGAACAAACCTTCGCGCTGGCGCGGCAACACGTGGACGCGATGGTGACGGTGAACACCGATGCCATTTGCGCCGCCATCAAGGACGTGTTTGAGGACACCCGCTCGATCCTTGAACCCGCCGGTGCCCTGGCCGTAGCCGGCATGAAGGCCGATGTGGCCCGGCGCGGGCTGCAAGGCCGCACGTTGGTGGCGGTGGCCTGCGGCGCCAACATGAACTTCGATCGGCTGCGCTTTGTGGCCGAGCGCACCGAGATCAGCGAAGACCGTGAAGCGATGCTGGCGGTGGAGATCCCGGAACGGGCCGGCAGCCTGCGGGAGTTCTGCACGTTGCTGGGCAACCGCAACCTCACCGAGTTCAGCTACCGGTTGGCCGATCCTGCTCGGGCCCATATCTTCGTGGGCGTGCAGACCAGCGGCAGCACTGATGAACAGGATCTGATTCACGATCTCAACAGCGCAGGCTTCCCCTGCCTCGATCTCTCCAACGACGAGCTCTCGAAGCTGCACCTGCGCCACATGGTGGGGGGACGCATGCCGGCGGCAGCGGCTGAAGCCTGCAGCCACACGCGCGAGCTGCTCTATCGCTTCGAATTCCCGGAGCGGCCCGGCGCGCTGATGCGCTTCCTCACGAGCCTGCATCCCAACTGGAATATCAGCATTTTTCACTACCGCAACCACGGCGCCGATGTGGGTCGAATCGTGGTGGGTGTGCAGGTGCCGCCAGAGGAATCCGCCGAGTGGCAAACCTTCCTCGACGGGCTGGGCTACCAATACGTGGATGAAACCGAGAACCCCGCTTACCGCCTCTTTTTGGGAGAAGTGGCCGGCACGGTGGGCGTGGGATAAGTTGCGAACACAGCTGGGGGCGTGATGGACGACACAACCCAGGACGCCCCGGCCGCTAAGCCCCCCTCCGCCGAGCTGTCACTGCCGGCACGCCTGGAGGCGATTCTCTACCTGAAGGGCCGCTCGATGACCCTCGGCGAGTTAGCCGAGATCAGTGGCGTGGCCAGGGATGCGGTGGAAATGGGCTTGATCACCTTGATGGCCGATTACGCCCATCGCGACACCGCCCTGGAGATCCGGCAGGAGGGCCAGCGCTACAGCCTGCAGCTGCGCGATGGCCTGGGAGAACTGGTGCAGAACCTGCTGCCGGTGGATCTCTCCACCGCCGCCTTGCGCACCCTGGCCACCATCGCTCTGAAGAAGCGGATCCTGCAATCGGACCTGGTGGAACTACGGGGTTCCGGGGCCTACGACCACATCAAGGAGCTGCTGGCCCAGAACTTCATCGAGCGCAAACGCCAGAGCGAAGGCCGCTCCTACTGGCTCACCCTCAGCGAAAAATTCCACCGCACGTTTGCGATCAAAACCGATGAACTCAGGCCCAAGCGGGCTGAGCCTGTCGCGAAAGCTCCCACTGACGACGAGGCCTGGGAGCAGGCCGCCTGATCGGCCATGAGCCAGGCCGGCAGCCCGCGGCCCAGCTCCATACACTCGGTCTAAGGCGCACCCTTCCCATGTCTGCTTTGGTCGGCGATCTGATCGGCGTTCTCGCCCAGACCATCTCGATCTACACGCTGATCCTGCTGGTGCGAGTGCTGCTGAGCTGGTTCCCCAACCTCGATTGGGGCAACCCGGTGCTCTCCACCGTGAGCGCCGTCACCGATCCCTATCTGAATGCCTTTCGCGGATTGATCCCCCCTCTGGGTGGCCTCGACCTCTCCGCGATCCTGGCCTTCCTGGCGCTGCAGCTGATCCAAACGCTGCTGGAGCAGAGCCGCGGCTTCTTCTATCCCAGCTTCTACTGAGCGTCAGCCACGGCCTGCTCCAGCGGGAGCAGATCGTCGAATTCACCAGCGCGGGTGCGTACGGGAGAGGCAAATCCGCGCGCTTTCACATTGGAGAAGGTGAAGGGCCCCGGGGTGCCAGCCGGAATGGCCAACCGCAGGGCGAAGCTCGAGTCGCCGGGGGGCACATCCCCGATCGAGCCAACGCGAGAGCGGTTCTGCAAGACCGGCTCGCCGCTGGCATCCAGGATCTGGGCAAACACATCGGTGTCGACCACCGGCTTGCGGCCCGGGTTGTTCACTGTGCCCCTGAGCACGTAGCAGCTTGCACCGCTGGGGCGACGCAGCTGCGGCTGCGCACCGATATCGGCGCTGGGGCAGGGCTCGAGGCTCACCTCACCCACGCTCAGATTGGCGGCCAGGGCCGGCTCAACCCAGACACCAGCCAGCACCAGCCAGATGACAGCAACAGCACCGAGCAGGGAACGGAGCGGCCGGAAATGCACAGAACACACGGTGAACAACCTGGCAGCCCACCCCGCAATCAGCGATGGTCGCCACTGCCTCCGATCACGTTACGGGCGGCGCGGCTGGCCAGCTTGCTGAGGTTCGCCTCGGCCACGTCGTTCAGCTCGAAGCCGAGTTCACTGGCGAGCTGAGCCACGTACCAGAGCACGTCGCCGAGCTCGAGCTTGAGCGCTTCACGCACGTCCGGCGTGAAGGTGCCCCCCTGATCGCGCAGCACCTTCTTCACTTTGTCGGCCACCTCACCGGACTCACCACAGAGGCCGAGAGTGGGGTAGATGGGATTGGCGCCCACATCGGGATAGCGGGCCGTGCTGCGAGCACCCTGCTGATAGTCATTCAGATCCATTGGCAGAACAGGGCTGGCGGCCGTCGATGATAGGGTCGCTGGCATCTTTGGCTCTGCCGAATGGCCCTGCCCGATCTCACGCGTCGCACCAAGATCGTGGCCACCATCGGCCCTGCCACCGAGTCTCCGGAACAGCTGCGCCGGCTGATTGAAGCCGGCGCCACCACCTTCCGGCTCAATTTCTCCCACGGCGATCACAGCGAGCACGCCGCCCGCATCCGCACCATCCGCCAGGTGGCGGAGGAGATGCGCGTGCACATCGGCATCCTGCAAGACCTGCAGGGCCCGAAGATCCGCCTCGGTCGGTTCAAGGAAGGTCCGATCACCGTGGCCAACGGGGATGCGTTCACCCTCACCTCCCGCGATGTGGCCTGCACCCAGGACATTGCCACTGTCACCTACGACAAGCTGGCGGACGAGGTGGTGAGCGGCAGCCGCATCCTCTTGGATGACGGCCGCGTGGAAATGGTGGTGGATCGCGTCGACAAGAGCGATCAAACCCTCTATTGCACCGTCACCGTGGGGGGGGTGCTCTCCAACAACAAAGGGGTGAATTTCCCCGATGTGCAGCTCTCGATCCGCGCCCTCACCGACAAAGACCGCACCGATCTGGCCTTCGGCCTGGAGCAGGGCGTCGACTGGGTGGCCCTCAGCTTCGTGCGCAATCCCTCCGACATGGAGGAGATCAAGGCCCTGATCGCCTCCCACGGCCACAACACACCGGTTGTGGCGAAGATCGAGAAATTCGAGGCCATCGATCAGATCGACGCGATCCTGCCGCTCTGCGATGGCGTGATGGTGGCGCGCGGCGACCTGGGCGTGGAGATGCCGGCCGAAGAAGTACCGCTGCTGCAGAAGGAACTGATCCGCAAGTGCAACGGCCTCGGCATTCCGGTGATCACCGCCACCCAGATGCTCGATTCAATGGTGAGCTGCCCCCGCCCCACCCGCGCCGAGGTGAGCGATGTGGCCAATGCGATCCTCGATGGCACCGATGCCGTGATGCTCTCCAATGAGAGCGCCGTGGGTGATTTCCCGGTGGAGGCGGTGGCCACGATGAGCCAGATCGCCCGTCGCATCGAGCGCGACTATCCCCGCCGGGAGAACGACAGCCAGCTGGCCTCCACAATTCCCAATGCCATCAGCCATGCCGTGAGCGCGATTGCCCGGCAACTGGAAGCTGCAGCGATCCTGCCCCTCACCAAGAGCGGTGCCACGGCCCGCAACGTGAGCAAGTTCCGCCCGAGCACCCCGATCCTGGCCATCACCAGCGAGAAGAAGGTGGCCTCCCAGTTGCAGCTGGTGTGGGGTGTGCACCCGCTCCTCGTGGACGATGCCAAGAACGCCACCGCCAGCTTCAACCGCGCCATGGAGATGGCCACCGAGGAGGCCCTGCTACGGGATGGCGATCTCGTCATTCAGACCGCCGGCACCGTGGCTGATGTGAGTGGCTCCACCGACCTGGTGAAGGTGAGCATCGTGGGCAAAGGCACCGTGCTCGACCCCACAATCATGTGAGTTGAGCTGCAGGATGGTTGTCCTGCACCAACCGCCGACCATCCCGGCACCCAACAGCATGGCCGCCAAACTGGCGATGGGCGAGACCGTGGGCATGGCGCTTGCCACCCTCCGGTCGAACCGCCTCCGTTCCTTGCTCACGATGCTCGGCATCGTGATCGGCAACGCCTCCGTGATCACCCTGGTGGGGGTGGGCCGCGGTGCTCAGAACCTGGCCGAGGGGCAGCTGAACACCCTCGGCGCCAATGTGCTGTTTGTGGTGCCTGGCAACAACGACAGCCGCCGACAGGGCATCGACTTCCCAAAAACCCTCGTGCTCGAAGACGCCGAGGCGATTGCCGAGCAGGTGCCATCGGTGAAACGGGTGGTACCCCAGATCACGCTGAGTGCGGTGCTCCAGGCCGGCTCCAAGAGTTCCAGCGCCACCGTGTCGGGCATCACGCCCGACTTCCTCACCGTGCGCCGCTTCGAGGTGGCACAGGGCCGCTTCATCGACAAGCGAGATCTCGATGGAGCGCGCAACGTGGTGGTGATCGGCCCGGATCTTCGCGACAAGCTGCTGCCGATGGGGTCCGCCATCGGCAAGCAGCTGCGCATCCGCGATCAGAGCTTTGAGGTGATCGGTGTGATGGCGCCCAAGGGGGCCGTGTTCGGCCAGAACCAAGACGAGGCCGCTTACATCCCGCTCTCCACCATGGTGAGCAAACTCTCGGGCCGCGATCCCACCTACGGCGTGAGCCTCAACTTCATCAGCGTGGAAGCGCGCGATGAAGCGAGCACCGGCGCGGCGAAATTTCAGATCACCAATCTGCTGCGCCAGCGCCACAACATCCTGCGGGAAGACGATTTCGCCGTGCGCTCCCAAAAAGATGCCCTCTCGATCGTGGGAACGATCACGGGTGGCCTCACCTTGATGCTGGGTGCAATCGGCGCGATCTCGCTGCTGGTGGGCGGCATCGGGATCATGAACATCATGTTGGTGTCGGTGAGTGAGCGCACCTCCGAAATCGGTCTGCGCAAAGCGATCGGAGCCCGCAGCAGCGATGTACTGGCGCAGTTCCTGGTGGAAGCCCTGGTGCTCTCCAGCCTCGGCGGCGTGATCGGCAGTGCTCTGGGCCTCTCTGCCGTAGCGGCCGTGGCGGCTCTCACGCCGCTGCCCGCCGCCATCGGCGGCACCAGCGTTTTGATCACCGTGGGACTCTCCGGCTCGATCGGCCTGGTGTTCGGCGTGCTTCCAGCCCGGCGGGCAGCACGGCTTGATCCGATCACGGCCTTGCGGAGCCTGTGAACCCGCTGCAGCACGCCTGCCTTACCACCCCAACGCGCAAAGGCGAAGAAATCCCAAAGAAGCCCGCCAGCCGCTCAAACGGTTTCAACTGCGACCAACTGCGCCGCTGGCGGATGGCTTGATAAGGGTCCCTTTCGGCAAGCCTTCCCTTGGCGCAGCTCACCTGTGGCTACCGCAACAGCAGCGATCGCATGGTGATCGTTCGCTGCATCGGCCCGGATGAGTTTTTCCTGGAACGGGTGGTGTTCCCGTTCGAGCTGCTCAGTTTTCTGGCGCCACCGGAATCCGTGGTGCAGATCTGGACCCACAGCCTGGGCGGGGCTGAGCTGCGCGAAAGCCTTGCGGTTGAGGATCTCTGTGTTGATCGATCGGGCCTGGAGGCAGCAGCTGCAGGCCATGCCGAAACAGAAGCGGTAGCACCTCCGGTCGTCGAAGCGCCGGCCATGCAGATGGATTGGCAGAAAGCCTCCTGAATGAGAGGCATTTCGGGCCGAAAATCCCGATCCAGGCAGGAGCCGCTTTACACTTGTTAAACATCTCCACCTGTTTCTGAGGCGGCCATGAATCAGCGCTGGCGCACGATTGCCCTCTGGGTGCTGCCGATCGGGGTGGCCCTTTTCCTCGGTTGGCAGGTGCTCGGCAGTGGCGCCAGCCGCCTCAGCGCTCCCAATGGCCCCACCGTGGCCCCGAGCAATGCCGCCGTGGCGCGGATGAGCTACGGCCGCTTCCTCGATTACGTGGACGCGGGTCGCGTCACCGCTGTCGACATTTTTGATGGCGGCCGCACCGCTGTTGTCGAAGCCGTCGATCCCGACCTCGACAACCGCGTGCAGCGCCTGCGCGTGGATCTTCCCGGCCTCGCCCCTGAGCTGGTGAACAACCTCAAGGAACAAGGCATCAGCTTCGATATTCATCCTCCTCGTCAGGCGCCGCCGGCCCTCGGCCTGTTGGGGAACCTGCTCTTCCCGCTGCTGCTGATCGGCGTGCTGGTGTTCCTGGCTCGCCGCGGGAATGGCATGCCCGGCGGCCCCGGCCAGGCCATGCAGTTCGGCAAAACCAAGGCCCGCTTCCTGATGGAAGCCGAAACCGGCGTCAAATTTGACGATGTGGCCGGTGTGGAAGAGGCCAAGCAAGACCTCCAGGAGGTGGTCACCTTCCTCAAGACCCCTGAGCGCTTCACCTCCGTGGGCGCCAAGATCCCCAAAGGCGTGCTGCTGGTGGGCCCTCCCGGCACCGGTAAAACCCTGCTGGCCAAAGCCATCGCTGGTGAAGCCGGTGTGCCCTTCTTCTCCCTCTCCGGTTCGGAATTTGTGGAGATGTTCGTGGGCGTGGGTGCCAGCCGTGTGCGCGATCTGTTCAAGCGCGCCAAGGAAAACAGCCCTTGCCTGATCTTCATCGACGAGATCGATGCAGTGGGCCGTCAGCGTGGCGCCGGTGTGGGCGGCGGCAACGACGAGCGGGAGCAGACCCTCAATCAGCTCCTCACGGAGATGGACGGCTTTGAGGGCAACAGCGGCATCATCATCATTGCCGCCACCAACCGCGCCGACGTACTCGATTCAGCGCTGCTGCGCCCCGGCCGTTTTGATCGCCAGGTGCAGGTGGATGTGCCCGACATCAAGGGCCGCCTCTCTGTGCTGAAGGTGCACTCCCGCGACAAGAAACTCGCAGAAGACGTGAGTCTCGAGGCCATCGCCCGCCGCACCCCCGGCTTCTCCGGTGCCGACCTGGCCAACCTGCTCAATGAGGCCGCCATTCTCACGGCACGCCGCCGCAAGGAAGCCACCAGCCTGGCTGAGATCGACGACGCCGTCGACCGAATCATCGCCGGCATGGAGGGCAAGCCCCTCACCGATGGCCGCAGCAAGCGCCTGATCGCCTATCACGAAGTAGGCCACGCCCTGGTGGGCACCCTGGTGAAAGCCCACGACCCTGTCCAGAAGGTCACCTTGATTCCGCGCGGCCAGGCCCAGGGCCTCACCTGGTTCTCCCCCGACGAGGAGCAGATGCTGGTGAGCCGCGCGCAACTCCGGGCCCGGATCATGGGAGCCCTGGGCGGCCGTGCTGCAGAAGACGTGGTGTTCGGCCACGCTGAAGTGACCACCGGCGCCGGCGGCGACATCCAACAGGTGGCCTCGATCGCCCGCCAGATGGTGACCCGTTTTGGCATGAGCGAAGTGGGCCAGCTCTCCCTCGAGGCTGGTAACCAGGAAGTGTTCCTGGGCCGCGACCTGATGACCCGCAGCGACGGCTCCGATGCCACCGCCGCCCGCGTCGACCTAGCCGTCCGCCAGATCGTGCAGAACTGCTATGAGGAAACCGTGAAGCTCGTGGCCGCAAACCGCGCCTGCATGGACCGCGTGGTGGATGTGCTGATCGAGAAGGAAAGCCTCGATGGTGATGAGTTCCGTGCCCTCGTGGGTGAATTCACGGCCATCCCTGAGAAAGAGCGTTTTTCTCCCTTCATCAGTGATGGTGAGGTGGTGAGCGAAACCAAGGCTGAGCCGGAAGCTGCACAGGCCTAAACCCTCCTCTCACCCCAACCAACAGCCCGTGCTTTGACGCACGGGCTTTTTTTGTGCACCATCAAGGGCACTGAAACCAACCGAGAGGATCCAGCATCCACCATGGGATTCCGCTACCTCAATCAGATTGCATCCAAAGAGCACATCGCTGAATTTCTCGAACTGGCCGACCTAGCAGCTGGAGGCGGGGAGAGTGCCAACAATGTGTTTGAGCTGTCGCGGCGGATCACCGGCAATCCGATGGTGGTGTGTGAGCGCAAACTCAAACAGGATCCAGCTGCGGCTGCCTTGATCAGGCAACGCCGCTTAAGTGGGCCCTACAACGTGGAGGCGATGAAGCAACTCCCGAAGGGAAGCCTCGGGTACACCTACGCCAAGGTGATGGAAGCGATGGGCTACGACATCGATTTTTTCCCTGATCCGGCGTTCTACAACAGCCTTGAAAGTGATGCTGATTACATCAACTACAGGGTCTACGCCACCCATGACCTACACCATATTCTGAGCGGCTTCAGTCTCGACAACTTTGGCGAGATCGGTGTGGTGAGTATCAGTGTGAGCCAGTTCAGCTTTCCCGGTTTCCTCTTTCTCGATCTGGTGAGTCTGATGCTGAGCTTTTTCCAGACCGACAAGCTTGACGAGGAGTTCACCAATGAACTGGAGCGTGCAGGCAGCATCGGCTACAGCTTTGACCTGATCACCCAGGGCATGGACATGGGGATCAAAGCCAAACCCCTCTTTCCGATCATTTGGGAAGAGCGCATGGCCGACAACCTCGACGATCTGCGCCATGAACTCGGAATCGAGCCGGTTCGTGAAGGCCCCTACAGCTGGTACAGCAATGCTGCCATTCAGGACGCCCTGAGTTAGGGCGCCCCTCATCATGACCAGCAGATTCAGGGAGATGATTCCGCATGCCCTTGTGATGGCGATCGATGCCCTCTGGGGGTGGACGCTCTCTGCCTTCGGACAGCCCCTGTTGATCGAACTGCTTGATCACCGTCAATGGAAGGCCGTCGAGGTGTTTGACGGCCTGATTCTTCCGAGGCTGTGGGTGTCGTATGTCGTGGTGCTGAGCACTCAGCTTGTGTGGGTGATGCTGGTGTCACCCCGTCAGCTCCAATCCAGAAGCCTTCGACAGCTTTGGTGGCTCGGGTGCGGCATCAGCTTGGCCAGTGCACTGACCGTGCAGGTTCAACTCAATCTGCCTGGATCCGCCTCAATCCTTCTGCTGGCGGCGCAGCTGATGGATGTCACCTTGCTCTACTGGCTCTCCACAGCTCTTCTCACCCCGTCCGCAAAGCGCAGGGGGGTCATTCCTGGCTGGGGATGAACATCATTCGGATGCGCATCGCAAGGGATGTCATCTGTCGACTTTCATCAACACACCCACAGCCTTGATGGAACGCTAGCCAAACTTTTAAGCGAATAACACAAACGCTGTTGTGACCGTCACTCGCCGCAATGCCCTGCAGATGTTCGGAGCCACTGCAGGCTTTGGGATGGCGGGAGCCCTGGGGCTCGCACCATCCGCAAGAGTGAGAGCGGCTGGTGCCTCAGAGAGCCGCGATCTCGAACTCGCTTACATGACGGCGACGGAGCAGCTCCAGCTGTTCCGCCAGAAAAAGCTCTCACCGGTGGAGGTGCTGAAGGCGCAGCTTCGGCTCACCGAGCAGCGCGGCAAGGTGGTGAACTGCTTCACCTACCTCCATCCCAAGGAGGCGATGGCGCAGGCCCAGGAATCTGAACAGCGCTGGCAGCAGGGCAATCCGCGCGCGCTTGAGGGCATCACGGTGGCCCTCAAAGATGAGATGGCGGTGAAGGGCTGGACCATGACGTCCGGCTCGAAGGTGTTTCGGGATCGGGTGATGACCACGAACGACCCCATCGTGGTGAAACTTCTCGAAGCAGGGGCTGTGTTGCACGCACAGACCACGGTGCCCGAGATGTATTTCCTGATCGTGACCTGGAGTGAACTCTGGGGCGTCACGCGCAACCCTTGGAATCTGCAGTATGCCGTTGGGGGATCCTCGGGCGGTAGCGGCGCTGCACTGGCAGCAGGTCTCACCACCCTGGCCACTGGCTCAGATCAAGGAGGCTCCATTCGAATTCCAGCGGCGTTTAACGGCCTGTGGGGCTTCAAGCCGCCCTACGGACGGGTGCCAGTGGAGCCCACCTACGTGAGCCTGCTTCCTTCTGTGCTGGGGCCCCTGGCGCGCACCCTGCCGGACATGATCCGCCTGGAGAACGTGATTTCCGGCCCAGCGCCCGGCGTGATGAACTCCCTGCGCCCGAAGCTGGACCTCCCCCTCACCTATGCCGGGGTGAAGGGCATGCGAATTGCCTACTCACCGAATCAGGGCTGGGCCCGGGTGAGTGAGAACGTGCGGCGCAACACCGAGGCCGCGCTGGCAGCACTGGAACGACAGGGCGCCGAGATCACCAAGGTTGACCTGGACTTGGGTGTGGATGGCAGTGACATCCGCAAGGTGTTGTTTGAAGTGTTGCTCACGGGGATTCAGGGAGCCGACATGGCCGATCTGCTCAGCCAGAAAGAGCAGCTCACCAGCTATGCACGCCACTTCGCCGAACTCGCTGCCACGTCGATGGGACCCAAACAGGCCCGTGATGCAGCACAGGTCTCGGCAGAGATCTATCGCCGAGTTGACGCTCAGGTGTTCCAGAGCGGATATCAGGCACTGATCATGCCGACACTCACCACCAGCGAAATCCCTGCTGATCTCGACCCCTTCCGGGACAAGGTGCTGGTGGATGGTGTGGAGGTGGATGCCCTTGGAGGCTGGGCCCTCACCCCCCTCTGGAACCTGCTCAATTGGAACCCCGTGCTGGCTGCACCCACAGGGCTGGATCCCGACAACATGCCCACCAGCATCCAGATCGTTGCGCCCACCTATGAGGACGCCACCTGCATGCGTGTGGGATCAGCCCTGGCCTCGGCGATGCCGCAGCTCTACACCGGCAACCGCTTCCCCACCCTCACCAGCAGCTGATCCTCAGCGGCGTTTGCGGCAACGGTCGGAGCAGTAGATCACCTCCTCCCACACCGTTGCCCATTTCTTACGCCATGAAAAAGGCCTGCCGCACACGGGGCAGACCTTGCTGGGCCGCTCCGAAGGAGGCCGGCCCTTGCCCATCGGGCGCTGCTTAGACGGCACGCACCGGACGCTTGTCGATCACCTTGTCGATCAAGCCATACTCGGCGGCTTCAGCCGGCGACATGAAGAAGTCGCGGTCGGTGTCTTCTTCGATGCGGCTCAGGGGTTGGCCGGTGCGATCGGCGAGCTCCTGGTTGAGCTTCTTCTTGAGATAGAGGATCTCATCAGCCTGGATGCGGATGTCGCTGGCCTGGCCGCGGGCACCACCGAGGGGCTGGTGGATCATGATCCGGGAATGGGTGAGGCTGCTGCGCTTGCCTTTGGCACCAGCACAGAGCAGGAAGGCACCCATCGAAGCGGCCAGGCCAACACACACCGTGTGCACATCCGGCTTGATGTGCTGCATGGTGTCGAAGATGCCCAGACCGTCGTAAACAGAGCCGCCGGGGGAATTGATGTAGAGGAAGATGTCCTTCTCGGGGTCTTCTGCTTCAAGGAAGAGAAGCTGAGCCACGATCCGGTTTGCGGACTCGGAGGTGACAGGCTCACCGAGGAAAATGATCCGCTCGCGCAGCAGGCGCGAATAGATATCGAACGCCCGCTCGCCCCGGCCCGACTCTTCGATCACGATCGGGATCATCGACACAAGGGGCTCAGCAGCTGGCGGGATCCTACTGAGCTCCAGCCGAGTTCAGCGATCCTCGCGAGCTAGGGTCCCAGCACGTCGATCGATGAGAACGTGGGCGTGAGCCTCACTGTTGCGGATAGCAAGCGTGCCTTCCACAACGCTTTCCCCTATGTGATCGCGCCGATCTACCGGCGCCTGGTGGATGAGCTGCTGGTGGAACTGCACCTGCTCAGTCATCAGAAGGGGTTTCAAGCCGACGGCCTGTTCGCTGTGGGCCTCACCCAGGTGTTCGACAGCTTCTCCAAGGGCTACCGCCCCGAGGAACAGCGCGAGCCTCTGTTCGAAGCGCTGTGTAGCGCCAATGGTTTCGATGGTGGTGCGCTGCGCTTCCAGGCGCAACAGGCCCGCGACCAGGTGGGCCACCACAGCCTTGAAGACGTGAAGGGCTGGCTCTCCAACCAGGGCCAGGGCGCACCGGAGGTGATCGCCTCTCTGCTGGGCAGCGTGCAGCGGGATGATTTCCACTACTCCCGCTTGGTGGCGGTGGGCCTGCTGAGCCTGCTGCAGAGTGCCCAGGGCGCCGATGCCCTGGATCCACAGGCGTTGCGCAGCTCAGCCCATGAGATCGGCGAGGCCATGGGGTTGATCAAAGACCGCCTGGACAAAGACCTGAGCCTTTACGCCGGCAACATCGAAAAGATGAGCCAGGCTGTTGAGCTGATGGAAGAAACGGTGGCCGCCGAGCGCCGTCGCCGCGAGCGTGCCGCCGAGGGGAGCGCTACCTGAGCTCCAGGCGTCCTGCCAGGGCTGTGGATCCAGAACCACGGCCCAGCAACACCAGCTGTGCAGCGCGTTTCACCACCAGCGGTAAACCCGGGGGCAGCAATTGCAGCGCTTCAAGCTCCGCGGGCTGCACCGCCAATTGCCAGTCGCCCTCTGCTGGTGCCTGCAGGGTTGGAGCCTGGACGGGATTGGGGCCCAGGAACAGAAGCAGTTGATCAGGTGCCAGCCAGCGCCAACCTCCCACCACAGCGCCATCCTCACGGTTCCAGAGACTGAGCGCGGGCTGCGGTTGCAGGCGGGTGAGCCCCTGCTGTTCAAGGGCGGTGCTCAGGTCGAGCAGCCAGCGCTCCCACAGCTTGCGATCACCGGGTAAACGCACAACCAACTGGAGGCCAGCGCGGTAGGCCCCTTTGGGCTGGGCCTGAAGCCGCAAGCTGAAGGGAGCGCTCTGCAGCTGGCGCAGTTGCTCAGCACCGAGGCCATAGCGCTCGGCCAGGGCGGTGCGCAGCAGGGCCGTACTGAGCAGGCCTCGCAGCAACAGATCGAGCCGCTGGCCGCGTAGCTCCAGCGGTTGGGCCGTCGAGGGATTGAGTGGCAGGGCAGGCACGCTGAGCCGATTGGGGGCGGCGCCGTGGGCATCGGGGCTGGCCTCAGCTTCCCCCTGCCAGAGCAGCGACGAACGCTCACTGCGCAGGCTGAGGCAGCCCTGCTGGAGTGTCATCGCCAGAGGTGCCAGGGGGCCCAGCATCTGGGCCAAGGCTGCGGGGTTCCAGTGCACCGCTTCCTCTTGCAGCAGCGCCTGGCTGCAGCGCAGATCAAGGCCCCTTGGCGGGCGTCGCCGGAGCTTGAGTTGCTCCTGCAGCAGCTGGCGAGCCAGGGGGCTCGGAGCCACCACGATCAAATCATCGACCCGCAAACCATCTGTAGGGAGCGGCTCAGTGGACGACGCCGAAAACACCAAATAGGCGCCGGCATCACCATGGGGGCCCCAGAACTGCCACCACAGGCGCCGCTGGGCACGCCAATAGCGCTGCGCGAGCTCTGGTCCAAGCCGTTGCTGCCAAAGGGCTGGCGCTGGTTGCGCTGGCCGGGCCGCAAAGCTCTGCAGCAGAGCTGCGTCGGGCATCAGCCGGTCGAGGCCGCTGGCCAGGCGACGGGGCACGAGCAGAACCAGAGTTGCGGGCACAACTAGCAGCACCGCGCTGGTGAGGGCCGTGACCCGCAGGGGTAGATCCTTCAGACGCACGCTGGCACAACCCCATAGAGGGTGGTGCGCTCCCGCACTGGGCGCTGCAGCGATCTGGCAGCCGCCCGCAGCGCTGCCACCGATTGCGCTGTACCGCCCAAGGCGCCGGCCGCACTGGTGATGCTCTCTTCCATCAGGGTGCCGCCGAGGTCGTTGCAACCCCAGCGCAGCGCCTCGGTCGCTCCGGCCAGGGTGAGCTTCACCCAGCTGGGCTGGTGATTCACAATCCAGCGCTCCAGCAGCAGCCTCGCCTGAGCCGTCAGCGCGAGCATCGCGGGTCGATCAGGCTGATCACGACCCACGCGCTGGCGCAGCGCTGCCGGAGCCTGCGCACCGATAAAAGGGAGCAACACGAACTCGCTGAAACCAGCCTGTGAATGCTGCCAGGCCACCTGCTGAAGAGCCACCAGCGTGAGCAGATGCCCCGCGCGTTGGCGACTGGTTTCCAGATGGCCCGCCATCAATGTGGCTGTGCTGCGGAGACCACTGCGGTGCACCTGAAGCACCACAGCGCACCACTCACGGGCGGTGAGCTTTTCAGGGCAAAGCCGTGCGCGAACCGCCTCATCGAGCACCTCAGCCGCCGTGCCCGGAATCGAGCCAAGGCCGGAAGCCATCAGTCCATCGATCACCGCCTGCAGCGGCACCTGATCCTGCTGCGCCATGAACAGCAACTCCTGGGGGGAGAAGGCATGCAGATGCAACCCCGGCGCTGCCTGCTGAAGCGCTTGAAGGAGAGCCTGGTAGTAGCGCAGAGCTGATCCATTCAGCCGCGCTTCTGGGTTGAGCCCACCTTGAATGCATAGCTCCGTGGCACCGAGCTGGGCGGCTTCAGCGGCACGCTCCTGCAGCGTGTCAAAACTGTGCCAGTAAGCCCCGTCAGCGCCGGGATCGCGGCGAAAGGCACAGAAGCTGCAGTGCTGCAGGCAGTGGTTGGTGAAATTGAGATTACGGTTCACCACGTAGGTGACCGTGTCACCCACCAAGCCGCGGCGAAGCCGATCAGCCTGCTGCTGCAATGACTCCGAAGGCGGCTGAGCCAACAGAGAAGCCGCCAATGCGAGCGAATGAGCGCTTGTGGGGGCAGCCGCGACGTGGTCGGCAAGCTGCTGTTGCAGGTCGACGTTCCAGACCACTGAGGTGGCGGGAGACGCTTCTGATGCGAGCTGTGACGGCGCCAACACCGCCTTCGAGGTGCGCCAAGCCCAGGGGTCGAACGACTCCTGCGTTGCGATCACCGAAGGGCCTTGGCTTTGGTGCGGGGCTTCGGTGAGGCAGCCACGGGTTGCTGCCGGCGCCTGCGATCGCGCCATTCAATGGTGGAGAGGTAGATCACCCCCCCACTCACAAACACAAGCAGAAAAGCCGCCAGGATGGCCAGCACGTTGTTGAGCGTGAGGCCAGCAACAACAACGTCGGTCACATTCAGAAGTTGATGGAACCGTCGCCGTTACGACCCCACACCACCATGGCGATCGAGAAGGTAAAGACGGCGCAAAGGGCGGCCCAACCCACGGTGACCAGCATGGTGCGGTTGCAAAGGTGTGTGGAGTTTAGCCAGCGCCGGGGGCCAGACTGATGCTCCCAAGCGGCTTGTGATCTGATGGCACAACAGGCGGTTCAGGAGCGGCAGCGGGTAGAGGCCCCCTACCCGAATGGCCGCGTGATCGTGCTCGATGACGACCACAACACCTTTCAGCATGTGGTGGAGGTACTGGTGCGTTACATCCCAGGGATGGGTGCCGATCGCGCCTGGGAGCTTGCGCACCAGATCGATGGCCAGGGATCAGCTGTGGTGTGGAGCGGACCACTCGAGCAGGCCGAGCTCTATCACCAGCAGCTGGGAGCTGAAGGGCTCACCATGGCCTCGCTGGAGCGCGGCTGATCAGCGGCGGCTGCGCAGGAGCAGATCAAACAAGGGCCTGGTGCGAAGCCGCTGCGATTGGGCATCCAGCACATAACTGAGCACTCGCCCTGAGCACACGGCCAGGCCGCGCAGATGCCCTTCATCGGGCTGCTCGCAGCTGATCAGTTGCGACGGAGAACCCAGCTCCCGCAGCAGTTCTCGCCGCAACAGCTCGCGCATCTCCGGATTGGCCCGGGCTGCCATCGCAATGACAAAGCGGCTCATGGTTTAGCAGGAATCCCTAGGGTTGACGACCACATGCGGCAGCGATGGGCCGGCTGGTGATCACCCACAGCACCTACCTGGAGGGGCTGATCCCACTGCTCAAGCGGCTGGTGCAGGATCCGGCCATCGACACAATCACTCCAGCGGTGATTGCGAGGGTGAAGGGCCGATCGCCGGAGCTGCGACTGAGGGTGTCCACGCCAATCACGGGGGGCTGGAAGCTGGTGGCCCGGCGCGGATCGAGCGCACAGGAGGTGTTTGTGGTGACAGCTCTGAATGCCGAAGCCCTCGAAGAGCGGATCGATCAGGTGCTCAGCCGCTGAGCCCAGCCAGCGCTCAGGACTCAACGCTCCCGATTCCCCGGATACTGGAGGGTTGGCACAGCCATTCAGCCCCACTACGGTTGAAGAGCAAGAATTCAGGCGATGCAGCAGTACGCGATCAGCGGAGACTGGGACCGCGAAGGCACAAGCAAACGCAGGCTGGAATGGTCGAAAGGCGAAACGGATGCGATCACCGGCTGGTTTGAGGTGAAAGGGCGCCGCATCCGGATGTTCAGTAGCGATGCAGCCGGCAGACCCGAGAGCCGTATTGCCAGCGGCAGGGTGGAACAACCCAAGCTGTTGCGCTCCCTCGACGACGGCTTTTGGGGCAGCAACCCAGCCGCGCTGGGCGCCAGCGACGCCTCACGAGCCGTTGTGGATGTATGGGGCGATGGCATCAACAAGTTGGCCAGCCTGGTGGTGACCAACGAGCAGCTTTACAACGCAATCTTTGGTATCTGAGAAGTCTCAAGAGCTGTATTGAGAGCTTAAAAACAGATTGAAAGAGGGTGAACCGCTGTGCCGTTCTGCCCCAGATTCCGACCTGGATAAACCAGAAGGGGAGTCAAAGCGAAGATTCGTTTCCGGCTACGAGGCCGGTCTACGGCACTGTCGCGACAGACGCCCCAAGTCGAAAAGGGAGTCAGATCAGAAAACTGTAGAAGGCAGTCACCAACACAGCAGTCCGGCGAAATCCTAGGACGACTGCCCCGCGTCAGAACCGGGCGGCAGAGGCCAGATCTGCCGCACCTGTTCGAGGCGCTGCATCGCTTCCTGCCGCCGAGCCGCAGGGTCCTGCTGCTGCAGAAGCAGGGTGACATGGCCCAGCTTGCGTCCCACCGATGCGCCTGCCTTGCCGTACCAATGCAGGTGGGCATCCGGCAATGCCGCGAGCGCCTGTCGCTGCAGCTCGTAGGCGGCAAGGGGATCCTCGGCGCTGCGCTGCTCAAACCCCAGCAGATTCACCATCAAGGCACCAGGAGCCTGCAGGGCTGGTTCCCTCAGCTGCTGACCCGAGACAGCCAGGAGTTGGAGGTCGAACTGGCTGAGGTCGCAGGCTTCGATCGAGTAGTGGCCTGAGTTGTGAGTGCGCGGCGCCAGCTCGTTGATCATCAGGCCGCGAGGCCCATAGAACAGCTCAATCGAGAGCACACCCACGTAGTTCAGCGCGGTGAGCAGGGAAGCGGCCATGTTGCGCACGGCCTGCTGCAGGGCGTGGTTGGCCTCATAGGGAGCCAGGACCCAGTCACACACCTGCTGATGTTGGTGGGTCTGGACCACAGGCAGGCACACCACATCGCCCATCTGATCGCGGGCAGCCACCACGGCCAGCTCCAGATCGAAGGCCACGAACTCCTCGACGATCCAGTTGCTGGCTTCGACCCGCTCCAGCAGCGCCTCCAGATCGGCATCGCTGCGCAACACAGCAGTGCCCTTGCCGTCGTAACCACCGCTAGCAGCCTTGGCCATCAGCGGATAGGCAAAACCTTGAGGCAACTGGGGGGGAGCCTCAGTTGCCGGTGGGGCAGAAGCAGCAGCGGGATCCTCCCCAGCAGCTGGCACTTCGGGGAGCTCCATCACGCGATCCAGCGGGAACCAGGCCGGTGAGGGCAGGTTGAAGCGGTTCAGTAACTCGCGCTGGCTGCGCTTGCACACCAGCGGCCGCAGGGCCTCAAGATCAGGCACAAATGGCACGCCATCGGCAGCCAGGGCCTTCAGGCCCTCAAGATCCACCCACTCGTTTTCAAAGCTGATGGCGCTGCAGCGGCTGGCCAGCTCACGGGTGGCCGCCACATCGCGCACCTCGGCCTGCACCACACTGGAGGCCAGGCCAACGGCCGGATCCTGAGGGCCAGGGGTCTGCACATGCAGCTCCACACCACGCCGGCGGGCGGCCTGCGCCAGCATCCAGGCCAGCTGGCCACCACCCACGATTCCGATCGAGGTGGCTGGGCCCATCAATGCGCGTGATCAATGGATCAATGTCGCATCCACAGGGCCGAAGCCGTGGAAGCGCGGGTTAGCTGAAACCTTTGTCGCCGGCGAAGGCAAAGCGCACCAGGCTGAGCAGCAACACGATCACAAACAGGGCCAGCCCCACCGTGCAGGCGTAGCTGATCTCCAGTTCGGCAAAGGCCTGGTCATACACGTAATACACCAGGGTTTTGGTGGCATCAGCCGGACCGCCCTGAGTCATCAGATACACCTCCTCGAACACCTTGGTGGCGGCGATGGCGGAGATCACCGCCACCAGGGTCACATAGGGGCGCAGCAGCGGCAGGGTGATGTCGAGGTGCTTACGCCAGCCCTCGCTGCCATCGAGCTCAGCAGCCTCGTAGAGATCAGCACTGATGCCCTGGAGCCCCGCCAGGAAGATCACCATGTAGTAGCCGAGGCCCTTCCAGAGGGTCACCACCATCACCGAGGGCAAGGCGAGCAGCGGGTTGGTGAGAAAGCCAATGGGCTGAAAGCCAGCGGGGAAGAGCGCGCTCAGCCAGCCGTTAATCAGGCCGGTTTCGGCGTAGAGCCAGCGAAAGGCGATGGCCGCCACCACAATCGACACCAACACCGGCGTGTAGAAAGCGGCTCGGAACCAGTGGATCCCCGGCAACTGCCGATTCACCAGCACCGCCAGGGCCAGCGAACCGAGCACCACCGGCGGCACCACGCCCACCAGATAGAGCAGCGTGGTGCCGAGCACCTTGAAGAACATCGGGTCGCTCAGTAGGCGATGGATGTTGGCCAGCCCCACAAACTGCAGGGGTTCGCTCACATCGAGACCGCTCTGGGTGAAGCTCATCACCAGGGCCATGGCGGCAGGGATCAGCACCGAGAGGCTGATCAACGCCAGCCCCGGCGCCAGGAAGCCCCAGGCGGTTGCGGATGCAGCCCCGGTGCGGGGGGAAGGCTCAGACATGCAACCAGCCGTGATCGCGCCATTGTGGGAGATCCATTCCGACCTGCCAGCCGCCCGATGTTGAGCAGCCCAGCCGCGCTGAGCAGCGATCCGCTCGAGGTGCTGCAACGGGTGTTCGGCTACGCCAGCTTCCGCGGCCCGCAGGAGGCGATCGTGCGCCACGTGATCGCCGGCGGGTCGGGCCTGGTGCTGATGCCCACCGGCGGCGGCAAATCGCTCTGCTATCAGGTGCCGGCCCTGTGCCGGCCAGGGCTGGCGGTAGTGATCTCGCCGCTGATCGCCCTGATGCAGGACCAGGTGGAAGCGCTGCAGCAACTCGGCATCGCGGCCGCCGCCCTGCACTCCGGCCTCGAGGCCGAGGAGAACCAGCGGGTGTGGCGGCAGCTGAACGAAGGCCAGCTGGATCTGCTCTACGTGTCGCCGGAGCGGCTGCTGAGCGGCGATCTGCTGGAGCGGCTGGGCGGCGCACCCCTGGCGCTGTTCGCCATCGATGAAGCCCATTGCGTGTCGCAGTGGGGACACGACTTCCGTCCGGAATACCGCCAGCTCGATCAACTGGCGCAGCGCTTTCCCCATGTGCCGCGCCTGGCCCTCACCGCCACCGCCGACCCGCGCACCCAGGCCGACATCCGCGAACGCTTGCAGCTGCAGCAGGGCGAGGTGTTCCTGGCCAGCTTCGATCGGCCCAACATCCGCTATCTGCTGCGCCATAAACAAAGCGGCAACGCTCAGCTGCTGCAGTTCCTGGCGGAACACCGGGGTGTATCCGGGATCGTGTATGCCCGCTCGCGCAGCCGGGTGGATCGGGTGGCCGCGGAACTCAAGGCCGCGGGCTACGACGCAATCGGCTACCACGCAGGCATGGACGCCGAGGCGCGGCGCCAGGCATTGCAGCGCTTCCGTTTAGGCAGCGGCGTGGTGGTGGTGGCCACGATCGCCTTCGGCATGGGGATCGACAAACCCGACGTGCGCTTCGTGGCCCACGTGGATCTGCCCAAGAGCCTTGAGGCCTACTACCAGGAAACAGGCCGGGCGGGCCGCGATGGTTTGCCGGCGGTGGCCTGGATGGCCCATGGCGCCGGCGATATCCCCCAGCTTCGCCGCTTCATCGACGACTCGGGCGCCAGTGAGGAGCAGAAGCGGATCGAGCACGGCAAGCTCGAGGCACTGATCGCTTACAGCGAAGCCAGCGGCTGCCGGCGCCAGGTGCTGCTGCGCCACTTCGGCGAAGGGCTGGCCAAGCCCTGCAACAACTGTGATGGCTGTCTGGAGCCACAGCAGCGCAGCGACTGCCGCGTGGCCGCACAGAAAGCGCTATCTGCCGTGTATCGCACCGGGCAGCGCTTCGGTGCAGCCCACGTGGTGGATGTGCTGCTCGGCGGCAACACCGAGCGCATCCGCACGCTGGGGCACGACCAACTGAGTGTGTACGGCATCGGCAAAGAGCTGGACCGGGGGCAGTGGCGGGCGCTGCTGCGTCAGCTGGTGAGCCTCGGGGCGCTCGTGTCACCGGCAGACGCCAAAGGGGGCCTGTGTTTTGGTCCACCCGAGCTGGTGCAACCGCTGTTGAAAGGGGAGCGGGATCTGGAGCTGGTGCTGCCGCCACCAGCGAAGGAGCAGCGCCGACGCAGCGCCGGCAGCGCCGGCAGCGCGGTGGGCGCAAGCGCGGCCGTGGATGCCGACGATCCGCTGCTGGCCGCCTTGAAAACCTGGCGACGCGAGCAGGCCCGCGATCAGGGGGTGCCGCCCTATGTGGTGTTCCACGACCGCACCCTGGTGGAGCTGGCGGCCGTGCGTCCCGGATCCCTGAGCGAGCTCGGAAGCGTGAGCGGCATCGGCACAGCCAAGCTGGAGCGCTACGGCACCGCACTGCTGGAGGTGCTGGCAGCCGCAGGCGACCGATAGCCTCAGGCGACAGCAGCGTTGTTTCATGAGCGCCACGGCCGCCGCGATCCGCACCATCGAGGTGGCGCTCAGCGCCAATCCCTATCCGGTGGTGATCGGGCGGGGTGCGCTCTCGGCCCTCGGCGAACAGATCCTGGCCCAGGGCATCAAAACGGGCACCAAGGTGCTGGTGGTGACCAACCCGGTGGTGCATGAGCACTACGGGGCCAAGGCACTGGCGAGCCTGGAAGCGGCAGGCTTGAACGCCAGCCTGCTGGTGATCGAGGCCGGTGAAGACCAGAAAACCCCTGCAACCGTTGGGCTGATCCACGACGCCGCCTTTGCGCGCAAGCTGGAGCGCGGTTCGCTGATCGTGGCCCTCGGTGGCGGCGTCGTGGGCGACATGGCGGGATTTGCTGCGGCCAGCTGGCTGCGGGGCATTGCCGTGGTGCAGGTGCCCACCACCCTGCTGGCGATGGTGGATGCCTCCATCGGCGGTAAAACCGGGGTGAACCATCCCGGCGGCAAAAACCTGATCGGCGCCTTCCATCAGCCGCGCCTGGTGCTGATCGATCCCGACACCCTCGCCACCCTGCCGGAGCGGGAATTCCGCGCTGGCATGGCGGAAGTGATCAAGTACGGGGTGATCGGCGATCCCGAGCTGTTCCGCGAGCTGGAAGCAGCCGGGGAGCGGCTGACCTCGATGGACACCCTCCCGGCCGCCTTGCTGCAGAGCGTGCTCGAGCGCTCCGCCGCCGCGAAAGCCAAGGTGGTGGCAGCGGATGAAAAGGAGGGTGGCCTGCGGGCGATCCTCAATTACGGCCACACCCTCGGGCACGTGGTGGAAGCCCTGTGCGGCTATGGCACCTACTTGCACGGGGAAGCCGTGGCCATTGGGATGGTGGCCGCCGGCGAGTTAGCCCTGGAGCTGGGCCTGTGGAGCGCTAACGACCAAGCCCGCCAGCGGGCGGTGATCGCCGCCGCCGGGCTACCAGGCCGCTGGCCGGAGCTGGAGAGCTCAGCCGTGCTGGAGTGCCTGCAGGGGGATAAGAAGGTGCGCGATGGCTGCGTGCGCTTCGTGCTGCCCACCAGCCTGGGCACGGTGGAGATCCGCAGCGACGTGAGCGGCGAACAGGTGTTGGCGGCACTGGCGCGCTGCCACGACTAGCGCCCAGCCACGCTCAGTTGATCGAACTGGCCGCTCTGGCAATCAGCACGGTGAGGATCAGGATTGCCAGCAACACCTGAAGCGACATCACCAGCTTGGCTGGCCGCGACACCAGATCCTCACTAGTCGGGCCGTAGGTGGAATTCACGTTCAGTGAAATGAACAAATAATCGATCAGATGGGGAACAGGTGGCGGTTCACCTTCTCGACTGGGCCACACAAACGCCCCTCCAGGAGTGCTCACATCAATGAAGACATAGATGAACATGAACACCAGAACGCTCTCCATGTACACCGCAGCCACATCCCAGAGACTGGTGAGTCCGGCACCTTGATGATGGCCGCTGGTGAAGATCATCGCCATCACATTGGCAATCACCTGCAGCACGGAAAATGATAAGTACACCAGCCCCCAACGAAACAAAGAGCGGCGCAGACCACGCAACAAGGCGATCACAAGTCCAAGGGTGACCACGACAAACACCAGCGTGCCCGCTCGCTCAATGCCTGTGACCACAGCCTTAAGCGACGGCTCAATCACCTGATCGCGTTCCAGATGCTGCGCCAGCAGCAGATCCATCAGCCACACCAGCGTGGTGGCGGCAATGACCGCCATTCGGCCCCCACCGCGGGTGAGCCGATCGCGCAGCAGATCGGCAGGGGCCTGGGCAGGTGCAGTGGACTCTGAATGCACGGCGAAAGGCCTGAATGCAGCTCTGAGCCGCAGGATGCCGCGGTTCAGGTCAGAGGGGGATCCTGGAGAAACAAGGCGTCGCTCGGGCCCGGATCACCGGAGGCAGCGGACCTTGCAAACGCGGCCCAGCGGAAATCACCGAGGGTGTGGGGATCCACCAGGCGCAGCAGCGCTTCGCGGCGCCCGAGCAAGGCATCGAGGCCCACACCGCTCTGCTGCTGAAGCCCATGCAGCCGCTGCGCCAACCCCAGCGCCAACAGAGCCTCCCCCTGGCGGCGCTGGCCGAGCGACCGCCAGCCGGCTTCCGCCGCCGCTTGCTCCAGGGTCTCTAGGCAGAGATGAGCCGTGAGATCCCAGCAACCCGGCTCCTGGAGGAGCTCAGTGCTGGCCTGTTGGTTGCGGTAGGCCATCAAGGTGCCATTGCTGCGCTGGGGGGCGTAATAGCGCCAGGCCTCATGGGCGTAATCAATCACCAGCAGCACACCAGAACCCAGCGCGGCGGCGGCGGCCTCCAGCCAGAGGGCCTGCTCGGGATGGAGCTCGGTGCACCAGCCTGGCTGTCGCTGGGAACCCGGCTGGAGTAGCCCGAGCGGTTCGAGCTGGGCGAGCTCCTGCGGCGCCAGGGGTTGGCCGGGCTCGAGTCGCAGGGAGAGCTCAGCGTTCGGCACTTCGTGTAGAGCCACCTGCTGGCGACGCCAGAGGGTTCCGTCCCACACGATCCGCTCCACCGCCAGGGCATCCAGCACCTCATGGGCCAGGAGCACGCCGCACACGGGCTGAGCAGCCAGCTCCGCGAAGCTCTTCCAGCGGCAAGGTAGCGGGCACTCACGCAGGCGCTCCCGCTGCCGCTCGGCCATGCCGGCATTGGGTTCGATCAACACCAGCGTGGTCCGCGCCGCCAGCTCGGGCCAGCCAGCCACCAGCTCCCGGGCCAGTTGCAGAGCCAAATCGCCTTCACCCGGGCCGGCTTCCAGAAGGGCCAGTGCCTGATCAGCAGATTGCTGCTGGAGCCACTGAGCGATCTGGGGGGCCAGCAGGGCAGCGAAATCCGGGCCGAGGGAAGGAGAGGTGACGAAATCGCCGCGGGGGCCCACCTGCAAACGGCCGCTGCCATAAGCGCCGTGCTCGGGGTCATGCAGCGCCCACTGCATGTAGGTGCGGAAAGGCACGGCGCCGCCAGCAGCCCGAAGGCGCTCCGCCAGCCAGGCGGGCGCGGGATGGGCAGGAGCGGCAGCAGAGCTCACGGGCGGGCGATCGACTCAGGGAGAATGCTCGCCACTGAAGCAGGCGCGATGGCTCGAGTGATGGGCTGGTTCACCGGAGCGATCCTCAGCCTGGTGCTGCTGCTGGGCCTGGGCGCCGGGCCGGCACTGGCCTACGACAACCCCGACCTCCTGCCCGATCACCCCACCCCGGTGATCGACCTGGCCAAGATCCTCACCGACACCCAGCGCGCGGCCCTCGAAGCCGAACTCAACGACTTCGAGGCAGTGAGCGGCTGGAAGCTGCGGGTGCTCACCCAGTACGACCGCACGCCCGGCCTGGCGGTGAAGGATTTCTGGGGCCTCGATGAGCGCAGCCTGCTGCTGATTGCCGATGAACGCGGCGGCAACCTGCTCAACTTCAACGTGGGCGATGCCCTGTTCGCCCTGATGCCCCGCACCTACTGGGTGGAGCTACAGACGCGCTTCGGCAACGTGTACTACGTGCGCGACCACGGCCAGGACGCTTCAATCATCGACTCCCTCCACACCGTGAAGGGTTGCCTGGAGATTGGCGGCTGCCAGGTGGTGCCAGGGCTACCCCAGGAGCAGTGGCTGCTGACGCTGGCCACATCCGTGATCGGCGGGCTGATCGTGGGCTTTGCCGCCTACCCCCGCAAGCCGGAGCACACGGTGGAGTGGGCCTGGGTGCTGCTGCTCTCGCCGCTGTGGGTGATTCTCTTCGGCGTGTTCGGGATCGCCCCGATCATCACGCGCACCCCGGATCTCCTGCCCCTGCTGCGCAATGCCCTGGGATTTGTGGGGGCCATCGTGGCGGCCTACCTGATCGCGCAGAACACCGTGGGCAAGCAGAGGCTCAAGGACAGTGAAGGCTGATCTGCCCCTTCAGCGGCCCTGAGCCACGCTGCGTGGACCGACGCGATCGAGCTTCTTCAAGCGACAGCGCAAGGAATCAACCGGTTCGCAGGCCGGCTCTGCAGCAATCGGTGTGGCCGAACCAGCCAGGGCGCGCAGCTCAGCCAGGTTGGCTTCGTAGAAGGCTTTAAGGGCTACATAACGCTTCACCGGCTGGCCGTAGTAGCTCTGGCCCGCCAGGGTGGGAAACGAGGCCCATTCGGGAGCCAGCTTGGCGGCCAGATGGGCCGTGAACTCGCCGCGATCAGCGAGGTGCAGAGCTCCACGGCGCTGGATCAAAAACAGGGCGGCCTGATCCTGGACCTCAGGGCCGAAGCCCTGAAGGCTGAGGCTGCGGCTGGCCAGGGCCCAGGTGAAGGGCATGAACTGGTAGGCACCGGCAGCGGCGCTGGCGTAACGCCCCGTGGAAATGACCCGATCAGGATGGCGATCCAGGCCCGGCATCAGACCACCACCAAACATGATCCGGTAGCCCACATCGTCACCGCGGGCCCAGGTGCCCTCGGCGTAGCGGATGGTGTTCAGCAGAGCGCGCCGCTCAGGGGTGAGGGCGTAACGAAAGAAGCGCTCGAGCGCTGAAGGTCCATCGCTCCCATTGAGCATGGCGAGCTGAGAGCGAGGGCGGCCGAGCTCAAGCGCCGAAGCGGGGCGAGCTGCCATCAGCAACTCCGTTGAGGTGTTAGCCCTGGCAGGCACACTCAGCGCTGCACCCAGCAGCACAAGCCCACCAACCAAAAGCGCAGAACTAGAGCGCAGCGAGTGAGAAAAAACAGACAGCAAAGCCAATCAAGAGGTGAACAACAAACCTTGCGAGCGGATCAATGCCACAAGAAAACGACAGTTGTGCAGCTCCTGATCAACAACCAGAAGAACAACAGCAGTTCAGAAGAACTGAGCCGAGAGCCACAAACAACCAGTCATGCAGAAGCTTTCTGAAAAGAAGATGCTGATGCGACTAGCATTTGAATGTGCAGAGTTTGACTCACAAACCAGCGCATGGGAATCTCATTCGTGCCAGCGAAAAAACCGTCTACCACCATCAAGAACACGAGTGGCAGATTCAAATCACTGAACTGCACTGGGTTTCGTAAGAGAACCCGCAAGTGAATTCCTATTGCGCAGATGCCGCATTTGCGCGTTGCGCTGTAGCCAAAATCACAGCAGCAGCTTGCTCGGCCCCTTCACGGCCAAGCGGGGAGCCACTGGGTGCCAGCAACGGCTGATCCAGCTGCCAATCCCCCCGCTCGAGCTGTTCGCGGCTGAGAAGCCGATTCCAGCTGTGTTGCTGCAGCGCTTTCTCCAGCACCGGTGCCTCGGCAAAACCCTCACGCCGCACCAGGTGAATGCCGATCCCGGCGGCCATGGCCTCGCAGAACGTGCTGTAACCGGGTTTGGTGAGAATCCGGCTGCAGAGCGGCATCAATTCGAGCGGCCGTAGATCTGGCGGGATCAAGCTGGCGTTAGCGGCCTGGGCCAAGGCGGTGTCGCTGACCAGGAAATGGTGCTCCGGCCAACGCTGCAGCAGCTGCGGCTCGAGGGCCAGCCCCAGCCCGCCGAACCCCACCAGCACCGTGCGCTCCGGCGCCGACTCGAGCTGCAATCGCTTGAGCAAGGTCTCTGGAGCATGGCGGGCGCGCCCAGGAGTGAGTCCCACCTCCGTCACCGGAACATCCCAGGGCATGGGCATGGCAAAGGGGCAGCGGATCACGGCGTCGCCCTGGCGGTAAGCCGCAAGGGCGCGATCGGCCCAGGCGGTGAAGGCACCGCCCATGGGCCGGTAGATGGCATCCCAGCCGAAATTGGCCATCCACACCAGCGGTGCCCCCAGCTGGCTAGCCAGCGAGGCTGCCGCTGGAGCTACGTCCCCGAGCACCAGGATCGGTTGCCGCTGGGCCCTGAGCCAGCGCACCTCCGCCTCGATCTGCGCAGGCAACTGCTGCTCGAGATGGCTGAGGGCGGCCAGGGTGGATTCAGCATCAGCGCCCAGGGCATCGGCCTGGATCACCCCGACATCCCAACGGCAGGGGCGCTGCTCAAAGGGAACCGATCCGAAAGCGAGGTTGAGGAACGCTGGTGCCAGGGGGGTGGAGAGCACCAGGCGCCAACGGGGACGCACCTGATGGAGTGCGGTGAGCACCGCGGCCACCCGCGAGCCATGGCCGAAGCCATGGCCGCTCACACAGGCATAGATCAGCACGGCTGCAGCTCCGGGGCCCGCATCAGGGTCTGGCGGTAACGCAGGGCGCCATCAGGGGCGTACCAGCGATGGCTGATCTCATGCAGCTGGCCCCCGCGCAGCTCCACCCAGCTGAAATGGCGCAGCGGCCGGCCTTGCTCATCGTGGCTGTGGCGCGGCACGAAGGCGGTGTTGAGATAGGCGGTACCAGCACGATCCATGCAATAGCTGAGGCGGTCGCCCTGGCCGCGCTTGAGCTTGTGATGCATGTGGCCAAACACCACCAGCGGCACAGGCCTGTGGCGTCTGATTTGGTCGATCGCCAGGGCCAGATCCTGATCGCCCCAATCGCAAGCCGGTGCTTTCCAATCGCGGCCGCAGGGGTCGGCGGCAGCACTGCCGAGGCCACTGGGGCCGCTATGGGCCAACAGGATCAGGGGCAGGCTTGGATCAGCGCGCAGGGCCGCCGCTGTGATTCGCGCCGCCGACTCCTGCAGCGTGACGGGTCCGAATACGGCCTGCGCCGCCTGGTTGAGGTGAAAACCGCCGCCGGCACTGGCCGGCCGGCCGCCCACCACGGCGAGGCCAGGGGGCTCCAGCTCGCGCAGATCCCAGCCGCAGTGGCGGCTGCCCAGGGCGTCGAGTTGGAGTTGCAGGGTGCGGCCACTGGCATCACGGCCGGTGTCGTGGTTGCCCAGGATGCAGGCGAGCGGCAGGGGCAACTGGGCCAAACGCGCCGGGATGCGGGCCTGACCATCACTGAGGTCGCCCACCACCAGCAAGGCGTCGGGGGCGAGCTGCGCCAACAGCTGTTCATCCACCCCGTCCCATTGCCCATGCAGATCTCCGGCGATGGCGATGCGGAGCTCTGCCAAACGGATGCCTAGGCTCACGCCATCCTGCATCAGGTAGGGCCTGAGCCTTGGTTTTCGCGGCTGCCCAGAACACCACCGGCGGTTGCCCGCCTCACGCCGAGCTACCGGCGGCCATTGCCGAGCTGAAGCGGCAGCGCAAGGCCGTGATCCTGGCGCACTACTACCAGGAACCCGAAATCCAGGACATCGCTGATTTCATCGGCGATTCGCTTGAGCTCTCCCGCAAAGCGGCTGCCACCGACGCCGAGGTGATCGTGTTCTGCGGCGTGCACTTCATGGCGGAGGTGGCCAAGATCCTTAGCCCGGAGAAAACGGTGTTGTTGCCGGATCTGGAGGCGGGCTGCACGTTGGCGGATGCCTGCCCCGCCGATGCCTTCGCCTCGTTTCGCGCTGAGCACCCCGATCACCTGGTGGTGAGCTACATCAACTGCTCAGCGGCGGTGAAGGCCCAGAGCGACCTGATCTGCACCAGCAGCAACGCAGTGGCGTTGGTGAAGCAACTGCCCGCCGATCGCCCGATCCTGTTTGCGCCCGATCAGAACCTCGGGCGCTGGGTGCAGAACCAGAGCGGCCGCGAGCTCACCCTCTGGCCCGGCAGCTGCATCGTGCATGAAACCTTCAGCGAGCAGGCCCTGCTGCAGCTGAAGCTCGAGCACCCCGGCGCAGAAGTGCTCGCCCACCCGGAGTGCCAGCAGCACCTGCTCGATCACGCTGATTTCATCGGCTCCACCAGCGCTCTGCTGCGCCGATCAGAAGCCAGTGAAGCCAGCAGCTTCATTGTGCTCACCGAGCCGGGGATCCTGCACCAGATGCGCAAGGCCGTGCCCGGCAAACAGTTTTTTGAGGTACCCGGGGCTGACGGCTGCAGCTGCAACGCCTGCCCCTACATGCGCCTCAACACCCTCGAAAAGCTCTGGCAGTGCCTCACCGACATGGCACCGGCCATCGAACTCGATGAGGCCATGCGGCAGCGCGCCCTGGCTCCAATCCAGAAGATGCTCGAGATGAGCCGCTAGTAGCTGTAGTTGGCCACAAACAAGCTGGCGTCATCCGACGGCTCAGAACCGGCCACGTACGTGCCCTGGCTGGCCGCTCCATTGGCACGGGCGCGCGCCATCAGCGCAGCCTGGCCCGCCGCCACATCACTGCCGCCCCAATGTTTGATGCAGGAGTGCTGCAGGGCTCGGCCATAGGAAAAACCGAGGTGCCAGGGCGCATAGCCCTGGGCTGCGGCCTGGTTGACGGCGTTGAGACATAGGCTGGCGTCCTCCTCACTGAGGCCGCCGCTCAAAAACAAGATGGCGGGTACGGCGGCCGGCACCGTGCGGCTGAGGGTGCGCACAGTGAAGGCACCCACCTCTTCAGCGGAGGGTTGCTGGGGGCAATCGGCCCCGGCGCACGTCATCGAGGGTTTGAGCAAGCTGCCCTCGAGAAACACACCATTCACCGCCAGGGCCTCATAGGTGGTGCGCAGCACCCATTCCTGCACCGAGGCGGTGGTGGTGATGTCGTGCTCACCATCCATCAGAATCTCAGGCTCCACGATCGGCACCAGACCGTGCTCCTGCACGGTGCGGGCGTAGCGAGCCAGACCCCAGGCGTTCTCGCGCACGGCGAGCTCGGAAGGCGCCCCATTACCGCTGATCTGCAGAACAGCCCGCCATTTGGCGAAACGGGCGC
This sequence comes from Vulcanococcus sp. Clear-D1, assembly GCF_014654725.1. Lineage (GTDB taxonomy): Bacteria > Cyanobacteriota > Cyanobacteriia > PCC-6307 > Cyanobiaceae > Vulcanococcus. The sequence goes on along the minus strand of NZ_JACVZV010000015.1, from coordinate 142,413 downwards.
CGCGGGCGTAGTAGCGAGCAGCGCGCTCGCCCAGCCCCTTGAGGCCGGTGCACCAGCTCTCGCCCACCACACCACCGGCGAGGGGTTCCACCCCCTGATCCACCTTGATCCCGGGCACGATCCCCTGCTTCTGGAAGAGCTCCACGATCGGGGCGCCTCCCACCTCGGCCGTGCTGTCTTGAAAGAGCGTTTCCTCGTAGAGGATCACGCCGGAGATGTGGTCGCCCAGGCCCTCCGTGGTGGCCAGCAGGCTGCGGTAGGCACGTCGGTTCTCTTCGGTGTTCTCGAGGCCAATGGCATCGAAGCGCTTGCCGATCGTGCCGGTGGATTCATCGGCTGCCAGCAGCCCTGTGCCCGGTGTTGCCAGGGCCGCAGCAGTAGCCGCCAGTTCATCGCGAAAATCGTTGAGGGCCATGGCGGCGGGCCGCAGGGGTTCACCCCCTGGCTAGAGACGGTGGCCGCAAGCGTCAACCGGGCGACGCAGAGGTGCAACGCGGCTGGTCATGATTCAGTCCCGAACCCACACAACACGCCCCACCGCTGATGCCCCTCGCCCCAGGCGGCCTGCTGCAGCTCAGCCCGGAAGGGCTCTACTGCCCGGCAGCGCGCGCCTGGATCGATCCCTGGCGGCCCGTGCCGCGCGCCTTGATCACCCACGCCCATGCCGACCACGCCCGGCCGGGCTGCGGCGAGTACTGGGCGATCGGGGCGAGCGAAGGAATCCTGCGGGAGCGGCTCGGCGCCGAGATCCAGCTGCTGCCGGTGGACTACGGCCAACTCCATCGCATCGGTGATGCGCGGGTGTCGTTTCATTCAGCCGGCCATGTGCTGGGCAGTGCCCAGATCCGCTTGGAGGCCGGTGGCGAGAGCTGGTTGGTGAGCGGCGATTACAAACGTTGCGCCGATCCGAGCTGTACGCCGTTTGAGCCGGTGCAGGCGGATGTTCTGATCAGCGAAGCCACCTTCGGCCTGCCGATTTACCGCTGGCAGAGCGGCGCGGAGGTGGCGGCAGAGATCCTCGAGTGGTGGCGCACCGCTCCCGAGCGGCCATCGGTGCTGTTCTGTTATGCCTTCGGCAAAGCGCAGCGAGTGCTGGCGGAGTTGCATCGCCTCGGCGTCGGCGACGAGGTACTGCTGCATGGCGCCGTTGACCGGCTGATGGGGCCTTACCGGGATTCCGGAGTGGCCATGCCGCCAACCCGGCCGCTGACGCAACTGGAGCGCGGCGCCGATCTGGCTGGCCGCCTGCTGATCGCCCCCCCGGCGGCCCACCGCAGCCGCGGTTTGGGGCGCTTCGCCAAAGCTCAGAACGGCTTCGTGAGCGGCTGGATGGCGGTTCGCGGCGCCCGGCGGCGGCGCGGCTACGGCCGCGGCTTTGTGATGAGCGACCACGCCGATTGGGGCGGCCTGCTGCAGAGCGTGAAAGACAGCCAGGCGCAGCAGGTGTACGTGACCCACGGCCAGAGCAGCGTGCTGGCGCGCTATCTGCAGGAGGTGGAGGGCATCAGCGCCGAACCGCTGGAAGGCCACTTCGAGGCCGAACGCTTCGACGACGACGAGGCCACACCCGCAGGCGCTGAGGCGGCTGCCATCGCAGCCAGTTCTCCAGCGAACTGATGCAAGCGTTCGCCGCCCTTTTCCGTCAGCTGGATGGCACCGGCAGCACGAGCGCCAAGCTGGAGGCGCTGCAGGCCTATTTCCTCAGTGCGGCTCCCGCCGATGCCGCCTGGGCTCTGGCGCTGCTATTGGGCAAGCGGCGCCGTCGCCTGATCACCGGCCGGCGCCTGCGGGAGATCTGCCTGGCGGGTACGGAGCTGCCGGAGTGGTTGTTTGAGGCCTGCCACGCCCAGGTTGGCGATTCGGCAGAAACGGTGGCGTTGCTGTGGCAACAGCGAGCCGACGGCACGGGCGAGCCAAGCCGCTGGGATAGCAACCCTGGCCGCGTCACCTTTGAAGATCCCCTGGCCCTGTGGATGGACGAACGGCTGCCTCAGTTGGCGGCTCTGGATGGGGAGAAACAGACCAAAGCAGTGCAGGCCTGTTGGCGCAGCCTGCCGCCAGATCAGCTGCTGCTGGTGAACAAGCTGCTCAGCGGGGGATTCCGAGTGGGAGTCTCCACGGGACTGGTGACCCGGGCCCTGGCCCAGAGCGCCGAACTGGATGAAGCATTGGTGGCGCACCGGCTGATGGGTGGATTCACGCCCAGTGCCGCGGCGTTTGCAGAGCTCACGGCCGCTGATGCCCAGGGCGAGAGCCTGTCTGCCCGGCCGTATCCCTTCTTTCTGGCTAGCCCCCTTGAGGCCGGCCAACTGGAGCAGACGCCACCGGAAGGTTGGCAACTGGAGTGGAAATGGGATGGCATCCGCGGCCAGCTCATCCACCGCTCCGGCGGCTGCAGCCTGTGGAGCCGCGGCGAGGAGCTGATCAATGAGGCATTCCCTGAGCTGATCGCCCTGGCGGAGCAGTTACCTCAGGGAACGGCGCTGGATGGGGAGGTGATCGTGTGGCACGGCGATGCCGAAACACCGGAAGCCTTTACCAGCCTGCAGCGAAGGCTGGGGCGCAAAGCACCGAGCCGCAGCCTGCAGCGCGACTGCCCGGCCGCTTTCGTGGCCTACGACCTGCTGGAAGATCAGGGGACAGACCTGCGCCAGCAACCGCTGCAGCGTCGGCGGGAGCAGCTGGAGCAGCTCTATGAAAACTGGCAGGACGTGCAGGGCGCCGAGGGGAAGGGCCGCATGCGACTCTCCCCAACCCAGACGCTGCGGAGCTGGGGCGACTTGGATCATCTGCGCGATCAGGCCCGTGGGCAGCGGGCGGAGGGGCTGATGCTCAAGGCGCTCGACTCCCCCTATCTGGTGGGGCGCAAACGCGGCCACTGGTGGAAGCACAAACTCGAGCCATTGCGGCTGGATGCCGTGCTGCTGTATGCCCAGGCAGGTAGCGGTAAGCGCGCCAACCTCTACACCGACTACAGCTTTGGCCTCTGGAACAGCGACGGGGAGTTGGTGACCTTCGCCAAGGCCTACTCCGGCCTCGACAATGCCGAGATCCGCGAGCTCGATCGCTGGATCCGCGCGCACACCACCGAGCGGTTCGGGCCTGTGCGGGCGGTGGAGCCGTTGCAGGTGTTTGAACTCGCGTTCGAGGGCATCCAACCCTCGAAACGCCACAAATGTGGCTTCGCCGTGCGCTTCCCGCGCATCAGCCGCTGGCGCACCGACAAACCCGCCAGCGAGGCCGACAGCCTGGCCAACGCCATGGCCCTGATGGAGCAGCAGCCGTGAGCGAGGCCCTGGCGCCGATCGAGGCCTGGTTCACTCAGCAAGGCTGGACGCCGATGGCCTTCCAGCGCCAGTGCTGGCGGGCCTACCTGGCGGGCGAGAGCGGGCTGCTACAGGTCCCCACCGGCTCCGGCAAGACCTACGCCGCCGTGATGGGACCGATCGCGGAACTGTTGGCCGCGGAACAACAGCCAACCCAACAACCACAGCCGCCGAGCAGCGCAGCAAGCGAGGCCATGCACGCAAGCGCCAACGCCTCGGGTTATGAACAGGATGCACAGAAAACCGGATATCAGTGTGAGCGCGTCCTCCCAGCGCTTCCGGAGCCAGTGGCCCCCCAGGGAGTTGAGCTCCAGAACGCTGAAACCAAGCCGCGCCGCAGAGCCCGTCGCACCACCACTCCCTCCCGCGGCCTGCGCCTGCTGGTGATCACACCGCTGCGGGCCCTTAGCCGTGATCTGGCCCTGGCGATTGAACAACCGATTGCGGCGATGGGTTGGCCGCTGCGGGTGGCGATTCGCAATGGCGATACCAGCACCCATGAGCGCAGCAAACAGCTGCGCACACCGCCCGAGATCCTGATCACCACGCCGGAATCCCTCAGCGTGCTGCTGGCAAACGCCAAGGCACCGGAGCTGTTCGCCCAGCTGCAGGCGGTCGTGCTCGATGAATGGCACGAGCTGATGGGGAGTAAACGCGGCTCGCAAACGGAGCTCTGCCTCAGCTGGCTGCGGCGCCATCGCCCGATGCTGCGCACCTGGGCCATCAGTGCCACCATCGGCAATCTCGACGAAGCCGCCCGTGCGGCCCTCGGCCTACCGACAACCCCGCGGATCATCACCGCCGACATCCAGCGGGCAACGGCGATCCGTTCGCTCCTGCCCGACACGATCGATGGTTTCCCCTGGGGCGGTCACCTGGGGCTGCGCATGTATGAGGAGCTGGTGGCGGGACTGGAGCCCGGGGTGAGCACGCTGCTGTTCACCAACACCCGCAACCAGGCCGAGCGGTGGCACCAGTGCCTGCGCTTTGCCTGCCCGGAGATGGAAGATTGTCTGGCGCTTCACCACAGCGCCATCGACCGCGCCGAGCGTGAAGCGATCGAAGCCCGCGTGAAAGCTGGGGAGCTGCGCTGGGTGGTGTGCACCAGTTCTCTGGATCTGGGGGTCGACTTCCAGCCCGTGGAGCGGGTGGTGCAGATCGGCAGCGCCAAAAACCTGGCGCGGCTGCTGCAGCGGGCCGGCCGCAGCGCCCACTGCCCGGGAGGCACCTCCCAGGTGCTGTTTATGCCCACCAACGCCCTTGAGCTGCTTGAGGTGAGCGCCATGCGGCGGGGCCTGGAGAACGGCCTGGTGGAGCACCGCCGACCACCGCAGCTTCCCCTCGATGTGCTGCTGCAGCACCTCACCAGCCTGGCCTGCGGAGCCGGTTTCCAACCGGAGGAGGAGCTGGCCACGGTGCGCCAGTGCTGGAGCTTTCGCCACCTCACCGACGCCCAATGGCAGTGGTGCCTCGATTTTCTGGAGCACGGCGGCCAATGCCTCAGCGCCTATCCCCGCTACCGCAAACTGGTGCGCTGCCGCCTGCACGACGACGAGCCGGCCGCTCCCGCAGAACCCTGGCGCTTCCGCGTTCTCGACAAAACAATCGCCCGGCTGCATCGCTTCAACATCGGCACGATCACAGCCGATCGATCCGTGACCGTGCGCTTCGTGCGCGGCGCGGTGATTGGCCATGTGGAGGAGGCCTTCATCGGACGGCTCAAGCCGGGGGATGTGTTTTTCTTCGCCGGCCGCCAGCTGGAATTCGTGCGGCTGCGGGAAATGACGGCCCAGGTGAAGGCCACGAGCAAGAAAAGCTCCACCGTGCCGGCCTGGGCTGGCGGACAGATGGCGCTGTCGGATCTGCTCAGCTCCCATCTGCGCCAGGAAGTGGACCGCTGCGCCCGCGCCCTCGATGGCGAAGCCAGGCTCGACACGCCGGAACTGCAGGCGCTCGAACCGCTGCTGCTGAGGCAGGCCAACCTCTCCGGCCTACCGCGCAGCGATCAGCTGCTGGTGGAGCTGTGCCGCAGCCGCGAAGGCAGCCATCTGTTTGTGTATCCCTTCGAGGGGCGCTTCGTGCACGAAGGCATCGGCTTCCTCTGGGCCTGGCGGCTGGCGAGGCAGCAGGCCAGCACGATCACGGTGTCGGTGAACGACTACGGCTTCGAGCTCCTGGCCCCGAAGACCTATCCCTTTGAAGAGCTGCTGGATCTACACGGCGACGATCTGCTCGATCTCAGCAACCTCGAGAGCGACCTTCAGCAGGCGCTGAATTTTTCTGAGCTCTGCCGGCGCCGCTTCCGCGCCATCGCCCAGGTGAGCGGCCTGATCAGCCAGGCGATGCCGGGGCAGAACAAAACAGGTGGGCAGCTGCAGATCAGCGCGGCGCTGCTGTTCGATGTGTTCCAGAAGCACGAACCCGGCAGCCTGCTGCTGGAGCAGGCCCAACGCGAGGTGCTCGAGGAGCAACTGGAAGCGCAGCGGCTGCAGGCGGCGCTGGAGCGAATGGCATCGTGCACCTGGCGGGTGGAGCGCATCGCCCGGCCAGGACCCTTGGCCTTCCCACTGCTCGTCGAGCGGTTGAACAGCCGCCTCAGCAATGAATCACTGCTGGATCGCGTGCAACGCCTGATCAACGAAGCGCAACGGGCCGAAGCGCTTTGAGCGGCTCCAAGAAGAAGATGGCGTGATGGTCAGCGCCCTTCTCAACATTCTCTGGGTGGTGCTCGGCGGCCTGGTGATGGCCCTGGGTTGGTGGCTGGCGGGCCTGGTGTGCGCGATCACCATCGTGGGCCTGCCTTGGGCCCGTTCCTGTTTTGTGATCGGCGCGTTCGCGCTGTGGCCGTTTGGCCAGGAAGCGATCAGCCGGCGTGATCTCACCGGCCGCCACGATCTGGGCACCGGGGCGCTGGGGCTGATCGGCAATGTGGTGTGGTTCCTGGTAGCCGGCTGGTGGCTGGCGATCGGCCATCTCACCTCAGCGCTGGCCTGCTTCATCACGATCATTGGTATTCCCTTCGGCATCCAGCACATCAAGCTCGCGCTGATCGCCCTGGCGCCTGTGGGGATGACCGTGGTGCCGGTGCGCCGCTGATCGCAAGGGCGTTGATGAAGTTTCTGCAGGAAACGCTTCAGCCCGAAGCGATTGCATAAAGCTGGCTGCATGAGCCTGATGCACTGCCCCCTCTGCCTTGGCCTGGCGGTTTTATCCGTGTGCAGAGCCATGGCCCATCTCAGCCTGGTAGCCCTCACGCCGCTGAAGCGGCTGGCCTGAAGCGATCAGGTCGTCCTGATTGCGACAGTGTGCGCATCGATCGAGGCGACGATGCGCACACTCACTTGGCAGGATTTCGAGCGGGCGGTCGACACGATCGTGGAGCGTTGCCAAGGCCAACGGTTCTGCGGCGTGCATGGCATTCCCCGCGGCGGCTTGGTCCTGGCGGTGACGCTCAGCCATCGCCTGGATCTGCCTCTACTGAGCAGCGCACAGCCGGGCTGTCTGCTGGTAGACGATGTGTATGAAACGGGGCTCACCCTCGAGGCCTATCGCCAGCTCGAGAACTGCACAACCATGGTGTGGTTGAGCAAGGTCGAGCCGCAGTGGTGGCAGGCGGTGGATGTGACCGAAACGGATGAATGGATTGTGTTTCCCTGGGAGAACGCTGCCGCGGCGGCGCTGGATGAACAGCTGTATCGCGCTTCCCGCTGATGGGTCAGCCCACGTTGTATCTGGCCTCTCCTTACGGGTTTTCACCCCACTGGCGTGAGCGACTGTTGCCGGATTTCATCACCGCACTGGAGCAGCTCGGGCTGGAGGTTTGGGAACCGTTCAGTCGGAATGGTCAGGTGGATCTAGCGCAGCCTGGTTGGGCCTGGCGTGTGGCCCAGGCGGACCTCCAGGATGTTCGCGATGCCGATGCTCTGCTGGCCATCGTGAATGGAACACCCCCGGATGAAGGGGTGATGCTGGAACTGGGAGCGGCGATCGCACTGGGGAAGCCGGTGTTCCTCTATCGCGACGACTTTCGGCGCTGCAGCGACTCAGAGGACTATCCACTCAATCTGATGGTGTTCAGTGGATTGCCACAACACGGCTGGCAGGACTGGCTCTATGGCTCGATCGCGGAGTTGAGCGATCCGGCAAAAGCACTGATGCGCTGGATCAGCAGCTGTTAGGCGATCAGTCGTCGAAGTCTTGATCGTGCTTGTTCATGGCCTCCACCACCATGTCCTGGATCATGTGGCGGGTATCCTCACGGCTGTGATGCCCCGCGGTGCGTTGAATCGTGTAGTAGGCGATCAGAAGCAGCGGCAGGATCGCGAGACAGGCGATCAGAAACATGACGGAGATCATTGGTCAGGGGATGGCACAGTACCGCCCGAGCGTTATTGTTGGATTGATTCAATTCCGATCCATGCTCACCGGCTCTGAACTGCTGGCCAAGGTCAAAGAACTTGGCGACGTGTCCAAATCCGATCTGGTGCGCAGCTGCGGCTATGTGAGCACCAAGAAGGATGGTGGCGAACGCCTGAACTTCACCGCCTTCTACGAAGCTCTGCTGGAAGCCAAAGGTCTCAGCCTCGGCAACGATGGCGTGGGCCGTGGCAAAGGTGGTCGCAAGCTGAGCTACACCGCCACAGTGCAGGGCAACGGCAACCTGCTGATTGGCAAGGCCTACACCGCCATGCTCGACCTCAAGCCCGGCGACGAGTTCGAGATCAAACTGGGTCGCAAGCAGATCAAACTGATCCCCGCCGGCGCCACCGAAGAAGAGTGATTGCCGTCTTGGCCATTCACCTCAAGCAAAGCCCCGGCAGTTGCCGGGGCTTTTTTGTTGGCACGCCTTAAGCCGCCAGGGGAGCCGGCTGGCGCAGGGTGCGCCACTCACCTGAACGCGTACACACCTCCACCCCGATCGCAGCCTGAGCCGACGACGTATGAGACGCCAACCAGGCCGCCGCATCCGTGAGCGCATCCTCGAGGGAGTCGTAGATGGCATCGAGGTGAGGATGTACCTCGAAGCTGGCGTTGATCAGCCGATAACGCTTAGCGATGGGCTGTCCGAATTGAGCCAGTAATGAGTGGGATGGCATCAGCGACCCTCCTTCAACAGCCCAAAGCTCCCAGATTCCAGCGGCAGAGATCTGTGTCATGAGGCACGCAGGAGCGGATCGGTTCGTAGTGACGGTGACCATCGCCCCAGGAGCGATCCCCTTGAGTGCCCGAAACGGTTCGCACCATGGTGCTGCTCTCCACTGAAACAGCTCTGGTTGGGAAGGCACCACGACAAACCGAACTGCGTGGCCTTGAGCTGCTACGCCAACCAGCCCTCAACAAAGGCACGGCCTTCAGCGCGGAAGAACGCCGGATCTTTGCCTTGGAAGGGTTGCTCCCGGCCCAGTGTGAACGTCTGGACCAGCAGGTGGAGCGCTGCTGGCAAGCGTTTCAATCGATCAACCAGCCACTGGAGCAATTCACCTTTGTGGATGGATTGCGGCGCAGCAACGTGGTGCTGTTCCACGCCTTCCTGCGCACGCACCTCGAAGCCGTGCTGCCGGTGGTCTACACACCAACGGTTGGAGCTGTGATCCAGCGCTTCAGCCAGACCTACCGAACACCCCAGGATGGACTGTTTCTGAATGCGAGTCAGGCTGGACGCCTGGAGCAAGTGCTGCGCACTGGATCCAACGCTGGAATCGGCCTGGTGCAGGTGACCGATGCGGAGGGCATTCTCGGAATTGGCGATCAGGGCGTTGGCGGCATTCATATCTGTCAAGGCAAGCTTGCGGTGTACACGCTGTGCGCTGGCCTGAACCCGGAATCTGTGCTCCCCGTGGTGCTGGATGTGGGCACCAACCGGGAGAGTCTGCTCAACGATCCTCTGTATCCAGGCCTGCGGCAACCGCGATTGCAGGGTGCTGCTTACGCAGCCTTCATTGATGAGTTCGTGGAGGCAGTGGCAGCGGTGTTGCCAGGTGCCTGCCTGCACTGGGAAGACTTCGGCCGCAACACCGCAAAAACGATCCTGGATCGCTATCGCAACCGGCTTCCAAGCTTCAACGACGACATTCAGGGCACCAGTGGCGTGGCGAGTGCGGCCGTACTTGCCGGATGCCAGGGGCTAGGCCAACAGCTCAAAGATCAGCGGATTGTGATCTTCGGTGCGGGCACAGCAGGCTGCGGAATTGCAGAAGGTCTACTCAGGTTGCTGCAAGCCGAGGGACTGAGCGCATGCGAAGCAAGGCAGCGGATCTGGGCGGTCGATCGATGCGGCCTGGTCACCCGGGAGAGCGTGGATGTGAGCCCAGCAGCTCTGGAACTCGGGCGGGATCCAGCGGAAACAGAGGGGTGGCCGCGCAGCAGCAGCGGGGTGATGGATCTGCAGACCGTGGTGGATCAGGTAAAGCCAACGGTGCTGATCGGAACATCCACCGTGGCTGGAGCCTTCAGCCAGCCAGTGGTGGAAAGCATGCTGAGCGCATGCGAGCACCCGATCATCCTGCCGCTCTCCAATCCAACCCATCTGGCCGAAGCAGCGCCGGCCGATGTGTGGCGTTGGACAAGCGGTCGCGCACTGGTGGCGACCGGCAGCCCGTTCAAACCGGTGAATGGACGGGTCGTGGGGCAGTGCAACAACTGCTTCCTCTTCCCGGGGCTGGGATTTGCGGCTGTAGCCCTCGGCATCACGCGCATGACCGATGCGTTGATTGATTCGGGCCTGCATGCCCTAGCGCAGCAGATTCCCGCCAGCCGGGATCCATCCGAGGCCTTGATGCCAGCCTTGTGCGATGCCCCCCGCATCGGCCGGGTGGTGGCTGATGCGGTGGCCATGGAAGCCGTAGAAGCGGGGCTGGCCAGGTTTGCCCGCACACCCGACGAGGCGATGCAATGTCTGGATGCAGCTGAATGGACGCCGACTTATCAACCCTTGATCGAGAAGGTGTAGTGGCAAACACACCACAGCCCAGACAAGAACAACAGCATTGAATCAAGATCTGAATTCAGGATCGTCATGGCCACATTCACAATCACGCTCGAAAGCGGCGAATCCTTCAGCTGCGCTGACGATGCGTACATCCTCGATGCCGCTGAAGAGCAAGGGATTGACCTCCCTTACTCCTGCCGGGCTGGAGCCTGCAGCACGTGCGCCGGCAAGCTCCTGGTGGGCAGCGTGGATCAACAGGATCAGTCGTATCTCGATGATGAGCAGATGAGCCAGGGTTACGCCCTGCTCTGCGTGAGCTACCCCACCAGCGACTGCACAATCCGCCCGAACGCAGAAGAAGAACTGATCTAAAAAGGCCCAAGCAAGGCCACTTCTGTAGCGGTTAGCACCAGTTAGGGGTCGAACCGATCCATAGGGTCAAGGCCGTGAAGAACAGCCATGGTTCAGTCCCGCTCCACCAACCAAGAACCCACCCCAGGCCTTGAACGGGAAGCCGATCCGCAATCCGCGCCCATGGCCCAGTTCAGCCAGGCCACGGCGGAAGGCGGACGGGCGGCTGCGATCCGAGGCCGTCGCCCCCTTGGCGCAGACCTGGTGCACTACATCACCACCTCCTGGTGAAGGCGGGCTCAGAGATCGGAGTGGAGAGCATCCATCACCCGCATCACTTCAAAGGTGAAGTCGTCGCTGAGCTGAAGCACGCCGGCAAGGTGACTGAGGATATTGAGTTCATCCTGTTCATAACGGCCATCTGAGCGCATGATCTGAGCGGCAACAGCAAAGGCCGTCATCCGCTGTTCAGGCTTCAGCACTTCGGCCGATTCCACCATCATGTGCTGAGCTCCTTTTTGTCGGAGCTCAGCAACCAAGGAATCCATCAAGGCAACCATGGTGGTGTCGTCGTAGCTCTTGAACGGCTGGCGATAGTCGAGGGCATGCCGCAGGGCCCGGGAGCCCGCCATGGTGAGGCGGCCATCCCAGAACACAGCGGCCAATGCGATCGCAGCAAACGCGGTAGAGGGTTCCATCGGCATCACAAGACCACGACGACAAACAACGATCAGCGCTGGAAGAGCATCTCCTGATAAGTGGGCAACGGCCATTGCTCATCGTCGACGAGCACTTCCAGAGCATCAACGGCACCACGCACCTCGCTCATCAACGGCAGCAGCACATCCGCGCAATGGCGGAGATGGTGATGGGCGTCCGCTGGCGTAGCCACGAGCGCATCCTGCAAGCGTTCACAGGCCGACAACAGCTGCTGTGTGACTGCCGCCATCTGATCCAGCATGCTGCGGTCAACCACCAAACCGAGCGACTCCTGCGCGCCAATCGAGCCAGCCAGTTGCTCGAGAGAAGCCATCACCGCGGGATAGATCTGGGTGCGCGCCATCCGCAGCACCAACTTGGCCTCCACATCAATGGCCAGGTTGTACTGCTCGGCATAGACCTCAAAGCGGCTTTCCAACTCAACGGCACTGAGCACGCCCGTGCGCTCGAACAAGGCACGAATCTCAGGGCGTTGCAAGACAGGCAACGCATCCGCACTCGTGCGCAGATTCTCCAGACCGCGCTGCTCCACGGCCATCTGATGCCATTCAGCTGAATAACCATCACCGCCGAACACCACGGCACCGTGGTCCTCCATGGTGCGTTGCAGCACTGCGAAGGCCGCTTCCTCCAAGGGCATTCCGCTCTGCAGCCGTTGCTCCAGCTGATCGGCAATCCATTGCATGGAATCCGCCAGGATCGTGTTCAACACCACCAGTGGACCAGCCACCGACTGACCGGATCCCACAGCCCGGAATTCAAAGCGGTTGCCGGTGAAGGCAAATGGTGAGGTGCGGTTGCGATCGCCGGGATCCTTGTTGAGGTCTGGCAATGTATCCACCCCCAGCGACATCAGCGCCGCCTTGGCCGAACCCTGCAGGCTGCCGCTGCGGATCTGGCTGAAGACATCCTCGAGCTGGCTGCCGAGGTACACCGAAATGATCGCCGGTGGGGCTTCATTGGCACCAAGGCGGTGATCATTGCTCGCCGTGGCAATCGCGGCGCGCATCAGTGGTCCGTATTGATGCACGCCACGAATCACGGCCCCGCAGAAGAGCAGGAATTGGAGGTTCTCGTGTGGCGTGCTGCCGGGATCGAGCAGATTGCCCTGGGTGCTATTGCCGATCGACCAGTTCACGTGTTTGCCACTGCCGTTCACACCGGCAAAGGGCTTTTCGTGCAACAGACAGGTGAAGCCATGCTTCTTGGCCGTGGCCTTCAGCACGGTCATGATCAGCTGTTGGTGATCCGTGGCCACATTGGCGGCCTCGTGGAACGGGGCGATTTCGAACTGACCAGGTGCCACCTCGTTATGGCGGGTCTTGGCGGGAATGCCCAGGCGGTAGAGCTGATGCTCCACGTCTTGCATGAACACCTGCACCCGCTCCGGGATCGCGCCGAAATAGTGATCATCAAACTGCTGCCCCTTGGCCGGTGGCGCGCCAAACAGGGTGCGCCCGGCCAGCTGGAGATCGGGCCGCAGGGCTGTGAACGCGGCATCCACCAGGAAATATTCCTGTTCGGCGCCGCAGCTGGAATTCACCGGAGCAATCTCGGTTTCCCCCAACAAGGCCAGCAAGCGCTGCGCCTGGCGATCCATGGCGGCATTGGAGCGCAGCAAGGGCGTTTTCTTGTCGAGCGCTTCACCGGTCCAGCTCACAAACACCGTGGGGATGCAGAGCGTGGTGCCGTTGGGCGTCTGCATCAGATAGGCGGGGCTGGTCACATCCCAGGCCGTGTAGCCACGCGCCTCAAAGGTAGAGCGGATCCCGCCATTCGGAAACGAGGAGCCATCGGGCTCACCCTGCACCAACAACTTGCCGGTGAATTCGCTGATCACCGAGCCATCCGATTGGGGCGCGATGAAGCCATCGTGCTTTTCAGCGGTGAGGTTGGTGAGTGGATAGAACACGTGGGCGTAATAGAGCGCCCCACGACTCGTCGCCCAGTCCTTCATGGCCTGAGCGACCACATCAGCCACAGAGGTGTCGAGCTTGCCGCCGCGGGTGATGGTGCGCTGCAGCGACTTGAACACAGCCTTGGGCAGCGCTGATTTCATCGCGGCCAGGCTGAACACATCACTGGCCCAGAGCTCCTCCAACGCACCAGGGGATGCCGCGGGCGTTGCCGCACGATGCTGAATGGTTTGAAGAGCCTGTAGGCGAGCGCTGGAAGGCATGAAGCGAGCAATCAGTGCAACCACCTAACGCAGCCGAGGCCGTCTGTCCAGGCAGCTATCGCTACCGAATCACCATTCAGATGCCGTCCTGGTAGCCGTAGGTACACAAACCATCGATCCAGCAGGGAATGCTTGGAGCTCACGCCGGCTGCCCGAAGCGGGCTGCCCTCAGCAACGATCTCGGATGGCTCTTCTCTATAAAAATCCCGCCATTGCAACCCTGGTGCACAAGGAGACGCCTTATCGCGGCCAGTGGGTGATTTATCAGGTGCCGAATCTGCTGTTCAGCGCCTGCCACGAGGTGGAACAGCTCAATGGAGACCGTAGAGTGGTAGAGGAAGTGGCGCTCCACTCGCTGGCCGATGCCCAAGCGTTCTCCAGCTATCTGAGCAGCTATGGATGGTCGCGGGTGTGGAAACCCTGAGCACCCGGATGACGAGCCAGGTTGATCCCAATTGAGGCCTTAAGGATTCGGGCATCAAGCTTCGCCATCGGCATGGTGAAGCAAAGATCAAAGATCCATGTATCGCCTGGAGATCCAACGGGAGAACCAGTGGAAGCCCGTGGCCCGCGGCCTGTATCGCACCCGCATCAGGGCAGTGACCGCGGCCCTCTGGCGCACAGCAGAAGCAGGCTCCGCCCACCGCGTGGTGGATGTGGAGCTGAAAGCCATCACCGATGTGATTCCGGAGGGATCCATCCAACGGGGCAACCAGAGCTGGCGAGGCACTGAACCTCCGTCCTAAAAACTGCGTTTTGGTGCGGATAGGCACAGCACCAACCGCCGCACTCCGTTTCGGTGGATGGATCAATGTCGTCGACGCTCAACGTCGACGCGAGGAGGCGATCGAATGCCATCCAACGACCCCGGAATGACCGTGGCAGTGCAGGGTTCCCTGGCGGAACAAATTCGCCGCCATCTGTTTTACAGCCAGGCCAAGTCACCCACCCTGGCCAGCCAGCACGATTACTACATGGCGCTGTCGCTGGCGGTGCGAGACAGGCTCCTGCAGAACTGGGTGGAAACCGCCGAGGCCTACACAACAACAGGGGTGCGCACAGCCGCCTACCTCTCGGCCGAATACCTACTGGGGCCCCATCTCGATAACAATCTGGTGAATCTGGGCCTGCGGAGGGAAGCCGAGGAAGCCTGCGAGGAACTCGGGCTTGAGCTGGAGGTTTTGCTCAGCTGCGAACCGGAACCGGGGCTGGGTAATGGTGGCCTGGGTCGCCTGGCGGCCTGTTTCCAGGAATCACTGGCCAGCCTTGAGTTGCCAGCCATCGGCTACGGCATCCGCTACGAATTCGGCATCTTTCGGCAGAGCATCACCCACACCGGGCAGCACGAAAGCACCGATGCCTGGCTGGCGCAGGGCAATCCCTGGGAGGTGATCCGCCCGGAATGGTGCTATCCGGTGCAGATCGGTCAGCACACGGTGCTTGGTGTGGCGCATGACACGCCGATCACGGGCTATGGCGTGCGAACAGCCAACACGCTGCGGTTGTGGTCGGCGATGGCGCCGGAAGCGTTCGATTTCGCCTCCTTCAATGCCGGTGATTACACCCGTGCCGTGCTGGCCAAGGTGCAGAGCGAAACCCTGAGCAAGGTGCTCTACCCCAACGACGAACTGGATCAGGGCAAACGATTGCGCCTCAGCCAGCAGATCTTCTTCGTGTCGTGCTCCCTGCAAGACATGCTGCGGATCCTGAAGAAGCAGGGCCTGCCGGTGAGCGACTTCCACCGCAAATTTGCGGTGCAGCTCAACGACACCCACCCAGCGATTGCGGTGGCTGAACTGATGCGCCTGCTGATTGATCAAGAAGGGCTCGACTGGGATGCGGCCTGGTCGATCACCACCGCCAGCCTCAGCTACACCAACCACACCTTGCTGCCAGAGGCCCTGGAAACCTGGGGTGTGGAGCTATTCGAGCAACTTCTGCCGCGGCAGCTCGCGATCATTTACGAGATCAACGCCCGTTTCCTGCGGATGGTGCGGCTGCGCTACCCCGGCCAGCCGGAGGTATTAGCCAGAGTGTCGTTGATTGAGGAAGGGCCGAAACAGCGGGTGCGCATGGCCCATCTGGCCGTGGTGGGTAGTCACCACACCAATGGCGTGGCCGAATTGCATAGCCAATTGTTGAAGGATCAGGTTCTTGCCGATTTCGCCCAGCTCTGGCCGGAGCGCTTCACCAATGTGACCAACGGCGTCACACCCAGGCGTTGGCTCGCCGTCGCCAACCCCTACCTCTCGGGCCTGCTCGATGAGGCGATCGGTGATAGCTGGCGGCGCGATCTGCAGCAACTCGAGCGGCTCGAACCACTCCTGAACGACGCCAACTTCCTGGAGCGCTGGCGCGGCGTTCGGGCGCTGGCCAAGCAGCGACTCGCCGACCACATCCATCAGCAGCTCGGGGTGCTCGTGGATCCCACCTCTCTGTTTGATGTGCAGGTGAAGCGCATTCACGAGTACAAACGCCAGCATCTGGCGGCGCTTGAGCTGGTGCAGCGCTACCTGCGCCTACGAGCCGGCGAGGATCTGCCGCCGCGCACGGTGATCTTCGGCGGCAAGGCGGCCCCGGGCTATGCCATGGCCAAGTTGATCATCCGGCTGATCGTGGGCATCGCCGAAATGGTGAACATTGACCCCTCCATGCGGGGGCGGCTGCGGGTGGTGTTTTTGCCCAATTTCAGCGTGAGCCTTGGCCAACTCACCTACCCGGCGGTGGACCTCTCGGAGCAGATCTCCACCGCTGGGAAGGAAGCCTCCGGCACGGGCAATATGAAAATGGCTCTCAACGGGGCACTCACCATCGGCACGCTCGATGGTGCCAACATCGAGATCCGCGAGCGGGTGGGGGGAAAGAACTTCTTCCTGTTCGGGCATACGGCTGCCCAGGTGCAGGAGATCACTGCCAGGGGCTATCACCCCTGGACCTGGCTGGAGCCAAACAGCAACGCCCGGGAGGCCCTGGCACTGATCGCCTCGGGCCATTTCAGCGAAGGCGATCGATCGCTCTACCAGCCTCTGCTCGACAACCTCACACGCAGCGATCCGTTCCTGGTGATGGCGGATGCGGCCGATTACAGCCGCGCCCAGAATCAGGTGGATCAGGCCTGGCAAAACCCAGACGTTTGGGCGAGGGCGTCGATCACCAACACGATGCGCTGCGGCTTCTTCAGCAGTGATCGCGCCATCGAGGACTACGCCACGCGCATCTGGAGGCTCAAGCCGCTCACGATCGGCAATGCCGCACCCTGAGCCCGGCCTCAGCCAAAGGTGCGGCCATCCCAGCCCCAGCTGGCGGCTGCCACATCCTCGAACTGGATGTAGATGCGGTTGGTGGGAATTCCCGTGCGGGCGCTGATCAGATCACAGAACGCAGCCGTCATGGCGGGAGGGCGCAAGGAGCCGATCGATTTGATCTCCACAAACACGCTGGGCTCCGTGCTGGCACCGAAGGTCATCGACACAGCGGTTTCCAGCATCGTCATCACGTAGCCCTCGGGCTTGCCGGTCTGCTGAGCCAGGGCGGCGGAGAGCTCCTTGAGCAGGGCCTCCGCGTGATCCACCGAAGCTAAAGAGGTGCGCACGTTGATCAGCGGCACGGCGAAACGGAAGCTGGAATCCGCATCGTGCCACGGGTCAGCCGAGCTCGGCGACCCGGCACGAGCTCATTTACCGGCCGGGATGAAATCGAGCACGAGGTCACCCACCTCGTCGCGCTCGATCACAAATCTGAAGGCATCCAACGTGCCGCTCCAACGCCCCGCCTCGGGATCGGCGCTTTCCCCGACCACCTCAGCAAGACCGTGATCGAACAGCTGGTCGAAGACATGAGCAGCCACGATCGCCGCCTGTTGTTCATCCATATCGTCGAGCTCGTGGGGCTCAACGGCGCAACCCTCCAGCATTTCGGCATCAAGCACATTGCCGCTGCCGAGGTCAGCCACGAGAGCCTGCAGTGCGTCGTCCATAACTGACCGATTCAGTAGTAGTAGGCACCATCAACAGGACTCTGCCGCACGGCACCACAACGGGTGGCCACACGCCAGAGCGCCTGGTGAATCGGCGTGGGGTCGTAGCGCACAAGCTCCGGGTAGCGCTGACGGAGTAGCGCCGTGCCACGCCAGGCGTTGTAGTGAGGAATCGTCGACTTGATGTGATGGCACACGTGGGTCGAGCCGATGCCGTGGTGCAACAGATTGAGCACGGGACCGTAAGGGCGATCAACGGTCTGCAGGGCTCCCTTCGCCCAAGACCACTCCTGATTGGAGAAGTGGGGAATGTTCAGGTCGGTGTGTTGAAGCCAGGTGTAGACCACCAGCCAAACGTTCACCACCAGATAAGGCAGGCCGTAGACGCAGAGCACCCGCAGCAAGGAAAACTGGATCGCAGCGCAGCCCAGGGCCATCAGCACCGCGATCAGCCCGAGGTTGGACCGCAGCATCAGCCCTCGAAAGGACGCAGGGAAGAGAAGCCGCTTGCGCTCGATGCCGCCTGCAAGGATCCGGAAGTGAGAGGTGGGGCGTCCGTAGTCCTCCCCGCCGGTGGCACCGAAGAACAGATACAGCGGCCAGCCCAACACCAGGTGGTTGAACAGAGACACCCAGCCGAAGAGCCTGAGACCGAGCTTCTGTTTGAGCGCTTCGGTGATCTGCCCTGTAGGCGAGGAGACCCTGGGAGGCACGTGGGTTTCGCCCTCTTCCAGGTGGTTGCAATGGGCGTGGTGTACCGCATGGCTGCGGGCCCAGCAGTGATAAGGCACCAGCAACAAACTGTGGAGCACAAAACCCACGCAAGCCTCAAGGCGCCGGTTGGGGTGGAAGGCGTTGTGCCCGCATTCGTGGGCGATCACCCAGCAGCCCATCGCCACCGTGCCGGTCACGGCGCCGTAAAGCAGCCAAAGCGGAAGGGCCGCCCACTGGAGAGGGATCTGCGTGCCCACCCCGTAGGCCAGCAGCGACAGACCGACTGACATGCCCAGGCTGCCCCAGGCTTTGAGGGGGTCAAAGCGGTTGAGCTCGGGCGGAAGACAGCTCAACAGCTCCGCCTTGGTGGGGTAGGGCTCTGAGGAAACCTGCTCGAAGCGATGGCTCTGCGACAGCGCCGGGGGGACCAAAGCGATCAAACGCCGCACCGCATCGAAAGGAGCACAGGAAACTTCACAATTCATTCATAATCTATGCCCCCGCTGCTCCGAGAAGGCTGAGCAGCTCGCCAGGATGGTCCCCTCAGCCGCAACAGCCGTGCCCACACCTGCGTCAGCGACCACGTTTGAGGAGTTTGCGCAGCGGGCCGACTATTCCCTGCTCGAATCCCTGCGGCCCGACCCCGACGCCACCCTGGACGGCAACGACCATCGGGCCCGCCAGGTGTTCTCCGGGCACTACGTGCCAGTGACGCCCACCCCACTGCCGCAACCGGAATACGTGGCCCACAGCAGCGGCCTGTTCGCTGAACTGGGGCTGAGTGACGCGCTGGCGCACGACGAGGCCTTCCGCCGCTTGTTTTCCGGCGACAGCACAGCCGCCAGCGGAGCGATGCGCCCCCATGGCTGGGCGACGGGCTACGCCCTTTCGATCTACGGAACCGAATACACCCAGCAGTGCCCCTTCGGCACGGGCAATGGCTACGGCGATGGACGCGCCATCTCCATTTTTGAGGGGGTATTCAAGGGCAAGCGCTGGGAGATGCAGCTCAAAGGCGGCGGGCCCACGCCTTACTGCCGCGGCGCCGATGGCCGGGCTGTGCTGCGCTCGAGTGTGCGCGAGTTTCTGGCGCAGGAGTTCATGGATGCGCTGGGGGTTCCCACCTCCCGCTCGCTCACGCTTTACATGTCGCGCGCAGAAGGGGTGCGGCGGCCTTGGTACAGCGAAGGATCCCGCTCGTTTGATCCTGATGTGATGGTGAACAACCCAGCGGCGATCACCACGCGGGTGGCGCCGTCATTTCTGCGGGTGGGTCAGCTGGAGTTATTTGCCCGTCGGGCACGCAGCCATGCCCATGCCAATGCCTTGGGCGAGCTGCAACTGATCACGGAGCATCTGATCGCGCGCAACTACCGCGGCGAGATCAATGCCGCATTGCCGTTGCAAGCGCAGGTGCTGGAGCTGGCGCGCCTGTTTCGTGGGCGGCTCACCGCCCTGGTAGCGAACTGGATGCGCGTGGGCTACTGCCAAGGCAACTTCAACAGCGACAACTGCGCCGCCGGTGGCTACACGCTCGACTACGGCCCCTTCGGATTCTGCGAGCTGTTTGATCCACGCTTCCAGCCCTGGACCGGTGGCGGCGAACACTTCTGCTTCTTCAACCAGCCGGCCGCCGCAGAGGTGAATTACGGGATGTTCGTGAAATCGCTGCGGCCGTTGCTGGAAGGCGACAGCGACGCTTTGGCCCAGCTTGATGCAATCCAGGAAGGCTTTGCCGCTGCCATGGCTCAGGCCCTCGAAACGATGTGGGCCAGCAAGCTTGGACTCTCCAGCTACGACGCCGAATTGATGCAGGAGCTGCTGCAGCTGCTGGTGAGCTCGAGGGCCGACTGCGCCATCGTCTTCCGCCGCCTCTCGGCCATCCCCGAGAGCGTGGAGGATCTCAAAGCGAGCTTCTACGTGCCGAGTTCCGAGGAGCTCGATCAGCAGTGGCAGGCCTGGCTGCAGCGATGGCGCCAGCAGATCGGCGACCCAGCGAAAGCAGCAGCAGCGATGAAGCGGGTGAATCCCGCCATCACCTGGCGCGAATGGCTGGTCGCCCCCGCCTATGAGCAGGCAGCAGTTGGCAACTTCAGGCTGATTCAGGAACTGCAAACCCTGTTCCGCGATCCCTACAGCGAACCTTCGGCGCAGCTAGCCGCGCGATACGACAAGCTCAAGCCGCGGGAGTTTTTCAACGCCGGGGGGGTGTCGCACTACAGCTGCTCGTCGTGAGCCTGGTGGAGCTCGCGGTGGTGCTCTCGGTCGGCGGGGGCGACAGACTCGCGCGAGACGCAGTTCCGTCATCGTGGATGGCATGAACCAACCTCTGGTGTTCGTCATCGCTCCATCCGACTGCCTTCCGGACGAGGAAGCCAGCTGGCAAGACCTGCTGACAGCCCAACGCCAGGGGCCCGGCGGCGCCTTTGCCCTGCGCCTGTTCACCGCGGCGAGCACCTCCGCCGATGACCTCGCGCAGCTGCCCTGGGAGGGCACCTTGGAACCGGAGAGCGGCGTCCAGCCGCGCCGGCTGATCTGTGATGCGGTGGTGCCCCAGTTCGACCCGCGCAGCAATGCCATCGGGGTGTATCAACGCAACGCTGAGGCAGACACCTATCGCTGCCTAGATCGCTTTCCCCTCACAGAGGCCAGCAACGAAACCTGCTGGTTCTATCCCACTCACGACGGCTCCTTTCTGAGCTGGGAGCGTGCCCTCACCGTGGGCCTGGATCCTGGCGTGGTGGCCGCTGAAGCCCAACCCCAGACGCCAACCACCTACGAGCGGAGCCAGCTCAAACTGCTTTGGAGCCTTCTGGCCGACGACGTGAGCCTCACCTGCGTGGGCCTCACCTATGGCGGGCAGCGCATCGAATGGCCCAAGGCCCACAGCTGCCCCGAACCGATGGCCACCTGGAGCCTGTTCACCGTCGACACCCAGGCCGATGTGGCCCTCACCGTGGAGGCCTCACAGACGGTGTTTTTCAACGCATGATCGAGGCCTCTGAGCCAAATCGCCAGGAACTGCTGCAGCTTCTGCAGCAAGAACCCCGCGGTAGCGCCAACCGGCATGGCGATCGCATCAAGGTGCTGATCAACGCTCTCGACCAGGCACAACCGGTCGATCTCTCCAGGCCGGAGGCGCTGGAGCAGCTGGAGGGGGTATGGGAACTGCGTTGGAGCAGCAGCAACCAGCCCTACCTAGCGGTGGCACCCTGGCTGGAAAACCTGCAATGCCTCGCCCCATCTCAAGGGCGTGGCATGAACCTGCTGCGGTTGAGTGGCCCCCTGGCAGCCCTGGCCGGGATCGCCGTGGAAGCGTCCATTGCGGTGGTGCCAGCGGAGCAGCCACCCAGCCAGCGGGTGGAGGTGCGCTTTCGACGCGGCGGATGGCTGGGGCCAACCCTGGGCGCCAGCCGGTTGCAATGGCTGCGCAACGTGAACCAGAGCTTCCCTGCCTGGCTCGACATCACCGTGCTCGATGCCAACCTGCGCGTGTGCCGAGGCAATGCCGGCACTCTCTTTGCACTGACGCGCCGCGATGACCTCAACCTGGCGGATCTGCTGCTGACGCCCCAGAGCTGAGCGAAGCAAACACCTGCTCGATGGATGTCAGGTCAAACGCCGTGTTGGTGAGCACAGCGGCTTCGAAATCCTCCTGAAAGTCGGAGAGGCTCTGGCGAATCTCCTCCGCGCTGCCTTCACCGGGCATCGGTGCCGTGGATCTGCCGGCATCGTCACGGGAAAAGATCCGCCAGAACGCCAACACCGACTGCTGCCCCGGCGTCAGGGGTTGTGCCCCCAACGTCCAGGGATGGGCTGCTGCTAACAGCTTCACCTGCTGCCAGCTGGGATTTGCAGCAAACTCGGCATCCACCGCAGACAGCGCAGCCAGAAAATCGTCGTCAGTCATGGTGAAAACAGCATGGCCTGCGAGCTCAGGGCGTACAAGGGCCATTCGCCGTCACCACGACCTCATCGCCCAGCTTCACTGAGCTGAGCAGGGTCTTGAGAATGGGCTCGGCCACATTCACACACCCACCAGTCACTTTCTGGCCGATGCGCTGATCGTTGTTGCTCCCGTGAATCGCGAAGCTGTACCAGCGAAACTTGCCGTCGTAGGTGTTGAACTTGAACGGCTGTTTCACACTGTTCACAGGCGCCAAGCTCACATAGCCAATGCCGTATTCACCAACTTCGCCATCACCGCTGAAGTCGATGGAGTTCATGCTCTTGAACAGCGATGCCTTCAGCTCCGCTTCGCTCTTACCGGATTGCTTGATCAGAGCCGGATCCATCACAAAGCGGTCGTTGCTGAGAATCGCATTCACCTTGAACCGGCCCAGGGGCGTGTAGCCCTCCTCAAAGCGGGTCCCTGCGCAGGTCACGCCAAGGCGTCCATACCCCACCTTGAAGATGGTGCGGTCGTTGCCCAGAGGCAGCACGCCAAAGCTTTTGGAGGGGTCGTTCAGATCAAGCTCGATCCGGATCGGCCCAGAAAGCGGCTTAGGACCTGGCTTCGCGGGATGACTCGAGGTGCAGCTGCTGAGCACCAAGGCCAGACCCACCAGGCCAAGTGACGGGAGTCGGCGCATGAGGGCTAAGCAGCGTCGCGCCCATGATGCCGGCACGTGGCCAAAATCGCCTCCTGCCATGACGCACCAGCTCTTCAGCCTCGCCAGCCAACAGGGCTTCCAGTGCCTGGCGATCACCACGCAGGTGCGTGACTTTGTGCGCCAGCACGGCGGGCGCGACGGTGCGGTGGTGGTGTCGAGCCAGCACACCACAACCGCCGTGATCATCAACGAGATGGAGGAACGGTTGCTGCTCGACCTCGAGCAGTGGCTCCATCAGATCGCCCCTGCCGCAGGACCCTGGAAGCACAACGACCTCCACCTACGCCCCAACATCCCGGCCGACGAACCCCGCAACGCCCACGCCCATCTGCAGGCGCTGCTGCTCGGCAACCAGGTGATCGTGAATGTGAGCAAGGGCGCGCTCGTGCTCGGCACGTACCAAGACGTGATCGTGGTGGAACTCGACGGCCCGCGCCAACGGCAGGTATCGCTGCAGTGGCTGAGCAGCTAGGCCGCGATCACCAACAAGCCATCCCGCGGGCTCGGGCTGGGAATGAGCGCCAGGCTGAGGTCTTGATCCGGTGCAAGCTCGAGCGAAACCTGCTGCAGTAGACCCACCGCCATCAACCGGATCTCCAGTTCCGCCAGGGCCTTGCCCAGGCACACCCGTTCGCCGCCGCCGAAGGGCAGCAGGGTGAGACCGTTGCCTGGTTCCAGGTGCCGCTCCGGCCGAAACACGTCCAGATCGGAGGCCCCATTGCTGCTGGTGCGATGCGAGGCCGCCAGAGCCACCTGCACAACACGCCCCTCGGGGACGAGCACGCCATCCAGCAGCAGAGGCCGGGTGGTGCGCCGAAAAAAACCACCCACCGGTGGGTTGAGCCGCATCACCTCTTGCACCACTGCATCCAGGCGTGGTGCGGCGATCGCTTCCGGTGGCGGCCAGGCCAGCGTTTGCACCTCGTCCTGAAGCCAGTGCAGCACCGGCGGATGCTGCAGCAGGGCCGCCATCAGGCAGCTGAGTGAGGAAGCAGTGGTTTCGTAGCCCGCAAACAGGAGGAGCAACAACTGCTCCATGAGGTCGTCGTCAGTGAGGGGAAGACCCGCCTCATCCAAACCACCACTGAGCAGATCCAGCCCACCGGTGGGGCAATCCTTGGCACGCTCCAACACACCCCGCAGCCGCTCCAGCAGCCGCGCCCGGGCCTGCAACGCCTTGGCGAAAGGGCTGCCGGGAATGGCGATCGGCAGCGAAAACAAGGCTCGCGTCCAGATCTCAAAATCAGCGAACAGCGCCTCAATGTCATCGCCCTCGAGGCCGAGCACCACCGAAGCGATCACGGCAAAAGCGAAGCGCCGCATCCGATCCACCAGGCGGACCGGCCCGGCTGCTGCGTTCAGCTCCGCGGCCAGTTGATCCACCAGCTGAACAATCGCCGGGCTGTAGCGGCGCAGCGCCGCCGCTGAAAACAGCTGCCCCACCACCCGGCGCCGAGCGCGGTGGTCGGCGCCGTTGCGATTGGCCAGCGAACGACGACCCAGCAGCTGCGCACACTCTCCGGCCACCAGCCCTCGGTGCCGTCGCTCTGGCTGAACAGATCGCTGATCGCTCGCTCCCCGCGGACGAAGACGAGCTGCTGGCCAAGCAACTTGGTTTCGAACACATCACCGAGGCGCTCAAAACGCGAGCGCGCGAAGTCCGCATCGCGGAAGAAGGCCAACGCCTCCAGCACCCCACTCACCGCACCGCTATGCGGCAACGTCCGCCCACTCAGGGCCTTGGATTCACCAACCATGGCAGTGACCCTAAATGGGGGTAGTGGCTGGGGTGCAGCGCAACGGAGACTGCACGCATCAGGAGAAGAGGACAAGGCCATGACCTGCCTCAAACCGCCTAGCCAAGAGCACAGGTCCAACCCAACTTGCCTGGGATCCACCTGCATGAAGTGGACGTCCAGCGGAGAGCTCTCCGAACTGGACCTCAACACCATCCTCGAGCGGCTAGCTCGCGTGGATCCCAACCTGGCGCGATCAGAAGATGCCGAGGGTCTTTTTCTTGCAGTACCCGGCGCCGATGTTCATCCAACCTGACGGGCAGGCCTGGCCACCCGTGGGCTGCACCTCGTAGTAAATCGGCGAATAGCAGCTCTGCTTGAGGTCGTTCACGTAACCCAGCGGGCACTGGTCGTAACCGGGAAGCTTGGGAATACGGTTCTGAGCCAGCGCTGCACCGGAACCCAACATCGGTGTACCCACAAGGGCCAGGGCTGCGATGGAGCGAAGCGAGTTCACCGATAATCAGGCAACTGGCATCACCCTAGGCAGATGGCCGAAAGCTGCCAGGATCCCCGTTATGACGTATTCCGTGCTCAGCCACGATGCCTGGGGGAGCGCCAACGTGGGCAGCTTTCCCAGCTTGGAGCAGGCCCGTGAGGTGTTTCAGGCCCTGCAGAAGGATCGTTGGTTCCTGGCGGACGGCACGGTGCGGGGCCTCTCGATTGTGGAGACCAGCTCCGAATCCGAAGCCCTGACAGCCGAGGCCCGCACCGTGGAGAGCTTCAGCTTCCCGCAGGCCTAAAGATTGCTGAAGCGATTCTTAAAACAGTTGGATCGAACACCATTCGATCCGCATCAGCCCCATCAGCATGGCCTTCCGGAGGAAGACACGGAGAGCTGAGCGGCGATGGAACGGATTTATCGGCTGATTGATGCCTGCTTTGAGCCCCATCAGCATCTGGATGATTGCTACAGCAGCCTTGATGAGGCGATCACCGATGCGGTGGAGTGGCTGGAACAGATCTGCGCCGAACCCCAGCAACAGCTGATCGGGGTGGAGGTGTGCGCTGCCAATGGCGATTGGCGTACCTGCCGGCTCCCCACTCAGCTGTTCTGCAACCTGCCCAGCTGAAACGCCTCAGGCCGCCAGCGATTGCCGCCAGACCCGTTGACATTGCACCCGAAAACGCATGGGCGTCATGCCGTAGCAGTGGCGGAAGATGGAGCAGGCCTGAAACACACTGTCGAAGCCCACCTGCCGCAGCAACAGCTCGAGGTCGGCGCCGGGATCATCGGCAATCGTGGTGTACAGCACAGAGGCCTTGATCGACCAGATCTCCTCCTGCAGGCAGGTGCCAGCCAACTCAGCCAGGATCGCTTCAGCCCGCGATCGTGGAATTCTCAACCCAGCGCAAAGGCTCTCAGGCGTGAGCCACTCAAAGCGACGCTGATGAATGGTGTGACGGATGGCGGCCAGATCAGCCTTGGCCTGGAGGGCAGTGATTGTGTTGCCGTCCATGGTTTCACCTCGTTGCGATGCGTCAGCTGAATCAACGTTGAACCAACGAAACCGTACGCCGAAAAGGAAGAGATGAAGCGCCGATGTTTGCGGGCGAAGACATCACAACCAACAAGGTGATGTAGCAAAAGCTACGCACATCACCCCCGTTCCATGTGGGTGCGTCTCCCGATCAGCCCGCGCTGGGTTTGGTCCAGTAGCGATACAACCAAACGCCGCCGCTGCCCCAGAGCACAGTCCACAACACAAACGTGGTGGCAGTGCCCAGCTGGCCGGTTTCCAGCGAATACACCCCTGCATGGATCAGGCCCGCATCGATCAGCGAAGCGCCGATCCCCCAGCCCAGCACCCAGGTGATCAAAAAGCCGATGGCCTGCAGATTGCCCGTCATAGCGATGCGTTGAAGCGGCGGTTCACTTCGTTCCAGTTCACCAGATCCCACCAGGCACTGATGTAGTCGGGCCGGCGGTTCTGGTAGTTGAGGTAGTAGGCGTGCTCCCACACGTCGAGGCCGAGCAACGGCGTGCCGCGCTCGATGTCGGGCAGATCCATCAGGGGGTTGTCCTGATTGGCGGTGCTGGTGATCGCCAGACCCCCATCGGGTGTGCGAATCAACCAGGCCCAACCCGAGCCGAAGCGCGCAGCAGCCGCCTGGCTGAACTGGGTTTGCATCGCCTGCAGCGACCCGAAGCTCGCCTCAATCGCCGCCAGCAGCTCCGCCGATGGTTCACCGGCCTGTCCCACAGGCGCCATTACCGCCCAGAACTGGCTGTGGTTCCAGTGGCCGCCGCCGTTGTTGCGCACCGCCACCGGGAAGCGCGAGATCTGCCCCTGCAGAGCATCGAGGCTGAGCTTGGCCAGCTGCGGGTTGCCCTTGATCTGGCCATTGAGGTTGGCCACGTAGGCGCCGTGATGCTTGTCGTGGTGGATGGTCATCGTGGTGGCGTCGATCGCCGGCTCCAGCGCATCCGGGGCGTAGGGCAACGGCGGCAGCGTGAACTCAGCGAAGGCCGGCAAAGCCTGACCCAGCAGGATCACCGCTGTCGCCAGGCCACTGAGGATCGCTCGCTTCATCGATGCACGAATCAGATCAATCCAGCCTGACAGCCACGCGCAGCCCGGTGCCGGCTTCGACAGAGTGGTGATCCAGCCACTGCGGCCATGCTTCTCCTCAATCCCTTCTGCCCGATCAGTGCAGCCCGGATCGCCGGCCTGAAAGCCACGGTGATGCTGCTGTTGGTGCTGCTGATCAAGTCGAAGCTGCTGCGCGTGAAGATGTCGCTGCTCGGCTCGCTGCTGGGCCTGTTCATGCTCACGGGCTTCCTGATCAGTACTGGGCTGCTCACGGTGGTGGCCGGCGGCGCCGTGCTCTACGCCGCCAGCCAGAAGCGCGCATGAGCGATGCCCGCCCCGGCATCGGGGCCGAGGCTGTTCTCCACTTCTGGTTCAACGAGAGCAAACCGCGCCAATGGTTTCGCCGCAGCGACGCCTTCGACGCTGTGGTGCACCATCGCTTCGGCGCACTCACCAAACAGGCCTGCGCCGGAGGTCTCGGCAGCTGGGAAGCGGAGCCAGAGAGCGCCCTGGCCTTGGTGCTGGTGCTCGATCAATTCAGCCGTCAGATCTGGCGCGATCAGGCCCGGGCCTTCAGCGGTGATGCCCGCGCCCTGGCCCTCAGCCAACGGGCCTTCGAACTCGGCTGGATTGAGGCTGAACCGGTTCGAGTGCGGCGCCAGTTCTGGCTGATGCCGCAGTTGCACAGCGAATGCCTTGAGGTGGTAGAGGCCAGCGTGGGGCTCTTCGATCGCTACAGCGATCCCGCCACCACCGCCATCGCCAAACGCCATGCGGATCTGCTGCGGCGCTTCGGGCGCTACCCGCATCGCAATCTCGCCCTCGGCCGGCGCTCCACGCCGCCGGAACTCGAGCTGCTGCAACCTCCAGCCGCGCCAGCGGAGACGATGTGCTGCGAGCGCTGCCAGGCCCATGGGCCGATCCACTACCGGGTGAGCACGGCGTTGGATCCGCAATGGCAACTGGTGTGCCCGCAGTGCTGGCCCAGCCTGCGCGCGCAACCCGGCTACCGCTACGGCGGTACGCGCAAGGCCAATCGCCGCCGCCGCACTTAGCTAGAACCCCAACCAGCCTCAACGCCACGGATGCCGCTCGTTCCCCGCTGGAAATACATGACCGACGAGGCCAAAGCGCTGACGCGCCGCGTGGCGGTGTCGGCATTGGCGGTGATCGGCGCACTGGTGTTGTTGCGGGCCTTGCTGCCCTGGGTGATCGTGGGAGTGATTGCCTGGTGGATCTGGACAACTGTGAAGCGCTAAAACCGCTGCCCCCAATTGCTGGCCGTGAAGCTGAACTGCGCGCCCTGATGGCGCAAGCAGCGCCGGCCAGCCCAGCGCAAAGCCTGGCGGGGGTGAACGCCTGCTTTGCCTGCGCGCTCCACATGCATCAGCCCACCATCCCCGCCGGGGCCCATGGTGAGCTGATCAGCCATCTCCAGTACATGCTGGAGCACCCCGGCGAAGGCGATAACCACAACGCTGAACCCTTTGCCCAGTGCTACCGCCGCATGGCGGATCTGATCCCGCAGCTGATTGCAGAGGGCTGCAATCCGCGGATCATGCTCGATTACTCCGGCACCTTGCTGTGGGGCTTCGAGCAGATGGGCCGGCGCGACATTCTCGATGCGCTGCACCAGCTCGCCTGCGACCCCAGCCTGCAACTGCATGTGGAGTGGCTCGGCACCTTCTGGGGCCACGCCGTAGCAAGCTCCACACCGGTGGCCGATTTCGCCTTGCAGATCCAGGCCTGGCAACACCATTTCGCGGCCCTCTTCGGTGAGGCGGCCCTGCAAAGGGTGCGCGGTTTCTCCCTACCGGAGATGCACCTGCCCAATGACCCCGATGTGCTCTTCGCCCTGGTGGTGGCCCTGAAACAGGCGGGCTACCGCTGGCTGTTGGTGCAGGAACACAGCGTGGAGAACACCGATGGCTCCGGGCTCAGCCATGCGGAATGCCTCGTTCCCCATCAACTTGTGGCCCGCAATCGCGCCGGCCAGCTGGCCGAGATCACGGCGCTGATCAAAACCCAGGGGTCTGACACAAAGCTGGTGGGGCAGATGCAGCCCTTCTATGAAGCGATGGGGTTGCAGCCTGTTGAGCTCGGATCCACCACGATCCCGCCGCTGGTGGCTCAGATCGCCGATGGCGAAAACGGCGGCGTGATGATGAACGAATTCCCACCGGCTTTCATTCAGAGCTACCAGCGCCTGCGCGACGACGCTGATGGCCGCACCACTGCGATCAACGGCACGGAATATCTCGATCGGCTGGCGGCCAGCGGTGTGTCGGAGCAGGATTTCACCCCGATTCAGGCGGCCGGCCAACACCGGTTCTGGAAAGAAGCGGATTCAGGCGGCCCTGTGAACCTGGAGGGCTCGTCCTGGACCAACAACATCAGCTGGGTGGAGGGTTACACCAACGTGCTGGAGCCGATGCAAGAGCTCAGCGCGCGCTTTCACCAACGCTTTGATGCAGCTGTTGCAGACGACCCCGGCACAACCCGCAGCCCCGCCTACCAGAACGCGCTCCTGCATCTGCTCTTGCTGGAAACCAGCTGCTTCCGCTACTGGGGCCAGGGCACCTGGACCGACTACGCCAGGGAGCTGTTTCGCCGCGGTCTTGCAGGGATCGAGCAGCCCCACTAACCCAGGCGCATGAACGGAGGGCACGGCTGAGCCCTCGGCCACGAGAAGCGGTCGCGCAATCTTTCGTTACACTTCTCAGGAACGCTTCCCGCCTCAGTGGTCGCCACCGTTGCCATCGACTTTGTGAGCCTGCTGTTCGGCATTCCCCTGCGTCAGCTGGCCACGGCAGCGACCCTGCTGCGCCTCATCCCTGGCTGAACGCCGCCACGATCGCCATCACCAGCAGGGCGATCGAACACAGGAAGCTGATGCCGAAGCCCGGGCCGCGCTTGCCCGGTGCCAACCGGTATCCCACGCCGTAGGCGACGCGACCACCCACCCAGATAAAGCCGAGCAGGCAAGCCCAGGTTTCGCTTCCCATCAAGGCGGCCAGCCAGAACACCGGCAGGAAGAACACCAGCTGCTCGAGGGTGTTCTGCTGCACCCGCAGAGCGCACTCAAATGGCTCCGGACCGGATGTGGCCGGGGGCATCACCTTGTGCTTCACCCGCGCCTGACCCACAGCCATCGCCGTGCCCTGATAGGTGATCAGCGCCGCAAGGCTCACCACCGCCGGCAATGCAGGAACGCTCATCACAGATATTGATCAGGAGCCCCGTGTTTAGCGCATAGAAGGC
The DNA here is from genome assembly GCF_014654725.1 of Vulcanococcus sp. Clear-D1. Lineage (GTDB taxonomy): Bacteria > Cyanobacteriota > Cyanobacteriia > PCC-6307 > Cyanobiaceae > Vulcanococcus. Next base: position 112,015 of record NZ_JACVZV010000015.1, on the reverse strand, counting down.
AGCGGCCAGGGGCGGTCTAACGCCAACGCACGGCCATGAACGTGGTGAAGGCCACCTTGCTCAGTTGCTCATTCGTGACAGCTGCTGCCGTTCCAGCTTTCGCCGATATCGACCCCGAACTGCACAAACTCTGCGTGGATGCGCGTGATTACGCCGGTTGCATCCAGATGCATCAACAGGGAACGGAGACTCCAACCAAGCTCAGCCTCAATACCTGCCCGGCGGGGCATGCCTACTCAGGAGCTGGCTATTGCACCCGCGTGATCGGCGATTCACCACGCGGAGGAATGCTGACCCGCATGGTGCTCAGTTCAGACGGCCATGACCCTGAACTGGCGGGCAAAGGCAACAAATGTCCGAGGACCGGTCTCTTCTCCCGCAACGGCTCCCTGCGCTGGGGCACCGACACAGTGGCCGCAGCCCATGACCCCGCCTGCCCCCACCTGCCCGTGCAGGTGGGCTGGCAAAACGCATGCCTGATGGAAACCGGCGAGATCAAACCAACGGCGCTGGGGGCTCGTTAAAGGCGGCACACCAGCCTCATCTCCTGGAGAGCATCCGACGAAGGCCTCTCGCGATTGATCGGCAGTGTTGCAGCAATCATCTCGGCTTCGGCAGCGAGAACGGCGGTGTAGCAGCGCCAGCGCTTTCGCGCTTCAGCCCAGTTCTTGAGGCGATGGGATTGCTCCAGAGCCGCGCGGCATGCAGCGGGCGAACCCGAATCACCGCAGCGCTGCGCCAGGTGGCCGTAGGCCGCCATGTCTTGCGCTACCCCAGCCACGGGCCAGAGAAGGGGAAGCAGCAGCAACGGGCGAAGCCAGACAGCGGGCAAACACTCCATCGTCAACCGTTCCGGCATCCTGACTCAAACCCCTAGGGAGAGTCTGGGAAACCCGAGCGATCCACGCGACAATGGCCCTGTAATGCCAGGCCGGGACAGAGTTGATGGGTGGCAAGCAGCTCGGCTTCTCGGATTACGAGCTGACCACGGCCAAGAAGCAGACCAAGCGTGAGAAGTTTCTCTCTGAGATGGAGGCGGTGGTGCCCTGGCAGGCACTGATCGATCTGATTGAGCCCCACTACCCCAAAGCGAACAAGAAAGGCGGCCGCCCTCCTTACCCCCTGGCGACGATGCTGACCATTCACTTGCTGCAGCAGTGGTATTCCCTGAGCGATCCAGCGATGGAGGAGGCCCTGATCGAGGTACCCACCATGCGTCGCTTTGCCGGTATCGAGCTGATCAGCGATCGGATCCCGGATGAGACCACAATCCTCACCTTCCGCCACCTGCTGGAGAAGCACAAGCTGGGCGAGCAGGTTTTTGAAACCGTCAAGGCCCACCTCAGTGCGCGGGGCATGACGATGCGGCAAGGCACGATCGTCGATGCCACCCTCATCGCCGCACCCAGTTCCACCAAGAACAAGGCAGGGAAGCGGGATCCGGAGATGCACCAGACGAAAAAGGGCAACCAGTGGTATCACCGCTTCGCGGAAGGCTGCGCCTACGGCATGAACGTCCACGCCGGTGTGGACAAGGACTCGGGCCTGATCCATTCAGTGGTCGTCACCGCCGCCAACGTGCATGACCTCACTCCCGCGGCAGAGCTCCTCCACGGTGATGAGGAGGTCGTTTACGGCGATGCCGGCTACCAGGGAATCGCCAAGAGACCTGAGATGGCACGCAAGGCAACGGAATTCAGGGTGGCGATGCGACCTGGCAAACGCAGGGCTCTACCGGATACACCAGATGGAAAGCTGCAGGATCTGATCGAGACGGCCAAAGCTCATATCCGCTCCAAGGTCGAGCATCCCTTCCGCGTGATCAAGCAGCAGTTCGGCTTTCAGAACACCAGGCTGCGCGGCCTGGCCAAGAACCGCTGCAAAATCCACATGCTGGCAGCACTATCGAATCTTTTCCAGGCCCGAAGGCAATTGCTCGCAACAGCCTGAGTATGGGATTGGTATGGCTGAAACGAGCGATTCAGCCTCAAGAACCAGCCCAGAGTGGATGAATACGAGGCCAGAAGTCATCAGAAAATCGTCTCAAAAGCAATTCATGGTCCAAGGCACTCTTTCGTGCTCACTGCCGCCGCTTTGCCCCGTTTATCCAGAGATTCCCTAGAACAACGTTCCTGAAAACACAACAAAGCCCGGGACCTGAGCCCCGGGCGTTTGCCTGCTCAGCTGATCTGCCCGCGGATTGGGGCCAGCGTTGCCATCGTGATGCTTGTGAACAACCTCGATCCAGCGATCGAGGTCTGAAGTCTTTGGTTGTGGGGCGGAGCTGCCGGCGCTGGCACCTGGGGCCAGGTGTCTAGGGGGACGTCCCACTGAGTCCGGGGCACCTCAGGCGGCGCAGTGGACGGCGCGACACCGTCGCGCTCGGGGGACATCAGAGATCCGTTGAGAGTGTTGGAGCAGGGGCCGGATCGTCAGCGCGCTCCTCTCTGGTGCTCAGGGGGGGTGTCGTCCATCAATGGCGCCTCCGAATCCCGATGTGCTCACGATGGATCCGCCAAAGGGCCCTGGCAACCGCCAAAGCCGCATCGACACTGCTCTTCATCCAACGCAATCGGTATTCATGAAGTGGGCTTCATGAACGCTCGAGCCAGGCGCACCACTGAGGCGATACACGTCGTGCCGGCGCTGGTGGCTGGTGGGAATGGCCTGGCGTGCCAGCGCCACCTGGCTGAGATCAAGCTGCGCCTGCAACACCTGCTCCCCCTCTCCGGCCTCGGCGATCACCGTTCCCCAGGGATCCACCACCAGCGAATGGCCGTAGCTGGGATATCCACCACCCAGAGGCCTGGCACTGGAGCAGGCGAGCACAAAGCACTGGGTATCGATGGCGCGGGCCCGCATCACCAGATGCCAATGCCGCGGCCCGGTGGTGGTGTTGAAGGCGGCCGGACAAGCGAGCAGCGTGCAGCCGTGGCGCTGCTGCATCAGCAAGGCCAGCTCCGGGAAGCGGATGTCGTAACAGATCAGCAGGCCCAGGTTGGGCGGTTCTTGCAGCCCGGTGCCGAGGGGGTCGCTGGAGCCGCTGAGCACGGTGAGGGCCTCTCCTGCCGTGAGGCTGTCGGATTCGCGAAAGCAGATCCCGCCGAGCACATCCACATCGAACAGATGCAGCTTGCGATGCTTCGCCAGCAGCACCCCACGGGGATCCACCACCGTGGCCGTGTTGTAGATGAGCCCTGCTTCGCCCTGCTCGGGAATCGAACCAGCGATCACCGCCACACCATGGCGGCGGGCCAGGCTCGCCACCATGGCCAGCGAAGGCGATGGCCCCTGCGTGAGATCGGCGCCGGGCTCCGGGATTGGCTCGGCAAAGGCGGCAAAGCGATCCACTGCATAGGGCGCATTCCACACTTCGGGAAGCATCAGCAGCCGCGGCCGACCTCCGCCGGGCGCTTCCAGCACAGCGCGCTCCAGCCAGGCCTCGGCCTGGCGGCGATTCAGGCCGGCATCCTCTGTGGCGCAGAGCTGCACCAGGGCAACCGGCAACGCCGAACCGATCTCGCTCATAGCCGCTGCTCCATTAGCTCCTTCAGATACCTGGAGAGCCGAAACGATGGCTCCCGCAAGTAGACGATGTCGGCGATACGCCAACCTGCCTTCGGCGTTGGGCGAAGCACATAACCCAGCTGCTGGGCTGGCTCGGCTGCACGCCCCCGAAGCCCCGCCCGAACAGCCACCCGAGCCATCAGGCGGCCCGCCTGATCAGGGCGGCACCCCTGCAGCGTGGCCCCCACGGTGCTCGCCTGCGTGCCGCTGAAGGGATCGAAATCCACAAAGCGCCCATCCGCAGGGGTAAGGGCGACGGCCCGCTCCAGCAGCGAGAACAGCTCCGGGGTGAAGCGATCACGCTGGCTCCCCATCGCGATCGGCCCCGGATGCTCCTGCCGCGCGAGTTGCCAGCGGTAGAGCCCATCAATCTGGGCTCGCACCGCAGCCGGACACGCCAGCCCCGCATCCGCTCGCAATGGCACCACGATCCGGTTGCCGTTTTGCGCATGGGTGAACACGGCATTGCCCTGCACCAGCACCTCCCGCTGCCAGAGGCCCCCCAGGGAATCCCGCAGGGTTGAGCGGGTGGCGCCCTCACGCACAAGCGTGTAAGTCATCGCCAAACCATCCCGCCATTCGATCGTGAGGCTGCCATCGCCTTGATGCCGATCGCGGCAAGCCATGGGCTGATCGTTGAACCAGCAGGTTTTCCAGGGCTCGGCAGCCACAGGAGGCATCATGGCCATGAGCGCTGTGAGGCCGCAGAGCAACGCTGCGCCGCCCATAGTGAGCAGGTGAGCGCTGCCGCCCGTGAAAGAAATCAGCCTGCTGGAACTGGTCCTACGCGCCGCGGGCCGCATCGCAGCGGTATCCGGGGTCATTGGCCTGCTGGTGTGGCTCACCTGGGTGATGCTCGACTTCAAGAGCATGCAATCGGGCTTCACCCTGCCCTACTGAGCTTCCTGCTCGAGCTGCTGGTGCTCCTGCCAGGCCCGCTGCAGATCGATGCGCGTGATGCGGTAGCCCAGACGCCGGGCCGCCAGGATCAGTTCCTTGCGGGATCGGCAGTGCTTAAGCGCACGCTGCATAGCGGCGTCGGCCTCGGAGTCGCAGACCAGCCGCTCCAGCTCTGACCAGCTCATGGGAACCAACCCCTGGGTCTCTCACCATGCCAAGCCTGAGGAGGATGCGCCAGGTTCCGCAGAACACACAAGCTGAACGCAGCCATGAATCAGGGGGCGCACAGCGCGCCCCCTGGCCCCTGACACCTGATTCGACAAGCGGTCCTGCGGATCAGTTGCTCAGCTTTCGAACGGTAACGAGGAGTGGTGGAGCACGATGCGGATGGAGCCATCGGGCTCCTTCATGAACGACCAGGTCTTGTCGACGGTGGTGGTTTTGCCGGAGGCATCAACGAAACGAACGTTGCCCATGGTGGTGGCATAGCTCCCGTTGAGCTGAATCACCTGATTGATCACCTCGCAGGAGCGCCAGGGCTTGAGGGCAAAGCCTTTGTCGTTGGGAAAGGCGGGATTGCCCCCAACGAAATAGGCCAGAGCACCGGCACGGGTGGGGCGGAAGGTCTGCGATCCCGAGGCCAAGGTGGGCTTGAACGCCACCGGTCCGTACTGATAGGCATAGGCCTGATCGATCACCGCCTCAGCCGTGACCTTCGCCTTGCTGAACCCACCACTGGCATAGGCGGCACTGATCTTGAGCAGCGCATCACACCAGCCCTGCTGAGCGGCGACCACCTCAGCCTGGGTGAGGTTGCTGTTCAGCACATGCACGGTTGGCGCGGCGTAACCCTGGAGGCTCAACCCCAGCGCGAAGACGGGAGCGATCTGAAGAAGACGGGAACGCAGCACGGGCTCGTGGCGGCACTGCTCACAATCTGCGCATCACCGCCCACCCCGACAACCCAAGCGCGAGACACCCACACACAACGGCATCAGTACATTTGGACTAAAACCCGAAGCAAATGGGCGGACCCGTGAGCGAACCCCGGTTTCTGGCGGTGCAAGTGGGCGATCTGGTGGCCGTGCGCCGAACCCCCGATTGGTGGGTGGGTCAGGTGATCCATGCCGAAGGCGGAGCGCGCTGCAACGCCAACTCGCTGTTTCAGATCGCCTGCGTGGACACCGGCGTGATCCGCACCGTGAATGCCGATGCCGTGATCGACATCCTCTGCCCGCGCGATCAGCAGCGTTCAGGAACGCTCGAGCCGGCGCACAATCACAGCCATCAGGCCGAGCGAACCGGCCAGTGCGATCAGGAGGGCAATCGTCATGGAGCGGTCCGGCAACGGCGCCGATTCTGACGCCTTGCTGTTCGTGTACGGCAGCCTCAAGCGCGGCATGGCCAACCACCCGCAGCTGCAGCAGGCCGTGTGGGTTGGCTGCGCACGCCTCGAAGGGCTGGCGCTCTACGACCTGGGCCCCTACCCCATGGCCATCCCCTGCAGCGAACCGGGCAGCGCGATCGAGGGCGAGCTCTACCGGGTGAATGCTGCGCTGCTCGAGCAGCTCGATCGATTCGAGGGGGCGCCGCGCCTGTACCAACGCAAGCTTCACCACGGGAGCCGCCGCGAGGCGGTGTGGGTGTATGTGGGGCGCGCACACCAGGTGCGCCACGTGAAGCGACTGAGCTCCGGGTGCTGGCAGGGGCCAGCTGCAACCTTCAAGCGAAGGGGAGCGCCACCAGCCAACGACCTGCCGCCGCCAGCAACACCGCCAAAGCCGAAGCCCCCAGCCAAGCCCGACGCGTGCGGGCCAGTTGACGGCGGAGCAGCACTACCGCCCAGCTGAGCCCCAGCACCACGGCGACGCTCTGGCAGAACGCGATCACATGGGGATCAGCACTCCAGGCCGGAGCAGCCACCAGACCCGACACTGGAAGCAGGGTTCCGGCTTCGGCCATGCCGATCGGCAGGTGGCGCGCCAGTAGCAGAGCCCAGACCAGGGGCAACAACCCGTAGAGGGTGCGGATCAGCCGGGCCTGAGAAAACCAGATCCGGGCCAACAAAAAAAGCGCCGAGGGCACAGCCAGCGCCAGGGTTGCCGCCGCCAATCGAGGCAGCCAGGGCCCCTCCACCAGGCTGGCCGGTGCCAGCGCACTCCAACCCAGCAGGCGCTGCCAGTGGTGCAGGCACACATCACCGGCAAGCACGAGCAACAGAGCAGGCTCGCCAGGGGGCAGGGTCATCTCCCGCTGGATATCGGCCGCCGGGGGCCGCAGAACGAGCTGCACGGAGCGATGCGGACAGGCCTGAACGCAGGTGAGGCAGAGCACACAGTTGCGGTTATCGGCCAGGTGAGCCGGATGGGTGCCGAGCGGGCAACCGGCGGTGGCCAGGCCTTCACCGTCGGCGGGGCCGCCCTTGAAGCAGGCGTAGGTGCTGCAACTCCCGCTGCAGGTGCCCACCTGGGCGCGCAATTCGGTGATGGCGAGCTTGGCGAATAAACCGTTCATGCCGCCCACCGGGCAGAGGTAACGGCACCAGAAGCGCTTCTCGAAGCACAGCGAACCGATCACCGCTCCCGCGGTGATCAACAACAGCAGACAACTGCTCAACCAGGCGGTGTTCTGCAGGTTGCAGAGCTCCTCCCACAGCAGGATCAGCGCAAAGCCGGCCGCCAGCAGCGGCGAGGCCCAGCTGTCGCTATCGCCTCTCGGCCAGCGCTGCAGCTGCCAGCCCAGGCGCCGGGCCAGTCGCTGGCTGATCTCCCCCCACACCATGAACGGACAAAAGGAGCACCAAAGGCGTCCGACCAGCGGAAAACCCAGCAGGATCAGCGGCCACCACCAGGCCCAGAACAGATTGAGGGCGCCGTTGTGCTGCCGCTCCTGCGGACCCAGCCACAACCACAGGTTGATCAGCACAAACACCCAGCTCACCAGAGCGAACAGCAATCCGTTCCAGAGCCATGGCGCCCGCATCCACTCCCTGAGCTGAGGCTTCCAGCGCCAGATGTCGAAGCGCAGGCGCTGCTGGCGCGGAGCTGTCCAGAACACGTCGTCGGGCAGCACAGACGGCCAGTCCTGCCCCTGGCGGCGCACCTGCTGCAGGGCGCGATAGATCAGGACCTCCAGCTCCCGCAGGTTGTTGGGGAAGTCGTAGCTCTGCAGACGCTTCACCACCGCCTCCGGAACCTGGGGTGGCGCAGGCCAGCCGAGCTTGCGGCTGCGCTGACGCACGCCGTAGCGCAACCATTCGCCCAGGTCCTGACGGCGCACCCGCAGCGGCGGCACCCGGATCAACGTGCAGCAGCGATCCAGGGCCGGCAGGCTGCTCTCCGCTGTGAAGAACAAGCGCCCCGCAAACGTGTGCACGGTGCCGCCCGCATACCACTGCCCGCTCCGCGCCAGCTCCAGCAACTGTTCCTGCAGCGGAGCGGGCACCTGATCGATCTTGTCGATCAGCAGCGAGCCCTCACCCAACAACTCCAGCAATGGCGGTTCCGCCCCATCGGATCCCGCGCCGAACACCTCGCTGCCATCTGGCTTCAGCAGCGCGCCATCAAATCGCAACATCAGCTGCTGGCGCTGCGGGGAGCCGTAGTGGATCAGCGCCGCCAGGTTGTCTTTCTCCAGCCCGGGCTCACCGCTGATCAACACCGGACGCCGCTGCGGATCCTGAGCGGCAAGGCGCACGGCATCGCGGAGGCTGCGGGCATAGCGGCTGCTGCCCACCACGCCGCGGCGGGGCTGCGGAACGAGCAGGGGAGCCAGGCGCAGCAGCGCGGCGTTCTGCAAAACCACAGGCGGGAGGTGCGTTAACACCACTGTGATGCCATTGAGGCCGGCGGGCCACAGCAGCGGCAACCCAGCCCGATACTGAGCAGCCCGCCTCTGCTTGATCGCATCCATGGCCCTCACCCTCTACGGCGGTGCCCGCAGCCGGGCATCCATGCCCCGCTGGTACATGGAGGAGAAGGGCATCCCCTACACCTGGCAGCTGCTCGACATGGAGGCCGGCGAGCACCGGCAGGAGCCCTTCACGGCGATCAACCCCTTCGGCAAGGTGCCCGCCCTTGTGGATGAAGATCCCGCCCTGCCCGGCGGGCGCCTGCAGCTGTTCGAGAGCGGAGCCATCCTTCTGTACCTGGCTGAGCGCTATGGCGGCGAATGCCAGAACGCGGCCGAGCGCGGCCTGGCCCAGCAGTGGGTGCTGTTCGCGAACGCCACCCTGGCCACAGCGCTGTTTGTGCCCTCAAATCGCGAGCGCGAATTCCCGCGGCTGATGGAGGTGCTGGATCGCAAGCTTGGCGAAGGCCCCCTGATGGGCGGCGCCTGGAGCGTGGCCGACTGCGCCGTGAACGCTTACCTCGCGTACCTGCCGATCTTTTTCCCCCAGATCGACCTCAGCCCCTTCCCCCAGGTGCAAGCCACGATCGCTGCCACCCAGCAGCGCCCGGCCTATCAGCTGGTGATGGGCCAACGTTGATGAAGACCGCGCCGGCGAGCGGGAACGGCACCCTTATCTGGCAGCGCAGCAGCCTGGAGCTGCTGCCCCAACGAGCCCTATGGGATGGGGCCAGCGGCTGCCTGCTGGTGGCGGATCTGCATCTGGGCAAAGCCGAGAGCTTTCAGGCCAGCGGCATTCCACTGCCCAGCGATGGTGATCTGAGCACGCTCAATCAGCTGCTCGATCTGGCGGCGCAGCACCAACCGCAGCGGGTTGTGGTGCTGGGCGACCTCATCCACAGCCGTGTGGGGCTCACCGCAGAGCTACGCGCCAAGATCCGAGCCCTACCCGAGCTGCTGGGCTGCCCGCTGGAGCTGATCGGTGGCAATCACGATCAGGGGAGCTGGCTGGAGGGGCTGAGAGCAGGGCCGCCACAGCGCTGCGGCGACCTTTGGCTCAGCCATGAACCCTGCACGCCCCACGAACCTGACCTGCTGAATGTGGCGGGCCATGTGCACCCGGTGGCGGTGCTCGGCCAGGGGGCCGATCGCTTGCGCTTGCCTTGTTTTGCACTGCACCACACCACCCGCCAACTGCTGCTGCCGGCCTTCGGCCACCTCACCGGCGGCTGGGCCGTTTCATCGGACTACCAGCGCTGGGTGATCGCCGATGGCCACGTGCTGGCCGTGCCCTGAGGGCGACTCAGGGCACGGCCCGTAGATTTGCAGCATCGGGCTGTCGCAACTGGATACCGCTTCCCCGCCACCGCCAGCCGCCCGTCGCAAAGACCCGCGGCCCCAGTGGCAGCGCAAGCGCTGGCTCACCATCGGAGTGCCGCTGGCAGGACTGGCCTTTCTCGTTGCGATCGCACCACCGCTGCCCGAAGCTCCGCCCGCCGCTGAGCTAACGCAGCCAGCCGCCAGCGGAGAAGCCTTCCGTTATCTCCCCAACGACGAGGTCTACGCCCTCGACTTCGACCCCCGCCAGGTGCAGCTCGATCTGCTGGAAGGCTGGGACCGCGAACAAGACGCCTTTGAAGACAGCGCTGCCCTGGCCTACGTGTCGGGGCCGATGTACGAGCGGCATGTCAACGACAACGGGCAGGAGATCACCGTTCCGCTCGGCGACATCAAGCTCGGCGCCCGGGTGTGGCGCGGCCGCAACCGCACCGCCGCGCGCCAACGGGCCTTCATCGGCATCCGCCACAACGGCCAGGTGGACTTCGGCTATGGCGAACTCACCCCGGAGCGCGCAGCCCTCTACGAGAGCTTCATCGGCGGCCTCCACAGCGTTTACAACGACCTCGAGACCCCGCCCGGCAGCTACCGCGGCGCCTACAGCATCTCGATGGGGCAGCAGATCCGCTACTACCTGCCGCGCATCCGCATGGTGATGGGGTTGCGGCCTGATGGCCGCCTGGAGGTGTTGATGAGCCGCGACGGCCTCACCCTTGAACAAACCAAATCCCTGGCCCGAAGACGTGGACTGCGGGCCGCCTACCTACCGGACCACGCCTCCAAGAGCCGCCTGATCATCCCCGGCGTGAAAGGGTTCACCCAGGACGATGCCAACTGGATCAGCGGCGGCGCCACCAGCTTTGTGCACGTGCCCTATCTGCTGCGGCTGAGCCAGCGCGCCGTGCCCTTGCAGGGCAACCTGATCGACGCCATCGCCAAACGCACCAGCAACCGCAGCTGCGGCAACCCGCTGGAATGCGGCCAGTCGCTGGGGACACAGATCCTCGATCGAGCGCTGGCGGGCTTTAACCGGCTGATGGAACAAGGGGTTGAACCGCTGGCAAGACTGATCTGGGAGCCGAAGGGCCAGCGCTCACCCAAGCGCGAAGGCCTGCAATCGCCGTTGAGGGAACCGCCGATCACCGCCGACCCGATGGCCCTGCGGTTGCTGCAGGACAGCGAAGCAGCTGCCACCAGCGAGGACACCGCACCCTTGGCTCCCGACCTGCCGCCACCGCTACTCCTGCAGGAAGGGATGGAGCTGCCAGCCGATCCAGAGGCCACGACGGCCGATCCGGCTTTGGTGCCAGAACAGCCCCAGGCCGATGCCCTCAACCCCGCTGTGAACCAGCAGCCCGGCACCCTGCCGCAGGGTGCTCCGCCGCCACCGCCCTTGCTGCCGCCCGTTCAGCCGCCACCGCCACTGCCCTAGGCGCCGGCCAGGGCGCGCACCACATCGCCGCGGGTGAGCACGCCCACGGGCTTGTTGGCACCGTCCAACACGAACAGGCGCTGGGTGCTGCGGTCATGCAGAAGCCGCGCCGCGGCCTGCAGGGAGAGATCACCCGAGCAGTGGTGAGCGTTTTTGCTCATCACCTCACCCACAGTGCTGCCGAGCACCTGGTGCACTTCCTTATCCCAATTGAGGGGATTGCGGAGATAGATCACCGAATCGAGCAGCAGCACGTAGGGGCCTGCCTCAAAGCCGCTCTCGCGCACCATCAGATCCTGCTCGGTGAGCTCACCCACCAGGGCGCCATCGGCATCGAGCACCGGCAGACCGCTCACGTGGTGCTCGCTCATCAGCTGCACCGCCTCCTGCAGCGGTGTGGTGGTGGAGACACTGCGCACCGGCGTGGTCATCACTTCGGAAACGCGGCGTTCAACGACCATGGCAGGCTCGGGACTGGCGCCATTGTGACCCGCCATGAACGCATCTCAATGCCGCCGTCTGGCGGATGGCCTCACCGTGGGTCGCGCTGTGATCGGCTTGCCGCTGATCCTGGCGCTGGCCGCAGGCTGGAGCAGCCTGGCCTGGTGGCTGCTGCTGCTGGGCGGGCTCAGCGATGCTGCCGATGGCTGGCTGGCCCGCCGCGCTGGCGGCGGTTCGGTGTGGGGAGCTCGCCTCGATCCCCTTACGGACAAGATCCTGATCCTGGCGCCGCTGCTCTGGCTGGGCGCCGCCCGCGCCTTGCCCCTATGGGCGATCTGGCTGCTGCTGGCCCGTGAGCTGCTGATTTCTGGCTGGCGGGCGGGGCAAGGCAGTGGCGGGCCGGCCTCCTGGAGCGGCAAAGCCAAAACAATCCTGCAGTTCCTGGCCCTGTTGCTGCTGCTCTGGCCCCAGAGCTGGGGCCCCGCCGCAGCGATCGGCGCTCTGCACGGTCTCGGTTTCTGGTTGTTCTGGCCCTCGTTGCTGCTGGCGCTCAGCTCCGCCTGGGGCTACCTGCGCAAAGCCTGATCAGGCTCCTCCGATCAGGCCCGCATCACCACTGAAGTCAGGGCTGGTGGGCATGCGGCCGGCGTAGTCGTTGGCATAGCTGTCGGCCATGGCCGCTTCGACGCTGTAGGTCGGCGTCCAGGCCAGCTCGCGCTGCACGCGGGTCACATCGGTGAGGAAGTGGGCCATCCGCAGCGGGAAGGCCTTGCGCGCCTTCTTCTCCAGTCCGGAGGGATCGAAGCTGCGAATCTCCACCGACGCGGGATCCTTGCCGCAAGCGCGGGCAGCAGCAGCCACTAGCCCCCGGAAGGTGATGCCCTGCACGCTGCTGCAGTTGTAAACGCGATTGGCGGCAGCATCCACGCCGAGGCTCAGGGCCATCGCCGTAGCCAGATCGTTCACATGGCCGAGCTGCGTGATCGTGCTGCCGTCGCCGGGCAGGGGCACGGGCCGGCCATGCACGATGCGATCAAAGAACCAGCTCTCCACCGGGTTGTAGTTGCCGGCACCAACGATGTAAGTCGGGCGAAAGCTGGTGAAGGGAATCTTCTCGGCCGTGAGCCAGGCCTCGGTGTCGAGCTTGCCGCTGTGGCGGCTCTGGGGATCGGTGGGGGAGTCTTCAGTGAGCGGCCAGAGCTCACTGTCGGCGTAAACACCGGCGGAACTCACGTACAGAAAGCGGTGGCTGGGGGCACCGGTGCGCTCGATCACAGCGCGGCTGTCGTCGAGGCTGCGGCCGGAACTATCGACAATCACATCGAAATTGCGGCCCTGCAGCGCCGCGAGGCCTTCAGCGGTGCTGCGGTCGCCGCAGAGGTGCTCCACGCCGGCGGGAACAGGGTTCTTGCCGCGGGTAAACAGGGTGAGCTCATGGCCCTCGGAGAGCAGCTGCGCCACTAAGGGCTTACCCACAAAGCGGGTGCCGCCCATCACGAGGATCTTCACGCCGGAGCTGATCAAACAGGCGGTCATTCAAAGCCTTGCCGCCCCACACTGGGTGCCAATGGGCAGACGGCCGAATGGGACGGTTTCAAGAGGTTGTGCAGGCGCTCAACAACCTCAAGCTCCTGGCTGCGATCGGCCGCAGCGGCGGTGATCTCAGCAGCGTGGCTGACCTGGTGGATAGCTTCCTCGACAGCCCCCAGATGGCCGACTGTGTGCGCCGTTTCCGGGCGCTCCCCGGGGGCGCGGAGCTGATGGATGGGCGCTACCCACCTCTGCAGCCCGACATCCAACACATGGTCCAGCTGCCGCCGGAAACCCTCGGGGGGCGCTACGCCCGTTTGATCACCAGCCTCGGCTACGACCCGGAGTTCTTCCGTCCGCGGCCCACCACCAGCGAAGCCCAGTGGCTGACGCAACGCATCGCAACCACCCACGACATTCACCACGTGGTGTGTGGTTTCGGCACAGCAGCGTCCGGCGAAAGCGGCGTGCTGGCGGTGACGGCCGCTCAAATCGGCTTTCCCGCCTACGTGCTGCTCACCAGCGCGGGGCAACTGGCCAGCTTCCGCTTTCAGATCGAACGCTTTGAAGCGATCAGCTGTGCCGTGAGCCACGGCCATGCCATCGCTCGCCAAGCCAGCTGTCTGGCGGCGGCCCGCTGGGAGGAGGGCTGGGAGAAACCCGTGAGCCAATGGCGCCTTGAGCTGGGCCTCAGCGATCCGGCCGACCACGAGTCCTACGGCCTCGCGGCCCAGCTGCCATGAAACTGCCCCAATCCTGGACCGCCCAGCCCGCCAGCCTCGGCCTCACCCAGGGCTACCGCCATTTCCAGCTGCTGGGGGAGCAGGGCAAAGGAGCCGACCGGGCGGCCCGGCTGGAGGCGGTGCTCGATCGCCAGTGCCGGCTGCTGGTGCCGCTGCACCAACTGCGTGATCGGGGCCTCTGGCAGCCTGGCTGGCAGTCGTTGAGCCGGCCGGCCGCCATGCAGATCATCCCCGCCATCGACCTGCTCGACGGGCACTGCGTGCGCCTGCACCAGGGCGACTACGACCAGGTGACCCGCTTCAACGACGACCCCGTAGCCCAGGCCCTCGATTGGCAACGCCAGGGCGCCCAGCGGCTGCACCTGGTGGATCTCGATGGCGCCAAAACCGGCCAGCCGATCAACGACCAGGCGGTGAAGGCGATCACCGCCGCCCTCTCAATTCCGGTGCAACTGGGTGGTGGTGTGCGCAGCGCCGAGCGGGCTGAAGAACTGTTGGCCTGCGGCCTCGACCGGGTGATCCTCGGCACTGTGGCGATCGAGAAGCCTGAGCTGGTGAAGGAGCTGGCGGCACGGCACCCCGGCAAGGTGGTGGTGGGCATCGACGCCAAAGACGGCCTGGTGGCCACCCGCGGCTGGATCGAGACCAGCACCGTGAAGGCCACCGACCTGGCCAAGAGCTTTGAAGGCTGCGGCGTGGCCGCGATCATCAGCACCGACATCGCGACCGACGGCACCCTGGCGGGCCCCAACCTCGAAGCCCTGCGGGCCATGGCGGAGGCCAGCTCGATTCCGGTGATTGCCTCCGGCGGCATCGGCACGCTCGAAGACATCCTTTCGTTGCTGTCGATCGCACCGCTGGGGGTGGAAGAGGTGATCGTGGGCCGTGCCCTCTACGACGGCACCGTGGATCTGGCCGAAGCGCTGCAGGCGATTGGTCCGGAACGCTTACAAGACGCACTCACTTCGCCTACGGGTTCTATAACGGGATAAGCCACACACGCCTGTCTTGGCGGTGACATCTCCCACGGACGCAACCAACCCGATCGCCGCTGGAGGTCTTGAGGCTGCGATCGGCCGTTGCCGCGATCTGGGCATGCGCCTCTCGCGCCAGCGCCGCATGGTGCTCGAACTGCTCTGGGACGTGAAGGATCACCTCAGCGCCCGCGACATCTTCGAAAAACTGAATGCCCGTGGCCGCAACATCGGCCACACCTCCGTCTATCAGAACCTCGAGGCTCTGCAGAGCGCCGGAGTGATCGAGTGTCTCGATCGGGCAAGCGGCCGGCTGTACGGCTACCGCAGCGACCCCCACAGCCACCTCACTTGCCTGAACACCGGCTCCATCCAGGATCTGGATGTGGAACTCCCCCCTGATCTGCTCCGTCAGATCGAAGAGCACACCGGTTTCTCAATTGAGAGCTACACCCTTCATCTGAGCGGGCGGCCCCGCTGACCTGGAAAGCCGGTCGAGGCCCGTTAACGTGCGCCCCAGATTGCATCAGCTGGCGCACGTGCCCGAGGCCAAGGCTGCACCCCAATTGCTGATCCTGGCCGAGCCGCTGCTGCGCGAGGGCCTCGTTCGGCTGCTTGAACCAGAGTTCAAGGGGGCCCTCGACCCAGAAGACGTGAGCGGAGGTGTCCGTCTGGTGATCTGGAGTGCCGGAGGGAATCTTCCGCTGGCCACCCTGCAGCGCGAGCTTCATCAACTGCGGGATCGCTGGCAGCCCGCACCGCTGCTGCTGCTGATTCCAGGCGAGTGCCCCTACAGCAGCGATCAACTGCTGCAACTGCCCTGTGAAGGCCTGCTGCAGCAGGCCGAACCTGCTGAGATCCCCGCAGCCGTCAGCACCTTGCTGGCCGGTGGACGGGTGGTGGAGCTACGCCCCCTGGCAGCAGAACGACCTGAACCTGATGCGATCGGCCTCGGCCAGTGGCTTCTGCGCTCCGGGCTCAGCCAGATCGACAGCGAGCAGCGGCGCTGCCACCACTGGCTCAAGCAGGGCTGCGGCGGCCTCACCCGGCTGCTCCTGCACGGACGTCTGCGGGAATTGGCTGCTGCCCGGCGGTTGCTGCTTTGGTTGTGGGGGCCGATCAGCATGGCCTTCCCCCAAGCCGCTGCCGCCACCAACCAACCAACCACAAGCAGCACCGCGATCACCGTGCGCCAGCGCACGGCTGAAGGGGTCTGGCAGGCGATCCAGCTGCGGCTCACAGCCGCCATCGAGAGCGGGGTGTCGAACAGCAGCGGGCAACTGTTGGCCCTCGACGGGCTGAATCCCGATCACCGCCGTGATTTGCTCCTGGCCCTGATCAGCCAGCTCGATCTTTTGATCACCCGCCTGCGCCATGAACAGCTACGCGGCAACGAGCTGGAGCAGCGCTGGTTGCAGCAGCAGCCCGAGCTGCGGCGCCTCTCCCTCCGGAGCATGGCCGGTGAATACGTGCAGCTGCCCCAGCAGGGCGGCCTGCTGCCGGTGGCCGAAAGCCTCAGCGGCGCCAGCGAGTTGAACGCGATCGACCCTGATCTCCCCTTGGCCCTGCCGATGCTGGCGGCTCTCGTGCAGGCCCAGCCCTTGCTGGTGGAGGGCCGTTTGTTGGCACCGGATGAGCCCCAGGCCCTGCTCCATCTCGAGCTGTTGATTGGCAACTGGCTGATCCGCAGCGCCGAGTTGATCAGCGCCGAAATCCTCAGCTGCTGCAGCACCTGGCCGGAGCTGCGCCGCTACCTGCTCAGGCCCGATCTGCTCGCCACCCGCAACCTTGAGCGCCTGCGCAACCAACTCAACTCCCAGCAGCGCTGGGGGAACCTGTTCGAGCGGCCGGTGCAGCTCTACGAAAGCCGCCGGCTGCTCTATGGCCTCCAGAACGGAGCGATCACACCCCAGCTGCTCACCGAACCCCGCGACAGCGAGCTGCGCCAGCTGAGCTGGGGCCAGCAGCTGATCACCCTCAGCCTGGAGGCGCGCGATGCTCTGGCTCCGCAACTGCAGAGCTTCATCCGCAGGCTCGGCGATCTGGTGGTCGTGGTGCTCACCCAGGTGATCGGTCGGGCTATCGGGCTGGTGGGCAAGGGCGTGCTGCAGGGAATGGGCCGCAGCATCAGCCGCGGCTGAGGCCGCATCGCCAGAGGATGAACCTCGAAGGTCACAATGGCCTCACCCTTACCGTGGTCTTGATGCCCGGCCTCCTGGCCCGGTTGCTGAAACCCCTGGCAGCCCTGGTCCTCTCCGCCCTGCTGGCCCTGGGCCTGGCTCCCGGTGCGGCCGATGCCGCGCGTGATACCAACAGCTACGACGGCAACATCTACGCCCTTTACGCCGGCAACGGCTCCCTCGTGCCGCCCCGCAGCACGCTGGCCGATGCCATGGCCAACCATCGGCCGATCGTGCTGGGCTATTTCCTCGACGACAGCGCCGCCAGCAAGCAATACGCCGTGGTGTTCAACGAGCTGCAGCGCCTCTGGGGCCGCAGCGTTGAGCTGATCTTGCTCTCCACCGACCCGATCCAAAATCGCGACACCCACGGCCCCACCGATCCCGCCAGCTATTGGAAAGGCGTGATCCCCCAGGTGGTGGTGTTCAACAGCGAGGGCAAACCGGTGCTGGATGAAGTCGGCCCGGTGAGTATTGATGCCATCAATGTCGCCCTCACGGAGGTCACAGGCCTCAAACCCCAGGGCGACGTGAAGCTCAGCCTCAGCCGCGAGGTGAACGAACTCAACAGCGAGATCGTGGCCTCCCGATGAGCACGCGCCAGGAAACCGACAGCATGGGTGCCCTGGCGGTGCCCGCCGAGCACTACTGGGGGGCCCAGACCCAGCGCTCGATCACCAACTTCCCCTTCGGCCAGCGCATGCCCCTGGCGATCGTGCATGCCTTCGGCCAGCTGAAGGCAGCCTGCGCCGAAGCCAATCGCGATCTGGGCAAGCTGGACCCCGGCCTCTGCGCCGCGATCGTGGCGGCCGCTGAGCAGGTAGCCCGCGGCGAGCTGGATGGGGAGTTTCCGCTGAAGGTGTGGCAAACGGGCTCTGGCACCCAGAGCAACATGAACGCCAACGAGGTGATCGCCAACCGCGCGATCGAATCCCTCGGTGGGGAGCTGGGCAGCAAGAGCCCGGTGCATCCCAACGACCATGTCAACCTCAGCCAGTCGAGCAACGACACGTTCCCGGCGGCGATGCATATCGCTGTGGTGCTCGAGCTGGAGAACACCCTGCTGCCGGCGGTGGAGCAGCTGGCAGCAGCGCTGCAGGCCAAAGCCACGAGCTACGCCGGCCTGGTGAAGATCGGTCGCACCCATCTGCAAGATGCGGTGCCTTTGAGCCTCGGTCAGGAATTCAGTGGCTATGTGGCCCAGCTGCACCTGGCGCTGGAGGCGATCCGCCTCAGCCTGCCGCGGGTGCGCGAGCTGGCGATCGGCGGTACAGCAGTGGGGACAGGGCTCAATGCCCCGAAGGGATTCGGCGAGGCGGTGGCGGCCCGATTGAGCGAACGGCTCGGCACCGCCTTCAGCAGCGCTCCCAACAAATTTCAGGCCCTGGCCGGCCATGAGGCGCTGGCGTCAGCCCACGGAGCACTCACGGTGCTGGCCGGCAGCCTGATGAAGATTGCCAACGACATCCGCTGGCTCGGCAGCGGCCCGCGCTGCGGCCTCGGCGAACTGGTGCTGCCGGAGAACGAACCGGGCAGCTCGATCATGCCCGGCAAGGTGAATCCCACCCAGTGCGAAAGTCTCACGATGGTGGCCGTGCAGGTGATGGGCAACAACACCGCCGTGCAGATGGGGGCCAGCCAGGGCAACTTCGAGCTGAACGTGTTCAAGCCCCTGATCGTCCACAACGTGCTCGAGAGCATCGAGCTCCTAGCCGGCGCCTGCAGCAGCTTCCGCGAGCACTGCATCGAAGGCCTGCGCGCCAACGAACAGCGGATCGAGCGCCTGCTCAACCAGAGCCTGATGCTGGTCACCGCCCTTACCCCCGCCATCGGCTACGACCGCGCCAGCGGCATTGCCAAACACGCCCACAAACATGGCCTGAGCCTGCGGGAAGCGGCACTGGTGCTGGGCGAGATCAGCGGCGAGGAATTCGATCAGTGGGTGCGGCCCGAGCAGATGGTCTGAACTGGTCTGAACCGGTGCGAATCGCCGCTACAGCAGGTTCGCCGCCAGTTCAGCCAGTTCGCTGCGTTCACCGCGGATCAAGGTCACATGGCCGGCCAGTTGCTGGCCTTTAAAGCGCTCCACCAGCCAGGTGAGACCGTTGCTTTCAGCATCCACATAGGGGTTGTCGATCTGATACGGGTCGCCGGTGAACACGATCTTGGTGCCCTCGCCCACGCGGGTCACGATGGTCTTCACCTCGTGGGGGGTGAGGTTCTGTGCCTCATCCACCACCATGAATTGCCGAGGGATCGAGCGGCCACGGATGTAGCTGATTGCTTCCACCTCCAGCAGTCCCATGCCCTTGAGGTCGGTCCAGTTGCTGCGGTTGCCGCGCTGGGCACCGGGGCGGCCTGCGGCAGATCCGCCGCGTGCAGCCCCGCGCCCCTCATCAGCATCGGCGCCGCCCAGCAGGAAGTCGAGGTTGTCGATGATCGGCTGCATCCAGGGGCCCATCTTTTCCTCGAGGCTCCCGGGCAGGAAGCCGATCTCCTTACCCAGGGAGATCACCGGCCGTGTCACCAGCAGGCGCTCGTAGAGATGTTCATCGGCCACCTGATGCAGGCCCGCCGCTAAAGCAAGCAATGTTTTGCCGGTACCGGCTTTACCCACCAAGGTGAGCAGCTGCACCGCAGGATCCAGCAGCAGATCGAGGGCGAAGGTTTGCTCACGGTTGCGGGCACTCACCTTGCCAAGCCGCACCTTGCCGGCGCGCTGGAGTGGCAGCAGACGCCGGCTGGCTGCATCGAAGCGGGCCAGGAGCGTGTGGTTGGGCTGGGCCTGATCCACCAGCGTCACTCCCTCATTGGCCTGGAGCGCCACAGCATCAGCGGCGGGCAGCGCCGCCAGAGCCAGGCCACCCTCGCTCTTGAGCTGCTCCATCGCTGTGGCACTGGCCATCAGCTCGCACACACCGGGGTAAAGGTCGGCGATGTCGACCTTGTCGGTGGTGTAGTCCTGAGCGGTGAGGCCCACGGCATCGGCTTTGATGCGCAGGTTGGTGTCCTTGGTGACCAGCACCACCGGCGGCTGATCGCTGATCAGACCCGAGCGCAGTTGCTCCAGCGCCACCGCCAGGATGTTGTTATCGCCATTACCACCCTTGAGCTCCGGCGGCAGCTGAGCCAGCGTTTCGCTGCGGCAGAACACCACCTGGAGCGTGCCGCCACTGCCGTCATCAATCGGTACGCCATCGGCCAGGTTGCCCTTCTCGCGCAGGGCGTCGAGCAGGCGGGAAATTTGACGGGCGTTGCGTCCTTTTTCGGAGGGATCGCGCTTGAAGCCGTCGATCTCCTCCACCACTTCGATCGGGATCACCACCGCGTTGTCTTCAAAGCGGGTGAGCGCCTGAGGGTCGTGGAGCAACACATTCGTATCGAGAACGAAGGTCTTGCGCATCACAGCCCTCTGATCGAGATGCACGCACGCTAAGCGGCTTTTTCGACTGCAAGCCCTACGCTCCCGCAGAACTCAAAGCGCCGGCTTTGCACCCTTTGCTCGCTGTGTTGTTGATTGCGGCCCTGGTCTTCGGGCTCGCCCTGCTCTGGCTGGAGGCGCGCCACCGGCTGCGGCCCGCCTCTCCCTTGCGCCTGAGCAGCGGCCATTGGAGCGTGAAGCGCAGGGGCGACGAGACCCTTGAGGTGAAGGGAACAATCACGATCACCAACCCCCATGCCCGCATGGAGGTGTTCGTACCGGAGATCGAACTCCGCCCCACCCTGCTGGGCCGTGGCGATCTGCACAGCCTCGAGCTGAGCACAACGCTCACCCCCCAACATCCCGATGAAGAAGCCAGGGCGGATGGCTACTGGTTCGCTTACATCGTGAAGGGGCACAAGAGCACCCAAGCCGAGGTGCGCATCAGCATCAACGCGCCGGCTGGCACCGATCTGCGCAAGCTGGTGGACACCCTCTGGCTGGAGATTCTCTGGACCCATTACGGGCCCTTCGGGCGACTGCAGAAGCGCGATGGCGTGCTGATCCCCCTGCGCCGTCCGGCGGCGGCCCAACCCGACACCGCCCATTGGCGCAGCGGTGATCGCTGCTCGGTGTTGCCAATCCGCACCCATTTGCTCGGCACGCTCGACGATCCCGCCGAAGTCCTGCGCCATTACGCAGGAGCAGTGCTACAGCCCGACGACGTGCTCACCATCGGCGAAACCCCCCTGGCGGTGATGCAGGGGCGCTACAACCACCCCGCCAACCTGCAGCCCTCCTCACTGGCTCGGCTGCTGTGCCGGGTGTTCCACCCGACCAGCTCCCTGGCCACCGCCTGCGGCCTGCAAACCCTGATCGACAACGTTGGCCCGGCGCGGGTGCTTTGCGCCTGGCTGCTGGGCACCGCCTTGAAACTGGTGGGATCGAAGGGCTGGTTCTACCGCCTGGCCGGTGAGCAGGCCCGCCTGATCGACGACGTGACCGGCACCACACCGCCCTACGACCAGACGATCGTGCTGGGCCCAGCCGACAGCACGGCGGTGTGCCGGCAGCTGGCTGCCGACCTCGGTGTGGCCGTGGCGGTGGTGGATGTGAATGATCTGGGCCGGGTGAAGGTGCTGGCCTCCAGCCCCGGCTGCGACGAGGCACTGCTGATGCGGGCGTTGAAGCCCAACCCGGCAGGCAATGCCAATGAGCGCACTCCCCTGGTGCTGGTGCGCCCATAACATGGGCTCATGGCCTATCAGGCCGAGCGCCGTGTCTTCAGCTGCACCAGCCCAGCGACCCGCTCAGGCCCCGTGCCTGCACATTGTTCCCCTGCGCGGTTGGCACCTGCCGCTGTTGCAGGACCCCTTCTTCGCCGACCTCCTGCCCCTGCTGCAGCGCGCGGTGCTGCTGCAGGGCCCTGAACGGCTCCTGAACAGCCTCACCGCCAGACCCCCGCTGGTGCCCGATGTACTGCTGGCCTACCGGGAGCCCCAGCACCCCCTGGGCCTGCTCCTCAGCCAACGGCTGAACCGCAGCGGCAGTTGCTGGCAGCTGCTGCAGTTACGCAGCAGCGAAGCGAGCCTGGCGGCCGGAGAGGCGGGCCGCATGGCCATCGAAGCGGCGCTGATCCGTGAAGCGATCCAACGCAGCCGTGGCGCCGCCAGTTGGATCGCCACGGCCGCCACCACCGACAGCGACCGATTAGCCCTGCTGCGCCAACAAGGCTTCCAGCCCCTGCGCCGTGAAACCCTCTGGCGCTGGGAACCCCCATCGGAGCCGGAGCAACGCGCTCTACCGCATGACCTGCAGCTCAGGGCCCTCAACCGCCGCACGGCTTTGGCCATGTGGCAGCTCGAGCAGGCCGCGCTGCCGGCGCAGCTGCGCCAACTGCTGGATCGACGCGTCGACGATCTGCTCGATCAAAGCGAGCAGCCGAGTCTGATGCTGTTCGACTGCACCCGCCAGCAGGCCGTGGCAGGCGCCCGGCGGCTTCGCCCCGGCAACCGGGGACTGCCTGAACTCGAACTGAGCGTGCATCCCGGCTGGCAGCACCTGCTGGGTGAGCCGCTGCAGCTGCTGCTGGAGCACAGCGCCGCCGGCGCAGACAACCTGCTGGTGCGCAGCGACGTACTCGACAGCGAGCGCAGCACCTGGCTGCAGAGCCTCGGCATGGCACCCGAGGGTGAAGAGGTGGTGATGGCACGGAGCGTGTGGCGGCGTCACGCGCCCCAGCACAGCACTCAGATGGCCCAACGGCTCGAATCGATGCTCGGCCGGCTGCAACCCGGGCAGCGCCCGATCCCGACCCCCCTGGGCCGGCCTTGAACCGCCCGGCACCTCGCTCTGTGCTGGCCCTGGATGTGGGCCGTAAACGCATCGGCCTGGCCGGCTGTGACCCGCTCGGCCTCACCGTGACGCCCCTGCCGGCATTGCGGCGCGGCCGCTATCCCGCCGACCTGGAACAGCTGCGCCTGCTGGTGAGCAAGCGGCGGATCACCGCGCTGGTGGTTGGCCTGCCCCTGGATGCACAGCAACAGCCCACCGAGCAGGCCGAGCACTGCCGCCGCTACGGCGAACGGTTGGCGCGTCACCTGGAGCTGCCCCTGGCCCTGGTGAATGAGTACGCCAGCAGCTGGTCCGCCGCTGAGCGCCACGGCCTCCACGGCGACCGCAGCGGCGCCCTCGACAGCGCCGCAGCAGCACTGCTGCTGGAGCAGTGGCTTCAGGAGGGTCCTGAACCGGCGCCGGTGCACGCGCAGGCCCCTGCCGTTGGCTCAGGGGCCGACGCCCAGGCATCCTGAAGACACCAAGGAACCACCCATGAGCTCAGACGGTCCCAGCGCCAACGGTGCCGGCGATGTCCCCACCGTGCTTGTGCGCGACAGCGAAGGGCGTCAGTTGCTGTGCTTCCTCGAGCAGCTGATCCCGCTCGACGGCAATGACTACGCCCTGCTCACCCCGGTGGATACCCCGGTGTGCCTGGTGAAGATCGCCGCCGATGACGACAGCGACGACGAGGTGATCGATGAGCTCAGCGGCGCCGAACCGATTCTCTCGGTGGCGGATGTGGTGTTGCAGGAGCACGACCTCACCCTGGTGCGCTCGGCTGTGACCCTCACCGTGAGCGGTGAACTGGAAGAGCCCGATCCCGAAGAACTCGACGACGAGATCGATGCCGACGACGAGGACGAGGAAACCGATCTTTACGAAATGCTGATCCAGTTCCGCGCCGAGGGCGAGGAATACGGGCTGTTCATTCCCCTGGATCCCTTCTTCGTGGTGGCACGCATGGAGAACGGTGAAGGGCGACTGGTGGAAGGCGAGGAATTCGAGCGGATCCAGCCCCGCATCGAGGCCGAACTCGACGAGCGCGAGCTCGGTGAAGGCTGATTGGTCGCCGCACACCGTGAGCAACCTGTCTCTGCCACAACTGCTGCAGCCCAACCTGGTGGCCCCCGGCACCCTGGCTGCGCTGCCGCTGCATCAACTGCTGGCCCAGGGCATCCGTGCCCTGGTGCTGGATGTGGATCGCACGCTGTTGCCGCGCCGAGGCAGCGAACTGCCTCCGGCAGTGGAGGCCTGGTTGCGACGCGCCCAGCAGACCCTGCCCCTGCACCTGTTCAGCAACAACCCCTCCCGCAGCCGCATCGGCGCGGTAGCCGATCAGTTGGGGGTCAGTTACACCACCAGTGCGGGCAAACCACGGCGCGGGCCGCTGCGGCGCGTGATCGAGCAGCTCGATCTGCCCCACAGCCAGGTGGCGATCGTGGGCGATCGGGTGTTCACCGATGTGTTGGCGGGTAACCGCCTCGGCCTCTACACGGTGCTGGTGAAGCCGGTGAATCCCGAGGGTGAGCCCTGCCCCCACGATCACTGGCAGCGGCTGGAGGTGCAGCTGGCACGGCTGGCGGGGGCCACCCTCAGCTGAGATGACGATGCGGCGGGTGGTGAAGGTGGGCACCAGCGTGCTGCGGGGCGCCGGCGGACGCGACACCGAAGAGGTGATCGCCGATCTGGCTGCCAGTCTCTGCAGCCTCTGGGAGCGCGGGGAGCCGGTGGTGATGGTGACCAGTGGTGCGGTAGGTCTGGGCTGCACGGCCCTGGGCCACAGCGAACGCCCCACGGAACTGGAGGGTCTTCAGGCCGCTGCAGCGGTGGGCCAAGGGCGGTTGATGACCCTGTACGACCAGGCCTTCGCCCGCCATCAGCGCTGCGTGGCCCAGGTGCTGCTCACTCGCGGCGATCTGGCCTCGCGCCGCCGCTATCAGAACGCCTGCCGAACCCTCGAGCAATTGCTGGCCTGGGGGGTGACACCGGTGATCAACGAGAACGACACCCTCGCCACCGACGAACTGCGCTTCGGCGACAACGACACCCTCTCGGCCCTGGTAGCGGTGGCGGTGCAGGCCGATGAACTGGTGCTGCTCACCGACATCGACAGCCTCTACTCCGGTGATCCCCGTAGCGATGCCGACGCCCGCCCGATCGCCACGGTGAACAACCTGGCTGAACTGGAAGCACTGAGCGGTGTGGCCAAGGGGGGCGGCCGCTGGGGCACCGGCGGCATGACCACCAAGCTCTCAGCCGCCCGCATCGCCACCGCCAGCGGCATTCAGGTGCGGTTGGCTGATGGCCGCGACCCGGCCGTACTCAATGCCCTGCTCGCCGGTGAACCGCGCGGCACGCTGTTCCGCCCCAGCGAAAAACCCCTGAGCGATCGCAAGGGCTGGCTCGCCCACGCCTTGCTGCCGAAGGGCTCGATCACCATCGATGCCGGCGCGGAGCGGGCCCTCCTGGATCAAGGAGCGTCGCTCTTGGCGGTGGGCGTGCACCAGGTGGAGGGCGACTTCAACCGACGCGATGCCGTGCGGCTGCTGAGCCTGGATGGCCGTGAACTGGCCCGCGGCCTCTGCGCCATGGACAGTGACGAGCTCCAGGAGCGCAAAGGCCAGCGCGGTCTGGTGGTGCACCGCGATCACCTGGTGATCACACCCGGCGCCAACAGCACCTGATCCCAGGGCTGCATGGCCCAGTCGGCTTGCGGTGCTCCCAGCCCAATCCACCTACGATCCGGCCGACCTCCAGGTTTCAGCGGCTCCCATGCGCTTCAGCCAATTGCTCAGCCACCTGAGCGAGGTGCAGGCCGCAGGCGGCACCCAGGGCCTGAGCCACAACCTGGCGGATGATCCAGAGCTGCGCGGCGCGGCTGCTCTCGATCAATCCGGCCACGGTGAGCTGAGCTTCCTGGAACCTGGCAACGCCCTTTCAGCAGCCTTAGCTGCGAGCGGTGCGAGTGCAGTGCTGTTGCCGGCCAAGGGCGATGAAGCTGAGGCCCTGCAGCAGCAGGCCACAGGGCGCAGCCAGGCCTGGATTGCCCTGCGGGATCCTCGCCTGGCCTTCGCAGAAGCGCTGGATGTCTTGTATCCGCGCAAGCCCAAGCCCCCGGGCATCCACGCCAGCGCTGTGGTGGATCCCGATGCCGTGGTGGGCATGGGAAGCCATGTGGGAGCTCACGTGGTGATCGGCGCCCAGGTGCAGATCGGATCGAGCTGCACGATCCACCCCAATGTGGTGATCTACGACGACGTGCAAATCGGCGATGGCTGCGAACTGCACGCCGGGGCGGTGCTGCATCCCGGCTCACGCTTGGGCCGCGCCTGCGTGGTGCATTCCAATGCCGTGGTGGGCAGCGAGGGCTTCGGCTTCGTGCCCACAGCTCAGGGCTGGCGAAAAATGCCGCAGACCGGCCTGGTAGTGCTTGAAGACGGCGTTGAAGTGGGCTGCGGCAGCACGATCGACCGCCCGTCAGTGGGCGAAACCCGCATCGGCGCCGGCACCAAGATCGACAACCTGGTGCACATCGGCCACGGCGTGACCACCGGCAAAGGTTGCGCCCTGGCAGCCCAGGTGGGCATCGCCGGCGGCGCCCGCCTTGGCCATGGTGTGATCCTGGCCGGCCAGGTTGGCCTGGCCAATAAAGCTGTGATGGGGGATCGCTCGATCGCCTCCTCCAAATCCGGCATCCATGGCGAAGTGGCCGCCGGCGAGGTGGTGAGCGGCTACCCCGCCATCCCCAACCGCCTCTGGCTGCGCTGCTCCGCCGCCTTCAACAAACTGCCCGAGCTGGCCAAGGCGATCCGCAGCCTCGAGAAGAGCCGCACCCCCTGAGCCAGATCGGGTGAGCACCTCACGCATCGCCGCGTAGCCTCGCGCCCAGCACCAGCGCGACCATGACCTCCAGCTACCGGATCACCCTGCTCCCCGGCGACGGCATCGGTCCGGAGATCACGGCTGTGGCCCGCCAGCTGCTGGATGCTGTCAGCTGCAAGCACGGCTTTGAGCTCGTCTACGACGAGCAGCCCATGGGCGGGGCCGCCATTGACGCCACCGGCGAACCCCTGCCTGCCAGCACCCTAGAGGCCTGCAAGGCCGCCGATGCCGTGCTGCTGGCCGCCATCGGCTCCCCCCAATACGACACCCTGCCCCGCGAGAAGCGCCCCGAAACCGGGCTGCTGGGGCTGCGGGCCGGCATGGGGCTGTTCGCCAACCTGCGGCCGGTGAAGATCATCCCCGCCCTGATCGATGCCTCCACCCTCAAGCGCGAGGTGATCGAAGGGGTGGATCTGATGGTGGTGCGTGAGCTCACCGGTGGCGTGTATTTCGGCACGCCCAAAGGCCGCGTCGAGGCAGAAGGCCGCGTGCGCGGCTTCAACACCATGGCCTACTTCGACGATGAGATCGATCGCATCGCCAAGGTGGGCTTCGATCTGGCCCAGCAGCGCAGCGGC
Organism: Vulcanococcus sp. Clear-D1; assembly: GCF_014654725.1. Taxonomy (GTDB): domain Bacteria; phylum Cyanobacteriota; class Cyanobacteriia; order PCC-6307; family Cyanobiaceae; genus Vulcanococcus. Next base: position 84,843 of record NZ_JACVZV010000015.1, on the reverse strand, counting down.
CGCCTCTGCAGTGTGGACAAAGCCAACGTGCTGGATGTCAGCCAGCTCTGGCGCGACCGGGTGGAAGCGATGCACGCCGCCAGCTATCCGGGCGTGGAGCTCAGCCACATGTATGTGGACAACGCTGCGATGCAGCTGGTGCGCAACCCCCGTCAGTTCGACGTGCTGCTCACCAGCAATCTCTTCGGCGACATCCTCAGCGATGAGGCCGCCATGCTCTCCGGCTCGATCGGCATGCTGCCCTCCGCATCCCTGGGCACCAGCGGCCCGGGCCTGTTTGAGCCCATCCACGGCTCAGCTCCCGACATCGCCCGCCAGGACAAGGCCAACCCGATGGCGATGGTGCTCAGCGCCGCAATGATGCTGCGGGTGGGCCTCCACCAGGACGCCGCCGCCGCCGACCTGGAGCAAGCCGTCGACACGGTGCTGGCCGGCGGTTACCGCACCGGTGATCTGATGGCCGAAGGCTGCACCCAGTTGGGGTGCAAGGCGATGGGCGATCAGCTGCTGGCGGCCCTGGCCGGCTGAGCTGAACCAGCGCTGATCACGATTCCGGGGAGCTGGCACCGCGACCTGCCAAACTCCCCCAAGTTCTGCTGATCTCGCGCATGTCGAAGCGTCACCCGGTCGTGTCGGTCACCGGTTCCTCCGGCGCGGGAACCAGCACTGTGAAGCGTGCCTTTGAGCACATCTTCAAGCGCGAAGGCATCACTCCGGCCGTGGTGGAGGGCGACAGCTACCACCGCTACGAGCGCGGCCCCATGAAGGAAGCCATGGCCTCAGCCATGGCCAAGGGCGAGAACTTCAGCCACTTCGGCCCTGAGGCCAACCTGTTCGACAAGCTCGGCGAACTGTTCAAGAGCTACGGCGAAACCGGCACCGGCGAGAAGCGCTACTACTTGCACTCGGTCGAGGAAGCTGCCGAGCACAACGCCCGTCTCGGCACGAACCTTGAGCCTGGTCAGTTCACCCCCTGGGAACCCATCCCTGCCGGCACCGACCTGCTCTTCTATGAAGGCCTGCACGGCGGCGTGAAGGGTGACGGCTACGACGTGGCCGGTCTGGCCGACCTGCTGGTGGGCGTGGTGCCGATCGTGAACCTGGAGTGGATCCAGAAGATCGCCCGCGACAACAAGGAGCGCGGCTACTCGGCCGAGGCCACCGTGGACACGATCCTGCGTCGCATGCCGGATTACATCAACCACATCTGCCCGCAGTTCAGCCAGACCGACATCAACTTCCAGCGTGTCCCCACCGTGGACACCTCGAACCCCTTCATGATCCGCGACATCCCCACCCCGGATGAATCGTTCGTGATCATTCACTTCCGCAAGGGAGCCCGTGAGAAGTGGGGGATCGACTTCACCTACCTGCTCGACATGATCCACGATTCGTTCATGTCCAGCCCCACCTCCATCGTGGTTAACGGCGGCAAGATGGGCTTCGCCATGGAGCTGATCCTCACCCCGATCATTCATCGCATGATCGAGGAAAAGAAGCGCCTGGCCTGAGCCTCCACTGCACCTAGGCTGGGGCTCAACTGGCGGACACGGTCCACCCATCTCGGTTGCTCCTCAGCCCGAACGCACTGGGATACCCCGGCGCAACAACCCACCGGCCTCCCCATCCTTTGTGATTCGGGGGGCGGTGGGTTCTTCTGTGCAACCGCTCACGCCGCAACCACGCTGGGATCGGATCAACAGTGCCGAGGTGATCGCCTCAGCCCGGCGGATCTATTTCCACTTCCTCGAATGCTCTCCAACCCATCCGGATCCTCTGGGTGTGGTGATCGGCCCACAGCAGGGCCGGGTGGTGTTCGAGTTGCCGGTGTTGCTGCCTGAGGAACAATTCATACCGCTGGAGCTGGTGCGCGGCCGCAGTGGTCGCAGCCGCTCCTCCCGCTCCCCTCTGCGCGGCTGATGCAGCCTCCCCTGTCTCCTGAGCTCGCCCTGCTCGCGGCCCTGCTGGGGGCCTGCATCGGCAGCTTCCTCAATGTGGTGGCCTGGCGCCTGCCCCGCCAGGAATCGGTGGTGCGGCCCCGCAGCCATTGCCCCCGCTGCGGCACCACCCTGCGCTGGTTCGAGAACATCCCTGTTCTGAGCTGGCTGCTGCTGCGGGGCCGCTGCCGCCACTGCGGAACGGCCATCGCCGTGCAGTATCCCGCCGTGGAGCTGCTCTGCTCCGGGTTGTTTGTGGCCGCCGCTGCTGCGCCCGCCGCTGTGAGCGCAGCCGGATCCAGTCTTGCCGGCGCACCCGCCTGGCTGGTTGTGCTGGCGGGCTGGCTGCTGATCAGCCTGCTGCTGCCGATGGTGCTGATCGACCTGGATCAGCTCTGGCTGCCGGAGCCCCTCTGCCGCTGGGGAGTGGTGCTGGGGCTGGTGGTGAGCGCCATCGCTGGCTTCAGCCAAGGTGATGGTCCCGGGCGCGAGCTGCTGCTCTGGCACTTACTGGCGGCCAGCGCCGGCCTGCTGGGCTTTGAAGCCACCAGCGCCCTGGCCCAGAAGCTGCTCGGGAAACCGGCCCTCGGACTAGGTGACGCGAAGCTGGCGGCCCTGCTCGGCGCCTGGCTGGGCCTGACCGGGCTGGGTCTCACGGTGATGCTCTCGGTGTTTGGCGGTGCCCTGTTGGGGGTGATCGGCCTGTTGAGCGGTCGCCTCAAGCGCGGCCAGCCCTTCCCCTTTGGCCCCTTTCTCGCTGGAGCCGGGCTCGCCGTGTGGTGCGCCGGCAACAGCTTCTGGCTGCAACGCTTCAGCCTCTGGCTGGGCTGGGGCGCCCTTTAATGGACTGACCTGTAGTTGCGGACACCGCTGGCTCGATGTCGCTGTTCGACTGGTTCGCCGATCGCCGCAAAACCGCTCCGGCCGTGCGTGTGGCCCAGGAGGTCAACGAGGACGACGGCCTCTGGAGCAAATGCCCTGAGTGCGGGCTGGTGGTGTACCGCAAGGACCTGGCCGCGAACGCCAGCGTGTGTGGCGGCTGCGGTTACCACCACCGCATCTTCAGCGAAGAGCGCATCGGCCTGATTGCTGATGAAGGCAGCTTCGAGCCCCTTGATAGCGATCTAAGCCCCACCGATCCGCTGGCCTTCAAGGATCGCCGCAGCTATGCCGATCGCATTCGTGATACGCAGCGCAGCACCGGCCTCAAGGATGGGGTGATCACCGGGCTCTGCCGGGTGGAGGGCCTTCCCCTGGCCCTCGGTGTGATGGATTTCCGCTTCATGGGCGGCTCGATGGGCTCGGTGGTGGGCGAGAAGCTGGCACGCCTGATCGAGGAGGCCACCGCCCGCCGCTACCCGGTGCTGATCGTGTGCGCCTCCGGCGGCGCCCGCATGCAGGAGGGCATGCTCTCCCTGATGCAGATGGCCAAGATCTCCGGAGCTCTGGAGCGCCACCGCCAGGCTGAGCTGCTCTACATGCCCCTGCTCACCCACCCCACCACCGGTGGCGTGACCGCCAGTTTCGCGATGCTGGGCGATCTGATCCTGGCGGAGCCCAAGGCGCTGATCGGCTTCGCCGGCCGCCGCGTGATCGAACAAACCCTGCGCGAGAAGCTCCCCGACGACTTCCAAACCGCGGAATACCTGCGCGACCACGGCTTCGTGGATCACATCGTGCCCCGCACCAAGTTGCGCAGCACCCTGGTGAGCCTATTGCGCATGCACGGCGTGACCAAGGCTGTGGCCGCATGAGCAGCGGCAGCGGCTTTAACGGGAGTGTCATCCACCGGCGGCTGGGCTCTGCACTCGCCTGTGTGCTGGGCGCGCTGCTGCTCTTGGGCAGCATGAGTGCATTCGGCAGCGCACCAGCCTGGGCCGGACCGGTGGATTGGCATGAAGTGCCGGCCAGTGATGACGGCCGACAGTGGTGGGATGCCGGGAGCCTGCGGGTGAACCGCAACGGCAACCTCACCGTGCTGAGCCGCTTTCAGCCGGCGCCACCCGCCGACCAGCCCCGCAAGGCCGATGGCAGCGAGCCACGCCAGCCTGCCAGCGATCTTTACGTGATGGAAATCGACTGCGGCCAGACCCTCTACCGCGACACCTCGATCAACGGCATTCCGCAGTGGGGCAGCACTTGGCAGGCCGCCAGTGGTGACGATCTGATCAGCTCCACGATCACGGAGGCCTGCGCAGCCGGGGGGACCCTGCTGGCAGGCTTCTGAGACGTGACCATCCGCCCGTGACGGCAGCCCCCTCCTCGCAGCGTTCCCTCGGTGTGGCCCTTGTGGGCCTCGGCTTCGGCGAGAAGGTGCACCTGCCAGCCCTGCGTGACTGCGCGCTCACCGAGCCTGTTGCCCTTTGGCATCACAGGCCGGAGCGGCTCGAGCAAGCCTGCGCCGCGAGCGGCTTGCCAGGGTTCAGCAGCTTTGACGACCTACTGGCCGATCCCCGCGTGGAGGCGCTGGTGATCGCCACACCACCAGAGCCGCGTTTCGCTCTGGCCGAGGCAGCGATCGCCGCCGGCAAGCACCTGCTGCTGGAGAAACCAGTAGCCCTGGAGGCCAGTCAGATCGAGGAGCTGCAGCGCCAGGCCCTCAGCGCGGGCGTGGCGGTAGCAGTGGATTTCGAATACCGCGCCGTGCCGGCCTTCATGCAACTGGCAGCCCTGCTGCAGCATGGCGCCATCGGCACACCCTGGCTGATCAAGCTCGATTGGCTGATGGGCAGCCGCGCCGATGCCAGCCGCCCCTGGAACTGGTATTCCCAGCGAGCCGCGGGCGGCGGGGTGCTGGGATCCCTAGGCACGCACGCCTTCGACACCCTGCACTGGCTGCTGGGGCCGGCCCGGCAGGTGAGCTGCCTGCGCAGCATGGCCATTCCCCATCGCCCCCTGGCCGATGGCAGCGGCCGCCTGGCTGCGGTAGATGCCGAAGACATTGCCCTTCTGCAGCTTGAGCTGGAGACCGCCGAGGGCCACAGGGTGCCAGCCCAGGTGAGCCTGGCCTCGGTGACGCGGCCAGGCCGGGGCTACTGGATCGAGGTGTATGGCAGCGAAGGAACGCTGGTGCTCGGCTCCAGCAATCAGAGCGACTACGTGCACGGCTTTCAGCTGTGGCGCTCCTCTCAAGGCGGACGGCTCGAGGAACTGAGCCCCGATCCGCAGCTGGCCTTTGGCCACACCTGGCCCGATGGCCGTGTTGCCCCGGTGCGCCGTCTGATCGAGTGGTGGGCTGAAGCGGCACTGGACGGCCGGCCGATGCGGCCGGGGCTTTCGGAAGCCGCGCACAGCCAGCTGATCTGCGACCGAGCTCTGCAGGCAGCCGACAGCGGCATCCGCCAGGCGATTTAGACGAAAAAGGCGCCAGTTAGGATCGCCCGCATTCACTCTCCCGGTGTCCCCATGGCGCTCGTCCCGCTTCGGCTGCTGCTCGACCACGCCGCTGAAAACGGCTACGGCATCCCTGCTTTCAACGTGAACAACCTGGAGCAGGTGCAGTCGATCATGGAGGCGGCCTACGAGACCGACTCCCCGGTGATCCTGCAGGCCTCCCGCGGCGCCCGTCAGTACGCCGGTGAGAACTTCCTGCGCCACCTGATCCTGGCCGCTGTCGAGACCTATCCCGACATCCCGGTGGTGATGCACCAGGACCACGGCAACAGCCCCGCCACCTGCTTCGGTGCTGCCGCCAACGGCTTCACCTCGGTGATGATGGACGGCTCCCTGATGGCCGACGCCAAGACCCCCGCCAGCTACGAGTACAACGTGGCTGTGACCAAGGAAGTGGTGGATGTGGCCCACGCCATCGGCGTGAGCGTGGAAGGCGAACTTGGCTGCCTGGGCTCCCTGGAGACCGGCATGGGTGAGGCCGAGGACGGCCACGGTTTCGAGGGCAAGCTCGACCACAGCCAGCTGCTCACCGATCCCGCTGAGGCTGCCGACTTCGTCGCCAAGACCAAGGTGGATGCCCTGGCGATTGCCATCGGCACCAGCCACGGCGCTTACAAGTTCACCCGTAAGCCCACCGGCGAAGTGCTGGCCATCAGCCGCATCGCTGAAATCCACAAGGCCATCCCCAACACCCACCTGGTGATGCACGGCTCCTCCTCCGTGCCCCAGGAGTGGCTGGACATGATCAACAAGTACGGCGGTGCCATCCCCGAGACCTACGGCGTGCCCGTGGAAGAAATCCAGGAAGGCATCCGCAACGGTGTGCGCAAGGTGAACATCGACACCGACAACCGCCTCGCCTTCACCGCCGCTGTGCGTGAAGCCGCCGCCAAGGATCCCGCCAACTTCGATCCCCGCCACTTCAACAAGCCCGCCCGGGCCTACATGAAGCAGGTGTGCCTGGATCGTTACCAGCAGTTCTGGTGCGCCGGCAACGCCAGCAAGATCAAGCAGCGCGACATCAACTACTACGCCGGTCTGTACGCCAAGGGCGAACTCGACCCCAAGACTGCTGTGGCTGCCTGATCGCCGGGATCACTGAGTCCTGATCACGGATGACAAGGGGGCCTAACGGCCCCCTTTTTCATGGCTGAAAGGCAGGCGCAGCTCCGGGCTCCGGCAAGGTGAGCGCCTGAGGCAGCGGGCGTGGCTGGGCCGATACCAGCTCCTGCAACGCCGCATCGAGATTGCGCTCCATCACGAAGCGGCGGCCATCGGTGACCACCACCCGCACCAAGGTGGGCAGAGCATTGTTGGTGCTCTGCAGATAGATCGGCTCCACATAGAGCAAGCCTTTGCCCACCGGCATCACCAACAGATTGCCGCGAATCAGCTTGGATCCTTCGCGATTCCAGAGGCCGAACTGATAACTGATCGCCGGGTCCTGCTCGATCAGTGCCGACACCTGCTGAGGGCCCAGCAGCAGGCGCTGCTGCGGGAAGCGGGCCAGCAGCAGTTCGCCGTAGTGCGGGGTGTCGTTGCGGGCAGCCAGCCAACCCACCATGTTGGCCCGCCGCAATGGGGTGAACGGCAGCAGCAATACAAACTCCGGCCGTGTCTCCCCAGGTAGCTGCATCGTCACGTGGTAGGGACGCACGGGGGTTGTGCTGCTGCCGTAGATCTCCTGGGGGATCGCCCACACATCGTCGCCGTTGTAGAAGGTGCGCACGTCGGTGACGTGGTAACGAAGCAGCCGCTCCGCCTGCACCTGGAACTGGCTCTGGGGCACCTGAATGTGAGCCAGCAGCTCAGGCGGCATGGCTGACAGTGGCTTGAACAGATCGGGGAAGGCCCGTTTCCAGGTGCGCAACACCGGGTCGGTGGGGTCGCTCACGTAGAGCCAGACGTGGCCGTTGTAGGCATCCACCACCGCCTTCACCGGATTGCGGAAGTAGCGGATACCGCTGGGGTTGGGGTCGGAATAGGGATAGCTGCGGCTCACGGTGAAGCCATCCAGCAGCCAGTACTGGTGATGGTCGTTCTGGAAGCCCGGCTCGCTGTTCACCCGGGCGGTGACCAAATAGGGCTTGCTCTCGAAGCGCAGGAAGGGGGCCAGGGCCGTGAGCCGCTGGTTCACCTGGCGACGCATCAACAGGCGGGAGTCTGGGGTGAGCGAGCCGGTGAACAGCAACCGTGGCTCCCACAGATAAAGGGCAGCCATCACACGGTCGATGGGGCCATGGATCGGCACCCCGGCCCGGCCGTCGTAGTGGGAATAAACGTTGAGATCACCCTCGGGGTAATCAAATTCCCGCACCTGAGTGGGGGCGATCGCGTAAGGCGCGCGGTCGGACGCGAAATACAACTTGGGGCGACCCACCGGCAGAGCCTGCTGCGCCTGGGCATCGCTGATGCCCAGCTGGGGGATGCCCTGCACCTTGCCGCTGCGGCCCAGGTCTTTGACGAAGTAGAGCGGAAGCCCATCGGGGCCGGAGGCATTCACCGTGGACACGGTGAAGCCGTAGCCGTGGGTGAACACCAGGTGGCGGTTCAGCCAGGTGCGGGAGTTCTTCGCCAGGGCAGAGGTGTCGAGCTCACGGGCGGCGATCAGCACCTGCTGCTTGCCCTGGCGTTCGGGGTCGGCATTCAAGGGGTAGCGATCCACCGCTGCCGAGGGGAAGCGGTAGTAGAGGCGCAGCTGCTGCAGCTGACGGTTGGCCTCCAGCAGCGGGCCGCTATCCCAGAGGCGCACGTTGGCGAGGGTGCCCGGGGCTGATTGGAGATCAGCGGGTGTGAGCTGCTGCCGCGGCGAGAGATCCACGCTCCGCACAGCCTCCAGCCCAAAAGCACGGCGCGTGGCATCGATGGTGCGGCGCAGATAGGGGGCTTCCAGCGCCAGCTCCCGGGGCTGCACCCAGATGCGCTGCACCACAGGCGCCACCACCCATTCCGCAAAGGGCACCAGCACGGTGGTGGAGAGCAGAGGCAGCAGCGCCCCGCGCCGCAACCAGCGGCGCGGAATCGGCACCAGTAGGCCGATGCCGGTGAGCAGCAACAGCAGCGCGAGCAGCAGGCGCAGAGGGAGCCGCACGTGCAGATCCACGAAACCGGCACCGGCAGCCACACCGCTGCCGTGCAACATCAGATCAAAGGGCGCCAGAGCATTGCTGAGCGCAGCCATCAGCGCCAGCACCGCCAGCTGCGGCTGCAACACCTGCTGCTGCTCGCGGCTCAGGCCTGGAAAGCGCAGCTCCGAGAGGCTGTTGCCTTCACTGAAGGTGAGCCAGAGGCAGCCGGCCAAACCCACCAGCCCCTGCACCAGCACCACGCTCACCAGCAGATGCAATGCGGGGAGGCGCAGCACCGTGAAACTCAGATCAAAGCCCGTGAGCGGATCGCGTTCACCAAATGGCACCGCCAGGAGCGCCGGCAACCAGAGGCTCCAACCGCGAGCCACCGCCGTGGCCGAACCTGCCAGGGCAGCAGCCAGCGCCACCCGCAGGCTGGTGTAAGGCCAGAGCAACAGCAGCGGTAGCAGTGCCGCGCCCAGCCCGAGGAACAACAACGGAGGCAGATCCGCTAACACCGGGATCCCGGTGATCACATCGCCGCTGAACGGTGCCGCGATCAGATCACTGGCCTGCACCATCAAATAGGTGAGCCCACCGGCCAGAAGCAGGAGCAGGCCAACAAACAAGCCCACCAGCAGAGGCGGGCCCAACGGCACCAACGGAGCAAGCGGCAGCGTCTTGCGCGTGACCTGCTGGCGCAGCCGCCAGCAGCGCTGCAATTGCTGCAGCTGCAGGGGAACCCCCAGGCCGAACACCAGCGCGAAGGCAAGCAGCTGGAACAACCAGCGGCGCAGCACCACCGACTGGCCCTGAAACTGAGCAAACCACTGCGCCTCGATCACCAGGCGCGGCACCAGCACCAACAGGCCCAGGCCGATGGCCAGCCAGCCCAGCCAGCGCAGGTCCCGCTTCAGGGCATCAACGGAAAGCCGCAAGGAGTGAACCGAGCACTGCCTGAGGCTAGGCAGCGCCGAGAGCGGGTCAAGGCGGCCAACAGCGACAAGCAGAACACCACTCAATACCCGATCCACAGAATCGGGTATTAATCAACGGTGCAAACAGCGCTGCTAGCTTCCACTCACCTCAACGACGTGATCGTGACGGCGACCCTTTCCCTCTCCACCGCTGGCCCCACCTTCACGGGCCTGCGCTGCAAGGAGTGCGGCCAGCCCTACGAAGCAGGCGCCCGCCACGTTTGCGAAGACGTGTGCTTCGGTCCGCTGGAGGTGGTCTACGACTACGAGGCGATCAAGAGCCGCGTCAGCCGCGCCACGATCGAAGCCGGCCCCGCCTCGATCTGGCGCTACCGGGAATTCCTGCCAATCGCCGGCGATCCGATCGATGTGGGCACCGGCTTCACCCCGCTGCTCAAAGCCAACAATCTGGCCAAGCGCCTGGGGCTCAAGAGCCTCTACATCAAGAACGACGGCGTGAACATGCCGACGCTCTCCTTCAAGGACCGTGTGGTGAGCGTGGCCCTCACCCGCGCCCGCGAACTGGGCTTCAAGACGGTGAGTTGTGCTTCCACCGGCAACCTGGCCAACTCCACCGCCGCCATCGCCGCCCACGCCGGGCTCGATTGCTGCGTGTTCATCCCCAGCGATCTGGAGCTGGGCAAGGTGCTCGGCACCCTGATCTACAACCCCACCTTGATGGCGGTGAAGGGCAACTACGACCAGGTGAATCGCCTGTGCTCGGAGGTGGCCAACACCTACGGCTGGGGCTTCGTGAACATCAACCTGCGCCCCTACTACTCCGAAGGCTCCAAGACCCTCGGCTACGAGGTGATCGAACAGCTGGGTTGGGAACTGCCTGACCACATCGTGGCGCCACTGGCCTCCGGCTCCCTGTTCACCAAGATCCGCAAGGGCTTCGATGAATTCATCAAGTGCGGGTTGGTGGACGAGAAGGCTGTGCGCTTCAGCGGCGCCCAAGCCGAAGGCTGCAACCCCATCGCCACCGCCTTCCGCGAAGGCCGCGACTTCATCACCCCGGTGAAGCCCAACACCATTGCCAAGTCGATCGCGATCGGCAACCCCGCCGACGGCCCCTATGCCATCGACATCGCCAATCGCACCGGCGGCAACATCACTGACGTGACCGACGCCGAGATCATCGACGGCATCAAGCTGCTGGCGGAAACCGAAGGCGTGTTCACCGAAACCGCCGGCGGCACCACGATTGCGGTGCTCAAGAAGCTGGTGGAGCAGGGCAAGATCAACCCTGAAGAGCGCACCGTGGCCTACATCACCGGCAACGGCCTCAAGACCACCGAGGCTGTGGTTGATCACATCGGCCAGCCCTACACAATCGAAGCCCAGCTCGACAGCTTCAACGCCGCCTGGCAGCAGGCCCAAGCCGCCCAGGCCGGCTGATCCTCAAGCCCATCCCGTCCTCCGCAACCCTCATCTCCCGACCATGCCCGTTCAGGTTCTGATCCCCACCCCCCTGCAGAAGTTCACCAACGACGAAGCCAGCGTTGAGCTGGATGCCAGCAGCGTGGACAGCCTGATCGAGGCCCTCGACGGCCGCTACCCCGGCCTGAAGGGGCGCCTGTGCGATGAAGCCGGCAAACTGCGCCGCTTCCTCAACGTGTACGTGAACAGCGAGGACATCCGCTTCCTCGACAACCAGACCACCGCCCTCAAGGACGGTGATGAAGTGAGCATCGTTCCCGCCGTCGCCGGCGGCTGATCCGCAACAGTGGTTCCATGACCCAGGCCCCCGAGCGCAAGCGTCACAACGAGCCCGCTGCCAGCAAGGCTCAGCTGTTCGATTACCGCCAGGCAGCCAACCCGGTGCGGCCTGGGCTGACCGATCCGATCCCCTACCGCAGCTGGGGGCCTGAACTGCATGAGCAGGGCCCCACAGGCGTGCTTCCCCTCGACCTGAGCGCTGAGCTAGGGGTTGCAGGTCCGGCCACCAGCCCAGCTCTGGCGGCCCATTTCATTCGCATCGAGGCCGGCGAAGGCGTGCGCGCCGCGGCTGAAGTCACCAGTTCGCTGTTCTTTGTGCTCTCAGGCAGCGGCGTGTGCCGCGTGCGCCCGGCCGATGGCAGCAGCCCCAGGGATGCAGAGATCCACTGGCAGCAGGGCGATCTGTTTGTCTTGCCCGCCGGCGGCACTCCCCTGCTGGAAGCCAGCAGCACCAGCGTTCTGTATTGGGTGCACGACGGGCCTCTGCTCAGCTATCTGGGGGTGAGCCCATCCGCTGCACGGTTTGAGCCCACCCACTACAGCGCTGCCTGGATGCAGGCCGAGTTGGAGGAGCTAGCGCGCCAACCGGGCAGTGTCAGCAGCAACCGCGTCAGCCTGCTGCTGGCCAACCGCGACCTGCCCAGCACCCGCACCGTGACCCATGTGCTCTGGGCGATGTTCGGCATCGTGCCCGCTGGCGCCACTCAGGCTCCACACCGGCATCAATCGGTTGCCCTCGATCTGATCATCAACTGCCACCCCGGGGTGTACACCCTGGTAGGCACGGAGCTCAACAGCGACGGCAGCATCCGCAACCCCCGCCGCATCGACTGGCAGAGCGGTGGCGCCTTCATCACCCCTCCAGGCCACTGGCACTCCCACGTGAACGAGAGTGGCGAGCCGGCCTGGCTGTTGCCGATTCAGGATGCCGGCCTGCACACCTATCTGCGCAGCCTCGACATCCGCTTCGCCTAAGCCACGGCCGCTTGGCTCCGCCGCTGCTCGTATTGCTCCACCAGGGCGGTGAAATCCGCTCCCTCGATCGTTTCGCGTTGGATCAAGAGCTCCACGAGCTCGTCCATCAGAGCGCGGCGGGGCGTGAGCAATGCCACAGCCTGATCTAAGGAACCCCTGGCCAGCTGCTGCACCTGCGCATCGATGCGGCTTCCGGTTTCCTGGGAGTAGTGGGGTTCAGAACGCAGCCAATCGCGGCCAAGGAACACCTCATGCCCCTCGCCTTCCAGCGAGACGGGCCCCAGGGATGAAAAGCCATAGCGGGTCACCATCTCGCGGCCGATGCGGCTCACCATCTCCAGATCACCGGCAGCACCCTGGGTGATCTCGCTGGGACCAAACACCACCAGTTCAGCGGCACGACCACCCATCGCCACAACAAGGCGAGCTTGCAGGTAGGCCTTGCTGATCAGCCCGGAATCGAGCACGTCTTCATCCGGCATCGTGCGGGCAAAGCCACCCACGCCCCCTACCCGCGGCAGCAACGTGACCTTATCGAGCCGATCGGCGGCGGGCAGCAGGGTGGTGAGCAGGGCATGGCCGATCTCGTGATACGCGATCAGGCGTTTCTTTGCGCTGTCCTGCAGGGGGGCAGCGGTGAGCCCCATGGTGATGCGCTCGAGGGCATCGCCAATGGCGGCGTCATCGATGCAACTGCGCTCACGCCGCGCCGTGAGGATGGCCGCTTCATTGAGCAGGTTGGAGAGATCGGCTCCTGAGAATCCCGGGGTGCGACTGGCCCAGTCAGCCAGCGACACCTCAGGGTCGAGCGGTCTGGAACGGGCATGCACGGCCAGAATCGCCTCACGCCCGCGCCGATCGGGCAGATCCACATGGATGCGGCGATCAAAGCGCCCTGGGCGCATCAACGCCGCATCGAGCACATCCGGGCGGTTGGTGGCGGCCAGGAGGATCACGCCGGAGTTTTCGGCGAAGCCATCCATTTCTGTGAGCAGCTGGTTGAGCGTCTGCTCACGCTCATCATTGCCGCCACCGATGCCGGCTCCGCGCTGGCGGCCCACCGCATCGATCTCATCGATGAACACGATGCAGGGAGCCTTCTCTTTGGCCTGGCGGAATAGATCCCGCACCCGGCTGGCACCCACGCCCACAAACAGCTCCACGAACTCGGAAGCGGCCATCGAAAAGAACGGCACACCCGCTTCCCCGGCGATCGCCTTGGCGAGGAGGGTCTTACCCGTGCCTGGAGGCCCCACCAGCAGCACACCTTTGGGAATCCGTGCGCCCACAGCGGTGAACCGTTCCGGCTCCTTCAGGAAGGCCACCACCTCTTGGAGTTCTTCCTTGGCTTCCTGAATGCCAGCTACATCTTCAAAGCGCACGGCCACTGCGGCTTCGCTTTGGGCCATGCGCGCCTTGCTGCGGCCAAAGCCCATGGCGCGATTGGCCACCTGGGCGGAGCGACGCAGCAGCAAGGCCAGGCCGCCAAACAACAGCAACAGCAACAAGCCGTTCGACACCAGACTGGCCGTTGCTTGGTCCTGGCGCTCATCGCGCACGGTGAGCGGAACCTGCGCCTCCTGAGCCGTGCGCAGCAACAATTGATCGTTGCTGAACACCGGCACGGTCACCTGTTTGCCATCGGCATAGGTGACCTTCACTTGCCGCTGGCCGGGAGAGAGCAACAACTCCTTCACCGTTCCAGCACGCAGCTGTTGCAGCAGCTGCGTGTAACTGGGCTGCGGTGCACGCACCAGGCCCAAATCCGCCGGCAGATCAGAAGAAACGCTGCTGCTCACACCGGCCTGAATCTTGGATTTGAGCTTAGCGATTTGACGAAAGGGAAGGCGGCGATGGAAACTCTTGGTTTGGCTGAAATCAAGCGGGATGGCTGTTCCCAAGAAGAAAACGTCCAAGGGCAAGCGCAATCAGCGCCATGCCACCTGGAAGGGCAAGGCTGCCATTGCCGCCCAGAAGGCCCTATCCATCGGTAAGGCTGTGCTGAGCGGCCGCGCTCAGGGCTTCGTTTACCCCGTGGCTGAGGACGAGACCGAGCAGGGCTGAGCCCAGTGCTGCAGGGCAGCCTCACCGCTGCCCTCCCACACACATCGCCTGCGGCGATCCAGTACCCGTACGCCATTGGCACGAGCCAAGACGGGGCCCTGATAGAGATCCGGCGGCAACGACTTCAACGTGGCCTGCACCAAGCGGTCGAGCTCCACTGCAGGCATCCAACCGCCGCCGCTGCGGCGTTGCCGCGCCTCGGCCTGCAGGCGCCAGCGGCGGGGCCATCGCCAGTCACTTGGCCAGAGCATCAGCAGCTGATCGAGCTCCTGCCAGAGCGGCTGATAGGCCACTAGAGCCTGGTTACAGCGCAGGAGCCAGGCCTGCTCCGCTGCATTGAGATGCGGCTGCAGCTCCTTCAAGGCCTCGGAGGAGAGCCGGGAATCAGGCAAGGGCTGGCAGCCCAGCATCCAGCCCTCCAGCAGCAGCGCATCGGCCGCGCCACGCCAGGGAGCCACGCGATCACCCTGCCCAGCGCGCAGGGTCTTATCGAAGCGGGGCAGCTCAAGCTCCTGGTCGGCTCCGCTCCGCCATGGGCGCACACCCGCCAGCAGGGCCGAAGGATCATGGCTGCCTGGTGGAACGCGGTTTACGCCGTAGGGATTGCCTTGCATCGCCTCCAGCCGCTGCTGCCAGGGCAAGTAGGCGTCATCGATGGAGGCCACCGCCAACTGCAAATCGGCGGCGGCAAAGCGCTGCTGCAGGCCGCGGGCCAGGGTGCTCTTGCCCGCACCCACCGGGCCGTTCAAGCCGATCACCGGCCGGCGGCCGCTGCGCGTTTCCCCTTGGCACCAGGCCAGCAGGGCATCCTCCAGGCTCATGAGCCGAGCTTGAACGCTTCCAGCACCACGGCGTACACCACACCCAGGCGCAGGTTGTCGGTGAGGATCCAGCCAAGCCCGGGCCGCTCTCCCACCAGGCGGGTGCGCAGCCGCACCATCAGCTCGAGCAACAGCACCAGCAACAGCACCACCACCGGCCGCTGCCCCACCCGCTCCAACCACAGCGCCGTGATGTTCTCCCCGGCGTAGAAGCCAAGCAGCAGGGCTAACACCGCCAGGCTGCGCCGCCGCCAGCTGCCCCGGAAACCGCCCAGCAACAACCCACCCAACCGGCGCTGCAGGCCATCAAAACGGGTGCGCTGAAGCGGGAGCGTCATCAGGCCGGCAGCAGCTGTTGCAGATAGGAGAGCGTGACCTGGCCCAAGGGGCAAGCGGGGCCGCGCTGCACAGAGTTCGGTTGATCCGGATCACCCAGGTGATCCAGCACAACAGAGGCAGCGGCAAAGGCTTCCGGAGCCTCGGTAGCACTGGAACCGCTGCGGGTCACCACCGTGGTGAGGCCAGCCCCCGTGGCAGCGGCCACGCCATTGCCGGAATCCTCCAGAGCGATCGCACCTTCGGCAGGCAGGTTCAGCCGTTCCAGGGCCAGGGCATAGGCGGCCGGATCAGGCTTCTTGCGCGGCACATCCTCACCGCACACCCACAGGCCAAAACAGGCAGCGTGATCGGGCAACAGCCGATCCAGCAGAGCCTGCACCGCCTGGCGGCTGCTGGTGGTCACGATCGCCTGTGCCAGACCCGCCTTGCGAGCACTGCGGATCAAGCGCTCCACCCCGGGGCGCAAGCGCAAGGCGCCCTGCTCCACCAGCGCGTTGTAGTGGCGTTGCTTGGCCAGCTGCAGCCGCTCCACCCGTTCTGGATCGGGCACCGCGCCTTCCACATCACTCAGATAGGCGCTGATGCGCTCGCGCCCCCCGCTGATGCGCACCAACTGCTGATAGCAGGCCACATCCCACTGCCAGCGCAGGCCGGCCTCAGCAAAGGCGCGGTTGAAGGCCAGGCGGTGCCCGTCCAACTCCGTTTCAGCGAGGGTGCCATCCACATCCCAGAGCAGCGCGGAAGGTCCACTCACCATCTGCAGCTCCATCAGGCCTGCAGGCTAAGGAGTGGACCGAAAGCCAGCCCAAGGCGGTGGACGCTGCGGCAGCGCCCCGCAGAATGGAGACGGTCCGAGCCCCTGGCGTTGCTCCCTCTTCCTTCTGAGCAGCGCTGGCAGTTACCGGCTCCGGTTCAGATCAATCCCGAGCTGCGCGGCAGCGGCTTGTGTGACCCGCTGCTGGCGGTGCTGCAACGCCGCGGCTACAGCGATGGCGCAGCGATCGAGGCCTTGCTCAATCCGGCCCCCGCGCCGGACCCGCGCCGCCATTTCCCTGATCTGGGCAAAGCGGTGCAGCGGTTGCGCCAGGCCTGCAAACAGGGGGAGCGCTTGGCCATCTGCGGCGATTACGACGCCGACGGCATGACCAGCACCGCACTGCTGGTGGGGGTTCTGCGCCATCTGGGGGCGAAACCGCAGGCGGAAATTCCCAGCCGGCTCGACGACGGCTACGGCCTCAACAGCGGCATGGTGGAACGGCTAGCCGACGACGGGATCCGCCTGCTGGTCACGGTGGACAACGGGGTGGCCGCCCGCGAGGCCCTGCTGCGGGCGCACGAGCTGGAGATGGACGTGGTGGTGACCGATCACCACACCCTGCCGGAGGAGCTACCGCCCTTGCTGGCCCTGCTCCACCCCGCCTGCACCCCTGATCACTCGCCCTACAGAGGTCTGGCGGGGGTGGGGCTGGCCTACGTGTTGGCCATGGCTTTAGCCCGCAACTGTCGCTCCGAGCAAGGGCTCGCGATGGCCCGCGACCTCTTCTGCATCGGCACCATCGCCGACATGGCTCCGCTGCAGGGGGTGAACCGGCGCTGGTTGATCGATGGCCTGCCGGCGCTCAAGCGCAGCGGACTGGCCGGGCTGCAGGCGCTGCAACAGGTGGCCGGGTTGGACGATGCGCCGGTGGATGCCGGAGCCGTGGGCTTTCAAATCGCACCGCGGATCAACGCCGTGGGGCGCCTCGGTGACCCCCAATTGGTGGTAGAGCTGCTCACCACCGCCGACGACGACGAGGCCCTGGAGCTGGCGCGGCAATGTGAGCAACTCAACCGCCAGCGCCGCGACCTCTGCGATGCCATCGAAGCGGAAGCGCGGGCCCTAGTGGAGGCCGATGGCGAGCAGCGCAGCCCATTCCTGCTGCTGGCCCAAAGCCATTGGCATCACGGGGTGATCGGCATCGTGGCGGCACGACTGGTGGATGCCTTCGGGCTCCCGGTGGCCCTGCTGGCTTCCGAGGGGGATGGCCGCCTGCGGGCCTCCGTGCGCGCTCCAAAGGGCTTCGCTGTGGATGCAGCCCTACAGGCCTGCAGCGATCTGCTGGAGCGCCACGGAGGCCACCCAGCTGCCGGCGGCTTCACCGTGCGGGCCGAGCAGATCACGGCCCTGCATGAACGCTTGAATGAACGAGCTGACACCTGGCTGAAACAGCAGGGTGGTCTGCGCCTGGTGGAACCGGAAGCCCTGGTGCAACTCCACGAGCTGACGCCGCAGTTCTGGCAGCAACTGCAGCAGCTCGAACCATTCGGCAGTGGCCACCCCGCTCCGCTGTTCTGGAGCAGCCGCTGCCGCATCAGCCAACAGCGGCTGCTGCGCGGCGGACATCTGCAGCTCACCCTGCGCCAGGGCGATGCCGCGATGCGGGCCATCGCCTGGCGTTGGGGCAGCGAAGAGAACCTGCCACCCGAGGTGGATGTGGCCTTCCAGCTGCGGCTCAACCGCTGGAATGGCACCGAACAGCTGCAGCTCGAACTCGCTGCCCTGCGTTCCAGCTCAGGCGATGGACTGCTGCTGGAGCGTTGCAACCGTCATTACTGGGTGAGCCGCGATGGCGACACGCTGGTCATCCGCAATGCCGCCGGCGAGGAGCTGCGGGGCCAGCCGGATCGCACGGGCGTTTGCACGCTCAGCAGCGACCACCCCAGCGGCACCCACCCCTACGTGCAGGCCCTGCTGCAGGACGCTGCGATGGCGATGGGCCTAGCGGCTTAGTTCTGCTTCAACAAAAAACCCAGGTCCCGTCTGGAACCTGGGGCATCAGGGTGACGCGATGGCTGCGTACAGCTCAGAGCGCACCGCGGCGATAGAAGAGGATGAAGATCACGGCAGGGCCAGCAATCGTGATCAGGAAAAGGGCCGCAAAGTTAGCGATCAGATGGAAATCGATTCCCATGGGTGAGCGGCTCTGCAGGCTGAACGTTCGTTCCCAAGCCTACGGTCCGCACTCCTGCAGATCGAGCGCTGCTGCAAGCTGCTGTGACGGGTTGTCACAGCTGGGCCGATGAGCGAAACGCTGCACTGGCGCTGCATCAGCGGTTGCGGTTCCTGCTGCCGACTGGATCCGGGCGAACGCAATGAGGCCCTAGAGGCCCTGAGCCCCGAGCAGCAGCAGCAATACCTCGAGATGGTGGGCCCGGATGGCTGGTGCATTCACTACGACACCGGATCGAGCAGCTGCCGGATCTACGACGAACGGCCGTTCTTCTGCCGGGTTGAAAACCTTGCGGGCCTGTTCGGCGTTGCCGCTGAGGAGGCCAACGAATTCGCCATCGCCTGCTGCCGGCAGCAGATCCGCTGCGAACACGGCGGTCGTGGCATGGTGATGAAGCGATTCGAGCAGGCGATCCGTCAGCCGGCTCCCTGAGATCCGCGCCACCTTCAGCCCCGCCGATGGCCGAACCCAGCGACGAACCCAAGCCGCCCACAAGCCCTGAAGCCGACGCCAGCCCTGAAGCCAGCAACGCTGCCGACAAGGCCGGCAGCTTCGGAGCGGTGTTCCTCACCACTTTCACCACGGTGTTCCTGGCGGAACTCGGCGACAAGACACAGCTCGCCGCGCTGCTGCTCTCCGCAGAATCAGGCCGGCCGGTGCTGGTCTTCGTGGGTGCCTCTTTGGCCCTGATCAGCTCCAGCCTGGTGGGCGTGCTGCTGGGGCGATGGCTCTCGCGGGTGCTGCCGCCGCAACAGCTGGAGCGCTTGGCCGGGATCCTGATGATCGCCCTGGGCCTATGGCTCGGTCGGCAAGCTGCCATGAGCATGTTTCCCCTCGTCTAGTCCCCTTCAACGACGCCTCTGAGGTCCCTCACCATGCAGTTGCCGCTTCTGGCCTCCACCTTCGCCACGGTGTTTCTCGCCGAGCTGGGCGACAAAACCCAGCTCGCGATCGTGACGATCAGCGGCACCTCCAGCCGGAGCGGCGCGGTGTTCGCCGGCAGCTCCGCGGCCCTGGTGCTTGCCAGCCTGCTGGGAGCCGGTGCTGGGGGATCCCTTTCGGCTGTGATTCCCGCCGATGCCCTGCAGCTGGCCGCTTCGGTGGGGTTTCTGGTCATCGGCACCCGCCTGCTGCTCAAGGCCGGACAGGAGTCCGAGCCAGAGGGTTGATCGCGCTCTAGATTGAATTGGTTCGTGCAGTTCCGGGGGCGTTGGCCGTCTCCAGAACCAGGCACCCAGATCGTCGGGGCGCCAAGGCCACCGATGCCCCCTGAACATCATGAAATTCACGGTCGCCGACCTGATCGACCAGCTCCCAGCTCAGGAGCAACGCAGCCTCAGCGCCCTGGAGAAAGCCCTGGGACTCGGCAGCAAAGCCGATCAGGAGCAACTGCGCATCGCCCTCAGCGCCCTGGTGCGCGTTGGGGTGCTCGAGGAAACAGAAGCCGGCATCAGCCGCGTTGAGGATGAAGGGCTGATCGAAGCCCGCCTGCGCTGCAGCAGCAAGGGCTTCTGCTTTGCCCTGCGGGACGACGGCGGCGAAGACATCTACATCCGCGACAACCAGCTGAACCACGCCTGGAATGGGGATCGTGTGCTGGTGCGCATCACCCGCGAGGGGGGCCGGCGTCGCTCACCCGAGGGTGGGGTGCAGTGCATCCTCGAGCGCAACACCACCAGCCTTCTGGCCCAGGTGGAACAACAGAACGAGCGCCTCCTCGCTGTTCCCCTCGATGACCGGCTGCTCGCCACCATCGAGCTGCCCGCCAGCGACAGCCAATTCCTCAAACCCGCCGACGAAGCGGTCGTGGAGGTGAAGGTGGATCGCTATCCGGTGGGCCAGCTGCCCTCACAGGGTCACGTGGCCCGCAGCCTGCCGGTGAATGCCGGGCCGGAAGCCGACCTGGATCTGCTGATCACCAAACACGGCCTGCGCGAGCAGCCCGCCGCCCCCAAGGCAACCCTCAAGAGCCTCGAGGCCAAGGACAGAGACGACCTCACGGCGCTGCCCACCCTGCTGCTGCAGCCCTGGAGCAGCACCGAGGCATCAATCCTGCCGGCGGTGTCGCTGGAAAGCAGCGAAACAGGGCATCGGTTGTGGGTGCATGCCCCAGCCGTGGCCGAACGGGTGGGCTTCGCCGGTGCGCTCGATCAACATCTGCGCGATCAGGCCGAAGCCCTTTGCCTGGGCAGCAGTTGGCTGCCCCTGCTGCCAGCCGCCCTCACCAAAGCCGCTGCGCTCAAGCCGGGCAGCAGTGAAGCCGCTCTATCGGTGGTGCTCGAGCTCAATGCGGAAGGCGCCTTGGAGCATTACCGCTTCTGCCGCAGCACCATCCGGGTGGATGCCGTGGTGGACGCCAAGGCCCTGCAGGCCCTGGCCGAGCGCAAGCCCAAAGCCCGCACCACGCCGGCGGCGCTCAAGACCCTCAAGGATCAGCTGCCGCTGCTGGAGCAGTTGATCGAGCTGGCCCAGCTGCTGCGTCAGCAGCGCCTGGCCAGTGGCTCGATTGATCTCGATCTGGCCAGGCCCGCCATCGATGATCTGGCCGATCTGGCCATTCCCGAACCGGATGAAAGCCGCCAGGGCTGGCTGGTTCAGCTCGATCCCGCCACCGAGCCCTCCGGCTTGCTGCGCGAACTGGTGCTGCCCGCCCATCGCGCCCTCGGCCGCCACCTGGCGGCGCTGGAGCTGCCCGCCATCTTTGCGGTCAACCCCGCCCCCGATGCAGAGGCCCTCAACGATGTGGCCAAAGCGGCCTTGGCCCTGGAGATCCCCCTGGAGCTCTCCGCCGATGGCAACGCCACCGCCCAGGAGCTAGCCCAAGCTTTTGCCGGCAGCGATCGCTGCCGGGTGCTGCAACAGCAACTGCGCGAACCGCTCAAGCCCGTCACCTTCAGCAGCGAAGCCGGTGCGAATGCCCTGGCCGGCGAAGCGGTGGCCCTGGCGCCTTGGTGCTGCCCCGGCCTGCACTACGCCGACCTCTGGAACCAGCACGTGCTCAGCCTGCTGCTGAGCGAAGGCAAAGACAGGCCCTCTGTACGCCACAAAACACGGGTGGACATCGCCGGTGACAGCAGCCACGGCCTGATCGATTGGCCGCTGATGCCGCCAAGCCAGATCCAACCCCTCGAGGAGGGGCGCAGCGCAGCGCTACTGCATCGCCTCAACGGCCGCTGCCGCTTCGCCGCAGACCTCCAGGCCGATGCCCTGGCGATGGCCCAGGCGCGCCAGGCCGAGCCGCTGGTGGGTCAGACCCTCACCGGTGTGATCAGCGGTGTGCAGAGCTACGGCTTCTTTGTGGAGGTGCCCCCCTCCCAGGTGGAGGGCTTGGTGCACGTGAGCTCCCTCAAGGACGACTGGTACGAGTACCGCTCGCGCCAGAACCGACTGGTGGGCCGCAAGAACCGCCGCACCTACATGCTTGGTGATGCTGTTGAGGTGACCATCCAGAAGGTGGATGTGCTGCGTCACCAGATCGATCTGGCGGTGGTGCTCCCCGAGGGCTACGAGGAATACGTGCCCGATAGCGACGGCGATCACGGCGCTGACGACAGCGACGCCGGCGAGGAGTGAACGCTTGAGCCACCCTCAGGGGCACGATCCGATTGTGTTGGCCGTCTCAGGGGCGAGCGCCCAGCCCTTGGCCCAGCGTGCTCTGCAGCTGCTACTGCAGGCCAAAGAGCGCGTGGAACTCGTGGTGAGCCGCGGTGCCATCGGCGTCTGGCAAGCGGAGCTGGGTGTCCGGGTCCCGAGCGAACCCGACGCCCAAGAGCGTTTCTGGCGCGAGCGCACCGGCTGCGAGAGCGGCTCCCTGCGCTGCCACCGCTGGAACGATCAAGCCACCGGCATCGCCAGCGGCAGCTATCGCACCCGGGGGATGGTGATCCTGCCCTGCTCAATGGGCGCCGTAGGCCGCATCGCCTCCGGTGTGGCCACCGATCTGCTCGAACGCTGCGCCGATGTGCACCTCAAGGAAGGGCGGCCGCTGGTGATCTGCCCGCGGGAAACCCCCTGGAACCTGGTGCACCTCCGCAACCTCACGGCCCTGGCCGAAGCCGGTGCCCGCATCGCGCCACCCGTGCCGGCCTGGTACCACCAACCCACCAGCATTGAAGAGATGGTGGACTTTCTCGTGATCCGGGTGTTCGATTGCCTCGGCTATGACCTGGGCAACCTGCAGCGCTGGAGCGGCCCGATCCAGTCCTGAGCCCTGCCCCCTGTGCCTGTGCTGCAACGCCTCCTGCTGGTTCCGCTGCTCTCCCCCCTGCTGGCGGTGCTGCTGGTGTCGGCCATCAACCCGAGACCCGGCGTGAGCGTGCGGCTCCTCACCTGGAGCTCACCGGCCTGGCCCCTCGGCGGCTGGCTGGCCGCCGCCGCAGGCCTGGGGGCAGCGATGAGCGCTGGCGGCACAGCCCTGGCCCTGCAAGGTCAGGTCGCAGCTGTGGCACCGCGCCGCCAGGTGCGCCGGCGAAGTGATGACGAACGCGACGACTGGCAGGAATCGCGCAGCGAGCCAGTCCGTTCCAATGGGTCCACCAGCGATTCCGCTCAGCGCCCGTTTGCCTGGGCTGGCCCCGCTCGCAGTGCCGGCGAACCAGCACCAACGGTGTCGGTTCCATTCCGGGTGATCCGCAAGGGATCATCAGCGGCCGGCAGCACCCAAGCCGTCAAGAGCCCAGCACCGGCCCAAGCCCCAGCCGCCACAGACGACAACAGCGACTGGAATACCGCGCTCAGCGAGGACTGGTGATCTCTAAAGTTCGCCTGCGTCTTCCCCGAGGCCTGCGACGGTGACCGATTCCGCCCAGCCAGCCCAGGCCAAGCCCGCTGAAGCGGCCCCCGCCAAGCCGGCCAAACCCCCGGCACCGGAGGAGAAGCCTTTTGCCGACTTCGTCCCCAACCTGCTGATCCCGGCCATCGCCAAGGAGATCGAGGCCTACGGCGGCCCTGCCTGTGAGCTGCGCTTTGAGCAGGGACCGATGCCCGTGGTGGGCAGCCCCTGCTGGATGGTGGTGGGCGAACTCCCCCAGGCCCGCCGCTTCTGGCTGTGCTTCACCAGTGATGCGATCAGCTCCGCCAAAACCATTGCCGTGGCCGAAGCCGGCGCCGAGCCCAGCCTCCTGGAGTCGTTCCTGATCGACGAGAAGAAGATGACCCTGGCGCTGCTGGTGTCGCGTCTGGTGCAACGCCTGAACGGCCAGAAGTGGCTGGGGGCCAACTAAGCCCCTCGCCAGAAGCTCAGTTCCAGCTGGTGAAGCTGAGCCTCAGCACCACCGCGGGTCCCCCTACGATGGAGTTTCCGTCCGTAGACCCATCCCGATGGTGCCTCCAGCCGTTGCTACGCCCGATACCGCAACAGCCATCGGCACACCCGACGCGCCGGCCATCAAAGACCCGGTGAAGGACACGATCCTCACCCCGCGCTTCTACACCACGGATTTCGAGGCCATGGCGGCCATGGACCTCAGCCCCAACGAGGCTGAGCTCGAGGCCATCTGCGAAGAATTCCGCAAGGACTACAACCGCCACCATTTCGTTCGCAACGAAGAATTCGAAGGCGCAGCCGACAAGCTCGATCCCGACACCCGCCGGGTGTTTGTTGAGTTCCTCGAGCAGAGCTGCACCTCCGAGTTCTCT
This sequence comes from Vulcanococcus sp. Clear-D1, assembly GCF_014654725.1. Lineage (GTDB taxonomy): Bacteria > Cyanobacteriota > Cyanobacteriia > PCC-6307 > Cyanobiaceae > Vulcanococcus. Next base: position 60,920 of record NZ_JACVZV010000015.1, on the reverse strand, counting down.
GGCTTCTTGCTCTACAAGGAGCTCAGCCGCCGCATTAAAGAGAAGAACCCGCTGCTGGCCGAGTGTTTCGCCCACATGGCCCGCGATGAGGCCCGCCATGCCGGCTTCCTCAACAAGGCGATGAGCGACTTCGGGCTGCAGCTCGACCTCGGCTTCCTCACCGCCAGCAAGGCCTACACCTACTTCAAGCCCGAATACATCTTCTACGCCACCTACCTGAGCGAGAAGATCGGCTACTGGCGCTACATCGCCATCTTCCGCCACCTCGAGAAGAACCCTGACAGCAAGATCTTCCCGATCTTCAATTTCTTCGAGAACTGGTGCCAGGACGAGAACCGCCACGGCGACTTCTTTGATGCGCTGATGAAAGCGCAGCCCAAGAGCGTGACCGGCCTGCGCGCCCGCCTCTGGTGCCGCTTCTTCCTACTTGCCGTGTTTGCCACCATGTACGTGCGCGACGTGGCCCGCAAGGAGTTCTACGAAGCCCTTGGCCTCGATGCCCGCGAGTACGACAAGTACGTGATCGCCAAAACCAACGAGACCTCCGCTCGGGTCTTCCCGGTGGTGCTCAACGTGGACCATCCGAAGTTTTACGAGGGTCTCGAGCAGCTGGTGCGCAACAACAACGAGCTGGCTGCCGCCGACGCGAGCAACGCCATTGCGCCGGTGAAGCTGCTGCGCAAGCTGCCTTACTGGGTGGCCAACGCCGCTGAGATGGCCAAGCTCTTCCTGATGAGCCCGATCCGCAGCGAGCAGTTCCAGCCGGCCGTGCGCTGATCTCTCGAACCTGCCTCTGCGCTGAAGGCCCCAGCCCCTGTGGCTGGGGCCTTTTTGCTAGGAAATCAACAGCTTCAAGCCCGGTAGGGCTCCACCCTCACCACCCGCAACCGCGTGATCGCTGCAGCACCGCCAACCACTGGCGTCCTCGATAGCCACTGGAGCCCAGCCCTGGAAAATCTGCTGGCCAGCGGCCGTGCCGCCGGTGCGGATCTGGTGGAAGTATTCCTCGAGCGCACCGATCACCTCGGCGTTCTGGCGGAGCAAGACACGATCACCAGCGTGACCCCCGCCTTCGGCATGGGAGCCGGGATCCGGGTGTTCCTGGGCAAGCGCGATGGCTTCGTGAGCACCAACGACCTGAGCCCAGCTGGTCTGCGCCGCGCCCTCGAGCAAGCCCTGGGCATGCTCGGCTTGGCCACCAGTGCCAACGGCCGCAGCGGCTTTGACGGTCTGCCGGCGCTGCGGGATTTCGCCGCCAGCAAGGGTGACTGGCTGCAGCGCTGCCCCCAGATCCAGGAGGCCACCGCCCGCCTGCTGGAGGGCACCGATCAGCTGCAGCGCCAGGGCAGCCACCTGCAGGCCCGCCGAGGCAGCTACGCCCGCGACTGGCAGGAAGTGCTGATCGCGGCCAGCGATGGCACCTTCGGCCGCGACATTCGCCTGCACCAATCGGTGGGGCTGAACGTGCTGGCGGCCGACGGTGAACACCGCGCCGGCGTCGGCCGCCGCTACGGCACCTCCGATCAGCCTGATGATCTGCGCCGCTGGGATGCCACGGCGTCTGCCGCCGAGGTGTGCGGCAGTGCCGGCACGATGCTCTATGCCGACTACGTGGAAGCCGGCCAGATGCCGGCGGTGCTCGCCAACCGCTTTGGTGGCGTGATCTTCCACGAGGCCTGCGGCCACCTGCTGGAAACCACCCAGGTGGAACGGGGCACCACCCCCTTCGCAGAACGGGTGGGTGAGTCCATCGCCCATGAGGCCGTGACCGCCATCGATGAAGGCCTCACCGGTGGCGCCTTTGGCTCCCTGTCGATGGACGACGAGGGCATGGAAGCCCAACGCACGGTGCTGATCCAGAACGGCGTGCTGCAGCGCTTCATCAGCGACCGCGCCGGTGAACTGCGCACCGGCCATGCCCGCACCGGCAGCGGCCGCCGCCAGAGCCACACGTTTGCGGCCGCCAGCCGCATGCGCAACACCTACATCGATGCAGGGCCGCACACGCCCGAGCAGCTGATCGCCTCGGTGGACAAGGGCCTCTACTGCAAATCCATGGGCGGCGGCAGCGTGGGCCCCACCGGCCAGTTCAACTTCGCGGTGGAGGAGGGGTACCTGATCGAGAACGGCCAACTCACCAAGCCGGTGAAGGGCGCCACCTTGATCGGCGAAGCCAAGGAGGTGATGCCGCGCATCTCCATGTGCGCGAACGACCTCGAACTCGCCGCCGGCTTCTGCGGCTCCGTGAGCGGCAGCATTTTCGTGACCGTGGGCCAACCCCACATCAAGGTTGATTCGATCACCGTGGGAGGCCGTTGAACATGAGCAGCCATCAAGCCACCAGCGGCAACGGCCTCAACGCCGAACAGCTGCGCAACAGCCTGGCCAGCATTGCCGCCAGCAACGGCATCCGCCGCTGGGATCTCGGCGCCGCCTGCTCCACCGACATCTCCGTTCAGGTGGATCGCGGCGAACCCAAACAGATGAAGGGTGCCCAACGCAGCTCGATCACCGTGCGGGTGTGGAACGACGCCGGCCTCGTTGGGGTCACCAGCACCTCCGACCTCAGTGAAACAGGCCTGGAGCGCGCCCTGACCGGTGCCAAAGAGGCGAGTGCCTTCGGCAACCCCGACGACATCCCAGCCTTCTCGCCCCTGGCAACCGCGCCGCTGGCCACGCTCGATCAACCGATCCATCAGCCCCAGGGGATCCTGCGGCTGCTCGACACGCTTAAGGGGGCCGAGCAAGAGCTGTTGGCCCGCCACGACGCCATCGCCACCGTTCCCTACAACGGCCTAGCCGAGCGCAGCAGCGAGCGGATCTATCTCAACAGCGACGGTGCCTGCCGCCAGCAGCAGCTCAGCACCGCCAGCCTCTACCTCTACGCCCGCGCTGAAGAAGCCGGCCGCAAACCACGCAGCGCCGGAGCCGTGCGCCTGGCCTATGGCGCCAGTGATCTCGACGTGGCCGGTTGCATTCACGAGGCAGCCGAGCGAACGATCAGCCACCTCAACTACGCCCCGATTGAAACCGGGCGCTACACCTGTGTGTTCAGCCCCGAGGCCTTCCTCGATCTGATCGGCGCCTTCAGCGGTCTGTTCAATGCCCGCGCCGTGCTGGATGGAGTAAGCCTCAGCAACCGCGACTCCATCGGCGAAACCCTGGCGGTTCCCTTTCTCGACATCCACGACAACGGCCTGCATCCCGGCAACATCGGCGCCTCGGCGTTCGACGGCGAAGGCACCCCCACCAAGCGCTTGGCGCTACTGGAAGGCGGCGTGCTGCGGAACTTCCTCCACTCCGAAGCCACCGCCCGGGCCTTTGGCGTGAGCCCCACGGGCCACGCCGGCATGGGCGCCAAGGTGTCGGTGGGACCTGACTGGTTCGAGATTGGCACCACTCCCGGCAGCGACGGAGGACAGGCCGGGCTGGATCGCTTCAAGGCTGGGGAGGCAATCGTTTGGATCGATTCCCTCTCCGCACTGCATGCCGGTGTGAAGGCGAGCCAAGGCTCCTTCTCCCTTCCATTTGATGGCTGGTTGATCCAGAACGGCGAACCCCGCTCGATCGAAGCGGCCACCGTGGCCGGCGATATCCGCCAGGTGCTGAAGGCGATCGTGGGCTTTGAGGGAGAAGCCAAGATCACTCCCGACGGCCTCTGCCCGATGGTGTGGGTGGAGGGTCTCTCGATCACCGGCGAGGCCTGATGTCGGCGTGAAGGTTCTGTTCTGGGGCACCCCGGCCTATGCCGTGGCCAGCCTCGATGCCCTTGTGGCGGCTGGCCATCAACTCGTGGGCGTTGTCAGCCAACCCGATCGCCGCCGCGGCCGTGGAAAAACCCTGGTGGCCTCTCCGGTGAAGGCCCGCGCCCTCGAGCTGGGCATCCCCGTGTTCACTCCTGAGCGGATCCGGCGCGAACCCGAATGCCAACAGCAGCTCGCCGATCTAGGGGCCGACATCTACGTGGTGGTGGCCTTCGGCCAGATCCTGCCGCCGGAGATCCTGCAGCAGCCGCCCCTGGGCTGCTGGAACGGTCATGGATCACTGCTGCCGCGTTGGCGTGGCGCCGGACCCATCCAATGGAGCCTGATCGAAGGCGACAGCACAACCGGTGTGGGCGTCATGGCGATGGAAGAAGGGCTCGACACCGGCCCGGTGTTGCTTGAGCGCTCCATCCAGATCGGCTTGCTGGAGAACGCCTACCAGCTAGCCGAACGCCTCGCCGCTCTCACTGGCACCTTGCTGGTGGAAGCGCTGCCGCTGATCGAGGCGGCCGGCCCGGGCGCTGAGGCCGAACGGCTGCAGCGGCTGGGGGTCAGGGCGCAAAGCGAAGAGGGCATGACCTACGCCCGCATGCTCACCAAAGAGGATGCCCAGATCGATTGGGACCAGTCGGCCTTGCACATTCACCGCAAGGTGATGGGGCTCTATCCAGGGGCCACCAGCAGCTGGCAAGGAAAACGGCTGAAACTGCTGGCCACCGAACCGTTGGTGAAGCGCCTGGCGGCTGAGCTGAGCCCGGAAGCTGCCGAGCTCGCCGAGCGTTGGGGTCAGCGGCACGATGGCCAACCTTCTAGCGATGCAGCGAAGCCAGGCACGGTGTTGGCTGTGATGTCGGGCGTCGGGATGGTGGTGGCCAGCAGCGGCTGCCCGCTGCTGGTGCGGGAAGCCCAGCTGGAGGGCAAGGCGGCCGCCAGCGGCACCCAGCTGTTGCAGCAACTGCAGGCCAAGGCTGGGGATCTGCTGGGGTATGCGCAGCCTGATCCAGCTCAGGCCATCAGCAATTGATAGGCGTCGTTCACGCGGCGGAAAGCCTCGGCCTCACCACCCACGTCGGGGTGATGTTGCTTCACAAGGCGGCGATGGGCCTTTTTGATCGCGTCGCGGGAGGCACCCCAGGCCAAGCCCAATTGCTGGTAGGCCGCAGCTCGGCGCGGATCGCTGCCGGGGGGCGGCCCAGGGGGTGCCTCGTTTGCGGTTTGTGCCTGGCGGGAGTGAGCGCCGGCCCCGGGTGAGCGGCGGCGCTGCTCCAGCCGCTGGCACTGCTGACGCAGCTCCGCCACCACGCGGCGGGATTCATCGGCCAACCACTCGCGAGCGCTCACGCCATAAACGGCAAAAGCCGCCCGCAGCGCCAGCTGCTGCTTGCTGCTGAGGCCATCCAGGGCCTGCTGCAGATCACGCCCCAAACCAGGTGCCAAGCGATCGAGACGCTGCTCAAGGCTCAGATGTGGCAGAAAGCTGGAGCGGTTGAGGTGGGCAATCAAACCCATCAGCCCATGGCCTTCATCCCCGGCCCGCAGCTGGGACCAACCCGGTTGCTGCATCAGCTGGCGGGCCCAGTGCGCAGCCTCAGATTGGCTCAGCCACTGGGGTTTTGCCGTGGTGGCACGCGGTTCACGCTCCAGCCGCTCATAGCGATCGAGCAAGCGGCGCAGACGCAGCACCTCCTGCTTGAGGGCTGCGTTCTCCTGGAGCAGGGCATCGAGATTGCCGGTGATCGGCCGGGAGGGGCTTCTGCCAGACGGCCAATCCCGTGGATCAAAGCCCATTGCCCCCTGCCTTCAGCCTCAACGCTGCCGCGAGCGCGCCGCAGGAGCACGCCCACGCCCCGCTGCACCACCAGCACCGCCGCCACCGTTCCCACCGCCGCGACGGCCACCACCACCGCCACCACGACCGCGGCCACCACTGAGATCCAGCGGCGGAGCCGAGTGGATGGTGCGCTCAAAGCCCGGCACCTCCTGCTTGGGCAGTGGATTGCCGATCAGGCGCTCGATCGCCCGCAGCAACTCATGCTCCTCGGCGGCCACCAGCGACACGGCATGCCCATTGCAACCGGCACGGCCGGTACGCCCGATGCGGTGCACGTAGTCCTCCGCCTGGTTGGGGAGATCCAGATTCACCACGTGGGGCAGCTGATGGATGTCGATGCCACGGGCGGCGATGTCCGTCGCCACCAGCACCCGCAGCTCGCCGCTCTTGAACCCGGCCAGCGCACGGGTGCGAGCACCCTGACTTTTGTTGCCATGAATCGCTGCAGCCGCCATTCCCTCCTGAGTGAGGCGATCGGCGATGCGATTGGCGCCGTGCTTCGTGCGGGAGAAGACCAACACCTGCTGCCAGTCGTTGCTTTTGATCAGGTGGCAGAGCAGATCCGGCTTGCGCGCCATGTCGCAGGGATGCAGCAGGTGCTCCACCGTGGTGGCGGTGCGGTTCTCCGGGGTGGCCTGCAGTTGCACCGGATTGTGCAGCAACCCAGTGGCCAGCTTCTTGATCGAAGCCTCAAAGGTGGCCGAAAACAGCAGGTTCTGGCGCTTGGCGGGGAGCAGGGCCAGGATTTTCTGGATGTCGCGGATGAAGCCCATATCGAGCATCCGATCAGCTTCATCGAGCACCAGGATCTCCACCCGGTTGAGTTTCACGGCGTTCTGCTGCGCCAGATCCATCAACCGCCCTGGTGTGGCCACGAGCACATCGGCGCCACCGCGGAGGCGCATCATCTGGGGGTTGACCTTCACCCCGCCAAACACAACATCCGAGCGCAGATCGAGGTGGCGCGAATAGGCCGCCACGTTCTCGCCCACCTGAGCGGCCAGCTCACGGGTAGGCGTGAGCACCAGGGCCCGCACCACGTTGTTGCGAGCGTGGGGGCCATGCCGCAGCCGCTCGAGCATCGGCAGGGTGAAGCCAGCGGTCTTGCCCGTTCCCGTTTGTGCGGCCGCCATCACATCGCGGCCTTCCAACACCGCGGGGATGCATTGGGCCTGGATGGGCGAGGGGTTGGTGTAACCCTTCTCCAGCACCGCCTGCACGATCGGGCGTCCCAGACCGAGAGCGGCAAAGGCCGAGCTGCTCAGCTCCTCCTCAGACAAGATCCGGGCAGGCGAGGAGTTCGCGGCGCTGGCCCTCGTAGCCCCTCCCATAGCAGCTCCAGAAGGGCTTCCGGTTGCCGACGGGCTGATGCGCCTGATGCGCTGCCGCGACGTGCGTCCGGTGCGCTGCTCCTGTCCCGGAGCTGGGTGGGTGGAGGAGGAGATAGGGAAACAGCGCTTGGAACCTCACCCTACGGGCGAGGCGGCATCGGCAATTCTGTGTAGAGGGCGCGGGCCTGATCCAGGGTGAGGGCCAGATCCTGATCACTGAGATCACAGGCTTCCGGCCAGTGGGCCTGCAGCCAGCGGCGGAAGCCATCAGCGTCATCCCAGAAGAACGCCTCCTGGGCCGCCAACACCCGGAACTTGAGGAACTCCAACAGCCGTGAGCGCAGCCGAGCTGGCTGAATCAGGCGGCAGCAGCGTGCATCCACCCACAGCTGGAACCGTTCACCAGGCAAAACCGATCCCAGCGGAGGGGCAAGCACTTCCACCAATCCAGCCGGCTGGTGATGGGCCTGCTTCGTTTCAGGGTGGGGGTAATAGATCAGAGCATCAACCGCTGTGATGCGCGCATCCAAGGGCTGCAGCCGGCAGCGCCAGAACGAGAAGGTCTCGGGGGGATGGCGATCGCTCCAGAGCAGTTGCTCCACGTGGTGATCGGGTTGACGCAATCGCCATTCGCCGGGGCTGAAATCAAGGTTGAGCGTGGCCGGCTGATACGGGCTGAGATCGACGCCGTGCCGTGCAAACAGCGGAGCCTGAAGACTGATGGTGCCCGCGGGATAAGGGCTATCTGCAGCACGGCCTGACGCCACACCATGCCCGGCCACGCAACAGCCAACGTGCGCCGTGGTGCATTCGGTTGCAGTGTTCATCTCAGCCATCAAGGTTCCACTGAGGCAGTGGAGTGATGCGCGCAGCGATCACAGGGCCCATCCGGCAGCACAGCGCAGCGCAGCAGCGGGCTATGGGCGTTGTAGCGGCAACTCGGATCGCCGATCACCCAGCGCCCCTGCCACCAGCGGGCATCGGCGGGCTGTTTCTGCGCTTTCACCTGCAGAGCGATGGAGCTGAGCTCATAGCGACCACTGCGCAGCTGATAGCGGTGATGACGCTGCAACACCAAAAAACTGCGGTCGTCGACCACCAACCAGCGACCAGGCTGGGGGATCTCGTCGAGATCAAGGCGTTCGAGCAAACGGTTGCTGCCGGCCTGACGCAGTTCCACGTGCATGCCGTTCAGGGTGTGAGTTCGCTGGTGTCAGGACTGGGGAAGCGACTGGAGAACCCCCAAACAAAGAGCATCCCTACCAGCGCCAAAAGGACCCATTCCGGGGGCACCAGGTTCGGCGCCGCCAGGCGAATCAGGAGACGCACCCCCACCAAACCCACCGCCAGATAGCCCGCCGTTTCGAGGTGACGAAACACGCTCAGCCAACGGATGAACAGGGCGGAGGTGAGCCGCAGCGCCACCACGCCGATGACACCGCCGGCCATGACCAGCAGCAGGTTGTCGCTCACCGCCACCGCAGCGGCCACGCTGTCGAGGGAAAAGGCGAGATCCGTGAGGGCCAGGGTGCCCACCACCGCCAGCAGGCTGCGGTCGTGATGGGCAGAACCCGGTTCTAGAGCTTGGTCTGCCTCCGCTTCGGCAGCCGGATCACCGGAGGGAAGCAGGTTGCTGATGCAGAGCCAGAGCAAATAAGCCGAAGCCAACAGCTGCAGCGGCCAGAAATCCAGCACCCAGCGCGCCACGGCGATCAGCAACAGCCGAAACACCAGCGCCAGCCCAAGGCCGAAGTTCAGGGCCTGCCCCTGCTGACGGGGATCGCGAAGCTGCCGGGAGATCGCAGCGAGGGCGATGGCGTTGTCGGCCGAAAGCACCGCCTCCAGGGCCACCAGCAACGGCAGCAGCAGGAGCAGTTCACCCCACTGATCCGCAGCCTGAATCAGGGGTGTAAGGGAAGGAATCGACTCCGCTTCCATCGCGCCGTGCAGAGGATTCCTGAAGCGGGCAGTCTAGAAACGATCAACGCCCCGCCCCGCTGATGCAGATCCCACCGGTGCTCAAGGTGCGGCTCGTGCATGCGGAGCCCGGCCAGCGGGTGGTGCAGGTGAGCGCGTGGCAGGGCAACAGCTGCGTAGGCAGTGCCCTCGGTGAAGCGGCCGGTGCCGAGGACGCAGAAGAGCGGGCGATCGCCCGATTGCAGCAGCGACTGGCAGCAGCAGCACCGGCTGGGACCCCAGAGCCTGCTGCAGCCCCAGCAGCGAATGCGGCGGTTCGCCATCCGGTGATTCGGCCAGCAGCCTTGCCGGCGCCTACCCCGGTGGCTGAAGACAACAGTCCGGAGACGCAAGAGCCTCCCCAGCCCAGCCTGTTCAGCCCCGCCGAACCACAACCCCCAACTGAACCCCTGCCGCCAGCAGCGGGTGTGGAACCACCGGCCGATCCCGATGACTGGAGCGATGAGCTAGCTGAGCTCGATGTGCAGCTGCAGCGCATCGGCTGGGATCGCAACCAGGAGGGGCAGTACCTGCAGCGGGCCTTCGGCCATCCCAGCCGCAATCGGCTCACGGCCTACGCCGATCTGGTGAGCTATCTGCGTTGCCTGCGCAACCTGAGCAGTGGATGTGATCCCAACAGCGCGCCGGTGCCCCTACGCCGCAAAGACTTACTCGAGCAATGCGACCAACTGCTGCGCAGCCTGCAATGGGATGCAGCCCGCGGCCGGCAGCTCCTGGAGCAGCAGTTCCAGCTGAGCAGCCGTCAGCAGCTGAGCGACGAGCAGCTGCTGCAGTTCAACATGCTGCTGGAGGAGTCGCTGATGAGCCCGGTGGAGGCCTGAGCCAGCCCATGCCCCGCTACGCCCTGCTGGAGCACACCGGCGCCCCAGACGATCCCAGCGGCTGCCACTACGACCTGCTGCTCGAGGACGGCGACCATTGCCGCGCCTGGCGTCTACCCCACAGACCCGCCGCCGGAGAGGCCGCGCAAGCCGCTGTCGAACTAGCCCCCCATCGCCTGGTGTGGCTAACGCCGCGCAGCGCCGCCGTTTCCGGTGGACGAGGCTGGGCCCGCGGCATTGCCCATGGCCACTACGCCGGTGCCTTGCCCCGCGAAGCCAAGGCCCCAGTGATTGTTCGGCTGCTCGATGGTGCACTGGAGGGCTGGTTGCGCCTGGAGAGTGGCTGCTGCGTGCTGGAGCGATGCACTACCCCAACCGGCAATGCGCCGTGATCAGCCGAATACCGATCTGGAGGTTGTCCTGGTTCGCGTAGGCCTCTTCCTCTAAGGCACGCTCCAGAGCACTGCTGTTGCGGTAGAGGGGTTCTTGGAGATGACGCCGCGCTGAACCCTGCACTTGCCGCGATAAGCCGAGCAACTTTGGATAGGCGCTCAGGCCCCCGTTACGACAGCTCTGGGCAACATGAATGGCTTCATGGTTCAGCACCCGAGCGAATTCACGGCTGCCTTTCGAAGGAATGTCGGGCCGAATCCGCAACACGCCACGAGCCGGTTCCCATTCACCGGCCGCGCCCTGCTTGCGCGGTGGGCCGAGCAGCAACGTCACACCCGATTGCCGCATCTGCGTGAGCAACTGGCGGATCACGGATCGCTCCAGATCGAAGCGCGGGGGATGACGCATCAGGGCCTTGATCTGATCCAGCGTCAGCGGCTGATCATCCGGGCGTTTTTGATAGACGTAGCGCGTGCCACCGCCGGGGATCGGCTCTGCCCGAGGCACCCAGGCCCGATCAGCAGACCCCAGCTGAGCGAAGAGACCCGACTCGCGCTCAGGGGTGAGCACAAAATCGCGACTTGATGCCAGAGCCTGGGGGTTCGGGCCCTTCGCCAAGACGCCCTCGGCGGCTGGTGCCGCTGCTCCGTGCAGAGCATCACCGCGCTCCGCCAGACGGCTCAGGGCCAAACCAGCCACCAACAACAGCGCAAGGGGGGCAACCCTGCTCAGGCAACCGCAGCGAGGAGGAGCGCTAGCCATCCACCCATTCTTGCGAGGATGGGCCGGTGTGCCGATTGAGCTCCATGCCCCTCACCGCCCTGGTGCGCCAGCTGCAGCAGGCTCCACTCACCGGGGAAGTGCTGCAGCGCAGCCAGCGGGACGAGCGGCTGCGGATGAGCGGTGCCGGTCGTGGGGCCAGGGCTCTGGTGAGCAGCGCCCTGGCGGCCGCGGCCGATGCACCGTTGCTAGTGCTGGTGCCCACCTTGGAAGAAGCGGGCCGCTGGGCGGCGCTACTCGAGCTAATGGGCTGGAGCAGCGCTCAGCTGTATCCAACCAGCGAGGGCAGCCCCTATGAGCCCTTCGATCCCACCAGCGAGATCACCTGGGGGCAGCTGCAGGTGCTCAGCGAACTGCTGGATCTGCCGGGTGATGGCGATAGCAGCAAGGCCGGCGGTCAGCGGTTGGCCATCGTGGCCACCGAACGGGCCCTGCAGCCGCACCTCCCGCCACCGGCAGCCCTGAAAGCCCAGTGCCTGAGCCTGCGCAAGGGCGACACGGTGGATCTCGAGGAGCTGGGCGAAACACTCACGCGCCTGGGCTATGAGCGCGTCACCGCGATCGAGCAAGAGGGCAGCTGGAGCCGCCGCGGCGACATCGTCGATGTGTTCCCGGTGAGCGCCGAGCTGCCGGTGCGCTTGGAGTTTTTCGGCGAAGACCTGGAGAAACTGCGGGAATTCGATCCCGCCAGCCAGCGCTCCCTCGATCCCATCGAGGTGGTGCGCCTGACTCCCAGTGGCTACGGCCCGCTAATCGCGGCAGCGCTGCGTGAGGCGATGCCCGATGGGCTCGATCAGCTGCTCAGCCCGGAGGCACTCGAGCAACTGCTGGAGGGGGGCACACCGGAGGGGATGCGGCGGCTGATGGGCCTGGCCTGGAATGAGCCGGCCTCGCTCCTCAGCTATCTCCCCGCCAACACCCTGATCGCCGTGGATGAACGGCGCCATTGCCTGGCCCACGGCCAGCAGTGGTTCGATCACGCCAGCGACCACCACAGCGAAGTCAGCGCCGAGCTGGGCGCGGAGCTACCGGCGGTGCTGCATCGGGCACCCGAGCAGGCGCTGGCCACCACCGAGGCCTTCGCCGGCTTCGATCTGGCGGAGCTGCATGAAAGCGATAGCCATGCCAACAGCTTCGATCTGGCCAGCCGGCCCGTGCCGGCCTACCCCAATCAGTTCGGGAAGCTCGCTGAGCTGATCAAGGGCTTCCAGCGCGACAAGGCCAAGGTGTGGCTGCTTTCAGCTCAGCCCACCCGGGCCGTGGCGCTGCTCGAAGAGCACGACTGCATCAGCCGCTTCGTGCCCAACCCCGGCGATGTCGCCTCGATCGAGCGGCTGATCGAGCAGAACACGCCGGTGGCCCTCAAAACCAAGGGCACCGCCGAACTGGAGGGTTTGCAGCTGCCGGCCTGGAAGCTGGCGCTGATCACCGACCGCGAATTCTTCGGGCAGCAGTCGCTCACCGCCACGGGCTATGTGCGCCGGCGCCGTAAGGCCGCGAGCCGCACGGTGGATCCCAACAAGATGCGCCCCGGTGATTTCGTGGTGCACCGCAACCACGGCATCGGCAAGTTCCTCAAGCTCGAGAAGCTGGCGATCAGCGGCGAATCGCGCGACTACCTGGTGGTGCAGTACGCCGATGGCCTGCTGCGGGTGGCGGCCGACCAACTCGGCAGCCTCGGCCGCTACCGGGCCACCACCGAGCAACCGCCGGATCTCAACCGGATGGGCGGCACGGCCTGGAGCAAGGTCAAGGAGCGGGCCCGCAAGGCCGTTCGCAAGGTGGCGCTGGATCTGGTGAAGCTCTACGCCGAACGCCACCAGGCCGCGGGTTTTTGCTTCCCCGCCGATGGCCCCTGGCAAAGCGAACTGGAGGAGTCGTTCCCCTACGAACCCACCCCCGATCAGCTCAAGGCGATCGCCGATGTGAAGCGCGACATGGAAAAGCCCCAGCCTATGGACCGGCTGGTGTGCGGCGATGTGGGCTTCGGCAAAACCGAAGTGGCGATCCGCGCCATCTTCAAGGCCGTCACCGCTGGAAAGCAGGTGGCGATGCTCGCCCCCACCACCGTGCTGGCGCAGCAGCACTGGCGTTCACTCTCCGAACGCTTTGCGCCCTATCCGATCAAGGTGAGCCTGCTCAACCGCTTCCGCACCGCCGGCGAACGCAAGGCGATCCAGGAGGGCCTGGGGGAAGGCACGGTGGATGTGGTGGTGGGCACCCACCAACTGCTGGGCAAGGGCACCGCCTTCAAGCAGCTGGGGCTGCTGGTGGTGGATGAGGAGCAGCGCTTCGGCGTGAACCAGAAGGAAAAGATCAAGGCCCTGCGCAAAGACGTCGACGTGTTGACCCTCTCGGCAACCCCGATCCCGCGCACCCTCTACATGAGCCTCTCCGGCGTGCGGGAGATGAGCCTGATCACTACGCCGCCGCCCCTGCGCCGCCCGATCAAAACCCACCTCGCCGCCCTGGATGAGGAGGCGGTGCGCAGCGCCATCCGCCAGGAGCTCGATCGCGGCGGCCAGATCTTCTACGTGGTGCCGCGGGTGGAGGGCATCGAAGACGTGGCTGAGGGGTTGCGGTTGATGGTCCCGGGCCTACGTCTCCTGGTGGCCCACGGCCAGATGGCCGAAGGCGAGCTGGAGAGCGCCATGGTGGCGTTCAACGCCGGCGAAGCCGACCTGATGCTCTGCACCACGATCGTGGAGAGCGGCCTCGACATCCCGCGCGTCAACACGATCCTGATCGAAGACGCCCACAAGTTCGGCCTGGCTCAGCTGTATCAGCTGCGGGGCCGAGTGGGCCGCAGCGGCATCCAGGCCCATGCCTGGTTGTTCTATCCGGGTGATGCCTCGTTGAGTGAGGCGGCGCGGCAGCGGCTGCGGGCCATCCAGGAATTCGCCCAGCTGGGCAGCGGTTATCAGCTCGCCATGCGCGACATGGAGATCCGCGGCGTGGGCAACCTGTTGGGGGTGGAGCAGAGCGGCCAGATGGAAACCATCGGCTTCGACCTCTACATGGAGATGCTGCAGGAATCCCTGGCGGAAATTCAGGGGCAAGACATCCCCGCCGTCGACGACACCCAGATCGATCTACCGATCACCGCCTTCATCCCCGGCGACTGGATCGCCGACAACGACGAGAAGATGGCGGCCTACCGCGCCGCGGCTGACTGCGGCAGCCCCGAAGCTCTGCTGCAACTGGCCACCGACTGGGTGGATCGCTATGGCGCCATCCCGGCACCGGTGATCTCACTGCTGCAGCTGATGGAGCTGAAGCTGCTGGCCAAGCACTGCGGCTTCTCACGTATCAAACCCGAGAAGCCCAACATCGCCCTGGAAACACCGATGGAGGAGCCCGCCTTCCGCCTGCTGCGCCAGGGCTTGCCACAGCACCTGCACGGCCGGTTGGTGTTCCAGGCCGGTTCCGGCACCACCTCCAAAGTGCTGGCCCGGGGGCTGGGGGTGCTGCCGATGGAGAAGCAGGTGGAGGAGCTGATGACCTGGCTCAAGCAAATGGCCGAACAGATTCCCGGCGCCGATGGCCTCACCGATGCGCAACGCGCCGAGCAGCTCAAGGCGAAAAACGAAGCTGTGCTGGCGGTGTGAATCCAGGCGAGATCGAGGGCTGTCGCTGAATCGTGGAGGCCCTCTCAGACGCGCAAAAGTCCGTTACAATTGTGAGAACTTCTGTAACGGGCTCTCATGGGCGCTGGTCTGGGCGAGGTGATCGATCTGAGTTCCAGCTTCGGCGGCGGTGGCCTGAGTCTCATCTCCTCGCTCGTAGGACTGGTGGCCCTAGGTGTGTTCGCCCTGCTGCAAGGCGATACCGGCAACGACGACGACGACTCCACTCCCGGTGGTGGCCTGATGCAGCCGGTCGGCGGCGCCGCCTGAGAGCCAGCAGGCCGAAGCCTCAGCGGCTGCTGCCTGCCCCATTCAGTGCTGCCGGCACGTTGGCACTAGCCGGGTTGTAGAGCTTGGCCTTGGTCACACCGTTGCTGGCTTTCACCTGCTTGAGCAGGGTTGACTCCGCGGCGCGATACTGGCTGTCCTTGGCGGTACCCAGATCTTCGAGCCGCAGCTTCTGGGCTTCCTGGGCCGAGAGCTTGGCGCGCACATCCGGGTCAATGCCGTGCTTATGGATGTCGCGGCCGTTGGGGGTGAGGTATTTGGCGATGGTCACGGTCATGCCGGAACCATCCGAAAGCCCGCGCACGGATTGAACCAGGCCTTTGCCAAAGGTCTTCTCACCCACCACCACAGCGCGGTGGTTGTCCTGCAGGGCACCGGAAAGAATTTCGCTGGCACTGGCTGAACCTTCATTCACCAGCACCACCAGCGGGCGCTGGGTGAGGGCGCGGCCATTCGCTCGTTTGGTGTCCTGAATGCCGTCTCGGGTCTTGGTGGACACGATCACCCCCTCATCCATCCACTGGCGCGCAATGGCAATGCTGGCCATCAGCAAACCGCCGGGATTGCTGCGCAGATCGAGCACATAACCCTGCACGTTCTCGCCCTCCAGCTTTTTGAGGGCATCCGCCATGTCCTTGGCGGCATTGGCATTGAACTGCTTGAGGCGGATGTAGCCGATGCGGGTGCCATCGGCACTGGTGTTCACCTGGCTGTCAACGGCGTGCAGCTCGATGCGGGCTCGCACCAGTGGCGCATCCACCACCTTGCCGTCGCGGCGCAGCTGCAGATTCACGGTGGTGCCGGCCTGTCCGCGGATCAGCTTCACCGCGTCCTCCGTCGACATGCCCTTGGTGCTCTTGCCGTCGATCGAAAGGATCACGTCCTTGGGCATCACACCAGCCCTGGAGGCGGGCGAGCCCTCGATCGGACTCACCACCACCAGCTCTTTGGTCTCCTTGTCGAGGCTCAGCTGGATGCCCACCCCGGTGAGTTCACCGGAGGTGTCGATCTGCATCTCCTTGAACTCACGCGGATCCATGAACCGCGTGTAGGGATCATCCAGGCTGGCGAGCATGCCGCGGATGGCTTCGTAGCTCTCCTTGGAGCTGCCATAGGTTTTGGAAAGCACCTGGCGCCGCAGGTTGCGCCATTTCTCCGGCGTGTACTTGCCGTTGATATCCAGGTAGTCCCGGAAAACGATCTGCCAGGTCTGATCGATCACCTCCTTGGGGCTATCGGTGACCAACGAGGCGGAGCTGGGCGCCAGCAGCGGCGGCAGGGCCACCGCCCCGAGCGCACCCACACCCACCAGCACCAGGACCCGCTTACCCCGAATGCTGCCCATCAACGAGCTCCTGAGCCCTTGCAATGAACTCAAACTAGCCCCTGATTCGGGCCTTGGAAGGAGGGAAAACCGGAGAATCCATCAGGGATCCACCCAGCGGCCGTCCTCCTTGATCAAGGCAATCAGCGCCTCCACACCTTCGGCCTCCGGCACCCGACGGATTTCCTCGCGGCCGCGGTAGAGGGAAATCACGCCCGGGGTCTTGCCCACATAACCGTAATCAGCATCCGCCATTTCGCCGGGACCGTTCACGATGCAGCCCATCACGGCGATGTCCAGGCCGGTGAGATGGGCGGTGGCACTGCGCACCTTGTGGAGCACCTCTTCAAGGTTGAACAGAGTGCGGCCGCAGCTGGGGCAGCTCACGTACTCCACCATCGTTTTGCGCAGGCCCAGGGCCTGGAGGATGGAGTAGCAAACCGGGATCTCCTTCTCAGGAGCTTCGGTGAGCGACACCCGGATCGTGTCGCCGAGGCCTTCGCTGAGCAGGGTGGCGATGCCGGCTGTGCTCTTGATGCGGCCGTAGTCGCCATCACCGGCTTCGGTCACCCCCAGGTGCAACGGGTAGTGGAAACCTTCGGCATCCATCCGATCGGCCATCATCCGGTAGGCGGCCAACATCACCGGCGCCCGCGACGCCTTCATCGAGATCACGATGTTGTGGAAGTCGAGCCGGTCGCAGATGCGGATGAACTCGAGGGCGCTCTCCACCATGCCCAAGGGGGTGTCGCCGTAGCGGAACAGCATCCGCTCCGCCAGGGAGCCATGGTTCACGCCGATCCGCAAGGCTTTGTCCTGCTCCTTCAGCAGCTTCACCAGCGGCTCAAACGTTTCGGTAATGCGATCGCCGATAGCCGCGATCTCCGCATCCGAAAACTCAGTGCGGTTGGGATCGGGCTTGTCGAACACAAACAGGCCCGGGTTGATGCGCACCTTGTCCACGTGCTGCGCCACTTCCAAGGCGATCTTCATGCCGTTGTGGTGCACATCCGCCACCAGCGGCACCGGCTTGTAGGTGCTCTCCAAGCGTTGGCGGATCTCGCCCATGGCCTTCGCATGGGCCAACGACGGCACCGTGACGCGCACGATCTCGCAGCCGGCTTCATGCAGGCGGCGAATCCCAGCGGTGGCCCCCTCGATGTCGAGGGTGTCCTCGTTGATCATCGACTGCACCACCACCGGGTGGTCGCTGCCCATCCAGAGGTCGCCGACGCGCACGCTGCGGGTCTTGCGGCGGCGGATCACCGTGTCGTAACGGGGGTTGTTCGCTGCCTCGGTTGCCGGAGCGGAAGCCAGAGAGGCGGTCATGGCAGCAGCGCGCGCTAGGGCCGAAAAGGTTGGCGCAAGCCTGTCACAGCGGAGCGGTCAATTGGGCCAGACGCCGCTGCACATCCTGCAGGTCGTGCCAGGTGAGCCATTTCGGTGACCCTCGCTCCTTGGAGGCGTTGCGGAGCAAGTAGGAGGGATGCAGGATCGGCATCAACCAGCGCCCCTCGAGGCTGCCCCCTTCACCGCGGCGCCACTGACCGCGCAATTTGGTGATCCCGCCCTTGATGCCCAGCAGGCCCTCCACCGCCGTGGCACCAGCCAGCAGGATCACGGGCGGATCCACCAGCGCGATCTGCTGATCCAGCCAGGGCCGGCAGGCCGCCATCTCCAGGGCTGTGGGCTTGCGGTTCTCCGGCGGGCGGCACTTCACGATGTTGCAGACGTAGGCATCGCGGTTGCTGTCGATTCCCACGCTCTCGAGCATCCGATCGAGCAGCTGACCAGAGCGCCCCACAAACGGCTTGCCCTGCTCGTCTTCCTGGGCACCGGGGCCCTCACCGATCACCATCAGCGGGGCTTGGGGATTACCGCGGCTCACCACCACCTGGGTGCGGCTGCTACCCAGGCCGCAGCGGCGGCAACCATCACAGGCCTCGGCCACCTGCGCAAGTTGCTGCTCCTGCTCGGACACAGACAGGCGGCTCGCTGCTGGCGGAAACATCGTCATGGGGGCGACTTTATGAACCGCTCACCAGCAGCAGCAGTCCATTGCCCTCTGGATCCAGCAGCCACACCTCGCAGCCGAAGGCTTCCTGCCGCGGCGCTTCCAACCGCTGGGCACCCAGCGCCAGCGCCTGCTCCATCCACAGCTCCAGCGCAGCGCCATCTCCCTGCCGTTTCAGGCACACCGCCAGCCGTCCGCGCCCGGGCGGTAGCGGCCGCTCACGGCTCGGGTGATACAGCTCCAGCCAGCCCATCCCCGGCAGCGACACCCGCCAATGGGCAGCGCTGAAACCCGGCGCAGGCGAAGCCTCCACGAGGGCGGC
The DNA here is from genome assembly GCF_014654725.1 of Vulcanococcus sp. Clear-D1. GTDB lineage: Bacteria > Cyanobacteriota > Cyanobacteriia > PCC-6307 > Cyanobiaceae > Vulcanococcus. Next base: position 42,449 of record NZ_JACVZV010000015.1, on the reverse strand, counting down.
ATAAAAGGTCGCAAGAGCCTCGGGGTCATCGGCTGCGAGCACCAGCGCCGCCGAGAGCGGCTCCATCGAATGCAACGAGGCCGGATCAGACATCACAGGGACTGGAGCCAGGTGCGCACTCACCAGGCTGAGAGATGGGGCCTACCAGGCTGGGCAATACCAAACAGTGTGCGCTGAACGCTTGCGCGGATAGGGAATACGGCAGGATGCACACCACACCGGCAAAGCCCTGCGGCGTTGCCCCTTTCGTCGCTGCGCCGATGCTGCGCCCGCCCTCTCAGCGCACCCTGACGCTGTCCGCCCGGGCCGAGGCTCTTCAGCCTTCCCTCACCCTGGCCATCGCCGCCAAAGCCAAGGCGCTCAAGGCCGAAGGCCACGACATCTGCAGCCTCAGCGCCGGTGAGCCGGATTTCGACACCCCGTACTTCATTTGTGAGGCCGCGGCCGCGGCCTTGCGCAATGGCCAGACCCGCTACGGTCCCGCCGCCGGCGAGCCAGCCCTACGGGAGGCGATCGCCGCCAAGCTGAGCCGCGAAAACCACGTGCCCACCCGCGCCGAGCAGGTGCTGGTGACCAACGGCGGCAAGCAGGCGCTCTACAACCTGTTCCAGGTGCTGCTTGGCCCCGGTGATGAGCTGCTGCTTCCCGCCCCCTACTGGCTGAGCTATCCAGAGATCGCCCGACTGGCAGAAGCCTCGGTGCGCCTGCTGCCCAGCTCGGCCGCTGAAGGGTTCCGGCTCGATCCCGCCCAGCTGGAGGCCGCCATCACCCCGGCCAGCAAGCTGCTCGTGCTCAACAGCCCCAGCAATCCCACAGGGATGGTGCTGAGTCGCCAGGAGCTTGAGGCCATCGCCGCTGTGTTGCGCCGCTATCCGCAGGTGGCGGTGGTGTGCGATGAGATCTACGAATTCCTGCTGGCCCCTGGCCATCAGCACCACAGCCTGGCGGCTGTGGCCCCGGATCTCGCCGATCGCGTGTTCAGCGTGAATGGCTTTGCCAAGGGTTGGGCGATGACCGGCTGGCGCATCGGCTGGCTGGCCGGGAATGCCGAGGTGGTGAAGGCCGCTATTGCCCTGCAGAGCCAGAGCACCAGCAACGTGTGCAGCTTTGCCCAATTCGGAGCCCTCGCCGCCATCGAAGGCTCCCGCGACTGCGTGCACGCCATGGCGGAGCAGTTCAACGAGCGCCGCCAACTGCTGAGCGATGGGTTGCAGGCGATCGCCGCGCTGCAGCTGCTCCCACCCGAAGGGGCCTTTTATGCCTTCCCGGATGTGAGCAGCACCGGCCTCGACTCCATGACCTTCTGCAACCGACTGCTCGATGAGCACGGGCTGGCGGTGGTACCCGGGGTTGCCTTCGGCGACGACCGCTGCATTCGGCTCTCCTGCGCAGCCGCCAACAGCACCATCGAAGACGGACTGCGCCGGCTGGAGCGGTTCATCCACAGCCTTTAATCCTGCTCTCCAGGCTGACCAGCCCACTGGGAGAATCAGCTGGCACCTGTTGCGGTGATTCCGCAACTGATTCAGCAATCGAGCATGTTCAAATTCCCCCAAAGCGGCCGAGAACGTTCGGCCGCCGTGCTGGTCGGCATCGGCCTGGCCCTGGCTCCGGCGGCCTTCCCCTCACTCAGTCCGGCTCTGGCTCCCCTGCCAGCCGTGCAGGCCCAGCAAAGCAGCAAGCCGGTTCTGCGCATCAGTGCCATTCCCGACCAGCAGCCGGAGAAGCTGAACCGGCTCTACGGGCTCGTGGCCAATGAGCTGAGCAAACAACTCGGGGTGAAGGTGCAGTACGTGCCCGTCACCAACTACGCCGCAGCGGTGAGCGCCTTCCGCACCGGCAATCTCGATCTCGTCTGGTTCGGTGGTCTCACAGGCGTGCAGGCCCGCCTACAGAAGCCCGGCGCCAAGGTGCTCGCCCAGCGCGACATCGACGCCTCCTTCCACACGATCTTCATCGCCAACGCCAAGAGCGGGCTGAAGCCGGTCACCAACGTGCAGGGGCTGAGCCAGCTCAAGGGCAAACGCTTCACCTTTGGTTCCGAGAGCTCCACCTCCGGCCGGTTGATGCCGCAGTACTTCCTCGGCCAGGCCGGGGTGAAACCCAGTCAGTTCGCCGGGGGCGCACCGGGGTTCAGCGGCAGCCATGACGCCACCATCGCCCTGGTGCAAAGCGGCGCCTACGAAGCCGGCGCCGTGAATGAACAGGTGTGGCGCTCCAGCCTTCATAACGGCAAGGCCAATCGCTCCAAGGTGATGGCGATCTGGAAGACACCGGGCTACCCCGACTACCACTGGATCGCCCAGCCCGATCTCGACAAGCGCTTCGGCAAGGGCTTCACCAACCGGATCCAGCAGGCGATCCTGAGCTGGCGGCCAAGCAATCCCGAGCAGAAACAGATCCTCAGCCTGTTCGGGGCGCAGCAGTTCACGAGTGCCAAGGCCAGTGCCTACGGCCGGATCGAACAGGTGGGGCGCCAGATCGGCCAGATCCGCTGAGCGCGGGCGTCTGAGGCCAGCAGGCAGCAGAATCGAGGGGCGACCGATGCGCCCCTCACCTCCCGATGACGCTGCTGCTGGATCTGGTGCTGGTGGTGGCAGGGTTGCTGCTCTGGCAGCGCAGCTGCAGCGAGGGCGATGACGTCTGGGTGCTGTTCCTGCGCTCGCTGGCGGCCATCGATCTAGCCGTGATCGCCCTGGGCAATGGCGTGCTCTGGCTGGAAATTCCCCTGCTGGTGTTGGCCCTCACCCTGCCCTCGGTGAAGCGCATCGAAGGGGAGGAGAGCCGCTGATGAATCCCCGCGGGCCCGACATCATCGAGCTGATGCTCGTGGGGCTGATCCTGGCGCTACTGGCCTTCCGGTTCAGCACGCTCTAGCCCGGCAGGCACAGTGGGAAGCCATGAGCGACCCCGGCCTCAACGAGAGCGCAAGCCAGCACCATCCGGTGCTGGAGCTGCGCAACGTGACGGTGCCTGGCCGGCAGCACCCGCGCCTGGAGGGCATCCATCTACGGCTAGAGGCAGGCGAGCGGGTGGCGCTACTGGGGGCAAGCGGTGCCGGCAAAAGCACATTGCTAGCGGTCGCGAATGGCCTGCTGCAACCCGCCCAGGGCGAGGTGCACTGGAGCGGCGAACGGCGGGCACGCAGCGCCCGGGCCCGCCGCCGCCAGCAGGCCCGCATCGGCACCCTCTGGCAAGACCTGCGACTGATCGAAGAGCTCAGCGTGCAGCAGAACCTCAACTGTGGCCGTCTGGCGAGCTGGGGCTGGCCGCGGGCACTGCTCAACCTGCTGCTGCCTCTCGAAAGCGAAGCCTGCGCGCAGGCGCTGCGCCAGGTGGATCTCGATCCCGTGCTGCTCAGCCAATCGGTGGGCGAACTGTCGGGCGGCCAGCGGCAACGGGTGGCGATCGGTCGCTTGCTGCGGCAGCAGCCGCAGCTGCTGCTGGCGGATGAACCGCTGGCCAGCCTTGATCCCCGCCTGGCCCAGGAGTTGCTGCAGCTGCTGTTGACCCAGGCCGTAGCACCGCGGGCGCTGCTATTAAGCCTGCACAGGCCAGATCTGCTGCAGGGTTTCGATCGAGTGATCGGCCTGCGCCAGGGAAGGATCTGCTGGGACCTCCCCGTGGCGCAGCTGCAGGCTTCAGACCTTGAGGCTCTGTACGCCGGAGTGGCAGAACCCAGCATCGCCCGATGAAACCCGCTGCGCCGCTGCTGCTGCTGTTGCCCGCGCTGGTGCTGCTGCCGCTCCTGGTGTTGCTGCCCACGCTGGTGCATGGCGGCGGCTGGGATCTGATCGGCCAGTTTCTGCTGGCTGCTGTGCAGCCCTCCACCGATCCGGTGGTGCTGGAGTCGCTGGTGCGGGGCCTGGGGATCACCGCGGGGATGGCCCTGCTCGGCTGGTGCGCCAGCCTGCTGATCGGCATCGCCGCGGGCCTGGCCAGTTCCCGCCTGCTCTGGCGCACCCTGATCGGCCACAGCTGGCCCGCGGAATGGATCCGCCGGCTGCTTGCGATTCCGCGCTCGATTCATGAATTGATCTGGGGCCTGCTGCTCCTGCAAGTGACCGGCCTGCAACCGGTGATCGCCGTGATCGCCATCGCCATTCCCTACGGCGCTCTGGTGGCGCGGGTGGTGAGTGATCTGCTCGAAAGCCTGAACGAGCGCAACCTGCAAGCCCTGATGGCCGCCGGCTGTGCCCCACCCGCAGCGCTGCTCTCGGCGATGGGACCGCCGCTGCTGCCGGGCCTGATCAGCTACGGCGGCTACCGACTTGAATGCGCCCTACGCAGCGCCACCCTGCTGGGGGTGTTTGGCCTGGGGGGCCTGGGCAATGAACTACTGCTGACCCTGCAATCGCTGCAGTTCCACGAACTGTGGAGCGGTCTCTGGCTGCTGTTGGCGGTGATGCTGAGCCTGGAGGCAGTGATCGGAGCGCTGCGGCGGCGCTGGGGCATGCCGGGCCGCTTCAGCCTGCGGGCTGTCGGTGTGGGGCGCCAAGGCCGGGAACTGCTGCTGGCTGCCCTGCTGTTGGTGCCGCTGGTGTTTGGGGTGGGGAGAGCTCTAGCGATCGAGCCGGCGGCCCTGCTGCATTGGCAGGCGCTGCCGCCCCTGGCGCCGGCCGGCTGGCAGGAAGCTCTAGCCCTCCCCTGGCCTGGCCTGGTGTTCAACACTGTGCTGCTCACGCTGCTCGCGGCAGCCCTGGCCGTCGGGGTGGCGCCGCTGCTGTTGCTGCTGGTAGCCCCATGGCCCTGGGGGCAACGCCTGCTGCAGCTGATCTGGGCGATTGGTCGGCTCTGGCCGCCGCCGCTTACAGCCCTTTTGCTGCTGTTTGTGCTCAAGCCCGGCGTGATCACCGCTGCCTTGGCTCTCGGCTTTCACAACCTGGGGATCCTGGGGCGCCTGCTGCTTGAAGGCAGCGAAGCGGCCGGGCCGCAGCGGCAGGAGGCCCTGCGCTGCGGCGGTTGCGGCCCCCGCCTGGCGCTGCTATACGGACGCTTCAGCGGCCTGGCGCGCTCCTACCTGGCCTACGGCGCCTACCGCGCCGATGTGATCCTGCGGGAAACGGTGGTGGTGGGCCTAGTGGCGGGCACCGGCTTGGGCAGCCAGCTCAACCAAAGCCTCAGCGCCTTCGCCTTTGATCAATTGCTGCTGCTGCTGGCGGCCTACGCGGCGCTCACCCTGCTGGGGGAAGATCTGAGCGACCGCGCCCGCCAGCGGCTGCTACAGCCATGAGTCTTCCGATTCCCCGCAAGCTGATCGTGCTGGGCGACAGCGGTGTGGTGGGCTGGGGCGATCCGGAAGAGGGCGGCTGGTGTGAGCGCTTGCGCCGCCACTGGATGGGGCTGCCCAACGGCCCTGTGCTGTATCCGCTGGGAGTGCGCGGCGATGGCCTGGAGCGGGTGACGGCACGGCTCCACAGCGAAGTGAGCTGCCGCGGCGAACTGCGCCGCCAACAGCCCCAGGGGATCCTGCTGGCCATGGGCCTCAACGATTGCGCCCGCGTGGGGCGTGCCGATGGCCGCCCGCAGCTGGATGCCGATGGCTTTCTGTTTGGCCTGCAGCAGTTACTCGCCCAGGCCAAACAGCTGGCACCGGTCCTGGTGCTCGGGCTGACGCCCGTGGATGAGGCGGTGATGCCCTACGCCAACGTGCTCTGGTACCAGCTCGATCAGGTGCACCGCTACGAAGCGCTGCTGGAGGAGGCCTGCCTGGAGGCAGATGTGCCGTTCCTGCCGCTACTCAACGGGCTACTGCAAGACCCCGCCTGGCTGCAGTGGTTGTGCAGCGACGGCATCCACCTCAACAGCGCGGGGCACCGCCAGGTGTATGAGGTCGTGCGCCACTGGCCGGCGCTGTTGCAGTGGGCCGATCTGCAACCGCTCGGCATCAGCAGCGTCAGCCTCTGAGCACCGCTCTGGCCTCAGGGACCTCCCCCATGCGGGGGAACCGGCCTCCACCAGCAAGGGGAGGCTGATTCCGGGCGCGGCGAACGAGCGTGAAAACACGCAACCGCTCCAAGCCCGATGCACACCTTCGAGCCCCGCACCGACTTCAGCCAGCGCAACGCCGCCCTGATGGCGGCCTACCAGCACTGCCGCAGCACCACCAATCGCAATGCGCTGATCCACGCCAACCTGCCGCTGGTGTGGCGGGTGGCACGCCAGGAATCCCAACGCAGCGGCCACAGCTTCGAGGACCTCAGCCAGGAAGGCTGCCTGGGGCTGATCAAGGCGGTGGAGCGATTCGATCCCGGCCGCGGCCACAGCCTCAGCACCGCCGCCGTGCCCTGGATCCGAGGCGCCATCCGCCACTACCTGCGCGATCGATCCCACCCCATCAGCGGCAGCCATCACCTGCTCGATCTGCACCGCCGCGGCCAGGCCCTGCAGCACGAACGCCAGCAGCAGGGCCTTGAGCCACTCCCAGAAGCAGCACTCGCCGCCGCCGTGGGCTGCAGCCTGGAGCGCTGGCAACTGGCCCTGGCGCGGCAGCGCAGCCTGCAGCTGGCCAGCCTTGAGCAACCGCAGATCGACGACGAGGGCGAGCTCTCCTGCCTGATGGAGCAGCTCAGCGACACCCGGGCCAGCGAGCTCTACGCCCGGGTGATTGGCTGGGAGCAGCGGCGGCATCTCTGGCGCGTGCTGCGCCGCCTGGAACGGCGGCAGCGGCGCCTGATCCTGGGCCGGTTGCTGCAAAACCTCACTTGGCGCCAGCTGGCTGAGGGCAGCGGCCTGAGCCCCAAGGTGGTGCAACGCCGCGGCGAACGCCTGCTGCTGGAACTGCGTCAGCAGCTGATGCCCCTCTTGACCAGCTGAGCAGCTCAGCCCAAGCCCAGCCACTCCGCCGCCGCCATGGCCAGGACGGCGGCGATCGTGGTTTGCAGCGCGTTCACCAGCTCATTGCTCAGCCAAACGCAGCGCTGCTGCAGCCCCGCACCGATCAGGCTTTCCAGCAGGGTGGCCAGCAAACCCACCAACGCGACCAACCACCAGGCCCCTGCCCCCTGCAGCAGGCCAAGCTGCAGCATCACCAGCGCCATCAAGCCACTGCCCAGCAAGCTGGCGGCGGTGCCCTCAAGAGAGATGGCCCCCTCAGTGCCGGGAGCCACCGGCTTGAGCGTGGTGATCAGCACGGTGTGGCGGCCCCAGCGCTTGCCGATCTCGCTGCCGAAGGTATCGGCCAACTTGGCGCTGAAGCTGGCGGCGAACCCGAGCCGCAGCAGGGTCACAGGCGCTGAAGGCAGCAGGCTGAGCAGCGCCAGGGCGGCGCCGGTGGCCGCTGATCCCCACACATTTTCAGGGCCGCGCCGGCCGCCGCGGGATTCCGCCAGCCCCTCCGCCTGCTTGCGGCGGAAGCCAAGCCGCGTCACCAACGAACCGAGGCCCAGATAGAGCACCACGGCCCACCAGCCAGCCCAATCCAGGCTACCCAGCAGCAGCGTGCCCAAGATGCCGGCATGCACCCAGCCCGAGCGCGTCAGCAAGGGCAGGCGCTGGGCGGCGGCGATGAGCGCAGCATTGACCAGGAGCGCGAGGGCCCAGTGCTGCAGCCGATCGCCACTGAGCAGAACCTGAAGCTCCAGCATCCCCAGCAGGCCCGCATGGGGCCGACGCAACACAGGCCCCAGCTCAACACAACCGCGCCCGCTTCTGTTGCACTGCCCTAAGGGACAAGCCTGTGAGCGCCTCTGGCAACGGATAATCCAGCCATCAGCCTCACAACTGGCGCCATGGTGTTCAACCGCAAGGGCAGCTTTTTCCTCAACCTCGATGAGAAGGCCCCCGCGACGCCGGCTGCCGTGGCCCCTGTCGCCAAGCCCAGCAAGGCTGCTGAAACGGCCCAATCCAAATCAGCTGCACCGGTGAAGGCCGCCGCCAAGGCTGAGGCTCCGGTGGCTGAAGCCCCCGCCGCTGCCGCACCGAGCGGCAAGGTGCTCACCACCGCCGAAGCCATTGCCGCCGAGCTGGCTGCTGAGCAGGCCGCCAAGCCCGCCGCCACCCTCTCCACCTTCGCTCCCGAGTGCGTCACCGCCGGTGGTGCGCTGCCGATGCGCCGCCGCCGCGGCGGAGCCAACCTGGCAGGGTTCCGCAGCATGGCCGGCGGGCTATTCGGCAAGAAATAACTCCGAACCACGAGATGCCGTTCAGCCGGCGGCGGCGCGCCACTGGCTGAGCAGGGCAGCCCCGGCGACACAGGCCGTGGAGCTGCGCAGGATCGTGGAACCCAGCTGGACAGGGGTCCAGCCGGCTTCAGCAGATCGCGCTTCTTCCGCAGAACTCCAGCCACCTTCCGGCCCGCAGGCCAACCACAGTTCCTGCAGGGGTTGGCTTGCTCCCTCAGCCGCGTTGTGGAGCGCTTGGGAGAGCAGCGGCAAGCCCTCCTGCCGGGTGGTCGCCCAAAACCGGGCCACCGCCCGTTGTGAAGCAGGCGGCTCCAGGCTCAACAGCTGCGTCAGCGGGATGGGGGGATCGAGTTGCGGCAGCCACAGCCGCTCGCATTGCTCCGCCGCTTCCTCAGCAATGGTTTGCCAGCGCTCGGGCCGCAGTTGGCCGAGTACGGCCGTGCGCTCACAGGTGATGGGCACCAGGCGATCAACACCCAGCTCCACCGCCATCCGCACCACCAGCTCGAAATCCCTTTTCACCACGGCAGCCACCAACACCAGAGCCGGCCTGGGCAAAGCCTCCTGAAGGAAGGGCTGCTCGAGGGGTTGCAGCAAACGGGCCTGGTGGTGATCCAGCAGCTCCGCATCCCAGAGATGGCCGGCACCATCCACCACCGCAAAGCGGTCGCCTGGGCTGTAGCGCAGCACTTTGCGGAGGTAGCGGCTGTGCTCCGGGCTGAGGGCCAAGCAGCCCTGGGCGTCCATCTCCCGCAGCCGCACCGGTGGGATCAGCACACGCCGGCATTCCCGGGCCATCTTCAGGCGTCGGGGTCCGAGAGGCTGGTGAAGGGGTTATCGGGGTGATCCTCCACGGGCCAGTCGTCGTTCACACCACCGATCAGCAACTCCTCGATTTCCACCACATCGGTGTCGAGCTGGCGCAGGGTGTTAATCAGCACATCGAGGGCCAGGGCATCGCTGGTGCCGAGGTCGAGCCAGCAGCGGGCCCACTCGCTGCGGTATTCCATCTCGCCCATGTTGTGCATGAGAGCCGGCATGGCCCGCGCTGCCATGTCGGTGTCGTAGGCCATGCCGCTCAGCTCAGCGCCCTCGTCCTGCACCTGCAGGTTTTCAGCGTTGAACCCCCCCAGCTTGCCGAGGAAAAACCAGCTGTCGAACACCGTGTCGATGTAGCCCCGCTCCCCTTGACCGGGGGCATGGCGGAAGCGCAACCAGATCCAGCAGTTGAAGGGATCAAATTCGCGAAAGCGGATCTCCATCGGGGCGGGCGCAACGCAGCGTTGCCTCCATCAAACATGCTGGTGGCACCTGCAGACCATGGCGCCGTCGATGCTTGAGCTGAGGTCGCTGCACTACCACCCGGCTACGGCGGCGCAACCGGTGCTGCGCGGCCTCAATCTGCAGTTGCAAGTGGGCCAACCCGCCCTGGTGGCCGGCCGCAGCGGTTCGGGTAAATCCACGCTGCTGGAGCTGATCTGCGGACTCGCAGAACCCAGCAGTGGCCGCAGCGGCGGCTCGATCCTCTGGAACGGTGCGGTGCTCAGCGCCCGGCAGCGGCGCTGGCTGTGCGGCTTGCTCTTTCAGTTCCCCGAGCGGCATTTCCTCGGCCTGAGCGTGGGCCAGGAGCTCAAGCTCGGCCAGCGCCGCGTGCCTTCGGAACAAGTAGAAGCAGTGCTGCACCAGGTGGGGCTGGAAGGCATCTCGCTGCAGCAGGCGCCGGAAGCCCTGAGCGGCGGCCAGCAACGCCGGCTGGCACTGGCCGTGCAGTTGCTCCGCAACCCCAGAGTGTTGCTGCTGGATGAGCCCACCGCGGGCCTGGATTGGTCGGTGCGGGGCGACATCCTCGGTTTACTGGCCGAACTGGGGAGGGAGCGGGTGCTGCTGGTAGTCACCCACGAACCCGAGCTGTTTGAAGCCTGGGTGGCACCGCCGCAGCGCTACCGGCTGGTGGAAGGCCTGCTGCAGCCGCTGGAGCAGGCCGTGCGCTGAATACAGTGCCCTCTCTGGGTGCAGACGGACAGGCGATGGCGGATCAGTTGGTGCGGGCAACGGCAGCCGGCGGCGGCATCCGCCTGGTGGCAGTGAGCACCAGCACCACCGCCCGCTACGCGCGGCGGCGCCACAACCTCTCTTTCCTCACCACCGCGCTGCTGGGCCGGGCGATGACCGCGGGCCTGCTACTGGCCAGCTCGATGAAGGTGCGGCACGGGCGGGTGAACCTGCGCATCGCCTCCGATGGCCCCCTGCGGGGCCTGATGGTGGATGCCGGCCGCGATGGCACCGTGCGCGGCTACGTGGGCAACCCTGAACTGGAGCTCGATCTGGTGGAGGAACCGGATGGGCTGCACCACTTCGATTTCAAGCAGGCCACCGGCACCGGCTACCTGCATGTGGTGCGCGATCTGGGGGAAGGCGAGCCGTTCAGCTCCACCGTGGAATTGGTGAGTGGCGGCATCGGCGATGATGTGGCCTCCTATCTGCTGCACTCCGAACAGACCCCTTCGGCGGTGTTCGTTGGCGAGCAGATCGACAGTTCAGGCCTCAAGCATTGCGGCGGTGTGCTGGTGCAGGTGCTGCCCAAAGCAGCCCGTGAGCCGGCCCTGGTGGCACTGCTGGAGGAGCGCTGCAAGGAAATCAGCGGCTTCAGCGAAAAGCTGGCCGCCTGCGAGGGCAACCTGGAAGCCCTGCTCCGCGAGATCTTCCCGGATCTCGATCCCCAGCTCCTGGATGACGCTGAAGCCAGCCAGGAGATCACCTTCCACTGCCCTTGCAGCCGCAAACGCAGCGTGAATGCCCTGAAGCTGCTGGGCCAGAGCGAACTCAGCGAGATGCTCGCGGAAGACGGCAAGGCCGAACTCACCTGCCACTTCTGCAACGAGATCTACGAAGTGGGCAGCGGCGAGCTGCAGGAACTGATCAACGAGCTCGCCGCCGCCTGAGGCTCAGGCGATCAGCAGGGCACCCAGCACCAGCAGCACCAGCGCCGGCAAGCTCTGAACCTGTGGCGGTGCCAGCGGCAATCCCAACGGCAGGGAAGGATCAATGGCGCTCACAAGCAGGCCACCGAGCAGCAGTCCGGCGCTGAGCAACAGCACGCTCCAGCCCACGGCCGGCAGCAAACGGCCCAGGCGCCGTTGCAGGTTCACCACCGTGAGCACCGTGGCGAACGCCAGCACCAGCTCGGCGTTGGCGGCCGGCGTGAGCAGCAGGATCCCCAACAGAACCGCGCCACCGGCAATGGGGAACCAGCGTTCGCGGCCTTCGGCCAGGGCAAAGCGCGGTAGGGCGGGCGCGGTGAGGTTGAGGGCAGGCCGCGGCAGGGCGGGCAGGCTTGGCATCGACGGGAGCGCTGGCTTGCCGGCCGCAGGCTTGGCGGCTGGTTTGGCCGCTTCGCGCTGGGAGGCGTTGAGCGCTGCGGTGCTCACCTTGCCCTGCTGCCGCTCCTTGAGCCGATCCATCAGCACGGCGTCGTAGGCGGCTTCAATGCGCGCCCGCAACATGGGGTCTTCGCCCACCTCAGCGAGGCGGGCCTGCTTGGCTGCCTGCACATCATCGAAGCTGGCATCGGGACTGATGCCAAGGCGCTCATAGGGATTCAGCGAGCCGGGCTGGGCAGGGCCACCGGTTGGATCAGTTCCCTGGGTCATGCCGCGGCTGGAGATGTCAGTGCGATGGGTTCAGCCTAGAGAGGGAGCGCGAGCAAAGCCTTGGATCAGAACAAGGGTTCGCTGTGACGAAATCCCCCTTCGAGCTGCAGGCGGCGACGCTGCTGCTCCGCTTCATCGCGCTGCAGCCAGCAGCGGCGCTTGAGCAAGGGCATCTGAGGCGGGAGGTGGCTGCCTTCGCGCATCTCAACAGCGGCTGAACCCGGCGTGGAGCCGGGTACGAAGTTCACGTAATCACACCCGCCATCGTTGCGGGGTCGTACAAGCCAGAGGGGCCTCGCCATCGCCAGAACCGCCGTTGTGACCTTTCTTCGTAAAGATTCTGGCGGGGCTTGCGGGCCGCCGTGGCTTGCGGGCGGGATCCGTGGGGGATCAGCGGGAAATTGGAGCGCGATCAGAGCGAAATCGGCTCCACCCCACTCACCACCGGTGCCACGGCGCTCAGCTCGAGATCGGGATGGTCCTCGCCCAGCTGGTTGAGGTTCCACTCGTTCTTGAACAACAGCACCGGCCGGTCCCAGGCATCACGCACGGTTTTGCAATTGAAGATGCGACCCACCCGTTCCAGGGCCGGCCAACCGCCCACCACCCAGCGGGCCACGGAGAAGCCCAGGGGTTCAAGGCGGGTCTGCACGCCGTATTCGTTCTCGAGGCGGTATTGCACCACCTCCAGCTGCAGTTGCCCCACCGCCGCCAAGATCGGATCGCGCTTGCTCTGGTCGGTGTCGTAGAGGATCTGCACGGCGCCTTCTTCCCGCAACTCATTCACCCCCTTGCGGAAGCTTTTGAAGGCAGACGGGTTGGGGTTGCGCAGCCAGGCAAAGATCTCCGGGCTGAAGCAAGGAATCCCCTCGTATTCCACCTTGGGGCCGAGATACAAGGTGTCGCCGATGGCAAACATCCCCGGGTTGTTGAGGCCGATCACGTCGCCGGGGTAGGCGTCGTCCACCACTTCACGGTCCTGGCCGAAGAGTTTCTGGGGACGCGAAAGGCGGATGGTCTTGCCGGTGCGGGCGTGCTGCACCGTCATGTCCTTCTCGAACTTGCCGCTGCACACCCGCACAAACGCCACTCGGTCGCGGTGGCGGGGATCCATGTTGGCCTGGAGCTTGAACACAAACCCGCTGAAGCCCGGCCGCACCGGCTCGATCTCACCGGCGCTGCTGCTGCGGGGGATCGGTTTTTGAGCCAGCTCCAGGAAGGCGTCGAGGAAGGGCCGAACGCCGAAATTGGTCATGGCCGACCCGAAGAACACCGGACTCAGCTCTCCGGCATGCACCAGCTCAAGATCCAGCTCATTGCCGGCGGCTTCGAGCAGCTCCAACTCCTCGAGGGCCGCATCCAGCAGCTCGGGCTCCACGGCGCCGCTACTGCGCGCCTCCTCCACGCTCAACACCTTCTCTTCGGAGGTACGGCCGCGCTCGGCCCGCAAAAACAGGATCACCTCCTTGCTACGCCGATCGATCACGCCGCGGAAGCGATCGCCGCTGCCGATCGGCCAATTCACCGGCAAGCAGGCCAGGCCCAGCTCCTGCTCAATCTCATCGAGCAGCTCCAGGGGCTCGCGCCCCGGCCGATCCATCTTGTTGATGAAGGTGAAGATGGGGATGCGCCGCATGCGGCACACCTCAAACAGCTTGCGGGTTTGGGGCTCGAGGCCCTTGGCCGCGTCTTCGAGCATCACCGCGTTATCAGCGGCGGCGAGGGTGCGGTAGGTGTCTTCCGAGAAGTCCTGGTGGCCAGGGGTATCCAGCAGGTTGATCGTGCTGCCGCTGTAGTCGAACTGCAGCACGGTGGAGGTGATCGAGATGCCGCGCTGCTTCTCGAGCTCCATCCAGTCGGAGGTCACCTTGCGCTGCTCGCCCTTGGCCTTCACGGCACCGGCCTGCTGAATCGCACCCCCGTAGAGCAGCAGCTTCTCGGTGAGGGTGGTCTTACCCGCGTCGGGGTGGGAGATGATCGCGAAGTTGCGGCGGCGCGCTACCGCTTCGGCCAGGGCCTGAAGCTCGGGAGTGGTGGCGGGAGCTGTGGTGCTGGTCATGGGGCCAGCCTCTCAGAACAGCTGTCCCCACACCTCGAGGTAGCGGTCCTCCAGCGCCGCCACGTGCAACTGATCCGCCAGGCCAGCTTCCTGCAGTTGCAGCGCCACCTCCTCGGGAGTGAAGGCGGCATGCAGCGAGGCGACGTAGTCGTGTTGGAGCACCGCCGGGGCATCGGCCAGGTAGAACCGCTGCAGCTCCAGGGCCGCCTGGGCGCTGGCAGGCCGGCGCAGATCCTTGATGTACACGCAGGCACCGGGCCCCGCCAGCTGAACCACGCTGCGCCAGAGCACCTGCGGATCGTGGAGGTGGTGCAGCAGGCTGTTGCTGACAACGGCCGTGTACCCCCCAGGCAGATCAGCAGCCGGCAGGCAACGCTGCTCGAAACGCAGGCGCCCCTCCAGCAGCGGCTGCTCGGCCAAGCGCTGAAGTGCCGGCGCGAGCATGGCGGCAGCACCATCGATCCCCAGCACGGCGGCGCCGCTGTAGCGCTCCGCCAGGCGAAAGCTGATGTTGCCGGGTCCGCAGCCGAGATCCACCAGCCGCTCTCCCAGGCCCTGGGGGAACAACACCGCGAGCCGCTCGATCAAGGCCTGATCGCCGGCGGCGAAGTTGGCGGCGGCATAGGCCTGGGCCTGCTCCAGACCTTCCATCAGCTCAGGCTCAGGCGTGCGATTCATCGGAAGCGACCCAAAACCCTGCAGTTCAAGCATTCTCGGAGTTGCACCGCCAATGGTGGCAACGACTGCTTGCGGACCCCACCGGTGGCGTTATGGTTCGACCACCGCCTAGTTCAAGCTCCGTGACCCTGTCAGTACCTGGCCCCAGCACCGCCGCCATGGGCGAGCCCCTCAAGGGACCCAGACCTGACTTCCCAGCCACGGCCCCCGCCGCCAACCCCGTCTTCTACCGCACCTATTCGCGCAAGACGGCCAGTGGCCGCGAAAGCTGGAAGCAGGTTGCCGAGCGCAACCTGGAGGGCCTGCGCAAGCTGGGCGATCTGAATACCCAGGAAGTGGAGCTGCTCCGCCGCATGCAGCTCGAGCAGAAGGCCCTGCCCTCTGGTCGGTGGCTGTGGATTGGCGGTACCCCTTGGATTGAACAGAGCGAGAACTTCTCCGGCTCCTACAACTGCACGTCCACCAACCTGGTGGATTGGGAAGCCTTTGGTCTGATGATGGACCTGGCGATGATGGGCTGCGGCACCGGCGCCATCATTGAGCCCAGGCTGATCAGCCGGTTGCCCGTGGTGCGCAACCAGCTGGCGATCAAGGCCGTCACTGAAATCGGCGCGACGCCCGCTGGCCAGCGCCAAGAGCACACCAGCCACCGCATCGACGGCCAGCAGGTGTTCATCAAGGTGGGCGACACCCGCCGCGGCTGGGTGGACAGCTACCAGCTGCTGCTTGAGCTCTGCAGTGATGAGCGCTTTGACGCCAGCACGCCGATTGAGATCCATGTGGATCTGGCCGATGTGCGCCCCGTGGGCGAAACGCTGAAGGGGTTCGGCGGCATGGCCAACCCGGTGAAGCTGAAGGATCTCTACGGCCGCGTGGCCCAGATTCTGGGCAAGGCCCAGGGCCGGCAGCTCACCTCCGTGGAGTGCTGCCTGCTGATCGATGAGGCAGCCGTGACGATCGTGGCGGGCAACATCCGCCGCAGTGCTGGCATGCGCCAGTTCGCCGCCGAAGACCTCTCCGCCGCCGGCGCCAAGGAAAACCTCTGGCAGCAAGACAGCGACGGCAACTGGCGCATCGACCCCGAGCGGGATGCCCTGCGCATGGCCAACCACACCCGTGTCTTCCACACCCGCCCCGATCGGGCCACGGTGCTGGAGGCGGTGACCAAGCAGTTCCACTCCGGCGAGGGCGCCATCCAGTTCGCCCCGGAGGCGATCGCCCGCTCCAACGCCGATCTGCTCAGCACCCCCGAGCTGCGGGCTGAGTTCATCGAGATCTACTGCGACCAAGGCCGCGAGGAAGCCGGCCGCTGGCTCACCACACATCACCCCGAGATCAGCGCCGCTGAGCTGGAGCACCGCCTCGGCCGCTATGGCCTCAACCCTTGCGGCGAAATCCTCGGTGCCGACTTCCACTGCAACCTCGCTGAGATCCACCTCAATCGGATTGATCCCGACGATCACATCGCCCAGGAAGAAGCCTTCACCGCCGGCGGCCTCGCTGTGGCCTGCCTGCTCAACCACCGTTTTGAGGTGGAGCGCTACCGCCAGAGCCGCGCTTGGGACCCGATCGTGGGCGTGAGCTTCACAGGCCTGTTCGACTTCTTCGTGCACGCCTTCGGCACCCCCTGGCTGAACTGGTGGGAAGCCGGCCGGCCCGACAGCGAAGAGGGCCGCGCCTTCAAGGCCAAAGAGGCTGAGTATCTGAGCCGTTGGAAGGAGATCGTCAACAAGGCGGTATGGGATTACTGCGATCGCCACGGCCTGCGCCGCCCGAACCGCTGCACCACGGTGCAACCCGCCGGCACCAAGAGCCTGCTCACCGGCGCCTCCCCCGGCTGGCACCCCCCCAAGGCTCAGCGCTTCATCCGCCGCATCACCTTCCGCAAGAACGATCCGGTGGCGCTCGCCTGCATGGACTACGGCTACACGATCGTGCCGTCGCAGAGCGACAAGGATGAGCAGGGCCGGCTGCTCAACGACCCCTTCGATCCCCGCTGCACCGAATGGCTGGTGGAGATCCCCACCGAAGTGAGCTGGGCCAACATCCCCGGCGCTGATGCCGTGGAGATCAACAACTTCTCCGCCATGGCCCAGTTCGACTTCTACATGCAGGTGCAGCAGCACTACACGGCCCACAACACTTCGGCCACCGTGGAGTTCCGCGAGCATGAGATCGAGCCGCTCACCGATGCGATCCACGCCGCCATCGACAAGGGCGAGGGCTACATCTCCGCAGCCCTGCTGGCCCGCTTCGATGCCAACGCCACCTTCCCGCGCCTGCCGTTCGAGCCCATCGACCACGCCACCTACGAGCAACTGCAGAGCGAAGTGGTGGGTCGCCGCCGCACCAGCGACTTCTTCGAAGCCCTGCAGCGCTACGACGGCGGTGAGCTGATGGAAGCTGGCCCTGCCGGCTGCGACTCAGACAAGTGCCTGCTGCCTCTGGCCAAGCCGGAGAACTGATAGGAGGCGTGTCGTCGCTGATCCGCATCGGGCCGGCCCTGCTGCTGGCCCTGCAATGTCTGCCTGCCATGGCGGCTGAAGCCACGGCTCCAGCCACGAGTCTGCGCAGCGCAGCATTCGCTGCCCTGAACCGCTGCAGCTCGACGCGCCGGCAGGAAACCTGCCTCGAAGCCCAGAACGCGCTGGAGGTCCTGATCCGCCAGGAGGAAGGGCCAGAGCAACGCCTGAACCACCCCCGTTGTCTCGGGGCGCTCACCCATGTGGAAACCGTGCTCGCGGCCTTTCGCTGGCGCCTGGAGAACAGTGACAACCTTCAGCAGGTGATCGATGCGGCCGCTGGGCAGTGCCCAACGAACACCACCTCAGCGGCTGTCGGCCAGTAGATCCAGGGCGATGGCGAGCTGCTCGAGCAGCTCGCAGCAGCGCTCGTAGTGCAGCTCAGGCGCCAGGCTCACCGGCAGGGTTTCGATCAGATCGGCCAGCTCGCGCGTGCGCAGAGCCAACAGGTTGGTGGAGAGAACAGCCATGACAGCAACGACAACCCAAGCGGCGCCAACCCAAGCTTGAATCCCGTTCTCATGAGTCTTAAACGAGAGCCCCCTGAGGTCTGTGGTCATGAGACACTCGTTGCGGCCCCATGGGTCGACCGCTGGAGAGGTGGTCGAGTGGTTGATGGCTCCGGTCTTGAAAACCGGCGAGGTGAAAGCCTCCGTGGGTTCGAATCCCACCCTCTCCGTTGCTTCAGCCGCCCCTTGCACCACCCGCAAGGGGCTTCCGAACTCCAGAAATTCTTAAGGCTCCCAGCCCGGATTGCAGCCGTTGACACACCGCCGGCACCAGCGGCGCGATTCCATGGTGCTGGTCCCCACCCATCTATGGCCTACGAACCCGGAACGACCGATTGCCGTGTGCTGATAGACAGCAAGGCCCAAATCGAGGCGATCCTGCTCAACCTCGCCAAGCTCGAGAACACCGAACACATCCGCCAGCAATTGGTGGCAGTTCACAACCAACTCGAGGGCCTGCACGAGCTCAGGCGGCAAAAGCGCAGCGCCACGCTCAGTGCGGCCTGAACCAGCCAGGCCGCTTAGGCTCTGCCCATGATCTTCGACAACGACAAACGGCCCGCCTGGCTCAACTGGGTGTTCCTGGCCGTTTTTCTTTGGTCCAGTTGGCAACTGGCCGGCATGTGGTTCAGCCAGCTGCATCAGGGGTAGGCGTCCGGCACAAAGAACTGTTCGTTGATCGGCGGTCGTTCGTAGCCCTTGGCCTTGCGCCGCGCCGGCAACTTCAGAGCCGGCGGCGTCATGTCTTCGTAGGGCACCTTGCTCAGCAGGTGGCGGATGCAGTTGAGGCGGGCGCGGCGCTTGTCGTCGGCCTCCACGGTGAACCAGGGCGCTTCCGGGATATTGGTGTGGGCGAACATGTCGTCCTTGGCCCGGGAAAACTCCACCCAGCGATCGCGCGACTCCAGATCCATCGGGCTGAGCTTCCAGCGGCGGGCGGGATCATCGATGCGGGCCTGGAAGCGCGCCTCCTGCTCCGCGTCGCTCACCGAAAACCAATACTTGAGCAGAACGATCCCGGAGCGCACCAGCATCCGCTCAAACTCCGGGCACGACTGCTCAAACTCCCGCAGCTCCGCCTCGCTGCAGAAGCCCATCACCCGCTCCACACCGGCGCGGTTGTACCAGCTGCGATCAAACAGCACGATCTCCCCGGCTGAGGGGAAGTGCTCCACGTAGCGCTGGAAATACCACTGGCTGCGCTGCTGATCGCTTGGGGTGCCCAGCGCCACCACGCGGCAACCGCGGGGATTGAGCGGCTCGGTGATGCGCTTGATCGTGCCGCCCTTACCGGCGGCATCGCGCCCTTCAAACAGCACCATCAGGCGAAAGCCCGTCGCTTTCACCCAGTACTGCATCTTCACCAGCTCCACCTGCAGGCGGGCCAGCTCCTTGGCGTACAGCTTGCGGTCCAGGCGCGAGGAGCTGCCGGTCACGCCGCTCACATCGTTGAGCAGCACTGAAGGCTTGTAGCGATCCTGCTCAGACGGCTGCTGTTTGGCCTTCTTGCCCATCCCTGCCTCAGCGGCGCGGCAGGCGAGCGGCCTTGACGGCGCCTGCCCCGAACAAGGCCCGCACAAAACGCACCAGGCCGGCCACAAGCAACAGCAACGCCAGCAGGGCAATCGCCACCAACACCAGCACCGCCAACAACTGCAAGACACCCATCAGCAGCTGCGAAAGGCCGCCGATCAGATGGCCAATGGCGGTGCTGATCAGCAGGAGGCTATCGAGATCGATCAGCTCCGGTAGCTGCAGCAGCAACACCAACAAACCAACTCCAGCCGCCATCAGCAGCAGAGCCTCCAGGATCCGGCGGGGCCGCGGCGGCCTGCGGCGCTGGCGGAACACCGTGCGCGGCGGAGACGGTGGCTGGCCGCGGCCACCACGCACCACCTGCAACCCGCGGCGACGGCTCATGACTCGATCCGGTATCCAGCTCCCCGCATCCAGCGTTCGAACTCCACCAGCACCAGCTCGTTGGGGCAATCCACCAAGCTGAGATCGCCCACGCTGCAGTCACCCTGACCGCCGTGGTGGAGCGAGAGGTGAAACTGCTCGCCGCTGAGGCCGCACACCTCCGGATCGCTGCGCACCACCACGTCGAGGCAAGCGCCTAGGCGGGTCACACGGCGACGCAGTTCAGACCAGCTCAAATCGCTCATCGCGCTAGTGCAAGTGTGGTGGGGAATGGGGTGGCGTCAACCACCGCGCGAGGGGGTGCTCACCGCTGCCGGCGCGCTGGAGGGTGGCTTCGGTGTGGGCAGCAACGAGGCAAGAACCCCGGCCACCAGCAGCGCGGCGATGCCGGTGAGGGGAGCCGCCACCCGACGGGCCAACGGCAGACGATGGCGCAACTCCGATCGGCGCAGCGGCTGCGGCGCCGGCCACTCCAGCGGCACCGCCACCTGCGGATCGAGCTGCAGGCGATCGAGGCAGCGAACCAAATCGCTCAGCTCGGCGTCATCGAGGGGAAGGCGCAGCGGTGGGGTGTTGGGCTGGCTGCTGCGCAGCTCCAGCTCATGCTGGCCGTCCACAGGCCGGATCACCACAGGCACATCCTGGGCGCCCTGGGGCCTGGCCACACCGCTGATCAAACCGCGGGCGTAGGGGAGCACCACATTCAGCAGCGCCTGGAGGTGATCGCGCTGACCTTCGAGCTCGGTCTTGCCAGCAAGAGCCAGGCTGAAACCGGTGAGGATGCCGATGGTTTGGCTGCTCTGGCCGGCTGAGAGATCAGGCAAACCCTCAAGCACCAGCCGGCAGCTGGTTTGTTCGTAGCGGCTGGTCAGTTTCATCGCAGGGTTGCTGTCGTGCCGCGGATCAGGCCGCTGCGTCCATCAGACTGGCCTTCAGCCGGGTGAATCCGCCAGGACCAGCGCTGAGGGCCATGGTCTGGATCAGTTCACGGCACAGCTGCGGGCCCTCCTGGGGATCCAGCAACCGCTGCACCCCACCGCGACGGGGATTAAAGCGCTCCTTGAGCAGCTCCTGCAGGCGGCCGCGGAAGAGGGCCCAACGCTGCTCGCTCAGCTGGGGGGGCTCGGCGGAGGAGAGCAGGCTGCGCAACATCGGATACAGGCGATCCGCCAGGGCATTGAGGATACGAATCAGGCCATCGGCCTCGGCTTCCGTGATCCGATCACGGCGGGTGGTGCGCCGCAGGGGGTTGCTGCAGCGGCGCTTCCACAGCTCCACGCGGTTGGGGAAGAGCTCGGTGAGACCCATCTCCTCGCTCAGCCACACCATCGCCTCACCACCGTTGAGGTCGAGTGCTTCAGCGGACAGGAGCAGGAGATCAAGCCGCTCCACACCCCGCCGGGAGAGCGCGCGCTGGGGTTGCACAGGAGCATCAGCCATGGCTGCGATACTGCCAGCTGCGCACCCGATCCGTCGACCATGACCACCCTTGATCTGCGTGGCCTGGTGCGTGACATCCCCGACTTTCCCAAGCCGGGCATCCTGTTTCGCGACATCACCCCGCTGATGCGCAGCCCGCTGGCGTGGCAGGAAGTCATGCGCCAGATGGGCTCCGTGTGCGATCGGCTGGCCCCGGATCTGATCGTGGGCATCGAGTCGCGCGGCTTCATCGTGGGCACGGCTCTGGCCACGGCCCGCAACATCGGCTTCAGCCCGGTGCGCAAACCCGGCAAGCTGCCTGGCGAGGTGATCGGGGTGGATTACACCCTCGAATACGGCAGCGACCGGCTCGAGATCATCCCCGATGGTTTTGAGCACCGTCCGCGGGTGCTGATCGTGGACGATCTGCTGGCCACCGGCGGCACCGCCGGTGCCTGCGCAGAGCTGGTGCACCGGGTGGGCGGTGAACTGTGCGGCTTTGCCTTCATCGTGGAGCTGGCTGACCTGGGCGGCAAAGCGAAGCTGCCGGAGGCAGTGCCGGTGGAATCACTGATCGTGTACTGAAGGCGCCGCGCCTCATAGATCCAGGGCGGCCTGCCAGCCGAGCACCTGATCGAACTGCTCAAGGGTGATCAGGCCGAAACGCCACAGCACCACCGGCAGGGGTGCCTGCTCCTGCTCCGATTGCCTCAAACCGAGCTGCAGGGCGTTATCGCTAAGCCCCAGCTCATGGCGCAGGTAGCGCAGCAGCGCAGGGCTCGGCGGTGGCTGGGGAGAACTGCTGATCACCATGGCCCACCCCTCACCGTGCCGCCATCCTGATCAGGGCCAGCGCAGGCGGCAAGGGCCGTCGCTCATGGCGCTGAGGCTCATGGCCCGCAACCAGGTGAACCGCCCCAGCAGCGCCAGTGCCAGCCGGCGGCAGGGCAACAGCAGCGGTTGGCGGTTGGAGAACAGGCGCACCAGTGCGTCGGTGGCCAGCAGCACCAGGGTGATGTCGAGCCAGCGGCGGGCGGCGTAGCGCCGCGGCAGCTGCTGGAGCGGTAGGTGCCCAGATGCCGCGCGGGCCGCCAACTGCTGCAACACCGCTACATCGCGCCAGCAGAGATTGAGGCCTTGGCCCCCCACGGGATGGGAGCGATGGGCCGCCTCGCCCACCAGCACCACACCCTTGCGCTGCAGCGGCCAGGACCATTCCAGTGCCACAGGAAACGCCCGCGGCCGATCGAGCAGCACCTCCGCCTGCAGCTGCTCCGGCAGAGCGGCGCTGAGGGCATCCAGGAAGGCCGCCGGTTCGAGGCGCTCGAGTTGCTGCAGGCGTTGCAGTGGCGCACTCCACACCAGTTGGAAGGCGTCGTCTCCCAGGGGAAGAACGGCAAAAGGACCTTCCGGGCGGAACAATTCCCAGGCTTGATCGGGCTGCGATCCCCGCAGCCTCACCTGCACCGTGAGGCACCCTTGGCGGTAGGGGCGATGCCAGTGGCGGATGCCTGCGGCGCGGCGGCGCGGCGAGTGATGGCCATCGGCGGCCACCTCCAGATCCACCAGCTCTGCAGGCCCAGGGCCTATGGGATCACCAAGGTGCAAACACAGGCCCGGCTGCCCTTCGAGCTCCTGCAGCAGCAGGGCCATCAAGGGGTGGTGCTGCAGGATCCAGCCCACAGCATCAGCGGCCTTGGCCCCAGGGCGGCTGGGCAGATCGCCTCCCAGAAACGACACCCGCCGCTGCAGGGCCTGATCGCAGAGCTCCAGCCGGCAAAACGGTGCCAGATGCGGCTGCAGGGGCTGCCAGAGATTCAGGCTCTGCAGCAGCTCAGCACTGGAGTGGGTGAGGGCATAGGCGCGGCTGCGCTCGAGCAGCGCCGCGAGGGGCAGAGGATCCCACAACTCCACCACCCAACCACTGCGGGCCATAGCCAAGGCCGTAAGCGCACCGGTGGGACCAGCCCCATACACCCGCGCCCGCAGCGCGGCAGCTGGAGCAGCAGCAGTGATGGCAGCAGTGATGGCAGCAGTGGCGGTGCGGCGCATGGGCAGGGCAACAAAAAACCGCAGCACGATTGTGTGCTGCGGTTGAGTCAGGGGTGAACCTGGCGTGGAGGCTGACGATC
Source organism: Vulcanococcus sp. Clear-D1 (assembly GCF_014654725.1). Classification (GTDB taxonomy): domain Bacteria; phylum Cyanobacteriota; class Cyanobacteriia; order PCC-6307; family Cyanobiaceae; genus Vulcanococcus. The sequence goes on along the minus strand of NZ_JACVZV010000015.1, from coordinate 19,437 downwards.
AGCCGATGCCGAGCAGACCGCGGGTGAAGGATTCACCGCCCAGGGCCAGTTCGGTCGCCAGCAGGGCGATGAAACCGAGCATCGCCATGCGGCCATTGAGCTTCTCAGCGCGCTCGTGGAAACCCCAGCCGTTCTCGGCTTCCACAACCTGCATGCGGGGCTCAGACGCGAAGGCGTTGAGACGGCCGCCGTCTTCTTGGGTCACTGTGGCGCCACGGATGGCGGGGGTGTTGGCCTGGGTCATGGCTGCCTCGTCGAATAAACGAACTGTAACGCAATGTTGCGCGTTGTTGCACGCTGTTAATCCGCATCAGCGCAGCCGCTTCAGGCACAGCTCTTCAAACGCCGGCCGTAACAGATAGGGATAGTCACCCACCCAGAGCTTCAGCTGCGGCAACCAGGCATCGCTCAGGGCTCCGATGCGCGAGAAATCCTTGCGCTCGCTCAGCACCAGGCAGCGGATCACCATGCCGCGGCGGATCAGCTTGTGCTTTTTGTCGTAGGGAAAGCGAAGGCTGCCCAGATACCCGTCTTCATCCTCAAGCTCAAGGCAGAGCCAGGTGCGGCGGTTCTCCACCAGCTCCAGCCGACCCTGACGGTCGGTGGTTTCCTGGCGCCCTTCCACCAACTCCTTGGTGTAGTAGTCGGCCACTTCGCCTTCAAAGATGGCTGCTGCGGGATAGCGGCGCAGGGTGGCGTTCTTGCGACCGGCCTCCACGATCGGGCCCCAGAGCATGTAGAGGAGGAAGACGAAGCCCACCACCAACAGAATTGGGGACGCCTGGCTGCTCATGGCCACCCCCTGACTGATCAGCAGGCTGATCACCCCGCCGATCACGGAGATGAACAGGCGCTGCAGCACCTTCTGCGGATTACCGCTGCAGGAGTTGAATTGCGGGCCTGTGGCCACCGCCGGAATCAGGCGCGGCAGCTCACCAGGGCGAAGCGGGATCAGCATGGGGCCAGTGTCGAGGCCGCGCGGGCTCAGAGCAAGCGCTCGAGGCCATACACGAGCCCGGGCAGCTGGCGCACCTTGCGCACGCTGAGCAGCACACCGGGCATGTAGGCGGAACGATCGATCGTGTCGTGGCGGAGGGTGTAGGTCTCCCCAGGGGCGCCGAACATCACTTCCTGATGGGCCACCAGGCCCGGCAGGCGGATCGAGTGCAGACGCAGGCCGCTGGGGCGCTCACCACCGCGGCAACCCGCCAGGGTTTCATGCTCCTCCACCTGCTGGGGGTTGAAGGATTTGCCCAGCTCCTCCATCAGCTCGGCGGTTTTGATGCAGGTGCCGCTGGGGGCATCGGCCTTGCGGTTGTGGTGCAGTTCCGTGAGCTCGGCGAAGTCGTAGAAGCGCGCGGCGGCTGCGGCGGCCTGCTGCAGCAGCACCATCCCCACCGAGAAGTTGGGGATCACCGCGCCACCCACCGAGGCCTTCTCAGCAAACGAGGCCAGATCCTGCAGTTGCTCTGGGCTCAGGCCGGTGGTGCCGATCACCGGATGCACGCCGTAGGCAATCGCGCCGCGGGTGTGCTCATAGACCACGGAAGGATGCGTGAAATCCACCAGCACCGCGCCGGCGCCGGGGCCGTCGTTGCGCACCGCCTGGCTGGCCTGGCAGAGGCAGCCTTCAAAGTCGGCCGTGATCGCCACCTCCAGCTCACCGAGGCCCAGCTCCAGACCCACATCAGCGCCCTCTTTGCCTGGGGTGGTGTCGATCGCGCCGATCAAACGGCAGTCAGGGGCGTTGGTCACCGCCTTCACAACCTCAGCGCCCATGCGCCCCAGCGCACCAGCCACCACCACCGCAATGGGCTGACTGCTCGAGGAGCTGGCGGGAGCCGAACTGGCGGTCATCGAAAGCGGGGCGTTAAAGCAAGGGCCTGAGCCTATGGGCTAGGGCCACCATGGCTGTAACAGCTTGGAATCTGAGCTCGCGGCGGTGCCTTGGCCTACGTAGGCTCCTTCACATTGCTCAATCCAGCGCGCATGTTCACGCAGGTCCGCTCCGCCTCCCGCCGCGTCAGCCCCGGTGAGGTGAACGGCCGGGCCGTGATGAAGGCCGTATATGTGGTGCTGGAGCCGCAGTATCAGAACGCGCTCACCCAAGCCGCCACCTCGCTCAACGACCAGAACGGGCCTCTGGCGATCGATCTGTGCGGCTACCTGATCGAAGAGCTGCGCGATCCAGCCAACTACGCCGATTTCTGCGCCGATGTGGCCGAGGCCGATGTGTTCATCGCCTCGCTGATCTTCATCGAGGACTTGGCCCAGAAGGTGGTGGATGCCGTGGCACCCCACCGCGATCGCCTCAAGGCCGCAGTGGTGTTCCCCTCCATGCCGGAGGTGATGCGCCTCAACAAACTGGGCACCTTCTCCATGGCCCAGCTCGGCCAGAGCAAGAGCGCCATTGCCGGCTTCATGAAGAAGCGGAAGGAGGCCGGCGGCGCCGGTTTCCAGGACGCGATGTTGAAGCTGCTCAACACGCTGCCCACCGTTCTCAAGTATTTGCCGGTGGAGAAGGCACAGGACGCCCGCTCCTTCATGCTCAGCTTCCAGTACTGGCTGGGCGGCACTCCGGACAATCTCCGGAACTTCCTGCTGATGCTGGCGGATAAATACGTCTTCCCACGCTCGGCCGACGATCGCCCTGAGCTGCAGGTGGCCGATCCAGTGGTGTTCCCGGATCTAGGCATCTGGCACCCCTTGGCCCCCTCGATGTTTGAGGATCTCAAGGAGTACCTCAACTGGAACGCCAGCCGCAAAGACCTCCCCGAGAAAGCGCGCAAGGGCCCGGTGATCGGCCTAGTGCTGCAGCGCAGCCACATCGTCACCGGCGATGAAGCCCACTACGTGGCTGTGATCCAGGAAATGGAATATCGCGGTGCCACCGTGATTCCAGTGTTCTGCGGCGGGCTCGACTTCACCAAGCCGGTGAACGCCTTCTTCTACGACCCGATCAACCCCGACGTGCCGCTCGTCGATGGCGTGGTGTCGCTCACCGGCTTCGCCCTGGTGGGCGGCCCTGCCCGCCAAGACCACCCCAAGGCGATCGAGGTGCTGAAGAAGCTCAATCGCCCCTACATGGTTGCGCTGCCTCTGGTGTTCCAAACAACCCAGGAGTGGGAGGAGAGCGATCTCGGTCTGCACCCGGTGCAGGTGGCCCTGCAAATCGCCATCCCCGAACTCGATGGCGCCATCGAGCCGATCGTGCTCAGCGGCCGCGACGATGCCACCGGAAAGGCCCACACCCTCCAAGACCGCGTGGATGCCATCGCGGAGCGCGCGATCCGCTGGGCTTCGCTGCGGGTCAAGCCCCGCAGCGAGAAGAAGCTGGCGATCACCGTGTTCAGCTTCCCGCCCGACAAGGGGAACGTGGGCACCGCGGCCTACCTCGACGTCTTCGGCTCGATCTACCGGGTGCTCGAGGAGATGCGGGCCAAGGGCTACGAGGTGAAGGATCTGCCCGCCACGCCTAAAGCCCTGATGGAGGCGGTGCTGAAGGATCCCGAAGCGCTTGAAGGCTCACCAGAGCTGGCGATTGCCCACCGTATGAGCGTGGAGGAATACGAGCGCCTCACGCCGTATTCGGAGCGCCTTGAGGAGAACTGGGGCAAGCCGCCCGGCACCCTCAACACCGATGGCACCAACCTGCTGATCTTCGGCCGCCACTTCGGCAACGTGTTCGTTGGCGTACAGCCCACCTTTGGCTACGAGGGCGATCCGATGCGCCTGCTCTATTCCCGCAGCGCCAGCCCTCACCACGGCTTCGCCGCCTATTACACCTACCTCGAGAAGGTGTGGGGCGCCGATGCCGTGCTGCACTTCGGCACCCACGGCTCCCTGGAGTTCATGCCCGGCAAGCAGATGGGCATGAGCGAAACCTGCTACCCCGACTCCCTGATCGGGGCCCTGCCCAACCTCTACTACTACGCCGCTAACAACCCCTCGGAAGCCACCATCGCCAAGCGGCGCGGCTACGCCGAAACCATCTCCTACCTCACCCCGCCCGCTGAGAATGCCGGTCTCTACAAGGGTCTGAAGGAATTAGGCGAGCTGGTGGGCTCCTACCAGCAGCTGCGGGAAAGCTCTCGCGGCATTCAGATCGTGAATGCGGTGGTGGAAACAGCCCGCCAGTGCAATCTCGACAAAGACGTGCAGCTGCCCGAGGTGGATGGCTCCGAGCTGGATCTCGATGCGCGCGACGCCGTGATTGGCGCGGTCTACCGCCAGCTCATGGAGATCGAAAGCCGGCTGCTGCCCTGCGGCCTGCACACCATCGGCAAGCCCCCCACCGCCGAAGAAGCGATCGCCACCTTGGTGAACATCGCCGCCCTCGAGCGTGATGACGACGGACTCCGCTCCCTGCCCGCCCTGCTGGCCGAGAGCAAAGGCCGCACCATCACCGACGTGTATGCCGGCAACGACAACGGTGTGCTCGCCGATGTGGAACTGAACCGCGTCATCACCGAGACATCCCGCGCCGCCGTCGGCGCGATGGTGCAAGCCGTCACCGGCAGCGATGGGCGGGTCACCCTGCGGCGCAATTTCGCTTGGTTCTTCAACCTTCTCGAGCAGTTCGGTTTCAAGCTGCCCAGCCCCTGGCTGAGCGCCTGCCGCAGCGCTGGTTTCCCGGATGTCGACCAGGCCGAGCTCGACAAGCTGTTCGGTTATCTGCAGTTCTGCCTTGAGCAGGTTTGCGCGGATCTCGAAATGGAGAGCCTGCTCCGCGCTCTCGATGGCGAATACGTGCTGCCCGGCCCTGGCGGCGACCCGATCCGCAATCCGGGTGTGCTGCCCAGTGGCAAGAACCTGCACGCCCTTGATCCCCAGGCGATCCCCACCAAAGCCGCCATCGCAGCAGCCAAGGGTGTGGTCGACAAACTGATCGAGCGCCAAAAGCAGGAGCAGGGCACCTGGCCCGAGACCATTGCCTGCGTGCTCTGGGGCACCGACAACATCAAGACCTACGGCGAGTCGTTGGCTCAAATCCTCTGGTTCATCGGCGTGAAGCCTGTGCCCGATTCCCTGGGCCGGGTGAACAAGCTCGAGCTCCTCTCTCTCGAAGAGCTGGGGCGCCCCCGCATCGACGTGGTGGTGAACTGCAGTGGCGTGTTCCGCGACCTCTTCATCAACCAGATGGCCCTGATCGACCAGGGCGTGAAGATGGCCGCCGAGGCCGATGAGCCCCTGGAGATGAACTTCGTTCGCAAGCATGCGCAAGAGCAAGCGGAGAAGGAAGGCATCTCCTTACGTGACGCCGCCACTCGCGTGTTCTCCAACGCCAGCGGCAGCTACAGCTCCAACGTGAACCTTGCGGTGGAGAACAGCACCTGGGAGGAGGAGAACGAACTGCAGGAGATGTATCTCTCCCGCAAAACCTTTGCCTTCAACGCCGATAACCCCGGCGAGATGAACCAGAAACGCGAGGTGTTCGAATCGGTGATGAAGACCGCCGATGTGACCTTCCAGAACCTGGATTCCGCCGAGATCTCGCTCACCGATGTGAGCCACTACTTCGACAGCGATCCCACCAAGCTGATCCAGGGTCTGCGCGACGACGGCAAGGCGCCGGCGAGCTACATCGCCGACACCACCACCGCCAACTCCCAGGTGCGCTCACTGAGCGAAACGATCCGCCTCGATTCGCGCACCAAGCTGCTCAATCCCAAGTGGTACGAGGGCATGCTGAACTCAGGCTATGAGGGCGTGCGTGAAGTGGCCAAACGCCTCAACTTCACCCTGGGCTGGAGCGCCACCAGCGGCGCGGTTGACAACTTCGTGTACGAAGAAGCCAACGAAACCTTCATCAACGACCCCGAGATGCGAAAGCGGCTGATGGAGCTCAACCCCCACAGCTTCCGCCGCATCGTGGGCACGCTGCTCGAGGTGAACGGCCGCGGTTACTGGGAAACCTCCGATGAGAACATCCAGCAACTGCAGGAGATCTACCAGGAGATCGAAGACCGCATCGAGGGCGTGACCAACTAAGCCCCACAGGCGCATGACATCCGCTCAAGCCATGCGCCTCAAGCTGCTGCTGAAGGATGACCCCCTCCTTCAGCAGCAGCTTTTGCGTTGCAACAGCCCTGATGAGGTGATCGCTGTCGCCGCCAAGCTTCAGCTCGAGCTGAATATGGCCGATCTGCTGAGAATGGAAGCGCTGATGACCCTCACCCTCAACGATGAACAACTGGATGACTGGTACACCACGCCTTACTGGAAGCGTGTGCTGACCAGCCTCGGGGCCTTAACTCCGTAGTCCAAGAACGATTGTTTCAAAGCAGCACTCTGCAGCGTGGACAGGCTTGGATAGCCGCGTGCACTGTTGTTTGCGTGGAAACAGCAGCTCTGAAGGGCTGGTTCGAAGAGGTGAGCACCAAGCTTCCTGAGAAGCGATGGCGCCGACTAGCCGGTGGAGGACTCGTCGGGTTGATCGTGATCACGGGTGGCTCTGTGCTGCTCCGCAAACGCTCAATCGAGGCTTACACAACGGCCGATGTTGTGAGTGTGTATAGCCCGATTCAAGGAGTCGTCAAACAGCAGAGCCTCACGGCAGGTGAGCAATTCAGCGGTGGTGAGACGCTACTAGACATCCAGGCGAGCCGTAATGATGCGTCCAAGCTCGCCACGACAACGCTCAAACTTCGTCAAACCGAAGCCGAGCTGAATGCAGTCACCCAGGAGCTGCAACGGTATAAGCAGATCAATCTATCGCGACTTGAAAGCGAGGTGGATCGAGCCGAGCGCACGCTTCAAGACCTCCAGGCTCAGCAACAACGCTATGCAAGCCAGGCGAATCGCTATCGGGATCTGGTGAAGACTGGTGCCATGGATGAAGACACCCTGATCGGCTCCGAAATGATGGCGACCAGCTTGGCGCAGCGCGTTGGCAATCAACGCCAGGATCTGGAGAATCTGAAACTGGAGCTCCAATCAGCTAGGCAGGGAATCAATACGCTGATGGAAACGCCATGGCGATCGGCTCGACGGATGGAAATCATGGAAGTGGAGTTGAATCGCCTAGCCAGCCGTCGCAAAGAACTACTGGATCAACGCAACCAACTCCAACAAGAGGTGACCGCAGCTCAAAAACGCTCGACCTTCATTTACAGGCCCCAGTTCCCCGGAATGATTCTCACCAGTCGAACCAGCGTGGGGGATGAAGTGAATGACGGCAACCTCCTGCTCACAGCAGTGAACTGCAACAAACTAAGGGTGGAGGCATTATTTGAAGCGAGCAAACTCAAAGATCTGAGGCTCGGCCAAGACGTGCGGATTGAGTGGCCTCTGAGCGGCCGAACCGGTACAGGAAAAATTGTGAGCCTTCGCGGCGAACAAAGCCTGAATGGACTGGACAGCATTGGTGCTGCGAAATTCAGACCCGCCCACGCTGATCGCAGTCGGGTGTTGATCGAACTCAACCCCAACGACCTGAAGGCTCAGCAATGCCGGTTGGGGAACGAGTCCGCGTTGATCTCTAAGTTGAATGGGCCTGGAGATCGCGTTCTTAGCTCTGGCCATCCCCACAGCGCTGGCGCTGTTGCTGCCTGCAGGCAACAAGCGTCGCGTTCTGCTCGTCCTGGTGATCGCCCTGTTCACAGGTCGCTATGTGAGTTGGAGGATTGGCAATTTTCCATTCGATTCCTTCTTCACGAGCCCTGAGGGTTGGTGGATGGCCGCCGTTCTGGTAGTGGAGATGCTGGCGATCCTGGAATACATCCAGTTCCTCGTCACCATCACCTGGCTCACCGACCGACGCGCAGAGGCGGATACGGCAGAGCAACGCCTGCGCGAGCGCTATAAGCGGGAGGGAGCGGAAGCCATTCCCAGCGTGGATGTGCTGATCCCGTCCTATAACGAAGGCCCCGAGGTGGTCACCAAAACCATCCTGGCCGCCCTTCAGCTCGACTACCCCCGTTTCAAGGTCTACGTGCTGGATGACGGCCAGAGGCCCTGGCTGCGACAGTTTTGTGAGCGAGTGGGAGCCCACCACATCATCCGATCGGATCGCAAGGGCGCCAAAGCAGGCAACATCAACCACGCGCTGAACATCATCGATGGAGACCTCAATCTCCTGCTCGATGCCGATTTCATCCCTTATCAAAACTGCCTCTGGCGCTTAGCTGGTTTTTTCGACGATCCAGCGATTGCCACCGTTCAAACGCCTCAGAACTTCTACAACCCCGATGCGATTCAACACAATTTGAACATCAGCGGGAGTTGGGGCTGTGAACAGGCCTTCTTCTTCCAGATCATCATGCCAGGGCGCGATGCCGTTGGTGCGGCCTTCTGCTGCGGGAGCTGCTGCATGCATCGCAATGCAGCGCTGAGAGCCGTCGGAGGATTTCCAACCACATCGATCACAGAAGATATCCTCTTAACCGTGTCGTTTGTGAAGCGCGGCTGGAAAACCATTTATCTCCGGGAAGCCACAACCATGGGACTGGCTGCGGAGACGATGGAATCATTTTTTGTACAGCGCAAGCGCTGGGGCCGTGGCAATATCCAGGTGGGATACATCATTGCGCAGGAAAAAGGGCTAAGCCTGATCAACAAAATCCTCTTCTTCCCCTTCTACTGGATGATTCAGCACGGATCACGCATCTTTTTTCAGCTGATCCCCTTAATCTTTTTCATGACAGGTGTTGGGCCATTGCCAGCTACCAAGGGGCAAGAGATCCTTGATTTTCAATTGCCGTTCATCCTGGCTGTGAGCAGCTGCATGTTCATCTTGATGCGGCCGTTCTACCTACCAATCTTCACCGAAGCGATGAGCCTATTCAGCGCCTTTGCCCTGCTGCCGGAATTGCTGCAGTCATTAGTGAGACCCTACAGCAAGGGTTTCAGTGTGACTCCCAAAGGCACAGCCAACTCGGATCTGACACAGGCCCTCTTTAAACAAACCTTTTTACCCAGCTGCGCGCTCCTTATTTTGAATGTCGTAGTGCTTCTCCAGATTATTTTCGACCTCAGCAGCGCACCCAACAGCGTGGGATGGCAGCTGGCACTGTATGGAGTGATCTGGTGTGCGATCAATATCACTCTGCTGGTGATGTGCGTGTTGATGTCTCAGGAGCGACCGCAGCCAAGGCAAGAACACCGCATCAACGTGCAACGACCGGCACGAATGATCACCACGACAGGAACCATCATTGAGGGGCTCCTGGATGATCTCTCGATGAGCGGAGCACGCTTTACCGCCCATCGCGACCCTCATCGGGCACAAGAAGACTGCGCCAGCCTTGAACTAGCCACAGGACTTCAGGTGCCGATTCAGGCACTCTGGAGCAACCACCGCAACGACTGGGTGATGAGCTTTGCTGATCTCAGCCTGGAACAGCAAAAAGGGCTCATTGGGTATGCTTTCAGTGGAGAATTTGAATCAGCAGAACAACCCCAGAGAGTTCAGTTGAGACGCACCTTCCAACAACTCTGGCGAGATGTGATCGGATAAGCCCTGAAAGCGTGGGCAAATCAGGGGAACAGTCCTAGATTGACCATGAGGGACTGGTTCTTGCCATGCGACTCCCAGTCTTCCTGAGCAGGATCCTCAACCTGAAGGCGCTGCCCTGGGTCGTGCTGGGCTCTGGACTGCTAACCACGGCATTGTGGTGCTCCAGCCAGCTCAAGACCAATCAGCTGGAACACGAGCGCCTGGAGCTGGCCCTGGGCCGTGAGATCACGCAGGCCATCACCACGCGCCTGCAAACCAACAGCGCCATTCTTGATTCCGTCGTAGGGCTATTCAATGCCTCCAGCGAGGTCAGCCGAAAGGAATTTTCCATCTTTTACCAAACGCTAAGCAGTGGAGGCACCACCCTGAAAGGCATTCAGGGTCTTGGGTATGCGGCTGTTGTACCGAACAACAATCGTTCAGCCTTTGAGAAGACCATCAGGGCAGATGGCCTGCCCGACTTTGCAATCAAACCACCTGGCGTTCGCGCACTCACAACCGCCATCATCTATCTCGAGCCCAATGACTGGCGCAATCAACGCGCTCTGGGCTTCGACATGTATTCACAGGTGACGCGGCGGGAAGCGATGCAGTTGGCCGCATCCAATGGCGAACCTGCCCTGAGCGGACCAGTGCGATTGCTTCAAGAAACAGCCCTACGTCCCCAGGTGGGTGCCTTGCTGTATCAAGCGATCTACAGAGAACCAAACACGGGTTTCACTTCGCCGCAGGATCGCTTGCGACGGCTACTGGGATGGGCGTACTCACCACTCCGGATGGATGATCTGATCCAGGGGGCGCTTGCAACCGTGAGCCATCCAGCGCTGCAGGGATCTGGGGTGTTGATCTATGACACCAATCGCAAGAACCCGGATAACCTACTGTTTGACAATTTAGATCTAGCCAACAGTGATCGACTCAGCCACCCCACTTGGCGTGATGTGACGATCGCCAATCGAACCTGGCAAATCGGCATTCAGCTCGATAGCCGGTTTATCGGTGCCGGCGGCTGGACTCAAAGCCTTGCGCTGCAAGCCTTCTTGGGAGTCAGCCTCAGTTTCTTGGCCGGCTTGATCAGCCAAGGGTTGTTGAACAACCATTTGGTTCTGCGACAATCGCTGGCCCGTGAGCTGGAAGCCTCCAAAGAACGTGCTCTCGCGGGGACTGTGTTCGACAGCAGCCCCATTGGCATTGTGGTCACCGATGCCAGCGGCATGATCCTGCAAGTGAATGCAGCGTTTAGCCAGTTAAGTGGCTATTCAGAACTGGAAGCGCGAGGTCAGAAAACAAATCTATTGCGATCAGGGCGCCATGAGAATAGTTTTTACGAACAGATGTGGTGTGCCATTATCCAAAAGGGATATTGGAATGGCGAAATCTGGAACCGGCATCGCAATGGACAGGTGATGCGCCATGAACTCGCCATCACAGCCGTGTTAGATCAGCAACAACAGATTACCAATTTTGTTGGACTCCTACGTGATGTGAGTGAGCGCTACAGCCAGCAAGAGCAAATGCGCTACTTGGCCACCCATGATCCACTCACGGGGCTGGCCAACCGTGCTCTCTTGATCGAAGAATTGAATCTCAGCCTGGCTTTGGCCAAACGCCAGGGGCATGGGGTTGGCCTTCTCTTTTTGGATCTCGATGCGTTCAAACCGGTCAACGACCGGTACGGCCATGGCACAGGCGATGTGCTGCTCCAAGCAGTGGGCCATCGATTGAAGGGTTGTGTGCGTGAAAGTGACACCGTCTGCCGCCAAGGTGGTGATGAATTTGTACTGTTGATTCCAGATGCCCCATCCCTGGAGCAACTTCAACTGATTGCCAGCAAGCTGAACCAAGCGCTTCAACAGCCCTTCGACGACCAGCCCGAACTCCCCGAGGGGATCCTAATCAGCGCCAGCATCGGCGTGGCGCGCTGGCCAGATCACGCCAACGATGCCGATGGCCTCCTGGAAGCAGCCGATACCGCCATGTATCGCGCCAAACAGATGGAGGAGCCGCGGATCGCGACCGCGCCGGCGCCGATCAGCAGCTAGCGGAACCTCAACGCCACAGCGCATCCGCCATCCGCGCCACCTGCACGATCGGGCCGCCATCGTGCACGCGCACCACATCCACACCCGCTGAGACGCACTGCGCCACCACCGCTGCGGTGCCCCACAACCGGGCCTTAGCCCGTGGCTCGTTGAGCACCGCTCCGATAAAGCGCTTGCGCGAGGGGCCCACCAGCAGCGGAATGCCCTCCTCACGCAACCGCGGCAAGCCGCGCAGCAGCTCGAGGTTCTGCTCGGTGGTTTTGGCGAAGCCGAGGCCGGGATCCCAGATCAGCTGCTCACGTTGCAGGCCGGCCGCGATGGCGCGCTCACTGGTGTGTTGCAGCTCCCGGAGCACCCCATCCACCACCCCGGCTGCGCCGTACTCCGTCAGGCCGTCCATGCTCTGGCTGTCGCCGCGGGAGTGCATCAGCACATAGGGGCATCCGGCCTGAGCCACCAGGGGCAGGATCGCCGGATCACGGCGGCCACCGCTCACATCGTTGATCCAGTCGGCTCCAGCCGCCAGTGCCGCTTCGGCCACGGGAGCACGGAAGGTGTCCACCGAAATCAGGGGGGACTGAGGCGCCTGTTGCGCACCCGCCGCAGGGCAGAGCAACTCACCGGCTGCAATCGCCTCACGGATCAGCTTCAGGGCTGGCAGCAACCGTTGCTGCTCAACCACAGCACCCACATCGTCAGCTCCTGGGCGGGTGCTCTGGGCACCGAGATCCAGGATCTCCACCCCTTGGGCCACAAGCCGGCGGGCTTGAGCCAAGGCACGCTCGGGCCGATCGAACTGACCGCCATCACTAAAGGAATCGGGGGTGACATTGATCACCCCCATCACATGGGTGCGCTGACCCCAGCGCCAGGCCATCAAGCGGCGACAGGAACCTGGTAGTTGGCGATGCGAGCAAAGCCTTCGGGATCCAGCGAAGCGCCGCCCACCAGCACGCCGTCGATATCGCTCTGGGCCATCAGCTGGTCGATGGTGGCGGGGTTCACCGAGCCGCCGTACTGAATCACCACCTCGGGGTAGCCCACCCACTCACGAATCAAACCGCAGATGCGGTTGGCTTCCGCAGCTTCACAGGTCTTGCCGGTGCCGATCGCCCAGATCGGTTCATAGGCCACGATCAAGCGAGCGGGATCGAGGCCATCCACCCCCTGCTCCACCTGACGGCGAATCACGCGCTCAGCCTCACCGGCCTCCCTCTGGGAATCGCTCTCACCCACGCAGAGGATCGGGATGATGCCGTGCTTCTGGGCGCTTCGGGCGCGCAGGTTGATCTGCTCGTCGGTCTCGCTGTAGTACTTGCGCGGTTCGCTGTGGCCCACGATCGCGTGAGTGACGCCGTGCTCCAGGAGCATCGGGGCCGAGATCATCCCGGTGAAGGCACCCTTCTCCTGCCAGTGGATGTTCTGGGCGGAGATGTGGATGCCGCTGCCGGCCAGGGCACTGCTCAGGGTGGCGATGGCCGTGAACGGCGGTGCCAAGACCACTTCGCGATCTTTGGGGAGGTTGGCCACCAGGGGCTTGAAGGCGTCGGCAAAGGCCTGCGCTTCGGCGCAGGTCATGTGCATCTTCCAGTTGCCTGCGATGACGGCCTTACCCACAGCGTCCTGAACGAATCGACCCACCAACCTAGAGGCTGCCCGGTTCAGGCCTGATTGGTCGTGTCCTGCGGCACCAGATGGGTCTGACCGTCGATCTCGACGCGATCGCCGGGTTTGAGCTTGCGGCCCCGCTGCGTTTCCTGAAAGCCATTCACCCGCACCTCACCGCCCTGGATGCGCTGTTTGGCCTCGCCGCCGGTGAAGACCAGCCCCTGCCATTTGAGGAATTGATCCAGGCGAATCGGCTCAGGTGCGGGGGAGGTCGCCAAAAAAGCGCTGATAGCTTGCCCTGATGCTCGCACCCCCTTCGGCCGGCTTCCGGCGGCTCCTGCCGCTGCTGATGCCCTACCGCTCCGCACTCCTGGCCGGTGGGGTGTGCATGCTCGTGTTTGTGGCCTGTTGGCCGCTGCTGGCCTGGTTGGCGGGCCAACTGATCCCGGCGATCGGCGCCGGTGATTTCGGCCGGGTGCTGCAGGTGATCGGCCTAGCCCTCACGATGTTCATGCTGCAGAAGCTGGCCCAGTTCGGCCAAGACACCCTGCTGGCGGGCCCAGCCCTGCAGGTGAGCCAGGAGCTGCGCCGCCGCCTGTTCGCGCGCCTGCAGAAGCTCGATTTCGGCGTGCTGGAGAAGCTCTCCGCCGGCGATCTCACCTATCGCCTCACCGAAGACGCCGACCGCGTCGGCGAGGTGATCTACAAAACGATCCAAGACACCACCCCTTCAGCTCTGCAGCTGGTGGTGGTGTTTGGCTACATGGTGTGGCTCGACTGGAAGCTGTCGCTGGGCACCCTGCTGCTGGCGCCGCTGGTGGCGGTGTTGGTGAGTGTGTTCGGTGCCAAGGTGATGGGAGCGGCCGAGAAAAGCCAGAAGCAGGTGAGCGAGCTGGCCTCCTTGCTCGGTGAGGCCATCGGCGGGCTGCCGCTGGTGCGCGCCTTTGCCGCCGAACCCTGGTTGCAGCAGCGCTTCGAAACGGAGATCGATCTGCACCGCCGCGCCCGCTACCGCACCCAGCGGCTGCTGGCGCTGCAATATCCGGTAGTGGGCTTCCTGGAAGCGGCAGGGATCCTGGCGGTGCTCCTGATGGGCGCAGCCCGGATCCAGAGTGGCGACCTCAACGGCCAGGGCTTCAGCAGCTATGTGGCGGCCCTGTTTATGCTGATCGATCCGATCAGCCACCTCACCACCAACTTCAACGAGTTCCAGCAGGGGCAGGCCTCACTGCGGCGCCTGCGCGAGATCGAGCAGCAGGCGATCGAACCACCCGACAAGCCCCATGCCCTGGCCCTCGAGCACGTGGCCGGTGAACTCACCCTCGAGCAGGTGAGCTTCAGCTACGAACCCGAGCAGCCGGTGCTGCGCAACCTCAGCCTGCGGGTGAAACCCGGCCAGGTGGTGGCCTTGGTGGGACCCTCCGGCGCCGGCAAGAGCACCCTGTTTTCACTGCTGTTGCGCTTCAACACGGCCCAGAGCGGCCGGGTGCTGCTCGATGGGTGCGATCTGGGCGATCTCAAGGCCAGTGAATTGCGCAAGGCCGTGGCGCTGGTGCCCCAGCAGAGCGCCGTGTTCTCCGGCACCGTGGCCGAGGCGATCGCCTTTGGCCGGCCCGCCACGCTCGAGCAGATCCGCGCCGCTGCCCGCCTCGCCAATGCCGACGGCTTCATCGAAGCGATGCCCGGCGGCTACCAAGCACGGGTGGAAGAGCGTGGCAGCAACTTCTCCGGTGGCCAGCTGCAACGGCTCGCCATCGCCCGGGCGGTGCTCGGCGATCCGGCGGTGTTGCTGCTCGATGAAGCCACCAGCGCCCTCGACGCCGAATCTGAGGAAGCCGTGCAGCGGGGCCTGGATCAGGCCATGGCGGGGCGCACCGTGCTGGTCATCGCCCACCGCCTGTCCACGGTGCAGGAAGCCGATTCGATCGTGGTGCTCGAGCACGGCCAGATCGTGGATCAGGGCAACCACGACCTCTTGATCAGCCGCCCCGGCCGCTACCGCGACCTCTGCGAGCGCCAGCTGATCCGCGGGGCGTGATCGCCACCTGAAACGTTCCTAACTTGGGGGGCATGGCTACATCCATGCCCCTCTGGGAGTACCGCGTGGTTCACATCAATGTGGACAGCACGCCAGAGTCAGGCTCATCCAAAGGCGATTCATCCACCGATACGAAACCCAACGCGCCGGCCTCACCCCAGCAGGCAAGCGAACACCTGCATGGGGTTTTGAGCCCCAGCTCCATCGCCCGCGAATTCCCTCAGCACTACAGCGGCAGCACTGGCGCCAAACCCAAAGGCACCCATCCGGCGGAGCAGTTGCAGCAATTTCTGAACCAGCTGGGTCGCGATGGCTGGGAGATGACCACCACCGCCCAGGTGGGGCCAGTGCTGATGTTCTTCTTCAAGCGACCGGTTCGTGCCCTTCCCAAACTGATCGCCTCGTCGGAGCAAGACGACACACTCAAAGCCCCATAAGCTGGCGACGACTGACACCTGTCTTGTGACCGACTCCGCCGCCCAGCAGCCCCCCGTGCTCACCTTCGAGGGCAAGCGCTACGACCTCAACGCCCTGCCTGACGACCTCAAGGAACTGGTGCGCGGCATGCAGGTGGCTGATGCCCAGCTGCGCATGCATGAAGACACCCTGAAGGTGCTGGCCGTGGGTCGTCAGTCGATGGCGATGCAACTCAACGAGCGCCTCAAGGGCGTCACCCCTCTGGCCGACTGAGCCAACTGGGCATAAGGGCCCGCCTCAGACCGGCAGGCCCCGCTCGTTGAAGATTCCTTCAAACAGCACGGAACTGAGGTAGCGCTCGCCTGAATCAGGCAGCACCACCACGATGGTTTTGCCGGCCATCGCGGGTTCCTGGGCCAAGCGCAGCGCCGCCACGGTGGCTGCCCCGCAGCTGATGCCGGCGAGGATGCCCTCCTCGCGAGCCAAGCGGCGAGCCATCGCCACCGCCTCGTCATCGCTCACCTGTTCAACCCGGTCCACCAGGTCGAGATCGAGGTTGCCGGGCACAAAGCCGGCGCCGATGCCCTGAATCTTGTGGGGGCCGGGCTGCAGGGGTGCTCCGGCTTTGGTCTGGCTGATCACCGGGCTATTGCAGGGTTCCACCGCCACGCTCAGCAGCGGCTTGCCGAGGGTGGATTTGATGTAACGGCTCACGCCGGTGATCGTGCCGCCAGTGCCCACGCCCGACACCAGCGCATCCACCTGACCATCCGTGTCGTTCCAGATCTCAGGGCCGGTGGTGTCGTGATGGATCTGCGGATTGGCGGGATTCACGAACTGCTGCAGCAGCACCCAGCGATCGGGATCGCTGGCGGCTATCTCTTTGGCGCGATTCACGGCGCCGGTCATGCCGAGGCGGCCTTCCGTGAGCTCGAGGTGGGCGCCGAACGCGGTGAGCAGTTTGCGCCGCTCCAGGCTCATCGTTTCGGGCATGGTGAGCGTGAGCGGAATGCCCTTGCTCGCGGCCACAAAGGCCAGGGCGATCCCGGTGTTGCCGCTGGTTGGTTCAATCAGCGCCTTGCCGGGGCCCAGCAACCCTTCGCGCTCAGCCGCCGCCACCATCGCAGCGCCGATGCGGCACTTCACCGAATAGGCGGGATTGCGTCCCTCAATCTTGGCCAACACCCGCGCTCCGCAGCCCTCGCTGAGGCGGTTGAGCTGCACCAGAGGTGTCCGGCCGATGGTGAGGCTGTTATCGCTGAAGATCGCGGCCATCGATCGGCGGGTGAACACAGACAGTGCCCGCACACTAATGAGGGCTCGGGCGGGCGGGCAAAACCCACCTAACCTGTTGCGTTCCAGCCTTCTCCCCGGTGAATCCCACAACCCTTCGGCGCATCACGGCCGTTCTGCTGTTCCTGGCGGCCGCTGCTTCGATCGCACTGCCCTTCCTCTCCGCCACAGCGCTCACCTTAAGCATCGGCGTGATCGCGGCCGTCGCGGGTGTGACCCAATTGCTGCGTCTGGGCCAGGCCGAAGGCACCAAAGGCAAGATCTTCCGCGCCCTGTCCGGCATCTTTTACGTCGTGGCCGGCATCTGGGTGGTGGCTTACCCGATCGAAAGCGAGATCAGCCTCACCTTGTTTGTGGGTCTGCTGCTGATCTTCGAAGGCGTGATGGAACTGGCAGCGGCTGCAGCCAGCCAGGGCGAAGCCCGCGGCCTGGTGCTGATGGATGGTGTGGTCACGGCGATCCTTGGTGGCCTGCTGGTGGCGGAGTGGCCGAGTGACAGCCTCTGGGCTGTGGGCACCCTCTTCGGGATCTCGATGTTCTTCAGCGGCTTCCGCCTGCTCACCGCCCCTGCCGAGGCCTGAGCCTCAAGCTCACTCCAGCTTCACCACATCCACGGGTTCGCCGAACACGCTCGCCAAATCGCGAGCGACAGCAACGGCGCGCTCGTGGGTGTGAAACATCCAGGCCCGATGGGGATCCGGCACTGTTTCGATCCGTTCGTTACGGGCCGCGATCCCCAAAAACTGCGCATCCCCACCGCCGCGCAGCACATAGCGCTCCGGCTGAGAACCTTCGCCGCAGCGATGGGGATCAATCCAGGGCCTCCAGAACTTGAGAGACATCGCGTGGTGAGACTCAGCTGTACCCCCGCTCTAGCCACGCGGGCCCGCGACCACCAACAGTTTCATCCCCAGCTGCAGACCGCTTGATGAACCGGTTCGTGGTGGTGGGAGCAGGGCCTGCCGGGTTGACCCTTGCACTTCAACTGGCTCGCGCTGGCCATCACGTGGCGCTGGTGGAGGCCAGCCGGCAGTTCAGCCGCCAATTTCGCGGCGATGCGCTGATGCCCTGCGGCCAGGAGGCCATCGCGCGCATGGGGTTGAGCGCTCTGCTGGAGCGGCTACCCCAGCGGCCCCTGGAGGGCTGGAGCGTGTGGGTAAACAAGCGGCAGCTGTTCGCCGTGAGTGAACCCATGCAATCGCTGCAACCCTGCCGGTTGGTGCAGCAGCGCTTGCTGCTGGAGGCCCTTCTGGAAGAAGCCGTCCAGGAACCGCTGCTGCAATGGCATCCGGGCGTAGCCGTGCGCGGGCTGAGGCGAAGGGGCGAGCGCATCAGCGGGGTTGAGCTGGCGGGGGGGGGCTGCCTGGAGGGCGACCTGGTGCTGGGCTGCGATGGCCGCCAATCGCTGCTGCGCCGCGAAGCCGGGATCCAACTGCTCGAGCGCGGCCAAGGCTTGGAGTTGCTCTGGTTTGAGCTGCCTGACCCCCTCCCCGCAGATCTTGATGGCGGCTTCAGCACCCATCTGGCCGGCGGGGCCATCGGCAGTGCCTGTGTGGGCGCCAGCGGCAACTTGCAGCTGGCCTGGTTGCTTGAAAGGGGCGAAGCGACGCCGCAACGCAGCCGCGAGCAATGGGCGCAGGCGCTAGCTGGATTGCTGCCACCGCAGCTGGCCAATCTGGTGCGGCAACGCTGCGGGGAGCTGCAGGGGCCGCTGAAGGTCTCGGTGCAGGTGGGACTGGCCCGCAGCTGGCGACAACCAGGCCTACTCCTGCTCGGGGATGCAGCGCACCCGATGAGTCCGGTGCGGGCCCAGGGGATCAACCTGGCGCTGCGTGACAGCCTGGTGGCCGCCCATTGGCTGGGCCGCGCCAAGACTGATCAACTGGACGCGGCCGCTGCGGCCGTGGAGCGGCAGCGCCTGCCGGAGATCAGACGCATGCAGGCTCTGCAGAGCGCTGAGGCTCGCCAGGGACATCTCATTGGACACTCGCCACTGCTTCGCGCCACGCTGAGCAGAACAGCCGCCATCGCTGGACCGTTGGCAAAGCAGGTGTGGATGGCACGCCAGGGGCCGATGCGCGAAGGGCTGGCTGAAGCGATTCCCAGCGCCAGGATCACGCCTTGATGCGAAGCGTGTTGGGATCAGTTTGGCCCGCTAGAACGATCACAACAACGCCGCATCTGAGGGCATGTCCGGAACGACCGAGCTGATCTACACGGGCAATCTCAACCAAGACGGCTATGGGCCCATTGAGGTCTATGTGAATCTCGGCTATGAGCCCTATCCAGACAATTTCAACCCCCTTCCTGATTCAGCCTTTGAGAGCTATGTGCCCGACCCTGGCTACAGCTTGAATACGGGCCTGCGCACACCTCTGTTCACCGGCAAATTTCTGGGTAGCCCTCTGCTGCCCGATGGCGAATACACCTACATCACGGACAGCCACGGTTACACCTGGCTGTACAACACCGTGAACACAATGGCCATTGAGCCATTCAACCCAGACGACTACGAGCTTGGGGTCACCCGCAGGGCTGATTCAAAGTGTGTCACAGGCACTCTTGCCGGGGTTGCGCGCATG
>NZ_JACVZV010000014.1 GCF_014654725.1 Vulcanococcus sp. Clear-D1 | reverse complement strand
CACCGGCTGACCAGCCGCACGAAAACTTCGTCTTCCCTGAAGAGGTTCTGCCCCGTGGTAACGCTCTCTAATCCTTCTCTCTCCGGGATCGGCGGGAAGGACCTCGACTCCACGGGCTATGCCTGGTGGTCGGGGAACGCCCGTCTGATCAACCTGTCGGGTCGCCTGCTGGGCGCCCACGTCGCCCACGCCGGTCTGATGGTGTTCTGGGCTGGCGCCATGATGCTGTTCGAGGTGAGCCACTTCACCTTCGACAAGCCCATGTACGAACAGGGCCTGATCCTGTTCCCCCACGTGGCCACCCTTGGCTACGGCGTGGGTCCTGGTGGTGAGGTCGTGGACCTCTACCCCTTCTTCGTGGTTGGTGTGCTGCACCTGATCAGCTCAGCCGTGCTCGGTCTCGGCGGCCTGTATCACGCGCTTCGTGGCCCCGAAATTCTGGAGAACTATTCCGCCTTCTTCTCGCAGGATTGGCGCGATAAGAACCAGATGACCAACATCATTGGCTACCACCTCATCCTTCTGGGTGTGGGCTGCCTGCTGCTGGTGTTCAAGGCGATGTTCTTCGGTGGCGTTTACGACACCTGGGCACCCGGTGGCGGCGACGTGCGCCTGATCACCAACCCCACCCTCGATCCGGGCGTGGTGTTCGGTTACCTGTTCCGCGCTCCCTTCGGCGGCGAGGGCTGGATCATCGGTGTGAACTCCATGGAGGACATCATCGGTGGCCACATCTGGCTGGGTCTGACCCTGATCTTCGGTGGCATCTGGCACGTGGTGACCAAGCCCTTCGGCTGGGTGCGCCGCGCCTTCATCTGGAACGGTGAGGCCTACCTGAGCTACAGCCTGGGCGCTCTGAGCTTCATGAGCTTCATCGCTTCGGCCTACATCTGGTTCAACAACACTGCCTATCCCTCGGAGTTCTACGGCCCCACCAACGCCGAAGCCTCCCAGGCCCAGAGCTTCACCTTCCTGGTGCGTGACCAGCGCCTCGGCGCCAACATCGGTTCGGCGATGGGCCCCACCGGTCTTGGTAAGTACCTGATGCGCTCCCCCACCGGCGAGATCATCTTCGGTGGTGAAACCATGCGCTTCTGGGACTTCCGTGGTCCCTGGCTGGAGCCCCTGCGCGGCCCCAACGGCCTGAGCCTCGACAAGCTCCAGAACGACATTCAGCCCTGGCAAGTGCGCCGTGCGGCTGAATACATGACCCACGCACCCAACGCGTCTCTGAACTCGGTGGGCGGCATCATCACCGAACCCAACTCGGTGAACTTCGTGAACATCCGCCAGTGGCTGGCTGCGACTCAGTTCGTGCTCGCCTTCTTCTTCCTGGTGGGTCACCTGTGGCACGCCGGCCGCGCCCGCGCTGCTGCTGCAGGCTTCGAGAAAGGTATCGACCGCAAGGCCGAGCCCACCCTGGCCATGCCCGACCTCGACTGATCGCAAGGTCCATCTGGTTGTCTCAGCCCCCGCCATGGCGGGGGCTTTTTTGTGGAAACCTTTCACCCCAAAGCAGGAGGGGAGCGAATCAACAACGGCTTAATCAAACTGATTGCACTCATTCCACGGATGATGCGGCGTCTGAACCGAAGCGGTGCGCTGGCAGGAATCAGCCCGGTGCTGCTGGGTCTGGCCTTGATCCAGCCGGCCGATCAAGCCGAGGCCCTGCCCAATCCCGCCGCGCAAAGCACGATCACCATGCCAGCAGCCGGTGTGGTGTGTGATGGCACCAATCAGCTCTGCTACGACCGCAACGGCCTCTCGCTCTCGCTAACTGGCACCTATTTCGGCCAGTACGCCCGGCAGGTAGCGCAGCAGAATTTCGGCTCACGGCTACCGCTACGCCGCTTTGAGCTGAGCAATGGTGTGTTCTGCCAAACGGATCAAGCCAGCTGCTGGCGCCAGGAAAACGGGCAACGGGCGAGGGCCGGCCGCATCAGCGAGCAGTTGTTCGGTTACCAACCGCAACCCACCCCCCAGCCAGCTCCCTACCCCACACCCACTCCCTATCCGCGGCCCGTTCCCAGCCCAATTGGCCACACGGCCATGTGTCAGCTGGTCCGCGGTAGCCAACTGCTCTTCAACGGCTCCTGTTCACTCAACGAGATCCGCCAGGGTTTCCAACCCCGCTTTGAGGTGCAGCTTCGCCACGGCGGCACTTATGTATTTGAACAGACCAACCGCGGCTACGTGATCACCGATGGCTCCGGTGGCCGCTGGCCGGTGCAGATCAGTGACCGCGGCAATCGCGGCATCTTCAGCTGGGCTGACATGCGCCTCGATGTAACCCAGCGCAACTACATGCCGAACAGCAACAGCAACGGCAAATTCCAGAGGGCCGTGAACAACTTCCTCATCGATCTGTTCAACTGATTCAGAACCTGACGAGAACGGTGCAGCGGCCCGAGCTGGCGTGAGGAGATGGGCTTCGAAGGCGCGTGGGAACAACGTCGCTGTTAGAAGCTCAGATTCAGAAGGTGGTGCGCCTTTGGCCCTGTGGGCTTCTTGAACTCCAGCGGCAGATCGCCATCACGGCTCACACCCTGGCGCATCTGTGATGACGCAGCCTGGAGGTGGTTCTGCTCCTGGACCGCAGGCTGCTCCACAGATGGGGTAGACGTGGTCAGCACAATCGGTTCCATCGCGGAGGCTTTCAAGCCCAGACCACTACCCACCAGGAGGCTTCCAGCCATCAACAGCGCAATCGATTTCATCAGAGGGAATCAGCACTATCCAGGCCTTAGCCACGGCCCAGCGGGCATGGCAACAGCGCGGCGCGGAATTGATGCATCACGCCTCAGCCAGCCTGCGCCGCAGCAAGGGCAGGCTCAGCCCGATCACATTCGAAAAACAGCCCTCGATCCGCGCTACCACCCCGACTCGCCCCCGCTCACTCGAATCAGCAATAAACGCCAATTATTGAGAATCTTGCTAGGCTGCATTTATTGAGAATCCGCGTAGACCATGGCTGCGGTTGAGCATGTGATCCGTGCCCCTGCGCAGTTGGGGCTGCTGCTCCGCAGTGCCCGGCGGGATCAGGGGATGAACCAGCAAGAGCTGGCTCTCAAAGCCGGTGGCATGAGCCAAGCCCGGCTCTCTCAGCTCGAACTGCAACCGGGTCGTCTCACCGTGGAGCGACTCCTGCTGCTCCTGGCCGCCCTCAACCTCGAAGTGGTGGTGCGGCCGCGAGAACAAACTATCGAGCCGGCCGAGTGGTGATGGGCAGACCCTCGAAGGCGCGCTCCCTGACGGTGTGGATGAACGGGGAACAGGTTGGCACCTGGTCGTTGCCGGCTCGCGGGCCTCAGCAGTTCAGCTACGCCGAATCCTGGCTGAAGTCCAGTCAATTCCGCCCGTTATCACTGTCTCTGCCGGCAGGGCTCGGGTCCTCGGCGCTCAGCGGCAATGCCGTCGAGAGCTGGTTTGACAATCTCCTTCCTGACAGCGACGCCATTCGCCGTCGAGCCCAGGCTCGGTTTCGGGCAGCCAGCACCAGTGCCTTCGATCTGCTGGCTGCCGTCGGCCGCGACTGTGCCGGAGCCGTACAGCTGCTTCCGCCAGACGAGGTGCCCAGCGGCATCGATCGCATCGAGGCACGGCCTCTGAGTAACCAGGAAATCGGCCACCGCCTGCGCGCCGTAACGGCGACGCCGGTTCCAGGATCTCTGGGCCCTGAACCTGATGAGCTCCGGCTCTCTGTTGCTGGTGCTCAGGAGAAAACAGCCTTCCTGCTGCACAACAACGAATGGTGTCTGCCGCTGGGGAGCACGCCCACCACCCATCTCTTCAAGCTGCCGATGGGGGTGATCGGTGAGGGCCAGATTGATTTCAGCACCTCTATCGACAATGAGTGGCTCTGCAGCAAGCTGCTCCGCGCCTATGGCCTGCCAATGGCCGCTACGGAGATAGCCCACTTCGATGGCGAACGCTGCCTGGTTGTACAGCGCTTTGATCGACGATTGCATGCCAGTGGCTCCTATTGGTTGCGCCTACCCACCGAAGATTGTTGCCAGGCCACCGCCACTCCAGCCGCCAACAAATATGAAAACAATGGAGGCCCCGGCATGGCAGCCATTACCGAGCTGCTGGCTCAATCCTCAGAGCGGAACGACCTAGCCACGTTCTTCAAGGCGCAGGTGTTGTTCTGGATGCTGCGCGCCATTGATGGCCACGCCAAGAATTTCAGTCTTTTCCTGAATCCAGGCGGTCGCTTTCAGCTCACTCCTCTCTACGACGTGCTCTCAGCCTGGCCGGTGATTGGACGAAGAAGCAATCAATGGCCACAGCAAAAGCTCAAGATGGCGATGGCCTGGTTTGGTGGAAAAGGCCGTTATTACAAGCCTCTGGAGATCACAGGCCGTCGCATGCTGGGCACGGCGAAACGGCTGGGCCTTGGCGATGCCCAAACCATCCTCAATGAACTGATCGCCAACACTCCCTCAGCGATTGCAGCGGTACAGCCCCAGCTGCCAGCCGACTTTCCACCAGCAGTCTCCGAAGCGGTGTTCACAGGACTGCAAACCTCCGCCGACCAGCTTGAGCGCGAACTGATCTGATGCCTGGGGCTGGCCCCCTGAGAGCCTCGCCAACGCTTTGGCCTAACTGATGCCCCTCCCCAGGAGCCAACGCCGCAGCAGCGGCAGGCTCAGCCCGATCACATTCGAAAAACAACCCTCAATCCGCTCCACCACCGCACCACCACGCCCCTCCAAAGCAAAGCCGCCAGCGCATTGCAGCGGTTCGCCGGTAGCCACGTAGGCCTCGATCTCGGCGGGGCTGAGGGGCGCGAACTGCACGCGGGTAGTGATGGTGGCGAGGCGTTCGGTCTGCTCTGCACCCACCGCCAACAAACAGTGCCCGGTATGCAGCTCCCCCCAGCCGCCAGCCATCCGCTGCCAGCGGGCGATCGCCTCAGCAGCGTCGGCCGGCTTGCCAAACACCTCCCCCTCAAAGGCGAGCACCGAATCGCAGCCCAACACCGCCGTGATCGAGGCATCCGTACAGACATCGCGCACCGCCTGAGCCTTGGCCTGCGCCAGCAGCTGCACCAACTGAGCTGGATCAGCGTGGTGGATCGCATCTTCATCCACCCCACTCACTTGCACGCGATGGGGAATGGCCGCCTGCTCCAGCAGGCGGCTACGGGCCGGAGACGCAGAAGCCAGCAGCAGCACAGCCGATCCTTGAGCTCAGCCCACTCTGACAAGGGCCTGAGGCGGCAAGACCGAGCCAGTGACCACAATGAAGAGACCCCAGCGCTCCCGTTGATGCAGCCCCGCTTGAACCAGCAGGAGCAAAGGGCGCTGATCCGGGCCAAGCGGGCCGTGCGCTGCCTGCCTTTTCGGCGCCGCTTCTACGCAGAGCTCGAGCGGGAGGCCCTCAGCAGCACCCAGCTCGCCGCTCGCTCCGATTGGAGCACCCTCAGCCAGCAGCGTCTCTCGGCCAACCACTGCGAAGACCTGCTGATCTGGCTGATCCAGCTCGGGGTGCTGCGCCGCGAGGTCGATGGGCAAGGCCTGACCGAACGGGTCCGCCTCACTCCCCTCGGGCGGGTTGTGCTCTCGGACTGGCCCGGGGAGATCCCCAGCGCCAGCCTTCCCACCCGCCTACGCCACTGGATCAAGCAGCACTGGCCCAGGCTCTAACGCAATCGTTCCGTGATTTCACGGATGCCGCGGATTGGTGATAGCGGAGAGCATCAAGCAACGGAGCCGGAGAGCGCCGTTAGCGTGATGAAACCACCCACACTTCTGGATCAGCAAGCCATAGCCACCCTGTTTGCCGGTGGCCTGTTGATCGCCATCTCCTTCCTCACGAACTACGGCCATGGAGCCTTCTTCCACTTCTCAGCCCTTCCGCTGGATGAGCAGATCGGAGTATCTCTCCACACTGCCGCTCTGGCGGCGCTGTTTGGCGACGCTGAACTGGCGTCCCGTCTTCGAGATCGAGCAAGAGACCGCTTGGTTGAGACACGTCAACGCGAGATTCGACGCCTTATCGCAACCATCAGATTTGAGCTCTCAGACACCCCCTCAAGCCGACTCCGACTGAACGAAGAGCTGGCCGCTCTACTTGAAGAACTCCAGGTGGTGAACGCCAGCAGCCGAGAGAACGACTAGCGCATGCGCCTCAAGCACTGGCTTAGTCAGCACAGGCAGCGGCTCTGAAGGGTTGGGTGGTTGCACGGATGCACCACCCGCCGCCACACTGATCGCAGGTGGCCTCCTGTTTGTAATTTCTTTCTTCACCAACTACGGACATGGAGCCCTCCTCCACATCAGAGCCGCCGCTCTGGATGAGCAGATCGGAATATGTCTCCACGCTGCCGCTTTAGCGGCGCTTGTTGGCGATGCTGAACTGGCGACCCGTCTACGACATCGAGCAAGAAACGAGGAGATTGAGAGAAGAAACCGCGAGGATTCGCGAATCCAATGAGCGACTCGACGCCGTATTGCGGTTATCCGATTCTAACTGGCCGACACCTCCATCAGCCGACTCCAACTGAACACTGCGCTGGCAGAGCTTCTGGAGGAGCTGAAACCCCCTCCAATGCCGGATGGATGATGGAGCCTAACGACTAACGAGCATAAAATCTAAAGAATGCCCATTTCAGCCTGGTTGACCGACACATCTCAGCCGCGAGATTCATGTGACTGCCAGCAGCGG
>NZ_JACVZV010000013.1:66611-68941 GCF_014654725.1 Vulcanococcus sp. Clear-D1 | reverse complement strand
ATGGCGCGACGACAACCAGAGCTGAACCCGTGATCAGACTTTGAATCGGCCCTGCTTAGCCCAGCTCCCAGGGTTTGCACGAGGGCTCACCTTTCAGGATGACAAAGCGCTGGTGACCATCTCCAAACTGCGCTCACCCCAAAGCAACGGACTGGCCATAGCAGAGCAGCTCAAAAACTCCAACCACCCTGATGGCGTCTGCGGAATCCGGGTGGTGGATCTCAACACGGGGGAAATCCAAGGGAGCTTGAACCTGCCCGAATCTGTGGATGAGGTTTTCGATATCGCACTGCTGACTGGCATCCAACGCGCTTCGGTACTGGCGAATGATGCCGACGATGCTGAGCGTCTGATCAAGCTCCCGAATCGGGTGGAGCTACTCAGCACCAGGCCGAAGCCGCCTCAATCCACCGCAAGCACCCCTGCCGGATCCAACCTGCGATACCAACGCATCTTTCACCTCACAGCCGACAACTTGGCACCCTATGCAGAACTAACGTTCCCATCGCTGGCACCTGGCGGCAATGCCCAACGCAAACTGAATGGCCCATTGGTGGCCGTTTGCGCACTTGCTGGCGAACAGATGGTTGGTCTTGCGATCGCTGAGTGCAAACAGACAGGATCAGCCCAGGTCGTTTCTCTGAAAGTTCAGCCAGATTGGCGCGGCCGAGGGGTTGGCAGCCTTCTGATGAAGAGCCTGATGAGATGCCTTCACCTGGAAGGCATGAGAGATATACACATTCGATACCAATCAACCACAGAGAGCGAAGGTGCGATTGAATCTTTACTGCTACGCCTTGGCTGGAGCAAACCACACGACACATTTTTGCTACTCGAAGGGCTTGCGGAACGCTTGGCGACCATTCCCTGGGCTGACAACTATCCAATTACTCAGCCGTACCGCCTAGCAACCTGGCAACCGCAGTACACAGGAGATGCTTCCAAACTCAACGCCCCATCCACCCTTCTTGCCTCCACAACCAGCCCAAACCTGGATCCAAACATCTCGCTCGCATTGCTTCATAACGAACAACTGGTGGGATGGGTATTGGTAGATCGCACCACCCCTACACAGGTCCGCTATTCCAGCCTTTTTGTAGCACCGGAGCACCGGGGGCGCGCCAGAGGCTTGGCGCTGCTGGCCAGCGCTTTCCGGCGACAGGGGGAACTTGGCCCACCAGTAGCCCGCGCAGGAGTAGCGCCAGAAAGCGGCTCCATGATTCGGCTGGCTCAACGCCATTTGCGGCCCTATCTCCAGAGCATTTCCAGAGCTCGACAATCGGAAATTCTCCTGCCTAAATCAGCAAAGATCCAAGCCAGAGCGCCGGCCCTCTGAAATCCCCGAGAACCTTTCCACCACTAACCACAAAATTCTCAATCACCACCAAAAGCCATGACCACATTTTCCTTCTCTAGCCCCACTAGCAATCCCTTCAACATCTCTCTGAGCATATCTTCATCCATAAACCCAACGTTTGCAGATATTAACAACGACGGAGACCTAGACCTCTTTATCGGGGCAAAGAATGGCTCCCCAGATATCTCCTACCTCGAAAATATTGGCACTAGCACCAGCCCCAACTTTGCAGCAGCCACAACCAATCCCTTTGGAATAACACCTCCTTCGCGTATTTACTTATATCCAACATTCGCAGACATCGACAATGACGGCGACAAAGATCTATTTGCCGGCAATGATTTTCAAATCAATTTCTATGAGAATACTGGAACCTCTTCGGCAGCCTCATTTGCCACACCATCTCAGAGTTCTTTTGGACTTCCTATACCACAGAGATTTATCAATATTCCTACATTCGCAGACATTGACACCGATGGCGACCTCGACCTCTTCCTCGGACAAGACAGCCTATCCCTCACCTATTATGAAAATACGGGCACAGCTTCTAATCCCACTTTTGGCGGCGCTAATTCCTCACCATTCGGCTTAAACACATCAGCCGATGGCATAGATACTCCGGCTCCCACCTTTGCAGACTCCGACGGCGACGGAGACCTGGATCTATTTGTCGGAGATAAAAATGTCGGCGGAGCCCTATTTTTCTACGAAAACGTAGGCACTGCATCTTCCCCATCCTTTGGCCCTAAGCAGACCAATCCCTTCGGATATGTCACACCAGGATTTACTCAATATTTAACTCCGTCTTTTGCAGACATCGACGGCGATGGTGACCTCGATTTATTTGTAGGAATTGATCAAGGTGTGATAGCATTCTATGAAAATACCCCTAGTGGTGGTGACACAACTCCGCCAACTGCAACCATCTCCCTTGCGGATTCGGCTCTCACAATTGGTGAGACCTCCCTCGTCA
>NZ_JACVZV010000013.1:0-66511 GCF_014654725.1 Vulcanococcus sp. Clear-D1 | reverse complement strand
GGCCAACATAGAAGATGCCACCAATATCATCACTCTCGACAACACAGGCGTAGTTGATGCCGCTAGCAATGCCGGCTCTGGCTCCACCACCTCCAGCAATTACACCGTCGATACGCTGCGCCCAACCGCAACCATCTCCCTTGCGGATTCGGCTCTCACAATTGGTGAGACCTCCCTCGTCACCATTACCTTCTCAGAAGCTGTTACCGGCTTCACTAACGCTGATCTCACCGTTGAAAACGGCACCCTCAGCTCTGTCTCCTCCGCCGATGGTGGCATCACCTGGACCGCCACGTTCACGCCAACGGCCAACATAGAAGATGCCACCAATATCATCACTCTCGACAACACAGGCGTAGTTAATGCCGCTAGCAATGCCGGCTCTGGCACCACCAGCTCCAGCAATTACACCGTCGATACAGTTGATGACACTGCTCCTACTGTTGCCAACCAGTCCTTCTCCTACGCAGAAAATCAAGCCGCTGGCGCCACCGTTGCATCCGTCATCGCCTCTGATGCCGTTGGTGTCACTCAATTCCGCTTTGAAAATGCAGGCGGCACTCCTGGTGCCACATCCACCGATGGCTTCTTTGCCATCGACAACGCTGGCATCATCACCATCACCGCAGCCGGTGCCGCCGCTGGCATCGATCAAAACGACTTTGAAACCGGCCTGAACGCCTTTATCTACAACGTTCAAGCCGCTGATACCGCTAACAATTGGTCCGCAGCTGCAACCATTACCCTCTACGTCACCGACGTTGATGACACTGCGCCTCCACTCATTGATCAAGTACCTGCAGATCCTGCTCCAGCAGGCACCAATATCCAACCCAATGACGATGACGGAGATGGTCTCAGGGAAGTTGTCACAAGCGCTGATGGCACGAGCGTGGATGGCAACCGCGATGGCGTCCCTGATGCGCAACAAACGGAAGTAGCTGGTCTTCGTCTGATCAATGACGGCGCCAAAGGTTCAGACTATGGCGCCTTAGTCGTTAGCCCCGGCGTACAACTCGGTGGGGTCACACTCACAGCTCCATCCGCAGACGGCAGCATGCCCGTCACCGCCAGAGGTGGCGGCACAGTTGTTACAACAACTCCCTATGGCATGACCAATGCATTTGCAGGCGTGGTGTCGTTCGATCTTTCCGGAATTGCTCCCGGCGGCGCTACCCAGGCGACAATCAGCTTTCCTTCAGGCCTGCCCACAGGGAGCGGCAACGCCTATGTGCGCTTCAACTACAGCACTAACCGGTTTGAGGAATACGTCGACGCAGCAGGGAATCCCCTGTACGCCTTCGTCGACAGCGATGGCGACGGGAGCTTTGACGCCGTGATCCTCACCCTGGTAGATGGGGATCTCAACTGGGATGGTGATGGCCTCGCCAACGGCACCGTGGTCGACCCCGGTTACTTAGCCAGTGGCAAAAGAAAACTGAAGGGCACCCAGGATCCAGACACACTCCAGGGAAATATCCTGGCTAACAAAATAAGGGGGCACAAAGGCAATGACACTCTGACAGGCGGCCTGGGCAATGACCGCCTACGTGGTGGGCGTGGCAACGACCACCTCCGTGGTGGAGAGAACGATGATCTCATCAGAGGCGGTAAGGGAAAGGATTGGATGCGCGGTGGCAGAGGTATGGATGCCTTCTGGTATGCGAGCAAAAAAGCCTCACTCCCCAGCAAAGCGGAACGCGACATCGTCAAATTCGGAAGAAACGACCGTTTTGTGTTCTCCTCCTTTGATGGCGATACAAACACGGAGGGCCTCCAAACACTCACTTTCATTGGAGAAATGGTTTTCTCTGGCATGGCCGGTGAACTGCGCGCAAACGCTTCGGTGTTGGAGGCAGATCTAGACGGCGACTCGGTGGCTGATTTCGCCGTCAAGCTGCGCGGCAGTGGCCAGATCAGCAGCAACAATCTCGTGCTCTGATCCAGATTCAGTCCCTCAACTCAGCTGCAGCCGCAGCCGATTGAGGGACTCGCCTGCGGCAAGGGTCTGGATCCAGGCACGACCACGGCTATCTCCAAAGTGCACCCCCTCGCTGCTGCAGCCATCCGGGCCCGCCACCGCCAGATGCACCAAACCCACCGGCTTGGCGTCACTACCACCACCGGGCCCGGCCACCCCCGTGATCGCCAGGGCCCAATCGGCACCCGTGGCACGCCGCGCTCCTTCGGCCATGGCCTTGACCACCGGATCGCTCACAGCACCGTGAGCGTGCAGCAGCTCAGCCGGCACCCCCAGAAGCCCCTGCTTCACGCTGTTGGCATAAGCGATCACCCCGCCCAGCCACACATCCGAAGCCCCAGGCACCCCCGCCAAGGCAGCCCCAAGGCCCCCGCCCGTGCAACTCTCAGCCACCGCCAGGGTCTGGCCGCGCTGGCGCAGCAGCTGCAACACCACAGCCGCCAGGGTGTCGGCATCGGCCCCGAAGCAGGCCTTGCCCGCGCGGGCGCGGATCTCCGCCTCCACCGGCACCAGCAGGGCCTCTGCCTCAGACGTGGACGCAGCACGCGCCGTGATCCGCAGCTTCACCTCACCAGCACCGGCGTAAGGGGCCACGGTGGGATTGGAGCCCTCCAAAAGGTCGGCCATCTGTTCGGCCAAGTTCGACTCGCCCACGCCCCAGAAACGCAGCATGCGGCTGGCGAACACACCCTCCGCCAGGCCAGCGGCCTGCAGCCAGGGAGCGGCGGTGGCCTCCCACATCGCCCGCATCTCGCTGGGAACTCCCGGGAAGGTGAGGATCGTGAAATCCGGGCGCGGGCTCCAGATCATGCCGGGAGCAGTGCCGGTGGGATTGGGCAGCAAGGCGGCCCCCTCCGGCAGGAAGGCCTGGCGGCGGTTGCTGGCGGCGCAGGGGCGGCCGCGGGCCGCGAGGCGGGCCTGGATCTCGGCCCACGCCTGGGGATGCTCCACCAGGGGCGCTCCGAAGGCAGCGGCGATCGCCTCGGTGGTGAGGTCGTCGGGCGTGGGGCCCAGGCCACCGGTGGTGATCAACACACGGCAGCGCTGAGGGGCGGCCTGCAGCTCAGCGATCAGGCGCTCGCGGTTGTCGCCCACCACGAGCTGACGGTGGTGCGCAATGCCCAGGGCCGCAAGCTGCTCGGCGATCCAGCGGGCGTTGCCGTTGGTGATGTTGCCCAGCAGCAGCTCGGTGCCGATGCAGAGGATTTCAGCGCTCATCCCCGGCCAACTCGCGGTTGAGGCTGCGGCGAGCGGCGATCACCACCACAATCAGCACCGCCGTGGCGAGGCCCAGCCAGAGAAAACGCAATTCCGCATTGGCCAGCACCAGAGCCAACGCTGCCAGCCACTGGGTGAAGGCATAGATCAGCACCACCGTGCGGCGGTGGCTGAAGCCGGCCCGCAGCAGGCGATGGTGAAGGTGGCGCCGATCGGGATAGAAGGGCGAATGGCCCTGGCTGAGGCGCCCCATGATCACGGCCGACATGTCGGCCAAAGGCAGCGACAGGATCAGCAGCGGCAGCAGCAAGCTCACGCTGGTAAGCCCTTTGGCCGGGCCCACGATGCTGATCGCCGCCAGGGCAAAACCGAGGAAATAGGAACCGCCATCCCCCATGAAGATGCGGGCCGGGTTGAAGTTGTGGCGGAGGAAGCCAAGGCAGCTGCCCGCCAGTGCCGCGGCCAGCAGCCCCGGCGCCGGCTGATTGAGGCTGTAACTCACTGACAGCAGGCCCACGGCGGCGATACCGCTCACGCCGGCGGCCAGGCCATCCAATCCATCCAGCCAGTTGATCGCATTGGTGATGCCCACCAGCCAGATCACCGTGGCGATCAGGCTCAGACCATCCGGCAACGGGATGGCGCCGGGCGGCCCGCCCAAGAGATGAAAGGGCAGATCAATGGCCCCGATCTGCACGCCCTGGCTCCACACCGCCATGGCCACCAGCACCTGGCCGCCGAGACGGGGCAGCGGGGGCAAGGCGAACAGGTCATCCGCCAGGCCGATCACAAAGAAGCAGAGGGCGCCGGCGATGGTGGTCCAGATCTGGCTGTCGCGCTGGGGGGGCAGCTCCACGAAGCCGCCCATCAGCCAGATCAAGGCCAGCGCAATCACAAAACCGCCCACGATGCCCACCCCGCCCAGGCGCACCATCGGAGTGGTGTGCTGCTTGCGGGAATCGGGCTGATCGATCAGGCCCCAGCGCAGACCGGCGCGACGCACGATCGGCACCACGAGCGCTGTGCAGAACGCCGCAATGCCGAATGCCAGAACAGCGGCGAGATCCGGCCGGCTGGAGATCATCGGGGGCGGTGCGCGGTCGGAATCGAGGCCCAAGTGGGCCCTGCCGGGCGCAGCTTAAGCAGGGCCCAGCTCCGGGGCGATCATGGAAGGGCCGCGGCAGGCCAGTCGTTCAAGCGGGCTGCAGTTCGCGGGCCTCGGCGTAGAGCGGGAAGCGCTCGCAGAGGGCCGCCACACGCTCGCGGCAGCGCTGCTCGATCGCGCTGTCTTCAGGGTTGAGCAGGCGATCGGCGATCACATCGGCCACCTCACGGAAGGCCGCTTCATCGAAGCCGCGAGTGGTGCAGGCGGCGGTGCCCAGGCGCAGGCCGCTGGTTACGAAGGGCGACTGGGGATCGAACGGCACCGTGTTCTTGTTGGCGGTGATGTGCACATCGCTCACCAGCAGGTCGGCCACCTTGCCGGTCATGCCGATGCCGCGTAGATCCAGCAGCACGATGTGGTTGTCGGTGCCGCCGCTCACCACATCAATGCCGCGCTCCTGGATGCGGGCGGCCAGGGCCTGGGCGTTGGCCACCACCTGCTGGGCATAGGTCTTGAAGGAAGGCTGCAGCGCCTCACCGAAGGCCACGGCCTTGGCGGCGATCACATGCTCAAGCGGGCCGCCCTGGCTGCCGGGGAACACCGCCTTATCGAACTGCTTGGCAAATTCAGCGTCGCGGCAGAGGATCAGACCACCGCGGGGGCCGCGCAGGGTTTTGTGGGTGGTGGTGGTCACCACATCGCACACGGGCACGGGGTTGGGGTGCACACCAGCGGCCACCAGACCAGCGATGTGGGCCATGTCGGCCAACAGATAGGCACCCACTTCATCGGCAATGGCGCGGAAGGCCTCGAAGTTGATGGTGCGGGGATAGGCGGAGTAGCCGCACACGATCAGCTTCGGCTTGTGCTCGAGCGCGAGCTGCCGGATGGTGTCGAAGTTGAGCTGCTGGGTGGCCTCATCCACGCCGTACTGCACCACCTTGAACCACTTGCCACTCACGTTCACGGGCGAACCGTGGGTGAGGTGGCCGCCATGGCTGAGGTCCATGCCCATGATCGTGTCGCCGGGCTGCAGCAGCGCCAGGAACACAGCAAAGTTGGCCTGGGCACCGCTGTGGGGCTGCACGTTGGCCCAAGCGGCACCGAAGAGCTCCTTGGCGCGCTCGATCGCCAGCTCCTCGATCGCATCCACGTGCTCGCAGCCGCCGTAGTAGCGCTTGGAGGGCAGGCCTTCGGCGTATTTGTTGGTGAGCACCGAGCCCTGGGCCTCCATCACGGCGCGGGAGGCGAAGTTCTCCGAGGCGATCAGCTCGAGGTGCGTCTGCTGACGCTGCAGCTCCTGACCGATCAGAGCAGCGATTGCGGGGTCACCGGCCGCCAGCGACTGGTTCACGGCTGCTCCGGTGGACTCCGCCATGGCAGATCAAGGTGTTGATGTGACTTGGATCGTAAGAAACCGCAGCACACAGCGCCTCTCCGATGGGGCCTGGCTATCCGCGTGTGAGCACAAAAAAACCGCTCCCGAAAGAGCGGTTTCACTTGAAAGGCGCGCCTGGAGAGATTCGAACTCCCGACCCTCTGATCCGTAGTCAGATGCTCTAATCCGCTGAGCTACAAGCGCCTTCGCCTGCCCTGACATTGTGCCCATACCGAGGGCCCACCCGTCAACAGACCTCCGCCTCCAATCCCCGATGCCGATCCGCTGGTACGGACCCGCCAACCCTGAAGACCCCACCTACCGGCACTTCAACCGGATCGTGAATCTGGTGCTGCACACGATGGTGTTCGCCGCTCTCAACAGCGGCCTGTGGTTCGTGCAGAACATGCGCCATCCCTTCAGCCACCTGGCCTGGCTCACCGAGGCTTGGGCCCTGCTGCTGGTGGTGCAGCTGATCAGCGTGGTCGCCAGGCGACCGGAAACGCCATCCTGAGACCACACCCGCCATCGCCGCGATGCCCCTCTCCGCCAGCGAGATCCGCGATCTGCAATTGGAGATCGCCGACCGGCTCTACATCCAGATCGGGGGTTGGCACCTGTATCTGGGCGATGCCGGCGTAGCCGAAGCGCTGGCGATCGAATGCGCCGCCCGCCTTGATCAAGGCGCCGGTGTGTGCGCGCGCCAGGCCCTTGAAGCGGTGCAGGTGCCCATCGGCGGTGGCAGCAGCAAGTTGCCGCTGGCACGGCTCGTGCCGGCCGGCCAGCTGCAGGATCTCGAGGATCTGCTCGCCAACCACGGCTAGGGTTGCGCATCCCGCTGCGGCCCTGTGCTGGTCATCGAGGTCACCAACGCCC
This sequence comes from Vulcanococcus sp. Clear-D1, assembly GCF_014654725.1. Taxonomy (GTDB): domain Bacteria; phylum Cyanobacteriota; class Cyanobacteriia; order PCC-6307; family Cyanobiaceae; genus Vulcanococcus. The sequence continues at coordinate 59,953 of NZ_JACVZV010000013.1, read as the reverse complement.
GAGAGGTTGTTCGCCAGCGCATCGGCCCTCTGGGCAGCCGCCTGATCGGCAAGGTGGTGGACGCTGAAGCACAGGTGGAAAAGGCGCTGATGCAGGAAATGGAAACCGCCTTCCGCGACTTCGGTATCGAAGCGCGGATCTATTCGGTGGATGGGCCAGCCATGGTGGGCCGCAACCATCTGGAAGTGCCAATCCATGTGCGCGAAGAGCGCGTGGTGGAAGGCTGAGGCCGCCGCCTCAACGCTTGAACCGCAGGCGCCGCGTGATCTGACCACCGAATTGCCGGGTGATCTGCCTGGCTTCCGGCACACCGGCCCAGCTGGCCACAAGCCCATACACGAGCAGACCAGCGGCCGCGCAGAGGCCGCACTGCAAGAGCAGGCCCACCAGCTGGGAAGGCCAGGCGATCAGCACCGAGAGTCCGAAGCTGAGCCCACCAGCCAGCACCGCAGCCACCAGCAGGAGCAGGCTGTCGCGCACCCAGGCCAACAGCGGCAGCCCACCCAAACGGCGCTGCAGCGCCAGCAGCAGCGCCAAACAAGTGAGCAGATTCACCCCCACGGTGGCCAACACCAGGCCGGGGGCGCCGAAATTGAGAGCAGGCAGCTGCAAGCCCCAGGGCGTCGGACCACCCACCAGCAGCCAATCGAACAGGGCGTTCAGGCCGATGCCCGCCATTGAGAAGCGGAAGGGGGTGGTGCCGTCGCCAAGGGCATAGAACACGCGCACCAGCACATCGCGGCCGAGATAAGCGGGCATGCCGACGCCATAGGCCATCAGCAGGCCGCCCACCAGAGCGGCGGCACTGGCATTGAACGCCCCCCGCTCGTAGATGAGGGCCACGATCGGACCTGCCAGGGCCACCATCAGGGCCCCCAGGGGGAGCATCGAGGCATTGGAGAGCATCAGCCCCTGACGGATGCGGCTGATCAGCTCCGGCCGATCGCCCGGAGCGGTGAGCCGGGCATACACCGGCAGCAGCGGCACGAGCAGGGCGTTGGAGAGCAGGCCCAGGGGCGTTTGCACCAGCAGGTTGGCGTAGCCCAGGCCTGCCGCCGCGCCCACGATCCCGGACGCGAAGAACAGATCGGTGAACACGTTGATCTGCAACATGCCCGAGGAGAGGGTGGCGGGGCCCATCACCCGCAGCACCTCCTGGACGCCGGGGTGCTTCCAATCCCACACCAGCTGGAACTTGTGCAGCCCCTGGCGCGCCAAAGCCGGCAACTGAATCAGCCACTGGAACACCGCCCCCAACAGCGTGGTGCCCGCCAACACGGCACCGCCGAGGAAGGCGTACTGGGGCAGAGCGATGTCGGACCCCAGGTGCAGCCAGAGGATCCCCAGGCCGGCGATCACCGCCACGCTGGAGAGCAAAGGGCTCACCGAAGGCAACCAGAACTCATCCGCGGCATTGAGGGCCCCAAAGCCCAGGCCGATCAGGCCAGCGAAGAGGGCCATCGGCGCCATCCAGCGCAGCTCCAGCACCGCGATCGCGTGGCGCTCGGCATCCAGCCCTGGGCCCACCAGATCAATGAGCGGATCCGCCGCCACAAACAAGAGCAGCGTCACCCCGATCAGGGCTGCACCCACCAGGGTGTTGATAGCGGCGAGCACATGGGCGCCTTCCTCACGGGGCCGGCGCGAGAGGGCGCTCACCATGGCGCTGTGGAAGGGGCCATTGATCCCGCCCAGCAGGATCAACAAAAAGCCCGGCAACACATAGGCGTAGTTGTAGGCGTCGTAGGCGGCGCCTACACCGAAGGCGGCCGCGATTGCCTGCTGGCGCACCAGACCGGCCAGCTTGCTCAGGGCCGTGGCCACCGCCACGATCAGGGCAATGCGGCGTAGCGAGCGCGCCGGCGCTGGGGCTGGGCTGGGCGATTCGCTCGGGGATTCGCTCATGTAGTGCGGCCTTGGCCCCAACTCGGGCGATTCTTGCCTGCAGAAGCCTCGCCGTCATGCCGGTTGCCGCCGCACCCGAAGCCCAACCTGTGCTGACGCTGGAGCCCTTGCAGGAGGGCGTGCTGTTCAAGCGCTACAAACGCTTCCTCGCCGATGTTCAACTCGACAACGGCGAGGTGGTGACCGCCCACTGCGCCAACACCGGGCCGATGACCGGGGTGCTGCACGTGGGCGGGCGCGTGCGGCTGCGCCATGCTCCCTCCCCCACCCGCAAGCTGGCCTGGACCTGGGAGCAGGCGCAAGTGCCCGGGGCGGATGGCGAGCCGGTGTGGGTGGGGATTAACACAGCACTGCCCAACCGCCTGGTGCGCGCCACGATCGAGGCCGGCTGCCTGGAGCCCTGGCTGGGGCCGATCGCGGGCATCCGCGCTGAGGTGGCCTATGGCGCCAACCGCCGCAGCCGAATCGATCTGCTGCTCACCCCCGCCGAAGGCGCTGCTGATCCACGGCCGATCTATGTGGAGGTGAAGAACACCACCTGGACCGACGGCGATCTGGCGCTGTTTCCCGACACCGTGACCGAACGGGGCCAAAAGCACCTCGAGGAACTGATGGGCGTGCTGCCTGAGGCCCGTGCCGTGCTGGTGCCCTGCCTGAGCCGCGCCGATGTGACCCGCTTCGCCCCCGGCGACAGCGCCGATCCCCGCTACGGCGAGCTGTTCCGCCAGGCTCTCGATGCCGGCGTGGAGGTGCTGCCCTGCCGCTATGGATTCAGCGCCACCGGCGTGGCCTGGCAAGGGCTTGCGGCAGTTCAACGCAGCGCGGATCTGCAGGCATGAGGCCTAAGCGATCCATGACGCCTGTGGAGCGAACCGCGCCACCAGCTGCTCCTGCAGGCGCAGCACAGCGGGTTCAGCCGCATGATCAGCCAGCACGGCCAGACGCTCCACGTAGGGATACGGCTGAACCGTGTCCTCCACCTGCCCTGGCCAATCCTGGGCTGCCTTCATCTCCGGAGTCAGAAAAGCCACTGTGAGGCTCTGGCCGGCGTAGCGGGATGGTTCCAGCCTCCGCAACCGCTCAGGAGCCGACCCGGGACCAGCCTCGAGCGCTTTGAACCAGTCGCCGGAACGCTGCCGACAGCTCTCCGGCAGAAACGGCATCAGCAACAGATTGAGCTGTCCATTCTCCTGCTGCCACCAGAAACGATCCCGGACCTCTGTGGGATGGTCATCGGAACCCGGGAACAGAATCAGTTGAATCGGGCTCCGGTAGAGATCCAGTAACACCAGATCGTCCTGACAGGCAGGCAGCTGGGTTGGCGTGACCAGGCAGGCATCCAGGATGTGCTCCCTCAGAAGAGTCACCGGGTCGTCACAGACCAGATCCGGCACCAAAGGATTGGCGCACCATCCTTCCGGCAGATCACGCAGTGCTTCCCGCCGGGTCCAGTACGGAACGTGCAACCTCAGGGGGTGATGGCCGCGAAAGCGCGCCTGCTGGTGCACCTGCCGCTCCAGATCCAGAAGCGCAAGATCGCCAGTGGGCCGGCGGCCAGACTGATCACGTTCGAGCTTCAGGCCAAACTGCCGGAGCACAGCCTGCGTTCGCCGGCAGATGGTGCTCTGGTTGGAAAAGGCCAGCTGGGCAGCCTGCTCGGTGGTCTTGAGCCAGATGAGCAAATCAAGGGCTGCCAACTGCTCCTGCGTGACCATGCGCGCCCCATAACCAGCTGCGCCCTCTGTAGGGCGAAAACAACTCAGCATGCAACCCAACCTGAGCGGTGGAGCCCCATAGAGTTGAAAGCCCCCGTGCCCGCCGCCGTGGATACCCGCGCGTTCAAGCGATCCCTGCACCATTCGGATCGCTACAACCGCCGCGGCTTCGGCCTGGGCGAGGAAGTGGCGGGCAGCCTGGAGCAGGCCTACCAGAGCAACCTGATCGCCAGCCTGCGGGAGAACGGCTATCAGCTGCAGCACGGGCGGCTGAGCGTGAAGCTTGCCGAAGCCTTTGGTTTCTGCTGGGGCGTGGAGCGCGCGGTGGCCATGGCCTACGAGACGCGGCGCCACTACCCCACCGAGCGCATCTGGATCACCAACGAGATCATCCACAACCCCTCGGTGAACGATCACCTGCGGGAGATGAACGTGCTGTTCATCCCCGTGGATGGCGGCGTGAAGGACTTCTCCAACGTGGCCAGCGGCGATGTGGTGATCCTGCCTGCCTTCGGCGCCACGGTGCAGGAGATGCAGCTGCTGAACGAGCGCGGTTGCCACATCGTGGACACCACCTGTCCGTGGGTCTCCAAGGTGTGGAACACCGTGGAGAAGCACAAGAAGCACGACATCACCTCGATCATTCACGGCAAGGTGAAGCACGAGGAAACGCTGGCCACCAGCTCCTTTGCGGGCACCTACCTGGTGGTGCTGGATCTGGCCGAAGCGCAACTGGTGTGCGACTACATCCTCGGCAAAGGCGACCGCGAGGCCTTCATGGCCCGCTTCGCCAAGGCCTGCTCCCCTGGCTTTGATCCCGACCGCGATCTCAACCGCGTCGGCGTGGCCAACCAAACCACGATGCTCAAGAGCGAAACCGAGGAAATCGGCCGCATGTTTGAGCGCACGATGCTGCAGCGCTTCGGCCCTGTGGAGCTCAACGACCATTTCGTGGCGTTCAACACGATCTGCGATGCCACCCAGGAGCGCCAGGACGCGATGTTCGCCTTGGTGGATGAGCCCCTCGATCTGATGGTGGTGATCGGTGGCTACAACTCCTCCAACACCACCCACCTCCAGGAAATCGCGGTGAGCCGCGGCATCCGCTCCTTCCACATCGATACGCCCGAGCGGATTGGCCCAGGCAATCGAATCGAGCACAAGCCCTTGGGGGGCGAACTGGAGGTGGTGGAGCCCTTCCTGCCGGAGGGAACGCTGCGGGTGGGGATCACCTCCGGCGCCTCCACGCCGGATCGTGTGGTGGAAGACGTGATCAGCCGGCTGATCGATCTGGCTGACGCCTGATCGGGCTGTCACAGCGACTGCAATCCAGGCCGCAGCCGGGCTTTACATTGTTTCAACATTCACTGGTTCAGGCCTGGGGAGAACCGACCGCGTTGATCTCATCGGTGACCAACCCCCTGCCTGAGTTGAGCGAAACGCTGCAGCCATCCCTGCGCCACAGCGAGGATTCTCGGGTGCGCTGCTACAGCAGCCAGTTCGCCGACCTGATGGAGATGCGGGCTCCGGCCCACATCGTGGGGGCCTACCTGGATCGCCATGAGGGCTGGTTCCGCCGCTGCGCCGCCCCGATGCAGGTGGATGCCCTGGGGCGCAATGGCTACGTGCTCACCCTCGGCCGCTTCGGCAACTTCGGCTTTGAGGTAGAGCCCACGATTGGCCTGGAGCTGCTACCCCAGAGCGCCGGCGTGTATCGGATCTGCACCGTGCCCCCCGAGCAGTTCCAGCCCGGCCTGCGCGACCTCTACGACGTGGAATTCAACGCAGCACTGCGACTTGAGGAGCAATCTGCCGATGCTCCGCTCACGGAGGTGCGCTGGGAACTGGATCTGAGTGTGTGGATCAAGCTGCCGTCGGTGATCGGCCTGCTGCCGGAATCCCTGGTGCAGAGCAGCGGCGATCACCTGCTGCGCCAGATCGTGCGCCAGATCTCCCGCAAGCTCACCTGGAAGGTGCAGGAAGACTTTCACGCCACCCACGAGCTGGATTGCCCGCCGCGGCGGCGGGCACAGTTCTGAGGGATTGGCTGATCAGGCGGGCCGGTTTTCCCAGATCTTGTTGACGATCTGCATGCCGGTCACGGCCTGCCACAGGAACAGGGTGACCACACCCATGTTCAGACCCACGTGGATCTTGCGGGCGATCAGGTTGCCCTGCTGCATCAGGGGCGAGAGAGCGGCAGCCACCACCAGCATGCTGCTCATGGCAATGCCCACCAGCAGGTGAGGGCCCACAAACAGCTTGCCGTTGTTGATGTAGGTGACGGCCATGCCACCAAAGGTGCCGAGCACCATCACCGCCAAAACGGCACTGCCATAGAGGTAGTGGCGCTTGGCGAATTGCCCTTTGATCAGGGTCTTGCGGGTTTCGGCGTCAGCGGTGCGGGTTTTCTTGGCCTTAATGCCCAGAAACATCGCGTAGCCGCTCAGGGCCAACAGCGCCCACATCGCCAGGGGATGCAGGAAGTTGAGGTTAAAAGCGAGGCTCTCGGGCATGGGAGCGAGCTGTGATCAGCGCAGTGGGGCGAAACTAGGGCAGAGGCGTCAGCCTCAGTGCAGGAAATGCCGGCGGCCAGTGGTGACCATCGCCAGCCCCAGCTCATCGCAGGCGGCGATCGAATCGGCATCACGCACGCTGCCGCCGGGCTGAATCACAGCCGTGATGCCGTGCTGGGCTGCCAAACGCACGGTGTCGTCGAAGGGGAAGAAGCCATCGCTGGCCAACACAGCGCCCTTGGCTTTTTCACCGGCGGTTTCAAGGGCAATGCGGGCTGAACCCACCCGGTTCATCTGGCCGGCACCAATGCCGAGGCTCTGTCCGCCCTTGGCCACGGTGATCGCGTTGGAGCGCACATGGCGCACCAAACGCCAGGCGAAGCGCAGATCCTCCAGCTCCTGAGCGGTGGGCTGGCGCTGGCTCACCACCTCCCACACCGTTTCATCCACTGGCTGGTCATCGAGCTCCTGCACCAGCACCCCACCGAGCACGCTGCGCAGCTGCTGACGGCTGGCACGCTCAATTGCCGCCGGATCCAGCTCCAGCAGGCGCAGGTTGGCCTTAGCCGCCAGCAGCTCTCGGGCGGCCGGCTCAAACACCGGCGCCACCACGCACTCCAGGAACAGGCTGGTGAGATGGCCGGCGGTGGCCGCATCTACCGGGCCGTTGATGGCCACGATGCCGCCAAAGGCCGACACGCGATCGGCATCGAGGGCCCGCTCGAGGGCGTTGGCGCTGCCGCTGCCGGTGGCCACACCGCAGGGGTTGGTGTGCTTCACCACCACCGCTGCCGGCTGGAAGGGGTTACCGCCAGCCGGCTGGCCGCCGTAGCCGAACTCCCGCACCGTGGCGAGGGCGGCTTCGAGATCAAGGATGTTGTTGTAGCTGAGCTCCTTGCCCTGCAGCTGCTCGCCGGCGCCGAGGCCAGCGCCGGGCTGGGCATACCAGGTGGCGTTCTGGTGGGGGTTTTCGCCGTAGCGCAGGCTCTGGCGAGCGGGCAGATTGAGCGTGAGCTGCTCAGCCGTGGCTTCCTCCTGGCTGAGCTGGCTGGCGAGCCAGGCGCTGATGGCGGTGTCGTAGTCGGCGGTGTGGCTGTAGGCCTCGAGGGCGAGCCGGCGGCGCAGGGCCTCACTCAGGGCTCCGGCGGCCAGGGCCTCCAGGAAAGCGGGGTATTGGCTGGGGCTGGTGAGCACCGCCACATCGGCGTGGTTTTTGGCGGCGGCGCGCACCATGGCCGGGCCGCCGATGTCGATGTTTTCGATCGCCAGATCCCAGCTCACATCCGGGCGGGCGATGGTTTCGCGGAAGGGATAAAGGTTCACCACCACCACATCAATCGTGGCGATGCCCTGGGCTTCCAGATCCGCCTGGTGGGAGGGTTCGGAGCGCTTGGCGAGGATGCCGCCGTGGATGCGGGGGTGCAGCGTTTTCACCCGGCCGCCGAGGATTTCAGGGGCGCCGGTGTGCTCCGCCACCTTGGTCACGGGCAGACCTGCCGCCGCCAGCGCCGCGGCCGTGCCGCCGCTGGAAATCAGCTGGTAGCCGGCGGCCAGCAGTCCTTCAGCCAGGGGCACCAGGCCGTCCTTATTCGACACGCTGAGCAGGGCCGTGGGCGCCATGGCTGTTGAGTGGAGGGCAAGCGTTCCAACCTACGCAGCAGCAGCACTTCACGCCGATGACCGGTTCCTTCTCTGATCAGCTCCAATGCGGCCCCGCTGAGGCCGCCTGTCGGCTGGTGCTGCTGCATGGCTGGGGAGCCGATGCCGACGACCTGTTGAATCTCGGCCCGTTGCTGGTGAGCCCTGACGTGAGCGTGGTGGCGCTGCGGGCACCGGAGCCGCATCCCTACGGCACAGGCCGCCAGTGGTACGGCCTGCAGCCAATCGACTGGACGCAGCTGCCCGCCGCCCGCACGGCCCTCAAAGAGCGCCTGGAGGATCTGGCCACCACGGTGCCCCTAGCCAGCACGGTGCTGCTCGGCTTCTCCCAGGGAGGCGCTATGGCCTTGGATGTGGGCAGCAGCCTGCCTTTAGCCGGCATCGTGGCCTGCAGTGGCTATCCCCATGAGGGCTGGCATCCGGGTGCAGCGGTGGCACCGGTGCTGCTCAGCCATGGACGGGAGGATCCCGTGGTGCCCTTCGCCGCCAGCAAAGCCGCTCAGGAGCGGCTGATCGCCGCCGGCAACAGCGCCGAACTGCTCGCGTTCGATGGCGGTCACACCATTGATGCTGCGGTGCTGCCGCAGATCCGAGCCTTTGTACGCCAGCAGCTGAACACACAGCCATGAAAAAAGCCGGTCCCTTGGGACCGGCTGGAAGCGCAAACGCCGTTTCGCTCAAACGAAGGCGTATTCGTACTCCTCCATCTCTTCCCAGTCGTCGGCAGCCATGGCCTCCAGGCCGGCGAACAGGGTGTCCTCGCCGATGCGATCCACGATCTCGCGCAGAGAGGGGAACAGGAAGTGGTTCTCTTCGGCGTACTGGGCACTGAACAGACCCTTCTCGCCCCAGAAGAAGCGGTCGGTGGTGTGCTCGTTGCGACGCACGTTCAGGATCGCGGGGGGCACGATGCCGCCCTCAGCGATGTAGCGACGTGCAGCGGTGACGGGTTTGTAGTCGCCGGTTTCGAGGTTGTGGGTGGCGACATGAGCCAGAACCCGCTGACCGGCTAGACGGCGGCGACTGATGCGCTTGCGCTTCTTGGACATGGAGCTAAGCCCGTGAGGGCAGGGTGGATGGAGTCGGACGATGAGGACCAGCCACAAGGACCGGAAGCCTCGGCAACGCCCATACACCTGCGAGCCGGGTGGGCGCCACAACGGCACCGCTCCGATCAGCAGAGGACGCAACATCCACTGCTGTAGCCTCAATTGCACGGAGATGCAACAAAAGCCGGATGGGCCGATCGCTGCGCCGCCCGAACCCGGACCGCGAGGTATTGGTCGATACCGAGAATCTTAAGACTTTTTCCCAGATTTCGAACACGGTCGGGGAAATTTCTGCTGGGCCTGCGCGCTGAGCGGGCCGGATCCCACCCCAGTTCCCGCTCAGATGCAGGTCTCCAAGCGGTTTCTGGCACTGCTCGAGCAGCAGCTGGCCCAATTCACGGATCGGCCCGACCTCCTGGCCCTGGTGGTGTATGTGGCGGTGCCAGAACCCAGTGGCCAACCCTCGCTGGTGGCGATCGGCCGCTGGCCCCAGTCCCTGGCCCTTAGCGAAGGCACCGCTGCGGGACACGACGCCAACGTGGAAAGCGGCCGCCGCTGGCTGGCTCTGCGCGACGAGACGATGCTGCTCGGCGCCCTGCGGGTGGATGCGGATCGCTGGCCCTGGCCCGCCAGCCTCAGCGAACGGCTGGAGGCCACAGCTCGCTGCCTCACCGAAGCGCTGCGCCTGGATCTGGAGCAGCAGCGGCTGGGCCGCGAGCTGAGCCAGCGCGACGACGAGCTGCGGCTGCTGGTGCATCAACTGCGCAATCCCCTGGCCGCCCTGCGCACCTTCGGGCAACTGCTGCGCCGGCGCCTCGATGGCGATGCCCGCAACCTCTCACTGGTGGACAGCCTGCTGGGTGAGCAGCGCCAGATCAGCCGCTATGTGGAAGCGATCGATCACCTCACCGAAGCCCCCGCTCTCGTGAGCAGCGACACCAGCACGCCCCTACTGCTGCCGCCCGCGCTCAGCGAGAGCACACCACAGAGCCTCGAGCAGATCCTGCGGCCGCTGCTGGAGCGCGCCGCCGCCACCGCCAATCTGCAAGGGCGCCCCTGGCAGACCCCCACATCCCTACCCAATTGGCAGGGCGATGGCAGCGCCATCGGTGAAATCGTGGCCAACCTGCTGGAAAACGCCTTCCGCTACAGCCGCAGCGGCGGCGCCATCGGTCTGCACTGCCAATGCACCGGGCGCCTGGAGCTGAGCATCTGGGACAGCGGGCCTCCGGTGCCCCTGGAGGAGCGAGAGCAGATCTTTGCCAAGGGGGTGCGGGGCAGCCGTGGTGCGGCCCTGCCGGGCAGCGGCCTGGGGCTCGCCCTGGCCCGCGATCTGGCCCGCAGCCTGGGCGGCGAGCTGGAGCTGGTGGTGCCCGCCAGCAGCCTCGATCCGCAGCTGCCCGCCGCCGGCAACGCGTTTCGCCTCAGCCTGCCGCTGTCATCCGCCAGCTGATCAAGCCCATCAGCAGCAGGCTCCAGCTCACCGTCCATTCCACGCAGGCGCCATAGCTGTCGCCGCTGTGGCCGCCGAGGCGCCGCCCCAGCTCAAGCGGCACCAACACCGCCGGCAGCAGCCCCAGCCAGCCCAGCCACCACCAGGGCCCCGCCGCAAAGCGGAGGGCCAGAGCGGTGAGTGCCCCCAGCAGCATCAGCGAAGGCACCAGCTCCGCCCACCAACCTTGCCAATGGCGGCGATGGAAGGCGGCGGTGCCAGTGCCGGGTTCGCGCAGATAAGGGAACAGCTGCATCGCCACCAACGGCGCGATCCGTCCCCACACCGCAGCCCACACCAACCCCCAGGGCGCCGCGACCGCCAACAAGGCGAGCCCCCCGATCCGCACCAACACCAGCTGCAGCAGCGCCTGAACGCCACTGGCCCCCACGCGGCTGTCGTCCATCGCCTCCAGGCGGCGCTGCGGCCCCGCCGCCAGCCCATCGGCCGTATCCATGGCGCCATCGAGATGCAGGCCGCCGCTGAGGGCGCTGCCGAGCGCGAGCACCAAGGCCAGCTGCGCCACAAGCCCAGCGCCGGCCAGCCCCTGCCACAGCGCCGCCTCCAGCCCACCGATCACCAGCGCCACCCAGGGGGCGAAACGGGCAATGCGTTCAAACCGCGGCGTGATCCCAGGCGGCAGCGGCAGCACGCTGTAAAAGATCCAGGCGCCGGCCAGATCCCCCAGCCAGGCGAGGCGAAACGGGGCCTTGGCCACGGCCAGCAACGATGGGATCAGCCAATCCTGCTGCCTCGCTGGTGTTCGCGTTCGAGATCACAGCCCACTGCCCGAACACCCGCGCCCGCTGCGGCTGCTTTCACACCCCCCATGGGGTGGTGAACACCCCGCGGTTCATGCCGGTGGGCACCCTGGCCACGGTGAAGGGCGTGACACCCGCCCAGCTCAAGGCCACCGGCGCCGAGATGGTGCTCTCCAACACCTTCCACCTGCACCTGCAGCCCGGCGAGCAGATCGTGGCCGACGGCGGCGGCCTGCACCGCTTCATGGCCTGGGACGGCCCGATGCTCACCGATTCGGGCGGCTTCCAGGTGTTCAGCCTGGGCGACATCAACACGATCAACGACCGGGGCGTGGTGTTCCGCTCCCCCCGCGACGGCGCCCGCATCGACCTCACCCCCGAGCGCTCGATGGCGATCCAGATGACCCTGGCCGCCGATGTGGCGATGGCCTTCGATCAGTGCCCGCCCTATCCGGCCACCGAAAGCGAGGTGGCCGCCGCCTGCCGCCGCACCCACGCCTGGTTGGAGCGCTGCATCACCAGCCACACCAAAAGTGATCAGGCCCTGTTCGGCATCGTGCAAGGGGGCTGTTTCCCGCATCTACGCGAAGAGTCGGCTCGGGTGGTGAGCTCCATGGGGCTACCCGGCATCGCCGTAGGCGGGGTGAGCGTGGGTGAGCCGGCCGAAGAGATGCACCGGATCGTGCGCCAGGTGGGGCCGCTGCTGCCCGACGACAAGCCCCACTACTTAATGGGGGTGGGCACTCTGCCGGAGATGGCGATCGCGGTGGCTAACGGCTTCGATGTGTTTGATTGCGTTCTCCCCACCCGATTGGGCCGCCATGGCGCGGCCTTGGTGGGCGGCGAACGCTGGAACCTCAAGAACGCCCGCTTCCGCCACGACCACACCCCCCTCGATCCGAGCTGCTCGTGCCCGGCCTGCACGGTGCACAGCCGCGCCTACCTGCACCACCTGATCAAGACCGATGAACTGTTGGGCAAGATCCTGCTGAGCCTGCACAACATCACCCAGCTGGTGCGCTTCAGCAGCGCCATGGCCCGCGCGATTCGCGACGGTTGTTTTGCAGAGGATTTCGCTCCCTGGGAACCCGACTCCCCAGCCGCACACACGTGGTAGCGTCCGCCTCTAGCCAACGAACATTCCGGGATGGCCGCCTACGCCCTGCAGACCCTGGCCCAGCTGCCCGAGGCCTATCAGGCCTTCGCGCCCCTGGTGGACATCCTGCCGATCATTCCCCTGTTCTTCTTGCTGCTGGCCTTCGTATGGCAGGCCTCGGTGGGCTTCCGCTGAAGCCAGCAGATTGATCCTGAACCGCTGAGACCAGATCTCGGCAGTTCCAACCATTGCGGTGGGAGCTTGGCTTCCACCGCTTTTTGCTGACTAAGCCTGAGCAACGGCCCTCAATCAGCCGCGCCGCAGCACCTCCCAAGCAAACGCAGGCAGGGCCAACATGCGCCGCCAGCGGCTGGGCTCCTGGATCAGGCGATAGAGCCACTCGATCTGCAGCCGGCCCATCCACTCGGGCGCACGCTGCTTGGTGCCCGACCACACGTCAAAGCTGCCGCCCACGCCCATCCACAGGCCCGGCTGTTCTGGATGCAGCCGCTGAATCCAGGTTTCCTGGCGGGGCACCCCCAGGGCCACCAGCACCAGATCCGGCCGGGCTTGCTGCAGCTGCTGCTCGATGCCCGGCCACTGCTCCGGGTCTTGATAGCCATGGATGGCGAAGGCCAGATCGATCTGCGGGATCTCGGCCTGCAACCGCTCCACCAACCGCTCCATCACCTCGGGGCTGGCCCCCACCAGCGCCACCCGCCACTGGCGGGCTGCGGCGTACACCAGCAACTGGCGGGCGAGCTCAATCCCCGGGCTGCGACGCACCCGATAGCCCTGGCGCCCCAGAGCCCACACCACGCCGGCCCCGTCGGGAATCACCAGATCGGCCTCGGCGATGGCGGCGCCGAGCTCGGGATTAGCCCGAGCCGCCATGGTCATCTCAGCGTTGAGCGTCACGATCTGGCCGCCACCGCGCTGTTTGAGCTCCAGTGCGGCCGCAAACACGTTGCTGCTCACGGCCACCTGTACGCCAAGCACGGAGGTCACCGTCCACGAGGGCGGCTCTGTGGAACCTCGAAAGCCAGTGCGGGACGCATCCGTCGCCATTGATGCCATCGAGCGCAGGGGCCACACGAGAGAATCTATGGCTGCAGCCCGGTTCCGCCGCGCCCACGATGCTCAGCAGCGCACCCACGGCCAGCCAGGCGACACCGTTGCAGCTGAGCGCCGCCGAAGCCTGGCAGCGGTTGCAGGAGCTCGATGCTCAGATCGATCGGGTGGTGCTGCAGCGCCAGCACCCGATCACCGGCCTGTTGCCCGCCAGCACCGCCAACACGGTGCACGGCAACTACGGCGACGCCTGGGTGCGCGATTGCGTGTATTCGATCCAATGCGTGTGGGGTCTGGCGCTGGCACACCGGCGCCTCAGCGGCGCCACCACGCGTGTGTTCGAGCTGGAGCAGCGGGTGCTGCAACTGATGCGCGGCCTGCTCAACGCCATGCTGCGCCAGGCCGCCAAGGTGGAGCGCTTCAAGCACAGCCTCGAGCCGCTGGATGCACTGCACGCCAAATACGACACCAGCAGCGGCGAACCGGTGGTGCCCGATGACGGCTGGGGCCACCTGCAGCTCGATGCCACGGCTCTCTTCCTGCTGCAGCTGGCGCAGCTCACCCGCTCCGGCCTAGTGGTGGTGCAGACCAGCCACGAACGCGATTTCATCCAAAACCTGGTGTATTACGTGGCCCGGGCCTACCGGGTGCGCGACTACGGCATCTGGGAGCGGGGAGACAAGGGCAACCACGGCCTGCCGGAGCGCAATGCCAGTTCGATTGGCCTGGTGAAGGCATCGCTGGAAGCGCTGGAAGGCCTGGATCTCTATGGCCCCCACGGCAATGGCCAGTGCAGCCTGCACATCCCCCACGACGCAATCGTGCGCCTGCGCCGCGCCCTCACCGGCCTGCTGCCGCGCGAATCCGCCAGCAAAGAGGTGGATGCGGCCTGCCTCTCGGTGATCGGCTACCCCGCCTGGGCCGTGGAGGATCCTTCGCTAGTGGAGCGCACCCGCAGCAAGATCCGCACCGAGCTGGGCGGGCCCTACGGCTACAAGCGCTTCCGCCGCGACGGGCACCAAACCGTGGTGGAAGACCACACCCGCCTGCACTACGAACGCGAGGAGCTGGCCCAGTTCGAGCACATCGAATGCGAATGGCCGCTGTTTCTGGCCTACGAGCTGATCACCGCCTGCTGCGAAGAGCGCTGGGCCGAAGCCTGGCAATGGCGCGAGCGGCTCCACCGCGTGGCGGTGGACGTGGATGGTGTGGCGCTCCTGCCGGAGCTCTACGTGGTGCCGAAGGAGGCTGTGGAAGCCGAGCGCCTGAAGCCCGGCAGCCAGCCGCGCATCCCCAACGAGAACGTGCCACTGCTCTGGACCCAGAGCCTCACCTGGCTCGGGGATCTCCTGCTGCTGGGCCTGCTCAAACCCGACGATCTCGACCCCAGTGGCCGCCGCCTGAGCTGCCCGCTTGGCGCCGATCAGGTGCTGGTGAGCTTCGTGCCGGCGCGTGAGCACATCGCCACCGCGCTGGAGCAGGCCGGCCTGGCGGTGACGCGCCCCGGCCAGGTGGCGATCGCCAGCTCGGCGGAACTGGGCGAGCGTATGGGGGCCGTGGGCGCCAATCCACGCCTGGGGCTCAGCGGCCACCCGCCGCTGCGGATGGAAACGATGGTGACGGCCCGGCTCTACCGCCAGGGCGGCCAACCGCTGGCCTTCCTGCCGGCCGTGCTCGAGGAGAGCACCTACTACCTCTCCGACGATCCCGAACTGCTGGTGGATGCGGTGGAGAGCGAGATCAGCCAATTGCAACGGCACTGGCGGGGCGCCGGCGCCCCGGTGCTGCTAATCCCCGTGGAGGAGGGCCCCTTCCAGCGCAGCCCGGATTCATTCCTGCGGCTTGGCGAGCGGCTGCGCAGTGGCCTGGTGAACGGGGTGGCGGTGCAGCTGGCACCCCTGCAGGAGCTGATGGACCAGGCCAGCTGGGCCGAACTGCCCGAGCACGCCCAACCCCAAGACCAGCCGCGCAGCCAACCGGCCCCCACCCTGCTGCGGGCCAGCACCGAACAACAACCGCTCACCGCCGAGGAGGAGCAGGAGCTGGAGGAGTCGGGGATCGACGCGCTCGCCGAGCGCCTCTGGCAAAGCCAATCGCTGCCGGAGCAGGCCGAGCTGCTGGAGCAACTCGTGCATCGCCTGGGCCTGGAGGCTGAGCTCAGCGGCCCCGGCGGCAGCGCCACCCCCCAGGCCCTGCTGGAGGAGATCTACCGGCGCGCGCTGGCCGATGCCAATTGGAACGTGGTGCGCCGCTGCGCCGGCTCCCTCGGCCTGGTGCACCCGCAGCTGGAAGACGCGCTCACCGATCTGTTGGTGCGCCAGAAGCAGGTGGTGGTGGGCCGCAACTACACCAACGAATCGCTGCTCAGCCAACCCACCGGCAGCCTGGCGATCGCGGCGATGATCCAGCGCTTCAGCGGCGAAGACGGCCGCGAATGGATGCTGCAGCAGGAGCTGCTCCTGGCCCTCGATGGTGTGGCCCGGCGGGAGCCGGCCCTGCTCAGCGGCAGCCTCACCCTGCAACTCGGTCAGCTGCTGTTGCTGCTCACCAGCGAACTGGCGGGCGAGCGCGATCTCACCCCGATCGAAGCGTTCGAGGCCCTCTGCGATGAGCCGCCCCACGCGATTCGCCGGCGCCTGCAGCAAGTGCTGCGCGATGTGGAGCACGCCAAGGCGGCGCTGCAGCGCAAGGAGCAGTTGCATGTGAGCGGCCGCGTGCGCTGGGAAGCGCCCGATCCCTTGGAGGAGCTGCCCAAGAGCGGTTGCTGGCTGAAGCACCGCGAGCGTATGGGAGCGCTGCAGATCGTGCCGCGCAACTTTCACCCGGGCATCTGGGAGCTGCTGCACCACTGCCGCGGCCTGGTGATCGGCGACAAGCTCGAGCGCCGCAACCGGCTCGAAAGCGCCCTGCTCAAGGAGAAAACCCCGGGCGAGCGCAACTTCGCCACCCACGTGGAGCACCTGCTCAGCAAGATCGAGGCGCCGGAATACCGCCGGCTCTGCATTGAAACGCTGATCACCCTGATTGCGTTTGTGGATGCCAACCCCCAGATGCGCTTCGACGACGACCTGGCCCTCGATGTGGTGATCGGCCACGCCGTGCGGGTGGGCTGGCAGCAGCAGCACCCCGAGCAGCCACCGGAGGAGTACCCCTCCCACAAGGCGGAAGCCTGGGATGGCTTCTACCGCTCCTCACCGGCCCAGTGCCGCCGCTGGCAGCTGCTGGCCCTCAAGGAGCTGGCGGAACTGCAGCCGGCCTAAATCGGCTCAGCCAGCGTCATGCAGAGCGTGGGCTGCTCCACGCACTGCTCGATCAGATCGGCGAGCAGCAGGGCGCGGGAGGCCTGGGGGCCATCCACCGCGGGCTGCTCCAGGCCGCGCACGCACTGGAGGAAGTGCTCCAGCTCGGCCACCAGAGGATCCACCGGTGAGGTGCTCACCTCTTCGATGAAGCCGTCGTTGCGGTAGAGCAGCTCGCCGTGATCGGCCGAGAACGACAGCTGGGTGCGGCGGTGGATCTGCAGGCTGCGGTTGAGGAAATCGGTTTCCACCAGCGCACTGCGGCAGTGGGCCGAGAGGCTGCGGATCTTGCGGTGGGCCATCTTGCTGGCCGTGAGGCTGGCCACCACGCCATTGGCAAAGCCGAGGGTGGCGTTCACGTAATCGATCGGGCCTTCGGCACTGCGACCCCCGGCGGCGGCGAGGCGCACCACCTTGGAGCCGGCCAGCTCGAGCACCAGATCGATGTCGTGGATCATCAGATCCAGAACCACCGACACATCGTTGGCGCGGTCGGGGTTGGGGCTGTGGCGGCGCGCTTCCAGCACCACCACCTCCTCATTGGCCACCACCTTCACCAGCTCGCGGAAGGCGGGGTTGAAGCGCTCGATGTGGCCCACCTGCAACAAGCGTCCGGCCTGCTCGGCAGCGGCGCTGAGCTCTGTGGCCTCCTCCTGGGTGGCGGCGATCGGCTTCTCGATCAACACGTGCACACCGGCCTTGAAGCAGGCCATGCCCACGCGGTGGTGCAGCAGGGTGGGCACAGCGATGCACACCGCCTCCACCTCGCTCAGCATCTCCTCGTAACTGGCGAACCAGCGGCAGCCGAATTGCTCCACCGCGAGCTGGCCGCGGGCGGGATCGGGATCCGCCACCCCCACCAGCTCGGCATCGCGCAGCAAGCTGAGCACCCGGGCGTGGTGCCAGCCCATGTTTCCGATTCCGATCACTCCAACGCGAACCGGCTGCATGGCGCTGGCGATCTGACGCAGAGATTATCGACGATGAGCGGCCACCACCACGGGCCTTCGCCGATCAACTCTCTTCAGCCTCCGGCTCCACCGCCCGACGGGTGATCTCCACCCGCTCGATGCGCGGGCCATCCATGGCCATGATCAAAAACTGATGGCCCTTCCAGCGCAGGCTCTCGCCGGGGGCGGGGATGTGCTGCAACCGCTCCAGCAGAAAGCCGGCCAGGGTGTGGTGCTCATCGGATTCGGGCAGCTGCAGGCCCAGTTCACGGTTGAGCTCGTAGATCTCCAGGTCGCCCGCCACCAGCCAGCTGTGCTCCTGCAGCTGCTTGAGATCGTCTTCCGGGTTTTCGGGGTCTTCCTCATCGCCCACGATTTCGCTGGTGAGATCGGAGATCGTCACCAGGCCTTCGGTGCCGCCGTGCTCATCCACCACCACCAGCAGCGGCTCGCCGCTGCGGATCACCGGTAGCAGCTCCGCCAGGGGGGTGGTTTCCTGCACCTTCGTCACGGGGGTCACATAGGGCGCCAGGGGTGAATCGCTGCGCAACAGTCCCTTCGCGATCGGTTCGGCCAGGCGGCGCAGGTCGAGCAGGCCACGCACGTCGTCGAGGGAGCTGCCGATCACGGGGAAGCGGGCGTGGTGGGTGCTGTGCACCGCCTCCATCAGCTCCGCGAAGCGCACCTCCAGCGGCAGGGTGACCATCCCGGAGCGAGGCACCATGACCTCACGCACCTGGGTGTCGCGCAGGGAGAACAGGCCCTCGAGCATGTCGCGCTCATCGGGCATCAATCCGATCACGCTGTTGGATTCGATCAGGGTTTCCAGCTCCCCGGCGGAGAGAGCCGGCACCAGCTCATCCCAGTTGCGCGGCAGCCCCAGCAGGCGCAGCAAGCCGTTGCCCAGCCGCTCCAGCACGACAAGCAAGGGGCCGAGGCTGCGCATCACCGCCTCGAGCACCGGCGCCAGCCGCAGGGCGGAAGCTTCCGGGCGGTGCAGCACCCAGGCCTTGGGCACCAGTCCACCAAGCAGCGTGGCCAGCACTACCAAAACCAGAAACAGAAGCCCATCGAGCCAGGCCTGGCCTAGCCAGGTGCCGGCAGGCCCGGAACCCCAGCGCTCCGCCAGGCCCCGCCCCGTCCAACCCAGAGCCAGCAGGGCCAGGGTCATGCCCAACTGGGTGGTGACCAGGGCCCGCCGCAGGCGGCGCTGCAGACGCGCCACCGCCGTGGCGCCCCGCTCGCCATCCGCCTCGAGCAGCTGCACCCGGGTGGGGCGCAGCCGAATCAACGCAAATTCCGAGGCAGCGAAGAAGGCCAGCAGGAGCAGCAGGGCCGCCGGTGCCAGGAATCGCATCGGGTTCAGATGGGGGTCGCGAGGATCGAACTCGCCTAAGGCGGATTATGAGTCCGCTGCATTCACCAGATTGCTAGACCCCCGTGCGGCAAGCCGCAGGGCGTGTCTACCACAGGCCCCGGATCACCCGCGAGCCGGGTTGCGGCCAGCTGGGCGGTGCGCTCTGGGCATTGCAGCTGCCCTGGGAGAGGCCCTGGCAAAAGCCGTTGTTGACATCGGCGGTGCGCCACGGCATCGGATTGCTCTGCTGCTCCAGCAACACCTGATAGGTGTTTTCCAGCGCCGAGCCATCCCACACGATTGTCTGGTCAGGGAAGCCGAAGCCCATCACCTTGGTGCCATCGCCGCCGCCCATGGCGATCCCGAGGATGTCGGTGATCTGGTGGGTGATGTCGATGCCGCGGGCGTAGGGGGAGGTGTAGCTGTAGAAGCGGCGCTCCACCAGCTGCGGCGTGGTAACAACGGGGCCACAACGCGTGACCTCCGCCGGGCCCGAGCCAGCCAGCGGTGCTTCAAGGGTGGTGGTGCACACCACAGGGCCCGCCGCGGCGGGCCGTGGGCCGGGGCCGAGCGCCAGCAGGGCTGGAGCCAGCAGCAGCCCAGGCGCCAGCGCCGTACGCACCGAACAACGCCAGCCCATCAATCGCCCGCGACACACGCTGGGCGCAAACTAGACAGCTCAACCGCCTGATGCCAGAGGCATGACCCAGCTGCCAACCCTTCCCCAGGCCAGCGCTGAGCAACGTCAGCTGCTGCTGCGTCTTCTGGCGGAGCGGGCATACCGGCACGGCAGCTTCACGCTGGCATCGGGCCGCACCAGCAATCACTACGTGAACTGCAAGCCGGTGAGCCTCAGCGGTGAAGGGCTGGCACTGCTGTCAGCCCAGATGCTCGAACTGGTGGAACCCGAGGCCGTCGCGGTGGCCGGCCTCACCCTCGGTGCGGATCCACTGGTGAGCGGCGTGGCGGTGGCCGCAGCCCTGAGCGGCCGCGCCCTCGACGCGCTGATCGTGCGCAAGGAAGCGAAGGGCCATGGCACCGGTGCCTGGCTCGAGGGCCCCCTGCCTGAGCCCGGCAGCTGCATCACCGTGCTGGAAGACGTGGTGACCACCGGCGGCTCCTCGCTCAAGGCGGTGAATCAACTGCGGGAGGCGGGCTACACGGTGAATCGGGTGGTAACGATCGTGGATCGCCAGGAAGGCGGGCTGGACGCCATGACCGCTGCCGGTTTGGAGCTGCAGAGCCTGTTTCTACTGGAAGAGGTGGCCGCCGTATCCGCCGCGAGCCGCTCATGAGCCTCACCGGCCCGGCCCGCTGGAGCACCCCGATCAGCCGCATCCGGCTGGAGGGAGCGGATGCGCGCCGCTTTCTGCATGGACAGAGCAGTCAGGCCATCGAGCTGGCCTCCAGCGGAGCCTGTCTGCCCACCTGTCTGATCAGCCCCACCGGCCGCATGCGCGCTCTGGCGCTGGTGCGGCCAGACGACAGCGGCGCTGACCTGCTGGTGATCGCCGGCGAGGGTGCAGCGGTGCATCAGGCCCTCGATCGGGTGCTGTTCCCGGCCGATCGGGTGAAGCTCGGCCCCGTGGAAGCCGCCACGCTGGTGCGCTGGGTCGGGGCGACTGCGAGCGAGAACGCCCTGCAGATGCTCAACCCTGGCGTGGATCTGGGGGCGGGCGCGGCGCAACCGGCCTGGCTGCAGCAACCGGGGGAGCCCTTGCCCGCCTGGCTGGAGGCCCTGCCCGAGCTGAGCGAGGAAGCGGCGGAGCAGCTGCGCCTGCGCCAGGGCTTCCCGTCCGCACCCGGCGAACTCAACGACAGCACCAATCCCTTCGAGCTCGGGCTCGCGCCCTGGGTGAGCCTCAACAAGGGCTGCTACGTGGGCCAGGAAACCCTGGCGAAACTGGCCACCTACGACGGAGTGAAACAACAGCTGCGCCACTGGCGCGGCGGAGCGGCCGGCTCCTGCAGCCCCGGAACCACCTTGTTCACGGCCGCCGGTGAGCGGGCCGGGGTGATCACCTCAGCCTTGGCCGGGGCCGATGCCCCGGAGGGTCTGGCCCTGGTGCGCCGCAGCGCGCTGGACGCGGAGGCGCTATTTCCCGCCGGCGCTGACGGCACAGCCAGCGCAGACATGGTGCTGCAGATCAGCGTGCCGACAGGCTTCGTGGCGCCTCCCGTCGGTACGGGCGGCCTCAGCTGAAGCTCAGGGCGGCGGCGCGTCGTCCTGCTCCAACAGCCAGTGGGCCACCGCCCAGGTGGCCAGGGCATCGTCGTGGTTGTAGCGGAAGATCCGGCGCAGGTTTTGGCGGGAGCCGCGGCCCTCAGGGCCGTCGCCGCCCAGACGCCAGCGCCGCCACCACAGCAAGGCCCGTGCCCCATCCACTCCCTGCTGGCGCCAGCGGAAGCCCAGCCAGCTGGCGGTGGCCTTGAGGCCGTAGCTGTTGGTGGGCATCCACCAATGGCGCCGCAGCCGCAGGTGCACGTCAAGCATCCGGCTGCGCAGCTGAGCGATCTGGCGCTCCTTGGCCCCCTGGCGCTGAGCCAGTCGCACTAACGCGAGCAGCTCGGTTTCGCCGTAATGGAGCACGGGCCAATCGGGATAGGCACCCAGCAGGCGCTGCAACCGCTGCCAGAGCCGCGCTTCGCCGTGCTCCTGCAGCGCCAGCAGGGGGTGATACGGCGCCGCCGCGGCCGCTGCAGCGATGGGCCAGCGCCCGTCGCGATCCCGCGGTAAGCGAACAAAACCGTGCAAAAAATCGTCGCGGGCGTCGGGATCGGATTCGATGTCGTAGATCAGCACTCCTGGCGCCGCGGCCAACTCCGGAAGGGATGCGCTGGGATCCCGCCGCAGCGGCACGCCGTCTCGCTGCACCCGCGCCTGCGTCACCAGCTGACCGGCCACCTCAGCGTGCTGCTCGCCGTGCACCAGCAAGGCCTCAGCCAGTTGTTCAGGCTCAGCGGCCGCCAGATGCTCGAGCCGATCCACCCCCAGCTCCAGCAACATCTCGCGCCGCTTGGCGCCGATGCCGCTCACCTCGCTGAGATGCCCCTCGGCGGCAGCCACCTGATCACAGGCGCCGCGCCAGCTGCAGAGCACGCATTTCTTGCGGTCGGCCACCAGCGGCGGCGGGGCGGAGCGAGCCAGATCACCCGCCAGGCGCTCCAGCGCCTCATCGAGCTGGCGAGGCAGGCTGCCCGTGAGGTTCAGGGTTTCCTTCTCAAGACCGCGGCCCGCGCCGTTGAGCACCAAGCCATTCGCCACCGGCGCCTGTTGCTCTCCCGCCAGCAACCGACCCCACAGAGCCAGCACCACCCGGTGCTCGCGCGTGGTGCGGCGGCCCTGGCGAAACATCACCGGCCGGTAGGCATGGGTACCCCAACGGCTGCTCCCTTGAACCCGCTGCAGCAAAGGGGGGTGTGCCTCCACCGCGAGCCCGCCCACCTGGCCCCGCAGACGCAAACCCACCACAGCTGGCGCTCCGGCGGATGCCGCCGCCTCGCCGCGCTGGGGCTTCTGCGGGAAGAGCGTGGAAAAACTGCGGCGCTGCTCATCGAGCTGCAACTCGCGATGAGCCGTCCACAGCCGTTGATCCGGGTTGCCGAACTGATCCAGCCAGGCGCGGCGCTTGCAGCGCAGCCAGCTGCGCAACAGCCGGTCGTTGAGCGGGATCTCAGTGGGCACGGGCTTCACGCTAGGTGGCCGTCTGGCCTGCCGGCACCCGCGCGCCCGCAGGGGGGCAGGCCGGCTGCTAGCACCACCGGTATCGCCCTGTGCCTCTGCCCCGATGGCTGCGTCCGCGCCCCTGCCCCTGGAGGCCAGCCCGATCGCCTTCGGCACCGATGGCTGGCGCGGGATCCTCGGGGTGGACATCACGGTGGAGCGCTTGCTGCCAGTGGCGGCAGCCGCCGCGCGCGAGCTGGAGTTTTCCGCACCGGAGGGCCTGAACAGCCGCGAGATCGTGATCGGCTACGACCGCCGTTTCCTGGCTCCGGAACTGGCCGAAGCCATTTGCAGCGCCGTGCGCGGCGCCGATCTGGTGCCTGTGCTGGCCGAAGCGCCGATCCCCACCCCCGCCGCCAGTTGGGCGGTGGTGGAGCGCCGAGCCCTGGGGGCGCTGGTGATCACCGCCAGCCACAACCCGCCGGAATGGCTGGGCCTGAAGATCAAAGGTCCCTTCGGCGGCTCGGTGGAGGGTGACTTCACCAAGCGGGTAGAAACGCGGCTTGAGGCCGGCAGCATCACGGTGCCGATCCCCGGCGACACGCTGCGCTTCGATGCCATGGGTACCTACCTGGCGGGCCTGAAGAGCAAGGTGGATACAGCCGCCCTGAGCGAAGGGCTGCAGCGACTGGGCCTGCAGGTGATCGTGGATCCCATGCACGGCTCCGCCGCCGGTGGCCTCAGCCGACTGCTGGAGGGCGCCGCCGCCAGCGACCACCTACGTGAGATCCGCTCCAACCGCGATCCCCTGTTCGGCGGTAATCCCCCAGAACCCTTGGCTCCTTACCTGCAGGAGCTGATCGCTGAGGTGCGCGCCTCCACCCTGGCCGGGCGGCCGGCGGTTGGCATCGTGTTCGATGGCGATGGCGATCGCATCGCCGCGGTGGATGAGCACGGCCGCTTCTGCAGCACCCAGCTGCTGATGCCCCTGTTCATCGACCACCTGGCCCGCGCCAAGGGTCTGCCGGGCAGCGTGATCAAAACGGTGAGCGGCTCCGATCTGATGCAGCTGGTGGCCGAGGGCCTCGGCCGTCTGGTGATCGAAAAGGCCGTGGGCTTCAAATACATAGCCGCCGAGATGCTGGCCAGCGAGGTGCTGGTGGGCGGCGAGGAATCAGGCGGTGTGGGCTTCGGCGGCCACCTGCCCGAACGCGATGCGCTCTACGCGGCGCTGCTGCTGATCGAGGCGCTGGTGGAAGGCGGCAAACCACTGGGCGAGCGGGTGAGCGAGCTCCAGCAGCGCTCCGGTGGCGCCGCCGCCTACGACCGCCTCGATCTACGCCTGCGCGACATGGCCACACGCCAACGGCTGGAGCAGTTCCTCACCTCCACACCACCCACTGAGGTAGCTGGTGCGGCCGTGCAAGAGGTGATCAGCACCGATGGCGTGAAGCTGCGCTTAGGCCCCAGCCATTGGCTGATGCTGCGCTTCTCCGGAACCGAACCCTTGCTGCGCCTCTACTGCGAAGCCCCCAGCGACGCCCGCGTGGCTGAGGTGCTCAGCTGGGCCCGCGAACTGGCGGAGGGGATCTGATGACCACCCTGGTAATCGCCAGCGGCAACGCCGGCAAAGTGCGCGAGTTCGGGCGACTCCTGGCTGATCTCGGCCTCGAGACCCAGCCGCAGCCTGAGGGACTGGAGGTGGAGGAAACCGGCACCAGCTTCGCCGAGAACGCCCGCCTCAAAGCGGAAGCTGTGGCCCTCGCCACCGGCTGCTGGGCCCTGGCTGACGATTCCGGCCTCAGCGTGGAGGCCCTTGGCGGTGCCCCAGGCGTGCACTCCGCCCGGTATGCCGAGACAGACGCCGCTCGGATCGATCGCCTACTGCAGGAGCTGGCCGCCGCCGGAGCCCAGACCCCTGAAGCCCGCAGGGCTTACTTCACCGCCGCCCTGGCCCTCGCCAACCCGGAGGGGGAGGTGGTGCTGGAAGTGGAGGGCATCTGCCCCGGTGCGATCCTCGAGGCGCCCCGCGGCGAGGGCGGCTTCGGCTACGACCCGGTGTTCTTCGTGCCGGAAGCCGGCCTCACGTTTGCCGAGATGCCCCACAGCCAGAAGGCTGAACTCGGACATCGGGGCCGGGCCTTTGCCGCCTTGAAACCGCTACTGCGCGCGGCTCTAGCTCAAGACAAGCAGTAGTCCAACCCCAGACTCACGCTGCTCTGTGGCGCCCGAGCTTCATCGGGATTGAAGCTATTCCGCGCTGCCATCGCGTAGGGCATCGGACGGATCGAACCGCCGCCGCGTTGGTCGATGCGCAGGAGCTGAACCCGCCGCAGACCCAGCGCATCAGCCGTGGCCTGCGCCTGCCGCTGGCCGTCCGCCAGCGCCTCCCGCAGCAGCCGAGTGCGCAGCTGGGCTTCACTGCCAGTGGCCGCTTCCGCCGTGAAGCCACGCAGGTTCAAGCCGGGCAACCGGCCGGCTACCTGGATCAGGGAGTTGTAATTCGCCTTGCTCACCGTGCCCGACACCGTGGTGGTGGCCCGCTCACGCACCGGCCCCGCGCTACCGCCACCGCTGGGATAGGTGGACGGCGCCGGAATCGTGAGCTTCCCACTGGCCAGGGGCGTCACCGCCTTGCGCACCTCTGCCAGGCGGGCATTCAGCTGATCGAGCGCCGCGGCCTTGGTGGGGGCTTCGGCCTCGAGGCCCAGGTTAAAGCTGAAGCGATCAAAGGCGGCACTGCCCTGCTCCTGCTCCTGCAGTTGGAGCAGGGTGCCGTTGCAGCTGAGTGGCTGCGCCTGAACCGGCACCGCCAGCGGCAGGGCACTCAGAGCAACAGCAGCGAACCGGAGCGAAACCACGGGTGTCTGGGCATCTCCCTTGTGTCTAAGGGCAGCCCTGCGGAGCCATGCGACCGGTCTTGCAGCGATCTGCAACCAGATGCAACTGAACAAGCCCCAACAAGGCTTCAGGGCACGCCCAGATCACCGACTGACGGCCGCCATTCCTGCAGCCGCCATTCCACGCCGCCACTGCGCACCATCGGGTCTTGCAGCACCAGGGCTTCCGCCTCGGCGTAGTCGGCAGCCTGCAGCAGCAGCAGACCTCCCCCACCAGGCCGCCCAGCCCCGTCCACCAAATAGCCGCTGCTGAGCACGGTCCCAGCCTCACGCAACTGCTCCACCCAGGCGCGATGCGCCTGCAGGTGGGGCTTCATCTGCGCATAGGAACGCAGGAAGGTTTCCTGCTTCACAAACCAGGGCATCAAGCCGATGCAGGCGCCCAGCTGCCATGCAGGCCGTGGGGCACCGCCAGGGGCAGTTCCAGCACGGCCACTTCCGCCATCGACGCTGCATCGAGAATCACCAGATCGCTGGCGCAGCGGGCGCCGTTCCACACCAGGCAGAGCACCCAGCCGTCGTCTTCTGCCGTGGCACCAGGGCGGGGCACCATCACCGGCTCACTCACAAACCCGCGCGGTGCTGCGCTCCACACCCGGCCGTCCCCGGTGCGGAGATCGAGCTTCTTGATCGCCTGCAGCGGATCGTTACCCCGCTCGCGCTCGGCCACAGCCATCCAGCTCACGTGAGCATCCAAGCCCTGCCGAGCGGGGTTCACCATCGCAAATTCGCAGGTGCGCTCCTCAAGCAGCTCGCTCGTGACGCTGCCATCGGTGAGGTTGATGCGGCAGCGCACCAGCTGGCCTTCGGGGATGCTCTCGAAATCCACCTGGCGGAAATCCACGTCGGGCCCGATCGAGGGGAAATCGGCGTAGTAGATCGAATCCACCACCAGTTCATCGCCCTCTTCAAACGCATTGAGGTGGTGGAACACAAAGCCTTCCGGCGCGGCGATCTGGAGCGGCTCACGGCCCGCGGCGCTGCCGGAACTGCGGGGGATCAACCAGAACTGACCGTGCTCTCCCGGCTTGGAGCTCAGGCACTGCGCTGCACCCTTCTGGCCCAGCACGAAGCCGGTGGGATTGAAGGCCACGGCGTTCTGGAGGAACACCGCCCAGTTGGGGGTGATGGCGAAATCGTGCAGGAAGGCGAAACCCTTGAAGCTGTGCTTGCTGTCGGCCAGCAGCGTGCCCGCGCTGGAAAACTCCATCAGCCGGATCGTGCTGCGCGGGCCCGCCTTCACGCCGAAGGTCACCATGCGGGGCTCGCCGTGATGGCCGGGATCGAAGCGGGGGTGGGCGCTGAAGGCCTCGCCCTTTTTCAACAAGCCATCCAGGCGGCTGAGGCCGCGGGTTTCCAGGGTGTCGGGGTCGAGGGCGTGGGGCTCAGCCGCCTCCCACAGCGCCAGGAGCTGATCACCGAGGCACACCACATGGGTGTTGGCGATGTTCTTGAGCCGCAGGTCG
Source organism: Vulcanococcus sp. Clear-D1 (assembly GCF_014654725.1). Lineage (GTDB taxonomy): Bacteria > Cyanobacteriota > Cyanobacteriia > PCC-6307 > Cyanobiaceae > Vulcanococcus. The sequence goes on along the minus strand of NZ_JACVZV010000013.1, from coordinate 33,053 downwards.
AAGGCATTGGCGGCGATGCCTCCGGGTTTCTGGGTGCCGAACACACCGCGGTAGAGGAATTTGTCTGCCGCTTCCTCCGCCTGCCAACCCTCCGTGCGCACAAAACGGTTGCGCAGCTCCGCCTGGCCGCCCGCGAAGCGCAGGGCGGTGATCATGCCGTCGCCATCAAAGGGGTGATGCACCCAATGGCCGCCGCGCTCCAGCCTGCCGGGGCCATTGCGATAGAGCGTGCCCTCGAGCTCCGGCGGGATCGTGCCGCGTGCCGCGGTGAGCGCGACGCCATCGAGCTCCACGCCCACATTGCGAAAGGCGCTGGCCCAATCAGCGCGGTCGTAGGCGGGAGCGGCAGCGGGGGCAGCGGTCATCAGGGCGGCGGCAGGCGCATTTCCCCATCATCGCGTAACGGAGTGTTAAGGCATCGCTCCAGGTCGGGGGCGGGGGCGAAGCAACTGTCCAGGAGTGGGCCCACAACCCGCGGCATCTGGGCCCACTCGCAGACACATCCCCAGACAGGTCCGCCTGCACTGCCCTCAACTGGCGCCCAGAGCGGGCCGGATCAGGCCCCGGCCCGCTCCAGCACCCCTTTGCTGCTGGGCACCGCCCCGGCACGGCGCGAATCCACCTCGGTGGCCTGGCGCAACGCCCGCGCAAAGGCCTTGAAGCAAGCCTCCACGATGTGGTGCGAATTCACCCCATCCAACTGGCGGACGTGCAGGGTGAGGCCGGAGTTGTTCACCACGGCCACGAAAAACTCCTTCACCAGTTCGGTGTCGTAGCTACCGATCTTCTGGGCGGGGATCTGCAGGCCGAAGCTCAGGTGCGGCCGGCCGCTGCAATCGAGGGCCACCTGCACCAGCGCTTCATCGAGGGGGGCCAGAAAGTGTCCGAAGCGGTGAATGCCGCGCCGATCCCCCAGCGCCTGGGCCAGGGCCTGACCCAAGGCGATACCAACATCTTCATTGGTGTGGTGATCGTCGATGTGGGTGTCGCCCACCGCCTTGATCTCCAGATCAATCAGCCCGTGGCTGCTGATCTGATGGAGCATGTGATCAAGGAACGGCACGCCGGTGCTCACTTGGCAGCTGCCACTGCCATCGAGCCCCAGGCTCACATGCACATCGGTCTCGCCAGTAACGCGGTGGATCGTGCCGGTGCGCATGGATCAGAGGCTCGCGATACTTCGATCATGCCGAAACATCCGACCTGCCGCCGTCAGGTCCAGAGAGTGGCGCGCTCATCCTCAGGCGGCACCGCCAGGGGATGGGACGCCCCCAGCAAGCCTTTTGTGATCGTGGCGCAGAGGCGATTCATCGGCAGCGCGAACACCGGCCCGAAGAAAGGGGCTTCTATGTAGGCACCGAGCCGTTCGGCTGTGATGAACGCGGCCATCACCAGATAGCCCACTAGCGCCCCCCAGGGCTCATGGGAGGCATCCATCCGGATGTACACCAGAAAGCCGAACACCCACACACTCACGCGGATAAAGGCATCGTAGGAAGCGGGAAACGGCTGATTGCGCACCTTTTCACAGCCACCGATCGCATTGCACAGCTCATCCAGCACCCGCAGCAGCTGCATCCGCCCGAACTCGCTGATCCGTCCCTCTCGGCAGAGCGCCTCCACCGCCAGCGACTGCTCCACCAGCAACGCCTGCGTGGTGGCCACTTCGCCGGACCCCAATGAGCGCGATAGCTGGTCCAACGCTAGGACCGCGTAGGGCTGCGGCCGATCCCGCAATTCATTGTTGAGGGACCACATCAGCAACACCTGCCGCTGCAGCAGCGGCCCAGTGATCGCCCGCGCCGCTTCGGTATCACCCAGCAGACTGTAAAGATTGTCCCGCCAGTTGCGACTGTGGTTGATCAGCGCACCCCAGAGCGAGCGCGCCTCCCACCAGCGTGAATAGGCCTGACTGTTGCGGAAGCTGGTGAAGATCGAAACCGCGATGCCCAGCATTGGCAGCAGGATCTCCGGCGCTACATGGGCAGAGATCGTTTTGTTGATATTGATTGTGCACAAGCACAACAACAGAGCAACACCGAGATCATCCCACAGCGATCGGCCCACATAGAGAGCCACCTTGAGATCACCGAAGCGGCCAACCTGGCGCAGCATTCAGGCCGAAAAGCTCACGTAAATCTATCTGAGACATGCATCAGGCCTCTGCGTCTTGGCCCGATGGATCACGACGCGTTCCGCTCACAGATCCAGCCGAGGCCCTATCGATCCTCCGCGACCTTCCAGAGCGGCCGCTCACATTCCAGTGATGCAGTAGCCCGCATCAACATAGATCACCTGGCCGGTTATGCCGCTCGAGAGGGGGCTGGCGAGGAAGGCCGCGGTGCCGCCCACTTCGTCTTGGGTCACGGTGCGGTGCAGCGGGGCCTTTTCCTCCACGTTGTGGATCATGTCGAGGATGCCACCGATGGCAGAGCTGGCCAGGGTGCGGATCGGGCCAGCGCTGATGGCATTCACGCGCACCTGTTTCTCGGCGCCCAGCTCAGCGGCCAGATAACGCACGGAGGCCTCCAGGGCCGCCTTCGCCACGCCCATCACGTTGTAGTTGGGGATGGCGCGCTCAGCCCCGAGGTAGCTGAGGGTGATCACGCTGGCGCCCTCGTTAAACAGGGGCTTGGCGTAGCGGCAGAGAGGCGCCAACGAGTAGGCGCTCACCTCGAGCGCGCGGCCAAAGCCTTCCGGGGAAATATTCGAGTAATCGCCCACCAGCTCGTCTTTGCCGGCATAGGCCAGGCAGTGCACGAGCACATCGATGGAGCCCCACTGCTCCTTCACCCGGTTGAACACGGCCTCGATCTGAGCCGGGTCCTGCACGTTGAGGGGCTCGAACAGGGTGGGTGCCAGGGGAGCGGTGAGGTCGCGCACCTTGCCTTCGAAGCGGCCCTTCTCATCGGGGAGATAGGTCACCCCCAGCTCAGCGCCGGCGGCATGCAGCTGCTGGGCGATGCCCCAGGCAATCGACTTGTTGTTAGCGATGCCGGTGACGAGGGCCTTCTTGCCGCGCAGGTCGAGGAGCATGGATCGGGCGCTTGCGATCGGGGGATTCTCCCCCAGCCACGGCCACCGGCCCCAAGCGGCAGTATCGGCGCATGGATTGCTCCACCCCGTGGCCACCGATTCCCTTAGCGGCGCACCGCTCAGCTGGCCTGAGCAGCCAGGCGAGCTGCCGCGCCAGTTCGAGAGCCGCCAGGCGCTGGAGGCCGAGCTGCAACACCTCTTCCCAGAAGCCGAAGGCAGCCTCAGCCCGATCCGCGGCGGCCGCCACCAGGCCGAAGCGCTGCTGGGCCGCATCCAGCCGGCCCGCTACGCCAAGGGACGCAACTTCCTTGATGGCCCGGTGACCCGCCTGTCGCCCTACATCCGCCATGGGGCACTGAGCCTGGCGGAGGTGCGCGATGCCGTGTTCGCCCGGCTGCAGGCCCCGGGCGGCGGTGGCCGGCCAGCCGGTGAAAAGCTGATCAATGAGCTCGGCTGGCGCGACTACTGGCAACGCCTCTGGCAGCAGCTCGGAGGCGGCATCTGGCGCGATCAAGAAGAGCTCAAAACCGGCCACCACCCCGGCACCTACAGCTCTGAGCTCCCGGCCGACGTGGCCGAGGGCCGCACCGGCCTGGCCTGCATGGATGGCTTCATCGCTGAGCTGCACACCAGCGGCTGGCTGCACAACCACGCCCGCATGTGGCTGGCGGCCTACCTGGTGCACTGGCGGCGGGTCCGCTGGCAGGCCGGGGCCCAATGGTTCCTGCGCCACCTGCTCGATGGCGATCCAGCCAGCAACAACCTGAGCTGGCAGTGGGTGGCCAGCAGCTTCAGCCACAAGCCCTACTTCTTCAATCGAGGCAACCTCGAGCGCTACAGCGGCGGCAGCTTCTGCCGGAGCTGCCGCCTGAGCGAACAGGGCTGCCCGTTCGATGCCAGCTACGAGCAGCTGGAGGCCGAACTCTTCCAACCACTACCCAGCCTCCGCAGCGTGGATGCGGGCCGCCGCGAACGCTCCAGCCCGCGGTCATCCGGCCCCTCCGCCGCCCTGAGTCGTCCCACCCGCCGCCACTGAGCAGAGCCAACCCGATGGAACGCCCCATCCTCTGGATTCACGGCGAGGCCCTCGGCCCCGCCAATCCCGCCCTGCAGGCCCACCCCGACCGGCCAGCGGTGTTCGTGTTCGACGCGGAACTCCTGGCGGGCCGCAGCCCCACCACCGGCGATCCCGCCGGCGGGGCGCCCCAAGCGGTGAGCCTCAAGCGGATCGGCTTCCTCTACGAATGCCTACTGGAGCTGCCCGTGAGCTTGCGCCACGGGGATGTGGCGGCCGAGGTGCTCGCCTTCGCCCGCGCCCATGGGGCCGATGGCATCGTCACCAGCGCCGGCACCGACCCTCGGGTGGAGGCGATTGGGAAGGCCCTTGAGCAGGAGCTGCCTGTGGAGGTTCTGGAGCCTGAGCCGTTCGTACAGCTGGATGGACGGGTGGATCTGGGGCGCTTCAGCCGCTACTGGCGCCGCGCCGAACGGGAGGTGTGGGCCAACTGGAGCCCGCAGCAGTAGGGCTGCCGCAGCTCAGGAAGCCGGTGGAGCCCCGTTCATCAGCTCCTCTTCCTGCTGGCGCACCTCATAGGGGGAGGGCAGCAGGTCTTGCTCTTCCACCAGGGGGAAGGTCTGCACCTTCACATCGGCGGGCTTGCGAGGCGGTTCGCTCCACTGCCACTGGGCCTTGGGAGCACGGGCTTTGCACAAGGCCTCCAACTCGCTCTTCAGCATCCGCTGCACGTCTTTGCGGGACACGGCCTCAAAAAATTCAGCGCGGGTGGCCAAGCCAGAGCTGAAGGGAGCGCTGCCGTTGCCGTTGAACAGCCGCGCCGGATCCACCAACCAGCGCGGCCGGCACACACCCTGCTGGCTGGTGTCGGTTTCCAGCCAGATGTGCAGGCCATAGCCGTCGGGCTGGCTCACCACCGCCAGGCCGTCGTGGGGCTGGTTGCGCTGCAGGGGATAGAGCGCCCAGCTGGCGCTGCGATGGGCCGGCACACAGCCCACCAAGGCGGCAGCAAGCAGAAGGCCACTCCAGCAGCGAGGGCGATGCAGCGCAGATCGAAGCAAGGCCAGCCGAGACACAATCGGCGCATCCTGCCCCAACTCCGCCAGAGCCGCCGCCATGGTGTTGACCCCCTCCACGATGCTGCCGCTCGGCACAGCGCTGCCCGCCTTCACCCTCGAGCAGATCTGGGGCGGCCAGGGACCCGTGGGCAGCGGCGACAGCGGTGAACCCTGGAGCACCAACACGCTCACGGCCCAGCCGGTGCTGGTGCTGTTTCTCTGCGCCCACTGCCCCTTCGTGAAGCACATCGAGCCGGAACTCAGTCGGCTGGAGCGCGATTACGGCAGCCAAATCCAGATCGTGGCCATCTCCAGCAACAGCACACTCACCCACCCCCAGGACGGACCCGAGGGTCTGCGGGAGCAGGCCCAACGGAACGGCTGGCGCTTCCCCTATTTGTTTGATGCCAGCCAGGCCGTGGCAAAGGCCTTCCACGCCGCCTGCACCCCAGACCTCTACTTGTTTGATGGCGCCCATCACCTCGCCTACCGCGGCCAACTGGATGACAGCCGCCCCGGCAACGCCGAACCGCTAGATGGCCGCACGCTGCGCGCTGCCCTCGATGCTCTCCTGGCCGGCCAGCCCATCAGCGCCGAACAGCAACCCTCGATCGGATGCAACATCAAGTGGCATCCCGAGGGGGCTTGAGGATCGGGGATCCGAACAGGCGTCTTAAGGTTGCCTTCATGCAGGTGCCCCCTTTCAGCCTCACCGAGCAGCTCGATGCGCTGGGCGAGCAGCTTGATGCCGCCGTTCTGCAGGTGTTACGCAGCGGCCAATACATCGGTGGTGGCGTGATCGCCGCCTTCGAACAAGCCTTTGCCAAAGCGGTGGGCACCTCCCACGCCGTGGGCTGCAACAGCGGCACCGATGCCCTGATCCTGGCGCTGCGCGGCCTGGGCGTTGGGCCGGGCGATGAGGTGATCACCTGCTCGTTCAGCTTCTTCGCCACCGCCGAAGCGATCAGCGCCGTTGGCGCCACGCCGGTGTTTGTGGATGTGGAGGAGAGCTCCTACCTGATCAACCTCGAGCAGCTCGAGGCCGCGATCACCCCCGCCACCAAGGTGCTGCTGCCGGTGCACCTGTTCGGCCGTCCGGTGGACATGAAGCGCGTCTGCGCCATCGCCGCGCGCCATGGCCTCAAGGTGGTGGAAGACTGCGCCCAGGCCAGCGGCGCCAGCTGGGCCGGCAAGCCCGTGGGCAGCTGGGGTGATGTGGGCTGCTTCAGCTTCTTCCCCACCAAAAACCTGGGCGGCGCCGGCGATGGCGGCGCCGTCACCTGCCACGACGACGCCCTGGCCCAGCGCATGCGCGAGTTGGCCGTGCACGGCATGCCTCGCCGCTATCTGCACACCGAGCTCGGCTACAACAGCCGCCTTGATGCCATCCAGGCCGCGGTGCTCAACGTGAAGCTGCCGCACCTGGAGCGCTGGATCGATCTGCGCCGCAGCATCGCCACCCGCTACCGCAGCCAACTCACCGAGGCCGGCACGATCCAGCTGCCGGAAGCCGGACCCGACGGCCACAGCTGGAACCAGTTCGTGGTGCGCGTGCCCGCCTGCACCCCCACCCCCGCCTGCAACCAGAGCTGCACGCCGTCTTCAGACAGCGCCAGCTTCGGCCTGCCAGAAGCCTGCTGCCGCGACTGGCTCAAGCACCAGCTCCAGGAAGCCGGCGTGACCACGATCATTTACTACCCGATTCCGATCCACCGCCAGCCCGCCTACGCCCACCTGGGCTATGAGCCCGGCTCCCTGCCGGTGACCGAGCGGCTCTGCGCGGAAGTGCTCAGCCTCCCAATCTTCCCGGAGCTGAGCAGCGTGCAGCAGCAACAGGTGATCGAGGTGCTGCAGAGCCTCTGCGGAGCCGCGGCCAACCGCGACACCGCGGCAGCCGTTGCGGCCTGATCAGGCGTTGCCCGGCTTGGGCAAGGCGGCGTAAAGAGCCTTGAAGCGGGCTTGTTGGTTCTTGTGGCTCACCAGTTGCCCTGGATAGCCGCGCCGCTCCATCGGAGCGATCTCGCCGCTGAGCAGATCCTTGGTGTTCACATGGCGCAGCTCCGGCAACCACTGGCGGATGTAGGCGCCAGTGGGATCGAACTTGCTGGCCTGGGTGGCGGGATTGAAGATGCGCAGCGGCTTGGGATCCATGCCGCTGCTGGCGCTCCACTGCCAGCCGCCGTTGTTGGCTGCTAAATCCCCGTCCACGAGGCGCTGCATGAAGGCAGTTTCGCCCCAGCGCCAATCACAGATCAGATCCTTCACCAGATAGGAGGCCACGATCATGCGGCAGCGGTTATGCATCCAGCCGCTCTCGTTGAGCTGGCGCATCGCCGCATCAATGATCGGCATCCCGGTGAGGCCTTCACACCAGGCCTCGTAGCGGCCCTGGTGGTTGTCCCAGGGGAAGTGCTTCCACTGCGGCCGGTAGGGCCCCTCCGCCAGTTCGGGGAAATGGAACAGCGCCTGTTGATAAAACTCGCGCCAGGCCAGTTCCTGCTCCCACACGCCGATCGAGGTGATCGCTTCTTCCGCACCACCTAAGGCTTCCGCCACCCGGCGGGCCTGCTGCGCTGCGGCCCAGGCCTGACGCGGGCTAAGGGTGCCGAATTTAAGCGCCGCACTCAAGCCCGAGGTGCCGGCCTCCCCCGGCATGTTGCGGCCCGGTTCGTAGCCGAACAACGGAATGCGCCTGCTCGATACACCGCCTCCATCACAGAACGCTTGCAGCTGCGCCAAAGCGGCGGCCTCTCCAGGCCGGCACGGGCACAAGTCCACCCCCTCAAATGATTGGTCCAGCTCCTCCAGCGTGGGAAGGCTGTCGCGCAGTGGCAGCTGGGCCCACAGCGCCGCACGCGGTTCCGGCAGGGCCGCTGGATCCAGATCCACAAGGCCAGCCGGTGCTGCCACGGGGTCCACGCCACCGCTGAGAGCGGAGCCCGCCGCGGCCTTGCGTTCCAGCTGGCCGCGCCAATTGCGCAGGAAGGGGCCATACACGCGATAGGGATCACCGCCGCCGGTTTTCAGCGCCTCCGGCGCCACCAGCAGCTGATCCCAATCCACGAGCACCTTGCGGCCGGCCGCCTGCAACGCCGCCGCCACGCGCCGGTCGCGGGCACGGCCGTAGGGCTCCACGTCCCGGTTCCAGGCCACAACCGGCGCCGCCAAGGCTTCCGCCAACTGGGGCAGCACCTGCTCCGGATCCCCTTCGAGCACCAACAGCCGGCTGCCCGCCTCATGCCAGCGCTGCTGCAGCTCCTTCAGGCTCTCGAGCAGGAACCACACCCGCGCCGGCGCCATATCCGGGGCGCCGAGGATGGCGGGATCGAGCACGAACACCCCGGTCACCGCAGGGGTGGCAGCAGCGGCCGTAGCCAGGCCCAGGTTGTCGGCCAGACGCAGATCGCGCCGATGCCAGAACAGCCAACGTTCCGCGCTCATGCCAAGCCGAGCAGCTGCTTGGCCCGGAACCAAGCCGTGATGCTTTTGCCGTCGAGGTACTCATCGCCGCTGGCGATGGCGGCATCGAGTTCGGCCGGTGTCATCAACACCACCTCGAGATCTTCATCGTCGTCGCCGGCGGGGCGCTCGCTCAGCTCGCTGAGATCCCGGGCCAAAAAGAGGTGTATCACCTCATCGGAATAGCCCGGGCAGGGCAGCATCGCGCCAAGCGCATCCCAGCGGCTGGCGCTGTAGCCCGCTTCCTCCTGAAGCTCACGCTGCATCGTCGACAGCGGCGTCTCGCCGGGATCCAGGGTGCCGGCGGGGAACTCCAGGAGGCGCGTGGCCACGGCAAAGCGGTACTGGCGCAGCACCACCACCCGGCCGTCAGCAAGCACTGGCACCGCCAGAGAGGCACCGGGGTGCTTGATCACACCGAAGCTGCCCTCCACCCCCATCGGCAACTGCACCCGGTTGATCTCGAAGCGCAGCTTGCGGGCATCCAGGCTGGCGATGGTTTCCAGATGGCGCGCAGGTTCCGGGGCGGGCAATGGCGCCATGGCAGCAGCAGAAGCGAGGCGTGGTTGAGCCAGCTTCGCAGGGGCAGCTGAGCAGCGGCGGGGAACACTGCCGTTAACGGCGAGCGGAGGCAACAACGTCGTCGGCCATCGCTCTCCATGGGTGGGACCACATCCCCCCAAACATGGTCCCACCCATGGACACACGACAAACCCCACACCAAGCACCATGAACGCTCCCACTCAGCGGATCAACGCCCATGCCGCGCGGCAAGGCCTGGCAGAGCTGATGGATCGCGCTCACGCCGGTGAGCAATTCGTCCTCACGAAATACGGCGAGCCCTGGGCTCAGCTCCTTCCACTTCCCCGGCAAGCGCAAACACCGCAACGGCAACCAGGCCGCTTGCGGCAGCTCGGTCCCCTGCAGGATCCGCGCATCCTGTTCCGGCGATGAAGCTCCTGCTCGATAGCCACGTCCTGCTGTGGTGGTGGTGCTGCCCTGGACTGCTCTCGTCAAAGGTGCAGGCGTTGTTGCAAGCACCGGATCAGCCGGTTGTGGTGAGTGCAGCTTCCCTTTGGGAACTCAGCCTGGCTGTTGAGGACGGGAAGCTGCCAGAGCTTGCTCCCGTGGTCTGGGAGCTCCCACAACTGGTGCTGGATGAGGGTTTTGCACTCCTGGCCATCAACGCGCAACACAGCCTGCTGGCGGGTCAATGGCACGCGCGCAGCAAGCGCCCACAACCGGATGCTGTCGACCGATTCCTACTGGCCCAGGCGCAGAGCGAAGACCTGAGTCTGGTCAGCTGCGATCTGGCCCTTCGTGGCCACGGCGTACCGGTGGTCTGGTGATGACGTGGCTAGTTGGCTTGATGATCCTTGGTGGCACTAGATCCCGCCAGCCAGCCGTGCGATTGGGGCAGGAGTGGGCGAGGTGGGCGCTCCTGGGTGGCCTCCATCAATGCTGTTAAAGGCGGGTAGCCCCTTGGTGCCTGGAACGGCGACCTGCGCTCGATCGCCAGCAGGGGCGCCAACACGAAGGCGCGCTGGTGCCAGCGGGGATGCGGAAGCTGGAGTGCAGGCTCCTCAATCGTCAGATCACCCCACCAGAGCAGGTCGAGGTCCAGGCTGCGCGGGCCCCAGTGCTCCAGCCGTTGCCGGCCAAAAACCAGCTCCAGCTGCTGCAACCCATGCAGGAGCTCCAGGGCTGCGCTGTGGCTCGGCGTCCGCGACACCTCAACCACCACCGCCGCGTTGATGTAATCCGGCTGACCGGGCGGACCTCCCACCGGAGCGCTGCGAACCAGCGGCGACCAGTGCAGAACGCAGGGCTCAGCCGCCCAGATGTGCAGCAGGCTTTCCAGGCGTGGGCGCACAGCCACCAGGGTTTCGCAGGGCCCACCGGCCGCGCTGGGCAGATTGGCCCCGAGACCAATCGCCAGGGCTGAACCCGTGCTGCAGGTGGGCTCCATCACGTTGGCGATCCCGGCAGCCAGAGCCACCACGGCGATGCCTGCAAGGCCTGATGCCAACCCGGTGGCCCCGCCTGACCCTCGCGGGTGACCACAGCCACCACGCCGTAGCGCCCCGCCAAATCCAGAAACAACCACTGATGAGGCTGGGTCTGATTCAGATACCAATCGCCCGGCAACCAGGTGGACTGAAGGCGCTGCAGCGCCAGCGGGAGCTTGTCGGCTTCGTTGGTATCGAAACAGTCGGCGAACAGCACCACCAGCGACACAGCCGCCAGCAGCAACAGCCCCTGGCGAATTCGGCGACGGCAACACGCGCGGCCGACCTGATCAGAGAGACTTGTCGCCACCAATCGGTGCATTGCGCCCGCCCATGCTTGCAAGCGCCCGTCCTGAGGCTGCCAACGACGCCGCTCAACGGGCCTTCCCGCTGGCGGCCATCACCGGCCACGGCACCCTGAAGCTGGCGCTGCTGTTGGCGGCTGTGGATCCAGGCCTTGGCGGCGTGGTGATCGCCGGCGGCCGCGGCACCGGTAAATCCGTTTTGGCGCGGGGGTTGCACGCCCTGCTCCCTCCGATCGATGTGCTCGATCTGGGCACGGCACCCGCCGGCCAGCCCACCCCGGCGGCCCTCAACATCGACCCGCAACGCCCCGACGACTGGGACGAGCCCACCCGCCGCCGCCTCACCGAACTCGGCGCCGATCCGAGCGGCAACGATGCAGCCGCGCTGCTGCCCACCAAGGTGATTCCGGCACCGTTTGTGCAGGTACCCCTGGGGATCACCGAAGACCGCCTTGTTGGGTCGGTGGATGTGACGGCCTCCCTGGCCAGCGGCCAGGCCGTGTTCCAACCGGGCCTGCTGGCCGAAGCGCACCGGGGTGTGCTCTATGTGGACGAGCTCAACCTGCTCGACGACAACATCACCAACCTGCTGCTGGCAGCGGTGAGCAGCGGCGAGAACCGGATCGAACGGGAAGGCCTGAGCCTCAGCCATCCCTGCCGCTGCCTGCTGATCGCCACTTACAACCCCGAAGAGGGAGCGGTGCGCGATCACCTGCTCGATCGCTTCGCGATCGCTCTCTCGGCCAACCAGGTGCTGGAGCTGGATCAGCGTGTGGAGATCGCCCGCAGCGCCATCGGCCACGCCGAATCCACCCAAGCCTTCGCCGCCCGCTTCCAGGAGGACACCGACGCCCTGGCCACCCAGCTGCTGCTGGCCCGCCAGTGGCTGCCCGATGTGCAGATCACGCGCGAACAAATCGCTTACCTGGTGAACGAGGCCCTGCGCGGTGGCGTGGAGGGCCATCGCAGCGAGCTCTATGCCGTGCGCGTCGCCCGCGCCCATGCGGCTCTGAGCGGCCGCGACCGGGTGGAAGCGGAGGACCTGCAGGTGGCGGTGCGCCTGGTGATCGCCCCCCGCGCCCTGCAGTTGCCGCCGCCGGATCCTGATCAGCCGATGGAGCCCCCGCCGCCGCCCCCGCCGCAGGGCGAGCAGCCGCCGGAGGAGCCCGAGCAACCGGAGAACGAGCAGGAGCCCGACGAGCCCGAAGACGACAACAACGACGACGAGAACACACCCGAAGATCAGGCTCCCCCCTCAATCCCGGAGGAATTCCTGCTGGATCCCGAGGCCACAGCCATCGATCCCGATCTGCTGCTGTTCAACGCCGGTAAGGCCAAAAGCGGCGGCAGCGGCAGCCGGGCCGTGGTGTTCAGCGATTCGCGCGGCCGCTATGTGAAGCCGATGCTGCCCCGCGGCCCTGTGAAGCGGATCGCCGTGGATGCCACCCTGCGGGCCGCCGCGCCGTATCAGAAAACCCGCCGCGAACGGGAGCCTCACCGAAAGGTGGTGGTGGAAGACGGTGATCTGCGGGCGAAACAGCTGCAGCGCAAAGCAGGAGCCCTGGTGATCTTCCTGGTGGATGCCAGCGGTTCGATGGCGCTGAACCGCATGCAAAGTGCCAAGGGTGCCGTGATCCGCCTGCTCACCGAGGCCTACGAAAACCGCGATGAAGTGGCCCTGATCCCCTTCCGCGGCGAAGCGGCCGAGGTGTTGCTGCCGCCCACCCGCTCGATCACCGCGGCGCGCCGGCGCCTGGAATCGATGCCCTGCGGGGGCGGTTCGCCGCTGGCCCACGGCCTCTCCCAGGCCGCCCGCGTGGGTGCCAACGCCCTGGCCACCGGCGATCTCGGCCAGGTGGTGGTGGTGGCGATCACCGATGGCCGCGGCAATGTGCCGCTGGGCCGCTCCCTCGGCCAGCCCGAACTAGAGGGTGAAGAACCCGTGGATCTGAAGGAGGAGGTGAAGCAGGTGGCGAGCCGCTACCGCGCCCTCGGCATCAAGCTGCTGGTGATCGACACCGAGCGCAAATTCATCGGGAGCGGCATGGGTAAAGACCTCGCCGATGCCGCGGGCGGCAAATACGTGCAGCTGCCCAAGGCGAGCGATCAGGCGATCGCTGCAATCGCGATGGAGGCGATCAGCGGGGTTTAGCGGTTCCGCTCTGGGCCGGTTTCTCTTTGCTGGAGCCGGTCTGGGCCGGGTAGAGCTCATCGAAGAACTTGCCCAGGCCAATGCCCACACTGCGCAGGCCATCCATGAAGCGCTTATCCGCGGTGAGTTTCTCTACATCACCGCCCACCTCGTTCCAGCGGGCGGTGAGCTTCTCGGCGTTGGCCACCGTGCCCTGAAGCTCCGACACCGTTTTGGGGTTGTCCAGCGCGCGGGTGATGTTGCGCACGTTGGCCGTGGCGGCGTTGAGGTTGTCGATCGTGGGCTGAGCGCTCTTCACCGCCGCCTCCAGATCCTTGATCAGCTGCTGACCGTCCTCCATGAACTTGGTGGCTTCCTTGGCCGTCATGTCGAAACTGCGGGTGGTCTTCACCAGTTCCGGCACGAGGTTCTCGCGTTCCACCTGCTCCAGCAGTTTCTGCATGGTCACGGTGAGGCTGGAGATGCTCGCCGCGTTCACGCCGTTGAGGGTGGCGCCCGCACACACCATGAGGCTGCGGTTGCAATTGTCCGCCGTGGGGCCTGGTGTACCCTCCGGCAGCGGACGGCTGGGGGCAATCAACGCCACAACAGCATCACCCCCTAAGAGAGAAGCTTCCTGAACCTGCGCCACCAGCGGCAAGGGCAGTTGCAGGGATGGATCATCGATTTCCAGCTCCGCCACCACGGCAGCAGAGGTGGTGGTGAGCTTGTTCACGTTGCCCACAAGCACACCCCGGTAGGTCACGGCTGAACGCTCCGCCAAACCGGAGGCATCAGCGAAATTCACCTGAAAACGCCAGGTGCGGCTCGCCAGCGACACCCCTCGCAACCACAACCAGAACAAACCCGTTCCGGCCAAGGCCGCAATCAAGGTGAAGCCCACCATGGCTTCTCGCACACTGCGGCGCATGGATCTCAGAGCTCCGCCGGCTGCATCGGTCCGCTGAGACTAGCGGTGCGGAACTGCAGCACATAGGGATTGGTGGTGGTCTGAAAGTCGGCCACAGATCCCTCCCACCGGAATAAGCCGTCGTAGAGCAACACCACGCGATCGGCCGATCGCAGGATCGTGCTCATCACATGGCTCACCACCACCGAGGTGCCACGGGCCAGGTTGGTGGTCTGCACGATCAGATCCTCAATGCGCGTGCAGGCCACCGGATCCAAACCAGCCGTGGGTTCATCGAAGAGCAACAGCGGCACCGTGCCATCGGGCTGGCTGGGGTCATCGATCACCGCCCGGGCAAAGCTCACCCGCTTCTGCATCCCCCCGCTCAGCTCACCGGGGTAGAGGTCTTCCGTGCCGGCAAGGCCGACCGCGTCGAGGGCCTTGCCCACTCGCTCGCGGATCTCCGGCTCGCTCATGCGACTGAAGCGATCCAGCAGAAAGCCCACGTTTTCACGCACGGTGAGCGAAGCCAACAGTGCTGGGTTCTGAAACACCAGCCGCACATCTGGCGGATGGCGCTGATCGAGGCGGAGGTAGGTCTGCGGGATGCCGTGGATGCTCAGTTCACCGCTACTTGGCAACAGCAAACCAGCCAACAGGCGCAGGATCGTTGATTTGCCGGCACCGGAAGGACCCACCACCGCCAGGCGCTCACCCGGTTGCAGCAGCAGATCCACATCGCTGAGCACACTCTTGCTGCCCCAGCGCACGCTCACGTCGCGCATCTCCACCACGGGTGCAGGCACCGGACACTCACGCAGGCAACCGGGCCATCTTGGCGGTTTCTCCGTACAGTTCCAGCACTCTCCTGGGGTGATGCGCGCTCGAATGCCACGCAGCAGCCAGCGCACCAGACCCAGGCCCAGCTGGGTTGGCCGCGGCGACCTGCGCCAGCAGGATCTGGTGAGCCGCTCGCGGCGGGCCGCCCGCTGGCTGCAGCCAGGGCTGGTGGTGAAGCGCTGGATGCTCACCTCGGGCATCGGCCTGCTGCTGGCGCTGCTCGGCGCAGCCGTCTGGGCTGATTTGCAACCCATTTATTGGTTGCTGCAGTCGATCCGCTGGTCGCTGCAGAACGTCACCCAAGTGTTGCCGCGGGAGATCACCGGGCCCTTGGTGCTCCTGGTGGGCGGCGGTCTGATCTGGCTGGGCCAGAGCCGCAGTTTCGGCACGATTCAGAAGGCGCTCGCCCCCGAAAAAGACACCCTGTTGGTGGATGCCCTGGCCGCCAAACGGCGGCTCAACCGCGGGCCCGCGATCGTGGCCATCGGCGGTGGCACCGGCCTCTCCACCTTGCTCAGCGGCCTGAAGCGCTACAGCAGCAACCTCACGGCCATCGTCACCGTCGCCGACGACGGGGGCAGCTCAGGGGTGCTGCGCCGCGAGCTCGGCGTGCTGCCCCCCGGCGACATCCGCAATTGCCTGGCGGCGCTTGCCACCGAGGAACCGCTGCTCACCCGCCTGTTCCAATACCGCTTCCGGGCCGGCACCGGTTTGGAGGGCCACAGTTTCGGCAACCTCTTCCTCTCCGCCCTCACCGCGATCACCGGCAGCCTGGAATCAGCGATCACCGCCAGCAGCCGCGTTCTCGCCGTGCAGGGCACCGTGGTGCCGGCCACCAATGCCGATGTGCGCCTCTGGGCTGAACTCGAAGACGGTCGCCGCATCGAAGGCGAGTCGCAGATCGGCCACGCCTCCAGCCCGATCGTGCGCCTGGGCTGCACCCCCGAACGCCCCCCGGCCCTGCCGCGCGCCCTTGAGGCGATCGCCAACGCCGATCTGATCGTGCTCGGCCCGGGCAGCCTTTACACCTCGTTGTTGCCCAACCTGCTAGTGCCCGAATTGGTGAGCGCCATCAGCCGCAGCCGGGCGCCGCGCCTCTACATCTGCAACCTGATGACCCAGCCCGGTGAAACCGATGGGCTGGATGTGGAGGGCCATCTGCGAGCCATCGAAGCCCAACTCGCCAGTCTGGGCATTCAGCAGCGGCTGTTCAATGCCGTGCTGGCCCAGGAAGATCTGGGCGACTCGCCCCTGGTGCATCACTACCGCCAGCGCGGCGCTGAACCGGTGCGCTGCAATGTGCGTCGGCTGCGCAGCCAGGGCTACGACGTGATGCTGGCGCCGATGCAGGGAGCTCGACCTTCATCCACGCTCCGCCACGACCCACGCAGTGTGGGAGTGGCGGTGATGCGCTTTTTCAAACGCCAAAAACAGAGCGCTCAGTAGGCGTCCTGCATTTCGTAGAAATCGGGCTGCACGTAGTCCTTGCGCAGCGGGAAACCCTGCCAGTCCTCCGGCATCAGCAGGCGCTTCGGATGGGGATGGCCCTCGAAGCTGATGCCATACATGTCGAAGGTTTCGCGCTCCTGCCAATCCGCACCGCGGAACAGGCCGTAGAGGCTGGGGATGGAGAGAGCTCCATCACGGGGTAGGAACACCTTCAGGCGCACCTCCTCCGGTTTGAGATCCGAGGGGAGCGGCTGGCCGGCACTGCATTGGTCGGCCAGCGAGCCCAGTTTCACCAGGTGATAGAAGCTCACCAGGCGTCCACCGGGGCCTTCGTCGTAGCCGCCCTGGCACTGGAGGTAGTCGAAGCCGGAGGCCTTCAGGGCGGTGGCGATCAGGGGGAGGAAGGGTGCCTCCACACCCAGCACTTCCACGCCGAGATGATCCGGCTCGAGCAGCTCATGCTCGAAGCCCTGGCTGCTGAGCCAGCGGCTCACCGGCCCGGGTTCAGGTGCCGTGAGGGTGGGTTGAGCGGTGTCCTCAGGCATGGCTCAGGCGGGATTGATGGCGGGGTTGGCGGCGGCCACAGGCAGACCCTCGGCAGCAGACACGGGCAGACCCTCGGCGGCGGCCAAGGCGGCCTTCTGGGTTTCAGCACGGAGGTAGCGGCCGTCCACGATCGGCTCGACGGCCTTCATCTGATGGGCCACCGTGCAGTAGCGATGGGTGGGAAGGAGGTTGCCGCGCTCCGAAAGCGCTTCATTGCCCACCTTCTTGCGCAGCTTGATCACCGCATCAAAGATCGCTTCAGGCCGCGGGGGGCAACCCGGGAGATAAAGATCCACCGGGATCAACTTGTCCACACCGCGCACAGCAGTGGTGGAGTCGGCTGAGAACATGCCGCCGGTGATCGTGCAGGCGCCCATAGCGATCACGTACTTGGGCTCAGGCATCTGCTCGTAGAGGCGCACCAGAGCCGGCGCCATTTTCATCGTCACCGTGCCGGCCACGATCAACAGGTCGGCCTGGCGCGGGCTGGAGCGGGGCACCAGACCGAAACGGTCGAAGTCGAAGCGGGAGCCGATCAGCGCCGCAAACTCGATGAAGCAGCAGGCAGTGCCATAGAGGAGCGGCCAGAGGCTGCTGAGGCGGGCCCAGTTGTGCAGGTCGTCGAGCGTGGTGAGAATCACGTTCTCGGAGAGATCCGAGGTGACCGCCGGAGCTCCCACCGGGTTGCAGCTGGCACCGCGCTGATCACGCAGGGCATTGATGGAGAGGGCCTCGGCCATGCCGGAGGTTGCAGAGGAGGGGGTCATCTCAGATCAGCTCCACTCGAGGGCGCCCTTGCGCCAGGCATAGGCCAGGGCCACCACCAGGATGGCGATGAACACCAGAGCCTCAATGAAGGCCAGCAGGCCGAGGCGATGGAAGGCCACGGCCCACGGATAGAGGAACACGGTCTCCACGTCGAAGATCACGAAGACCAGCGCAAACATGTAGTAGCGGATGTTGAACTGAATCCAGGCACCGCCGATGGGCTCCATGCCCGATTCGTAGGTGAGATCCCGTTCACCCGTGCGCGACTTGGGCGACACGATCTTGTTGGTGACGAGCGCCAACACGGGCACCGCTGCTGCGATCAGCAGGAAGCCCAGAAAGGCGTCGTAGCCGGAGAGAACGAACACGGGCGCCATCTGCCCAACCGTCGGGTCAGTTTGGCATCCATGGCTCGGGCCTGGGTCAGATCGCCGGGCTGAAGCCAGTTCCTAGAGTTCCCACCACCATCACCGCCATGCCGTGAGCGAGGACCCAGTTCAGGAGCAGGCCCCCGCCAGCGAAGTCCCGCAGGACGCAAATGCCGTGGCCGCGCCGGAAGCACCGGTCGATAATCCGGACACGCACCGTTTCGAATGCCGCAGCTGCGGCTTCGTGTTCGACCCGGCTGAAGGGATCAAAAAACTGGCGATCGAACCCGGTACGCCCTTCAGCGCCCTTGATCCGCTCAGTTTCCGCTGCCCGGTTTGCCGCAGCCAGACCAAGGCGTTCAAAGACATTGGCCCCCGCAACAAACCGAGCGGGTTCGAGGAAAACCTCGGCTACGGCCTCGGGGTGAACCAGCTCACCCCAGGCCAGAAGAATGTGCTGATCTTCGGTGGCTTCGCGCTGGCCATCGCCTTCTTCCTTTCTCTGTATTCCCTGCGCTGAGCACGGCATGTCGCGTTTTCTCTCCTCCCTCAGCGCCCTGGCGCTCGCCCTGGTGCTCTCCCTCGGCCTGAGCGGCTGCGTGAGCTCCGGGCTCGCCAGTGCCGGCGCCAGCCCCTGGCAGCCCGTGGACATCCACACCAAATCCAATCCACTGGATCTGGCGTTCACCGACAGCCGCCATGGCTTCCTGGTGGGCAGCAATCGCCTGATCCTGGAAACCAACGACGGGGGAGCTTCCTGGCAGGAGCGCGCCCTCGAGCTACCGGAGGAGGAAAACTTCCGCCTGATCAGCGTGGATTTCTCCGGGGATGAAGGCTGGATCGTGGGCCAACCCGGCCTGCTGTTGCACAGCACCGATGGCGGCCAGAACTGGAGCCGCCTCTTCCTCGACACCAAGCTCCCTGGCGAGCCCTATCTGGTCACCGCCCAGGGGCGCAGCCGCGCCGAGCTGGCCACCAACGTGGGCGCCGTTTATCGCACCAACGATGGAGGCAACACCTGGCAGGCCGAGGTGGAAGATGCCGCCGGCGCCGTGCGCGATCTGCGCCGCAGCACCGATGGTCGTTATGTGAGCGTGAGCGGCCTGGGCAACTTCTTCGCCACCTGGAACCCCGGTGACACGGTGTGGACACCCCACCAGCGCGTCAGCAGCCAACGCCTGCAATCGATGGGCTTCCAGCCCGATGGCGCGCTGTGGATGCTGGCCCGCGGCGCCCAGATGCGCTTCAGCCCGGATGCCGACAGCCCGGATGAATGGAGCAAGCCGGTGGTGCCGATCGTGAACGGCTACGGCTATCTCGATATGGCCTGGGATCCCAGTGGTGCGATCTGGACGGGCGGTGGCAGCGGCACCCTGCTGGTGAGCAACGACGGCGGCAAAACCTGGCAGAAAGACCCAGTGGGCAGCCAACAACCCACCAACTTCACCCGCATCGCTTTCTTCGACGACGGCAAGGGCTTCGTGATGGGCGAACGCGGCTCGCTGCTGCGCTGGGTGGGCTAACAACGCTCTGTAACCAAGGCGGCAGCGCGATCCCGGCAGCCGCCTCCTCAGGCCTAGGATCACCCAGCTGAATGCTCGCTGCTCATGGCCGCCGGCTCAACGGGTGAACGCCCGTTTTTCGAAATCATCACGAGCATCCGTTACTGGGTGATCCATGCCGTGACCCTGCCGGCGATTTTCCTGGCGGGCTTCCTGTTCGTGTCCACCGGTCTGGCCTACGACGCCTTCGGCACGCCCCGTCCGGATGCTTACTTCCAGACGCAGGACGTGAAGGCTCCCGTGGTGAGCCAGCGCTACGACGCCAAGGCCTCCCTCGACCAGCGCCTGAAATAAGCCATGACCCAAGTTCCTGCCAGCACCACCCCGCGCAACTATCCGATCTTCACGGTCCGGTGGCTCGCGGTGCACGCCCTCGGCATCCCCACGGTGTTCTTCCTGGGTGCCCTGGCTGCCATGCAGTTCATCCGTCGCTGAGGACCGCACGTCATGCAACGCAATCCCAACCCGAACAACCTGCCGGTTGAACTGAACCGCACCAGCCTGTATCTAGGCCTGCTGTTCGTGTTCACCTGCGGGATCCTGTTCTCCAGCTACTTCTTCAACTGATCAGGAGGATCTGAGATGAGCGGCAAGAAATCCGGTCTGCCTGACGGCAGAATTCCCGATCGCCTGCCTGATGGCCGCCCGGCTGTTGCCTGGCGCTCCCGCTGGACCGAAGGCACCCTGCCCCTGTGGCTCGTGGCCACTGCTGGCGGTATGGCTGTGATCTTCGTGGTGGGCCTGTTCTTCTACGGCTCTTACACCGGTGTGGGTTCCGCCTGATCGGTACCTCGCTCGCGTCCAACAGCGCGATCAGCTTCAACCGATTCAGGGGCCGCGAGGCTCCTTTTTTTTGCTCGAGCGCGTTGGGCTTGCCCGCGTCTGGCGAGCTCAGACCACCAGCGCCTGATCCATTTCCCGATACCAGCGGGCAAACGCATCAACGCCCTGCTCGATCGAGGTGGACGGACGGAAACCCACCCAGGCCTCCAGCGCCGAGGTATCGGCAGCCGTGGCCACCACATCGCCCGGCTGCATCGGCTGCAGATCCTGAATCGCCCGGCGACCGAGGGCCTGCTCGAGCACCTCGATGAAACGCAACAGCTCCGTGGGCTGGGCATTGCCGATGTTGAACACCCGATGCGGCACAGCGGCTGTGGCGGGATTGGGCTGCAGTGGATCGAAGAGGGGATCAGCCGTGGCTGGCTTGTCGAGGCAGCGGATCACGCCTTCTGCGATGTCATCGATGTAGGTGAAGTCGCGCTGCATCCGGCCATGGTTAAACACCCGGATCGGCTCACCAGCCAGGATGGCGCGCGCAAACAACATCGGTGCCATATCGGGCCGGCCCCAGGGGCCATACACCGTGAAAAAGCGCAGACCTGTGGCGGGCAAGCCATAGAGATGGCTGTAGGTGTGCGCCATCAATTCATTCGCCTTCTTGGTGGCCGCATAAAGGCTCACCGGATGATTCACCGCGTGCTGCTCGGAAAACGGCATCGCTCGATTGCCGCCATACACCGAACTACTGGAGGCATACACCAGATGCTCCACGCCGTGATGCCGGCACCCCTCGAGGATGTGGCCGAAACCCACCAGGTTGCTCTGGATGTAGGCAGAAGGGTTCTCCAGCGAGTAGCGAACCCCCGCCTGCGCCGCCAGATGCACCACCGCCCGTGGGCGATGGGAGGCGAACAACGCCGCCATCGCGGCCGTGTCGTCGACGTCGATGGGCAGGAACTGGAAGCCCTGCGCAGCTTCAGGCCTCTGCTGCAGACGCTCCAACCGGGCCTGCTTCAAAGCAGGGGTGTAGTAGCTGTTGAGGTTGTCGATCCCCAACACCGCCTCGCCGCGCTGAAGCAACGTCTCAGCAACCGCTGCACCGATGAAGCCGGCAACGCCGGTAATCAGAATGGGACGCTGCATGCTCAGGCTTCAGCCAATCGGTCGCGGAAGTAGGCGATGGTGGGCTCCAGACCCTGCTGCAAGGGGATCGTGGGGTGCCACCCCAATTGATTCTTCGCGAGCTCTATCAGAGGCTGACGCTGCGAGGGGTCGTCCTCAGGCATCGGCTCAGAAACCAATTGCAGGCCAGGATTGATGCAGTCACGCACCAATTCAGCAAGCTGGCGAATCGTAAATTCACTTGGATTACCGAGGTTGATCGGACCGGCGTGCACACCATTCATCAGGCGGATTAACCCTTCCACCAGATCGTCCACGTAGCAGAACGACCGCGTTTGCGAGCCATCACCGTAGAGCGTGAGGGGCTGAGCACGCAGCGCCTGCACAATGAAATTGCTCACCACACGGCCGTCATCCGGCAACATGCGCGGCCCATAGGTGTTGAAGATGCGGGCGATCCGGATCTGCGTGCCATGCATGCGCTGGTAATCGAAGCAAAGCGTTTCGGCCACACGCTTGCCCTCGTCGTAACAAGCACGAAGGCCATGCGTGTTCACATTGCCCCGGTAGCTCTCCGGCTGGGGATGCACCTCAGGATCGCCGTACACCTCACTGGTGGAAGCCAGCAACAGGCGAGCACCGACGCGGCGAGCCAGGCCGAGCATGTTGTAGGTGCCGAGAAAACTGGTTTTCGCCGTTTTGATCGGATTGTGCTGATAGTGCACCGGCGAAGCGGGGCAGGCCAAATGCCAGATCCGATCCACCTCCAGCAGGATCGGGTCGGTCACGTCGTGGCGGATCAACTCGAAGCGGGGATGCCCCATCCAACGGGCCACGTTGACCTTGCGCCCGGTGAAGTAGTTATCGAGGCAAATCACCTCCTCGCCGGCTTCCATCAGCCGGTCCACGAGGTGGGAGCCCACAAAGCCGGCACCACCGGTCACCAGATTGCGGGTCAGCGAGGCGGGCATGAAGGAGGGTCTCCGATCAACCGATCTTGCCGTCGCCCACGCGCCAGAGGCGTAAACCGGCTGCACGCACCTGCTCCGGATCCACCACAGCGCGCGCGTCAAACACCCATGCCGGCTGACGCATCTGCGAGGCCAACTGCGCCCAGGGCAGCTGGCGGAAGGCCTGCCACTCCGTGAGAATCAGCGCTGCATCAGCGCCGCCCACGGCGTCCTCCACCGATCCCGCCAACTGCCAACGGCCTTCTCCCGAGAGACCGGAGCTGGCCGCACTCGGTGCCAGACCCAGATCCCGGGCGATTTGCTCAGGGGCAACCTTCGGGTCGTAGATCGCCAGATCGGCACCCTCTTCCAGCAGATCGCGGCAGATCCGGATCGCGGGCGCCTCGCGGGTGTCGTTGGTATCGGCCTTGAAGGCAAAGCCAAGCACCGCCAGGCGCTTACCCGTCACGGTGCCGAACAGGTTGTTCACCACCAAGCGCGCAATGCGGTGCTGCTGCCAGGTGTTGAGATCGACCACGCTCTGCCAATAGGCCGCCACCTCATGCAGGCCGTAATGACCGCAGAGATACACCAAATTGAGAATGTCTTTCTGAAAACAACTGCCGCCAAACCCTGGTCCGGCTTGTAAAAACTTGGGCCCAATGCGTGAGTCGGCGCCAATCGCCCGGGCCACTTCACCCACATCCGCGCCCGTGGATTCACAGAAGGCAGCGATGCTGTTGATCGAGCTGATCCGCTGCGCCAAAAAGGCATTGGCGGTGAGCTTGGAGAGCTCGCTACTCCACAGATTGGTGCGCAGGATTCGCTCCTTGGGCACCCAATGGGCATACACCGAGGCCAAAGCCTCGATCGCCTGTGGGTCATCGCCGCCGATCAACACGCGATCGGGCTGCTCGAGATCAGCCACGGCGGTGCCTTCCGCCAAAAACTCGGGATTGGACAGCACCGAAAAGGTTTTGTGTTCCGGCACCGCCTCGGCCTCGCCCTGCGCCGCCTGGAGGATGGCCTGCACGGTGGCGGCGGTGCGCACCGGCAACGTGCTCTTCTCCACCACAATCGTGTGCCCCTGGGCGTGGGCCGCCACCGAACGAGCCGAGGCCTCCACCCAGCGCAGATCACTGGCTTGGCCAGCACCAAGACCTTTCGTTTTGGTGGGGGTGTTCACCGACAGGAACACCATGTCGGCGGCGGCGATAGCAGCCTCCACCCCGGTGCTGAAGAAGAGGTTGCGGCCCCGGCAACGCCCCACCACCGCGTCGAGACCGGGTTCATACACCGGCAACCGGCTGAGGTCGGCGTCATTCCAGGCGGCAATGCGCTCGGCGTTGAGATCCACCACCGTCACCTGAATGCCGGGGCAGCGGTCGGCAATCACGGCCATGGTGGGCCCGCCCACATAGCCAGCACCGATACAACAGATCGTGCGAATGGCGGGAACAGTGCCGGTCACGCGATCAGTCAAAACGGTGGGGGCAAACTAAGCGAAGCGCTGCAACAACTCCTCGGGGCTGAGCCGTTGTTCAGGCTGGGAAGCCTCACCACTGGCCCCGCGCAAATCCTTCAACAACACAACACCGGCCTCGGCTTCGCTGTCGCCGATCACCACGGCCCAGCGGGCACCGGTGCGATCCGCCCGCTTGAACTGCTTACCGAAGGCAGCCCCCGTGAGATCGAGATCCACCGCATGGCCGGCTTGGCGCAGCTGCCGGGCCAGCTGCAAGGCCAGGGGTTCAGCCTGCTCCCCGCGGCTCACCACGTACACCTCAGGAGCCGCAGCGGTGGCGGCACCAGCCTGTGCCAGCAGGATCGCCAAGCGCTCCATCCCCAGAGCCCAGCCGATGGCCGCGGTGGGGGGACCACCCAGCTGCTCCACCAACCCGTCGTAGCGACCACCGCCACACACGGTGGCCTGGGCTCCCAACTGCGTGGAGGTGATTTCAAACGCGGTGTGGCTGTAGTAATCCAGCCCGCGCACCAGGCGTGGATTGAGCTGGAAGGGGATGCCCAGCAGCGTGAGGCCATGGGTCACGCGGGCAAAGCGATCGCGGCTCTCCGGGCTCAACGCCTCGGCCAGGGTGGGCGCATCAGCTAAAAGCGCCTGGGTATCGGGGTTCTTCGAATCCAAGATGCGCAGGGGATTGCGCTGCAGACGATCCTGAGAATCCGGGTCCAATTGATCGGCGCGCTCGCTCAACCAAGCCACCAGCTGCTCGCGGTAGCGGGCTCGATCGTCGCTGCTGCCCAAGGAGTTGAGCTCCAGGGCCAACCCCTGCACCCCTAGGTCCGCCAGGAGATCCCAGGCCACGGCGATGGCTTCCACATCGCTGCGGGGATCAGCAAAGCCCAGCATCTCGAGGCCGATCTGGTGAAACTGCCGCTGCCGGCCGGCCTGAGGCCGCTCGTAGCGGAACATCGGCCCGCCATACCAAAGGCGCTGCGGCCCCTGGCTCAGCAGGCCGTGCTGAATCGCAGCGCGCACCACCGAAGCGGTGCCCTCCGGCCGCAAGGTGCAGCTGCGCTCGCCGCGATCGACAAAGGTGTACATCTCCTTACCCACCACATCGGTGGCTTCACCGATGCCGCGTGCGAACAGCTCAGTGGCCTCCAGCACAGGTGTGCGGATCTCCTCAATCGCCGCGCGCGCGAAGTGAGCGCGGGCCGTGGCTTCAATCCGCTGCCAGAGCGGGGTGGACTGGGGGAGTAGATCCACCATCCCCCGCAGGCTCTGCAGTTTGTCCACACCCGCTCTAGCGCTGCAGCCATCTTGCGGGATCGCGGGCAGCTGCCCTTAACATCAAATCCTTCGAGGGCCGGCGAACAGGTTTGGCGCGTCTACTGATTACCGGCGGCGCAGGCTTCATCGGCAGTCACACCTGCCTGGTGCTGCTGGAGGCGGGCCATGAGTTGGTGGTCCTCGACAACTACGCCAACAGCTCCCCGGAAGCATTGCGGCGCGTGGTGGAGCTGGCGGGGCCTGGCGCCGAGGGGCGCCTGCAGGTGATCGAGGGTGACATTCGCCGCAGCGCCGATCTGGAACGGGCCTTTGCCGAGGGTGCCTCCACAGAAGCCGAACTAGACGCGGTGATTCACTTCGCTGGCCTCAAAGCCGTGGGGGAATCGGTGGCGCAGCCGCTTCGCTACTGGGATGTGAATGTGAGTGGCAGCCAACACCTGCTGGCGGCCATGGCCGCCCACGGCTGCCGCACGCTGGTGTTCAGCAGCAGCGCCACCCTTTACGGCTACCCCGAGACGGTGCCCATCCCTGAAAGCGCACCGATCCAACCGATCAATCCCTACGGCTACACCAAAGCAGCGGTAGAGCAGATGCTCCGTGATGTCGCCGCCAGCGAGCCGGGTTGGCGCATTGCCTCCCTGCGTTACTTCAACCCGGTGGGTGCCCATCCCAGTGGCCGCATCGGCGAAGACCCCAACGGCGTTCCCAACAACCTCTTCCCCTTCATCAGCCAGGTGGCCGTGGGCCGGCGTGAGCAGGTGCAGGTGTTCGGTGGCGACTGGCCCACCCGCGATGGCAGCGGGGTTCGGGATTACATCCATGTGATGGATCTGGCGGAAGGCCACCTAGCCGCCCTGAAGGCCTTACTGAGCGGCGGCGATCAGCTGCTGCAACTCAATCTCGGCAGCGGCCAGGGTCACTCGGTGCTGGAGGTGATCGCAGCCTTCGCACAAGCCTGTGGGCGCACCATTCCTTATGAGGTGGTGGCGCGTCGGCCCGGCGATGCAGCAACCACGGTGGCGGATGCGACTGCAGCCGCCAAAACCCTGGGATGGAGGACACAACGGGATCTCGCCAGCATCTGCCGTGATGGCTGGTGCTGGCAATCCAACAACCCCCAGGGTTATCCCAAGCTCTCCTGAGCGTCGAGCCATTGCGCTCGCAGCGTCCGCAAGCGAGCGCCCACAGCAGGCCCAGGAGCCAGAGCCTCAGCCCGCATCAGCTCGGCTGCAGTGATGGGGGGACGCTGGTGGCGCCAACGCAACCACCAACGCAAAAGAGGACGTCTGGGTCCACTGCCGGTTGCCAGGCACATGGCCACAGCCTCAGCCGTAACGCCTGGCCCTTCAAGGAGTGCAGTCCACTGTGACGGCGCCTGCGGCCAAGAGGCCGAGCTGACGAGGCGCTGGCGCAACGCAACAAACGCGCGGAGTGCCTGGCGATTGCGCTCAGGAAGCTGCAGGCGAACAGCCACCTCAATCGGATCACGGCAGCCCGCCACAAGAGCTGCCAAGAGCGGCTGACTGAACCGCTCGGCCCAACGCAGACGACGACGCCAGTGAGTGTCGGCCTGCAGGGTGCCATCGAGCAGGAGAAAGCCTCCCCAGCTCTGCAACAGTTGCAAAGCCTGAGGCCAGGGTTCACGTTCCAGCAACAGCTCCAACTCCATGCGCAGTCGACTCGACAACCCCGGCAGCGCCCGATCCCGCGGCCAGGGATCCTCCGCCAAAGTGCGCACCACCTGCTGTAGAGAGTCGGGAGCCATGGTGAAGCCAAGCCGGGCCCCATACCGTGCAGCCCTCACTAGCCGCGACGGGTCATCGCGAAAGCTAGACGCATGCAGAAAACGCAGTTCACGCCGTTGAAGATCGCGCTGACCACCATGGGGATCCAACAGCAGCGAAGCCCCGTGAGGAGATCCAAAGAGCATCGCGATCGCATTGATCGAAAAATCGCGCCGGGCCAGATCCGCCTCGAGGCTGGCACCCTTCACCTCAGGCTTCCCGGCAGGCACCGGGTAATGCTCCGATCGGGCTGTGGCCACATCCAGAAGAACCACCATCCCGGCCACCTCAAGCTCCAACTCCACGGTGCCGTAGGCGCCATGAACCCTCTGGCCTCGCCATCCCACGCCGGGCACGTGGCGAAGGCGTTCCACGAGACGCTCGGCTGAACCTTCCACTACAAGATCAAGATCGAGCAGACCTCGCCATGGATCGCGGTGTTCGCGGTGCAGGAGAAGATCACGCACCGCTCCGCCTACTAGGGCTAACCGATCACGATCAGCCGCCTCAGCGAGGGCTGCCCAAAGGGCAGCGGGATAGCCCGGCACATCCAAGACGCAGCGCAGGGGTGATGGAGAATGGCCTGATCATCCCGGATCGAACGATTGTCAGCGCTGACACGATGCCTGCAGGAAGAAGCGGCGGCGATTGCAGCGGCGGCTGGGCGACTGTCCAACGAGGAGGTGGAGGCAGCACTGGTGTTGCTCGATCAATGCGCAGACCGACGCTCAAAACTAGTGATCAGCGGTGTGGGCAAGAGCGGCATCGTGGCCCGCAAAATCGCGGCCACGTTTTCTTCGATCGGCGTGATGGCGATCTACCTCAACCCCCTCGATGCCCTGCACGGGGACCTGGGTGTGGTAGCCAACGACGACGTCACTCTGCTGCTCTCCAACAGTGGTGAAACGCAGGAACTCCTCGACATCCTTCCCCACCTGAAACGCCGCGGCACCCGCCGAATCGCCCTGGTTGGCCGCGTGCACTCCAGCCTGGCCCGGGGCAGCGATGTGGTGCTGGATGGCTCGGTGGATCGAGAGGTGTGCCCACTCAACTTGGCACCCACAGCGAGCACGGCTGTAGCGATGGCCATCGGTGATGCCCTGGCCGCGGTGTGGATGGAGCGGCGGGGGATTTCGCCGCAGGATTTTGCGCTGAACCATCCCGCCGGCGCCCTGGGTAAACAGCTCACTCTCAGCGCTTCGGATCTGATGGTGCCAGCAACCCGGCTGACAGCCCTTGAGCGTCTAACGGCGCTCACCGAGGTGATCACCACGCTCACCAGCGATGGCGTGGGCGCGGGCTGGATTCGCGATGACAACACACCGGACAAGATCGCTGGGTTAATCACGGACGGTGATCTGCGCCGTGCTCTGCAGCAGCATCCGCCCGAAACATGGGGGTCGCTCACAGCCGGTGACCTGATGACAGCGGACCCGATCACCGTTCCCAGCCATCTCCTGGCCGTTGAAGCTCTGAAGCAGATGGAACGCAACCACCGAAAAGAGATCGGGATTCTGCCGGTGGTGGACGCCGAGAAGCGGCTGCTGGGCCTCCTGAGGCTGCATGACCTTGTTCAGGCAGGACTGGCCTAACCCCCGTCGAGCGACGCACAAGCAACGCAGGGCCAAGGCCAGCGGGCTTTATAGATTGTTACCCTTCCTTGATACAGGAACAGCTATATCTAGAGGACAGGATCGATCGCCAGCCAATGGCTACCCAAGCGCTACAAAGCATCGCCCTATTGAATAGCATCCTGTTGCCCCAGGATGAATGGGCCGTTGACCCCAGCAGGCAGGAGTGGGGAACGTTTCTCTACAACACAACCCAGTACTCACCAGAGCCAACGGCTCTTGCAGCTGCGATCGCAGATGGGGCTCTCAGCTATGCCGAGTTGCTCGGCCTAATGCCCGCCAGAGATCTGAGCACCGAGGTGGGCTATCAGTTTGTGCAGTGGTTCGGCACGGACGCCCTGCCCAGCTTGGCCGCAAGCTCAAGAACGAGCAGTAGCGGCGTCTTCAGCCAGCCGATCAGCGTCGAGATGCTACAGGGGTTTGCCGAAGCGATTGAGCCGGGACTCTGGGCGGTGTTGAAACCATGGATGAGCGCCGTGAATGACCTCACATCGGCCGACATCCAGATTGAACCCATGTGGGAAGAGGGCGAATACGGGCTCTACACAGGAGAGCTCGTGAGTGGGCAGGCGATCACCATCTCCAGCGATGAAATCCAACAAATGCTGGAAGAGGTCCGCCAACAGGGGAGCACTGAATTTGCCGATGCGGTGCACGCGGCTTATACAGGCATGTGGAACGGAGATAGCGACGCAGAACCGCCGGCCAATGGCAGCCATTACGATGACGTATTCCGCAGCTGGTGGACGGAAACTGGCTACTCGACAGGCACTACAACGAGCCTCGAGATCCCCAATAAACTGAGGCTGATCGAAGATGTTTGGCACCCCAATGGAACCACCAATCGCGAATATACCGGCGACACCTACATCGGCAGATTATTTGATCGACGGCTCATCACACACCTCATTGGGACCGATCTGGCAGTAGCCGATCAAATGCGCGTGCCGACCTCTTACGTAGACGGAGAAGAACTCCTCTTCCCCGACAACGAAGGGCAGATTGATGCCAGGAATGTGGAATTGTCCTATACCAAGTATTTGATTAGCCTCCTAGATTCCTACATGTTCCAGCGCCTAAAGGGCGTGGCCTCAGACCATGACAGCACGGATGGGCCAACGCTGCTGGAGCTCATACCAGATATATCTGACAAGCTGACCGGCGGTACTCCAGAGCAGGCCGAAGCGGTCGAACAGGCTCTCGAACGCTTCATCGGAGGAGGATCACTGCCTCTTGATGCACTCGAAGCCCTTGCGGCAGACAGCGGCATCGAAACGCTGGGCCGAGTCGCCACTCAAGTCAGCACTTCGAGTGACCCGACAAAACGGATCGTGATTCAAGGGACCGAAGCCAACGACACCCTGGACGAATCGAGCAACGACCACCCTGCCGGGCTAGAGCTGCTCGGACTGAACGGAAAGGATACCCTCATCGGCAGCAACCAAGACGACATCATCAATGGCGGCGACAGGAAAGACAAACTCACCGGCAAAGCGGGAGCAGATCAGTTCCTGATCAGCATTTCAACAGTGAAGAAGAGCAAGAAGAATGCCGATCTAATCATGGATTTCAACTCGAGCGAAGGCGACAGCCTCCACATAGAAGCCACATCAGATCTGCTCAGGAATTCTGTCACAGGAGAACTCAGAATCAGCACCATTGAAAGACGCAAGGGCTCCAAGAAGCTGATCAAGCAAGCTCTGGCAACAACATCGAATCTGGTTTACATCCAAGACTCAGGGCAACTGATTCTCAATGCCAATCTAGATGCCCCTGGATGCGTGGATGGCAGCAAAAAGCCCCTCTTTGTTGCGACCATTCCACTGGACAGCGCCAATGCCTCTGCACTATCCAGCGCGATTGAGCTCATTCAGATTGGCGCCTTGTGAAATCGAGAACAGTGGCGCGATGAAGACCTCGTCGAGGATTACACGCGTGCGTTTGTGGCTGGAACCGGAGAGCCTTGAGCTTGCGATCCAGGCCATGAACCACAGCCAGGATGCCCTGCTGTTTGATGGAGCTGGCGAGCCAATCGGCAGACTGCTGCCCCTTGTGCAGGAGGGACAACAGGCTGTGGAGGTGAATTTACTGCCGCATGCCATCCAGGCCTTATCGGAACCAAGTGGCGGATCTGCCGCCACTCGCTGGCATCAGCTCTACGGGTCGTTGCTGGTCGGCGAAGCGAGCAGCCATCAACGCTGGCCTATCGGGCTGAATCAAGAGGAGCCGACCACAAGCCGGCTGCAACCTCTCCTCAAGAATGTGGACTTTGAGGTAAGAGCCCTTCTGAACCTACGCTCCAACAGACTGGGATTGCTATTCAAAGCCATCAGCAACGATTGGATTCCTGCTTTTGTTGAGGCGAATGGTGTCGACACCCGTAACACCCCTGTTCAACTCGGCTTCACCTTCGGCCGGGATGGAAACTACCGGTTCAGCATGACCTCCGGTGATCAGACGCTCCAACTCCGCACCTGGCACCCGATGTCGCCGGTGATGCGTGACGATGTTGAGGAGATCTATAATCTGCTTGGAGATCGTATTAAAACACTCTCCTTTCGATCCGATGTGATCCAGGAACCAACGGACACGATCACATTCTGGCTCACGCACCAAGCCATGGATCGAGACGCCTGGATCTACTGGCGAGCCTTGATCTCGGAAGAATCAGAGATCATGGATTCGATGGATTCCGTCATGGATCTCAACAAGTCATATCAACATGACGGCGACATCTTCCTGTCAACAGGTCGATTACTGGAACTGGGTGAAGCGTCTCCGGCGCGGGGAAGCGCAGGCACCCATGCGCTGGAATCGGTTCGCTGTTTTGCCCTGGCACGAACATCGATTCGATCATCAGAGAACCGGCTGGTGTTCTGGTCAGGTGGAGAAGCTGAGGCCAATTTCAGGATTTGCCTGAAAGGGACTGATTTCGGGATCATCAATCCGGATCAATTACGCTCCGAACAAATTGACAGCATCACTGGCGTCGTGAACAGCATGACGGTGAACACATCATGGGGGGAACAGCTGAAGATCAGGCCAGGTTCCGCAACAAGCGATCAGGCGCCCGCAAGGACAGACAGTAGCCCCATCACCGTGGGCGGCGACGAGCCCTGGGCGCTGCATGCATTTTTAAACGCTTATCAGCAAACTGCAGCGCAAAGAGGCTCATTAGGAGAGGTGCTGACCCTCCTAGGAATAGTCGGCGGAGCTCACCTAAACACAACTTAATGATTACCCCTCGATCGAGGGGGGCAACAGCGCTAGGATATAGCGGAGCTCACCCAAATCAGACAATGCCTATTGCACCCATCGACATTGACAACACCAATGAAGTCGTGACCACCACAAGCACAGATTCGATTACTGGTTGGGAGGTGAAAATTCCCACCTTCGGCAAAGCAACGTTTGTCGACGGAGTGGAGTACGGTGCCGACAGTCCTGCTATCCAAGCTCTAGCGGGCAAGGCCGCTATGGCCCTCGCGGGTCTTGGAGGCTTGAGCGGCCTTGGCGATCTCGGCGACACCTCAGGGATCCGCGCCGAATCTGACGTGAAACCCGAGAGTCTTTCGATCGATCTCAAAATACCTTCATCTCTAAATCTCGAGGGGCGCCTCTGGGCCGAAGGCCATGCCAGAGTCCCCAAAAAGTCGCCCACCGTGGCCAAGGGTTTCACGGTGAACCGGGTAATCGTCGGCATTCACGGCGAAGCATTCGGAAAGGGAGTTGAAGTACTGGTGGCTTTTGACCCCATCATTAACGCCAATGGCAAAGGAAAGCCCCTTAGCATCCAGAAGCTGACCGATTTGGTCAATAGCAAAAATAGCGCCAAACTTGCAAAGTATTTAAAGCCAACTGCTCTCTACACAGACGACAAGACCATCCTGGAACTGGGGCTAGGAATGGACACATCTGGCTTCAGTGCGAATCGCTCTGACGTACTGACCAGTGAGGCCGCTCAGGCCGCCTTCCCGATCAGCTGGGATTCCACTGGCCTCTTTGCCTGAACGGCCGAATAGACCAACCGCCACCCGGGGAGCCCAGGAACACTGAGCACCGGGTGGTATTTCATGGGACGCTGAGCAAGCCAACGACGTTCAGTTCAATCGATGTGTCAATGCCAGCACTGATGGACTACCCTACGAACTTCGCATGTGGCTGATCGCGAGGTGAATGGCTCCTGCATGAACGTTTCAGCTGTTATCGACATGTTCGGCCGCACGATCCAAATCCCGTGAATGATGGAAGCGACGCTGTTCTCAAGTTCAGCACCCAAGGGCACATCATCCAAATCTTCTGCAACCAACCGCCCTTCGCACCGGAGATTGGCCTGGAACGAGTTTCGCCTAGACCTCTGGTGAGCATGACAGCTGCCGAGGCCCGGCTGGTTGATCCAGTGCTGACAGCTGTAAGACCAGCAAGGCCATGATTCTTCGGCACGACCTGCGACTGGCCTTTCTGCACATTCCCAAATGTGCAGGAAAGTCGCTGCGCCAGCTGTTCAAGCGCGGAGGCTGGTTGACCGACACATCTCAGCCGCGAGATTCATGTGACTGCCAGCAGCGGCGT
>NZ_JACVZV010000012.1 GCF_014654725.1 Vulcanococcus sp. Clear-D1 | reverse complement strand
ATCGAGGACGTCGAACCATCCCCGCTGCGGCGCGCGCCCTACAGCGATCGTCATGGGTGGGAAAAACCGCGGGCTGTGGGTTACCGGGGGATCGTAACAACGTTGATCCGCACTGCGAGGCGGGTTTTGGCGGCCTGACACGGCCCGTCACCATTGCGTTTTGGGTATTTGTGCTCAGGCCTTGGCCAGGCCGGTTGGCGGGCGCGCCAAGATGGCAGGCCCTCGGTTGTTCTGCCCATATGGCCTCGGCATCCGCAGCAAAGGCTGCCTCGTCTTCCGCGTTGCTGGAGCAGGACGTGCTGGGCTCCCGCCGCCTTTCCAATGTCTTGGTGGCGGCCGTGGTGAGCACTGGCGGTCTGGGCTTTCTGCTCACCAGCGCCTCGAGCTACCTCGGTACCGATCTGCTGCCCATCGGTCACCCCGCTGCCCTGAGCTGGGTGCCGCAGGGTTTGGTGATGGGCCTCTATGGCATCGCCGCCGCGCTGCTCTCCACCTATCTATGGACGGTGATTGCGATCGATGTGGGTTCCGGCGCCAACCGTTTCGATAAAACCGCCGGCACCCTCACCGTCACCCGTCGTGGTTTCCGCCAGCTGATCAGCGTTACCACCCCGCTGAAAGACATCCAGGCCGTGAAGGTGGATGTGCGCGATGGCCTCAACCCGCGCCGCCGCCTGGCCCTGCGCGTGCAGGGGCGCCGCGATCTGCCCCTCACCCGCGTGGGTGAACCCATGCCCCTGGCCGATCTCGAGCGCGGTGGTGCTGAGCTCGCCCGTTTCCTCGGTGTTCCCCTCGAGGGCGTTTGAGCATGACCGCGCTCCGTTCCCCTTCCCTGCGCAGCCTGCTGCTCGCCCTGCTGCTGTTGCTCAGCCCGCTCGGGCCTGTGGCCTGTGCTGCTCCAGGGCCTTCCGCCAGCTTTGGTTGCGGCACCTCGGGTGTGCCCTGCCTCAAGGGCACGGCACTGGTGGAGCTCACCACCAGCAAAGGCACCGTGGAGCTCAGCCTTGATGGCAGCGCCGCGCCGCTCACTGCCGGCAACTTCGTGGATCTGGTGCGCCGTGGCACCTACAACGGCACCCTCTTCCACCGCGTGGTGAAGGAGCCCATTCCGTTTGTGGTGCAGGGAGGCGATCCCCAGAGCGCCAACCCCAACACGCCCGTGGATCTGCTGGGCACCGGCAGTTTCGTTGACCCAACCACAGGCCAGCCCCGTCTGATTCCCCTGGAGCTCTTCCTCGAGGGAGAAGGCAGCCCCCGTTACGGCGAGATCACCGTGGGGCCTGGGCAGGCCGAGAAGCTGAAGCTGCAGCATCAGCGTGGAGCACTGGCGATGGCCCGCTCCAACGATCCCAACTCCGCCAGCGCGCAGTTCTATATCGCCCTGCGCGCCTTGCCTGAGCTGGATGGTCGTTATGCCGTCTTCGGCCGGGTCACCAAAGGCATGGATGTGGTGGATCGGATCAGCCAGGGCGACAAGCTGATCAGTGCCAAGGTGCTGCAAGGCGGCACCCTGGTGCAGGACGCCAAGTAGCGCTCATCAACCGAGGCGTGCCGGTTCAGGCCGGCACGCGCTTGTCGAGGCTGGTGACCTTCAGATACGGAGTGCTCACGCCGGAGGCACGCTCCAGCGAGATGCGGCCAGTGCGGGCAATTTCGAGGATCCCGTAGGGCTCGAGCACGTTTTCCAGAGCCACGAGTTTGCCGGGATCGCCCACCACTTCCACGGTGAGGGCTTCGCTGCCGAGATCCACCACCCGGGCGCGGAACACCTGCACCAGATCCAGGATTGCGGCCCGCTGGCTCTCCGGTGCAGACACCTTCACCAGCATCAGCTCCCGCTCCACTGCCGGGATGCGGGTGAGGTCGGTGACCTCGAGCACGTTGATCAGCTTGTCGAGCTGCTTGCTCATCTGAGCCAGCGTGCGCTCATCGCCCTCCACCACCATCGTGAGGCGCGACACGCCGCTGCGCTCGGCAGGCCCAACGGCCAGGCTCTCGATGTTGAAACCGCGGCGGGCGAACAGGCCGGAGATGCGGCTCAGCACGCCCGATTCGTCTTCCACCAGCACCGACAGGGTGTGCTTCATGCCCAGGGCTGTTCGTGTGGCTGACTTGTGCCCAAATTACGCGCCAGCCAGCCCAACACGTGGCGGTTGAACACTTCGGGCTGTTCATCGTGAGGGCAATGGCCGAGCCGGGGCAGCAGTTGCAGCTCCAGATCGCCTTTGTGGCGGTGCAGGCGCTCGCTGATCTGGGGCGGTACCAGCCGGTCTTGGCTGCCCCAGAGCACCAGCAGCGGCTGACGCATCTGCTCCAGCAGCACCGCCGCTGTGGCGCCGTGGGGTCGCAGGGCCATGCCGATGCTCATGGCCCGCAGCGCCCGGGCCGCCCGAGGTCGCAGCGCCGGGCGGGCCACCAGGCGCCGCAGTTCGCGGTCCACGGCCCGCTGGTCGCTGTAGGCGCTGCGCAGGCCCAGATCCAGCAGTGGGGTGCGGGCGATCAGGGGCACCAGGAGCTCCAGGGGCAGCAGGCGGCAGAGCACCACCACCAGCTGGCGTTTGGCTTGCCTGCGCCAGGGCCGCCGCCGCCGCCGAAGCGGCATCAGCAGGGTGGGATCGGGCAAGGGGGCCGCCACCACACCGTTCACCCACACCGGGAAGAACACGGCGCAGGTGATCGCCACAAGGCTGCCCAGGGAATTGCCCACCAGCACCGCCGGGCCCTGCACCACCTGCTCGAGAAACCCCTGCAGCTGCCGCGCCCAGAGCCGGTTATCGAGCGGGCGATTGCGCCGGTGACCGGGCTGGCTCGAGGCCCCGAAGCCCACCAGATCAATCGCGTACACGCACCACCCGGATGCCGCCAGCTCCCCAGCGTTGTGGCGCCAGTGGCCGCTGGCCGCACCGAAGCCATGGATCAGCACCAGCGCGGGATGGCGCCGGTCGCCCAGCACCCGCCAATGGCAGCTGTGCTCCTGCCATTGCCAATGGCCGTGCTCTCCCCACTGGGCCCCTGCGGGGGCAGGCTGGGGGTCTGACACAGAGGCTTGGGAAGCGGTGGTGGCCGACACGGCGGAGCTCTCTGGGCAGGCGGAAGTAGGCGCTGCTCCCGCAGCGGGCTCCCTTCACTATTGCGAAGGTGCCGCAGCCCTGCAGCTCGGTGCCGGCTTCTTCCGGCCGGAATCCCGCCCTTCGCGGGATCTGGGTGTGCTGCTCGCGGCGCTGCTGGCCCGCGGCGAACGCGAGCTGGCCCAGCCCCTGACGGTGCTGGATCTGATGGCGGGCTGCGGCATCCGCGCCCTGCGCTACGGCCTCGAAGCCGGTGCCAGCGCTGTGTGGGCGAACGATGCCGATGCCGATCGGCTGCCTGTGCTGCAGCGCAACCTCACGCCCCTCGAGCTCGCCGCAACACGCCTGGAGATCACCGCCCAAACGGCCCAAAAGCTGTTGGCGGGCTGCCTGCTGGAGGAGCGTCGCTTCGGGTTGCTCGATCTCGACGCCTTCGGCTGCCCCACGGCCCTGGTGCCCGCCGCCCTTGAGGCGCTGCAGTTTGAAGGGGTGCTCTATCTCGCCAGCACCGATGGCCGCTCTCCTACCGGCCACGACCGCTCCGCCGCGATTCGCTCCCTGGGGGCTGCTGCCCGGGCCCATCCCGCCAGCTGGGAGTTGGCCCTGCGGCTGCAGATCGCTGTGGTAGCCCGCGCCGCCTGGGCCATGGGCCGGGGCATCCGGCCACTGTTCAGCTTCAGCGAGGGCCGCACCTTCCGCACGGCGATTCAGCTGCAGCGCCGGGCTGAGGGGCGCCAAGAACGGCAGCTAGGGCTCTTGGCCCACTGCCATGCCTGCGGAGAGCAGCTGGAACAGAGCCTGTTGCAGCTCCGCCAGTGGCCCGCCTGTGCCTGCGCCGGTGACCCGCCGCCACTGGCCATCTCGGGGCCCCTGTGGCTGGGGCCGCTGCAGCACGCCCCCACCCTGGCGGCGATGCAGCGCCTGGTGCCGCAGCTGCCGGCCGGAACTGTGGCCCACAGCAGTGAGCGCCTGCTGGCGCGGTTGCTGGCGGATCCGGGCTCACCGGCGCGCTGCTGGTCGAGCGCTGAGCTCGGGCGGCGTCTCGGTGGTGGGCCTCCTGCCACGCAGGCGTTGCTTCAGGCCCTGGAGGCGGAGGGCTACACGGCCCTGCGTTCGGGCGTGATGGATGGGATGTTTCGCTGCAATGCCCCCTGGCCACGCGTGTTGGAGCTGGCGTCTGCGCTAAACATGTAGCCGTTACGCCACCTGGCTATGGCCTCGGAGATCTTCGGCACTGCAGCGCTGTTCTGGGTTCTGATCCCCATTGGTCTGGTGGGTGGTGCGCTGCTGCTCAAGCTCCAGGGCGACAGCTGACCACGAACGGACGCTCCGAGCGCGCCCCAGCAGGCACACCACTAGGCTCATGCCTCGCTGAACAAGCCTCATGCAGGTGCTGGTGATCGGTGCGACGGGCACGCTGGGCAGGCAGATCGCCCGCCAGGCCCTTGATGCCGGCCACCAGGTGCGTTGCATGGTGCGCTCACCCCGCAAAGCATCGTTTCTGCAGGAGTGGGGTTGCGAGCTCACCCGCGGCGATCTGCTCGAGCCCGACAGCCTCGATTACGCCCTCGAAGGCCAGGAGGCGCTGATCGATGCCGCCACGGCCCGCGCTAACGACCCCGGCAGCAGCTACGACACCGACTGGACTGGCAAGCTCAACTTGCTCAACGCCTGTGAGCGCGCTGGCGTGAAGCGGTTTGTCTTCGTGTCGCTTCTCGGTGCGGAGAAGCATCGCGACGTGCCGTTGATGGACATCAAGCACTGCACCGAGCAGGCGCTGATCCAGTCCGACTTCGACTACACGATCCTGCGCTGCGTGGCCTTCATGCAGGGTCTGATCAGCCAGATCGCCATTCCGGTGCTCGAAAACCAAACGGTGTGGGTGAGCGGCACCCCAACGCCGATCGCCTACATGAACACCCAGGACGTGGCTCGTTTTGCGGTGGCGGCCCTCACCCGCAGCGAAACGATCCGCAAGGCCCTGCCGGTGGTCGGTCCCCGTGCCTGGAGCACCGGCGAGATCACTCAGCTGTGCGAGAAGTTCTGCGGCAAGAGCGCCCGGGTGTTCAGGGTGCGCCCTTTCCTGATTCGCCTGATGCAAGGTGTGGCGTCGTTCTTTGAGCCGGCCGTGAACGTGACCGAGCGCCTCTCCTTCGACAAGGTGATCGGCGGCGGCACCCCCCTCGATGCACCGATGCAGGAGAGCTACGCCGCCTTCGGGCTCGATCCGGCCGACACCACGAGCCTGGAGAGCTACCTGCGCGAGTACTACGACACCATCCTCAAGCGCCTGCGTGAGATGGAGGCCGATCTCGACAAGGACGCCAAGAAGAAGCTGCCCTTCTGATTGAGGGTTTTCACAGTTGGCGCCTCGTGTGGTGCGCCTGTACTGTCCAGTCAGTGACAGCGCTTGCGGCGCAGTAGAGATCCATGGGTATTGCCCAGACCAAGAATCTGCAGCGTCGCCTCGGCGTGCTGGAGCAGGAAGCGGTGGAGGAGATCACCCGGGCCTGTGGCAACGAGCTGTGGCAGAGCGTGGGCTTCGATGCGCTCGACAGCCTCACGGATTCCGATCGCCGCGCCAGGGCCAACTACTACTACGGGCAGTTGCAGGTGGTGCGTGAACTCAAGGACGCGCTCGGCTGAGGCCAAGCCGCCTTACCCGCCGCCCCCACCCTGGCCGGATTTCCCTCCGCCAGCTCGGCCTCCCCGTCCGGGCGAGTGTCGGCCGCCGCGGGGTTGGCGCAGCAGGGCCTGCAGGCGGTTGTCTTCCTCGGGGGTGACCGCTCGCCACTGACCCGGCTCCAAGCCTTCGAGGTTGAGCGGTGCGCCGCCATCCATCAGATCGATCGCCACCCGCAGCAGGCGCAGGGTGGGCAGGCCTACTGCGGCCGTCATCCGCCGCACCTGGCGGTTGCGGCCTTCCCGCAGCTCCACAGACAGCCAGCTGGTGGGGATCTGTTGGCGGGTGCGGATGGGCGGATTGCGGGGCGGTAGGCCGGGGTCTGTGATGGCGCTGGCGCGGGCAGGCAGAGTGCGCTGCCCCTGAATCACCAGCCCCTGCTCCAGGCGCGCCAACTGCTCGGGGTTGGCGATGCCTTCCACCTGCACCCAGTAGCGGCGCCAGTGGCCCCAGGCTGGATCGGTCAGCCGTTGTTGCAGGCGCCCGTTGGCGGTGAGCAACAGCAGCCCTTCGCTGTCGGCATCGAGCCGGCCGGCGGCATATACATCGGGAAAGGGGATGTGCTCGGCCAGGCAACCCCAGCGGCTGCCTGGCTCCGGGGTGAACTGGCTCAGCACCCCATAGGGCTTGTGGAATAGGAGCGTGCTCAGGAGGCCTGGCGAGCGCGCCACAGGTTCACCACTCCAATCGAAATCAGCAACAGGCCCAGATCCATCGTCACAGGAGGCAGGACCATCGAAACCTTGGCTCGGTTGGGCTTTGTGAGCGCCGACCCTAGCGGTTTAAGGGCGCGAACTAGACTGAACCAAGCAGTACGACTTTTCAGCGGCAGCGACGCATGATCGAGACCTCCGGCGTGATCGAGAAGGAGCAGGGCAACGGGTTCTACCTGGTCACCCTCGAGCAGCCTGCAGGCCACCAATGCCTCTGCCGGGCGGCTGGAAAGCTCACCAAGTTCCGCATCAAGCTGCTCGCCGGTGACAAGGTTCTGGTGGAGATCAGCCCCTACGACCTCAGCCGCGGCCGCATCACCTACCGCGAGCGCAATGCCGCTGCCGGCGGTCCTCGTCCCGGTGGCAACCGTCCGGGCGGCCCCCGTCGCCGTTGACGCCTTATTCACAGGCCAGGCTTCAGCAGATCATTGTTAAAAAGCCCCGGTAACAGATCCCGGGGCTTTTTTGTTGGGTCGCCTGCTGGGGCTCGGCTGCCCCTCAGGCCACGGCGGCGCCGAGGAGTTGTTCGATGGCGGCCTTGAACTCGCTGCGTTGCTTCACGCCGCGGAACTGCTGCTTCAGTTCTTTCTGGAAGAACAGCTGCACGGTGGGGGTGCCGCTCACGCCCGCCTGCTGGGCGATTTCCTGATCGGCATCGATATCGATCTCCACGCCCTGGGCGCGGCCGCCGAGCTCTTCCAGCACCCGCTTCAGCTGCGGCTTAAGCACGTGGCAAGGGCCGCAGGTGGGTGACGTGTACACCACCAGCAGGGGCTTGTCGCTGTCGTGATACAGCTTGCGCAGGGCATAGCCGCCTTTCTGCCACAGGGCATTGGGGTCGAAGTTGACTTCATCGCTCTCGGCGGTGCGCTTCACCTCACCCACCTCGGCAGGATCCACGGGGTCCTGGCTCACGGTCACGGCCAGGTCGTGATGGGTGAGCCAGCGCTCGGCCGCCAGTGCTGCCTGGCAGCCGCTGCCGGCCGCGGTGATGCCCTGACGCCATTCGGCGTCGGCCACATCGCCGGCGGCAAACACGCCGTCCAGGCTGGTTTCTGGGCGGCCGGGCTTGGTCACCAGGTAGCCGTGCTGATCCACCTCGAGTTGGCCGCGCACCAGGCGGGTGTTGGGGGTGTGGCCGATGGCATAAAAGAGACCCCGCACGGGCACCTGTTCGCTGGCGCCACTGGCATCGGTGGCTACCAGCTCGATCGCCTCGAGCCAGTCTCCGCCGCTGCAATCGCGAATCTGGCGTTTCCAGTGCACGGTGATGTTTGGGTTGGCGAGCACGCGATCGGCCATGGCCTTGCTGGCCCGCAGCTGGCCGGAGCGCACGATGAGGTGCACGCGGCTGCCGTATTTGGTGAGGTACACCGCCTCCTCGCAGGCGGAGTCGCCGCCGCCCACCACCGCCAGCTCTTCGTTGCGGAACTGGGGGGTGGCGCCATCGCAGATGGCGCAGGCGCTGATGCCCGCATTCCAGAAGCGCTCCTCGCTGGGCAGGCCGAGGCGGTTGGCGCTGGCGCCGGTGGCCAGGATCACCGACTGGGCCTCGATGGTCTGGCCATCAGCCTGGATGCGGAACGGGCGCTGCGACAGGTCGATGCTGTCGGCGTCAGCCTCCACCAGGCGTGTGCCCCAGCGCACGGCCTGGGCCTTGAGCCGATCCATCAGATCCGGGCCGAGGATGCCGTCGGGGAAGCCGGGGAAGTTCTCCACATGGGTGGTGGTCATCAGCTGACCACCGGGGATGCCGCCGTCTTGGAAGCCAGTGATCACCACGGGCCGCAGATTGGCGCGGGCGGCGTAGATGGCCGCGGTGTAGCCGGCGGGGCCCGAGCCCACGATCACCACGTTTTCAACGGAAGCGCCCGTCGCGGCGCTGGCAGCGGCTTCAGTCACGGCTTAAGCGGATCGACTTCGCTTAAGAGCGTAGCGCTGCTGTTCCGGCGTTGGCGAAGCTCCGCAGCTGCGTTGGATCAGCGCCCAAAAGGCTTGATGCGCAACCTGTTTGACGCCCAAGTAAAAACCCTTTAGGTTTTCTTCAGATTTCCAGGAGTCCGTCGCTCTCGCTGTTGTCGCTTGATTTCTTTAGCTCGTTGAAATCAGGAACCATCAGCACCTGTTCCGCCATCAGCTCGGGATGTTGATCCACGCAGAGGATCCATTCTCGGAACTCTTCCGTGAGCGCATAGCTGTCTTCATAGCGCTCACGGTCGTCAAGGCTTGCGA
The DNA here is from genome assembly GCF_014654725.1 of Vulcanococcus sp. Clear-D1. Classification (GTDB taxonomy): domain Bacteria; phylum Cyanobacteriota; class Cyanobacteriia; order PCC-6307; family Cyanobiaceae; genus Vulcanococcus. The sequence continues at coordinate 61,525 of NZ_JACVZV010000012.1, read as the reverse complement.
TGCGGGCGGCCGACCAGTTGATGGCAACGGTGAGACGACGCTGGATGGAGCCTTTCATGGGTGTCCCGCGATCGCACCACGCTGGTCGGCCGATGGCCCCATTGGGGTGCGCTTTCGCACAACGTCGCACTTTTTGCCGCAATCGAATGTATTTATCGCTGCACTCGGAAGTTGGGCAGCTGTGGACCCCGCATGCGGATCACAGCCCCAGCGCCATCGTCCAGGGCCTGCAGGGGTAAAACCGGCGCTCGCCCGGCCCCGCTGGCTTCCGGCTCGGCCTCCACGGTTTTGGGTCGCAGCACATAGGGCTCACTCAGCGACCAGGTGCGCGCGTACTGCATCAGCAGTGGATCCGCCGGCGCGAACACGTACGACGGGTGCCTGGGCACCGTCTCCAGGGCTGAGCGCTCAACGTCCATGCGCACCGCCCGGGTGATGCCCTGCACGAAACGGGTGCGCGTCACCACCGTGGTGAGGTAGGCCACCACCCGCAGCCGCGGGGCATCGAAGCCTTCGGCGCACATATCGATGCTCACCAGCCAATCGGCCTCGCCGGCCTTGAAGGCCTCCATGCGCTGGGCGGCCTCCGGATCCTGCGAATGCACCAGGTGCACCCGATCGCCCTCTTCCTCCAGCAGGCCACAGATGCGGCGGGCATGGGCGATGTCGCGGGCGATCACCAGGCCGCCGGCGCCGCTGTGCTCGCGCCGCACAACGTCCAGGCGGCGGCGGGCATTGAGCAGTAGCCGCAGGGCAATGCTGCTGCTGTCGCCCAGGCGGATGGCGCGGCGCAGGTTGCGGGCGCGCCAGCTCTCGCGCTGCTCCTGCGACAGGGGTGAGCGCTCGCTGTCGCCCAGCTCCCCCTGGCGGCCGTGATCCACCCAGCCGTCTTGAAAACGGAATTCCAGCGGTCGTACATCCCCCGCCGCGATTAATTCGCGCGGCTCCACGCTCAGATCCGGGGCGATCTGCTCCACCCACTCCTGGCCGTCGTGCACCTGGATGCGGCGGGCGGCGCAGAAGGCCAGGTTGTCGGCTCGAAAGGGAGTGCCGGTGAGCCCCAGGCGCAGGCGGGCACCGGCGCTGAGGCGGCTGAAGGCGTGCCCCCAGGCGGTGGCCTCCGGTTCCTCGGGATCCATCCCCAGGTGGTGCACTTCATCAGCGATGGCCAGCCATGGGCCCCAGGCGGTGGACTGGAGTTGCTGCTCCAGCAAGGCGAGGTTGCGCCCAGCCGCTTGATAGGTGAGCAGCAGGCCGTGGGGGGCTTGTTGCCCGGGGCGATCGCTGAGCTCCAGCCCGGGCTGCCACTCCTGGAGGTCTACCCCCAGCCGCGCAGCGGAGGCCAGCCACTGGCTGGCGATCGAGCTGCGGTGGCAGAACACCAGCAGGCGCTGCAGACGGCCTTCCCGCTCCAACTGCTCAAAGCTGAGGAGCGCGCCAAGGGTTTTGCCGGCGCCGGGCCCGGCGTTGATCAGCACGTCGTTGTGGCCGTTGCGTTCGAGCCGCCGGCGCAGCAGCTGCAGCAGCTGGACTTGCCAGTGGCGGGGCTTCACGGCTGGCTGCGGGCGCAGCGTGGCGGCACGGGGCGGATGCTCTGGCGCCTCGGTGCCAACTGCCTGCAGCGGGCGCCGGGGCAGGCGCAGATCGAACGACAGCGAAGCCATCCCGCCATTTTGTTGGCAGGCAGCGAAAAAAGATGAGGGTTTCTACCTATTCGTTTTGGCGCTGGAGTCCTTAACTTCCGGCCATCACCCCCGCTCCCGGGCCTCAACCCGCCAGCCCATGAACGAGCGTTCCCCCTTTTCCCTCAGCTCCGACGAACTGCGTGAGCGCTTCGAGCGCGCCCTGGATCTCGAGTGCGACCTCGACCCGATGATCCTGCGGGCCCGCCAGCTGCGTCAGCAGGGCTCCACGCCCCAGGCACGCTGCCTGGAGCAGGAGCTGTTGCCCCTGTTCTGAACTCGGCCTTGCCAGGCGTGTGCGGATGTGATCACACGCCTGCGAAAAGCGTTGCCGCCGGCCGCGAACCCGGCGAACACTGGGCCGTTGTGACGTGAAGGCGGCAAGTTTTTGATTCGTGTGTTGGTGCCGAGGGAGTGCCGCCCCGGTGAAACGCGCGTGGCAGCCACCCCCGAAACCGTGCGGCGGCTCAGTGCCCGCGGTTGCCTGCTGCAGGTGGAGCAGGGTGCGGGCGCTGCCAGCGGGTTTGACGACGCCGCCTATGGCGAGGCCGGTGCTCAGTTGATCGATCCCGCCGCTGCGGCTGCCGAGCACTGGAGCCAGGCGGATGTGGTGCTGGCGGTGCAAGCGGGCTCGATCGCCGAGCAACGCCGTGAGCTCGAAGCCCTGCGGCCCGGCTCCCTGTTGTTGGGCCTGCTGGAGCCCCATGGCAACGACAGCCTCAAGCAACAGCTGGAGCACCAGCGCCTCACGGCGATGGCCCTGGAGCTGCTGCCGCGCATCAGCCGCGCCCAAACCATGGACGTGCTCTCCTCCCAGGCCAACATCGCCGGCTACAAGGCGGTGCTGCTCGCTTCATCCGCCCTGGATCGCTACGTGCCGATGCTGATGACGGCCGCCGGCACGATTCAGCCAGCTCGGGCCCTGATCCTCGGGGCTGGGGTGGCCGGTTTGCAGGCCCTGGCCACGGCCCGTCGCCTCGGGGCGGTGGCCTACGTGAGCGATGTGCGGGCGGCTGCGAAAGAACAGGTGGAATCCCTGGGGGGCCGTTTTATCGATCCGCCTGAGCTGGAGCAGAAACCCGGTGAAACCGGCGGCTATGCCCAGCAGGCCACGGAGGCTTTCCTGGCGGCACAGCGCCGCCAGCTCACCGAGCAGCTGGCCCTGGCCGACATGGTGATCTGCACCGCCCAGGTGCCGGGCCGCCCAGCGCCACGCCTGATCGACGACGCCATGCTCCAGCACATGCGCCCCGGCAGCGTGGTGGTGGATCTGGCGGTGGCCCAGGGCGGTAACTGCGAAGGCACCCAGCCCGGTGCCACCGTGCTGCGCCACGGCGTGCAGCTGATCGGGGCGGATCAGCTGCCCTGCAGCGTGGCCAACCACGCCAGCGCTCTGTACGCCCGCAACGTGGCCGCCTTGCTGGAGCACCTGCTCGAAGCCTCCGGCAGCGAACCCACTGCACTTCAACTCGACCTGGAGGATCCGATCGTGAGCGGCTGCCTGTTCACCCACCACGCCACGGCAGGAGGTGCGGCATGACCACCCTCTCCCAGGCCCTCTGGGTGCTGCTGCTCGGGAGCCTTCTCGGGCTCGAGCTGATCGGCAAGGTGCCGCCCACCCTGCACACGCCGCTGATGAGTGGCGCCAACGCCATCAGCGGCATCACGGTGCTGGCGTCCATCACCCTGATCGCCAATGCCCAGGGCAATCCGGCGCTGCTGATCCTCGGCTCGGTGTCGCTGGGCTTCGCCCTGTTCAACGTGATCGGCGGTTTCCTGGTCACCGACCGGATGCTCGCCATGTTTAGCCGCAAGAAGAGCGGAGGCGGGCGATGAACGTGCTCGATCTCTTCGGGTATTTGATCGATTTGCTGGCAGTGCTGCTGCTGGCTCTGGGGCTTAAGGGCCTTTCCACCGTGCGCTCCGCCCGCTCGGCGAATGGTCTGGCGGCGCTGGCGATGGGCCTGGCGGTGCTTGGGCTGCTGCTGCAGCTGCAGCCCGACCCCATCGCTTGGCTCTGGATCGCGATCGGCACCGCCATCGGTGGTCTGCTCGGGCTGATCACAGCCCGGCGTGTGCCGATGACGGCCATGCCCGAAACCGTTGCCCTCTTCAACGGCTGCGGTGGCATGGCCTCGCTGCTAGTGGCCATGGCCGTGGCGCTTTATGACAGCGACGGCGCTGATCTGGTGGAGCTGATCTCGATCGTGATCTCAGTGTTCGTGGGGGCGATCACCTTCACCGGCTCGATCGCCGCCATGGGCAAGCTGCAGGGCTGGCTCGGCACCCCGGGCTGGACCCAGAGCAGCGTGCGCCACGGCGTGAACATCACCTTGGCCATCGCCGCCCTGGTGGGTGGCTTCACCATGCCCGGCGACCCCACCGGTGCACCCCTTTGGATCCTGCTTGGGGCCTCCAGCCTGTTGGGCATCGGCGTGACGCTGCCCATCGGCGGCGCCGACATGCCGGTGGTGATCTCGCTGCTCAACTCCTATTCGGGCGTGGCCGCGGCGGCTGCCGGTTTCGTGGTGGGCAGCCAGTTGCTGATCGTGGCCGGCGCCATGGTGGGCGCGGCCGGCCTGATCCTCACCCAGGTGATGTGTACCGGCATGAACCGTTCGCTGGTGAGCGTGCTCTTTGGTGGTGCTCTCGGCGGTAGCGCCCCGGTGGGTGGCGGCGGCGATGAGGCGGGCTACAGCCGCATCGTGAGCTGCAGCGCCGAAGAGTGCGCCATGGCTTTGGAAAACGCCGAGCGCGTGGTGTTCGTTCCCGGTTACGGCCTGGCCGTGGCTCAGGCCCAGCACGCCCTGCGGGAGCTGGCAAAGCTGCTGGAGGCCAATGGTTCTGAGGTGAGCTACGCCATCCACCCGGTGGCGGGCCGCATGCCTGGCCACATGAATGTGTTGCTGGCGGAGGCCGATGTGCCCTACGAGCAGCTGCTGGAGATGGACACGATCAACCCTGAGTTCCCCCGCACCGATGTGGTGATCGTGCTCGGAGCCAACGATGTGGTGAATCCCGACGCCAAGAACGACGCCCAGAGCCCGCTCTACGGCATGCCCGTGCTGGAGGTGGATCACGCCCGCCAGGTGTTTGTGGTGAAGCGCAGCCTTGGGGCTGGCTACGCCGGCATTAAGAATGCGCTGTTCGAGCTGCCCCAGACGGCCATGGTGTTTGGCGATGCCAAGGCGGTGCTGCAGCAGCTCTGCACGGAACTGCGCAGCCAGGGTGTCGGAAAAGCCGCTTGATCTGTCTGAGTCGAAGCTCCCCGGGGCCCTCCTCCCCGGGGCTCTGGGCCTCGATCCTTTCCGGCCGCGGCTGCCCTGGCTGAACGGCGACCTGCAGACCCTGCGGGACACCCTCCGTCCCGTGGCCCTGCCGCCTGAAGCCGGCGAGCCGATCACGATTTCCGTCGGCGGCGGCGATCAGCTGCTGGCGCTCCTGGATCCGCCCCTAGGAGGGGCTCAGCCGCTGGCGCTGGTGCTGTTGATGCACGGCCTGGGGGGCAGCAGCTGCCGCAGTGGCCTGCGCCGCATGGGGCTCACGCTGCAGCATGCCGGCTTTGCGGTGCTGCGCCTCAACATGCGCGGTGCCGGCCCCGGGCGGGAGCTGGCCCGCGGCACCTATGCCGCTAGCTGCAACAGCGATCTGCTGCCGGCTCTGGCCCGCGCCCGCGAACTGGCGGCGGGCCGGCCGCTGCTGGGCATGGGCATCTCCCTGGGGGGCACAAAGCTGCTCAACGCATTGCTCACCGCGCCCGGCCTGCTCGATGGGTTGGTGACGATCAGCTCGCCACTGGATCTGGCCGCCTGCTCTGCCCAGATCGAGCGCCCCCGCAACCGCATCTACAAGCGCTGGCTGCTGCAGCGCCTGGTGGCCCAGACCCTGGCCGATCCCTTTGGGGTGAGCGAGGCCGAGCGAGCGGCACTGGCGGGCCTTGGACCCGTGGGCCCCATGAACAGCATCCTGGCGTTCGATGCGGCGATCACGGCGCCGCGCTGGGGCTACGGCTCGGTAGAGCACTACTACCAAGAGGCGAGCCCACTGCTGCAGCTGCAGGCGCGCGCTGCTGATCCCCGGATGTCTTCAGGATCCCCTCGGCTGGCTTTGCTGCCGCCCACCCTGGTGCTGCATGCCATCGATGACCCCTGGGTGCCGGTGGCGGCGGCCCGCCAGCTGGCGGAGCTGCAGCTGCCCGGTGTGGAGGTGCTGCTCACGGCCGGTGGCGGGCACAACGGCTTTCATGCCCGCTGCGATCGACGCAGCAACGGCCCAGGCAACTGGGGCGATCGGCTCACGGCCCGTTGGTTCGAGCGCCTGCTGGCTCAGTAGGCCTTGCTGGGGCAGGGCCTTGGCAGAAAGGCATGCGTTTCACGATCCAGGGCTCAATCGGCGTGCCGCCGATCACGTGCTCGCGCAGGATTCGCTCGATCCGCTCGGCGCTCACGCCGCCGTAGACGATCCCCTCCGGCCAGATCAGCAGCACCGGACCCTCGGCGCAGATGCGCAGGCAGTCGGCCTTGGTGCGCAGCACGATGCCCTCGGGCCGCGTTGGATCCTCGAGGCCCCATTCGCGCACCAGGCGCTTGAGCGTGTCCCAGCTGGCGGATCCCATGGCTGGATCTGGGCAGCAGAGCGCTTTGGCGGGGGTGGCGCAAAGCAGCAGATGGTGAGAGATCACGCAGGCAGCGCAGCCGGGGCCTTGGCTTGCAGCCGGGCTGCAGCTTCACGCACCGCCTGACGGCTCCAGTCGTCCACAGCCAGCACGTCGTCGAGAGAGGGGTTGGCCGTGAGGTCGGCCTTGTGGCGATCACACACCACGTCGATCAAGCGCGGGATATCGAGGAAGTGGATCTGTTCTTCGAGGAAGAGCGCTACCCCTTGCTCGTTGGCGGCGTTCATCACCGCCGGCATCGTGCCGCCGGCGCGGCCGGCCGCGTAGGCCAGCTCCATGCAGGGGTATTTGGCCGGGTCGGGTTTGCGGAAGGTGAGTTGGCCCACCTCGGTGAGATCGAGGCGGCGCCAGGGGGTTTCCAGGCGCTTGGGCCAGCTCAGGCAGTAGAGGATCGGCAGCTTCATATCGGGCCAGCCCAGTTGCCCCAGCACCGAGGAATCCGCCAGCTCCACCATCGAGTGGATGATCGATTGCGGGTGGATCACGATCTCGATGTGGTCGTAATCCAGGCCGAACAGGTAGTGGGCCTCGATCACCTCCAGGCCCTTGTTCATCAGCGAGGCGCTATCCACCGTGATCTTGCGCCCCATGCTCCAGTTGGGGTGGCTGGTGGCATCGGCCACGGTGGCCTTGTGCAGATCGGCGGCATCCCAGTCGCGGAAGGCGCCGCCGCTGGCGGTGAGTTGAATGCGGCGCAGGCCGGGGGTGGGCACGCCGGTGCTCAGGCGCGAGGTGTCAGCCCAGGGGGTGCCCTGCAGGCACTGGAAGATGGCGGAGTGCTCGGAATCGGCCGGCAGCAGGCGCGAGCCGCTCTTGGCCAGCTCCGGCAGCACCACCGGGCCAGCGGCAATCAGGGTTTCCTTGTTGGCGAGGGCCAGATCCTTGCCGGCGCGGATGGCGGCGAGGGTGGGCAGCAGGCCGGCGCAGCCCACGATGCCGGTGACCACCAGATCAGCCGTGGGCCAGGCCGCGGCGGTGCAGAGGCCATCCGAGCCGCCCACCAGTTCGGGCAGCTTCGCGGGCCGGGCGGCGGGTTCAAGCGCGTCGAGCCGCTGGCGCAGTTCGGACACGCGTTCGGCATTGGCCAGCGCCACCACTTCAGGTGCGTGGCGCTGGATCTGGCTCACCAACAGATCGAGGTTGTTGCCGGCCGTGAGGGCCACCACCCGGAAGCGATCGGGAAACTCCTCCACGATCTCGAGCGTCTGCGTGCCGATCGAGCCGGTGGAGCCGAGCACGGAGAGGGCTTTCACGGCGGGATCGGCGAACGGCGCGGTCAGTCTCCCACTGTTGCGGCTGCGCAGGCATAGCCGGGAAACTGGGGCGACATTGGCCAGCGGCTCTATGGCGGATCAGATCGGTGCGGAGCGCGGACGGCCGCCGGAGCAATGGGGCTCATCGCTGGGGTTCGTGCTGGCCGCGGCGGGGAGTGCCGTGGGGCTCGGCAATTTATGGGGCTTCGCTTACCGGGCTTCCCAGGGGGGCGGGGCGGCTTTTGTGCTGCTTTACGTGTTGATCGTGGCGGTGGTGTGTCTGCCGGTGCTGGTGGCGGAGATGGTGCTGGGGCGTAGCACCGGCCATGCGCCCCTGGTGGCGCCGATGACTGCAGGTGGACGCCGCTGGGCCCCCTTGGGTTGGCTCTACATCGCTGCCTCCGTGGGGATCCTCAGCTACTACGCGGTGCTGATGGGCTGGACCGGCCGCAGCCTGCTGCATGCCCTCACGTCCCCGCTGCCGGCGGACATCGCCGCCGCTGAGTCGTTCTTTGCCGGCATCAGCAGCGGTGGTGATGCGGTGCTGGGCCATCTGCTGAGCCTGGCGCTCACGGGCTTGGTGGTGGCGGCCGGCATTCGTTCGGGCATTGAGCGCCTGTCGCGATGGGGCATGCCGCTGTTGTTTGTGGTGCTGCTGGCGCTGCTGCTCTGGGCTGCCGCGCTCCCCGCCGCCCACGAGGGCTATGCCGGCTTCTTGTTGCGGTGGGATGCCAGCAAACTCACCGATCTCACCACGATCCGCAACGCCTTCACCCAGGCCTTCTTTTCGATCGGGGCCGGTATCGGCTGCATCCTGGCCTACGCCGCTTATCTCGATCGCCGCAGCGGGATCCCCGGTGAAGCCGTGGCAGTGGTGGGGATGGACACGGCTGTAGGGCTGATGGCTGGCTGCGTCACCTTCCCGATCGTGGCCAGCTTCGGGCTTGCTGATGTGGTGAGCAGCAGCACCGTGGGGACCCTGTTCATTGCGCTGCCTACGGGCCTGGGGTCTCTCGGGCTGGCCGGGCGTGTGGTGGCCGCGGCCTTCTTCGCCTTGGCCTATGTGGCGGCGATCACGTCCTCGGTGTCGCTGCTGGAGGTTCCGGTGAGTTCGCTGATGGATCGGCTGGGCTGGAGTCGCCCGCGGGCCGTGTGGCTGATGGTGGCGGTGATCGCCGTGATCGGACTGCCCTCGGCTTTGGACGTGGCCGTGCTGGAAAAGATGGATGCCGTGTTTGGCGGCGTGTGTCTGATCGCCGGTGGCCTGCTGATGGCTCTGTTGATGGGATGGCGTGCTCCGGAGCGATTTAGCTCCGATCTGCGCGGCTCCGGCACATCACCTCGCTTGCTGCGGCTGCTGCTCTGGGGGCTGCGCTGGGTGTCGGTGCCGGTGATCAGCCTGGGGCTCATCGTGTCGGTGGTGGATCTGGCAAAGAGCTGGTCGGGCGGCGCTTAACTGGCCGCAGCAGACAGGCCCATTCCATGGCGCTCGGACCGCAGTGGTTGCAGCGTTTCAATTTCATCGAGCGCGCCAGGCTCGAGCGCGAGCTCTGGGATGCCTTTGAGCGGGGTGAGCCGATCGAGCAGCTCGTGGAGCAGTGCCAGCCTGGTTTCCGCAAGGAGGTGTGGAGCACCACCGCTGTGCGCATCCGCAAGATCGAGTCGATGATGCGCGATCAGCAGCGCCCGGGCGGCTGAGGGCTTACTCGATCGCGGTGGCCTGACGGATGGCCGTGGGTGGCCCGTTGCGATTGCTCCCCGGTGCCCAGTGCTGAAGCTCCAGGCGGGAGCCTGCGGCCAGGCTCATCGCTGTGCGCCAGCCACTGATCCAGTCGATCACCACCGTGGCGCCGTTCAGACGCCAAACCCCACCGGCGTTGGCATCGATGTCGTTGAAGGCCAGACCGTTGGAGAGCAGTGTGGCTGTGTAGGGCTTCAGATCGGCCTGGGCCGGCGGGAAGCGGTACACACCCACCGCATCAGCAGCGGCGCCGCTCAGCTTCACGGCGGTGCCGAAGTTGGTGGGGATGCTGTCGCGCGTCTGGCCTGGTTTCCAGGAGGCATGGCTCAGGCCGCTGGGCCCCACATAGATCCAGTCGCTCCAGCCATTGGTGTAGTCGATGCGGATGCCGTTGCCCCAGGGTTGCCAGCGGCCCAGTTCGCGCAACTGGGCCTTGCCGAGGCGTTCGGCTCCCGCCATCGGCACACCGGCGGTGCCGATCGTGCTCACGGCCCGGCCACCGGCGTTCACGCGCACGTTGAAGAGGTTGTTTTGGCTATCGGTGAGCGCCCACACGCCCAGGTAGGTGGTGCTGGCGGGCGCGCTCGTGGTGCTGTGCTGGCTCGGCCGCGCTTGTGCTGCTGCTGGTGGACAGGCAGCGATTGCGCCCGTGAGGCCGATCAGGCTGCTGATCAACAGCGGTGCAACGGAGCGGTGCATCGGGAGCGGGTGCAGGCTGCCCCCATCCTGTGCGGGTTTCAGCTGCGCAGCCACTCGGTGATCCCGCCGGGTTTGTCGATCAATTCGATGCCTTGCGCCTTGAGCGCCTCGCGGATGCCATCGGCGGCGGGGAAATCCTTGGCGGCCTTGGCGGCCTTGCGGGCTTCGATCTGCGCTTCGATCTCCGCGTCGCTCAGGCCTCCTGCCGTTGCGTCCTGCTCGTGCTGCAGACCCAGCACTCCGGCCAGCTCCTGCAGCAGGGAGGCCTGGCTGGCCAGCTCAGCTGTTGTGGCTTCGGCGCGGGCTGCGTCGTCGCCCCGTTCGATCCGGTTGGCGAGGGCCCGCAGCGGCTTGGCCAGCTCGAACAGCACTGCCAGGGCGGCGGAGGTGTTGAGGTCGTCGTCCATGGTGGCGGCGAAGCGCTCGCGGGAAGCGGCGAGGGCAGGGGGCAGCTCGGTGGACGCGGTAGCGGTCTCGCCCGCCAGGCCCAGTGCGGCGTTGAGGCCCTTCCAGCCGGTGGCCGCGGCCTCGAGCGCTTCGGCGGTGAAGTCGAGCGGTTTGCGGTAGTGGGCCTGGAGGGTGAACAGGCGCAGGGTCATCGGCGAGACGCCTGAATCCAGCAGGGCGCGGATGGTGGTGAAGTTGCCGAGCGATTTGCTCATCTTCTGGCCGCCCACGTTCACCATGCCGTTGTGCAGCCAGTAGTGGGCCAGCTCCTTACCGGTGGCCGCTTCCGATTGGGCGATCTCGTTCTCGTGGTGGGGAAACACCAGATCAGCCCCGCCCAGATGAATGTCGATCGTGTCGCCCAGCTCCTCGCGCACCATCGCTGAGCACTCGATGTGCCAGCCCGGCCGGCCGGCGCCCCAAGGGGAGGGGAAGCTGGCCTCGCCTGGCTTGGTGCCTTTCCAGAGCGCGAAATCAAAGGGGTGCAGTTTGCGGGCCTCTTCTTCGGAGGCCACACGGCCGGCGGCGTTGTCTTGCTGTTGCTCCAGATCGCGGCCGCTGAGCTTGCCGTAGCCGGCGTGTTTCATCACGGCGAAATACACGTCGCCATCGGCGGAGTAGGCGGCGCCTTTGGCCTCCAGCTCACTGATCAGGGCTCGGATCGCATCAAGGCTGCGGGTGGCCCGCGGCATGCGGTCGGCCGGCAGGATGTTGAGCCGCGCCATGTCCGCCACGAACGCGTCGATGTTGCGCTCGCTCACCGCCTCCATCGAGCTGCCTTCTTCGGCGGCGCGGTTGAGGATCTTGTCGTCGATGTCGGTGTAGTTCTGCACGAACGTCACCGCATAGCCGCTCCAGATCAGGTAGCGGCGCAGCACGTCCCAAGCGATGTAGCTGCGGGCATGGCCCAGGTGGCAGAGGTCGTAGACCGTGACACCACAGCAATAGATGCTCACCTTGCCGGGTTCGATCGGCTGGAACTCCTCAACGCGGCGCGTGAGGGTGTTGGTGAGCTTGAGGGTCATCGAGTTGTCGCTTACTTGGCTTCCATCCAGTTGGGGCCGACGCCCGTTTCCACCAGCAGGGGAACGGACAGCTCAACCGCGCGCTCCATGGTTTCACGCGTGAGGGTGCGCACGGCTTCGATGGCCTCCGGGGCGGCCTCGAGCACCAGTTCGTCGTGCACCTGCAGCAACAGCCGTGCGGGCAGGCCGCTGGCTGCGAGCTGGTGGTGCAGCTGCACCATCGCCAGCTTGATGATGTCGGCGCTGGAGCCCTGAATCGGGGCGTTGGCGGCCGCGCGCAGCTGCTGCGCTTCCATCCCGCCGCGGCGGGCGATGTCTAGATCGATCTCGAGTGGGTCTTTGCCCAGATGTCGGCCCAGGCCGCTCGGGTCAAACGCAAACGGGCGGCGCCGCCCCAGGATCGTTTCCACGTAGCCGCGGCTCAGGGCCAGGCGCTCCTGCAGCTCCAGAAAGGCGAACACCTTCGGGTAGCGCTGCTTGTATCTGCTGAGGAAGTCTTTCGCTTGGGCCTGGCTGACGCCTGTTTCGCGGGCGAAGCGCTGGGCGCCCATCCCGTAGATCACGCCGAAGTTGATCGTTTTGCCCAGGCGACGCTCATCGGCACTCACCTCGTCTTTCTCCAGCAGCAGCCGGGCGGTGAGGGCGTGCACGTCGTCGCCCTGTTGGTAGGCCTGCACCAATACCTCTTCGCCGGAGAGGTGGGCCAGGATGCGCAGCTCGATCTGGGAGTAGTCGGCGCTGATCAGCTGCCAGCCGGCTTCGGGTAGGAAGGCCTTGCGGATCCGGCGCGAGAACTCGGTGCGGATGGGGATGTTCTGCAGGTTGGGGTTGCTGCTCGAGAGACGCCCCGTGGCTGTCACGGCCTGATTGAAATCGGTGTGGACCCGGCCGGTCTCGGGTTCCATCAGCGCCGGCAGCGCATCCACATAGGTGCTCTTCAGCTTGCTGAGGGTGCGGTGCTCGAGCACCAGCGGCACCACCGGGTGGGCGTCTTCCAGTTTTTCGAGCACGGCGGCATCGGTGCTCCAGCCGGTTTTGGTTTTGCGGGATTTCTTGCGATCGAGGCCGAGGGTGTCGAACAACAGCTCGCCCAGCTGTTTGGGGGAGGCGAGGTTGAACTCGGTGCCTGCGGCGGCCTTGGCTTCGGCCTCCAGGCGCTGCAGGGTTTGCCCCAGTTCGCTGCTCAGTTCCGCCAGGTAAGCGGTGTCGATGCGGATGCCGGTGGCTTCCATGAGCGCCAGCACCGGCTCGAGTGGCAGCTCCACCTGATCGAGCAGTTGCGGCAGCTGCGGCCCGAGCTCCTCCAGCTGCGCGCGCAATAGCGGTGCAAGCCGCCGGGTGACGTGCACATCCATGCCGCAATAGAGGGCGGCCTGCTCGATCGGCACCGCTGAGAAATCGGCGCCCTTGGGCACCAGTTCGCTGAAGCTGGTGGGCAGGAAGCCGAAGTTGCGCTGGGCCAGCAGCTCGAGGCCGTGCTTGGCGTTGGCATCGCGCAGGTAATCGGCCAGCAGCGTGTCCATCACCACGCCCTCCAGGGGCAGGCCATGGCGCAGCAGGATCAGCCGGTCGTATTTGGCGTTCTGCAGCGACTTGGGGTGCTGGCCACTGCCGAGCCAGGGCGCCAGAGCGGTGAGCACTTGATCCAGCGGCAGTTGCGCGGGCGGCGGAGTGAGCAGATCGGGCGTCTCGCCGCTGCTGCCCACACGGTGACCGATGGGGATGTAGGCGAGGTCAGCTGGCCCTTCTCCCCAAGCAACCCCCACCCCCACCAGCTCGGCGCGGAAGGGGTTGAGGCTGGTGGTTTCCGTGTCGAGCGCCACGGGGGCGCCGGCGTCGGTGCAGGCCATCAGGCGCTGCATCAAGGCGGCCAGCGCTTCCGGGCTGGTGATCAGCTCGGGTTGCAGCTCGGGTGGCGCAGCATCCAGCGACGACGGTTGGGCTGATGCGCGGGCTGATGCGGAGCTTGCTGCGCTTGCAGCCGCTGTGCCCGCAGCACTCTCCGGGTCTGGATATCCAGGGATATCCGCCTTTGGAGAGCGTCCCGAGGCCTCTTGCCCCCCGCTCTCTGTCTCCACCAGGGATGCGGGCGGTTCCGACGAGAACACCTGCGCAAACTGATTCACCTGCCGGCGCAGGCTGAACAGCTCCAGCTCCTCAAGGCTCTCGGCCAGAGCCTCCGCATTCACGGCCCCCAGCGGCAGGCGTGGGTCTTGAGGGAGCGGAATATCCACCAGGATTTCCGCGAGCATGCGCGAGCGGTAGGCGCTGTCGCGGTCGGCCTCGAGCTTGCCCAGCAGGGCTCCTTTCAGCACGCCTTTGGGGTCTTTGGCTTTCGGGCCGGCGGCCTGCAGGTCGGCCAGGGCGGCGTAGATGCCATCGAGATCGGTGTGGGCCTGCAGCAGGTTGATGGCGGTTTTGGGGCCCACGCCCTTCACGCCGGGGATGTTGTCGCTGCTGTCGCCAGTGAGGGCCTTCAGGTCCACCACCTCTTCCGGGGTCACGCCCAGTTTGGTGATCACGCCCTCGCGCCGGATCTCCATGGGGCCGCTGCTTTTGGCATAGGGGCCACCGCCCATGTAGAGCACGGCGATGTCGCGCTGATCGTCCACGAGCTGGAAGAGATCGCGATCGCCCGAAAGGATGCGCACCCGCCAGCCGTCATTGGCGGCACGGTTGGCCAGGGTGCCGAGCACGTCGTCGGCCTCGTAGCCGGGGGCCATGCAGAGCGGAATATCCAGCGCTTGCTGGAGGATCTGCTGCAGGTTTCCCAGATCCTGGAAGAAGTGCTCGGGGGCCTCATCGCGGTGGGCCTTGTAGGCCTCATCCGCTTCATGGCGGAAGGTGGGTTCAGCGGTGTCGAAGGCGATTACCACCCCCTGCGGGGCCAGGCCCTTGCAGTTGTCGAGCAGGGCCTTGAGGAAGCCGTAGGTCACCGAGGTGGGCACCCCTTCCTTGGTGCTCAGGCCGCCTTCCCCCCCTTTGCTGAAGGCGTAGAAGCTGCGGAAGGCCAGTGAGTGGCCATCCACCAGCAGCAGCAGGGGTTTGGTGCTGGTGGAGTTGGCCGCCGCCACACTGAGTCGCCCGAATCGGCTCAGCCTGCCAGATGCAGGCTGGAGGAGAACACGTGCCAGCGCTGTGGCTGCAATCGCTTCCCAGCTGATCACGGCTGATGCCCAGTTCAGCCCCTGCGGCCTCTACCGCTGGACGCTCCATCGCGCATGGGATCCGGCTCGGCCGCGGCTGCTGTTCATCGGCTTGAACCCCTCGCGGGCGGATGCGGAGCGCGACGATCCCACTCTCCGCCGGCTCACTGGTTTTGCCCAGGCCTGGGGCTTCGGGTGCCTCGAGGTGGTGAATCTGTTTGGTCGCTGTTCGGCCAGCCCCGCCGTGCTGCGCCGCTGCAGCGATCCGATTGGCCCTGAGAACGATCATTGGCTCAGGCAGGGCCTGGCGCGGCTTCAGCCCCAGGCCGGCGATGTCCTCTGGCTGGGTTGGGGCAATGGTGGCGTCTGGAGGCAGCGGGATCAGCAGGTGCTGGCGCTCCTGGCGACGAAGCTCCCGGCAGATCTGACGCTGTGGGCGATCGGGCTCACCGCCAGCGGGCAGCCCCGGCACCCGCTTTATGCCCCAGCCGCTGCACAACCCTTGCTGCTGCAGCATCCTGGGGCTGTGCTTCGGCTCGCTTCCCGCTGATGGCCCGGACCCCCAGTCGCTACGCCATTCATCTGTTGCTGAACGGTGGGCACAACCAGGTGGTGCACTTCCCCAGCCTCGATGCTTTTCAGCAGTGGTACGGCACCGTGCTGAATGCCGGTCCCGCCGACGCCTTCATCAACGTGCCGATCACCGAGCTGCCCGGGGAGTATCTGGTGGTGCGGCCCAGCGCCGTGCAGGGCATCAGGGTGGAGCCCGTCTACGGCGCTCTGGATGACGACGAATTCTGAGATGATTTGGGGGGCCTCCTTCTTCTCCGGCTCCCTGGCCCAGTTGATCGCCCGTTTCAGCGGCCTCCCCTCGGTGGTGCTGCTTCTGGCTCTGGGACTGCTGGTGGGGCATGCCGGCTTTGATCTGGTGCAGCCGGAGGCGCTGGGGCAGGGGTTGGAACCTCTGGTTGGTCTGCTGGTGAGCCTGGTGCTGTTCGATGGCGGCCTGAAGCTTCGCTTGGCGGGGCGGGAACTGCAGCGCACCGTGATTCAGCTGGTGCTCGTGCGCGGTGGCCTTGGCCTGGTGGGCGGTGCGGCCCTTGCCCATGCGCTTGCCGGTTTGAGCTGGCCGCTGGCCTGGGTGTTCGGGGCCATCGCTCTCGCCACGGGCCCCACCGTGATTTCGCCGATGGTGCGCCAGATGCGGCTGCTGCCCAGCCTGGCCCATGTGCTCGAGGCGGAGGGGTTGATCCTGGAGCCGGTGGCGGCGGTGTTGGCGCTGCTGCTTCTGCAGCTGGCCCTCGGGGATCTGCCCGATTGGCAGGAGGTGGCGGGATTGCTGTTGCTGCGCCTCGGCGGTGGAGCCCTGTTGGGGGCCCTGGCGGGCGGACTGCTGGTGCTGCTGCTCGAGCGCCTGCCGGAAGATGCCGATGCGTTGCGGCTGCAGCTCTCCCTGGGGGTGCTGTTTTTGCTGGTCGCTGGCAGCCAGTTCTTGCTGCCGGAGGCGGGCTTCCCGGCCGCGGTGATCGCAGGTGTGGTGGTGGGTTTGCGGCTGGATCAACAGGCCAGCCAGCTCGATGACTTGATCTTTCAGCTGGCGCAGCTGGCGATCACCGTGTTGTTTCCGCTCCTGGCGGCCGATCTTTCATGGAGTGAGCTGAGCCCATTGGGGTGGGGTGGGGTGGGGTGTGTGCTTGCGCTGATGGTGTTTCGCTTTGGGGTGCTTCAGGTGGCCGGGCTGGGCATTCCGTCGCTGATCTGGCGCGACAAGCTGCTGCTCAGCTGGGTGGCACCGCGCGGCATCGTGACGGCGGCGGTAGCCAGCCTCTTTGCGTTGAAGCTCGATGCCGCTGGCATTAGCGGCGGCGGTGCGCTGAAGGGCATCGTGTTTCTCACGATCCTGATCACCGTGACCCTTCAGGGCTTCACGGCGCCATGGCTGGCGGAGCGACTGGGCCTGGTGGCCTCAGAGGCTGCGCTCAATCCGGCCGCGGGCCTCGCCGCTGGGCTGGAGCAGCAACCAGGTGGTGAGCAGATCGGGGCCCTGCAGGCTGCCGAGTAGGGCGGCGCGCAGGGTTTTCATCAACACCCCTTTCTTTACGCCCGCAGCGGCCACGGCTTCACCCAGCAAGGTTTGGGCCGCATCAGCGGTGAGCGCACCCTCCGGCAGCCGCTCCAGAAGGGCCTGCAGTGCCGGGCGAGCGCCATCGCTTTCCAGCTGCTTCACAGCGGCTTCATTCAGCTCGGGCCTCTCAAAGAAGGGGCGAGCCTGCTCGATGCCGTCTTGAAGCGTCACCAGCGACGGGCCGATAAGCGCTGAAAGCTCCTGCAGCCAGCTCGGCTCGACGCTGTCGGCGGCCCAGCCCTGGGCGCTCCAAAGGGGCATCAGCTCAGCCAACAATTGCTCAGGGCCCTGTTCGTGCAGCACCTGGCTGTTGAGCCAGTTGAGCTTGTCCCAATCGAAGCGGGCACCAGCTTTGTTGACCCGATCGAAATCAAACACGGCTGCGGCCTGCTCCAGAGTGAAGCGCTCGCCCATCCTCTCCGGTGGCGACCAGCCCAGCAGCGTCATGTAGTTGGCCAGGGCCTCGGCTGTGTAGCCCTGGGCGCGGAAGTCGCTCACCGAGGTGACGCCATCGCGCTTGGAGAGCTTTTTGCCTTCTTTGTTGAGGATCAGGGGCGTGTGGGCAAACACCGGTGCCGGAGCGCCGAGGGCTTCGTACAACAGCAGCTGCTTGGCGGTGTTCGCGATGTGGTCTTCGCCGCGGATCACATGGGTGATCGCCATGGCGGCGTCATCCACCACCACCACCAGGTTGTACAGCGGGTCGCCGATCTGATCGGCGGGGGCCCGCCGGGCGATCACCATGTCGCCGCCGAGGTCGGCACCGGCCCAGCGCATTTCACCGCGCACCAGATCGGTCCAGGTGATCACGGCGTCGTCGTCGATGCGGAAGCGGATCGTGGCTTCACGCCCTTCCGAGATGTAGGCCTGCTCCTGCTCGGGGCTGAGGTTGCGGTGGCGGTTGTCGTAGCGGGGGGCGCGGTTTTCAGCGGCCTGCCGCTCGCGCATTTCAGTGAGCTCGGCCTCGCTGGCGTAGCAGCGGTAGGCACGGCCGCGATCGAGCAACTGTTGGATGGCGGCGCGGTGCTCAGCGATGCGCTCGCTCTGCACCACCGGTTCACCGTCCCAGTTGAGCCCCAGCCACTGCAGCCCTTCCAGGATGTTGGCGGTGTATTCGGGTTTGCTGCGCTCCTTGTCGGTGTCTTCAATGCGGAGCAGGAACTGACCGCCCTGGCGACGCGCGAACAGCCAGTTGAAAACTGCCGTGCGAGCCGTGCCGATGTGGAGAGTGCCGGTGGGGCTGGGGGCGAGACGCACACGCACCGCCGCTCCAGTTGCCACCACTGGCCTTGTCCTCTGAGTGAGATGGAACGGGACTGACGGGGCTCGAACCCGCAACTTCCGCCGTGACAGGGCGGTGCTCTAACCGATTGAACTACAGTCCCTCGAGTGCTCTAAGAGCGCTCCCAGACTGGGCTTTTAGGCCTCGTCTGCGTCGCGTCGGCGACCTCAAAAGTATCCGTTGTCGACCTGCCCTCCGTCAACTGGGCTGGCGGTGTTTGAACGCTCGATCCCACGTTGGAGATCGATTGATCTTCAACGTGGCACGCCCAACGGTCGGTGATCGGCCGCGGCGCGGACTGCTCGCCGCACCCCCCTGCCAATCGCCTTGAACTGAATCACAAAAAAAGCCCACCAGGTGGCGGGCTTGAAGGTGCGCAAGGCTAGTCGCCCTCAGGGCCGGAAGCCAGCGGGCTCAATGAGACGAACTTGATTGCCGCGTGCCGTGAATTCACGACCTTGATCGCTTTGAACGACCACGCGACCACCCGATTTCACACGGATCACCCGGGCACGAACCCAGCCCAAAGCGGCGGATTCGAGAACCTTGACGACATCACCGGGCTGTAGATCCAACTCCATGTCCGGAACGTAGAAACTGCAGGGAGGGAACACCGAACGCGCCGTGGAGGACTTGAACCCCCGACATCAGGTTTTGGAGACCTGCGTTCTACCAACTGAACTAACGGCGCAGGGCCGATGTTCCCTCTGCCGGATGATCCAGGTAGCAACCCAATCATCCGGCGGGCCGATCAACAATGGATGGCCGTGAGCTGAAGGCGGATGCCGATCAGCGATCGAAGCGCTGCTTGACGCGGGTGGCTTTGCCCACTCGGTCGCGCAGATAGAAGAGCTTCGCTCGACGCACCTTACCCCGGCGCTCCACCTTGATGGAAGCCACCTGAGGGCTGTGAATCAGAAAAACACGCTCAACACCCACACCCTGGAAGATGCGGCGCACGGTGATGGTCTCGTTCAGGCCACCGTGGCGCTTGGCGATGACCACACCCTCGTAGGGCTGGATGCGCTCTTTGTTGCCCTCGGTGATGCGCACGCCCACGCGCACGGTGTCACCCACGTAGATGTCAGGGTGATCTTTGGCCTGCTTGGCGATCTGCTCTTCTTCGAAGGCGCGGATCAGTTGGCTGGCGCTCAGCTTGCCAACGCTCACCTTGGCGGCAGGCTTCTCAGCTACAGCAACGCTGCTCTCAGCAGCGGCAGTGGCCTCGGTGCTGGTGGTGTCGCTGGTGGTCTTTTTGATGTCGTCAGTCATGTCCTTGGGTTCCGCTGCCATCCAGCTCCGAAAAACGCCTGGCCAAACAACCAGTGTACTGGCTCAGGGTGCAGGGGGTCTTGCGGGCTGCTTGGGCCGCCAGCGCTGGATCAGCATCCAGCCACCGGTGCCCAGCATCCAGAGCAGGCCCAAGCCATTGAGCAGCACATAAATGGGTTCGGCCCAATGGCCCAGCCATTCACCCTCGTGCACCACCATCAGCCAATGCACCTGATTGCGGCCGAGGCCCGCCCAGTCTTTGAGCAGCCGGTAGCTCATGCCGCTGAGCACGGTGATCAGCAGTGGCGCCAGCACCACAGGAGCCAGAGCCGCTTGCCAGCGGCGCAGTTGAACCAGCGGCGGGCTCATGGCGGGGGGGATCTGCCGAGCTGAGGTTTCAGGTTCTAACTTGCAGTGATGGGGTCTGTAACGCCGAGATGAACCTGTTCGCTGAACTACTCGCTGCGACGCAGAAATCCCAAGGAGGCGCCTCCACCGCAACCTCTTCTTCTGTTGTCACCCAGACGGGTCCCCGTATTCAGAAGAGTCGTCGCGGCGTTGAGGTGAAGAGCGCCCGCGAGATCGACACGATGCGCCAGGCCAGCCGGATCGTGGCCACCGTGTTGCGCGAAATCATGGAGATGGCGGCCCCGGGCATGACCACCGGCGATCTCGACGCCCATGCCGAGAAGCGCATCCGCGAGATGGGAGCTGTGCCCAGCTTCAAGGGCTATCACGGGTTTCCGGCGAGCATCTGCGCCTCGATCAACAACGAGGTGGTGCACGGCATCCCCAGCAACAAGCGGGTGATCAAGGCCGGCGACCTGATGAAGATCGATACGGGTGCCTACTTCGACGGCTATCACGGCGACAGCTGCGTGACCATCTGTGTGGGCGAGGGTGTGCCCGACCACGCCCGCACCCTCTCTCGCGTCGCCCAGGAATCGTTGATGAAAGGTCTGGCCACTGTGAAGGCCGGCAGCACCCTGCTGGATCTCGCCGGAGCGGTGCAGGATCACGTCGAGGCCCACGGCTTTGCCGTGGTGGAGGACTACACCGGCCATGGCGTGGGCCGGAACCTGCACGAGGAGCCCTCGGTGTTCAACTACCGCACCCGCGAGCTGCCCAACATGAAGCTCCGCCCCGGCATGACCCTGGCGGTGGAGCCGATCCTCAACGCCGGCAGCAAGGCCTGCCGCACGCTCAAGGATCGCTGGACTGTGGTGACCGTGGACGGCAACCTCTCGGCTCAATGGGAGCACACCATCGCCGTCACCAGCGATGGCTGCGAAATCCTTACCGACCGCGATTTCTGAGGGGCCTCAGCTAGTTGAGCTCTGGCTCGTGGCCTTGAAATAGAGCCAGCGGCTGAAGCTCGCCAGGGGCATCAAGAGATAGGTGAGTGGATTGGGGGTGACGATCACCAGCCCCCAGTTCCAACCCACCTGGCGCAGGATTTCCCGGGCCACGAAGGATGCACTCATCACACCGATCGGGTTGAGGGCTGAACGGAAGGGCCCCAGCACCAGGCGCCGAAGCCGCAGCTGCGGCCCAGCCAGATCCAGGCTCCGCAGGCTCAGCAGCTGGCCCTGCAGCCGTTTGCTGATTTCGTAGAGAGGGCTCACCGCGGCCTGAATCTCGGCCTCAGAGGTGTTCATCCACAGCTCTCGAGCCACGCTGTGGGCTGGAGCGGCGTTGGCGATGCCGGCAAAGAGCTCCAGCAGGCGCCAGCTGCTCAAGGCATTCACCTCCAGCGATCGCTGTACGGCTTCGGCACTGCGGTCGGCATGGCTGTTGAACCCGTGGTTGATCACCAGCACGTCACAGCGCTCCAGCACGGGCTGAAGATCCTGTTCCGCGCCGCAGTGCCAGCGCACCTGCTCAAGCGGCACCACTTGGCCATCGGCGCTGGTGAGGCAGAGCGGGGCATCACTGCTCGTGAGGGCCACCAGAGCGGCGCCCTGCCGATGCAGCTCTAGCAACAGTGCTCTCCCCAGGCTGCCGCTGGCTCCGGTCACGGCCACGGTGCGTCCGGCAAAAGGCAGCTCTGACATCGGCAATGGGCGTTGGCGTCAGCTTGCGGCATCCTCAAAGCAGTTGGAGTGGCGCGGATGTCGGCGGCGCTGGTGGCCCTGTTTGCTCCCTACTGCCAGGGCGCTGCCGATCCCGCCGCTCTTGAGCAGGGGCTGCAGCTACTCGCGCAGGGCAGCCTGCAGGGCCAGCGCCCCCTGCGCCCGGCTGGCCAGCGGCCATTCGCGTTGCAGTGGCAGCCGGGCGTGGCGCCGCTCGAGCCAGCTCAGGTGCGGCTCTCGGTTGAGGGGGTGGGCCTGGATCAACCGGTGCTCTACAGCTTTGAGCTGCCCACCCATCGGCTGCTCCATTGGTTGATGGCCTGGCAGGCGGCGGGTGGGGCGGCCGGTCAGCCTGCGGATCTGCCGGAGGCGTTCTGGCAGTGGTTGATTCTTGGGCTCGATCCTCACGCGTTGCAGGCCTAGATTCGCCGCACCAGCGTTCGCCTCATGGGTCACGACAGCGCGAGCTCCCACGCCCGTTCGTCGGCCCTGTTGATCGGCTCGTGTGAACCGTTCAGTGGTAAGTCGGCAGTGGTGTTGGGGCTGGCCCGCCAGTGGCTGCAGAGGGGTTTGGCCGTGCGCATCGGCAAGCCCCTCGCGGATAGCGCTGAGCTGGGGGCCGGCGGCAGTGCCCCGCTGATCGACGATGACGTGCGCTTCGTGGGCCAGATCCTCGGCCTCAGTGAAGAGCAGTTGGTGCCTTCGGTGCATCTGCAGGGTGCCGGCGCTTCGCGGGAGCGACTGCTGGCCGGCAATCTCAAGGCGGGTGAAGGATTCGCGGCCCTGCAGGAGCAGCTTAGCGCCGGCGGTGAAGGCATCACGTTGTTGGAGGGTGCCGGCGGCCTCAGCGATGGTTTGCTCTATGGCCTGGATCTGGTCCAGGTGGCCCGGGGTCTGCAGGCACCGGTGGTGTTGGTGCACAGCTGGAGCGGCTGCCACAGCGCCGAACCCCTTCTGGCGGCCCGCGAGCAGCTGGGCGATCTGCTGTGCGGGGTGGTGCTGAATGGTCTGCCGCCTGAGCAGGTGGATGCTGTGCGCTCTGAGGTGGCGCCGGCCCTGGAGCGGCTCGGGGTTCCGGTGCTTGGGGTGATGCCCCGTTCGCCTCTGCTGCGCAGCGTCACGGTGGAGGAGCTCACCCGCCGCCTCGATGCTGAGGTGCTGTGCTGCCGCGATCGGTTGGATCTGCTGGTGGAAACCCTTTCGATCGGTGCGATGAACGTGAACTCCGCCATGGAGTTTTTCCGCCGTCGCCGCAACATGGCTGTGGTCACCGGTGCCGATCGCACCGATATTCAATTGGCGGCCCTGGAGGCCTCCACCCAGTGCCTGATCCTGACCGGTGCCGGTGAACCCCTCCCCCAGTTGATTTCGCGGGCCGAAGAACTGGAAGTGCCACTGCTCAAGGTGGAGCACGACACCCTCACCACGGTTGAGGTGATCGAAAGCGCGTTTGGGCATGTGCGCCTGCACGAATCGGTGAAGGCCACCTATGCCTTCCGCTTGGTGGAAGAGCACTGTGATTTTGAGCCGCTGCTGAAGCGTTTGCGACTGCCGGTTCCCGCGTGAACACTGCTAGTTTCGAGTCGTCAGCAGGTGGTGTGCGTTGACCCGGTCTCTTGATTTACCGGCTCTAGACCGGATCGACACCCTGGCCCAGGAGCTGGCCATGCTCCAGGACCGCAGCAAGCGGCGGATTGCCATTCTTGGCAGTCGTCATGTGCCGGTGGTGTCGGTGCATCTGGTGGAGCTGGTGTCGCGCTCGCTGGCCCAGGAGGGCCACAGCCTGATCACCTCGGGTGCCCAGGGTGTGAACTCAGCGGTGATCCGCAGCGTGCTGGAGATCGATGCCTCGCGTCTCACGGTGCTGCTGCCCCAGAGCTTGGATCGCCAGCCCCGCGAATCGCGCGAGCAGCTCGAGCAGGTGCTGCACCTGGTGGAAAAGCCTGAAAACGATGAGCTGCCCCTGCCGATGGCCAGCAGCCTCTGCAACCAGGAGATCATTCGCCGCTGCGATCAATTGATCTGTTTCGCCTTCCACGACAGCGAAACGCTGTTGGCGAGCTGCCGCACGGCGGAGGATATGGGGAAGGTGGTGAGTTTGATGTTTTTTGATTGATCTGTCGAAGCGACAGATCAATGCAAGCGTTTGTGCGACCGGGGCGTATGCCTGCAAGCAAAAGCCCCGCCTAGAGGCGGGGCTTGATGGTCTTGAGCGGTTCTGTTCAGTCGGCCTTTTGGGGTGACGTTGATCAGATGAAGTTGAAGTTGCCGGCGAGGAGTTGGTCGGCGTTGTTGATGAAAGCGATCTCCTGGTATTGACCGTTGCGGAAGTCGCCGGTGCTGCTGTAGCGGATCACGTTGTTGGTGGTGTCGATGGCGAGGGCTGGTGCGGACTGGAATTGGAAGCCATCGAGGTTGGCAGCGGTGTCCTTGAGGATCACGTTGCGAGCACCGCGGTTGGCGAACACATCGTTCACGGTCTGCAGATTCGCTGCTGCACCTGCGTCGTAGTTGGAGTAGGTGGCTGCGTCGAGCTGAAGGATGTCGTAGTTGGCAGCGTTGTTAGCCTGCCCTGCGAAGCCGGTGATGAAGTCCTGATCGAGGGCATTGGTGATGCCGATCAGTTTCACGGTGTCGCTGGCATTGTTGTTTTTAAGGGTGATGAAATCTTGGCCACTGCCGCCGTTGAGGGTGCTGGAGGCACCGAGCTCAGAGCCGATCAATTCATCGGCGCCGCCATTGCCATTGATGATGGCATTGAATAGACCGCCTTTGAAATTGTCGCCTTGAATACCCTGTCCTCCCTCAATCCGTAGAGTTTCCTGGTTGCTACCGCCGTTGAAGGCGTTCATCACCACACCGCTGCTTGCCGCCGTGAGGCCAGAGAAGTCGAAGCTGCGAGCACCGGCTTCCACAGCGCCGTTGATCGTGTGCTTTACAGCAGAGTTAAAGGATCCAGAGATATTGAGGGTTTTCAGGCCGGAGACCTTGTCGAAGAATGAGGATGCGCCGTTGTCCTGATCGGCGGTAACGCTGATGGTTTCGATGCCCGAGATTTCCTGAACACCGCGAATGGCATCTCCGAGCCTGTTGGCGCTGTTGGTGTTGAGCAGCAGGCGGTCGTTGTCTGTGCTCGAGGCATCGTTGATGCGATCGTTTTGCCCCAGCCGACCTGCAGCCGCGGTGATCTCGTCATCCTGAGCGGTGAGCCGTTGCCCGTCATCCACAAAGCCGTTGATGTCCTGTCCGCCTTGGGTGCTGGTGTAGATGTCGCGGTCAGCGGTAAGCGCGATGCGGCTGCCGTTGAAGTTGATGGGAGGGAGTTCGCCGACCGTTGTGGTGTCGAGATCGAGATTGACGGAAGCGGAGCCGCGCTTGGCCTTGATGGTGAAGGCGCTGGTTTGGGAGTCGGGATGCAGATCGCCGCTGGCATCTTGAAAGATGAGGTTGCCTGCATCGCCATTGAGGTCTGTGGCGACAAGGCTGATGCTGCCCTTTTTGGCTTTTTGCAGTGCTTTTCTTGTCTTGAAGGAGAGCTCGAAGGAGTTGCTGCCGTTCAGGACTTCACTGTCGAGGGTTTGTCCCTTGCTGTTGACAGCGGAGATGGACATTCCTTGTGCAGCGATGCCGCCGTTGATGGTGCCTTGCAGGGTGAAGGTCTTAGGAGCTTGAGCCATGGTGGTGGACGAGATAAGGAGTGATGAGGGGTGTGCCCCTCCGACTCCTTGAGCTTCTTCCGGCTCAAACTGATGCGCGTTGATCGCAGTCTCTAAAAACTGTGATCTTGGTCACAGGGCATTCACTGCATACAGAAACCGCCCCCGAAAGGGCGGTTTCTGTATGGTTCACGCGGTGTTCAGGCGACAATCTGCACGTTCTGAGCGGCGGAGAAATTGGCGAAGTCGTCGATTGTGGCGATGGTGATCGAGTTGGTTGCAAAATTTCCGTTTGGGCTGTATTTGAGGAAGCCAAATGTCGTGTCGAGAGCCAGCCAGGCCGTGCCCTGTTGACTTACGTTGGTGGCATTAATGTTGTTCAGCGTGTCAACGATAAAGTAGTTTTGTGCTCCATTCACAGCTGCTGTTGCTGCTGCTGCTTCGGCTGCCGTGGCCTGGCGAACGGCTGTATTGGCTGTGTAATTAGTGAATGCACTTGCATTGAAGCGAAGAATGTCATAGTTGCTAGCGTTTGTGTTGAAGCCTGTGAAACCTGTGATTGCGTCGGCGTCCAGTAGTGATGTGATGTTGACAAGGCTGACAACGTCTGTCGCGTTGTTTGCCCTTAGTGTGATCGCGTCGACGCCTTGTTGTCCTGCAATTGTGGAAGATGACTGAAGGGGCCCTGTGATTTGGTCTGCTCCTGCTCCGCCTTGGATATTGGCTTCGCCAAGGCTCGCTTGGAGAACGTCATCGACGAAAGATCCGACCACTGTTATGGCTTCTGCTGTATCAGTGGTAAAACCTGCCCCATTGGTCATATTGATGCCGCCAGTCCTAACGCCCGAGAAGTTGAAGTTACGTGCTCCTGAGTCAAGGTATCCCAGAATTCGTAGTTGATTGGTGAAGGTTCCCTCGATGATTACATTGTTGACGCCGCTTATATTGGTGAACCCTCCTCCTAGGTAGGCTTCTTGGCTGGTGTCGTTTGAACCGGTGATATAGATGTTCTCAATTTCCCTGATGGCAGTGATGGTGGCTGTGGCTAACTGGATTGTGTTGTTTGTGTCTGAGGCGATTCTGATTTCGTCGCTGTCGCCAGATGTATTGTCTCTAAGGTCGTCGGATTGGCCTAGGGTTCCGGCATCAGACGTCACAATGTCTTGGCCTGTGGTAAACCGTGAGCCGTTGTCCACAAAGCTGCCGCCGATTACTTGGCCGCCCAGCGCGTCTGAATAGATGTCTTGAAAGGTGGTCAGCGCGATCCGATTCGCGGCCGGGTTCGGGGGTGGGATCGGGCTGACGGGGTTGTCGAGTGAGAACGAATAGGTGAAGGTCTGAGGCGATTTTTTGGAACTGGCCCTGAATCGTGACGTTTCTCCTGGGGTGAGTGAATATTGAATGCCGCTGCTGGTGAAGTTTGCGGCTGTGGAGGCATTGAGATCTTCGAATTTGATGACGCCGTTGAGCTGTTTCTTGTTGGTCTTAAAGCTAATAGTGAAATCTCCGGCGGACCCAACTTCGCCTTGCTTTAGGGTTTTGCCTTTGACGCTGTAGTTGTAGGCAACTTCGGTGACGTCGGTTGCGTTGGTGACGTCACCGACGATGAAAAACTTGTACTTTCTGGCTATGTTGAGTGGATCCGATCCTCATTCTTAGTAGTGAAGAGGGCGCCGTTTTCCTGGTCGACTCGTGATTCTTTAATGTTCTCGTCATGATTAGTCACACGTAAGCTTGTTTACGTTTGCTCTGTTTGTTGCTTATGGCGCCAGGAGCCCGCTCAGATAAAGAATCCCCGTGCACGTCATCGCCCCCGCCCAGCACAGCGAGCGCAGTGGTGGCAGGTTGGCCACATAGGCGGCGATGTAAGCCAGGCGCAGGCCGGGGTAGATCCACGCAGCCGCGATGGCCGTGGTGCTGTCCACCTGTCTGATCAGGCACAGCAAGGCAGCCGGTGCAAACAGCACAAACGCTTCGAAGCTGTTGAGGTGAGCCCAGTTGGCGCGTTTGCCCCATTCCGGCAAGCGATCAAACATCGCCCTTGGCGCGGCCAGGTCGCTGATTTGGAAATCGGCTTGGGATCTGGCGGCGCCTAGGGGAATCAGGCTGGCCACGACCACGCCGGCGGCAAGGCAGAGCGACCAGGCAAACGCAGATTGCATCGAGGCTGCACGCCGCGGGGCCGGCGGTTGGAATCAGCCTCCTTTTCTAGGCTGGGCTCAGTTCCAGCCGTTGCCGCTGCTCTGCCCATGGCCGACACCTATTCCTTTGACGTGGTTTCTGACTTCGACCGTCAGGAGTTGGTGAACACCCTTGATCAGGTGCGCCGCGATGTGTCGACCCGCTACGACCTCAAGGATTCGAACACCGAGATCGACCTGGAGGAAACCAGCTTCACGATCACCACCGCCAGCGACATGACCCTCCAGGCGGTGGAAGATGTGTTGCGCCAGAAGGCCACCAAGCGCGATCTCTCCCTCAAGATCTTCGACTTCCAGACCCCCGAACCCGTGGGCGGCAATCGGGTGAAGCAGCTGGTGAAGCTGCGCAAGGGCCTCAGCCAAGACCTGGCCAAGAAGCTCAGCAAAACCGTGCGTGATGAGCTCAAGAAGGTGACTGTGGCGATTCAGGGCGACGCGCTGCGGGTGACCGGCAAGAGCAAGGACGACCTCCAGGCCGCCATCAATCTCCTCAAGGCTCAGGACGTGGAGGTGCCTCTCCAGTTTCAGAACTACCGCTGAACGGCAGCGGCAGCATCTCAACCTCTGGCAGACCCACGGCCAGCTGGCTGAGGCGAGCGTGCAGGGTGCGGGCCAGCTGTTGGAACGCGGGGGTGTGGACAAACTCCCGCCGGACTACCAGCGCTTCGCCGGATTGGATCGGCAGTTGCAGCGGCAGGCGATGCATGGCCGGTCCTGGTAGCTGCAGGCTCAGCGCCGTGCCGTAGCCAATGGTCAGTTCCTGCTCGGTTTTGCCTTCCCACAGCTGCCGCTGGTAGCGCTTCATGCGCACCGGTGAGCTCCAGAGCCCGAGCTGGCGCAGCGCCCTCTCAACCTGGGGGTAGGCATCCGCCGGCAGAGCCAGACTTGGGAAAGCGGCCAGATCGGCAAAGCACAGTGAGGGCCGATCCAGGAGCGGGTGGCCCTCCCCCACCAGGCAGTGCACCGGCATCTGCGAGAGGGTGAGGCTGGTGAGATCGGGATCCTCGGCTTCGGGCAGGTCGGGCAGGCCAGACAGCCACACATCCACGATCCGCTCGCGCAGCAGCTCCCAGTTGCGCTGCACGCCCACGATGTTGCATTGCCCCAAGGTCCAACCCTGCGGCACAGGCGTGCACAGCAATGGCCCTGACCAGTAGGTGGCTTCCAGGCGCAGCGGCCGGTGCCCCATCCAGCGGGCGATCTGATGCACCCTCCGCTCCGCCGCCAGCAGGGGCTCATCCCCGATCAGATCCCATTCCCCATCAAGCTTGTGGCCCTTGTTCCCAAACAGGCGCAGGCAGCGGCTCGCCACACGTGACACGCTCGATTGGCTGATCCCCAGACGCTCCGCCACGGCGTCCCCCGTCCGCAGCCAGAGAAGCCCATCGAGAGCGGCCAGCACGTCCTGCTCGACCAAGTCGGATCTGGATCGCAACACCCCAGCATCGGCCAACGATGGGGTGATGCAGCCTTCGTAGAGTTGAACTAGTGCCTTGCAGCTGCACATGGCCAAGGGCAGCTGGCGCTTCTGGATTGATCGCGGTGGCACCTTCACCGACGTGGTGGCGCGCTCCCCGGAGGGTGCGCTGCTGGTGGAGAAGGTGTTGTCGGTGCAGCCCGATCAGCCGGGTGATCCGGCGGTGCGAGCCATCCGCCGTTTGCTGGGGCTGGATGCTTCCGATGCCCGCATACCCGAGGGCTGGATTGAGGAGATACGGCTCGGCACCACGGTGGCAACCAATGCCTTCCTCGAGCAGAACGGTGCGCCCACGCTGCTGCTGGTGAATCAAGGCTTCGCCGATCTGTTGGACATCGGCGACCAGCACCGCCCCGATCTGTTTGCGTTGGCGATTGAGCGCCCTGATCCGCTCTACCAGCGTGTGATCGAGATTGAGGGTCGCATCGGAGCTCACGGCGAGGAGTTGGAGCCGTTGCAGCTCTCAGAGGAGCTGCAACGGCAAGTGCAGCAGGCTTGGGCCGATGGCGTCCGCAGCGTTGCTGTGGCCCTGCTGCACAGCGTGATCAATCCGAGCCATGAGCAGGCTGTTAGCTCCTGGTTGGCGTCGTTGGGGTTTGATCAGATCGCCTTGTCGCATCAGGTGAGCCCGTTGCCTCGCCTGGTGCCCCGGGGGCATACCACCGTGCTCGAGGCGGCGGTTGCGCCGGTGCTCAGCGCCTATCTCCAGCAGCTGCGGGCGGATCTGGGCAGTCATGTGCCGCTTCAGGTAATGCAATCCAGCGGGATGCTCACCGCCCCCGAGGCGCTCCACGCCAAAGACACGATCCTTTCCGGCCCGGCCGGCGGGCTGGTGGGTGCTGCTCGCACCGCTGCCGCTGCCGGCTTCCAACGGATCGTTGGCTTCGATATGGGGGGCACATCCACCGATGTTTGCTACGTGGAGGGCGCCTGGCCCCGCCATCAGCAGGTGGAGTTGGGCGGCGTTCCGATCCAGGCGCCGATGTTGGCAATCCACACCGTGGCTGCCGGTGGTGGCTCCTGTTTGAGTTTCGACGGTCTTCGGTTGGCCGTCGGTCCGGATTCAGCTGGCGCAAATCCAGGGCCGGCTTGCTACCGGCGTGGTGGCCCGCTCACAATCACCGATGCCAATGTGATGCTGGGCCGGCTGCAGCCGCAGCACTTCCCGACGTTGTTTGGGCCGGAAGGTGATCAGCCCCTGGATCTCGGGGTGGTGCAGCAGCAGTTCAAGGCTTTGGCCGCCGCGATGGGCTGCAGCCCTGAGCAGGCGGCGGAAGGCGCTTTGGCTGTGGCCCTAGAGCGCATGGCGGAAGCGATCCGCCGCATTTCGATTCAGCAGGGCCACGATCTCAGGGAAGCGGTGCTCTGCAGCTTTGGCGGCGCGGGCGGCCAGCACGCCTGCGCCTTGGCGGAGCTGCTCGGCATGCGCCAGGTGCTGCTGCATCCACTGGCGGGTGTGTTGTCGGCCTATGGCATCGGCTTGGCTGATCAGGGCCAGCTGCTGGAGCAGAGCGTGGATGAGCCGCTCAGTGATGCCCTCCTGCCGCAGCTGGATCAGCGTGCTCACCGGATCCTCCAGTCCCATCTGCCGGAGGGTTTGGGTGTTGATGGTGGCGTTCGGCTGGAGCGCCTGTTGCATCTGCGCTGGCCGGGCTCCGATCAAGCCTTGCCGGTGCGCTGGCCCCAGGAGGCCAGCGCGGCGGAGCTGGCCGAAGCGTTTCAGCAGGCTTATCGCGCCCGTTACGGCTATCTCCCCTCGAGGCCTGCAGGAGCTGCCGGCTGGCCGGAGGTGGGGCGTTTCTCACTGGAGCTCACCTGGCCTGGCGCGCCGTTGCACGTGGCGCCCCCTGCCGATGCATCGGGAAACGAAGCCCCGAGCTGCTCCGTGCAGCTCCACATCCATGGCGCCTGGCAGCGCGCGCCGTTATGGCAGCGTGAGCACCTGGCTGCGGATCAGCAGGTCACTGGTCCGGCGTTGATTGCCGAGGCCACGGGCACCATCCTGCTGTTGCCTGGCTGGCGTGCACGTGTGCTGCCGGCGGGCGAGCTGCTGCTGGAGCAGCAGGCCGTGGCGTCTCGGCGTCCGCTGGCGGCCAGCACGACCCCGTTGGATCCGATCCAGCTGGAGTTGTTCAGCCATCGCTTCATGGCGATCGCTGAGCAGATGGGCACGCGTTTGCAGCAGACCAGCGCTTCGGTGAACATCCGCGAGCGACTCGACTTTTCCTGTGCGCTCTTTGATGCCGAAGGTCGTTTGGTGGCTAACGCTCCGCATATTCCTGTTCACCTGGGCTCGATGGGGGAGAGCGTTCTGGCGCTGCTGAGGGATGTGCAGTGCGGCGCCATGGAGCCGCTCGCCCCGGGGGATGCGGTCGTCTCCAACAACCCCTTCAACGGCGGCACCCACCTGCCGGATCTCACGGTGATCAGTCCAGTGTTTGCCGGCGATCAACTGGTGGCCTTCGTTGCCAGCCGGGGGCATCACGCCGATGTGGGCGGCATCACGCCGGGCTCGATGCCGCCCCACAGCACCACGATCGAAGAGGAAGGCCTGCTGCTCGACAACGTTCCTTTGGTGCGTGATGGCCGCTTGCTGGAGGCGAACTGGCGAGAACGGCTCAGTGCAGGAACCTTTCCGGTGCGCAATCCAGATCAACTCATGGCTGATCTGCAGGCTCAGCTGGCGGCCAATCACCTGGGGGTGGAGCGGCTTCAGGCGCTGATGGAGCGCCAGGGCCTCGATTCGGTGAGCAGCGCCATGCGCCAGGTGCAAGACCATGCCGCCGAAGCCGTGCGCCGGGTGATTGATCAGCTCGCCGATGGCGCCGCGCGAGTGCGGATGGACTGCGGCGCCAAGATCGTGGTGGCCGTGCAGGTGGATCACGCCCTCCGCCGTGCTCGGATCGACTTCAGCGGCTCCTCGCCACAACAGCCCAGCAACCTCAACGCTCCCCTGGCGATCACCAAGGCGGTGGTGCTCTACGTGTTCCGCTGCCTGGTGCAGGAGCCGATTCCGCTGAACGCAGGATGCTTCGAGCCGCTTCAGCTGGTGGTGCCTGAGGGATCGCTGCTTAACCCTCTGCCCCCGGCGGCGGTGGTGGCGGGCAACGTGGAAACCTCCCAGGCGGTTGCCAATGCCTTGTTTGCGGCGCTTGGCGTGATGGCGGCTGCCCAGGGCACCATGAACAACCTCAGCTTCGGCAACGCGCGCTGCCAGTACTACGAAACGATCTGCGGCGGCACCGGCGCTGGTGAGGGCTATGCGGGCGCTTCAGCGGTGCAGTCGCACATGACCAACTCCCGCCTCACCGATCCGGAGATCCTGGAGCAGCGGCTGCCCGTGCGGCTGGAGCGATTCAAGATCCGCCGCGGTAGTGGTGGTGCCGGCCGTTGGCGCGGTGGCGATGGGGTGGTGCGGGAGCTGCGGGCATTGGAGCCGATCACCGTGTCGTTGCTCACCGGTAGCCGAGAGGTAGAGCCCTTTGGCCTGGCCGGTGGAGAGCCCGGCGCCTGCGGCGCCAACGTTTTGCTGCGGGCCGATGGGGAGCTGGTGCGCTTGCCGGGCCGTGCCGCTGTGGAGCTGGCGGTGGGGGATCGGGTGATCGTGGAAACGCCGGGGGGTGGGGGGTATGGACCGGCCGAGCGGAACTCCAGACTTTGACCAGTCCGATTGCCATCTCTGCCGTGCTGCTCTGTCGCCTGTTGGTGGGCATCGCTGCAGCCCTGGCCCTTGCTCCTGCCCGCGCCAACCTGTTGCAGGAGCAGGCCCAGCGTTTCCATCCGGTGGAATCCAGCGGCGGCATGGTGGCGGCTCAGGAGGCGCAGGCCGCGGCGGTGGGAGCTCAGATCCTGCGCCAGGGTGGCAATGCGGTGGATGCGGCGGTGGCTACATCGTTTGCGTTGGCGGTCACGCTGCCGCAGGCCGGCAACCTGGGTGGTGGTGGATTTCTGGTGCTGTGGCTTCCGCGCAGCGGGCCGATCAGCACCTGCAGAGCCGTGGCTCGCGAGGCTTCTCCTCCCCAGGCGCTGGCCGTTGGCCGCGGCGAGGCGGTTGCCCTCAACTTCCGTGAAACGGCGCCCCAGGCCGCTGGCCCTGATCTCTTTCTCAATCCCGACGGGAGCGTGAACCGTGAGCGGGCCCTGCGCAGCCTGCTCAGCACCGCTGTGCCTGGCACGGTGGCGGGGCTCACCCGGGTGCAGGCGCGCTATGGCTGTTTGCCCCTGGCAGCAGTGATGCAGCCCGCGATCCAGTTGGCCGAGCGGGGTTTTCCCGTGGGGGCTGAACTCAGCGCTTCCCTGGAGGCTGCGGCGCCACTGCTCAAGGCCCATCCCGCCAGCGCCCGGCAGTTTTTCAAGGCCGGTGGCAAGCCTTATCGGCCCGGTGATCGGCTCAGGCAGCCAGAGCTGGCCGCCAGCTTGCGCTGCATTGCCGAGCAAGGCTCCAGCTGCTTCTACCGCGGTCGCTTGGCTGCGCAGC
The DNA here is from genome assembly GCF_014654725.1 of Vulcanococcus sp. Clear-D1. Classification (GTDB taxonomy): domain Bacteria; phylum Cyanobacteriota; class Cyanobacteriia; order PCC-6307; family Cyanobiaceae; genus Vulcanococcus. Next base: position 28,295 of record NZ_JACVZV010000012.1, on the reverse strand, counting down.
TCACGGCTCTGATGCGGGCCGAGGCTGGCCTGATCACCGCGACTGATCTGGCGGCCTATCAAGCCCCCTGGGCCACGCCGCTGCAGGCCACATTTCAGGGGCATCGGGTGCTCACCATGCCGCCCCCCAGCGGTGGCGGCGCCACGCTGCTGCAGCTGCTCAACGTGCTCGAGCCGCTCAAGCTGGCCCAGAGCGGTCTCAACAGTGCCGCCACGATTCACACGATGGTGGAGGCGATGAACCTGGCCTATCGCGATCGCAATCGTCTGCTGGGCGATCCCGATCAGGTGGTGATGCCCCTGGATCGTCTCCTCAGTGATCGTTATGCGGTGGAGCAACGGCTACGCATCCGTGCCGATCGCCATCGGCCGGCGGCCGAGCTGGAGGCAGAACCCAGCCCCCTGGGGGAGGGCACCAACACCACCCATCTCTCGGTGGTGGATCGCGATGGCGGGCTGGTGGCTACCACCACCACCCTCAACACGGCCTATGGCAACGGCATCACGGTGCCGGGAGCGGGCTTTCTGCTCAACAACGAGATGGATGACTTCACGGCCAAGCCCGGTGCACCGAATGCCTACGGCCTGCGGCAAGGCAGCCAGAACGCCATCGCACCAGGGCGCCGCCCCCTCAGCTCGATGACACCCACGCTGGTCTTCCGCCCGGATGGATCACCCCTCCTGGCCACCGGGAGCCCCGGCGGCAGCCGCATCATCACCACGGTGTTGCAGGTGTTGCTGAATCGCTTGGTTCATGGCCTCAACCTCGCTTCCGCGGTCGCCGCGCCCCGGCTGCACAGCCAGCTCTGGCCTGATCAGATCAGCATTGAGCAGGGCTTCAGCCCAGACACGCAGACGCTGTTAGGGCAGCGAGGGCATGTGGTGAAGCTGGTGGCGGCCATGGGGTCGGCTAATTCCGTGGAGGTGCGTTACGGAGCTGGCGCCAGGGCCAGCGCCATCGTGGGCAGCCTTGGAACTGCGGATCCACGCCGCGTGGATGCGGCCGCCGTGGCCGAGCGGCCCTAGAGGACACGGCGATCGAGGGCGCCTCAGCCTCCCAGCAGCAAGCTGCCGCTGGCCATCACCGCGTAGAGCGTGAGTAACAACGACCCCTCGTACCAACTCAGCTCGCGGTTTTCGGTGATCCAGTGCACGGCCAGCACCGTGGACCCCAGGCAGAACAGGGCATCGCCCGGGATCGCCATGTGCAGGTAGCGCCCCATCGGCATGCCACAAAGAACCAGGAGCGGCAGCACAAACAGCAGCAGCTGAACGCTCGACTCCACGGTGCTCGTCATCGCCAGATCCATGCGATTGCTCAGAGAGGCTTTCACAGCAATCAGCCCTTCAGAGAAGGATCCAAACAGCGGCAGCAGAAACAGACCCACAAACAGTGGATTGAGGTGCGCCCCATCCACCAGCAGCTGCAGCGATTCCACCAGGCGCTCGGACACACCCACCAGCAGCAGGCTCGCCAGCAGCAGCATGCCAATCAGCACCACCAACGGACGTTCTTCACCAGTGGGTGGCAGCACCTGCTCCGATTGCTGACGCACATAGAGATTGCGACCGGTGCCCAGTTGATAGACGAACGACAGCAGATAGAACACCAGCACCAGGCTCGCGACCACCGTTGAATAGGTGGCAAAGCCATCAAATCGGTTGCTGCCGTCGCTCATCGCATGGCGTAGGCGCACAAAAAAGATCGAGGGCACAGCCAGAAAGATGGTGCTCACCAGCAATTGCTGGCTCTGCAATCCGGTGCTGTGGGGATGGATCCGGATCGTGGCTGTGTTGCGGGCGCTCAGGCAGGTGCTGATGCCGAGGACCAGCAGGCAATTGGTGATCACGGCGCCGGCGATGGAGATCACCACCAGCTCATACAGGCCGCTGGCCAACGCGGTGAATGACACCACCAGTTCCACCAGATTGCCCAGGGCCACACTCACAAGGCCGCCGATGCGATCGCCGAGGCGGTCGGCCAGGGCTTCCACCATCTCGGCGATCATCCGGGCCAGGGGCACCAGGCCAAGCCCGCACACCACAAACCAGCCGATCAACTGGCTGATCGGCATCGCTGCATCCAGCCTGGCCATCAGGGCCGCCGTGGTGAAGAGCAACAGCAGGCTCCAGCGGCTGGCCAGCAGTTCGCGGCCGAGGCCCATCCACGCGTTCCCCATTGCTGTGATCAGCTCCCCAGATAGGCGGCTTTCAGTTCGGGATTCTTGAGCAGATCCGCGGCGTTGTCCTGCAGTTGGATGCGCCCGGCTTCGAGCACATAGCCGCGATCGGCGATCTCCAGAGCTGCTTGGGCGTTCTGCTCCACCAGCAGGATCGTCTGGCCGTTGCGATGCAGCTCCGCCAGCACAGCCATCACCTCCGTCACCAGCTTCGGGGCCAACCCCAGGCTGGGTTCATCCAGCATCAACAGCTCCGGCCGGCCCATCAACGCTCTGGCGATCGCCAGCATCTGTTGCTCGCCGCCGGAGAGGGCTCCCGCCTGCTGCTGCTGCCGTTCCGCCAGGCGTGGGAAGAGCGCGTAACAACGCTCCAGATCGGCGGCGATCCCGCTGCGATCGCGGCGCAGGTAAGCACCGAGTTCGAGATTGAAGGCCACGCTTTGGCGGTTGAGCAGCCGCCGACCCTCCGGGCAGTGCCCGATGCCGAGCTTGAGGGTGCGATGGGCCGGCACGGTCGCCAGGTCGGCGCCATGCCAGAGAATCCTTCCGCTGCTGGCGGGCTCCAGCCGTGAGATGGCCCTCAGGGTGGTGCTCTTGCCGGCGCCGTTCGAGCCGAGCAGCGTCACCAGTTCGCCGCGCTGCACCTGCAGCGACACCCCTGCCAGAGCCTGCACACTGCCGTAGTGCACCTGCAACTGCTCAATCTGCAGCAAGGGTTGGAGCGAGGGTGGTGGCTGGATGCTGCTGCTCATCGGCTGCCTCCCAGGTAGGCCTCGATTACGCGCGGATCCCGTTGGATCTGTTCTGGGGTGCCGAGGGCGATCAGGCGCCCGAAATCCAGCACCGCCAGCCGCTGGCAGAGCTGTATCAGTAGGGGCACATGGTGTTCGATCACCACCAACGTCAGCTGATGGCGTTGACGCAGCACCGCCAGCAGCTCGCACAGCTGTTCCTTCTCGCGGGGGTTCATGCCCGCGGCCGGTTCATCCAGGAGCAGCAGTGCTGGCGCGGTGGCCAGTGCTCGGGCGATTTCCAGCCGGCGGCGATCGCCATAGGCCAGGCCTGAGGCCTGGCGATGGGCTTGATCCGCCAGCCCCAACTCCTCGAGCAGTTGCATGGCCCGTTGGCGAAGCTCGCTCTGGCGGCGCTGGAATCGAGAGCTGTTCAGCAGGGCATCGAGCCCGCTGCCCTGGGGCTGGCGATGCAAGGCCACAAGCACGTTGTCGAGCACGCTCAGCCCGGTGAAGAGCCGCAGGTTCTGAAAGGTGCGGGCAATGCCCAGACGGTTGTGGCGGTCGGGGCTGAGTCCCTGCATCGCCTGGCCTCGCCAGTGGATCGTGCCGCTGGAGGCTGGGGTGACTCCTGAGAGCAGGTTGAACAGGGTGGTTTTACCGGCGCCGTTCGGGCCGATGAGGCCGAAGATCTCACCTTCCTCCACCTGGAAGCTCACCTCGCTGAGGGCCTGCAAGCCGCCGAACTGACGGCTGATCTGCCGCAGCTCCAGCCATGGGCCTGCCTCGGTCTTGGTGGAGCTGCTCATGGCTTCCACCGCCCCAGCCGCTCCAGCAGTGCTGGGGTGATCAGCCCCTGTGGGAACAACACCGGGCCCAGCAGGATCACCAGGCCAAAGAGCACCAGCCGCAGATCACCCACCGGCCGCAGCAGTTCCGGCAGGGCGGTGAGCAGCAGTCCGCCGATCACGGGCCCGAGCCAGCTACGGGAGCCCCCCAGGATCACAAAGGCGAGAGTTGTGATCGCCACATCGAAGCTGCCTTGGCGGGCATTCCAAGTGTTGAGGTAATGGGCGGCGATCACGCCAGTGATGCCCGCCAGCACGGCGCTGGCCACAAAGGCGGTGAGTTTCACCCGGGTGGTGTGGATGCCCATGCAGCGGCTGGCGAGCTCGTCATCGCGGATCGCAGCCATCGAGCGGCCCAGGCGGCTCGCTTCCAGGCGTTGACAGAGCCAGCCGCACGCCGCCAGCAGGCCGCCGCTGAACAGCACGTAGCCCAAGGGTTGTTGAAACGGTTGAGGGATGCCGAAGATGCCGGCGGCACCTCCTGTGAAGGGGAGGTTGAGGATGGCCACCCGAACGATTTCCACCAGGGCGATGGTGGCGATGGCGAGGTAGATCCCCCGTAGACGCAGCACCGGCAGCCCCACCAGGAGTGCCAGGCCAGCGGTGAGGCCTGCTGCCAGGAACATTTCCCCCACCATGGCCCCAAGCGTGATGCCGGCTTGGGCGTTGTCCTGGGTGGAGAGCAGCGCCGCGAGGGTGCCGCCCACGGCATAGAAGGCCGGGGTGGCCAGTGAGAGCTGCCCCGCCGCCATCGGCAGATACACCGACAAGCCCAGCAGGGCCCCAAGGATCATCTGCACCAGCAGGCCGTTATCGATCACAGCGCCTCTCCCATCGATTCAGACCTTCTCCAGCTGGCGGCGGCCCAACAGACCACTGGGGCGCAGCACCAGCACGGCGAACAGGATCGCGAAGGCGAGCGCATCCCGCCAACCGGAGGCTTGCGAAGGAATCAGTGCTTCGGCCAGCCCCATCACCAGGCCTCCCACGATGGCGCCCGGCACGCTCCCCAGGCCCCCCAGCACCAGCACGGCCAGACCCTTGAGGCCGTAGCTGATGCCGAAGTAGGGGCCCGCCAGGCTCACGCTCATGCCGATCAGGCCGCCTCCGAGCCCCGCGAGCATGCCGCTGAGCAGAAAGGCCAAGCGCACCACGGCCTCGCTGTTGATGCCCAGCAGGGTCGCAGTGGTTGGGTCCTCCGCTACGGCGCGCATCGCCTTGCCGCTGCGGCTCTTGTCTAGCCAGAGGCTGAGGCTGGCCACGGCAAGCGCCGAGATCGCCAGCAGCAACACCTGGATGGTGCGGATGCGGGCGCCGCCGAGCAGCAGTGATTCCGGTAGGTGGGCGAGGCCGGCTGCACCTTGGGGGAAGGCGTAGCCCTCGGCTCCCATCAGCAGTTGCAGCAGGTTCACCAGCACCACGCCCGCTCCCAGGCTGGTGATCAGCGAGAGCAGCGGTTCGGCGCCGCGACGGCGCAGGGGCGCGAAGGCGATGCGCTCCACCAGCAGCCCGATGGCTCCTGAACCCAGGGCCGCCAGCAGCAGCGCCAGCCAGAACGGCAGTCCGATAGGCAGCCCCCATCCCGGCAGGGCACCGTTGACGCCGATCTTGCCCCCCAGCAGCAGGTAGGTGAGGTAGCCGCCAAGGCTGAACAGGGCGCCCTGGGCGAAGTTGATCACCCCCAGCACCGAGAAGATCAGCGTGTAGCCCAGAGCTACCAGGGCATACACCCCTCCACTGGCGGCGCCGTTCAAGAGGGTCTGCAGCAGCGTTTCCATCACGGCGCATCCTCCGGGAGCTCCTGCTCGCGCACCAGGGTGAAGCGGCCGCTGCGCCCGGTTGCATCCATGCGCACCTGGGCCACATAAAAACGCCCCTGCACCACTTCACCGTCAGGGCGGAAGCGGATCGGTCCCAGGGGGGTGTTGTAGCGGCCGTTGAGAAGTTCCTGCATCAGCTGCTGCCGAGCGTCGCCCAGGGTCAGGCCCTCAAACCCGCCGCGCTTCTGCACCCGCTGGATCGCTTCAAACACCACCTGGTAGGCAGTCCAGGCCTGGGCCGCGATCTGGCCCGGGGTGCGGCCCTGGTTGGCGTCGGCGAACAGGCGCCGGAAGGCGAGGTTCACCGGGGTGTTGAGCTCCGGGCTGTAGGCCTGGGCGATCAGCACGCCATCACACCAGCGCTGGCAGATCGGGTAGATGTTTGGGGTATTGAGGCCATTGCCTACCACGATCTGGCCGCGGTACCCCAGCTCCCGCAGCTGACGGATCAGGTTGCCGCCATCCACGGCCTGGGCTGAGATCACGACGATCTGCGGCCGCTGCTGCAGCGCAGCTGTGATCGGGTTTTGAAAATCGTTATCGGCCAGCTGGGTGCGTTGCACGCTCACCGGCTTCAGGCCCCGCGCAGCCAGAACTTTCTGGAAAATCGCCGTTTCGGCTGTGCTGTAAGCGTCGTCCTGGGCGAAGAACACGGCCACGCGGCGGGTGCCGGGTTCGCGGCGCAGGGCCTCATCGATCGAGAGCGGTGCGATCACCGAGCTCTGCGCTGAGACGCGGCTGATGAACGAACCGATCTGGGGAATGCCCTTGGCCGTATTGGAGGGTGCCACCACCGGCACCCCCTGGCGCTGGGCGATCGGGTCGGCGGCGAAGGCTTGCTGCGAGAGGGTGGGGCCGATCAAGGTGATCACCCCCTGGCGGATGAGCAGGTTGAAGGCCGCGATGGCGCTGGGCTCATCGGAGGCGCCGTCCTCTAGTTGCAGCTGCACCGGGCGGGGGTGTGGCTGAGCCTGCAGCCAGGCCTGCGCCAGGCTGATGCCCATGCGCTGGTCTTGGCCGTAGAGATTCGCATTGCCCGTGAGGGCCAGAGCTGCGCCAAGCTTGAGCGGAGCCGCTGGGCTCAGGGGTTGCGCGGCGGGATCACTGCTGCGTCCGAGGAACGCCAACAAGGCGAGCGCACCAGCCACAGCTGTGGCCAGACGGGCGCTGCCGCGGCGTCTGGCCACAAGCGGATCGATGGGGTTCAGGCCACCGCTGCGAAGCATTCGCGGAAGGCGGCGATGGTGGCGTCGATGTCCTCGTCGCTGTGGGCCAGGGAGGTGAAGCCAGCCTCAAAGGCGCTGGGGGCCAGGTAGATGCCGCGCTCGAGCATGGCGCGATGCAGCTTGCCGAAGCGCACGGTGTCGGCCGCCTTGGCTTCTTCGAAGTTGCGCACCGGGCCTTCGCAGAGGAAGAAGCCGAACATGGCGCTGATCGAGCCGCCGGTGATCGGCAGGCCGGCACTGCGGGCGCCCTCGATGATTCCATCGATCAGGCGCTTGGTGATCGCTTCGAGGCGCTCGTAGCTGCCGGGCTGCTTGAGCAGCTCCAGGGTTTTGATGCCGGCGGTCATCGCCAGGGGATTGCCGCTGAGGGTGCCGGCTTGATACATCGGGCCGGCGGGAGCCACCATGCTCATGATGTCGGCGCGGCCGCCATAGGCACCCACGGGCAGACCTCCGCCGATCACCTTGCCCATGGTGGTGAGATCGGGGGTGATGCCGAACTTCGCCTGGGCACCGCCGTAGCTGATGCGGAAACCGGTCATCACCTCGTCGAACACCAGCAGGGCGCCGTTCTCTTTGGTGAGTTCGCGGATGCCTTCCAGGAAGCCGGGCTCAGGGGTGATGAAGCCGGCGTTGCCCACCACGGGCTCGAGGATCACGCCGGCAATTTCACCGGGGTTCTCGGCGAAGAGCTTCTTCACCGCCTCGAGGTCGTTGTAAGGAGCGGTGAGGGTGCTGGCTGCAGTGGTGCGCGGCACGCCGGGGGAATCGGGCAGACCGAGGGTGGCCACGCCGGAGCCGGCCTTCACCAGGAACATGTCCGCGTGGCCGTGATAGCAGCCTTCGAACTTGATGATTTTTTCGCGGCCGGTGAAGGCGCGCATCAGGCGCAGCACCGACATGCAGGCCTCGGTGCCGCTGTTCACGAAGCGCACCATCTCCACCGATGGCACGGCATCGATCACCATTTCCGCCAGCTTGTTTTCCAGCGCGCAGGGGGCGCCAAAGCTGGTGCCCTTCTCCAGCGCCTCGTGCAGGGCGCCGATCACCTCAGGGTGGGCATGGCCGCAGATGGCAGGGCCCCAGCTGCCGATGTAATCGATATAGCGGTTGCCGTCCACGTCCCAGGCGTAGGCGCCCTTGACGCGGTCAAACACGATCGGCTGGCCGCCCACGGAACGGAAGGCGCGCACCGGCGAGCTCACGCCGCCGGGCATCAGCGTCTGAGCGGCACTGAACAGTTCCTGGGACCGGGTGGTGTTGTGCACGGGAGCCGAAACAGGTGCCGAGGTCAAAACGGATTCCGCAGACGGGAGCTTGAGCGCACCATCCTTACGCAATTGCAGGCCCGGGAGTCCAGTGGCGGAACTCTCGTTAAGGTCTTGCCACCACTGCCCGACGCTGTGACGCCTGACTGGGGCTTGCTGGAACGCCGCCTTCGGCCCTTGCTGCCGCCGCGGGCTGTGGTGTCCAAGCGTCAGGAGTTGCTGGCCTACGACTGTGACGGCCTCACCCTGAATCGTCATCAGCCGCCGCTGGTGGTGCTGCCGGAGAGCACCGAACAGGTGGCGGCGGTGGTGAAGCTCTGCGCCGAGCTGGAGGTGCCGTTCATCGCCCGCGGCAGTGGCACTGGCCTCTCCGGGGGGGCGTTGGCGGAGCAACCCGCTCTGGTGATCGCCACCAGCCGCATGCGCAAAGTGCTGGATGTGGATCTGGCCAATGAGCGGATCACCGTGCAGCCGGGGGTGATCAACAGCTGGGTCACCCGTGCGGTTGCCGGCGACGGCTTTTATTACGCCCCGGATCCCTCCAGCCAGGTGGCCTGCAGCATCGGCGGCAACGTGGCCGAGAACTCCGGCGGCGTGCACTGCCTCAAATACGGCGTCACCAGCAATCACGTGTTGGAGATGGAGGTGGTGTTGCCCGATGGCTCGATCACCACCCTGGGTGGTGGCTTGCCGGAGATGCCGGGCCTCGACCTGCGCGGCGTGTTCATCGGCAGTGAGGGCACCCTTGGGATCGCTACGGCGATCACCCTGCGGTTGCTGCGCACCCCGCAAACCGTGGCGGTGCTGCTGGCGGATTTCGCCTCCATGGAGGCGGCTGGTGAGGCGGTACGCCTGATCACCGGTGCCGGGGTGCTGCCGGCGGGCATGGAAATGATGGACAACCCCTGCATCCAGGCTGTGGATGATTTCTTTGGGGTGGATGAGTATCCGCGTGAGGCCGCGGCCGTGCTGCTGATCGAGCTCGACGGCCATGAGCTCGAGGTGAAGGAATCGGTGGAGATCGCCAGCCGCCTCTGCCTGGAGGCCGGCGCCGGCGCCGTGCGTGAGGCCTGGAGCGAGGAGGCGCGGGCGCGGCTGTGGAAAGGGCGCAAGAGTGCGATCTCAGCCCTGGGCCGTCAATTCCCCAGCTACTACCTGCAGGACGGTGTGGTGCCGCGCACGGCTCTTCCTGGCGTGTTGGCGGCCATCGATAGACTCAGCGCGGAGCATGGCCTGGCGGTGGCCAACGTGTTTCATGCCGGCGATGGCAATCTGCACCCCCTGATCCTTTACCGCTCTGGTGAGGAGGGGGTGAATGAACGGGTGAAGGCCCTTGGCGCCGATATCTTGCGCCTCTGCATCGACGCTGGGGGCAGCATCAGCGGCGAACACGGTGTCGGCAGCGATAAACGTTGCTACATGGATTGGATGTTCAGCGTCGACGATCAAGCCACGATGCAGCTGGTGCGGCGCGCGATCGATCCTGTGGGCCTGGCCAATCCGGGCAAGCTGTTCCCTGCGCCAAAAAGCTGCGGAGAATCGCTGAGGCGCCAGGTCGAACTTCGTGCCACAGGCGTTGAGTTGTCCGCAAAAGCTGTCGTGTTCTGAGCTTTGTCAGAGCTTTACTCCCAGTCGTCTGAGCTCTCCTCGACCTCTTCCCAGGCAAGATTCACCACCACGGGTGCGTGATCGCTGGGCTGGATGTTGCCCCGAGGGTTCTTGTCGATGACGCATCCAGTGGCGCAATCCACCAGATCTTCCGACAAGTAGATGTGGTCGATGCGCCAGCCCTGGTCGCGATCCCAGGCGCCACTGCGGTAATCCCACCAGCTCCAGTGGCCGCTGCTTGGCTCAAACACACGAAAGACGTCTGTGAGTCGGCCGGCCAGGGCGTCGCTAAGGGCCTGGCGCTCCGCCTTGCTGGCCATGATTCCGCCGCTGAGGCGCTCCGGATCGTGCAGATCGCGGGCTTCAGGTCCGATGTTGAAGTCGCCCACCATGCACAGAGGATCGCCCTGCTGCTCCTGCACCGCGAGGTAGCGCTTCAGGCAGGCGAGCCACTCCAATTTGTAGGCGTATTTGTCGCTGGTGAGTGAGCTGCCGTTGGGTACATAGAGGTTGAGCACCCGAACGCCCTCGATCAGGGCGCTGATCACCCGCTTCTGTTCACTCAGTCCAGAGGCTTCAGCATCGTGTGGCAGCAGTGCAGTGAAGCCGACCTGCACGTCGTCCATGGGCAGACGGCTGATCAAGGCGACGCCGTTGTAAGCCTTCTGACCGCTAATCGCACAGCTGTAGCCCAGCTGCTCAAAGGCGCCGTGGGGAAACAGCTCGTCGGCCACCTTGGTTTCCTGCAGGCAGAGCACCTCCGGTTGCTGCTGCTCCAGCCACGCCAGCACCTGATCAAGCCGCGTTCGCACTGAGTTCACGTTCCAGCTGGCGATGCGCATGGGTGGGATGCCTGGGGGTGTGGCGGATGGATGTGCTCCAGGTTGGGCTATCCATGGTGATCCGGTGTGTCCCCCACAGCCGGATGGCCCTCCTACGATTCCCACCATGCGATCGCTCAGGACGGTGATGGGACGCCCTTCCCCCCTTCGGAACAGCGCTGTGGCCTGTGCCGGACTCATCGCGCTCACGGTGCTCGGCGTAAGCGGTCAGGCCGCTAGAGCTGACTACAGCTCTTGGGGCATGTCCACCCAGGAAAAGCAGATCTACGACTATGGCCCGGGCGGCAGCAACGGCACGTCGAAGCAGGGTTCCATCCTTGACAGCACCAACCCCATCGATCTGATGAACAAGATCCGCCGAGGCACGGCAATGGACGACGCCACGCCGCCGGGCGATGCGGTGGATGCGGCCCTCAAGGAGCTCAACGCTGCTCAGACCCCGGGGCCGTCGTCCCAGGTGAAGGCTCCTTAGTCACCCCTCGGTTAGGAGCGCGCCCATCCGGCACGGCTCCAGTGGTTGTCTCGGCCTGTCGCAGGTTGCTGATGCCCCAGCTGGCGGCAACCCGATCGAGGAGGTTGTCCCTGCTGCCGGGTTGGCGGCTGCGTGCCTGGGCCAAGGCCTCTTGCGCAGCCTTCGCGTCGCCTTGCTCCTGGCGCAGCAGTGCTAGCGCCAGGAGTGGCCTCGGATCGCGCGGAAAGTCGGAGGCGAGTTTGGTGTAGGTGACGCCTGCCGCAGCGTTCTGCCCCATCCGCTGCTGGAGATCGCCCAGTAACAGCCCCAGAGGCAGCACCTGGGGCTGCAAAGCCGGTTTGCTCGCTTTCTCGATCTGGGCCTTGAGCTGACCCTGGGCTTCATTGCCGCGCCCTTGCTCGAGTTGCAGCAGCGTCATCAACTGCAGGGCTTCGATCCGATCGGGACTCAGGTTCAGCAGCTGCCGCAGCTCCCGTTCAGCGGCGCTGCGGTTGTTGTTCGTGCGATGCAATTCCGCCAGCAGCAGCCGCAACTGCCAGCGTTTCGGTTGTTGGTCAGCGAGTTGCTCTAGCAGAACCGTGGCTTCTTCCTGTTGGTTCAACACCAGCAGCAACTGCACCAGCCGCTGCTGTTCGGCTTCGCTGGCTGTGCCATCGGCCAGTCGTTGCCGCAATTGTTCTGCCTGCCGTTCCACAGCCACCTGGGAACTGCTGGTGTGGGTTCCCCGGCTGCGTTGCCCCTGCCACCAGCCACCAGCCAGCGAACCGCCGACCAGAGCGATCGCACCAAAGCTGAGCAGTAGCTCTCTGGCGTTGATGCTGGCGCGAGGCGGCATGGTGCAGCGCGTGGATGGCACTCAGTCTGGGGCCATGACAAGGGCTGGTTACATTGGCGGCCGGGCCATGGACAACACGAGCGCCCAGAGGGTTTCAGCCACGATGCGTCAGCACCCCATTTCACCGGTCACCGAACCGATGCAGTACCGGGCCATCGGTGTGGTGCGGGGGACTTATGTGCCCGAAGACCCTGACCAGCTCACCCGCGGCACCCTGCAAGCTGAAGACGGCACGGAGATCCAAGCCGTGGTGCTCGGCCGCGTGCTCACCCTGATGCGCCGCCACCTCGACCTGAGCAAGCCCCACCTGTGGGTGGCGTATCCCCGTTTCCGCGATCCCGAAAAGCTCCACCTGCAGCTGGTGGGGGTGTGGGAGCCCAGCACCTTGGCGGCCACTGAGATCGCCACCCAAAGCGCTGCCGATGCACAGGACAGCGGGGCGCCCAGCGATGACCTGCCTGAAGGGGATGGTTATTTCTCCGTACGTGGTGAGCTGATTTACACCAGGCCCGAGGATGGAGACCTGGTGGTGAAGATCCGCCAGCAGCCCCGTGCGGATGGCTCCAGGCCGACACCTTTCAAATTGCAGTTGCGCGGTGAGATCGCTCCCGAGCACCTGCGCCATTTCGTGTCCCTGGATCTGCGCCGCCACGGCCAACAGCTGCAGCTCGAGCAGCACGAGGTGATCGCTCCTGTGCCCCAGCGGGCCGGCAAGGGGCGAGGCCCCGGTCGTGGCGGACGACCGGGTGGTCGCTCCGACGGGCGCCGCTGACCATGGCTGCTCCGGAGCGCTTTCCCGGCTCCGATCAGGGCTCCACGGCGGCCGTCTCCGCTGGTGCTGCCGTCGCGGCTGTCACGGTGCTGGCCGTGGTGGGTCCACCCCTCGGCTTGTCGCCCTGGCTGATTGCCCTGGCCGCTGGTGGCGGCATGGTGGCGCTCACCGTGGATGCCGCAAGGTTTGGTGGCCTGGGGGGCCATTTGCTGGCTGAAGCCCTGCCCGCGGGGATCGGTGCAGCCCGCCTGCGTCGCATCGCCATTCACGAGGCCGGCCATGTGTTGGTGGCGGCCGACAACACCCTGCCGGTGAAGCAGGTGCTCGTGGGCAGCCGGGCCTGCCTGCGAGAGGGCCTCAGGGCCAATGGCAGCACCCAGCTGGAACCCCCAGCCCACGCCAAGCTGGCCCTCGAGGACCTGCGCCGTTGGAGCCGGGTGCTCCAGGCCGGGATGATCGCCGAACAACTGGTTTACGGCGGTTCGCGAGGCGGTGCTGACGACCGCGCCCTGCTGGGCCGGCTTTGGGGCCTGTCCGGCTACGACGTGGCCACAGCACAACAGGAACAGCGCCGCGCCCGCCGCGAGGTGGAGCAGTGGTTGCGCCAACGCCGCAGCGAACTCGATCAGCAGGCCGACACCCTGCTGACTCAGCTGTGATGCCCCCCCAGCCCCGGCTGGCTGTGGTGGATTGCCCGACAGGCCTCGCCGGCAACATGTTGCTGGCCGCTTTGCTGGATCTGGGTCTGCCGCCATCGGCGGTTCACGAACCGATGGCGGCACTGGGCTTGGAGGATGTCTACCGCCTCAAGATCCAGAACACGCGCAGCGCTGGGTTCCGCGGCCTGCAGCTGCAGGTCGAACTCACCGAGCCTTCACCGCCCCATCGCCATTGGGGTGATCTGCGCGTGCAGCTGGCTGAGGCTCCCCTGGAGCCTCAACTGAAGCAACGGGTGCTGGCGGTGTTCGGCCTGCTGGCAGAGGCGGAGGCGGCGGTGCATGGCACCGGGGCGGATCAGGTGCACTTCCATGAAGTGGGAGCCGTGGATGCTCTGGTGGACGTGGTGGGTGTATGCGCCGGGCTGCTGCATTTCGGTGTTTCCGAGCTGATCTGCACCCCACCTCCCGCTGGCTACGGCCGCGTGACCACCGCCCATGGGCCGTTGCCACTGCCAGCTCCGGCGGTGTTGGAGCTGGCGCGGGTTCGGCAGCTGCCGCTGGCGAGCAGTGAAGGGTTTCCGCCGGCGGAGCTCACCACGCCCACCGGCATGGCTTTGATGGCAGCTCTGGCGGATCGCTTTGGCCAGGCGCCCGCCCTAGTGCCGGAAGCGGTGGGAGTGGGCCTGGGAACGCGCCAGCTCGATCGCGCCAATCTGTTGCGGCTGGTGCTGGCGCAGCCCCAGAGCCCTGTCCAGGCTGAGCACCAGGAGATGCTGCTGCAGCAACAGGCCCAGATCGACGATGCCAGCGGAGAGGATCTTGCCTTTTTGATGGAGGCCTTGCGGCAGGCCGGGGCTTTGGAGGTGTTTGCCCAGGCGCTGCAGATGAAGAAGGGGCGGCCGGCCAGCTTGATCACGGTTCTGGCACGGCCGGAACAGTCGTTGGCGCTGCGCCAGGTGTGGTGGCGCCACGGCAGCAGCCTCGGGGTGCGGGAGCAGCTGCTGCAGCGGTGGTCGCTGCCGCGTGAGCATGGCGTGGTGGAGACCCCCTGGGGACCGGTGCGGATCAAACGCTCGCGCCGCCCGGATGGCAGCTGGCTCTGCAAGCCCGAGGCGGATGATCTGGCGGAGCTGGCCCAGCGTCACGCCATCTCGATGGCACGGCTGCGGCGGGCTGTGCTGGTGCTGGTCGACGACGATGACCCCGACGGGCCGGCGACGGCCCCAACCGTGGATTCACCCCAGCTCCGCCCATGATCAACATCCCCCGTTGGCGTGAGCTTTGGCGGCTGCGGTCCCAGGTTGCCCCGCAGCTTCCGCCACTGCCTGGTGGGGCTCGTCTGTGGGTCACCTTGGCCAGCGCTGGTTTCCTGTTGGCGGCCCTGGTGAGTCACGGCCGTCAGTTGCTGCAGCTGAGCCTGGATGCCCAGGGGTGGTGCTGGTTGCTGCTGGGTGTCGGCTTCAGCTTGTTGAGCCTGCTGGCGAACGCGCTCGCCTGGGGGGTGGTGCTGCGCTGGCTCGGGCATCGGCCCCGCTGGAGCGCGGTTGTGGTGCTCTTCCTGGTTTCGAATCTGCGCAAATACCTGCCGGGTGGCGTGTGGCATCTGCTGGCGCGGGTGCGGGCTCTGCAGGCGCAAGCCAGCTCGGAGTCGCCGGTGGAGGAGCCGCCACTGCGCACCCCCCAAGCCTTGGTGGCGGTGTTGCTGGATCCGCTGCTCGCGGCCGTAGCCGCTTTTGCGCTGGTGCCGTTCGGGGGGTGGCAGGCGGGTTTGGGAGTGCTGTGCCTGCTGCCGTTGCTGGTGCTGTTGCCGCGGTGGCTGAATCCGCTGATGCTGCGGCTGGAGCAACAGCGGGCCCGGCAGCTGGCGGCGCGCGGCCTGCTGCAGCTTTCGTCTGAGGAGGTGCCCGCGGGGTTGCCGGGCTACCCCTGGCCGCCTCTGCTGGCCGAGGTGGTCTTTGTTTGGCTCAGGTTTGCAGGGTTTGCCTGCTGCGTTCAGGCGTTTGATCTCTCATTTGCCATCGGCTGGGGAGGCTGGCTGGCTGGCTTTGCCCTGGCCTGGACCGCCGGTTTAGTGGTGCCGGGTGCTCCTGGTGGTCTGGGGGTGTTTGAAGCGGTGCTGCTGGTGCGTCTGGCGGCGGTGGTGCCGGAAGCACCGTTGCTGGCGGTGGTGATCAGCTACCGGTTGGTGAGCACCTTTGCGGATCTGCTGGGGGCGCTCACCGCCCGGGCTGATCTGGCAGAAGTTCGCAACAGGCGTTACTGTTGAGAACAGCGCCGACTGTTCGCTGATGCCTGCCGTCCCGGCGCCTGATCTCCCCGCTGAGGCGCTGCGCAGCAGTCTCCATGGCCGTGGCCAGCGGCTGACACCGCAGCGTCAGCGCGTGTTAGCCCTGTTTGAACGTCTGGGCGAAGGCACCCACCTCAGCGCTGAAGAAGTGCATCAGCGCTTGCTGCGTGCTGAGGAGCGTGTTTCTCTGGCCACGGTGTATCGCACCCTGCGCTTGCTCAGTTCAATGGAACTGCTGCGGGAGCTGGAGTTGCCGGAAGGCGGACGCCGCTTCGAACTGGCGAGCGACGACGACCACCGTGACCATCACCACCTCGTGTGTGTGCGCTGCGGTCACACCGAAGAATTTGAGAGCGAAGCCGTGCTTTCGGCTGGGGAGCAGGCGGCAGGCCTGCATGGATTCCGCTTGCTGGAGTGCGTTCTGAACGTGCGTGCGCTCTGCCCGCGTTGCTCAGCTGCGGAATCAGCCCCGGTAACGGTTTGAACGCACGGGCACCAGCACGGGCTGCATCAGGCCGCCACCACCGTTGTCGTCGTCGGATCCGGCAGCTAGCCAGGCAATCAGGCCGGCCAGGGTGATGACTGCAGTCAGAAGGAGCAGATCGGCCAAGGCGCTGGACGCGATTCACCGCACGCTAGCGGGATCGTCCAGCGCTGGTGTTGCAATCGCTGCCGTTACAGCGGTGCGAGTGCCAGAACACCACCGAGCAGCACGAGCAGGCCAGCAGCCAGTTGGCTCTGACGCAGGCTGAGCTGGCGTCCGGCAGCGAAGCTCAGGCCAATGCTGAGGGCAGAGGCGAGCAAGGCGCCGAGCCACCAGCTGGCGGTGCCGCTGGCCTCATGGCCATGGAGCATGGCGTGCACCGCAACGGCGCTACCCAGCACGGTGCCCAGCACGGGCAAGGGCCGCTGCAACTTGTCGCTCAGCAGCAGCGCTGCACCCACGGCACTCACGGCCAGGGCTGCCAGCACTTCTGCTGCCGGAAGCTGACCACCGAAGCTGCCGAACACGCTGCCCAGCACGGCCCCACCGAGGGCAAAGCCCAGCAGGAGGGGGCCAAAGCGAGCGGCCGTCAGGCCCACACCCATCAGCAGGAGGAGGTGATCGAGGCCCAGCAGTGGATGCAGGGCCCCGGCCATCACGCCGGCATCGGCGCTGCCGTGGGCGCCAGCGGGCAGGGCTGAAAGCAGGCTGAGGCCGAAGCCTGCTGCGCTGCTGATCAGAAGGGAGCGGGAAAGCTTGGTGGGCATGGGCAGGGCCGGTCCGCGCCGGTGCTGAGGGGGTGAATCGTGCAGGGAGCGGCGAGCGTTCTGACTGAGAGGCGAGCAGGGGCTGGCTTCATCACAGCTGCGGGACAGTGCCGGAGTGGGACGAAGGCCCTGCACCGGTCTTTCCTCGTTGCCTCCCCGGGCTGATTCCGGGGAACCGCTGTCTGCAGTATCGCTTCAGGCGAAGCCTTTGCCTGCATCCTTAGCCACACAGGCCTGGAGCTGCTTGCGCAGCTGGGGATGGTCGAGGTTCTTGCCGATCAGCACCAGCTGGTTCTTGCGCTCGGCGGCTGAGCCCCATTCGCTGTCGTCGATCGAGAAGCGCTTGCCGGCCAGGTGGAACACGTGGCGCTTGTCGCTCTCGTTGAACCAGAGGATGCCCTTGGCGCGGAATACGCCGGCGGGCAGCTGGTTGTCGAGAAAGTTCTGGAACTTGCGCAGGGCGAAGGGGCCTTCGCTGCTGAACGAGAGCGAGGTGAAGCCTTCGATCGCCAGGTGATCCGGATGACCGTTGCCGTGGTCATGGCTGTGGTCATGCTCGCAATGGCCGTGGTCGTGATCGCAGTTGCTGTGGTCGTGGTGCTCGTGCTGGTGACCATCCGCGTGGTCATGCCCGTGTTCATGCCCGTGGTCATGCACGCAGTGGCCGTGGTCGTGATCGCACTCGTCGTGGCTTTGCTCTGCGGCCACCTTGTCGCTTTCAAACAGCCCCACGCTCAGCAGCAGCGGCAGGCTCACGTCGCCTTTCACCGAGCGCAGGATGCGGGCGTCGGTTTTGATCTCCCGCAACCGGCCTTCCACCTCCGTTAGGCGTTCCTCGCTCACCAGGTCGCACTTGTTGAGCAGCAGGATGTCGCCATACACCACCTGAGCGCGGGCCACTTCGCCATCGAGAATCTCGTCGCTGAAGTTCTCCGCATCGATCAGGGTGATGATCGAATCGAGCCGGGTGTCATCGCGCAGATCGCTGCCCAAGAAGGTCATGGCCACGGGCAGGGGGTCCGCCAGGCCGGTGGTCTCCACCACCAGATAATCCACCGGGTCCGGGCGATCGAGGATCCGATACACCGCATCGAGCAGCTCTCCATTGATGGAGCAGCAGATGCAGCCGTTGCTCAGCTCCACCATGTCTTCGCCGGTGGCGATGATCAGATCGTTGTCGATACCGATCTCACCAAATTCATTCACCAGCACAGCCGTTTTCACGCCCTGCTGGTTGCTGAGGATGTGGTTGAGCAGCGTGGTCTTGCCTGCCCCGAGGAAGCCGGTGAGGATCGTCACCGGGAGTGGGCTGGCCTGGGTAGAGGAATCGGGTGCGAGGTCGGTCGCGCTGGCGGTCACGTGGATCCGTGGATCAGGGCTTCACCCAGTCTGATCCTCGAGCTCACCGGATGGTTGCGGCTGACACCGCGTGCCAATCCCCCTAGAACGGAATCAGCCCCAGACCGCAGGAGCCCATGGCGATCGCCCCACCCATCGACATCGGCATTCCCGCTGAGCAGCGCGCCCAGATCGCTGAGGGCCTAGGTCGGGTGCTGGCCGACAGCACCGTGCTCTACGCCAAAACCCACGGCTTCCACTGGAACGTGACGGGGCCCATGTTCAACACGCTCCATCTGATGTTTATGGAGCAATACACCGAACTGTGGACAGCCCTCGACGAGATCGCCGAGCGGATCCGGGCCCTCGGCCACAAGGCTCCGTTTGGGGGCAAGATCTATGGAAGCTTGTCGTCGATCCCCGAAAGCGAGGGTGTTCCAGCGGCCATGGCCATGGTGCGTGAGCTGGTGGAGGGTCATGAGGCGGTGGCCCGCACGATTCGTGGTGTGTTCGCCATTGCCGACGAAGCCAATGATCAGCCCACCGCTGATTTGCTAACGCAACGCCTGCAGATTCATGAGAAGACAGCCTGGATGTTGCGCAGCCTGTTGGAAAGCTGACCAGCGATTGCACCATTCGCTACAGCCAGATGTGCATCACCGGCGGAGGAGCGCTCTGCCCTTGTTAGAACACGCCCATTAATTCACCCTTTGAGGATGAAGGAGCTCACCCGGGCCATTAACAACCACCTCGCCGCCGAGTTCCAAGCCAGCCACACCTATCTGGCGATGTCGATCTGGTTGCGTGAAAAAGACCTGGTGGGCTTCTCTGCCTACATGCTCACCAAGAGCAATGAAGAGCGTGGACATGCATCCCGGATGATCGCCTATCTGGTGGATAGCGATCAGGACGTTGAGCTGCCCACCATTGATGCCCCGCAGCGCGATTGGGGCTCCGTTCAGGCGTTGTTTGATGATGTCTATGACCTTGAAAAGGGTGTGACGGCATCGATTCATCACCTCTACACCCTGGCGGAGGGTTTGGGTGAGCGCAGTGCAACAGCGATGCTGGATTGGTTTGTTTCAGAGCAGCTGCAGGAAGAGGCGGAAGCGCGGTTCGTCTGCAAGCGCTTGCGTCTGGCCGGCGATAACAGCGCGGCCCTGTTGCTGTTGGATCAGCAGTTTTTGGAAGGAACCGCCCTCTCCCATGTGAAAGGCGGCATGGGTGGAGGGCCTCAAGCGGGCGAGGGCGGCTGAGCTGGGATCAGTCGCGGCCGCAGCGGCACTGGCCGCCCTTCCAGTGGGAGCACTTGTTCTTCTTGCAGCCTTTTTTCTTGGTCTGATCTGTGGCGGTGCGCTTGTTGGGCGCTTCATCACTGTGGCAGCCGATCTGCTGAGCCATGGGCCGGCGTTGCGTTGCTGTTGAGAATCAATCGCAGCGTAGGTGTTCCTGGTGCCTTCGCTCCCACTGCAGCGGTTTGGGCACCCGTTGATGTGCTTCTCGCTACCGCCGGTGGGCCATCAGCTCATCGGATGGCGTTCCAGGTCGCGGCGAGTGTGTTGCCACCGGCTTGGTCGCACCGCCCCCCAAGCGCATCCACGATCAGGCAGGTGTTGGTGGTGAGGGTCGTGATCAAGTTGTCGCCGGCGGAGTCGGCCCGCAGGGGTTGGCTGGCGAGCGGAACGCCGCTGAGGCTGCTGATTCGCAGCAGTGCCTTGCTGGCAGGCATCTGTTCGGCGAACAGGCTGCGCACGCGCTGGTTGCGCAGCGCGGCCACCACGTTGGCTAGGGCCTGTGGCCTTAGCGCCTCGCTCGTGCTCGTGGCATCAACCACTGGCAGCTCCTGAAGTTGATAAGCCCTGGCCAGGCTCGCGAAGGCTCGGTGACCGCTGGCGAGCAGGCGCGGCGGCGGGATCGTGCTGAATTGCTGGTGGTTCCAGCGATCGAGGGCGATCAGGCTGCCTTGCATCGCCTTGGCTCGTTGCTGGATCTGCGGAGCGGCCTGTGGATTGAGCTGCTCGAGCTTGTTGCTCACCAGCTCCACCATCGCTGCAGCTTGGCGTGGGTCGTGCCACACGTGAGGATCTTGATCGCCATGCACGTGAGCCGCTTCGTCTTCTCCCTCGGCGTTGTGGGCGTGCTCGCTGTGGCTGTGGCCGTCGGTCTGGCCTCCATTGTTGAGCTTGGGGCTGTTCGGAACAGCGATCTCCGCCACCTTCACGGCCCGGCTGAGTCTGTTGAGGGCTGGGGTGAGTCCGTAGCCGTTGATCAACACCAGTTGGGCCTGGTTGATCTGGCGGGTTTGCGCGGGCGTGAGCTGCAGCTGATGGGGGTCGTCGTTCGGGCCCAGCAGGCAGTCCACCCTCAGGTCGTCTGCGGCCAGTCGCCGGGTGATGTCACAGAGGGCGCCATCGGCGGCGATCACGTCCACCCGGGAGCCTGGGTCGCAGGCCTGGACTGCCGCCAGAGCTAGGGCTCCCACCAGCACCGCCGCGGTTCGCCGCATGCCTCAACCCATCCGTGATAGCAACGATAATGGTTCTCAGAAGTGCAGCGTTGTTTTGAGCAGGGCGCCGATCTGCCGAAAGGTTTCACCTTCGGTGGTTTCTGCACCCAGCGGCCGGCTGAGCAGGAACAGCGCCGGGGTCACAGCGATCTTGTCGCTCAGTTGCAGCTTGTACCACCATTCCCAGGCGTAGTTGCCATCGCGAGGGGTCTCGCCCCCATACAGCGAGGTGGCAAAGATCGGCTGGCCCACAGCCATGCCCAGGGCGTTACCAGGGGCAAAGGCATCCTGCCATTGCAGGCCCACACTCCACGACTGGCTATTGGCCACCAGGCCCTGCTGCTCGACTTCCGAGGTGTAATGGGTGCGGTTGAACCCCCAGCCGGCACTGATCGAGGGCACCCAGCCGGATTGCCGTGGTTGCCAATAGCCGCTCAGACCAAAGGCCATGGTTTGCCCGGGGTTTTTCAGGCTGTCCAGGGTGAAATTGGTGGCATAAGGAATCACCCCGCCCAGGTTCTGCACGGAGCTCACCACCGCCGCCGCGGCCCACTGCTGCTTTCTGTAGGCGAGTTGCACACTGCCTGTGCTGGCTGAATCGGCGGTGCCGATGCCTCCCTGGCTGGGATTCCCATCGCGTCCATGACCGGCCACATAGTTGGCGCTCACACTGAACCCACCAGGGGATTGCCACCACAACCCGGCACCCGCGCCCAGCTTGAAGTTGTAGGCCGCGGGTGCTCCCTTGAGCGTAAACAGATCGAGGATGGTTTCAGCGGGGTAAAGGCTGGGCCGCAGTGCTAACAGATCCAGCTGACCGACCCGCGGTCCAAAGCTCGCCGTGAATCCCCTGCCCAGGGGGAACTGGTAGTACAGCCTGTTGACAGAGAAGTTGTCGGGACCCGACTGCTCCTGGAAGGCTGTTTCCAGGATGGATAACCTGCTGGGACCGGCTCCGTAGAAGCTGTTGCTCGTTCGATCGAAATTGCCACCGCGCAGGCGAGCGCGCAGAAGGTCTTGTCCCGTGAAGCTGGTGTCGAGGTAGAGCTTGAGGTCGTAGTTGAAGGTGGTGGCGCCGTAGTTGGAGCGGCTGGCGCTCACCACGGCGTTGTCGCTGCCCGCAAAGCGGTTGCCGCCGAGCACCAGGCTGGCGAGGCCCTTGAGCTTGGTGGTGGGAGAAAACTGGGTGGCCTCCAGGTTTTCCAGGCGTTGATCCAGTAGCTGGAGCTCCTGCTCGAGCTGCCGCAGCAACAGCACCAGTTCGGGCGTGTTGCCGTTGAGGTGCGGCAGGCAGGCCTGAAGCAGTGTGGCAGCGCTGAAACGAGAGATCGGTAATCCCTGGTTCAGCCTCTCGTCTGAGGCGGCTGTGGAGCAGCCGTGCTGCACCTGCAGGGCGTTCAGCCGTTGGTACGCCCAGTCTTCCGGCTGCAGTAGTTGGGCCTCTGTTTGCGCCGCAGGGGAATCTGCCCATGCCCCCAGCAGGGCGATGCCTCCCATCAGGGCAACGATGGGGCGCAACATCGATGGGGCTCTGGCTGCGCCTCGATTCAAGCGCGACTGCTCTTTAACTTGGAGGGAGTGAAGCCTGCTGCGGTGCTCAGCGTTCATCAGCTGTGTGTGCGCCGCGGGCCGGAGCTGGTGCTCGATCAGCTCTCCTTCACGCTGCAGCCCGGCAGCCTCACCGCCCTGGTGGGACCCAATGGAGCAGGCAAGAGCACTTTGCTGCAGGCCCTCGAGGGGCAACTGAGCCCTGCGAGTGGCTCGATCACCTGGGAGGGCATCCCCCTCACGCCTGCCCTGGCGCGGCAGCAGCTCGCCCTGATGCCCCAGCGCGGTGAGATCGCCTGGGCCTTTCCGATCACCGTGCGGGCGTTGGTGGCGCTCGGGCGCTTGGCCGGTCAGCGCCCGGGCTGCTGCGATGTGGAGGCGGCGCTGCAGCGGGTTGGACTGGTGGGGCTGGCCGGGCGTCGTCTCGATCAGTTGTCTGGTGGTCAGCAGCAGCGTGCCCTGCTGGCGCGCACCCTGGTGCAACCGGCTCGCTTGCTGCTGCTGGATGAACCCTGCGCAGCGATCGATCCGCCATCGCGCACGGAGTTGCTGCGGGTGATGCGTCAGCTCAGTGATGCCGGGCTCACCCTGCTGGTGAGCAGCCATGACTGGGGTCGCGACCTCGATGCCTACGACCGGGTGCTGGTGCTCGATCGTCAGATGTTGGCCGATGGCACCCCTCAACAGGTGCGCCAGGCCCTGGGCGATCTGCGGGTTGGAAACCACTGCTGCGGTTAGGCGTTCTGGCGGTTCTGGCAGCTGCGGCACAACCCAAAGAACTCCAGGGTGTGGAACAGCAACTGGAACCCCTCCGCCTGATCGCCATGCAACTCCACGTTGTGCATCGGGCAGTGCTCCAGCACCAGGGTGGTGCCGCAATCCACGCAGGTGAGGTGGTGCTCATCGCGCTCCACCGGCGCGAACAGGGCCTCGCCACTTGGGAGATGGCGGCAGCGGATCAAGCCCCGCTGCTGCAGCTGGCGCAGGTGCCGGTACACGGTGGCCAGTCCCATGGCCTGGGGGCTTTGGCGCAGAAGGGCGTGTAGGTCTTGGCCGGAGAGTTCCCGATCGGCCAGCTTCAGTTGCTCCAGCAGCAGCAGCTGGCGATCACCTGAGGCGGCAACCTGGGAGGGCATGGCCGAACCAGCGGGGCGGGGGCCCTGATCCTATGGAGCGTGTGTGGTGGCTGCTGCCGCTCGCGGTGGCGTTGGTGGTGGGTGGGCTTTGCCCGCTCACGGGCACCGTGTTGCTGGTGCAGCGGCGCCTGTTTCTGGTGAACCTGGTGTCGCATGCCGTGCTCCCCGGTCTCGCCCTGGCGGTGGCTCTCCGCATCGATCCGGGATTGGGGGGTGCGATCAGCGGCCTGGCGGGTGCCCTGCTGGCGGAGCGCTTCAGCGGTGCCTCACGCCCAGGACAACCGGGCGATGAAGCCGTGCTGAACACCGTGCTGGCTGGCTTTCTGGGCTTGGGGGTGCTGCTGATTCCCCTGCTGGGCATCCGTGTGGATCTGGAGGCTGTGCTGTTTGGTGATCTGCTCGCTGCAGCACCAGCCGACCTCGCGCGCAGCCTTCTGGCCCTGCTGGCCATGCTGCTGCTGTTGTTCTGGCGGTATCACCATTACGTCTACCTGGGGGTTGATCCCCTAGGCGCCACCAGTGCCGGGCTGCCGGTGCGGCGCCTGCGGCTGCTGCTCACGTTGGTCACAGCGTTCACGGTGGTGAGTGCCATGACTGCCGTTGGGGTGGTGTTGGTGATCGGCTTGATGGGCGCTCCTGCCTTGCTGGCGCTGCCGGGAGCAACAAGCCTCCGCCAGGCCCTGTGGCGATCCGCACTGCTCGGCATGCTGCTCAGCGGTGGAGGCCTGTTGTTGGCGATCCAGCCTTGGATCAACCTGCCGCCCGGACCGCTGATCGGGGTGCTGTGTCTGCTGCTGTTGCCGCTGCAGCTAACCAGGCGGTAGCCAGAGGGCCTGCCGCACCGCTTTCGCCAGCGGCTGCAGCGTTAGATCTCGCACCGCGATCAACACCGGTTGCGCGTCGGGGCGCCCCTGTTGTCGCAGGGTGAGCAGCAGCTGCTGACGCGTGGGGTCATAGGCCATCGGCACGCCGGGTTCCACCTCCCAGCCCGTGAGGTCTCGTGCCCGCACGATCTGTCCTAGGCGGGTGATCTCCAGGAGCCTGCTGCGCTGGGCATCGCGCCAATGGCTCACCAGCAGCCACACCCGTTCACCGCCGCGATCGCAGGCCGTGCTCAGCACCGCATCACCGCCCAGCCACAGCTGGCGTGGCGGCTGACCGGGTTCCACCAGTTCCAGGGAGCGCCGGAAATCGGGCCAGTGCCGCACCAGAAGCGCCCGCCCGCTCACTGGGCAGAAGCTGCTCAGATCGCGGCTGCCTGGCAGCAGCTGGCGGCGCTCGGGCCGACCGGGCAGGTTGCGCAGGCTCAGCCCCTCAAGCTCAGGCATCACCAGAGCGCCACCGTCGGGCAGCAGCTGCATGGGGCCGGAGGCTTCCAGCTCCAGTTGCTGGCGGTTGCCCTGGCGCGGCCAGAAGCTGGTGATCGAGCGGCCCAGGGCCTGGGCACTCCACTGCACCAGCAGATCGCCGCGCTGGTTGCTGCTCAGGTGGGTGAAGATCAAACGCTCCGGCAACAGCGCCCGAAGCGGGCCAGCCTTCACCGCGCGGCTGCCCGGTTGGCCGCCACGCTGCAGGGTGCTCTGCTCCAGCGGCAGCAGCCACAGCCGCTCACCTTGATCATCGCGGCTGGCCAGGGCGATGGCCGATCCATCCCCCAGCGGAGTCACCGCGGTGATCCGCTCGAATTCGGGGCTGAGTGGCTGCCAGCTGCCATCGCGTTGAAGCAGTTGCAGTTGCTCACCGCTGCCTTTGGGCACCACCGCCAGCAGCCGCGGTCTTGGGTCCCAGCTCCAGCGCTGGGGCCGCAGAGCCAGGCCCCGTTGATCCACCCCGCTGATCAGCAGCTGGATGGCCCCGGTGATCGGTTGATTGGCGCCCAGCAGCAGCCTTAGGGGATTGTTCGCGCCTAACCACTGATGGGGCAAGGCCGGCTGCAGTTGGCTGCGCTCCGCCAAGCTGGCCCGATCCATGGGGCGGCTGAAGCGCAGCGAGAGGGCGGCCGGGCCTGAGCTGGCGGTGCTCGAGTGCAGCTCCAGCAATCTTGGTGGGCGCTGAAGCAAGAGCTGCTGCTGCACCAGGGCCAGCAGCGCTCCCGCGGCCAACAGCAGAGCTGGTTTGTTCATGGCTCGAGCGGCTTGGCGGGCCGCGGAATCGTGCGGATGCGCTCCGGCAGCACCACGCTGCGCTGCTGTCCGGCCACGTTGTCCACGCCCATGCGGCCCTCGATCGCCAGCCATTGGTCGGGTTGTGCGCTGAAGCCACTGGGCCAGCGCACGGGAAGCCCGATCGGTGTGGCATCGGCCAGGCAGCAGCGCACCAGCAAGCGCCCGAGTTGGGGTGGGCCATCCGGCTGCGTGAGCACAAAACCGCTGATGCGCACGGGGTCGCCGTTGTAAAGCTGCGGGTCGGGCTGGCTGCGCAGCAGTCGCACCCAGTCGGTGAGGCTGCGCTGGCCCGGCGGCAGCAGGAAATCCAGCTCCACGTCGCTGCCGAGATCGCTATTGCGGTTGGAGGCCAGATCGCTGAATGAGGGATTCGGCGGCAGGAGCAGCACGGCGATCGCCAGCAGGCCGCTCAAGGCCCAGCTGCGGTTCCAGTGCCGCTCGCGCCTGCCCTGCAGCGCCTGTTGCAGGGCGATCGCCAGCAGCACCACGCCACTGAGCCCCACCAACGGATGAAACACCCCGCGCAGCAGCAACTCGAGCCGGCTTGTGAGGGTGCTCACCAGCAGCACAGCACCCCAGAGGGCCAGGGCGAGCGGGCGGATCAAAGCAGCCAGAGATTCACCCATTGCCCGATCAGCAGCACCACCACACAGGCACCCGCCGCCGTGAGCGCAATCGCCCGCGGCTTCAGCACCACACCAAACAAGCCCAACAGCTTCAGATCCACCACGGGCCCCAGCACCAGAAAGGCCAACAGCGCGCCAGGGGTGATCTGAGCGGCAAACCCCAAGGCGAGGAAGGCATCCACGCTGGAGCACACCGACACCACCACAGCCATCAGCATCAGGCTGAGCACGGAGATGGTGGGAGCTCCTCCCACCGCCAGTAACCAGGTGCGGGGCAGCAGGGTCTGAACCACAGCGGCCAGGGCACTACCCAGCACCAGCAGCCCTGCTAGATCGAGAAATTCCCGGCTGCTGTGCTCCAGCACAGTGGCCAGGTTTGGTCGCTCCGGCGTCGGTGGCGCCGTTACTGGCGCTGCCCCCACCAGGCCGCTGCGACGCTCCAGGAGCCCCACTTCAGCCAGGGGCTGACTCAGGCGCCGTTCCTCCAGAAGAGCCGGCTCAAGCAGTTGGACTTCCGGCCATTGCTGCAACAGGGCAGAGAGGGCGAGGGCCAGCAACAGGGCAGCGGTTGGGCGCGCCGCCAGGAGCCAGGGCTGATCCGGGAAGGCGGCCCAGGTGCTCGCTAGCACGATCGGATTCAGCACCGGCGCGGCGAAGAGGAAGCCCAGGGCGGAGCCCAGCGGTGCGCCGCCGGCTAACAACCGCCGCGCCACCGGCACATTGCCGCACTCGCAGGCTGGCAGCGCAAAGCCCAGGGCAGCGCCGGTGAGCGGAGCCAGCAACGGCTGGCTGGGTAACCGCTGCAGCCAACGACCTCCTGGGGCGATCCAGCGGGCCAGCCCTGCGATTAGAACGCCGATCAGCAGAAAGGGAAGCGCCTCAAGCAGCAGCCCCTGGAAGATGGCCCAGATGGTGGCCAGCCTGCTCAATCGGGTTCAGCCACGCCGGGTAGCCGGGGATCAAGCGGGCATCATGGCCGGGCTTTCAGGGCATCTGGCGAGCCGCCGATGGCGAAAGCCGCCTTGGGTTGGGCGATCGGCAGGGTGGTGGGTGCCTCTTCCACGATCAGCGAGCCCAACAGCTCGGGGCGGTTGGTTTCGAAGTGGAGGTGAGGCCCGCTGCTCCAGATCCCGGTATTGCCGCAGGTGCCGATCTGATCGCCTCGTTTGAAGTGGCCGGCGGGCATAGCCGTGTGGAGGTGGCTGTAGCTGGTTTCCAGCCCGTCGGCGCCCCGCAGTTCGAAGGTGGTGCCGTGGGTGTGGCTACGCCGCACCGCGCCCTGTCCGTCGTGGGCGGCACGCACCGGTGTGCCGGTGATGCAGGCGATGTCGATGGCGGGATGGCCCTCTCTCACTCCTTGGGTGATCACCCCGGGCATGGGGTGAAGCAGCTGCAAAGCAGGCAGAAGAAGGGCGATGGGCAACAGGCTTCCGCGGGATGAACATCCGCGACGCGAATTGGAAGCAAATCTTAAGTTGCGACGCGCTGGACCTGTCTGTTGTCTATGTGACAGGGCCGCTGTTCCCGTGGCCCAGCTGTCGCGTGGGCTTCATGACATGAAGTCTCTAGTAAGTGCAATATGCTGGAGGGAAGGGGATCATCGGGGCTGCCGGCGTCGTTGTGGCGCCTCTGCTCCGTGATTCATGCGCTTGATCCGTTCTCCCCTCTCCGCAGCCACTGCCGCTGCCTTGCTCGTTCCGGCTGCCCTGGGCTGCAGTCTTGGCGTTGCTGCTGCTGAGCGCGAGAACATCAATCTCGCTGGTATTGGCCAGTACGGCGCCAGTGCCGACCAGGTGACGTCGATCACCCAGTTCTCCGACGTGCAGCCCACCGACTGGGCTTATCAAGCACTGAGCAACCTGATCGAGCGCTACGGCTGTGTGGCCGGCTACCCCAACGGCACCTACCGCGGCAGCCGTGCGATGACCCGCTATGAAGCGGCCGCCCTGCTGAACGCTTGCCTCGACCGGATCACCGAAGTGACCGACGAGCTGAAGCGCCTGATGGCCGAGTTCGAGAAGGAGCTCGCCGTGCTGAAGGGCCGTGTGGATGGCCTCGAGGCCAAAGTGGGCGAACTGGAAGCCACCCAGTTCTCCACCACCACCAAACTCTCGGGTCTGGCCACCTTTGTGGTGGGTGCCAATGCCTTCTCGGGCTCAGCGATCAACCGGGGTGCCA
>NZ_JACVZV010000011.1 GCF_014654725.1 Vulcanococcus sp. Clear-D1 | reverse complement strand
CACTCTTTCCTGCTCACTGCGGTCGCTCAAACCCGTTTGTCCAGAGATTCCCTAGATAAACGGCCGAAACCTGCGCCGATCGGCTGGGCCAAGACTATGTCAGCGGACGAGAGGAGAGCTAGAACTTTTTCGGCTTGATCTTGGCCAATAAGATGAACAGGCTGGGTACGCACAACTTCTAACTGTGGAGCAGCACGCTCAATTAGTCGATGGATGGGGCCAGCTTGGCAATTGGCATAGACAGCAACTCGCATTCTGCTCACATGTATACATTGACTTGATCTTCATAGTTAACAGTCTCCCCCTTTTCGCACACATAATAACAAGTATTGGTCACCTGGTGAGCACAGTCTTCGAAATCACGACCGGTTTCAGGGGTTAAGCACTCACGAATATTGCGGAATCCAGCCCACTCAATCATGGCCCTAAGAAGAGGACGACTTGGATGATATCCAGCGAGAGATTGTTTTGAATAGAATTGTGGAGTGGACTCCTTACGGTTCTGCATAACAAGATGCGGAGATTTATGGGTCCGAGAGGAGATGAAGAACTTGGCGGAATTAAACCCACCTAAGTAGACGAAGAAAAAGCTGTGGGTAGCGAAAATGGTATACGAGACCTAGGAAGAGGACAACGTCGTATTTTACGGCGCGATCCAAAGAAAAGAGCGTGCTATCTGAATATTCAATTGAAAGATCTTCATTTTGAGAAATTAGATCGTAGGCAAATGCAAATTGACTGCGCGCAACAGGATTTGGCTCAACGGCGCGAACATTTGCGCCTAAGCGCGCCAGCTCTATAGATAGACCTCCATTGCAAGCGCCAATGTCAAGAACATTAACTCCTTTCCATTGATCTTTGGGAATACCCGCAGTTAGTACGTCAACAATGAGACGCGGTTGCCAAAGCCCCGGAAGAGTAGTTTCTTGGTTGATCCGCACAGCCTGAAGCCATTTGCCAAGGCGGGAAGCCTGATCGAGTGCGCTGCTCATTGGCAAGCGAAATGGTTGCTTATCGTATATTAACGCAGACTGCTTTAAGAGGCTAGGCGGAAAACGACTGTCTGCTGGCCGGTTCGTGTTCGTTGATGGCTCCGCGCTGACGTTGACCCTGGAAATAGGCCAAGGGCGAACGATTGTCCTTCAGCCGACTAAACAGGGGCCGCGCGGAGGGGGCTGGGTAATCACGCCGAGCAAAGGTTATTCCCGACATTCAAGGAGACCGTGGAACGGCTTTGAAGATTTAATCAGGTTTTCCTTGGCTTTACTGGGTTCGTCCCCGACGTGACTTTCGTCTTCGTTTCTGAGGTGGGTGCCTTTTATTGGACAGTTCTGGCACCTGAGATCGTTAACTCCAGGCGGGAGAAACAGGGCTCTGGTTCAGTGTAGACGGCATAGGGAGTCTTCCCTCCCAGTGAACTGTGGAGTCTTACATGGCAGTACCTCCACAGGAAGCGGGTCAGGCTGATCTCAGTCTCCCAGCCATCGCTGTAGGCATGGATGTACACCTCCTCGTATTTGACGGTGCGCCAAAGCATTTCGACCAGGATGTTGTCGTAGCAGCGCTTTCTTCCTGACCAGCTGATCTTGATCTTCTCGGCCTGCAACCGGCCCACGAAGTCAGCTGAGGTGAACTGGCACCCTTGGTCGGAGTGGAAGATCTGCGGTCTCCGGCCACTACTGAGGGCCATCTCCAGAGCCTCCAGGCAAAACTCCGTGTCAAGGCTGTTGGACAGCTTCCAGCTGAGAACATGCCTGGAGTGGAGATCCATGATCGCCACCAGGTACAGGAAGCCTTTCTGCAGTGGGATGTAGGTGATGTCAGTGGCCCACACCTGATCAACTGCCGTGACATCCCTGAGATCCACCAGGCAGGGATAACGCTCTGATGGATCGCCGGGAACCGTGGTGCGGGGTTTCTGGTAGATCGCCCGTAAACCCATGCGGCGCATGAGGTGTCGGACACGGTCACGGCTGATCGGAATCCCTTCTCTGGCCAGGTACTCGACCATCCGTCGGCTGCCACTGCAGGGATCATCCAGGTAGAGCGCGTCGATCTTGGCCATAATCCGCAGCGTGGATTGACGCACCGGCGCCGGCCGGTCATAGAGCGTCGATCGCGGTAGGCCCAGCAGAGCGCACTGACGGCTGACGCTGAGCTCAGGGTGGCCTGGATCGACCAGCGTGCGCAGTTCATGGGCGTCAGAGCCGCTGAGATTTTTTTTGAGCCACTCCAGTTCCATCTGGAGCTTGCCGTAGCCGCCAGGCTTCTGCGAGGCAGTACTACTGGAACAGCTCAGCCTCCTTGGCCTGAACCTCCTCCTTGTCCTTGGTTTTCTTGCCCGTCGTGAACAGCTCGCTGGCTCCGTCGAGCAGCTGCCGCTTCCACTGGCTCACCTGGATGGGGTGAATGGCGTGATCAGCGCCGCTCTCTTGGATCGTCTAGCGGCCGCTGATCGCCTCCATGGCAACTCGGGCCTTGAATTCGGGACTGTGGGTGCGTCGCTTGCTCATGGGTGGGAGCCCCCATCAGGGGCGGTGCCCCGCCTTAGAGGTTGACGATGGGGCCTGTCCAGAAAAACCAGCCCACCTCATTCCGTTGCGCCGTCAGTGCGCTGAGCGCTCGCCCGTCCGACCCGCTGCGGATTGGCGCTCGTGCGCGATCAGCCGCGCGATCACATCCTCGACACCGACCGTCGCTCGCCAGCCCAGTTCTCGCTCGGCGCGCGCCGGGTCGGCGCGGCTGATCTTCATGTCCGACGGGCGGAGCAGCGCGGGGTCTGTATCGACGTGGCGACGCCAGTCCAGGCCCAGCTGGGAAAAGCAGTTCTCGACGAAATAGGACAGGCCAACGGTGCGCCCGGTGGCAACGACGAAGTCCATAGGGCGTTCGACCTGCAGCATGCGATGCATGGCGTCGACGTATTCCGGGGCCCAGCCCCAGTCGCGCTTGATGTCGATGTTGCCGAGCTTGAGCCGCTCGTCGCTGCCGCCAGCGATGCGCACCGCCGCGGCGACGATCTTGCGGGTGACGAAGCGGTCCGGCCGCAGCGGAGACTCATGGTTGAACAGGATGCCCGAGCAGGCGAACAGCCCGTAGGCGCTGCGGTAGTTGGCCACCAGCCAATAGGCGCCGGCCTTGGCCACCGCATAGGGGCTGTGCGGGTGGAAGGGAGTGTGTTCGCTTGCGGGGGCGCCGTCGGTGTCGCCGAAGCACTCGCTGGAGCAGGCGTTGTAGAAGCGGGTCTTTTTCTCCAGCCCGAGGAAGCGGATGGCCTCTAATAGGTTCCCAGTGGCGACGATGACGCTCTCCAGCGTCTCAATGGGCTGGCTGAAGGACACAGCCACGGAGCTCTGCCCGGACAAGTTGTAGATCTCGTCTGGCTCGATGTTCGAGATCGTCTGGATGACGCTGCGGAAGTCCGCCGGTGCCATCTGCACAACGTGCAGGCGGCCGGCGATGCCCAGCATCTGCAGCCCCGACAACGACGACGGCCGGGCGTCGCGCGAGCTGCCGAAGACCTGGTAGCCGTGCGCCAGAAGGTGGGCCGCCAGGTATGCCCCGTCCTGTCCGGTGATGCCAATGATCAGGGCCCTGCGGGGGGGCAGCGCGGCCGCGGGCGATACATTCATGACGTAGAGGACAGGAGTTCGTCGACGGTTCGGCCGCTGCGTTTAGCGCACAGCTGCAGGTTGGACTGGTAGATCGCCAGCGGCAGGGTGGCCGAGAGCCAGGCGTATAGCTGCGCCGCCTCGGCATGCCGCCCCAGCCGCAGCATCCGGTTGGCGGCGGCGAAGAGAGAGGCTTCCGGCGGCATGTACTCATCGCCGCTGGCCGGCTGTGTGTAGGTAGCCGGCGCATGCACGATGCTCCGAACCAGCTCCGACCAGGTGTTGTGGGCCAGGTACAGGGCTCCCGCACGCGGCACGCGCCTCCGCTCCGCCGCGAGCTCGGCCTCGACCGCGGCCAAGGCCGCGAGCACGGTGGCCGGATGGGCATCGGGCAGAATGCGGCCCACCCCGTACTGGCGGCACTGGTGGGCAAGCCAGGTACCTCCCAGCACCAGGGGCACGGCGCCGAACACCAGGGCGTCGACCAGGGCGCCGCTTGTACGCACGGCAAAGGTCGGCGCCTCGTAGGGCAGCAGTACCACGTCGCTGGACCGGTACAGCTCGATCACCTGCTCGTCGCTGAGGTCGCCGGTGAGGACATGTACCGGGTCGGATGGCCGGATACCGAGCTCGGACTTGCGATCCCGGAACACGTAGTCGCGTCCGCCGGTGCCGTACTGGCGCAGGTGCTCCAGCAACGCACCCGTCGTCTCCTGACCCTTGCCGACAGTCATCAGCCCCGGCACAAGCACCCGCATCCGGTCACGGCCGCGGGCTGCGCCGAACATGCGTCGGATGCTGTCATAGGCATCGGAGTCGCCAAGCAGCGGTGGCGGATTGGGAATCCAGTCGAAGCGCAGGCCCGAGGCAGCATGCCAATTGCGCGCGTGCAAGTCCGACATGGCCAGCAGGCGAACCGCACGCTGGAAGCACAGCCCTGATAGCCCGTCCGGCGGGGCGCCGTCGATCAGGAAGTCCCAGAAGGCGTTGATGCACAGGGTCACGCCTTCGGGCCAGTCAAACTGAGCCATTTCCATCGCGAGCCGGCTGCTGCCGCAGTACACGAACACATGCAGCCGTGACCAGCGACCGTTGGCCTGCAGGGGTTTGAGCACCGCCAGCAGCTCTTGACGGAATTCCATCGCGATGGTCGCCTGCTGGCCACTGGCGAGGCCGCGAACCATGGCGTAGTGACCGGACTCGCGCTGGAAGGCTGGCACCACGCCGGGATGCTGCACAGCGAGCTCGCGGCTGGCCAGTCCAATGTGGTCCAGGCCCAGTCGGGAGCAGGCCTCGGCCAGCCGCTTCTCGTAGTTGAGGTAGTGGCCGAAGTCGGACTTCAGGTCGGGGTTGACCGACACGAGCAATTCGCGCCCATCGCTGCTCGTGCCGGCTGCAGGCTGAAGAACGTCGGATTCAAGGCGTAGCAGCGCGCCAGTGGTGGTTTTATCCATGGCACAGCAGCGTGGCGTACTCAGCGGCGACGTCGTCCCAGGTGCGCCAAATGCGGCGTGGCTGGGGCTCGCAGAACAGCGCGCCGACTAGGGCGTCGTGCAGCGCATCGGCCGAAGAAGGGTCAAAGTATCGCGCGTGGGGGCCGGCGACCTCGCGGTAGACCGGGATGTCCGAGACCACCGGGTGGGCGCCCAGGCGCATGGCGTTGAGCAGCGGAATGCCGAAGCCCTCGTAGCGCGACGCCGAGACGTAGATCCAGGCGCTAGCCATCGCCAGGTCCATTGCCGCGTCCGAGGGCTTGGGGTCAAAGATCACGCGGCCGGGGAAGTCGCGCCGCAGCGCGTCGACGGTCGCGTCGGCTGGCTCGCCGCCCAGCAGCAGTAGGCGGACCTGGCCCTCGCGCTCCATCAGCCGGCGCAGAGCCGCAGCTACGACGACAAAGTTTTTGTACAGCCCGCGCGAGCCAACGTGAAGCACCAAGCTACGGACCCGGGTGGCTTGCGGCCGCGTGGGCTCGTGACCCAGGTAAATAACGCTGCTGCGCTGGCGGTCGAAGCCGGGGTAGTGGGCGAAAAAGCGCTCGCGCGAGGAATTGGAGATAAAGCAGGCCCAATCGGCCTGCCCGAAGGCCAGCCGCTTGCGGCGTAGCACACCTGATGTAGTAGGCCGTTCGGCCAACTCTGGCAATTCCTCATGGGCGAAATCCAGTCCAGTAACTATGTAGCGGGCGCAGTCCGGCAGAACGTTCTCGCCGTAGTAGGTGTTGACCACCGCGCGGAAGCAGCAGCTGGTGGCTCGCGCCACCTCGGCGCGTTGTAGATCATGCTCAGGAAGGTTGTATTTGTCGTTGTCGCTCGGCGGGATCGGACAGTTAACAACTCGTACGTCATCGGCTATCAGCAGCCCCGAGGCCTGCAGATGTAGGTTACGTTCGTGGCCCGGGTAGACCAGCAGCCAGGTCTCCAGGTGGCGGCGCCATTGCGGGCTGGCCAGAACATATGAGTAAAGCTGGCTTATACCTCCCTTGTCCTGCAGAGTGAAGATGCGGCCATCAACAAGTACCGGAATGCGACAACTCACGGCTGTAAGGCTCTATAGAAGGACGTTGTGGCGGAATGTATGCCCTTGCCGGCCTCGAGCGCAGCATTCACCCGCACCATAAGGTCATCGTCAACCGTATTGGCGTACTTGCCGTAGTCGCGGTTGCGGAAGAACGCCGGGTGAGCCTGGCGAACGTCCTCCATCAGATGAGAGTACTGGTGCAACTCTGAGTGACTCCAGAAGAAGCTGTCCGACGGGGCGCGGCCAGTGAAGCCGTTGAGTACCACCTCCTGGCCCAGGTAGCTTCCCAGCGGCAGCAGGAACATGTTGAGCACGCTGTCGCCCGGGAATACCCGAAATTCCTGGTCAAAGTCGAAGCCGTAGGTCTTGCGGCCGGCCGGGATGCCGAAGACTCGGCCGGCGATCTCGGGCACGCGTCGGCGCAGGAAGGCGGCGAACTTGTCGAAGGTGTAAAACGAGGCGCTTGAATTGTGCAGGAAGGCGACCAAGTCGCCAAGAAATCGCGCCGAGTAGCGGTGATAGCTGAAGTGGAAGTGCGCATCTGACGCCACAAGGATCTGAGGATCCAAGTGCTCCGTGAAGGCCCGGTTCTTAATGATTGTGTTGCAGATAATGTTGAAGGAATCGCCATGGTCGCGATTTAGCGCCTCAGACAGCGAAGGGCCGGTGCCGAACAGCGCGATGCACGACTTGGCGGCGGCGCGGAATCTCTGGCGCACAAGGTCGTCTCGCGAGGCCTCAAGGAAGGCCTTGTCTTCGCCCCCGCTGACCCAATAGGTCAGACACGCTGCATAGTATGCGTCCTGCACGTCGCCATCGGGATTGCCGAAGTAGTAGTAGTAGGTTGATCCCGACGTGCGGGCGGGCGGGCGCTTCACCTTTGTCAGCGGCTGCGAACCGACCAGCGGATGCGCGACCGAAAGCACTTCATCAGGCTCCACATCACGGCTCAATACAATTATAGTATGCCTCTCTCGAATTAACAGGTCACGTGCCTGAGAGATATCTAAAAACTCAATCTTGTGAAAATCAGAGAGTGCGGCAAGAGACGCATATTCAGGCAATACGTAGTCGATAGAAGTTTCTAGAAGCGACAAGGGAATGCGCAGTCGCTGTGCGGTAGGCCCCGCAAACCAGCAAAGCATAGCCACTATACGGCCAAGCGCATACTTTTCGACATCGGCAGCGATGGGCGGCCAAACCATGTATCTTAATTCGGGCGAAAACATTTTACGATTTAGATATTTCGAACTGAAAAATCATTGCTTTCCGTGTTGCCTTCAAAAGGCGCTTCCATCGCTTGATGCTCGAACAACAACCGGAAGTGGCTTCTCCCATCATGAGCTGGCAGGCTACTATATTTTTCATCTGTTCTATCCCTTGCTTCGTTCTTGCAGAAACCGTGCGGCTACCACGGCAAAGTCCCAGTCTTCCGGTGTATCGATATCTACTGATTCGAAAAAGGGGCTTTCGAACATCATCGGCTTGCTGCCAATGCGAGCACATGTCTTTGTGAAACTCTCTGCAGTAAATAGATATAGATTTGAGTTCTCCTCAAACCAGGGCTCCAGTTCTTGGGTGGGGATGAGATTATCCGGGTCGTGATTCACGGGACTGCAGTCGGCGCGGTAGAAGCGAGTCTGTACCTTATCGACAGTAAACAGCGAGTCGACCACGTTGGCTGCTTGGGCATCTACAAACGCAGCGATGGCATTGCGAATGGTGTTGACACTCATCAACGGGTTGGTGGTGTGCGTCATTAAATACAGGTCGGCCGGCACGTTGGCCACGTCGTCGGCCAGCACCAGATTCATCGATACATGGTCACCACAGATCTCAGGTTTGCGATCGCGGATAGTGATGCGGTCGGTGGCGGTCAGACCATTCTCAGCGAGCTTGTTCCGGGCATCGGTGTTGATGATGATCTGATCAATGTCCTCCACTGCGAGCAAGGTGTCGAGAATCCAGCGGAACAAGGGCTTACCGCAGAAATCCCTGAAATTCTTACCTTTAACTCTCACACTATTAGCCTTCATCGGCAACAAAGCAACAATTTTATTTGGCTTGGAGTTTGTTGATTCGATCATGATTTTTTCGTTAATGGCTCGCCTATGGAAGAGGTTGGATAAAAATACGTTTCGCGGACCTCGCTGCTCGTTCTCTTGTGGAGACGATTGCCACGATAGCTGCCTAGATATTGATGAAAGCGATAGCGGATGATCTGCCGAAGGGTTGCCAAGGACAATGTTCTCGGCAATCCTGCAGCCAGATCACGGACAACTCCTCGGCTGAAATAGCGCAAGAGGTCGCGCCTCCTCAGGATTACTTCTGGGGAAATCTGCTGCAAAGCCAGGGCTTCTCTCTCAAACCGTCTCTGCACCTGCCGCCAGTTTTCGTGATGGATATGGCGTACGCTGGCATCTGCTACGTAGCCCACTGCCCCCTGCTCAGCGACCAAGCGCTTCGCAAGATGCATGTCTTCCAGACCTGTTAGTTCCTCATGGAACTTGAAGCGATTCCAGGTATCGGCGGCTATGGCGCTATTGGCATTGTTGCAATAGAAGCCTTGCTGGGGAATCGAACTCTGTTCTGGAAAGTATTTGGCAAAAATCTGGCATTCGCTCCAGTAGGTCTGCA
>NZ_JACVZV010000010.1 GCF_014654725.1 Vulcanococcus sp. Clear-D1 | reverse complement strand
CTCTTTCCTGCTCACTGCGGTCGCTCAAACCCGTTTGTCCAGAGATTCCCTAGCTTGCAGCTCCAAAGCGAAATCGCGCTTAGCCCCCATTGCGCCAGCTGGTCAGCATTGGCAATCAGGGCTGGCGCATCCACCCACTGACCGCCGATCCGGAGCGCGCCGGGGCTGCCGTGTGCCACGATGTGCAGCGTCTGAACCCGGCGCCCCTCGCGCCGCCGCTGCTCCAGCTCCGCGCTGATCGCGGCGAGAGGGTTCTGGCTCTGGCCCAGGGCCACCAGCTCATGCAGTGCACCGGGCAGCAGCTCGGCGATCTGGGGGCAGAGGCCGTCGGCGATGATCAGCTCGCGGTTGGCGGCTGATGCCGTGTTGAACGCGGTGGCTGGCGGTTGAGCGGTAAGGGCCGTGGTCATGGCTGGTTGTAGCAGCTCTGGATGTGATTTGCTGCGATGCTGGCAGTTCCCATGTGTCAAATCAGCTACTCGGGTGAGTAATTCATGTATTGAATTACTGCTTTTCGCGTACTGTTTGATGAAAAGCGAATTTAGGCTTGACAAGCCGCTGTGCCTATTGGTAGTGGCTGTATTTCTTCTGGTCGGTCTCGTTCCGGCAGTAATGGCTTGGGAGGATACACTTACTGGCGGGATGCAGGCCGGCAGGCTCTCCTCCAGCTATGCCCATCCGACAATGTGGGTGGCATTGCCGTTCAGTTCGGCTTAGTTAGTTTGGCGACCCTCAGTCGTGATTTTGCCAAGGCATTCGGTCAGAGGCCTTCTGGTCTGTTGAGGCTCTCGCGGCGCATTCTCCATTGAATTGGCTCAACATTTTTGATGCTGCCTGCTAGCTTCGATCGGCCACTCCTGCTGAATACGGCTTGGGCGTCATCCGTATCGGGTGCCGACGAGCTCGCTCAGATGTTGGCGTCGACGTACACGGTCTGCGATCTCGAACCGATCGCCCCGCCCCTGCAACGTTCGTCTCCCCTGCAGCTACAGGTGGCAGCGGCTGTGTTGGGAGGGGTGGGGCTGACCAGTGTGCTCGGTGAGCCCATCACCCTTGAGGTGAGACCCAAGCAGTCCTTCTGCTTGCTGGCGCTTCCTTCCAGTGGTTGGGGCCGTTATTCTCTGGGCCGCCATCAGATTGACAACAACACGGGGCAGACGGTGGCCTTCCTGCCCCCCGAGGGATGGAGGCTCGATAACGACTGTTCATCCGGCACGGGTTTGCAGTTTTCCCAGGCTTCCTTGATCACCCGGATGCGGGCCATGGCGAATCAGGAGCTCAGTGCGGCTGCTTTGGCTTCCCTGCTTTCCGTTCCGTTTGTCGTGCGGCTGGATGTGGCGCGCAACGCTTACTACTACCAGCATCTCCTGGCGGCGTTGGAGCTGGTGGATTCCAGCTTTCGCCATGGGCCTGGTCAGCCAGACCCGATGCTCTGTCTTGACGATTTCGTTCTCCGTTGCATCGCGCTTCTCCTTCATCCCACCCTGTCAGAGCTCGAGGCCCAGGGGGTTGAACGCGAGAACGATCCTCTTTTGAGGCGGTGCGTGCATGAGCTGATGGAGTGGATGTTGGCCAACCTGCATCGGCCGCTGTCTCTTAGTGAGATCGAGCAGCAGGTGCACTACGGACGCCGCAT
This sequence comes from Vulcanococcus sp. Clear-D1, assembly GCF_014654725.1. GTDB lineage: Bacteria > Cyanobacteriota > Cyanobacteriia > PCC-6307 > Cyanobiaceae > Vulcanococcus. The sequence goes on along the minus strand of NZ_JACVZV010000010.1, from coordinate 82,994 downwards.
GATCCAAATCGGATTCAAACGCGAAGTGGGTTGCGGTCCGATGCAATGGTTGCGTCGTCAACGGCTGGACCGTGCCCATCAACACCTTCAGGCTGCATCCCTTGGCGTCACGGTGTCGCAGGTTGCGCAGTCTTGCGGGTACCTGCATCTGGCTAGTTTCAGCCGCGACTTTCGAGAACGCTTTGGCGTGAGCGCCCGTGAACTGTTGGCTCAAAGCCGTGCCGGCCGGGGATTGAACTGATCCCAATGCGCATGTTTTGGCGCCGTGTGGCGGTTGTTGTGTCCAGCGGCGTGATGGTTCTGGGAAACGCGGCTGTAGCGGATCCGCGCATGACCCTGTACAGCGGCGGAGACATCCTCACCATGGAGGGCAGCGAGCCGCGGTATGTGGAAGCTTTGCTGGAGCACGCTGGCCGGATCGCGTACGCCGGCACGCAGCGGCAGGCCCGCGCCATGGCCGGCGGCGATGTGCGTGTGGTTGATCTCGCCGGGGCCACTCTGTTGCCTGGGCTGATCGATGCCCACGGTCACTTCATCGTGGCCAGCCACACCCTTCTCAATGCCGATCTATCCGGCGTGCGAACCATCCCTGAACTGATCGCACGATTGAAGGTGCATGCCGCCTCAGTGCCGCCCGGTGAGTGGATCGAGGGGATGGGGTATCGGCTCGAGCAGCTCGAGGAACGGCGGCATCCCACCACGTCCGAGCTGGATCAGGTGAGTGAGGTCCGCCCGGTGTTTATTCAGGACGGTTCCGGTCATCAGGGCGCGATCAATCGTGTGCTGCAACGCCAGATGGGTTGGCAGGCTGATGCGCCACCGGGTGAGGCGAGGGTGTTTGCCCTGATGCAGGCGCGTCCGCCGCGCTCTCCTCAGCGGATCCGCGAGGGGGTCCAGCGGGCTGTCGCCCTGTGGACTCAGCATGGCCAGACCACAGCCTCCGAACTGGGCCTGGGACTGGGGGGACAGGACCTTGCTGTGGTGAAGCACATTCAGGCCGAGCCGCTCCTGCCGATTGATCTGGCGATCTATGCCAAGCACGATTGGTGGGAGCGGCTTGGGCCACAGCAGCGCGGCAATGGGCGCTACGACAACCGCGTGCGCTGGTCTGGCGTGAAGGTGTGGCTGGATGGCAACACCAGTGAGCTGGCCCGCCGCTCGGCGTCTGATCCCGGGCAGGGGGTGGAGGATCTGGTGCAGCTGCTGCAACGGCTCCGTAGCGATTCGAGCTGGCCCGCTGCACGCCAGCTCGCTGCCCATGCGGTGGGTGATCAGGCTGCGGACCAGCTCTTGCAGGCTGTGAACCAGTTCCTAGCAACCCAGGGTCCGCTCGACCACCGCACCGTGCTGCATCACGGCGTTGTGCTGCGGCCTGATCAGATTGAGCAGGTGAAGCGTCTGGGGGTGGTGGTGAGCTTCACGGCTGCGGGGCTCTATCCCATGGGTGATGCCCTCACCAGGGCCCTCGGGCCAGAGCGGCAGGGCTGGCTTGGTCCGATCGGATCGGTGCAGCGCACCGGCAGGCCCTTCACCCTGCATCACGATCTGCCGGCGGGTGTGAGTCCCAGCCTGATGGATGCGCTCTGGAGTGCGGTGACACGCACATCTCGCTCAGGTGCTGTTCTGCAACCCCAGGAGCGGATTACGCCGTACGCCGGTCTCCAGGCGTTGACGCGTTACGCGGCCTATCAGCTGTTTGAAGAGCAGCAGAAGGGCACGTTGGCCGTGGGCAAGTTGGCGGATCTGGTGGTGCTCGATGCCAATCCGCTCAAGGTGGACCCGATGGCGATCCGGCAGATCAAGGTGTTGGCCACGATCAAGGAAGGGAAGGAGATCTATCGCAGCCCGCAGTGGAACCGCTCAGTTGCCAGAGCGCGTCAACCCGTAGCCCACCAGGATGAAACAGCTGTTCCAAAGGCTGCTGCCGAGCAGCGACCAACCCAGAAACGCCGGTAGGGGCATCAGTTCGATCCCGGCCGGCAACGACACATTGGTGCGCAACACCGGAATCAGACGCCCCCAGCACACCACCTGCCAGCCATGGCGCTGAAACCAGTGGCGTGATTGCTGGAGCCGCTCTGGTGTAAGCCCCAGCAGGCGACCGCGGCGTCTGGCCAGCCGCTCCAGCCGTTGTTCGTTCATCACCCTCCCGAGGCCATACCAGATCAGACAGCCGATCAGGCTGCCGGCGATTGAGGCCGCCATCGCGGCAGGAAGGCTCACCACCCCTAGGGCGCTCAGGTGGCCGGCCAGTGGAAGAATCACGAGCGAGGGAACCACCTGCACCAGGTTCTCTACGGTCATCGCCAGGACCAGGCCGAGTAGCCCACCAGTGCGGGCCCACTCCACCACCTGCTCCTGGAAGCCTTCAAGCATCACTCAAGAGATCGCTCGTCCGTTGCTCAGGCCGGGTAACGCGCCTCGCGAATGCGCTTGGCCCAGCCCAGCTTGCGCAGCAGCTTGATGTGTTGCCAGGTGATGTCGAACTCAAACCAGCGCAGGCCGTGGCGGGCGCTGGAGGGGTGGGCGTGGTGGTTGTTGTGCCAGCCCTCACCAAAGCTGAGGATCGCCACCCACCAGCAGTTGCGCGAGAGGTCGGGGCAGTCGAAGTTGCGGTAGCCGAAGGCATGGGTGGCGGAGTTCACCAGCCAGGTCACGTGATACACGAGCACCAGGCGCAGCGGGATCGCCCAGAGCACCAGGCCCAGGCCACCGCCGTGAATCTGGGCCGCGTTGCCATACCAATAGAGGGCAGCGCCGAGAGGGAGCTGCAGCAGCAGGAACCAGCGATCCAGCCAGCGATAGAAGGGGTCCTGGAGCAGGTCGCCGGTGAAGCGGTGCAGCTCCTTGATGGCGGGGATGTCGTGCAGCATCCACTCGCTATGCGCCCACCACAGGCCGCGGGCGGCGTCGTGATGGTCGTTGGGCTGGTCGGAGAATTTGTGGTGGTGGCGGTGCAGGCCCACCCATTCGATCGGGCCGCTCTGGCAGGCCAGGGTGCCCATCAGCACCAGCACCCGCTCCACCCACTTCGGGGCCACAAAACTGCGGTGAGCCACCAGGCGGTGCAGTCCCAGGGTCACCCCGAGCACCGTGGTCCAGTACAGAACGGCAAGCACCACCAGGCCCTGCCAGCTCCAGTACTGCGGCAGCAGCGCAAACACAGCCCCCACATGGATGGCGAGCATGAAGCCGGTGGTGCCCAGCTTGTACTTGCGCTGGCTGCGGGGGAGCGGTGCACGAGGCACCACCAGCGCGGCCCGCATGCGCGCTTCCTGGGCCTCGCTGTACCCGCCGCTGCTGCCCTCCAGATCAACGCTGACGCGCTGGGTGCGTGCCGCGGAGGCGGCGTCTGGGGCGATGACCAAAGTGAACTCCTAGAGGATGCGCAGGCTCCGGTTCGTTGGAAGGTCCCGCGGGACCAACGCACCACTGGCCTGGGGAGGCTGACCACAGCAAGGCGCTGTAACCAACACACCAATCCGAAAAAATCTAGACGGATGGTCGACCGTCACGCGCCCTGCAGCATGGGCTTGTGTTGTTGTTTGCCATGAGCGCGCCTCATCAGGCCTGGGCGGCTGATCAGCTGGCTGCTGCGCTCGAGCGCATCACGCCCGTGGCCAGGGAGCGCCGCGCCGGTGTGAAGCTGCGGCTGGAGCGGGTGCTGGAGGCCTTCCGCGCCGAGCGCCTCGGGGTGCATCACTTCGCTTCGGTCAGCGGCTATGGCCACGGCGATCTGGGCCGGGAGGTGCTCGATCGGGTGTTCGCTCAGGTGCTCCAGGCCGAGGCCGCTGCCGTGCGGCTGCAGTTCGTGAGTGGCACCCACGCCATCGCATCGGCTCTCTACGGGGTGCTGCGCCCCGGCGATCGCCTGCTCGCCCTCACCGGCCGCCCCTACGACACGCTCGAGGAAGTGATCGGCATCCGCGGCAGTGGCCAGGGTTCACTGGCCGAGTTCGGCATCGTCTACGACGAGCTCGATCTGCTGGCCGATGGCGGCGTGGATGAGGCCGGGATCGCAGGCGCCCTGGCGCTGCCCACGCGCATGGTGCTGATCCAGCGCAGCTGCGGCTACAGCTGGCGCCCTTCGCTCACGGTGGCGCAAATCGGCCGGCTGGTGGAGCGGGTGAAGACGATCCAGCCCGATTGTCTGGTGTTCGTGGACAACTGCTACGGCGAGCTGGTGGAGCTGCAGGAGCCCACGGCGGTGGGCGCCGATCTGATGGCGGGTTCTCTGATCAAAAACCTCGGGGGCACCATCGCCCCCACCGGCGGCTACGTGGCCGGCCGGGCTGAGATGGTGGAGCAGGCCTGTTGCCGGCTCACGGCCCCGGGCATCGGCAGCGAGGGCGGCACGGGTTTCGATCTGCACCGGTTGCTGTTCCAGGGGCTCTTCCTGGCGCCACAGATGGTGAGTGAGGCCCTGCTCTGCGCTGAACTCACCGCCGCTGTGTTTGAGGGGTTGGGGTACGCGGTGAAGCCCCTGGTGGGCGGGGTGCGCAGTGATGTGATTCAGGCGGTGCGCTTCGGTTCACCCGAGCCGCTCAAGGCGGTCTGTCGGGCGTTCCAGGCCTGCTCGCCCGTCGGCAGTTACCTCGATCCAGTGCCAGCGCCGATGCCTGGTTACGCCAGTGAGCTGGTGATGGCCGGCGGCACCTTCATCGATGGCAGCACCAGCGAGTTTTCCGCAGACGGCCCTCTGCGGGAGCCCTATGTCCTCTACGCCCAGGGCGGAACCACCGCAGCCCACGCTGAGCTGGCTCTGGAGCGGGCGCTGGTGGCGATGGCGGAAGGGGGGTGGTGTGGGCCGGTCTGACTCAGGCCCGATGCAGTGTCACGTCGTAGCGGGGCCAGTGGCGATCAGCGCTAACAGCCATCAGCCCCTCCATCCTTGCCTGAGCGATCAACAGCCGATCGAAAGGATCGTCATGAATGGCGGGCAGCGCGCTCGTTTCGATGGCGTGACTGTCGAGCACGGGCAGCAGCGTCGCTCCGCTCTGCAGGCAATGATCCCGGAAGTGGCTGGGCGCTACAGGCAGCTTGCCCAGGCGGTGCTTGATCGCCACTTCCCAGATGCTGGCCACTGACACCAGGCAGTGATTGGAGGCGATCAGCTCTCGGGTTTCCGGTTTGAGGCGGGAGTCATCGAGCAACCACCAGAGCATCACCTGGGTGTCGAGCAGCAGTCGCATTAGCCCTGCATCAGGGCGCTGACTTCAGCGTCCACGCTGTCGCTGAAGGCTGCGTCACACGCGCCTGGGTGGGGTATGGCGGCGCGGAGAGATCCCGGATGACGCAGCCCTGACTCAGCGGCCAGTGGCACCAGTTTCACTTGGGCTTTGCCGTGGCTCGCAATCACCACCTCTTGGCCGGCGATGGCGGCCTTCACCAGCCTCGAGAGCTGACTCTTGGCCTCCAGCATGTTCACTTGCATGGGTCTGCGCAAGCCAACGAATTGCTCTTGGCCAGCTTAGCCAGATTCATCGCTGCCGCCGATTTCCGACAAACTGCTCCGCAGCGATCCGCCCAGGCGGCCCCATGGCCCTCAGCTATCCCGACGACTGCCGATACGCCGACAGCCACGAGTACGCCCGGGCTGAGGGGGAGCTGGTGCGCATCGGCATCAGTGCCTTCGCCGTGGATCAGCTCGGCGACATCGTGTTTGTGGAGCTGCCCGAGGTGGGCGCCACCCTGAGCCAGGGCAGCAGCTTTGGCTCCGTGGAATCGGTGAAGGCCGTGGAAGAGGTGATTGCGCCGATCAGCGGTGTGATCGAAGCTCGCAACGAAGCTGTGCTCGCCAGCCCTGAGGAGCTGCAGAACGATCCTTATGGCGAGGGCTGGTTGCTGCTGGTGCGGCCCAGCGATCCGGCACAGCTGCAGGGTCTGATGGATGCGTCCACCTACAGCGCCAAGGTGGATGGCCACTGATCACGGCGTAGCGCTCAGCCCTTTCGTTGCTCGCCACATCGGCCCCACCGCCGCCGAGCAGGCCTCGATGCTGGCGGATCTGGGGCTCAGCTCCCTGGAGGAGCTCATCGCCGAGGTGGTGCCGGAGGCGATCCGCCTCGATTCATCCGCAGCGGCGGAGGGTTTGCCCGCTGGCTGTGGTGAGGCGGAAGCACTGGCGGAGCTCCAGCAGATCGCTGCCGCCAACCAGGTGCGCCGCAGCCTGATTGGCCTCGGCTACTACGACTGCATCATGCCGGCGCTGCTGCAGCGCCATGTGTTCGAAAACCCGTCCTGGTACACGGCTTACACGCCTTACCAGGCTGAGATCAGCCAGGGTCGCCTGGAGGCACTGCTCAATTTCCAGACTCTGATCAGCGAGCTCACGGGGCTGCCGATCGCCAACGCCTCCCTGCTCGATGAGGCCACCGCCGCCGCCGAGGCGATGAGCCTGAGCTACGGCGCCTGCCGCGATGCCAGCGCCCAGCGGTTTCTTGTTGATGCTGAAGTCCTGCCGCAGACCTGGGGGGTGTTGCAGACCCGCGCCGAACCGCTGGGCATCGAGCTGGTGCGCGTGGAGCCGCAGGCACTGCAGGCGGCCGAGGCCAGCGGCGCTGCCCCCTTCGCGGGAGCCTTCGGCCTGCTGTTGCAGCTCCCCGGGGCCGGTGGTGGGCTGTGGGATCCCACCGAGTTGATGGCCGCTGCCCGCGCGGCGGGGGTGCTGGTGACGGCTGCGGTGGACCCACTGGCCCAGGTGCTGCTCAAGCCCGTGGGGGAGTTGGGCGCTGAGATCGCCATCGGCAGCAGCCAGCGTTTCGGAATCCCCCTGGGTTTTGGCGGACCCCATGCCGCCTTCTTCGCCACCACCACCGCCCATCAACGCCGCATCCCCGGGCGCCTGGTGGGGCAGTCGGTGGATGCGGAGGGTCGCCCGGCCTTGCGCCTCGCCCTGCAGACCCGCGAGCAGCACATTCGCCGCGACAAGGCCACCAGCAACATCTGCACGGCTCAGGTGTTGTTGGCCGTGCTGGCCGGCTTCTATGCGGTGCACCACGGGCCCGAAGGGCTGGCGGCCACGGCCCGCCGGGTGCTGGTGCTGCGGGAGCTGTTGCGCCGTGGTCTGGCCGAGCTTGGGCTTCATAGCGAACAGGGCTCTGGCTTCGACACAGTGCGGTTCCGCACCCCGCGCGCGGCCGACCTGCTGGCCGCGGCGGAGTCCGCCGGCTTCAACCTGCGCTCTGAATCCGGCGGGCTGGCCATCAGCCTCGATGAGCGCAGCAGTACCGCTGAACTCCAGAAGCTCCTCGAGGCCCTGGCGCCTGTGGCTGGATCCACGCCGGCGCCCCAGCTGGTGGATCTCGAGGAGGGCTTACGGCAGGAGCTGACAGCTGCCGGTGCCAGTGACGCGCCGGAACAGCTGCTCTGGGCGGATGCGGTGCCTTGCCGCCAGCGCCCCTGGCTGCAGCAGGAGGTGTTCCACCGCTACCGCAGTGAAACCGAGCTGCTGCGCTACATCCAGCGCCTCGCAGCCCGCGATTTCTCGTTGGTACACGGGATGATCCCGCTCGGCAGTTGCACGATGAAGCTCAACGCCGCGGCTGAGCTGCAGCCCGTGAGCTGGCCTGCTTTCGCAGGGTTGCACCCCTTCGCCCCCGAAGCCCAGAGTGCGGGCTACCGCCGCCTGGTGGCGGATCTGGAGCGCTGGCTAGCGGCGATCACTGGCTTTGCCGGTGTGTCGTTACAGCCCAATGCCGGCTCCCAGGGTGAATACGCCGGTTTGCTGGTGATCCGCGCCTGGCAGCGCAACCGAGGCCAACAGCAGCGGAACGTGTGCCTGATCCCCACCAGCGCCCATGGCACCAATCCCGCCAGCGCCGTGATGGCGGGCATGCAGGTGGTGCCTGTGGCCTGCGATGAGCAGGGCAACATCGATCGCGCCGATCTCCAGGCCAAGGCGGAGCAGCACAGCGATCGGCTGGCGGCGTTGATGATCACCTATCCCTCAACCCACGGGGTGTTTGAGCAGGGCATTCAGGAGATCTGCGCCCTCGTGCATGCCCACGGCGGCCAGGTGTATCTCGATGGAGCCAACCTCAATGCCCAGGTGGGGCTGGCCAAGCCGGGCCTCTACGGGGCCGACGTGTGTCATCTCAACCTGCATAAGACCTTCTGCATTCCCCACGGCGGTGGTGGCCCCGGGGTGGGACCGATTGCCGTGGCGGAGCATCTGCTGCCGTTCCTGCCTGGTCATCCCCTGGCGGAGCACTGCGGGGGTGACCAGCCGATCGGGCCGGTGAGTGCGGCCCCCTGGGGCAGCGCCAGCATCCTGCCGATCAGCTGGATGTACATCCGTTTGATGGGTGGTGCAGGCCTGCGCCAGGCCTCGGCGGTGGCCTTGCTGGCGGCCAACTGGTTGGCGGAGCGGCTGGAGCCCCACTTCCCGGTGCTCTATCGCGGTGCCGGCGGCCGTGTCGCCCACGAGTGCATCCTCGATCTGCGGCCCCTGAAGCGCAGTGCTGGCCTCGAGGTGGATGATCTGGCCAAGCGCCTGATGGATTATGGCTTCCATGCCCCCACCGTGAGCTGGCCGGTGGCCGGCACGGTGATGGTGGAGCCCACGGAGAGCGAAGGGCTAGCCGAGCTGAAGCGCTTCGCTGAGGCCATGACGGCTATTCGTGCTGAGGCCGCGGCCATTGAAGCCGGAGATGCCGACCCGGCCGATAACCCCCTCAAGCGGGCGCCCCACACCCTGGCGGCGGTGATGGCCGAGCAATGGGATCGCTCCTACAGCCGCGCTCAAGCTGGTTATCCCGCTGGCGAACACCAGCTCGCTAGCAAGCTCTGGCCGGCCGTGGCGCGCATTGATAACGCCTTCGGCGATCGCAATTTGGTGTGCACCTGCCCGTCGGTGGATGAACTGGCGGCACCAAGTTTGAGCAGGGCTTGATTGTGGCGGGTTTGCGTTTAGATTTCGTCGGAACGAAAAATGCGGAATTTCTTTTCGCAACCACCCTTGCTTTTCCAGCAGGATCTGCTGCAACTGCAGGGATCACTGCGGATCGGGTGACACCGGTATCGGGGAGCAACCATGAGCGCTGACGACCACGGAACCACGCTGATCACCACGTCGCTCACGGCGGGAGGCAAAGGTCACGCCGATCTATCGCTGCCCACCCTGGCCAGCGGAGAAACCCTGCGCGTGGAAGGCACCAATGTGGTGCGGGTTCCCTTCGGCGTGCGTCGTCCGCGCCGCAGCCGTCCGGCTCGTCCGGAGCGTTGGGCCACCGTGGTGCTGCCCTTTGTGGCGGGTGGTTCGACCCCGCCGCCCCCTCAGGCCGCCTGATTCAGGCGCCAGTCGATCAAGGCCTTCACGTCGTCCACGGAGCTGGCCGGTGTGCGGAAGGGCAGCAGGCTCATCGGGCTGCGTTCCGGTCGCACCAGCCAGCTGAGATCGCTCTGGGGAATCAACACAAAGCCGCGATAACGCACCACCCAGCGCTGGTGAGCGGGGTTGGGGTCGATGGCCGCCTGCATTGATCTCGATGGCTGACCTCATCATTTGAGCGAGATCGACTCGCTTCCTGCGGGAGTTCGGTTTTTCTTCAGGCTGAGATGAACGAGCCTTACAGGCTTAAACAATCGGCCGCCCAAAACCATTGTTGGCATTGGGTTTTGCCGATTTCTGGCCGTTGATTGCCAGAGGGCTGGTTTGTTGTCTGCGTTACAGCCTTGGGGTCTGATTTGTGCTGGAGCTGTAGAGCGGGGGCCTTAGTAGTTGGCGCCGCTGCGTCGCTGGTGTACGGCCGTGGTGGCCGCAGCATCGAGCACCGCACCCGCCTTTGCTTCGGCGTAGAGCAGCCAGTGGTCGCCGCATTCCATCCGCTGCTTCACCGTGCACTCCAGCCAGGCCAGCGCCTCAGGCAGCACCGGCAGGCCACCGGGGCTTTGCTCCAGTTCGAGACCGGCAAAGCGATCGGCGCCCGGGGCGAAGGGTTGCAGGAACTGCTTCATCGGTCCGGTTTCACGGCCCGAGGCCAACACGTTGATGGCAAAGGCATCGCCCACGTGCAGCAGCGCTTCCACGGCCCGATCCTTGGCCACGGCCACCGTGAGGCCAGGGGGAGAGAAGCTGGCCTGGCTCACCCAGCTGGCCACCATGGCGCCGCTGAGCTGGCTCTCGCCGCTGCCTTTCACGGTGGTGAGGACGCAGAGGGAGCCCACCACGCGGCCCAGGGCCAGTACGGCGGGATTGCTGCGGCTCTCGCTGAGGCCGCCGCCACTGGCGCGGCGCTGGGCCTTGCGCTGTTCGCTCTGCAGCTGTCGGCCTAGCGCGGTGCCTGTTTCTTCGATCGTTTTGAGGGTGGCCGCATCGGGGCTGAACTTCACCTTGATCGGCTCGAAGGCGAAGCGGAAGCCGCCATCGCGCAACTTGCTCTCCAGCAGATCGAGGGCTTCACCACTCCAGCCGAAGCTGCCGAACACGCCCACCGGCTTGGCCCGATCGCCCTCCGCCAGCAGCGTGCCCAGGGCCGACACGATCGGTGTGGGGGCGTGTCCTCCCAAGGTGGGTGAGCCAATCAGCACGGCATCGCAACCGCGAATGGCCTCGAGCAGTTTCTCGGTGGGTGTGAATTCGCAGTTGATGCTCTCCACCCGTACCCCGGTGCGGGCCACGCCCTGGGCCAGTCCATCGGCGATGGCAGCGGTGTTGCCGTAGGCGCTGGCGTACAGCAGGGCCACCGAGAGCTTGGCGCGCTCCTGCGTTTCGCCCCAGCGGCGATAGTCCACCAGCAGGCTGCGCCAGCTTTCAGCAATGGCCGGGCCATGGCCTGGTGCAATGGTGCGGATCGGCAGCTCATCGATGCGATCGAGCACCGCTTCCACCTGGCGCACCATCGGTGCCATCAGGCAGTCGTAGAAGTAGCGCCGGTCTTCCTCGGTGCTGCTGCGGTTGGCTTCCGCCCAGGCTTCGCTGCACAGGTGGGCGGCGAAGAACTTGCCGCTCATCAGCAGGCCGCTGGTGTCTTCGAAGGCCATCAGGCCGCCGGGCCAGCGGGGCGTGGGCGTGGGCAGGAGCTGGATGTTGTGACCGTCCGCCCGTTGCAGTTCCGCCTCACCCCGCACCACCTGGAGGGGCGGTAGGGGCGGCAGCGCTTCCGGCTCGCCCGCCGCAGCGGCGCCGGGTGGCGTGGGTTTGCGCTGGTCCCAGAGTTCGCGCAGCAGCTGGGCTCCGGGGTTGGAGCTGATCAGCTCCAACCGTGGCCAACCCTGAGCCAGCTGCCGCAGCAGCTGCACCCGGTTGGGGTTGGTGTGACCCACCACCACCTGCAGCCGGGTGTGGGGTGGCACCAGGCTGGCCAACGCTTCCAGGTAGGGCTCTGCGAAGGTGTTGCCCGGTGGATGCACCAGCAGGGCGGGGTCATCGCCGCTGGGGAGAAACAGGAAGCTGTTGGCGGTGGTGCCTCGCTCCAGGCCGTACTCCACCTCGAAGCGCAGCCGCTTCGGGCTCAGGCCCCGCAGGCACACCAGCCCAGGCTCGATCGGGAGCTGGATCACCCGGCGGTCGTTGGCGACGGCTGTAGGAGCAGCCATCAGTAGTGGTTCCCCACTTTGCGGTGGTGCACGGCTGTGGAGGCTTCGGTGTCGGCCACGTTGCCCTGCTCCACTTCGGCGTAGATGATCCAGTGATCTGGACCTTCCATGCGCTGCTGCACGCGGCAGCCGAGGAAGGCCAAGGCATCGCCGAGCACCGGCCCGCCTGCCGCCACTCCCTCGAGGGTGGCCACACCGGCGAAGCGATCAGCGCCGGGCGGGAAGCGCTTGAGGAAATGGCGCAGCAGCGGCTGATGGTTGTCTTCCCGCAGGATGTTGAGCACGAAGCGATCCCCCACCTGCATCAGCGCTTCGATGGCGCGGTCTTTCGCCACGGCCACTGTGATTCCGGGCGGATCGAAGCTGGCCTGGCTCACCCAGCTGGCCACCATCGCTGAAGCCCGCTCCTCCTGCCGGGCTGTCACCACATACAGGCCACCGGAGAGGCGTCCGAGGGCTTTATCGAGGTCGCCATCGAGGGCTTTCATCGCCGCGATCGTTTTGGCGCGGGTGAGCAGCTGGCCGAGGTCGGTGCCGGCTTCTTCGCAGCGCTGGTAATCATTCCCATCGGGCACCTGGCGGATCCGCAAGGGCTCAAACGCCTCCTTCTGGCCCAGGCCCCGCAGCTGGGACGCCACGGTGTCGATCGGTTCGTCGTTGCCGCCGTAGGCGTCATAGGTGGCCACCCATTGCTTGGGTTGCAGGGCCGCCAGCAGGGTGCCGACCGAGGCTTGCAGCTCGGCGTCGGGATTGGCGGGCCATGTGGGCACCACCACGGCGCTGGCTTCGCCGATCAGGGCGCTCAGCTCCTGGGCATCGGTGGCGCGCAGGTCGACGAGTTGCACCTGGGCTTCGGCCTTGCCAATGCCCCTGGCGATGGCCTGGCTGAGGCGATCACAGAAGCCGTACTGGCTCACGTAGCAAACGGCGGCATAGGCCTCGCCCTTGCTGCGGCCCTCGCTCCACTCGCGGTAGTCGGAGAGCCAGAGGCTCAGGTGCTCGCGCAGCAGAGGCCCATGGCCCACGGCGATGGTGTTGATCGCCGGCAGCGCATCCATGCGCTTCATCGCCTGGAGCACGCTGCGGGCATTGGGGCCCATCAGGCAGTCGTAATAGAAGCGGAAGTCCGGCGCGATGGCGCCCGGGTCCACATCGAAGACGTCGTCGGAGCAGTAGTGCAGGCCGAAGGCGTCGCAGGTGTAGAGGATGCCGGTGCCGTGATCGAACGAGAAGATCGTGTCCGGCCAGTGCAGGTTGGGTGCGCTCAGAAACTCAAAGCGGTGCTGCACGCCGCTTTCGGGGTTCGTGCCGAGATCAAGCTCCTCACCGCTTTTCACCGCCCTGCTTTTGAAGGGGCGATGCACCTGGTTTTCCAGGAACTGAATCGCCACCTTGGAGCCCACGATCTCGATGTCCGGGTTGAGGTCGATCAGGTGTCCGATCAGCCCGGAATGATCGGGCTCGGTGTGGCTCACGATCAGGTGATCGATCGCCTTGGGATCGATCTGCTCCTGCAGCAGCGGCAGCCAAGTGCTTTCGAACTTGAGGTGGCTGCTGTCGATCAGCGCGGTGCGCTCGCCCCGCACCAGGAAGCTGTTGTAGGTGGTGCCGTTGCGCAGGCCGAACTCAATGTCGAAGCGGCTGCGGTCCCAATCGAGCGAGCGGATCGTGGTGGTGTCGGCCCCGATCGCCTCGCACTGCAGGCTCAGGCGGGGTGTGCTCGCTACAGCCGTCTCAGCCATGGTTCCGCGCGCGGTTGGCGGCAACTGTAGGAAGGGCTCTGGGAATCAGGGTTCGGGCCTTTCGGCCGCTTGACTGCCCGCAAAAAAGCCCCGGCCCTGAGGCCGAGGCTGGGTCCCGTCTCGTTTGGTGTGATCTTGGCGGCGGCGTGCCGCCTTGTCTGATTCAGCCCTCCACCTTCACGGTCACGCTGGTGAGGGTCTGGGCTTTGGGTACCTCCACCGTGAGGAGTCCGTCGCGGTAGACGGCCTGGACGGCTTCGCGATCAATGCCCGAGGGGAAGCGGAAGCTGCGGCTCCACGTGCCGTAGCGGATCTCGCTTAGCAGCTTGGCGGGTGTTTGGGCGGCTTCGGTCGCTTCGCTGTTCTCGGGCTGGGGGGCGCGGCGTTCGGCGCTGATCACCAGGTTGCGATCGGTGGCTTTCACGTCGATGGAGTCGCGGACGACGCCGGGCAGTTCCAGGCAGATGCTGTAGGCGGTTGCGGTTTCGTGTACTTCAGCGGCGGGCACGCGCTCGGCGGTTTGGATCTGTTGCTCGAGGCGCTTGAACAGGTCGGACTCGAGGCGATCGAAAGCGGATTGGCGCAGAGTCAGCATGGCTGTGTCTCCTGAATGTGCGGGTGCGGGGTGTTCACCCGCAACGCCAATGTGCTTGGCTTGATTGATCGCGCAGAGTGCAAGAACCGACCCTTCCGGTGCGGTGTTCACACCCGCGGTTCGGCTGCTACGCCAGGGTTTTCGGGAGAGCCGAACAGATGCTTACAGCCACCACCAGCTGCTGAACGCTGCGGCTTGGCCGCAGGGCTGATTGCCCGGGCCCCAGAGGGTCCAGAGGCGGGCGTTGTGGATCTGGAAGCGGCGGCCGCTCTGGCTGATGCGCACGCCGCTGTAGCCCTCGCTGGCGTGCCGCTGCAGAGCGTTGGCGAGCATCTGGGCGCGACTGGCTCGCTCCTGTGGCTCCGCTGTGAGCCGCGAGGGCATGCCGATCATGTCGGCCCAGTTGCGCTCCCACAGCTGCAGGGCCGCGGCGTTGGCGTAGATCAGGGCGGGATCGGGGCCGCCGTCGTGGGCGAGCACCACGGTGTCGGCCCGGAACAGCAGCTGAGAAGCCTGGAGGCCATCGTGCGTGGTGCTGCCAGCAAGCAGCGGCCGGCCGAAAGCCCGCTCGAATGAGCGCAGGATGCAGCTCGCGAGGTGTTGCTTGCCGGGTGTGAGCCAGGGAGCTGGGGCCTGGGCCACGGCCAGGCGCCGCAGGCGGCGGCGGCGGGGCGGGCTGATCACCTCAGGCTTGGCCGCTGCTGCCCACGTCGCCTTCACCATTGTTGCTGCCGGCCGCCATGGCGGTAGCCATCGCCGCAGTGCCGCAGGCGGCCCCATGGGCTTTGAGCTGCTCCACAAACAGTTTGCCGGCTTCGGGGAAGCGGCCGTCTTCCGCCAAGGGCAATGGGCCGGCTTCATCCAGGCCCGTATCGCCCTCCATGGCCGGGGTGATCACCACGAGCCCCGGATCGAGGGCTGCGCCGTAATTCCACCAGCGGTTTGGATCGCGGATGGCTGCGGGAGCGGGATTGAGGGAGCCTTCGGCGGCTGGCTGCGGGGGCGCAGCGGCTGGAGCCGCCTCTTTCGCTTCTTTGGCTTTCTTCGCCAGCAACGCCCGCCGCTGCACCGCCAGATCGCTGAGCAACTGGGCGCGGGTGCGCCCCCGCAGCTGGAAGAGCACGAAGGGGTCTTCGCTGAAGCGCTCGCCCATCAGGTAGTAGACGGCGCTCACGTGTTTGCAGGGGTTGATCTTGTCCGGGCAGGTGCATTCGCTGCGCACCTCCTGCAACTTGAACGGAAACAGCCGCCGGCCGCTGGCGGCGAAGGCGCGTTCGATGTCTTGGGGCATCACGCCCGCCAGCAGCTGGGCCGACCAACGTGCCTTCTGGCCGAGAGCCTCGAGTACGTAGCCCCAGTCGTCGTCGCTGAGCACATCGAGCCAGAGCTTCACCTTGTAGGGGTCTTCGCCGCTGCCCTGAACGCGGGCGTGGACGCGGCGCCCTTCAAAGCGGATTGAGAGCACGTTGCCGCTGCGGGCGTACTCCCAGGCGCGCTCGAGCCGTTTCTTGAACCGATAGCCATTGATCAGCTCCATCCACTGCTCGACCCACCAGGGCTGCTGGCCCAGGCCTTGATCGCCCAGTTGGGTGGTGATGCCGTTGGGGGTGATGGTCATGGGAAGGGGATGCCAATGCGTTCGATGTGCTGCTGCAGGCCGGGATGGCGCAGGGAATCCCAGTGGGTCACATCAAAGAGGTAGGGAGTGGGCAGCTGATCGAGGGCTTCGCATAGGGCTGCTGTGCAATTCTCGTCGGCGCTGTAGGCGAGGTCGATGTCGGAGCCGCGCCAGTGCTGGCCACTGGCCCTAGAGCCGTAGAGCTTCACCCAGTGGAGCTGCGGAAACTGGTGCTTCAGGCAGTGACGGATCTCGCTGACGGTGCGAGCGGGCAGGCCATGGATGTGGCGCAGGTGTTGCCGCGACTCTTCAGGGTTCTGTACCAGCTGTACGGAACCCGGAAGTGCCTCTCGTTGGCGAGTTGGTGTCATGCCGTTGCCTCGCTCAGCCCTTGCTCCTCCAGCCGGCGCGCCGCCAGGTTGCGTTGCAGAGCCTGCAGCTCCGGGGCGTACGACTCGGCGACCATCCGCGCGGCTGCCGCCAGGACCGCACAAGCTTCGGGGCTGCCGTCATCGCCTTCGAGGTCGCCATCCGCTGTGAAGAGGGGGCGGCTTTCCAGCATGTCGATCCAGAGCTGACCGTTCTCGATCACCCCGGTAGCGAACGCCTGTTTGATCACCTGCCGGGGCAGCCGGGCGTCGATGCCGTTCCAGGCCAGCAGATCCCGCAGGCACTTCCAGCCCAGCTCCAGGCAGAAGGCGTAATGGCGGAGCACCAGGCCGGCCAGCAGGTCGGGGTCGCGGAACTCCGCCCGGCCCTCCAGGTGCCCTTCCAGGCGGCGGAGCACCGATTCGAAATTCTCGAAGCGCTGTAGCCAGCGTTCCGGGCTGCGGCTGGCGACTGGCAGGGAGGTCTGCATCGCGTCAGTCCTCGCTGAGGGTCACCAGGTCCTTGAGCTGGCGCACGTCCATGCCGCCGAGCCAGTCTTCGCCGGAGCCCACGATGTCTTCGGCGAGCTTCGACTTCTCCTTGATCATCCGGTCGATGCGTTCCTCCACCGAACCGCTGGTGATGAACTTGTGCACCATCACGCGGTTTTGCTGGCCGATCCGGTAGGCACGGTCGGTGGCTTGGTTTTCCACGGCGGGGTTCCACCAGCGATCGATGTGGAACACGTGGCTGGCGCGGGTGAGGTTGAGGCCGACGCCGCCGGCCTTGAGGGAGAGCAGGAACAGCTGCGGACCGCGGGGGTCGTCCTGGAAGCGATCCACCATCGCCTGGCGTTCGGCTTTGCTGGTGTTGCCGTAGAGGAAGGGCACCGGTTGCTTCCACTTCTGCTCGAGGTGGGCCTTGAGCAGGTGCCCCCATTCGGCGAATTGGGTGAACAGCAAGGCGCGATCGCCCGCCTCGATCACCTCCTCGAGGATCTCTTCAAGGCGCTGCACCTTGGCGCTGCGGGCGGCGAACTCCTTGAAGAAGCCCACATCGCTGGGGTCGGGATCCTGCTTGAGGGCCAGGGCCGGGTGGTTGCAGATCTGCTTGAGCTTGGTGAGCAGCGCCAGCACCTGGCCGTGCTTTTGCCCCAGCGGCGCCCGGGCGATCGCATCGAGGCTCTCCTCCACGGTTTGGTTGTAAAGCTTCTTCTGCTCGGGGGCGAGCCCCACCCATTCGCTCAGTTCCACCTTCTCAGGCAGGTCGGAAATGATCGATTTGTCGGTTTTGAGGCGCCGCAGGATGAAGGGGCTGACGCGGCTCTTGAGGTCGCGCAGCGACGACATGTCGCCGTAGCGCTCGATCGGTAGGCGATAGCGCTGGCGGAAGAAAGGTTCATCGCCGAGCACCTTGGGGTTGAGGAAATCCATCAGCGCCCACAGTTCGCTGACGCGGTTTTCCACCGGCGTGCCGGTGAGGGCGATGCGGAAGCGTGGGCCGCATTTGCTGCCCCGGCCGGGGCGGCCCAGATCCCGCGCCGCCATCGACTGTTTGGCGTTGTGGTTTTTGATCGCCTGGGCTTCATCGATCACCACGCCCTGCCAATCGATCGCCTCCAGCAGTTCGCTGTCGCGCTGGAGCAGGCCATAGGTGGTGAGCACCAGATCCACGCCCTTGAGGGCTTTCTTGATCGCCTCGGGGCTGTTGGGGCGGCGCGGGCCGTAGTGCTCATTCACCACTAGGTCGGGGGTGAAGGCCGCCGCCTCCCGCTTCCAGTTGGTGAGCACCGAGGTGGGCGCCACCAGCAGCACGGGGCGTTTCAGCTCGTCTTCGGCCTTGAGGTGCTGGATGAACGCCAGCAGCTGAATCGTTTTGCCGAGACCCATGTCGTCGGCCAGGCAGGCGCCCTGATCGAAGCGATGCAGGAAGGCGAGCCAGCCCAGGCCGCGCTCCTGATAAGGGCGCAGCTGTCCGGCGAAGCCGGGGGGCGCCGGCAGGGGATCGGGGGCTTTCTGCTGGTGGTATTGCTCGAGCACCGCCTGCAGGCGCGGACCGGCGGTGAAGGCATGCACTGGCAAGCGTTGCAGCGTTTCGCCTTCGTTGCCGGTGATGCGCAGGGCGTCGTCGAGGCTGAAGGGAGGTTCGGCGGCGCAGAACTTCTCGGCGTTTTTGAGATCGAGGGGGCGCAGTTCGATCCAGGCACCCTTGTGCTGCACCAAGGGGCTGCGTTTGGCCGCCAGCTTCTCGAGGTCTTTGAGGGTGAGGGTGACGCCGCCGATCATGAATTCCCAGCGCCACTCGAGCGTTTCGCCGAGGGTGAAGCCGCGCGATTTCTCGGGCAGCTCGGCGGTGATGGCCAGGCCTAGGCGCGAGGCCAGGCCTCCGGAGAGGCTGGCGGGCAGCACCACGCCCACACCCACATCCCGCAGCCGGCTGGCGGCGGTGCGCACCAGCACGAAGGCCTCCGCTGGGGTGAGCTGCATCGCTTCTGGGGTGGCGGCATTGAGCCCCCGCTCGATTGGCTCAAATGCCAGCAGCGCTCGGCCCAGGCCTTCCAGCAGCAGCGCGCCGGGTTGATCCAGCTGGATCTCGCCCAGGGCCAAGCTGCCGTCGCCGGCGCCCCACACGATCCCGGCGGGCACCCGCAGGGTGGGGTCGGCTTCGGCCTGCAGCCCAAAGCGCAGCTCCCAGAGCTCTTCCCCCTCCGGCGGGGTGAACAGCTCCAGGCAGGCGCGGGCGGGTTCCACCTTGCCGGCCACGGTTTCGCGCCAGTGGTGGCTGGCGATCGCCAGGCGTTCCTGGTCTTCTTCCTCGATCTGGATGCGGCCGTCGTGGCTGGCGAGGCCCTCTTCCCAGGCCGCCAGCAGCGGATCAAGACCCTCGCCGCCGGGGGCAAAGGCGGAGCGCAGCTGGCCGTCCACCAGCTTTTCCACGATGCTGGCTACCAGCAGGCGGTTGGAGCGGGGCCGGCCGCAGGCCAGGTGCGGTTCGGCGCTGGAGGCGGCCACCACCTGGGGCATGCGGGTGGCGAGGTCTTCGAGGCGGCGGCGGTCGTCTTCGCGGTTGAGCAGGGGCAGCCAGCTGGCTTTGCCCTCGGCCGCATCGGGCAGCCAGCGGCCGCGCGCGATCAGGCTCAGGCACCAGCGCTGCAGATGGCACCACCAGAGCAGGTCGTCGCCCAGGCCCGCCTCTGCGGTGCCGGAGAGGGGCAGTTGATTGAGCCATTCCGCAGCGGGGCCGGGCTTGAGGAACCAGCCCTCCAGCTGCCAGGGCCACCAGGTGAGGTCTTTGGGGAGCGGTTCACCTGCCTGCAGGGGCATGCCGCTCCAGGCGCCAGCGCTCTCGCTTTTCTGGCCGCGGCTGAGCTGCTGGCGGCTGGGCAGGGTGAGGGTGATGGTGGCCTGGCGCAGGTCTTCCGACCAGAAGTGGTTGTCGTCGAGCCAGGTGGCCAGATCGTCGAGGTTGAGGCTGAGGGGGTGGAACGGTGCTTCGCCGCTGGGGCTCACCGGCTCGGCTACACGCCAGGTGTCCGCCCAGATGAACAGGCCCGCGCTGGGGGCCTTGCCCTTGGCGAAGCTGCCCCGCGGAACGACGGGCAGCCAGGTGGCATGCAGCAGGCTCATGGAGGCGGGGCCTGGGGAGTCAGGGCCGCCGGATCACGGTGGCCCGTGCAGCGAAAACTCGCGGCAGAACCTGCGATCCGTGCAGCACCAGTGCGGCGCCGATCAGCGGCAGCCAGGCACGAACGAGTTCCATCATCACAGTTGGCGCCACCAACGCCAAGTTCTGCAGCCAGGGAGAGGGCAAGGGCCAGGGGCTGAGGGGCGGCAGCGCCAGGCTGTGGATGCCGCACACGGCGCCCACCAAGCCCGCCTGCAGGTGGCTGTCGTCGGGGTCGACGCGTTGCAGGTGGAAGGCCAGCAAGCCATAGAAGAAGCCGCAGCCGCCGGCCCGCAGCGCTGCCTCCACGCCGAACGGCAGGCCGAACACCAGCGCGCTCAGGCCGGCACCCAGGGCCCAGGCGATCGAGCGCAGGCGCAGCTGCGCGCGGGAAGAGTCGGTGGGGGCGCTCATGCTGCGCGATCATGCCCGGTTCAGGCTTTTCTTGCTTCGCCATGGCTGCCGCCGCCCCTCGCACCGGTGCTGAGATCCGCGCGGCGTTTCTCGATTTCTACGAAGAGCGCGGCCACAAGCCCATGGCCAGCGCCTCGCTGGTGCCGGAAGACCCCACGGTTTTGCTCACTATCGCCGGCATGCTGCCGTTTAAGCCGGTGTTCCTGGGACAGCAGCAACGGCCGGCGCCCCGCGCCACCAGCTCCCAGAAGTGCATCCGCACCAACGACATCGAAAACGTGGGTCGCACAGCGCGGCATCACACGTTTTTCGAGATGCTCGGCAACTTCTCCTTTGGCGACTACTTCAAGGAGCAGGCGATTCAGTGGGCCTGGGAGCTGAGCACCGGTGTGTTCGGCCTCTCCCCGAAGAACCTCGTGGTGAGCGTGTTCCGCGAAGACGACGAGGCAGAACAGATCTGGCGTGACGTGGTGGGGGTGAACCCCAAGCGGATCATCCGCATGGATGAAGCCGACAACTTCTGGGCCTCCGGCCCCACGGGCCCCTGCGGCCCCTGCTCGGAGATCTATTACGACTTCAAGCCTGAACTCGGCGACGACGGCATCGACCTCGAAGACGACTCCCGCTTCATCGAGTTCTACAACTTGGTGTTCATGCAGTACAACCGCGACGCGGAGGGCACCCTCACGCCGCTGGCCAACCGCAACATCGACACCGGCATGGGCCTCGAGCGGATGGCCCAGATCCTCCAGGCCGTTCCCAACAACTACGAAACCGACCTCATCTATCCGCTGATCGAAACGGCGGCGCAGCTGGCCGGCGTGGCCTATCCCGCCCTCGATGAGAAGGGCAAAACCAGCCTGAAGGTGATCGGCGACCACAGCCGTGCCATCACCCAATTGATCTGCGATGGCGTCACCGCCAGCAACCTGGGCCGTGGCTACATCCTGCGCCGGTTGCTGCGCCGCGTGGTGCGCCACGGACGTCTCCTCGGTATCGACAAGCCCTTCCTCACGGCGATGGGTGAGGCGTCGATCGCGCTGATGCAAAGCGCCTACCCGCAGCTGGTGGAGCGGCGTGAGGTGATCCTGGCGGAGCTCCAGCGCGAGGAAGCCCGATTCCTGGAAACCCTGGAGCGCGGCGAGAAGCTGCTGGCCGATGTGCTGGCGGCCAAGCCCACGCAGATCTCAGGCGATCAGGCCTTCGAGCTCTACGACACCTACGGCTTCCCGCTGGAGCTCACCGAGGAGATCGCCGAGGAACACGGTCTCACGGTGGATCTCGAGGGATTTGAAGCGGCGATGGAGGCCCAGCGTCAGCGGGCCAAGGCCGCGGCGGTGAGCATCGATCTCACCCTGCAGGAGGCCATTGATCAAGTGGCCGCTGACCTGGAGGCCACGGCCTTCCGCGGCTACGAACTGCTCGAGCAGAGCAGCTGCGTGTTGGCGTTGGTGGTGAACGGCGAGCCGGCCCAACGCGCCGTGGCCGGCGACAGCGTGCAGGTGGTGCTCGACACCACCCCCTTCTATGGCGAAGGCGGCGGCCAGGTGGGCGATCGCGGCGTGCTCAGCGGCGACGAGCTGATCGTGGCGATCGACGCCGTGAGCCGGAACCGCAGCGTGTTTGTTCACAGCGGTCGCATCGAGCGCGGTGTGCTCAGCCTGGGGGATGTGGTGCATGGCCAGGTGGACCGCGCCTGCCGCCGCCGCGCCCAGGCGAACCACACCGCCACGCACCTGCTGCAGGCGGCGCTGAAGCAGGTGGTGGATCCGGGCATCGGCCAGGCCGGTTCGCTAGTCGACTTCGATCGCCTCCGTTTCGACTTCCACTGCCCCCGTGCCGTGAGCGCATCGGAGCTCGAGCAAATCGAAGTGCTCATCAACGGCTGGATCAGCGAGGCCCACAGCCTTGAGGTGCAGGAGATGGCGATCGAGAAGGCCAAGGCCGCCGGTGCCGTGGCGATGTTCGGTGAGAAGTACGCCGATGTGGTGCGGGTGGTGGATGTGCCCGGTGTGTCGATGGAGCTCTGCGGCGGCACCCATGTGGCCAACACCGCTGAGATCGGCCTGTTCAAGATCGTGAGCGAGAGCGGTGTGGCCGCTGGTATCCGCCGGATCGAGGCTGTGGCCGGCCCTGCCGTGCTCGCGTATCTGAACGAGCGTGATGGGGTGGTGAAGCAGCTGGGCGAGCGCTTCAAGGCCCAGCCCGCCGAGATCGTGGATCGTGTGGCGCAGCTGGCTGATGAGCTCAAGGCCAGCCAGAAGGCTCTGGCTGCGGCGCGCGAAGAGTTGGCCCTGGCGAAGTCGGCGGCGCTGGCCGGGCAGGCGTTGGCGGTGGGTGAGCACCAGCTCTTGGTGGCGCGCCTTGATGGTGTGGAGGGCGGCGGTTTGCAGAGCGCTGCCCAGGGCCTGGCGGATCAGTTGGGTGACGGCGCGGCCGTGGTGCTGGGCGGCCTGCCCGACCCCGCTGATTTGGGCAAAGTGATCCTGGTGGCGGCTTTCGGCAAGACGGTGATCGCGGCCGGCCCCAAGGCCGGAGCCTTCATCGGCGGCATCGCCAAGGCCTGCGGCGGCGGCGGTGGCGGCCGGCCCAACCTGGCCCAGGCCGGTGGCCGCGATGGCGCAGCCCTTGATGGGGCGTTGGAGCAGGCCCGCACCGAGCTCACGGCGGCGCTGGGCTGAGGCGAGCCAGCCGGATGGCGAACCGCTCCTAGTGGCTGGCGCCTTGAAACAACGGGGGAATCCTTCAGGTATCCATCGTTAGGAGCTGCAA
This sequence comes from Vulcanococcus sp. Clear-D1, assembly GCF_014654725.1. Classification (GTDB taxonomy): domain Bacteria; phylum Cyanobacteriota; class Cyanobacteriia; order PCC-6307; family Cyanobiaceae; genus Vulcanococcus. Next base: position 60,283 of record NZ_JACVZV010000010.1, on the reverse strand, counting down.
GCCATGGCCAGCAGCTTTTCCATCCAGGCCCGCCAGCACTGGACCTTCCAGCTGGTGTTGTTGGGCAGTCGCCTGAGGCTGGAGGGCTGTCGTGCCGCCAATGGCCCTGGTGACGAGCCCCTGCACTGCTCCACCTGGCTGCAGCCGCAGGACACGCCCTACGACGCGGCGCATGAGCTGATGGCGCATCCGAGCTGCTGCGTCTAACCCAGCTCCACCCGATTGCGGCCCCCGCGTTTGGCCCGGTAGAGGGCGGTATCGGCCCGCTCCAGCTGGGCCTCCCAGGCCTCGCCCGGGGTCCGCAACGCCACGCCGATCGATACGGTGACTGGCGGCAGATCGTCGACCTGGAGCTGCTGCACCGTCTGGCGTAGCCGCTCTCCCAGCCCCTCGGCTGCTGCCGGGCTGGCTTCTCGTTGACAGATCACCAGGAATTCCTCGCCCCCCAGCCGCACCAGCGCATCGCTGGGCCGCAGCGAATGGAGCAGGGTCGTGGCGACGGCTCGGAGCACGGCATCGCCGCAGCTGTGGCCGTGGGTGTCATTGATCGCTTTGAAGTGATCGATGTCGACCATCAGCAAGGCCAGCTCCGGGTAGGCCCGCAGGGCCTCAAGGTGTTGGTCCAGCCAATGGCGGTTCAGGGCGCCTGTGAGGGCATCGCTGAGGGCACGGGTCTGTAGCTGTTGGTTCAGCGACTGGGCACCACGGGCATGCAGGTTGGAGCGCCGCAGACGCTCGCCCATCAGCTGCAGCAGGTTGAGGGCCAGTTGGTGGGATTGCTGGGCCCAGGCCAGGAGCTCCTGCCGTTCGATCACCAACAGCTCGCTGGTTTGCTCACAGCGCACCCAGGCGGTGGTCTCGCCCAAGCTGAGGGTCGACACCTCGCCCACGCATTCACCGGGGCCGATGGTTGCCAGGGGTGCTGCATCCCCCTGCTGCAGGGTCACCAGCAGGCGCCCTGCAATTACCAAGAAGGTTTGGCTGTTGGCTTGATCAGCCGACAGGACCGTGGCCTCCCCGGCGAGGCAGCGCAGCTCGCTTGCGTCCAGCCATTCGGTCAGCAGTGTTGGATCGATCCCGGAAAACAGGGGGGATTGCAGCTGCAGCACGCGCTCCAGAAGCTCGGGGCCGCCTGTCATCGCAGCAAGCCCTCCAATTGATCCGCCGCTGCGGCGATGGAATGGCCGCGGTGGCGTAGGGCCATGCAACTGTCCTGCAAGAGGGCGCCATCCCCGCTGTGGGCGGCCTTGATCCCATCGAGCAGCAATCCCACCAATTCGTTGCCCTGCAGGCAGCGCTGGCTGATCAGGCTGAGCAGTTCAATCGAGAGGTCGGCGTCGAACAGCATCGCTTTGAGAAGCTGATTGCCATCCACGGCGATCAGCTGCGCGGGCTCGTCGAGCACCCGCACATCGGCGGAATGCACGCCGTTGCCGAACAGGCCCATCTCCCCCAACAGCTCTTCCGCTTCCACGATCGCCAGGGTGTGGGGTTGGCCATCGCTCTGCCGCACCTGGATGGCGACAGTGCCTTCGGTGAGCAGCAGCACCCGCTCGGCTGGGGCGCCCTGCCGGAGTAACAGTTCACCGGGCTCGGCGCGGAACTCCACCGGCACGATTTCACTGTCGTGAGCCGCCAGGAGCAGTTTCATCCGCTCCCGCACGATGCTGCGTTGCGTTTCGATCCCCCCCCATCGGCTGCCCTGCGGCTTGTGCTCATCCTGGTGGGGTTGCCCCCGCCTGGCCACGGCTATTGCCGTGGCGCTTCAACTGGGCTTGGGTGGTGCCGCTCCTCTGCATGGTCATGGCCGATTTCACCCCTGATCAGCTCCAGGCCTGGCCGCTGTTTGCATCGCTCAGCGCAGAGCAGTGCACGCAGCTGCTCGATCGCCACCTGCAGAGCAGCCATGGGCCGGAGCAGGTGTTTGTGATGGAGCAGGACTGGGGGGAGTCGCTGTTTCTGTTGCGGAGCGGCATGGCCAAGGTGCGCACTTACACCGCCGATGGCGATGAGGTGGTGATGTCGGTGCTGGGGGAGGGTGATGTGTTCGGGGAGATGGCGGCGCTTGATGGTGCAGCCCGATCAGCCGATGTGGTGGCCCTCACGCCAGTGACCTTGGTGAAACTGCGGGCTGCGCCGTTTGCGGCCTTGCTGCAGCAAGACGCCGGCTTTGCGCTGTCCTTGGCGCGGCTGGAGGCCTCACGGCTGCGGGATCTCAACCAGCGCTTCGCGATTCAAAGCGGTGATGCCACCACCCGGTTGCTCGATGCCCTGGCCTACTTGGCCCGGCGCAGCAGCGTCGCCAATGATCCGCAGGCGCTGATCCCTGCGCTGGCCCAACGGGAGCTGGCCCTCTTAGCCGGCTTGGCGCGGGAGACGGCGTCGCGCACCCTGAGCAAATTGCGCAGTCGCGGCACGGTGGAAGAGCTGGAGGGTGGTCTGCGGATCGCAGACCTGCAGCCACTGATCAAGCGTGGGCTGATGCCAGCGCACAGCAAGGGCGGTTGATCAGCTCGTGGGCGCGGGCCCGGGTGGAGTCCATCGGCTCGAGCACGGTGCTCAGCTTCTGGTCACCGCTGAGGGCTTCCAGCACCAGCAGGCTGCCGAACATCACGATCTGGAAGGTCCACTGATCGAAGCCGGGGAGGGAGAAGGTCATGGCCGTTGGGGGAACTGGATTCACCCTCACCGCTCTGGCGGGATGGCCCGGTGATCCCCGGCGGCCGCCGCCGTGATCTTGCTCACAGCCCGTGGCTCACTCCTGCAGATAGGTGGTTTGCCGCAAGCTGGTTTCCAGGTGATCCATCAGCCGGCGGGCTTCGCTGATCTTCAGCTGACCGCGCTGAATGGCGGCTTCGCTGGCCACCCGCAGCCGTTCCAGCAGCAGCTCCGGATCGTGCTCCATCGCTTCCAGCACCTGGGCGTTGGTGTTGCCGCGCACCACGTGATCGAGCTGATAGCCGCCACCGGGGGCGAGGCGGATGTGCACCGCATTGGTGCTGCCGAACAGGTTGTGCAGGTTGCCCATCACCTCCTGATAGGCGCCCCCCAGGAACATCCCGATCAGATACGGCTCCCCGGGCCTCAGGGCATGCAGCTCCAGCAGGGGCTTGGCCTGGCCATCGCCGATGAAGCGGGCGAGCTTGCCGTCGGAATCGCAGGTGAGGTCGGCGAAATGGCCCAGCTCCGTCGGCTCCTCATCCAGCCGGTGGATCGGCATCAGCGGGAAAAGCTGCTCGATCGCCCAGGTGTCGGGGGCGGAGCGGAACACCGAGAGATTGGCGTAGTAGGTGCCGGCCATGGCGGCCCGCAGTTGGCGCAGGTCGTCGGGGATGCCGCTGCCGCGGGGCAGACGTGCCACGATCGCTTCAGCGCAGGCCCAGGTGAGCTGTTCGGCCATGGCCCGTTGCGGCAGCGAGATGTAGCCCAAGCGGAAGGCCGCGAGCGCGTCGTCTTTGAACTTGATCGCGTCGTTCCAGGCCTCCTGTAGGCGTGAGAGCACGCCCTCCTCTTCGGGGGCTGTCGCGGTGATCCCCTTCAACGTCTCCCGCAGGTTGCGAACCGTGAGGGGTTCGCTCTCCTCCTCGGCAGGCACAGCGCCTGGCATGGCTGCGGTGCCCAGCACGTTGAACAGCAACACCGAGAAGTGGCTGGCGATGGCGCGGCCGCTTTCGCTCACCAGGGTGGGCACCGCCACCCCATGGGGTTCGCAGCACTCGCGCACCGTGGCCACCACGTCGTTGGCGTAGTTCTGCAGGGAGTAGTTGGTGGAGGCCGCCGTGGCGGTGCGGCTGCCGTCGTAGTCGATCCCTAATCCGCCGCCCACATCGAGGAAGCCCATCGGGGCCCCCTGTTTGGTGAGCTCCACATAGATCTGGCCGGCTTCCTGCAGCGCGTCCTTGAGCACGGCAATGTCGTTGATCTGGCTGCCCACGTGGAAGTGGAGCAGGCGCAGATCCCCCAGCAGGTCGGCCTGGCGCAGCGCCTCCACGGTGGCGAGCAGATCCGGAATCGAGAGGCCGAACTTGGCCTTGTCGCCCACGGAGCTGCCCCAGCGGCCGGTGCTGCGGCTGGAGAGCTTGGCGCGCACGCCGATGAAGGGGGCGGCCCCAAGGGCGCGGCTTGCGCTGATGATGCGCTCCACCTCATCGGCCTGCTCGATCACCACCACGGGCTGGCGGCCAAGGCGGCGGGCCAGGATCGCCGTTTCGATGTAGCGCTGGTCTTTGTAGCCGTTGCAGATCAACAGCGCCTCAGGGTCGTCGATCAACGAGAGGGCGATCAGGAGCTCGGCCTTGCTGCCGGCTTCCAGACCGAAATGCCAGCGGCGCCCGCAGCTCACCAGCTCCTCCACCACGTGGCGCTGCTGGTTGCACTTCACCGGGAACACGCCCTGATAGCGGCCGGCGTAGCCGTATTGAGCAATGGCGCGCTCAAAAGCGGCGTGCAGGCGCTCAAGCCGGTCTTCGAGGATGTCGTCGAAGCGGATCAGCAGCGGCAGGCCCAGGTTGCGGCCCTCCAGCCCCTGCACGAGCTCCATCAGATCGAGGCTGCCGCCCCGATCGCCCTGGGGCTGCACGCTGATGTGCCCGCGGGCATTCACAGAGAAGTAGGGCTCTCCCCAGCGGCTGAGGCCGTAGAGCTCGGCGCTGGCGGCGGGGGTCCAGCCCTGCTGCTGGCCTGCGATGGCGGAGGGGGCGATCACCACAGGCTGCGGACGTGCGGGTAGGCCCTGATTTTGGAGTCTGCCGTCACCAGGGGGATGTTCAGATCGCGGGCCTGCGCCACGAGGAACCGATCGGCGGGGTCGGCATGGAAGGTGCCGGGGAGTCGGGTGGAGGCCACGGCGACCGTGGGGCTCAGGGGCAGCAGCTGCAGCCTGGGTATCGATGCCACCAAGTGGAGCCAGCGTTCAACGTCGACGCTCAGGCCGAGTCGCCCTCGATCCACCAGCATCGCCACTTCCCAGCAGCTGATGGCCGACACCAGGCGTTGCTGTTCCTCCGCTTCGATCGCCGCGATCGCTGTATTGGAGAGCCTGTCCTGCTCACCGTTGGCCCACCAGATCAACACGTGCGTGTCGAGCAGGATCACGCCAGGGCCTCCCAGTCAGCTTCGGCAATGGGTTCAAACGGTTGGTCGTAGTGGGTCACCGACCCGCGCAGTGCCTCCAGAGGATCGGTTGCATCGCTCTGCTGGGGCCGATAGGGACGGACTTCGAGGGCCGGTCGGCCGTGATCCGTGATCACCAGAGGTTCCCCACTGGTTTCGATCTCGCGGAAGAGGGCCAGAGCCTGGGCCTTGAATTGCGACTTGGAGACCTGACGGGGAGCGGTGGCCATGGTCATCGTCGGTAGAGCTTGAGCCTAGTCACATAACTAGGGTCAGAAATGCCTGGATGGCTGCTGGCTCTCAAAAGGGCGGATCGATGCATGGCGTTGTTGTGGCGCTGTGCTTGCCAAGCGGCAGCCCCGCCGCGGACGATGGGCCGGATCTGACGTTTTCTCTTCCATGGCCGAACGCACTTTTGTTGCCATCAAGCCCGATGGCGTGCAGCGCGGCCTGGTGGGCGAGATCCTCGGCCGCTTCGAGCGCAAGGGTTTCAAGCTGGTGGGCCTCAAGCAGCTCACCCCCAGCCGTGAACTGGCCGAGAGCCACTACGGCGTGCACCGCGAACGTCCCTTCTTTGCTGGCCTGGTCGACTTCATCACCTCCGGCCCCGTGGTGGCGATGGTGTGGGAAGGCGACGGCGTGATCGCCAGCGCCCGCAAACTGATCGGTGCCACCAAGCCCCTCGAGGCTGAGCCCGGCACCATTCGTGGCGACCTGGCCGTGAACATCGGCCGCAACGTGATCCACGGTTCCGACGCTCCCGAAACCGCCCAGTTCGAAATCGGCCTCTGGTTCCAGCCCTCCGAGCTGAGCGACTGGACCCCCGCCGATCAGACCTGGCGCGTGGAGGGCTGATCCTTCGGATCGCCTCCGGGCAGCGCTGTCCAGCTCAGGCCAGCGCCAGCGCTGCCCAAATCCCCTTGCAGAGCAGATGCAGGCCCTGGTCGGCACCCATGCCGTAGCGCCGCTGGCATTTGCCCAGATCGATCAGGGTGTGCAGGCCCCATTCCGCCAGGCCCAGTAGCGGTTGGCCGGTGATCAGCCCCACCAGCAGCCCATGGATGGCGCCATGGCCGGTGAGCCACCAGCGCCACGACACCGCGCCTGAGCAACCCGGGCATTTCTCCTGGGCCATGCGGTCGTTCTGCAGACCGAAATCCCCCAGGAAATGGCCCATGCAGAGCAGGGCCAGCAGGTTGAGGAAGGGCAGCGGCTCCATCGCGCAGGTTGAAACGGCTCAGCAGCGATGCAGCCATGCTGAACACGATTCCGCGACTGGGTTGGCAGCTGAGGTGAACCGTTGCGCAGCAGTTGGCCGCGGCGGGGTTAGCCGTTGAAGCGATCCCAGCGGAAGCTGTTGAGCAGCGCTTGCTGAGCAGGAGAGCAACCGCCCGGCTGCAGACAGGCCCCCAGAAGTTCTGCCGTGATCGCGGCCAACAGCACGCCATTGCGGTGATGCCCGGTGGCCAGCCACAGCCCGGTGACTGCACTGGGCCCCAGCAGGGGCCCCTCATCAGGCGTGCAGGGCCGGAAGCCCCACCAGCGCTCCATCGGTGGCCATTGGCTGGCTTCGGGCAGCAGCGCTTCGATCCCCGCCTGGAGTTGCCGCTGGCCGAAGGGGGTGAGCCCTTCGGTGAAACCGGCTTCCCGTTCACTGGTGGCACCCACCACCAGCAGCCCGTCTTCCCTGGGCACCAGATAGGTGCCGGGGCCAAAGATCACTCGTTGCAGTGCCTCGCGCGGCCCTTGCAGCGAAAGCATCTGCCCCTTCACCGGGAACACGGGCAGCTGCGGCAGCAGTTGGGCACTCCAGGCGCCGCTGCAGAGCACGGCGGTGGCGGCCTCCAGGGTTTGCACCGTGGCTGCGGCATCGCGCACCCGCACGCCCCTGAGGCGATCACCCTCCTGCAGGAGCTCCAGCACCTCCACGCCCTCCTGGAAGCGCACCCCCAGTTCCACGCAGGCCCGCTCCAGGGCGCGCATCAGCTGGCGGCGGTTGTCGATCTGCCCGTCCTGGCGGAACAGCAAGCCCGCCTGCCAACCCGGCCCGATTCCCGGCAGCTCCCGCTCCAGCCCCTCGCGAGTGAGGGCCTCCCCCCAGGCGGCGGTGGGATACACATCCCGTTCGGCAGCCGTGGCGAACGGCACCACGATTCCGCAGGGCCGCAGGCCGCAGCTGAGGCCGCTATCGGCTTCGATCTGGGCCACCCAGGCCGGCACCCGCTCCAGGCTGAGCTGGCCGAGTTGCAGCAGGGCGCCGCTCAGCCCTTCCGCGTGGGGCGCCAACATCCCTGCGGCCACGAACCCCGCGGCTTCGCTGCGGCGCCGGCTGAGCACTTCCACGGCCTGGCCTGCGCGCGCCAGTTGGTGAGCAACCGCCAGGCCCATCAGCCCTCCGCCCAGGACCAACACCGGCGACTCGCTGGAGGCGGCCATGGCTCGCGGACAGCTGCAGACAGCTCCTCAGTGTTTCAGCCCGGCCCCGCCGATGGCCACTGGCGCCCTTCCATAGGATCGGCCCACGCATGGAGAACACACATGGCTGCTGAGGCCGCCTGGGAAGCCGTGATCGGCCTGGAGACCCACGTTCAGCTGGGAACCAACAGCAAGATCTTCACCAGTGCCTCCACGGCCTTCGGCGACGACCCCAACACCCACATTGATCCGGTGGTGTGCGGGTTGCCCGGCACGCTGCCGGTGCTCAACCAGAAGGTGCTCGAGTATGCGGTGAAGGCGGCGATGGCGCTCAACCTCAACATCGCTGAGCACAGCAAGTTTGATCGCAAGCAGTATTTCTATCCCGATCTGCCGAAGAACTACCAGATCTCCCAATACGACGAACCAATCGCCGAAGACGGCTGGATCGACGTGGAAGTGGCGGAAAAAGGGAAAGATACCTACCTCAAGCGCATCGGCATCGAACGCCTGCACATGGAGGAGGACGCCGGCAAGCTGGTGCATGCCGGCAGCGATCGCTTAGCGGGGTCCACCCATTCCCTCGTGGATTACAACCGTGCCGGTGTGGCTCTCGCGGAGATCGTGAGCAAGCCCGATCTCCGCACCGGCCGTGAGGCCGCGGAATATGCCTCTGAAATTCGCCGCATCATGCGGTATCTGGGCGTGAGCGACGGCAACATGCAGGAAGGCTCCCTGCGCTGCGACGTGAACATCTCCGTGCGCCGCGGGCCCGACGCACCCTTCGGCACGAAGGTGGAGATCAAAAACATGAACTCCTTCTCGGCGATCCAGAAGGCGTGCGAATACGAGATCCAACGCCAGATCAAGGCCTATGAGGCCGGTGAGCCTGTCGTGCAGGAAACGCGCCTCTGGGATGAGGGCAAGCAGCTCACCAAGAGCATGCGTGGCAAGGAAGGAGCCAGCGATTACCGCTATTTCCCTGACCCCGATCTCGGCCCGATCGAGGTAAGCGTGGAGCGCCGGGAAGGCTGGCGTGCTGAGCTGCCCGAGCTGCCCGCCGCTAAGCGCAATCGCTATGCCGAGGAGCTGGGCCTGTCGCAATACGACGCCCGCGTGCTCACCGATGAGCGCCCTATGGCCGAATACTTCGAGGCTGCCGTGGCCGCCGGCGCTGATGCCAAGGGCCTGGCTAACTGGATCACGGGTGACATCGCCGCCTATATGAATGCCAACCGGCTTTCCTATGCCGATCTGCCCTTCCGCCCCGAGCAGCTGGCGGAGATGGTGCAACTGATCGACGGCGGCAAGATCAGCGGCAAGATCGCGAAGGAGATCCTGCCGGAGCTGCTGGAGAAGGGTGGTTCACCGGCCGCGATCGTGGAGGCCAAAGGCCTGGGCATGATCAGCGATCCGGCGGCGATCACCGCGATCGTGGAGGAGCTGCTGGCGGCCCATCCTGAAGAGGTGGAGGCCTTCCGCGGCGGCAAAACCAAGCTGCAGGGCTTCTTCGTGGGTCAGCTGATGAAGAAGACCGGCGGCAAAGCCGATCCGAAGCTGGCCAACCAGATCCTCAATCAGAAGTTGAAGGGCTGACCTCAGAATCCAACCTGACTTTCGGGATACAACCCCCTCTTGCTTTTGTCATGAGGGGCAGAACGTGGGTGGTCCTGTTCATCAGAAGGGCCGTCGACCATCCACAATGCCAGGCATGGGCTGCTTGGCTCCTCCCAGATCTCCGCTTCCTGGAATGCAATGTTGCCGAGATTGCCAATAGAGGACGAGGTGTTCTTCCCGAGAGTGATGGGCTCAATCCCTAGCTCGCGTCTGCTTGTCAAAGGTCAGTTTCACTGTCTCTCTGGGTGACGCAGCCTCGAACCAATCAAAAGCCCCAGGTCGTTACGACCTGGGGGATCAGTAGCTCTCGCTGAATCAGAACGGAAGACGACTGCCGAGCTTGCCCAGGGAAGGGTTAAGGCCACCAATCTTCGTGCCACCGGGCAACACGACTCCAGAAGGCTTGGAGGAGTTGGAGGGGTTGTTGGAAATGGAAGCGCCAGAAGGATTGCTCTGGCGTTCGAGATTCTTGTTCCCAGGCAGGGTCAGTTTTCCTGATGGCTTCAAGCCATCAGGGAGAGCAATCGACTTGCGCTGAACGGGGTTATGGGCGTGCATGCCGCGAGGGAGAAAATTCCTGGCGGTCTTTTGTGGCTCAGAGGTCGCACCACCACGATCCATGGTGTCTTGAAGTTGGTCTTGGCCTCGGTCGTAGTGGTGATGCACTTCGGTGGTCCGATTGCCACCGTTGATGGCATTGCCGAGCACGCCGCCGATGGCGCCGCCAAGCATGCTGCCGAAAAACGACTCACCAGCAGAAGGAGCAGGGGCAGGAGCTGGGGTGACATACACCTGCTGAGGAGCAGCCGGCACATACGACACCTGAGCGCCCACGCCGTTTTGAACGCAGGCGAGGTTTTCGTTGCTCAGATCCAGGGCTGATTTCATCAGCAGGTCGCTGGTGCTGCGGCTGTAGCAATCAAAGATCAGCGGAGCAGCCTTGGCATCAGAACCAGGCAGGGCAGTGCCGGCAGCGGCAAGGGCGAGAGCGGCGAAACCGGTGATGGTTTTTTGAGCGAAGAGAGCAGACATGACGGTTAAGGGGTGAGGAGTTGAGGGGGAGGTGTTCCCCTCCCGATGTGCACACCCTCGCCCGGTTCAACGGCCGACTTGTTGACCCACCTCGTTCGCAGCTGTGATCTTGCTCACAGCGCCCCCCGAATAGCGCATGCGTGGCATCAACGGATCTCGATCGCCGCCGCAGCCACATCAGAGAGGCATGGTTCAGCCCTGACTTGGCCACAAAGCTCTTGGCCTAAGGCCAAGCCTTCATCGTCATCACTGCCCTCGGGTCGGGAGCCATTCACCAGACGGGATTGATCGTCAAGGCCGCATAGCCCTGCTGGGCCGGGAGATCCGCCACGCTGCGGACCCATCTCTTCATTCCAACCATCTCAGGCTGCACCACCACCCTCTCGGCGTCGTCAGCTCAGTGCACTCCGCTTGACTGGTTTTGACCACGGCTCCCTCATCAAACGATGAGCCCGCCAGCAACACAAAGCCCTCGAGCCAAAGGCTCGAGGGCTTCATGACCTTTCCGAGGATCAGCGCACGATCATGCAGAGCTTGGGATTCATCCTGCAGATATCGACCTGGGACTTCGCTGGAGACGCCTCAGCCGCTGGCCGTTGTTGGTGATGGTGGTGAACTTCAGTCGTGCGGTTGCCACCGTTGATGGCATTCCCGATCACGCCGCCAATGGCGCCACCGAGCATGCTGCCAAAGAAGGAGGAACCAGCTGACGGAGCAGGAGCGGGTGCGGGAGTCACATAGACCTGCTGAGGAGCGGCCGGCACATAGGAGACTGGAGTGCCAACACCGTTCTGAACGCAAGCCAGATTTTCGTTGCTCAGATCCAGGGCTGATTTCACCAGTAGATCGCTGGTGCTGCGGCTGTAGCAATCAAAGATCAGCGGAGCAGCCTTGGCATCAGAGCCAGGCAGGGCAGTGCCAGCAGCCGCAACGGCGAGAGCAGCGTAACCGGTGATGGTTTTTTGAGCGAAGAGAGCAGACATGACGGTTATTTGGTGAGGAGTGTGGAGAGGTGTTCCCCTCTCGATGAACACAACCTCGCCAAAATCAGAGGATCTCTTGATGACTGGGCACAAGGCTGGCTGTGATGTTGATCACAGGTACTCCAACGGTGTGTTGAGCAGTTGCATGAGCTGACTGTTGAGCACCTTGACGTTGTTCCGGTTGTCGATCAAGCGATCTGCCAGTGCACGTTTGCACTGCAGTGGCCATTGAGCATCGATGCGGGTCTGGGCCTCCTCGGCGCTGAGGCCATCGCGTTCCATCAGGCGCTGCAGCTGCTGTTCCGCTTCACAGTCCACCAGCCACACCTCACTGCACATGCCTTCGAGGCCCGCCTCGAAGAGCAGTGGGATGACCAGTGCCACCGCCGGAGCTGCCTTGAGCGCTGCAAGCTCCCTGTCGAATCGCTCGCGCACCAGCGGATGCACTAAGTCCTCTAGCCATTGCCGTTCCAGCGGATCGCGAAACACGATTCGCCCGAGTGCAGCGCGATCGATCACAGCTGCAGCTGGTGCGCTCCCCGCTGTTTGAGCCGCCTCGCCGTAGCGATCGATCACGGCCTTGGCCCCAGCGCTTCCCGGCGCCAGCGTTTCCCGCGCAAATACATCCGCATCCAGCACCGGTAGCCCTTGCTCGGCTAGCCAGCGGGCCACGGTGCTTTTGCCGCTGGCAATGCCGCCGGTGAGACCAATGCGGCGTTGTGGACCGCTCCAGCGCGGTGAGGCGGGCATCTCTGCCACAGGCGAGTGGGCCATCAGCGCTCAGAATCGCAGGATTCGAGTAAGCAGCGCCCGCCGTGACGCATCCCTGGCAGCCCATCTCCGGCGGCGTCACGGCCCCGCAAGGCTTTCTCGCCGCCGGCATCACGGCGGGCCTGAAGGCCTCCGGCAAGCCTGATCTCTCCCTCGTGCTGGCGCCGGAAGGCGCCGTTTGCGCCGGTACCTTCACCACCTCACTGGTGCGAGCCGCCTGCGTGGATCTGTGCGCCGAGCGGCTGCAGGCCAGCGGAGGCCGGGCCCGGGCGGTGCTCACCAATTCCGGCCAGGCCAATGCCTGCACCGGTGATCGGGGCCTGATCGATAGCCAGCGCGCCACCCAGGCCATGGCGGATCGTCTGGGGCTAACGGCCGAGGAGGTGCTGATCTGCTCCACGGGTGTGATCGGCGTGCCGATCCCGATGGACACCCTCTTGGCGGGGATTGATCCCTTGGTTGAAGCGCTCAGCCCTGAGGGTGGTTCCGCTGCCGCTACGGCAATCCTCACCACCGACCTCATCGACAAGCAAATCGCTCTTGAGGCCGAGCTGGGTGGCCGCCGCGTGCGCATCGGCGGCATGGCCAAGGGCTCGGGAATGATTCACCCGAACATGGCCACCATGCTCGGCTATCTCAGTTGCGACGCCGGCGTGCCGGCCGATGTGTGGCAGGCGATGGTGAAGCGGGCGGTGGATCGCTCCTTCAATGCGATCACGGTGGATGGCGACACCAGCACCAACGACACGTACCTGGCGTTTGCAGCCGGTGAGCCCCTGAACCCCGAGCATTACGAGGCGTTGGAGGCCGGCCTGACAGCGGTGTCGCAACACCTGGCTCAAGCCATCGCTCGGGATGGCGAAGGTGCCACCTGTCTGATCGAGGTGCAGGTGGAGGGCGCCAGCGATGACGCCGCTGCCCGTGCCATCGCCCGTACGATCTGTGGCTCCTCCCTGGTGAAGTGCGCCGTGCACGGCCGCGATCCCAACTGGGGCCGCATCGTGGCCGCCGCCGGCCGCGCCGGCGTGCCGATGGATCCTGATGCGGTAGCGCTGTGGCTCGGTGAGCACCAGCTGATGGCGGCTGGCCAACCCCTCGCCTTCGATCGCCCCTCGGCTTCGGCTTACATGCGCGATCGGGCGGCTGGTGCCTACCTCAAAGACGACACGGTGCTGATTCGCATTCAGGTTGGCGCTGGCTCCAGCAGCGGCTGCGCCTGGGGATGCGACCTCTCCGATCAATACGTGCGGATCAACGCCGATTACACTACCTAGTCAAGATCCCTTGTGCTGCAGTGCTTCTAAGAGCCTGAAAATCTCTGTGTCACAGCTGTGTCACCGATTATGCCCATTCTCTGGGCTGCTCGATAGCGGTCTTTTTGTTCTGGGGCGTGGGGATTGGCTGGCCGATGGGCTCGCTAAGCGGCTTTATGGCCATTGCGAGTGGAGAGCTCCTGGGGCTTGGCGGCCTTTTGGCTGCGCTGAGTGTCCAGCCGTGTATGAAAACGCAGGGGTTCTTAGCACGATCTAAATGCAAGTGCATACAAAGAAAAATGCGTACCAGAAACACTGTATGATTGCTCTGTTCGGATACCCACTGGGTTTTGAGCTATGGGGCAATCCATTGGCTACGCAAGGTGCTCAACAGCCCATCAAGACACTGAGGCCCAGATCGCAGAGTTAAGGGCCGCAGGATGCAGCGAGGTGTTTGCTGAGAAGGTCTCGTCAAGAGCACCACTGGAAAAGCGCAGCCAGTTACGAAAGTGTCTTGACTTCTTGCAGAAAGGTGATGAATTAGTCGTGTCAAAGCTGGATCGACTTGGGAGATCACAAGTCGAAGTAATCAACCGACTCAACGAGCTTCAGATCCAAGGGGTCTATGTCCGCACCTTGGATGGCTTGATCAATACCAGTGGTCTTGGAAAGCTGGCGCCATTGGTCATTGGCCTGCTAACGGGCCTTGCAGAGGTTGAACGCTCTCTGATCCAGGAGCGCACCAGAGAATCTGTAGAGCACCGCAGACGAACTGGTGGCAACCTTGGTGGCCGTCCAAAGACCTCAGACAAAAAGGAACGCCTTGTGGTCCGACTGCGTGATGAAGGTGAGTCTTACAGATCTATTCGTGATCAAACAGGTCTGTCTCTGGCCACTGTCCAGAGGATTCTCAAGGATCACGTCAACGCATCTTGAGATCTAGGCTCATTATTGCAAATTCAATAACTTCATCGTCTGACTTAAAGCTTGGCTTCTTGGTCAATGGATCTTTGCAGGTCTCCCTGATCTTCCTGATGATCTTTCTGGTTTCTGAGCTCAGCATAATCAGACCAAGTTAAGTTGCCTTCTTATTGAATAATGCTCCTTTGAGATCAAATGCTTTATCAAGCCAGAGCAATCCATTTTATAGTAGTCCATCAACTCATTCCTTTGCTGGAGAAGTCTCTCGGATTCCCTGCACTTTAAACTTACCTGAAATACCAATCCCTTGCGATAGATAGTTTGCATACTGGATTTCGATAGATTGAATTCTTTGACGACTGCAGAACTATGCTATAGGCGTAAATATCCTGAAGTCACTACTATTTATATAGCTTCCCGCCTTGCTCTAGAGATGATGCGGAAACTAGGCCAAAGGGCATTCCGCAGGTACATGAATCAGAACCCCACTAAACTCCAGTGAAAATACCAGAAAAACCCTAGAAACTGAACCTGTAATCCAAGATTGGCTATATGAGGCCTTGGAAACCTAAAAGTCAAATAAATTCATTGATTCTGCATCTGAGTACTTATCCCAGATCGGAGTTCTTGTAGTCGATCACTAAGTCACCATCTTGGCGATATCTATTAGAGCAGAAGTCCTTCAGATTATAGTCTGCATGAAAATCTCTAATCCAATCTTGGATGACAATAGCCTTATGTAAGGCAGTATCTCTCCGTTTTAGCCTGTCAAATCCTGGCCTTACTTTGGCCTGGATAAGCATATTGAGATAATGAACATCGGGAATCTTGTCAGAGCCCTCTAGGTGAAAATGGGTATGCAGGGCACGTTTGTACTTCGGATTAGAAGATGTTGGATTGACTAGAGTTTCTTTTGTCTCATGGAAAAAGATTATTCTAGGCCTGTCTGGTAAATGTGGTATCTGATACAACTTGCAGTCGCATAAAGCCGTAAGAAACTTATTCTTAAAGTGGCTTGTCTCCTTCACTGCTTCATTAAATTCAAATAAGAATGGTGTCCAGCAGATAGTCCCAAAGTATGATGGTTTAAAAACCGAATCGAATTGGTAGGAGATGTATTCTTTGAATACCTGGCTCCAAAATCCTTTTGACGATAAGCTTCTTAAGTGTTGATTTAATGACTGGCTACCCAAAAGCCAATTTCTGGCTATTTTTCCTTTGCTGTTGGTTTTCATTTGGGTCATACTGCAATTGAGGATATAACATTAATTCTTTATGTATTATAATAGGAGGGGATGCTGGAGACTTACCTGAAAAAGGCTTAATGATTGATTCTGGAGTTATCCTCTGTTTCATTGGAGACACCAATAACCTCCAGGTAATCCCTGTCCTGGCAAGGAAAATATTTACTTCTAAACAAACTGAGCGGCATCTGCTTGACCCAAATTGGATAGAATATGTGAATATTGGCCTGACAGCATTGCGTCAATACTATTTATATAGGTTTTAGTTAATATGTCTGAAGCCTGGCAGACTTATTATAGCGCTAGTCCCTTGCGCTGTCAACCCTGTCGCTTGACGAAAAGAGCAGATGGGATATACTTCAAACTAAGTTATTGCTGTCTAGCATGAATAGCTCTCTGCTGAAGCTTTTGCAGCAAGCCTGGTCTCCTTGCCCTCTCCTAGAGTCATCATGCAAAAGTATAAAATTCTGTCCGTCCAAGGGTTTTGCTCCAAGAGGCATATGTGGTGCCAATGGAAAACCAGAAGAAGTTGAGCTGATTTTGATTTTTGCAGAGCCTGGAGACCCGCATGAATCTGAGTCGTTTTCTTCTCTTGATGATTCAATAAGATATACCGAAGAATGCTATCGCTCTCAGACTGATCTGTTTCATAAAAGGGTACGATTAATTCTAGATATGTGTTTTCCAGGCTTAACTTTCGATCAGCAACTCTGCAAGTCTCTCTTGACTGATTCTGTCCTTTGCTCAGCAGAGAAGGAGAGTGGCACTATTCCTATTGGCATAGAAAAAGCTTGCGTTACAAATTACCTCTTAGAGGAGATCAAGTTGTTTCCAAATGCTGTTGTATGCGCATTAGGTGGAAAGTCTCAAAGAAGGTTGCGTAAAGTTGGATTTAATCAGTATGTAAGTGCGTTTTCGGCAGCACCTCCTGGATGTAACTACAAAGGGGCTCATGCGTCTTGGGAGAAATTGGCAGCTGCCATTCACTCTAGGGGCTGACTCATTCTTTCTGGCAATTCTATTATATTTGATTTATTCTTGAGTTTGTCTGCATCGTTGACCGTTTCTCTAGTAGGTTGCCTGTTCTAGCGGTAGGCGCTATGATGGAGAAGTAGAGAATACCGCCTTTTTGCATGGAAAGCCTTTTTGATTCCCTTGAGGATGATGATAAAGAGTCTCTTTGGGCAAAGCTTGATGATGAGCTTGATATGAATTTTGACTTTGCAAAAGTTGTAGTGTACGAAATAGATGTTGATGATGTGCAGGCTTGCAATTGGGATTCTCTTGATCCTATTTGCTGGGTTAACCGTCAAGATGAAGATAATCCATTTGGCTCATTAACTCCTGAGGATATACTGTGGCTGGGTAAGCACCTTGGAGAAACTGAAGCCTCAACAATTAATCAGGACTTCGGTGCCTCGGGCTCTCAGACAGCTGTGGTCTATGCTGTATCATACTCAGAGGATGAAAATGTTGAACCTTCAAAAAGTTATCTCACCTCATTCTCTAAGTATGAGGAGGAATGATCTTTTGAGTTCGCAAATCTATATCAGTCATCTTTTATACTAATAGTTGATCGCTTTCCCTTCCCTCGTATTTCCATCCTTTTATTGAATTCATTGTGGCGTAACATATGTGCTGTACATTTCGCCCCCTGTTAGTTTTCTCGTTCTTTTTATAGGATTAAGTTCCGCCGTCAATCCTTCGGGCTCATGGTGATAATAATGGTCTTGAATATACTTAGTGCTTGTGTCCATGTTTGATGCAAGAAGTTGCAGTGGAACTTTGTTTGCTAGTGATATGGTTGCATAGGTGTGTCTTAAAGAGTAGTACGAAAACTTTCTGCCTGTATCGTTTTCAAGCTTGCTTTTAGCAATTATTTGGTTCCAGGCATCTGCCCAAATCCTAGAAGAAAAAGATTTTCCGTCTTTCTGATTGCAGAATAGTAGGTCACTTGACTTGGTGAAGCTAGAAACTGTCCTCAGCCGATTCAGCACAAGTGCTACCTCGCAATTGCATTCATATTCCTTGCCGGTCTTGTTATTCTCTGGCGGCACCGTAATAATTCTGTAGAGCCTCTGCTGCTCTCGGCTGTCTCTAGAATTAATTCTTATGTCACGCCATCTGATTTTCTTTGCTGCGCCAACACGAATTCCGCTATTCAGCATTAACTCTATGGCGCAAGCAATTATTTTCCTGTGAAGCCCTGCTGTTTTCCTGATTACATCTTCTTCTTTCCATTCATGTATTGTTCTAAGTAGTATTTTTAGTTCGTCGTCTCTAAAGTGATTCCTCCTGTGTCGTGCTTCGGTGCGAGGTACCTTGATCTCAGGGATGTCTGGGGAATTGCTAATTACTCTCTTATCTTTGACTGCGATATTCTGAATAACAGATTTAAAGGTAGATAGTTCAGCCTTGATTGTTGTTTTTGTTTTAGGTATCTTGCCTCCGTGTCCATCTCTTCGCCACTGCTCATAGCCTTCAAATGCATTTCGTTTGAGGTGATCAACTCTTGTGTTTTCTCCAAGGTAGTCAATTAACTTCCTGCATTTATTCTTCAGCACTCGATAAGTTTCTGGTGTCACCCCTGCGTGTGGTGCCGAGCTTATTGTAGACTTCTTCTTGGCAAGAAATATCCTCGCCATTTCTCCGACTGTTAGCGTTTGCAGTGACTCTTCGTTCTGGATTTTTGCTTTGATGTTGATATATTCTTTCTGGGCAAGTGATTGGGCGGTTAGAAAGTCTTTGGTCCTTAGTGATCTTCTAATTCTGAACCCTTCCCTTCCCTCTGAATCCCAATAATAAAACTGCCAGTATTTTGACTTGGTTCCTCCACGTTGGTAGATATAGCAATTTTCGGCGTTGAATATCTTTGTCTTGTTCAGTACAAGTGTTCCGTCCTCGCTTTTGGTCACGGTGGGTCGACGCAGGAGTGTGTCAAGTTTGTGTCAGGGGATGGGCGGCAACAGGCCTTGTGTCACGGCTGTGTCACTTTTCAGGAATGCAAAACTCCAATGATAGCAGCTGTTCTGAGCAATGTGCTATATCAACGCCGACTACACGACGTAAGCCACGGGGCTGCGGTGCACGGTCACCTCAGGGTGCGGGGCAGCCAGGCGGCTGAGGTGATCAATCAGCAGGTTGAACAAGCCCTTGGTGCGCGGGTGATCGCGGTAGGCATCACGCACCATCAGCACATCGCCAACGTCTACGGGTAAACGCTGCGGAAGGCGTACCCACTCGTCGCCAAACAGATGCAGGGTGAGCGGCGACGAGTAGCCGATCAGCATCGACTCCACCGGCACCTGCCCAAACCAGGGGGCTTGTTTCATCGCCTGTTCCCGTTCTGCACTGGGCAAGAGGCCGCATCGGCGCAGCACGCCTTCAAAGACCGGGAAGCTGCCATTGGGCAGAGGCAGTACCGGGTAGGGCAACAGGTCATCCCAGGCGATCGGATCGCGCCGATCAACCAGTGGGTGACCCACCGGCACCATCAGATGCATCGGCATGGTGGTGAGCCGCAGGGCGGTGAGTCCGTCACGCACCGGTGCATCCGGTGCTGAGCAGATCCAGGCATCGATCACCCCGTCTTTCAGGAGGGCGTGGGGCTGTTCGTACTCGAGCTGGTTGAAGTTGCCGCGTTGCCAGTTGGTGAGGTCTAGGCCATCCAGCCCTGGTGCTGACCAGTGCTGGGCTTCGAGCCGTAGGGTGCAGCGGCGGCTCCAGCGCCACTGCTGATGCACGGAGCGCTCCAGGTTGAGCAGCTCCGTATCGCCGACCAGTCGCCATTCGCCGCGGCTGCGGGCCAGCTCCAGGCCGAAGACCTCCAGGCAACGGCGGCTGTTGCGGCTCACGGTGGGCTGTGCGCAGGCCAGCGCTTCGGCTGCCCGTTGGCCGGTGCGCAGCCAGATGAGGTGATCAAGCGCGGCGAGGTTGTCCAGCGAGATCACAACTGCCTTCCCCAACACGCGATGCTGAAATTAAGCCTTGAGATCGGCTGGCTCTGTTGAGTTCTTGGCACCCACACAGACCGGCCGCGTTGATGCAAAACCTGCATGGGCTAGTTCATCCCGCGGCTCGCCGCCCGGGCCAATGCGGCTTTCGCTGCTTAGAGTTGCAGGCTTGATGTGGGCCGCGCATGGCAAGAGTGTCGCAGCCAACCCAGCCTCGCCCCCAGCAGATCTGGAAGGGTCCTCTGATCGCTGGGCTGTGTTTTGGCCTCGCCTATGGCGTCGCCCAGCGGCTGCTCAGCTTCAACGTCACCGAGCTGATCCGCTTTGGCCCAGGGTTTGATGTGCAGGTGTTCCCCGGCACCAGCCTGGAGAGCCTGACGCTGCGCTTTGGCGATGCCCAGGCCGAAATCCGTGGGGAGCTGCAAGAGCTAGAGCGTCAACAGGAGCAGGAGGCCAAGCAGCGCGCTGAAGCGGCCAAGCAGGCTGAAGCCGAGCTGCAACGCGCGAATCAGATCGAACCGCCGCGCGAGCCGGAGCTGCCGGCTGCGCCTGTCGCTCCCGCGGCAGAACCGACAGCGCCGCCTCAATCCACACCCCCGCCGCCTCCCGCTCCCCAGCTCTGATCTGCCACAGTTTCAGCAGATCACGCCTGGCCTCGGCCCGGACGGCCGCCATGAGCACACCCCAGACCCTTGTGCAGGCAGCACTGAACCGGCTATCGGCTCGTCTGGGCAGTGGCCTGGCCGATGCGGCAGCGGGCCTGGCGGTGTTGGCCCAGGATGCGCCGGAACGGTTCCGCCAGGAATGGGACCTGTTCCGTGAAGAGGTGGAGCTCGAGGCCCAGCGCCTCGAGCGCGGTGAGGCTGCGGCTCCTGCGGACGCTCCTCCCTCAGACCCCATGCCCGCGGATCCTCAACACCAAATCGACCAGCTACGTGCTCAGGTGGCGCGCGTGGCACGACGGCTTGAGGAGAGGCCCTGATGCCTGCCTTGATGCAGGGCGTACGTAGCGCCACGCGGGTGCTGCGCATCTGGGCTGCCGTTGTGCAGTTGCTGCTGTGGCTCTGGCTCGATGCCCGCGATTGGAGCTATCCCGGTGGGGCTACCGCAGAGCGCCGCGCAGCGCGGCAGCGACGCCGCGCCCGCTGGCTCACCGCCGAGTTGCTCACGCTCGGCTCGGCCTTCATCAAGCTGGGCCAGTTGCTCTCGGCGCGCCCCGATGTGCTTCCCGCCAGCTGGGTGGAGGAGCTCTCGCGCCTGCAGGACAGCGTTCCGGCCTTCTCGTTCCAAACGGCCCAGGCGCTGTTGGAGCAGGAGCTGGGTGAGCGCTGCGCCGAAATCATTGATCTCGATCCTGATCCGCTCGGGGCAGCCAGCCTGGCTCAGGTGCACCGCGCCAGCCTGCGCAGCGGTCGCCAGGTGGTTCTGAAGATTCAACGGCCGGGGTTGGAGCGGCTGTTCCGGCTCGACCTCGAGGTGATGCAGCAGGTGGCTGCGGTGTTGCAGCGCCATCCCAGCTGGGGGGTTGGGCGCGATTGGGTGTCGATCGCCCAGGAGTGCCGGCGCGTGTTGTTGCGGGAGCTCGATTTCCGCCTGGAGGCCGAGCATGCGGCCCGTTTCCGCCAGCAATTTCTGGATGATCCAGGCATTCGCATCCCGGCCGTGGTGTGGGAGCTCACCACCCGCCGTGTGCTTTGCCTTGATTACGTGCCCGGGATCAAGATCACCGATCGCGAGGCGATCCTCGAGGCCGGGATCGATCCGGCTGCGGTGGCCGAAAAGGGAGCGGCCAGCTACCTGCAGCAGCTCGTGCGCTTCGGCTTCTTTCATGCCGATCCCCACCCGGGCAACCTGGCCGTGGCCCGCGATGGCGCGCTGATCTACTACGACTTCGGCATGGTGGGCAGCCTCTCGCAGCGGCTGCGCAGTCGCCTGGGCCGCATGGTCACGGCCGCTGCGGCTCGCGATGCCGGCGGCCTGGTGAGCGAACTGCAAGCTGCCGGTGTGATCGCGGCGGACATTGATCCAGGGCCGGTGCGCCGCCTCGTGCGGGTGATGCTCACCGAAGCGCTCACGCCTCCCTTCTCCGTCAATGTGATCGAGAAGCTCTCGGGTGATCTGTATGAGCTGGTCTACGGCCAGCCGTTCCGCTTGCCGCCCGAGCTGATCTTTGTGATGCGGGCGCTCTCCACCTTTGAAGGCGTGGGCCGCAGCCTCGATCCCAGCTTTAGCCTCGTGGCGATTGCCCGCCCCTACCTACTGCCCCTGATGAGCGCCTCCGGCAACGGTCCCAACGATCTCTTCAATCAGCTGGGCCGCCAGGCGGTGGAGGTGGGTAGCCGCGCCCTCGGCCTGCCGCAGCGCTTGGAAGACAGCCTCTCGCGGATCGAGCAGGGCGACCTTCAGGTGCAGATCCGCGCCGGTGAAACCGATCGTCTGCTGCGACGGGTGGCCTTGAGCCAACAAAGTGCGGGTCAGGCGATGTTGCTGGGTGCTCTGTTGGTGTCGGCTGCGTTGTTGGCGGCCAGCACGCGGCCGGCGCTCACGGCCGTGCCGATCGTGCTTTCAGCGCCGGTGGGCCTGAGCTGGTTGAAGCTTCAGGCCCGGTTGCGGCGCGATGGCCGCATCGACAAGTTGGGGCAATCCTGAGCAGGCTTAGTTGCCCCGTGGCCGATCAGGCCTTGCCGCGGGGGCCGCGATCTTCAGCGCCGGCGTAAACGGCCTGGCTGCCGAGTTCGTCTTCGATGCGCAGCAGCTGGTTGTACTTGGCCACGCGCTCGCTGCGGCTCAGGGAACCGGTCTTGATCTGGCCGGCGCGGGTGGCCACGGCCAGGTCGGCGATGGTGGTGTCTTCGGTTTCGCCGGAGCGGTGGGAGATCACGCTGGTGTAGCCGGCGCGGCCCGCCAGATCGATCGCCTGGAGGGTTTCGGTGAGGGAACCGATCTGATTCACCTTGATCAGGATCGAGTTGGCCACGCCCAGATCGATGCCGCGCTGCAGGCGGGCGCTGTTGGTCACGAACAGGTCGTCGCCCACCAGCTGCACGGTTTTGCCGAGCTTCTCGGTGAGCAGGGCCCAGCCATCCCAATCGTCTTCGGCCACGCCGTCCTCGATCGAGGTGATCGGGAAGCGGCTCACCAGGGCTGCCAGTTGATCCACCATCTCAGCGCTGGTGTAGCTGCCGCCATCGAAGGCATAGCGACCGTCTTTAAAAAATTCGGTGCTGGCCACATCCAGGGCCAGGGAGATCTGATCGCCGGGGCGGTAACCGGCCTTCTCGATCGCCTGCACCAGCAGCTCGCCGGCTTCGATGTTGCCGAGGTCGGGGGCGAAGCCGCCCTCATCACCCACGGCGGTGCTCAGGCCTTTGTCCTTGAGCAGGCCCTTGAGGGTGTGGAACACCTCGGTGCCCATGCGCAGCGCTTCGCGGAAGGTGGGAGCGCCGTGGGGCACGAGCATGAATTCCTGGAAGTCCAGGCTGTTGGCTGCGTGGGCGCCACCGTTGATCACGTTCATCAACGGCACCGGCAGCAGGTTGGCCATCGGGCCGCCCAGGTAGCGGTAGAGGGGCAGACCCACGCCGTTGGCGGCGGCCCGGGCGGTGGCCAGGCTCACGGCCAGGATCGCGTTGGCGCCCAGGGCGCTTTTGTTGGCGCTGCCATCGAGCTCGAGCATCGCCGCATCCACGGTGCCCTGATCGAGGGCGCTCAGGCCGCAGAGGGCGGGAGCGATCTTCTCTTCCACATTGCTCACCGCCTGCAGCACGCCTTTGCCGCAGTAACGGCTGCCGCCGTCGCGCAGTTCACAGGCTTCGTGGGCGCCGGTGCTGGCACCGCTCGGCACGATCGCGCGGCCGCTGGCACCGCCTTCGAGCATCACCTCGGCTTCCACCGTGGGGGTGCCGCGGGAATCGAGCACCTCCCTGGCCACGATGGTGTCAATCACGAGGTCGAGGGTGTCGATCACAGCGGCCTAGGTGTGTCTCAGTGGTCCTTGGTGGGGATCCTATGGGTCGCCCCTGCCGCCCCTCTTGTGCCCGTTGGCACCGAATGGTGAGCTCTGGTCAGAATGCGCCTGGCTGATGCGGCTTCCATGCGCTTGCTCCACACGATGCTGCGGGTCGGCGACCTGGAGCGCTCGATCACCTTCTATACAGAGGTGCTCGGCATGCGCCTGCTGCGCCGTAAGGACTATCCCGGCGGCCGCTTCACCCTGGCCTTTGTGGGCTATGGCGAGGAGAGCGACACCACCGTGCTCGAGCTCACCCACAACTGGGACACCACCAGCTACGACATCGGCACGGGCTATGGCCACATCGCCCTCGGCGTGGACGACATCGTTGGCGTGTGTGATCAGATCCGCGCCAAGGGCGGCCGGGTGGTGCGCGAGCCGGGCCCGATGAAGAACGGCAGCACGGTGATTGCGTTTGTGGAAGACCCCGACGGCTACAAGGTGGAACTGATCGAGCTGAGCTCCCGCGCCCATGCGGCCTGATTTCGCCAATCCCGCCGCCGGCGCCAGCCTCACCACGGAGCCGGATCGCTTCAGTGATGCCGCCTGGGATCTGCTGCTCGCCAGCCAGGAGCAGGCCCGCCGCTGGCGCCACGGCGACATGGATGTGGAGCATCTGTTGCAGGTGCTGTTCAGCGACGCGCGCTACGCCAGCTGGATGGATCCGCTGCCTCTGGATCCGGAGGCGCTGCTCGATCAGCTCGACGATGTCTGCGCGGAGCAGCCCACCAGCTCGGGCCGAGAGCTTTACATCGGTGAGGCCCTCGAGGAGTTGCTCGATAGTGCTGATCGGTGCCGCCAGGCCGCCGGTGCGCCCCTGATCGACATCCCCCAGATCCTGCTGGCACTGCTGGATGAACCCCGCCTCGGCCGGCGGCTTTTGGCGGATCAGGGCCTCAGCGAAGACCTGTTGCGCCGCCAGCAACGCTCGGAACGGCCGTCGCCTCCCGCGCCGCGGGTCGCCCAGCCCAGCGACAGCTGGATTGATCGGGGCGCTCCAGCCGCCTCCGGCACCGCCGCCTCTGCCGCTGCACCCCGGCCGCCTGCGGCGGACGCTTCGGATTCCGAACTCCGCCTGGAGCAGGAACCCAGCGCCCTTGATCAGTTCGGCCGTGATCTCACCGCCGCCGCCCGTGCGGGCGAGCTCGATCCAGTGATCGGCCGTGACACCGAGATCCGCCGCTTGATGCAGGTGCTCTCCCGCCGCGGCAAAAACAACCCGGTGCTGATCGGGGAGCCGGGCGTGGGCAAAACTGCGATCGCCGAACTGTTGGCCCAGCGGATCGTGGCTGGGGAGGTGCCCGATGCGCTCAAAGGGCAACGGCTGATCAGCCTCGATCTCGGCGCTCTGATCGCCGGAGCGAAGTTCCGCGGGCAATTTGAAGAGCGCCTGCGCAGCGTGCTCAAGGAGGTGCGCGACGCCGAAGGCGATGGGGCCGGCGTGATCCTGTTCATCGACGAGCTCCACAACGTGGTGGGGCCGGAGCGCTCCAGCAGTGATGCGGGCAGCATCCTGAAACCAGCCCTGGCCCGGGGTGATCTGCGCTGCATCGGTGCCACCACCCCCGAGGACTTCAGCCGCACGGTGGAGAAGGACCCCGCCCTGAACCGCCGCTTCCAGCAGGTGCTGATCAAAGAGCCGGGGCTGGAGGAGAGCACCCTGATCCTGCGCGGCCTGAAGGAGCGCTACGAGCTGCACCACGGCGTGGCGATCACCGATGGCGCGGTGGTGGCGGCGGCGCGGCTGGCCGATCGCTACATCGCCGATCGCTGCCTGCCGGATTCCGCCATCGATCTGATCGATGAGGCCGCCGCCCAGCTGCGCATGGAGGTGACCTCCAAACCGCGCTTGGTGGAAGAGGCGGAAAGCGAATTGCGGCGGGTAGAGCTGGCCCTCTTGTCTGCGGAGAGTGCCCCGGATGCGGAGCGGCTGGCCCTGCAGGACCAGCGCCGCCAGGCCAGTGCCCAACTGCAGGACCTGCAGCAGCGCTGGCAGGGGGAGCGTGAGGAGTTGGCCGAGCTCCGGCAGCTGCTGGCCGACGACGAGAGCCTGCGGCTGCAGATTGCCGAAGCCGAGCGCGATGGGGATTTGGAGGAAGCCGCCCGCCTGCAGTACGACCAGCTGCACGGGGTGCAGCAGCGCCGCAGTGAGCTGGAGGCGCAGTTGCAGGAGCAGCAGCGAGCCGGCCAATCGCTCCTGCGTGAGCAGGTGGAGGAGGGCGATATCGCCGATGTGGTGGCCCGCTGGACGGGGATCCCCGTCCAGCGGCTGATGGCAGGTGAACGTCAGAAGCTGTTGGAGCTTGAGCAGCGGCTGGGAGAGCGGGTGATCGGCCAGCGGGAGCCGGTGGCGGCGGTGGCCGCGGCGATCCGCCGGGCCCGGGCCGGTATGAAGGATCCGCGCCGGCCCGTGGGCTCGTTTCTGTTCCTTGGGCCCACCGGCGTGGGCAAAACGGAGCTGGCCAAGGCCCTGGCAGCTGCGCTGTTCGATGAGGAGGAGGCGCTGGTGCGGCTCGACATGAGCGAGTTCATGGAGCGCAACGCCGTAGCGCGGTTGCTTGGTGCCCCTCCGGGTTATGTGGGCTATGAGGAGGGCGGCCAACTCACCGAGGCGGTGCGGCGCGGGCCCTACGCGGTGCTGCTGCTCGATGAGGTGGAGAAGGCCCACCCGGATGTGTTCAACGTGCTGCTGCAGGTGCTCGACGACGGGCGCCTCACCGATTCCCAAGGCCGGACGGTGGATTTCCGCCACACCGTGGTGGTGATGACCAGCAACCTGGCCAGTCGCGCCATCCTCGACAACGCCCGGAGCGGTGGTGATCCGGCCCAGCTGGAGCAGCAGGTGGAGCAGGCCCTGGCCAGCCAGTTCCGCCCGGAATTCCTCAACCGCATTGATGAGGTAATCCGCTTCCAGCCCCTCGGCCCCGAGCAGCTGCAGCGCATCGTGCACCTGCAGCTGGCCGAGTTGGCGGCGCTGCTACGGGAGCAGGGGCTGGAGCTGCAGGTGGATGCACCGGTGGTGCCTTGGCTGGCCCAACAGGGCTACGAGCCGGAATACGGAGCACGGCCCCTGCGCCGCTTGTTGCGCCGCCGCATCGAAAACCCCCTGGCCACGGAGCTGCTCGAGGAGCGCTTCCTCGGGGCGGCTGCCGTGCAAGTGAGCCTGCTGGAGGCGGAAGGAGAGCTGCGCTTTACCCCCATCGGCGGGACGGCTTGATCACGTCCGGTAGGGTGGCTGTTTGCGCAACAGCGCGCGCCCTCGCTCTGCGAACACCTTCTGGACCCTGTGGTGGAAACCCCGACTGAGCCACAACCCGATCAGCCCGCCATTCCGCCCGCCGCGGAGAACCCACCTGCCGCCTCCGGTTTCGTAGGCAGCACCGTGGCCGAGCTGCGCAAGGTGGTGTGGCCCAGCCGCCAGCAGCTGTTTGCCGAATCGGTGGCCGTGATTCTGATGGTGACCCTCTCGGCCTTCGCCATCGCCGCCATTGATCGCTTCTACAGCTGGGTGAATGCCCAGGTGTTCCGCTGATTTCTCGTTCCCCTTTTGCCGTTGCCCGTGTCCGACGTTGATCTGAGCCCTGAAGAGCTGGGCGCTGAAGGCCTGGCTGGTGCCGAAGCGGCTGAAGGTCCGGAAATCCTCAGCGTGCCCGCCGCCGAAGGCCGTGCGCCGATCGCCCGCTGGTATGCCGTGCAGGTGGCCTCAAGCTGCGAAAAGAAGGTGAAGGCCACGCTCGAGCAGCGGGCCGTGACCCTGGGCGTGGACAACCGCATCCTTGAAATCGAGATCCCCCAGACCCCGGCGGTGAAGCTCAAGAAAGACGGCAGCCGCACCAGCACCGAAGAGAAGGTGTTTCCCGGCTACGTGCTCGTGCGGATGGTGTTGGATGAGGACACGATGATGGCGGTGCGCAGCACCCCGAACGTGATCAACTTCGTGGGCGCTGAAGATCGCCGCGCCACCGGCAAAGCCCGCGGGCACATCAAGCCCCGCCCCCTGAGCCGCTCGGAGGTGGATCGCATCTTCAAGCGTGCCGCCGAGAAGAAGCCTGTGGTGAAGGTCGACCTCACCGAGGGCGATCAGATCCTCGTGACGGCTGGTCCGTTCAAGGACTTCCAGGGCGAGGTGATCGAAGTGTCGGGCGAGCGCAACAAGCTCAAGGCCCTGCTCTCGATCTTTGGCCGGGAAACCCCGGTGGAACTCGAGTTCTCCCAGATCAGCAAACAGAGCTGATGCCGGTGCGGCCGTCTCCCTGCGGAGGGCGGCCACAGGCGGTGTTCCGGTTTCCGGGATCCGCCGCACCCGCTGCCCTAGGGTCGCGGATCCGCAGATTGCTCAAGCCGCCAGGACGATGGCAAAAAAAGTTGTAGCTGTGATCAAGCTGGCCCTCCAGGCCGGCAAAGCCAACCCCGCGCCGCCGGTGGGCCCTGCCCTCGGTCAGCACGGCGTCAACATCATGGCGTTCTGCAAGGAGTACAACGCTCGGACGCAGGACAAGGCTGGCTATGTGATCCCGGTTGAAATTTCGGTTTTTGAAGACCGCAGTTTCACCTTCATCACCAAGACCCCTCCCGCTTCCGTGCTGATCTCC
This sequence comes from Vulcanococcus sp. Clear-D1, assembly GCF_014654725.1. GTDB lineage: Bacteria > Cyanobacteriota > Cyanobacteriia > PCC-6307 > Cyanobiaceae > Vulcanococcus. The sequence continues at coordinate 32,378 of NZ_JACVZV010000010.1, read as the reverse complement.
AAGGCAGCCGGGATCGAGAAGGGTGCTGCCACCTCCTCCAAGGGTTCCGTGGGCGCCATCAGCCGCGCACAGCTCGAGGAGATCGCCAAGACCAAGCTGCCCGACCTCAACTGCACCAGCGTTGATTCGGCCATGCGCATCATCGAAGGCACTGCCCGCAACATGGGCGTCGCCGTGAAGGACTGAGATCAGCGGGCACTTGCCCAACCCTGATCCCACTCCATTTCTTGTCCCTTATCGGGGGAGAGCCCTTGGGCTCGCCTGCACCCCACGCCTGACATGCCCAAAGTTTCCAAGCGTTATTCCGCCGCCTTTGGCAAGGTTGAGACCCGCACCTACTCCCCGCTGGAGGCGGTGGAACTGGTGAAGGCCAACGCCACCGCCAAGTTCGACGAGACCGTTGAGGCCCACGCCCGCCTCGGCATCGATCCCAAGTACACCGACCAGCAGCTGCGCACCACCGTGGCGCTGCCCCACGGCACCGGCCAGAGCATCCGCATTGCCGTGATCGCCCGTGGTGAAAAGGTGGCCGAGGCCAAGGCCGCAGGCGCCGATCTGGCTGGTGACGACGATCTGGTTGAAACCATCGCCAAGGGCGAGATGGAGTTCGATCTGCTGATCGCCACCCCGGACATGATGCCCAAGGTGGCCAAGCTGGGCCGGGTGCTCGGTCCCCGTGGTCTGATGCCGAACCCCAAGGCCGGCACCGTCACCACCGACTTGGCCTCCGCCATCAACGAGTTCAAGGCCGGCAAACTCGAGTTCCGTGCCGACCGCACCGGCATCGTGCACGTGCGTTTCGGTAAGGCCAGCTTCGACGCCGCCAAGCTGCTCGACAACCTCAAGGCCCTCCAAGAGACCATCGACCGCAACAAGCCCAGCGGTGCGAAGGGTCGCTACTGGAAGAGCCTCTACATCACCTCCACCATGGGCCCCTCGGTGGAAGTGGATGTGTCTGCTCTGCAGGACATCAAGCAGGAAGCCTGATCGGCCGTTTTGCCGTAGCTGTGATCGCATTCCATTGAGAATGCGTAGCCGGGGCGCTCTGCCCCGGTTTTTTTTGAGCGGGGCAGGCATCATGGCCTTCGGTGAGATTTTCCGAAGGTGTTGAACGAGCAACCGGCTCAGCCCGTATGGACGCGTCTTCTGGCTTTATGGCCGAAGCAGATTGGTAATCAGTGTCTGTTGATGCTGCTGGCTGGTACGGCGTTTGGCCTATTGGCTCCTTCGCAGACGGGTTGGCTCACGCCTGTGGGTACGGTGTTTTTGCAGGCATCACAGATTGTTGTGATGCCTTTCTTGATCTGTGAGCTAATTGTTGGTTTCGGCCGACTTCAGGTCGGAACACTGCCTTTGCTCGCTCGGCGTGGTGGCTTGGTTTTGCTGGGCCTGTGGCTGGCGGCTGGGGTCTTGGTGGTTGTGTTGCCACTGTTCCTGCCGCAGTTGGTGACATCGGAGTTTTTCCATGCCGGTCTTTTTGAGAAGCCGGCATCGGCGGACTTGTTGAAAATCTATGTACCCGAGAATATCTTTGGAGCACTCGCTGCGGATAACTTTCCGGCCGTTGTTCTGTTTAGTAGCTTGTTAGGCGTCTTGCTTCAGGGTGTTCCTGAACGAGATGAGCTTCTCAAGCCGTTGTCCGTCATAAGGGCGTTATTCAAGCGCTTGAACAAGCTAGTTGTCTTGATGATCCCCTATGGGATCTTTGCGTTGATCGCTCGCAATGTCGCCAGCCTCGACGTTGATGATCTGATTCGCATGCAGGGGTATCTGAGCCTTAGCTTGATTGCCTTTGTTCTGCTCACGTTGTCTGCTCTTCTGGCTGTCACGGCCTTGACGCCGGTGACGCCAGCCCAGCTCTGGCGTGTGATCAGCGGGCCTTTGGCCTTAACAGCCAGTAGCGCTAATCTCCTGATTGCGTTGCCCATGTTGGTGACGAATCTTCAGGAGATTCTGCCAAAAGCAACTCGCGCCGATGCCGGGCTTGCTGTTGCCATGGGTGAGGAGCTGGCGCCGTTGGTGTCCTTGGGATATTCCTTGCCAACGTTGGGCCAGGTGGCCAGTCTGATCTTTATTCCCTTTGCGGCTTGGTATGTGGATCAACCATTGGAGCCGGCCTCAACGGTGAGCATGTTGTTGCGGGCGATTCCAGCCTCCGTGTCTGGGATTAAAGCCGTTGTTCGTCAGGAGTTGCTGCAATTGGGGTTGCCGATCGACCTCTTGCAGTTGGTGTATATCAATGGTGAGTGGCTTTATCGCTTTGAGAAAGTGCTCTCCCTGGAAGGCCTGGTGGTTCTGGCTGTACTGGTGTATGCCTCAGGTGTTGGGGCCTGGGCACCCCGTTTCAAGCGGCTTCTGTGTGGATTGGTTGCCTTGGTTGGACTGTGTGCTGGCCTTGGCTCTGCCAATCGCATGATTCTGAATGCTGCGCTGAGGGATACTTATCGCAATGATCAGCGTCTGCTGGCGCTGACGACCACTCTCAGCGGCGGTGCGCCGGTTGAGCTCACGGGACAGCAACCGATCGAGACTGTCAGCCTTGAAGCGATCAAGCAGCGTCGAGTACTGCGGGTTGGGATTCGTAGTGATGGCTTGCCTTGGGCTTACCGCAACCGACAGGGACGTTTGGTGGGTTTTGACATGGATTTAATGGGCATGCTCGCCCGTGATCTGGGCGTGAAGCTTGAGGTGCTGCAGGCACCCATCAGCACACTGGAGTTATGGCTGAAGCAAGGGCGGCTCGACCTTGTGGCTGGGGGTATTCAATCAAGCCCGCAACGTGCCATTCGCTTTGAGCTCAGCCGTGGGTATTTACCGGTGCATTTGGCACTGGTGGTGCCAGACGAGAAGGTGAAGTTGCTCCAGAACGGCCAAGCTGTGCAGCTGCAACGGCCTGTTGTGCTTGCTGTGCGTGACCCCGATATCATTAGCAGCGGTCTTGAACAGGAATTAGGTCGCTATTTGGGGGGACCGTCCAGGCCTGTGCAGGTGTCACTGGTGCCGAATTCGAGTAAGGAAGACTTCTTCTCGCCAGAAGGTCAACGTCGATTTGATGGCTTGCTGACATCGGCTGAATCGGGAGCGGCCTGGGCCGTGATGTATCCACGCACCACCCTGATTACACCATTTGGCAGGGATTTAACATCGGAATTAGTTGTTTTAGTTGGAGGTGCTGATTCCTCTCTTCGCCGTTACATCAATGGCTGGTTGACCCGCGAGGTTGCGCGAGGAGGTGTTGACCGTTTGTTTAATTATTGGATACTTTTAAAGGAGAGCAAGAGCTAGCTCATCGGCGGCGGGGACGATCAGCGATGCGTCTACGATGCCATTATCCATTGGAGAGTTAAAATCGCAGGCGATACCATAATGAACACGCAGGAAATGCAGTCTTGCCAGACTGTTACTTGGTGAAATGCACTATTAATATTAATAAAGGCTTCCCTTGGGCATCACTTAACAATGAGTTGCATCGTTAGAATATAACAGCAATCTCAAGGATATCAAGCGCGATTTCGCCGAGTAATGCATCCCCTCCAACTTCCAATGCTAGGCCATCCACAAAAGCCTCACCACCCAGGCCGATAGATGCGATGTCGAGGGCACCAACTGCTTCTTCGGCTACAAGAGTTCCCTCTGTGAAAGCGCCGATGAGCTCACCGGCTTGACCAGCAAATTCTGGACCAGCTACGAATTCGGTAAGCTCAGCAATCTCTGCCTCATATCCTATTTCAGCCAAGTCTGATCTAAACTCGGTGAAAACATGACTTCCTTTGAAGATCATATTTTCTTCGATTGTGAACTCCTCGGCATAGAGATCAACGACTGGATCAATACCTTCAATCTCTGTACAAAAGCCACCACCTACAGCGACTTTTTGCTTGGCACCCATTGCTAGAACTGGCACAGAGCAAGTAGCTTTTGCAAGTGCGTCATATGCTTCATTTTGTCCTTCGGAGATGACGTCCTTAAGGATGTTTTCGATGCTTTCAGTGTAGTTACTGCCAAAAGGGTCTTTTATGGCTTTTATTAGCTGTGCTTCGTATTCATTTGCGTCTTCAAGAATCATCTGATCCAAAAGCCTCACTTCTGGCATTTCTCCCCCCTCAATAGCCGCTTGATTGTCTTTGAAGGCCTCGGTTTCGAAGGGCTTCGCATCGTTGGCCACATCATCGAGATCTTCTTCAAGTTCTTCTTCGATGATAGTCTGTAATTTTTGCACCCCCTCTTTTTGGTTTTCAAGTATCTTAATATTGCCTCTGATGTCTTTTATGTCTTGCAGCAAGTCCGAAGATTTAGCTATTAGCTCTTCGTTCGCAGAACTGACTGGCTCTATCTTTTCTTGAATTCTCATAATATCCATTTGCCACTCATTAACTTCGTCTTGCCACAGTTTAATGATTTCTTCGTTGCCGCCAAATTGTTTGGCTAATTCAAGCTGCTTTTCAGCATTGGCCAACTCTTTTTGGTAGGCACTAAGCTGTTCTTGTAACTTATTGAGCTTAGCCGTATTTTCCTTTATAATTGCTTCATTGATTTCAAATTGGCCTTTCATGTCGGCAAGATTGTCTTCGGCGTTAGCAATGTTTTGATCTAATTCATTGATTTGTTCTTCTGCGGCCTCTTGTACTCGATTGGCGCGAATCTTCTTGTAAAGTACAAGGCCGCCGCCAACAACAAGTAGGCCCGCAAGACCTTCCACAATGGTGTTACTGCTGTCTTCTTCGGAAGCAGAGGTTGAATCAATCAATAGAGATGATTTCTTCCATTGCCCAGTAATAACATCCTGATTGGCTTGATCACCAATCAATTTTATCCTAGAGGCGTATGTTCCGTTGGCTCTCGTCTGAAAGTGCCCAGTTTCAAAAACAAGGCTCCTGCCTTGTCCGCTAAGAACACTGTTAGGTTTGTCGCCGTTGAATAGTTTTTTCCACGCAGCTTTGCCGGTAATTTCATCAAAACTAAAATGGCCGTAACCCCGTAGGGGGCGATCCTCAAACCAGACGGTATTGATCTCCTCGCCCTTGGCAACAAGCATGAAGTTGCGTGAATCTGGCTTGCGCTGCTTGACCCGAAATTGAGAAAACTGAGCGAGGAGAAGGGAGTTGGCTGGGATCTTGGTGTTGGCCATGATTGCGATGAATGAGAGGGTGAACTGCTCGTGAATGAAGCAAAAATTAGACTTCTACCGCTACTCGGCGCTAAATGGATGGGTTTTGATTCGTGAATACAAATGTCCATGCCTTATTGCCGTCTCCATCGCCTGGATTGTCATTGTGGTATTTGAAGTCGAGCACAGGGTTTGGTGACTGAAGCAGCCAATCTTCACCGGCTCCTGGCTTATACCACACATCTTTTTTGAATTGGCTTGAGTTGTAATACCGGCCTGTCATATTGATCTCAATTTGAGGCGTTTCGTACCATGGATTGTCAGCTTGAATGATCAAGCCTTTCTTCCAGCTGGTCTTTTCCCAGACCATGACATTCGCCGATACATCCCACTTATCATGTGTTGTGCCCGTAAGCACAACACTCGTGCCAGCCGGAAGATCTCTCGATGTCAGAATTGCGCCAGCCTTCATTTCGCCTATCACGTAATCAACCTGCATCTTTTGAGATGAATTATTGACGATCGTGATTTGGCTTAGCGTAAAATCGTCTACCACGACTGAGGGGTCGTTGATTGAGACTGATTCGCCTCGCTTGAGCTTGAATCCTGTTACGGGATCATAGTCAAGGCCATTCATGGATGGAGATTGGCCTTCGGCTTCTGGTGCTGCTGTGCTCGGGAGCATTTTCATGCGGGACACCATTTTGGTGCCTTCGTCTTTGAGTCTTGGTTTCAGTTGCTCAAAAGCGATCCGCTTAAATGCGCCATTGTCGTCGTGGAATGAGACGACAGAATTTGGTGGATTCTTCCCAAAGTAGCCCTCCCATCCTTCTGTTATCTCTTGCGTCGAGAGTGTCCCTTGCAGACGATTGGGGCGGTTAGTGAACCAGGAATGTGTTGCGTCAAGGTCGCTAATGATTAATTTGTATTTGCCGTTTGCGCCTCTTTTGATCCTGCCGCTGCCACCATGAATTGTGAAAAGCGCGTCAGCCATAGGTGATACAGACTCTTTATCTTTCCTAGCATCTTTTGATGTTTATGTCAAGTCGATCACGGATACGCGGATGCGGGGTGGTCTACAGGGCCGACTGAAAGTAAGGCACAAGGCAGCTGGCGCGGCCATGCTGGAGCCGATTTTGTCGGGACTGCTCCCGTCTGTTGGCCGACCCCGCTGCCACTGCTGATCTGATCGCGTTCTTGCAGGCCCTACCGGAAGGCCGCAAGCGTCGAGGTGTCTGTTACTCGTAGTGGTTACTGCTGTTGATGGCGATCCTGGGCATCCTGAGTGGCTGCCGCAGCGCCATGGATCAGGAGCGTTGTGCTAAACGCCATCACCAGGCATTCGGCGCGGCGCTGGGTGGGCCTGGAGCTGCCCAAGGCACCCTGCAACTCCACCTTCCTCTACCTGTTTGAGCGGGTTGAACTGGAGCAGCACTTTGGGCTGCTGACAGGGTTGATTCAAAGTCAGGTCATGGCTTGAGCTCTGGTTGTCGTCGCGCCAGCGCCAGCAGCGCCGTGATGTTATGCATCACCGCTTGCAGGCCCTCGCGGATTGAGCCGAATCCAGCCAGGCGCAGCAGGTTCATGGCTGCGGTTCGCAGTGTGGCCATGGCACCGGCGCCATTTCCGCGGTAACGGTGTGCGTCTTCCCGGAACTGGGTGTCCCGGATCCAGTGCCAGCTCTCCAGGCTCCAGCGCTCTCTCACCAGACGCAGCAGGGCTTCTGGGGTAGTGCGCAGGCTCGTGATGAACCGATGGGTGGCGTTGAACGGCTTGCCATCGCGCATGCCTGTTGCAATCACTTCCGCAATCCAGCAGGCGCCGTGCCAGTTCTCCTTGATGTGGGTTGGTGCCTCCTTGGCCCTGAGATCCCAGGTGATGTCGCGCCCATGGCCGACTTCGTGATCACTTGCGATGAAAGGGATCTTGCGCTTTCCAACCAGCTGGCTGGCGATCTGGCGGTAGAGAGTCTTCTGGTTGGCTTTGACCGTCAGCAGGAAGTCGGCCCCCTGCTCCGTGAGCTGCCGAAAAACGCCTGCTGTGTGTGGAGCGCATCCGCCTGGATGAGCACACCCTCCAGATCGAACTCACCAAGCAACCTTTGGAGTACCGCACGCTCGTGGTTATCACTTGTGGCGTAGCAAGCCTGAGCGATCGCGATACCCAAAGCTGCGGAGTACAGCGTCACCTGGGCGATGAACGCCGAACCGCCACCACTGGTGGGCACGATCGAACCTCGCAGGGTCTTGCCGTCACAGACCAACTGATCAAGAACCGTTGCCCCACCTGGGATCTGGGCGATGGTCCAGTCACGGATGGCGGCGCAGACGCCATCGACATCCACCTGCAGGAAGAAGTAACGGAAGGCGGAATCTGATGGAGGACGCTTGAGCCCAAGGCCAAGCGACTCTGTGAGCACATCGTGATGGCGCCGGGCAAAACGCTCCAAATCCCGGAGGCTCTCGCATTTACTCAGGATCCCGTGTCAAGCGACATCTGCTTTTGGTCCTCCGCCGACACGAAATCTGGCCCAGCTGATGGTCTGCTGATGGAGTCCTTCCGGTGCCTTTTCGATCGTTGTCTCATCGGTGTGTGTCGTGACGTTGTTGTTGTGGGCTGCGGAACCTGTGCTGCCTGATTCGAGTTTTCCCTCAGGCCTCCTCACTGGGCGGCGGTGGCTGTAGGCCAGCGCTGCCCTGTGAGGAGGAACCGCCCGCCTGCGGGCGGATGAGGCCGCTGCGACGTTTCTCTTTGAGCCGGTAGTGTCGCCCCGGATCGTCAGCACGTGGCTGTGGTGCAGCAGCCGATCGAGAATTGCCGTGGCAACCACCTGATCACCAAACACCTCGCCCCACTCCATGACGGGGCGGTTGGAGGTGATCAACACGCTGCCGCGCTTGTAGCAGCGGGAGATCAGCTGGAAGAACAGATAGGCCGCGTTCGGCTCAAGCGGCAGGTAGCCGAGCTCATCGATGATCAGCAGCCGGGTTTTGGCGTACTGCGTCAGCCTTGCTTCCAGAGCGTGCTGCGCCTGGGCTTTGGCCAGGGCTGTGATCAGCTCCATCGCACCGACGTGCTGGACGCTGTGACCGAGTCCCACCGCCTCCCGGCCCAGTGCCACCGCCAAGTGGGTCTTCCCCACACCCGGCGGTCCGAGCAGCAGCAAGGTGTCGCCGTTGGCCACCCAACGGCAGGTGGCCAGCTCGCGGATTTGGGCCGGATCGATCGACGGCTGAGCCTCGAAATCAAATGCCTCCAGCGTCCGCACATACGGAAAGCGCGCCAGCCGCAGCGCCATTCCCATCCGCAGATGGTCCTTGCGAGCCACCTCAGCTGTGCAGAGCCAGGTCAGCGCCTCACGCAGGTTCATCTCACGTCTGGCCGCTTCCTCCAGCAGCGCATCAAGGTGATCGCGGATCGCCGGCAGCCGCAGGCGGGTGAGCATCGCCTCAAGCTCCTCGGGGCGGCAGCACCTTGAGGAAGCTGAGCATATCGGTGGAACCAGCAGGGTTCTGGAGAGCGGTGGCGTGTGTAAGGATCTGGAGCGATACGCATCCTGGAGAACCCCGTCAGGGCCAGGCCAGAAGGCCGTTTGGTACAGACTTTTAATAGGCCTCGAATTCATTCTCATTGCGTCCGGTCCAATGAAGGGATTCCCGTCACCACCGATCGGCTTATCTTCAAGTTGACACCGATGGTCTACAACTCACGTTTGTTCTACAACATGAACTTTCCCCCGTCAAAACCAACCGCTCGAGTAGTTAAGTCATCACTTGGCGTATCGAAGTAACGTGAACCGTCTCCCTTTGCTTCGCCCCGCCACCTGGTCAGTTCAGGGTGGATAATGATCAGGTGGGATTCCAGGGTCAGTCCCGCGGCATGCTCCAATCTCTTATGCAATCGCATAATCAGCTATCGCTATTGGTTTGGATCGGGCATCTAACCACTCTTGCAGCAAGATGCTGAATCGACTCGTTGTTGCGTGATTTGCAACCAAATAAATACCGCCAACGGCCCTTTCCAGAAGCTGGGGTGTCGCCGCTTGAAACATTGACACCCCTCAGCAACCAAGTTATGATAAGGGAAATCTTGTGAATTCTTCAATTGCAGTCCTCGTTCTCTTTCGCGAGGGATCCTAACGCTTATGTTCATGAGCGCCGTGTTTGCAGGCCATCAAGTTGACAGGCTCCACGAGGCTGTAGCTTCAAGGTCTGAGCAACACAGCTTCCTTGATCGAAAAACAAAAATCAAATCAAAATCAACGCGAATTAATTCAATGGACTGGATTATCGACACAGACATGGGGCTAGACGACCGAATCGCACTCCTCTATTTGGCTCAAATCTCGAAACAGCCCGAAAGCAAGTTTAACATCAAAGCCATTCTAACTCAAGGAACCGGTCTTGCACACTCACTTCCTGCGAAAAACAACGCAGTCCGGCTTCTGAGGTATGCAGGAATCCCTTCGGATCAACTTCCCATCATAGGAGAAGGCGGCAAGAATACCCTTCAGGGCTTCCATCAATATCCCTCTGAATGGCGGTACACAGAAGACAATCTCAGAGGATTGAAAATTCCTGACTACACCAAAGCTGCAAAGCGGCAAAACGGAAAGTCTGTGGACATTCTCCGAAAAGTTCTCCTGACAAGCCCGAGCGAGATTTCCATTCTAGAGTTGGGCACGTTCACGACACTCGCTAAGGTCTTAGCTAAATCTCCCAAGCTTGCAGGTAAGATTGATCATATAGTCTCTATGGGTGGCGCAGTTGACGTCAAAGGCAACATTCATAACACTCCTAACGAGCGTGCTGAGTTCAATTTCTGGATCGATCCTGTCGCAGCTAAGACCGTCTTTGATCTAGGGATACCCATAACGATCGTTCCTCTTGATGCAACCAATCAGGCCCCACTGACCGAAGACTTTCTTGCAAACTTTCAAAAGAATGCAACTGGGAGAGTGGCTAACCTAGCAGCCACCTGGTGGAAAGATGCTATTGTGAATCCTCTAGGCGAATATTATCACTGGGATCCTCTAGCCGCGGCAATTGCGGTATCTCCCGATCTGATCACAAATTCACAAGGAGTAAAAATCAAGGTCAATGCAAAGGCTCGCGATGACATCGCACCTGAGCAAGACTCACCGTTCGGTGACACTAGTGATTTTAGCCGTCTTAATTGGAAGGGGCGTCCCCGCTCTCCTCTTGATCCATTCAAGTCAGGTTGGACGAAGCGTGATTCTGCCGGTCAAGATGTGAAAGTCGTGTTCCAGGCTGACGTCTCACGTTTCGAATCCCTTTTGACATCCGTCCTCAGCGAAGACTTTGGCAAGACAGATGGCTTGCATTCCCTATTCAGCCAGCCGATATCTGAAACCTTAGATAGCATTGCGAGCTGATTGGGCATAGGTGCGCTGCAGATGGTTCGACGTTTTTACTTTCTCACGACAACGCTCCTCAGAAGTGCAAGTCATTTGATATGTATTGTGAGCAAATAAACAATACGTTGATGTAGGCAGCCAATTAGAAGCTGAGTGCCCCTCGCCATTTTTGTCCGCATCCTCACTTCGTTTGGTCGGTCGTATAGCAGTGCTCCCATGGGCGCTTTTGATGGGCGTATGCCTTGGGGTTGCGATAAGCTATCCCGTGACCATAAAAACCTAATATGCGTCAGCAGCAGTCAGAGCTCGGTCCATCAGCAGATCTGAGGTTGCTTGGTGTTCATTCAAACTCGCTAAGATCGCCTGACGCTGAGCTCTGTCGCCATCGCCCTAATTAAGAATATTCTCATGCACCTGGATTGCTTGAGAGTTGATCAATGTTGCTCAGCGTCAGCAAGTAGTTGATCACTCCTCTTCGTCCACTCCGCCAGCGGGGATCTGCCGGACCAGATTCTCAACGCAGCCATCGGTCCGGAAACGTGCCTGCAAACCAAGGCTTCTTAGTGCCGCCACCTGGGCGTTGGCGGCGGCCACGCCGTAGGCCAGTTCCGCGGCAATCACGCTGCAAACACCAATCACGCCCATCCGGTAGTGCCGCAACCGCTCCAGGACCGCCGCCGGTGGCGTGATGGGTGTTGATCGGTTGCGTGGGTTCGTGCTCATGCCGCCACCTCACCGATCAGCTCGGCATAGACGCCCAGAGGCCGGGCCAGTTCAGAGCTGCGGACCGTGCGCTGCTCGCAGTCCTGATCACAACTGGCGCCGGCGTCCCTCAGGGATCGCACCGCCTCGCGCTGCTGCTGTTGTGGCACCAGGCCAGCCCAATGCCCATCGATCACCTGGCGGCTGCGGCTACCGGGCCGCTGGCGCCTGTGCTCAGCGACGATCCTGCCGCCATAGAGGATCAGAACCTGTTGATCGCGCACCAGCACGCTCACCCGCTGGCGGATCAGCACCTGCGGCGCCGAATACCAGTTCGCCTCGACCTCCACGCAGCAGTCGCTGTGGACGATCCGCACCAGCTCCCGCTCCGCCAGGAAGGACGGCTTGGCCTCCAGCGGCGCCTCACCCGTGGTGCCATGCACCGCCTGGGCCTTGGGGATTTTATGAGCGAATCACTGTCAGGCCATGGCTCACAATCCGTTCATTGCAGTCATTCACAGCCGCTTCCGGCAGGCGCTTGCGGAAATAGACCATCATCGATAGATCAAATGGCGCCGAATACTGGAATCCTTCCAGGCCGATGAAGAACTGCAGGTAAGGGTTTTCTTTGATCTGCTCGATCAGTTCTTCGTCCGTGAGACCGAGACGAGCCTTGATGATCAATGCGCCCAGTGCCATGCGGAAAGGCTTTGCCGGTGCTCCAAAGCCCTTGCAGAATTGCGCCGCGTAATCATCCTCCAGCTCATCCCACGGAATCAGCTCAGCCAGCTTGATCCAGCGATTATCACCAGGGATTTTGCTGCCAAACGGCAGAAAAAAGTCTTCGAACGAGAGCTGATGACGATGCTCACGCCGGTACATGTGGAAAACTCCGGATCGCTTTTGGGCTCAGATCAGCCCGTTCACGCACATTTTACCGTCAAAAACTGGTCAGATCCTTTGCACTGCAGTGGATCCGGCCTTATTCAGGAAGCCCCAAGTAGCACGGACCAGTGCAGTGCACTGATGCCGCGCTACGAAAAGGGTGGTTAGCTGTTGCGCGTGTCAGCTATCTGTGGCTTCCAATTGAAGATCGAAGATTAGATCCGTAAAGGATCTGCCACGCCCAAAAGGATGTTTTTCAAAGCCAATGGTGTTGGTTCCAAGACTGGTGAAATGATTGAGCTCATTTTGATTCGCTGCTTGAAAAGCGAAGTAAGCATTCTTGCCGTGCAGCTCATTGTTTGTGATGACAAAGGGGGCAAGTAGCTGATCTGATGCAAGCTTGATTGGCCTAGAGCTTGTGCCACTGCTGGTGTTGTTGTGGTAGTCAAGTTTCTTGGTTCGTATTTCTTTCGCAATGGATCCATAGTTGGGATCGCCTGGGGCCACCAGCTGATTGGTTAGCGGGTCCCGAATTTCGCCTTCCAGCGTTTCGACGGGGTAAAAGCCTATGCGAGTTCGGGAATTGACGTTGTTATGGAGCCTAGTGGTACCACTGACTTTGAGGTCATGCAGGCCACGAAAATCGAGCACAGGGGTGCCGCCTATTTGGGTGCGTGCCACTAAGTCATCGATATTCTGAGGAGTGGTCTCACTGCTCATCCTGAATCTGAGCCCTGAGGGTGAGCGGAACTTCAGCTCGGAGGATTGGCTCTTTTCCATCGAAGAAGGCCGCAGCGTGACCGACCTCCAATTGCTAGTCCCATCCCAGTTTTCAGGTGACGTCCCTCTGAGCTCTAAGAGCGCAAGCTTCTGATCTGTGCGCAGTCCGAAGGAACGCCGACGATCGTGTGTTGAGTGCGGCCATTGGGTGTTACGGCTTGCGCTGCTGAGCAGTGTCAAAGCACGTGCGCTTCTTTCACCAGCTGTGAGCGCTTTAAGGCTTTCGCCTTCCCCTAACGGGATGCCAATGATGGACACCATTGTCCTTGGTGCTTTCAGCAAGGAGACACTGACCGATTGCACCCCCGCGATGGAGCTGCGTCGCTGCTGGGTGAATCGCAGCAGGCCGTTGGCCTTGCCAACCAAAGCTGTGGGGCTATCGGTGGTCAGTAGGACAGTGTCCAGTGAGCCGCTATTCACGTCGGGCTGCCAAATCAGGCTGTCGATGCGGCCATCCCCGTTAAGGTCGTAGGGGCTGGGTTCGGTGGAATCTGTCAGGCCAGCTTGGCTCTTCAGGAGGTTTTGCCCATCTCCGTTGACCATGGCCACAAGGCCAACATGTGTGCTGTTGGAACTGGACGTTGGTAGATTCAGCCTATGTACTCCTGCTTCGGTCGCCTCTCCAGCGGTGAAATTGGCAAGAAGCAGATCTGTACTTGGCTGCCATCCTGTCGCACTTGTCCCTAAACGTGCTTTCTGGCCTTTACCGAGCTTTGTGCGTCCAATCCACAAAGTTCCGCCGGCAACGGATCGAGCCGGATCGATCACGATGGGTTCGGATGTAACGCTGTCTCTCAAGCCATGTCGGTCGGTGTAATCGGTCACACGTACGTAGCTGCCGGGGGACAAGGCCTGCTGTACTTCCGCGCCATAGGTAGCTTCAGAAGCCCCGACGATCAAATCGCCATCGCGATACCAGCGATAGGCGTAAGACGGGTCTGCGGCTAACCCGTCTGAATCAATTGGATCTTCCGAGCTCAGGGCCAACCTCCCCTCCATGTTGCTTAGTTTGATAGAGGCGCTGCTGCCAACGTTGTTGAGTGTCTGGTTCATGCTGACTCGCCCTTGCTCAAGCCAAAGCTGTAAGTTGCTAGCGGATTTGGTAAAGACGCTATAGGACTTGCCGGCATCCATTTGATCGCCGATGTACTCGTAAATGCTGCGAGTGTGCAGGGTCACCTGGGCGGCCCCACGGCTTTCGAGTTTGAGCCTGTGCAAGGGTGTGTTGAGCAGCAAGGCCTCATCGAGGATCAGCGTGTTGTTGATTGGGATTTCGATCGCTTCGATATTTCGGATGCGGCTGCCCAATCCCACCAAGTTGATACCCGTGTCGGAGCTGTTGCTGCGCTGTGTGGAGAAGAAGAGGGTGTCGACACCTGGGCCGCCATCCACGCTGCCGACCTGGCCTGCCGCGATATCTGGGCTTGAAGGAGTCAGGCGCTGCAGGGAATCAATGCCCAGCCGATCGTCATCCAGGCCGCCCTTAAGAACAGCTGTGAAGTTGTTGTTGGTGCTGCGACTGCCCCCTACAGCCTGGCTGATCTGATCATTGATGAACTCCCTGCCGGGTCGCAGCAGTACAGGTTCGCTGCCAATCGGAGGCAGGAAAGGATCAGGATTGCCTTCATGTAGCACCGCAAGCTCGCTGCCCGGTTTGATCTGGCCTTCCACATCCTTTTGGCCATTGATCGTAAGTCGGCCGTTGCCGTCCATGGAGACGACATATGGGCCCTTCTCCTGCACGGCAGGAGCAGACCAAGCGAGGTCGTCTATGGCGGTTGCCATGTTGGTGTTTGCCAAGACTTGCTCCAGAGGTCGATCGTGCACAACAGCGCTGACACGGCGTACGCTGAAGGGAATAGTCTTGTCACTACCAACCGAAGTTTGCAGATCCTGGCGTGAAGTTTGCAACGAATCCATCGATTCAATAGCCGATTGCTTCAGCAAAGCTGCGCCATTTTTGCTGATCAGTGATTCGCCAGGGTTTAATACTTGCGTTAGTATTGCCCTGGGAGTTGACGATAGAGCTTGATCGTCTCCTTTGAACAACGTGATGTGGCTTCCGCGGCTATATTCTTGTCCGTTGTCAAGATAGGAGATAGGGGTTTTGCCTGAGCCGTCAAAGCCTGTCGCGTACCCCTCAAGCCCGTTATAAACCCAGAGATCATTGCCGTTGTCGCTACTTTTTTGGCCGTTCTTAGATTTGTCTTGCCTATTGACAAGGTAAAGCGCGCCCGTTTCAGGGGAGAAAACTAGCTGGCTCTGTTTTACTGTCGTTGTTGGGGCCTCACGTGCTGAAGCCCAGCCAGCATTTTCAAACCACCCTGCAATGCCTTGTACTCCTAGGCCAGGCAGACCCGCTCCATGAGATCGGTTATCATTCAATTCATAGTAGGCATTGTCAGGTTGACTTAGGATTTTGCTATTTGTATCGAGAAGGTACAGCCAGCCATCGCTTGATAGATGGAGCCGTCCAATGTTGCCGTCTCCCCATGATTTCACCGTGGTGTTGTCATGGGTTCGAATGACTTGGAGTTTTCCGTCCTTCAATGCCAGCTCATAGGCATTCTGAGGCTGACTCCAAAGGGTCTTGCCACTGCTGGCGCTAACGGTGAGGCGCCCGGCATTGATGCCGTCGTTGGGTATGGATACAGTGGTTCCATAGGGGTCAGCGTGCACCTGCAGTAGATCACTGCCGGCCTTGCCCCGCAGCAGCAACTCTTTCTTGCCGGCCGATCCCAATTGATGGAGAACGTCGTCTGATCTTGATCCATCATTGTTGGTTGTGGTGCTGAGATTGGCGGGAGTTAGATGTGGTCTGCCATACAGCGCAATCGAGTGAGGGCGTTGTTCTGCGACTGCTGGATCCCCTACATAGAGGCTGTTGCCTGAGAACAGCACCTCATCAAAGCCATCACCATTTATATCGCCAATGCCACCAGTGCGGTATGGCTTGGCCTCGCCGGGCAGTGATTCAATTGCGTATCCGTAGTTTCTCTCCCAATCGATGATGTCAGGTCGCGGGGATGGGTCGCCTAAATTGTCTTTATCGCTCCAAAACGCTGGTATCTTAACGCTCTTGCTGCTGATAGGCGAAGTATTTCCGAGATAGATGTAGCTGAAGTGTCCGTGCTTTGGAGGTCGATTTTTTATCAGTGGGGCGGAGCTGGTTGGTGAAAACAGAAGGTCGTCGTGACCATCTGCATTGGTGTCGCCAATGAAGCGTGCCAGCTGGCTGCGCTGAATTGGGTTTTCTGGCGTTGGAGCTTGAGTTCGGCTGAAAGACAGGCTGGATTCCTTGAGGTATGCATGCCTGTCGCCGTGAAGCAGCGAGAGAGTGCTGCCACCTTGGTCAATCAGTAGATCACTGAAGCCATCGCCGTTGAGATCGCCATGGCTTAATTCGATAGCTGCATACTTGTCTTCAACACTGTCTATCGCCTTGCTTGCTAACTGAACAATAGACTTGCTCGTGCGATTAGCAGACAAGAGCTTTAGGCCCCATCCAAACGTGCTGATATCTTTTCCGTAGACAGCAAGTTCATCTACCCCATCGCCATTGGCGTCGATTGCGATCATGTTACTGATGGCAGTATCGACATAGCCAATGGTAGGTGGTTTCGGTAGCTTTGTATTAAAGCCGGGCTTGAGACCAGTGCTGCTGCCCCAGAAAATATTGAGAGTTGGCGGTGTTTGCGAAACACCTCTGCCTATATCTTGATTGACTACTGCTAGATCATCAAATCCGTCACCGTCAAAGTCGCCACTTGTCAGCAATGAGATGGGCGTGGTGGGCCCGCTGATGCTGAGTGGCTCGCCCGCTACATCCCACCGTCCCTTGCTGTTGCCCTGGCTGCTCAGGTTGGGTCCACCCTGCAACAGCCGTAGACCTGCCTGGGTAAGGGCCACCAAATCCCCAAAACCGTCGCCATCAATATCCCCGGTTGTCACCAATGGATAGCCGTCTTTCGTCAGAGGTGTTGTCGACTCACTGAGGCTGAAGTTACTGAGCAGTACTTGCTGCTGTTCGTACTCCAGAGCGGCGCCAAAGCGGATGCGTAGTTTGTTGGCGTCTTCGGATGGGGTTGCACCACCGGCATCTTCGGAACTTCCTAGCAGGGCGTAATCTTCATAGCCATCGCCGTTGAGATCACCAAGGGCCAGAGGAATTCCGCCAAAGGGCAGCAGATAACCCAGCCCCTGAGTGAATGGCACATCGGATGACTGATTTGGACCGAGCCAAGGGCGCCCCCAGGCCATGTGAGTCTGGCCAGCTTCGGTGTACTGCAGATCGCCCTTGTCATTCGCAACCTTTTGTGGCGCGATGGCTGAGGGGCTACCAAGAAACAGGTCATCACCGCCGATTCCGGTGTTTTGGTCGTTGTTGACATCGCCAAGTGCTGAAACAGCGCGGCCCAGTTCGTAGCCGATTGGTGCTTCGAATGTCTGGAAGGGGCTGTCTGGCGATGTGGCATCGAGGTTGAAGCTGTTGCCGGTTGTTTTCAGTGCTTCGGGACCGTAGCGGTTTGCGCTCCCAAAGGCCACGTAGATTCTTCCCGCGCCACCGTCCTCGAGGGGTGCGCCGATGGCCAGATCAGGATGTCCGTCGTCATTGAGATCACCTGCTGCAGCCAGGCTAGTACCAACTCGCCCATAATCCTGCTGCCCCAAGAAGCTAACGCCGTCACTTGCATTCGGGTTCTTGAGGTTAGCGAGATCAATAGAAGCTCCCCAGCGAGGAGATGTTTTATTAGCAAACCATGTTAAAACACGCCCCGTAATCCGCGTGTTGTCCGGGGTGAACTCCGGAGCACCGATGGCGAGATCTAGAAGCCCATCACTATTGAGATCCACTGCCGCCAGATCAGATCCCAGTGCTTCGCCGAATCCAAAGCTGCCTGGTGGCAGAGGTTCTTCGCTTGCAAGCCGTAGCTCATCTTCGCTGCCCCGTTCGTTGACATGGGAGTATCCCTTAAAGGAGAGCGCTGTTTTGCTGTTCTTCAGACTCGCGATATCACCCTCGAAGGAATTCAGGCTACCGCCACCTTTGATGACATAAACCTCACCTGCATTGCCGACTACAGGAGCCGGATTTAACTGGCTCCTGGCCTGTACAGGCAGCGCCTGAGGCGCGCCAATCGCCAGGTCAAGATTTCCGTCGCCGTCTAGATCAAGCGCTGTAATTGCTGATCCGAAGCCGGTGCTCTCGCGCTCGCCACCGCGGTTCGCACTCTGGATCACCTTGGGCTTCATGGAGCCTAGGGATCGGCGTCCGGTCTGGGTTAAGGTTGCACCATCGAAGACGAATACGGTTTCTGAGCCTGGGGAGCCAACAATCAATTCTTGTTTATTGTCGGCATTGAGATCGGCAGTGGTGAGCTCCGAGCCGAACAGCCCGCCCGCCTTTTGCTCGATAATCAGACTGTTGTCTTCGTTCAGGACGAGAGGCCTATCGGCAGTCTTTGGATCTTTAGCCCAGTTCTGAACCACATCAGCGGCCACTACATATACGCGTCCGGTTTTGCTCGGATCAAGGAGATTGCCTGGTGCGCTGATTGCGAAGAAGTCACCCTTGTCAAGGCGGAGTGTCACCATTGCTGTCCCGAATCCGGCATGCGGGTCGAGATCCATGAGGGCTTCCTCCGGCTTGAGCAGCACATTGAGTTGGCGTTTGTTCCCTGCTTTTGCGGAGGTGGGTTGATCCAGTGATGCAATGTCGTTGAGCTGCTTCCAGTCCATTCCCTCGTTGCCTGGATCGCTGACGGTGGACGCCACAAAGACGGCGTACACTTGACCCAGACCCCGGTCTGCGCCTGGATCGCCAACCATTGTGATGTTGTAATTCGTCTTGGCGTCGGCACCCCTGCCGGCCGTCGATGACGTGCCCGTGCTGCCGGTCAGAGGGCCTAGCAGGCTGATGCCGGCATCGATAGCCCGCATGCGGATTGTTTCGTTATCCTGCACACCGGCAACGACACTCAAGATCGGGGTGTCTCCGGCATAGGAAACGGGAGTTTTCCCCAGAAGAAGCTGCGGTCGAGTGGATTTAGCTTTCTTGGGAGGTAGGCTGAAATCTACGGCGAAGTTAGTGTTCCGATATTCGAGATTTTCTGTGTCGAGCAGAGGGATGTCCAGCCTAAGGCTGCCTTCGCCGGCTGCAAAACGAACTCTGCCGCTGCTGTGCTGGTATTGTGAGCCCGCTGAGGCAGATTGGTCCCGCGTTGTGTAATTTAAAGTTAGCGGCTGACTTAGATCTCCTGAGCGTATCAATGTGATCCTTGCGCTCGGATCTCCCTCGGAGTTGATGCCGCTGACAGCCGAAATCTGGCTGCGTTGCTCCACGGTTCCTGGATTCAGCTGTAGCTTCAACTGAGAGCCACTGAGTGCATCCAGATTTGCTGTTAGTAGAGCCTGTAGATCCTTCTGTTCCGCCTGGCTCCAGCCCGTGGCCTGAGCATACATGCTCTGGAACAGAAAGCTGCGATCTGTGCTCGGATCAAGGCAGGTCCAGGCCAGTAGCACCTCGCCGTTATGTTTGCCATGGCTATCGGTGAGCGCCAGCGCATTGACTTCGCCGATTGTCACCGTTTCTGTTTCTTGATGCAGGCTTGTTTGCAGCAATATGGCGGGAAGCCACTGACCGTCCGGGTTCTGGAATGCTGCCCAGAGTTCATCCTTCTGGTTGCCCTTGTCATCGCTCGTAGATCGCACCCAGGTGGCGAGGATCTGATGCCCCACAGCTGTAAAGGTGCCGAGCTGTTGCACACCGGCAGCTTCTGGCAGCGGAATCCGCTCCGGTGTTTGCCAGATGCCATCGGCGTTCTGGATGGCTGTGTAGACGCGGACCCCATCCGCCGCTTGGCGGAGATCAGTTTCGCTGATTGTGTTTGGGGAACCGATGAACAAGCTTCGACGGCCGTTGCCTGCAAAGTCACCAGCGGCCACACCCGTTCCACTTCGGCCATAGGCAGTGCTTCCCTGGATGAGTTGGGCGCGACCTGCCGCCAGCTCCTCATCAAGGTCCAGTTCTCCAATGTCGTCAGCTTCTCTTCCGAACAGCAGCACCTGGCGTCCGGCCTGATCCTCGCCCGCACCGCCGCTTGAGGCGGGATCACTGATCAGTAGATCTGCCTTGTTATCGCTGTTCCAGTCGCCAACGAAACTCACCTCCCCGCCGCTGTTCAGTTTTAGTCCTGTCCGGCCGTCGCTGGTTTGCATCAGCGCCAGCGGTGCATCTGAGGCTGCCAGGTTTGTGTTTCCGAAAAGCACGGCACTTTGACCTGGCTGCTTAACCGGCCGCCCGGTACCGTCTAGGGCAATAGTTCGATAGCCCGCCTGCGAAAGAGCCAGATCAACTTGGCCATCGCCATCGAAATCGCCGATCCCCGTGGCGTTCAGAACTCCTGGCGCGTTACTGGTGATCAGACGTGCCCGAAGGGTCCGGGCCTCGCCATCGACTTGCACCCCTTTGTTATCGCTCGACCAGCTGAAGCTGCTGCTCTCACCGGAGGCGGTGAGTTGTATCGGAGCCGTGAAGCTTCTGTTTTTGAGATCGAAACTCAGTGATGCGTTGTTCAGCGTCAGAGCACCTTGCCAGCGGTCGGCAATGGAGCCGCTCAGAGCCACTAGCGGCTTGCCTTCAGTACGGTCGAGCCGCAGCGCAATCCAGTCGATCTCTTCAGCAGAGCCCGTTCTGAGGAGGCCATCGCCGTTGGTGTCGCGGCCATGGAGGCTAAGGACCACGGTATCGCCGGTTGTATCAGTCCAGCTAGCTGTCCATGTATTGGAGGGTGACCCTTGATCATTTGCAGCATCACTGGACGAGATATCGCCAAGTACACTTGCAGCCTCCCAGTAGACGGGCATCAGGCTGTCACCGAATACCAATACAGCTTGGCTGTCGGAATTGATTGTGATGTCTCCATACCCGTCGTTATTCAGATCGCCGACAGAGTTGGCACTATGGATAGGAAGATTACTCTGATTGGCATCTTCCATCCGACTGCTGACCCAGAGGGAGCGATCGAAGTGCGGTACAGCTTGTTGTTCGCTTTCAACAGCCCCCGGATCGAAATCGCGAGACTTGAGCTCACCTCGACTGCTCCAGATTTCGACGCTACCCGAATTGAGACTGCCGGCTGCGTAGCCGATCAGTGGATCTGACAAGCCATCCCCATTGAGATCACCGCCACCGGCAAGGATCGTGCCGTATCCATCTCTATTGCCGATGCCTTCGAACCTCTGTAGGAACAGGTCTTTGCGCCAGGAATTTTGAAGCGCATCGAGGCTGTCAAGGTCGATTGACCCATTGGCTTGCCCCGCTACATCCCTTAGTAACTCCATGGATCGTCCGCCATAAAGCATGTAGACGAGCCCAGCACCCCCGAGATCGTTAGGGGCTGACGCGAGAATCTCGTTGAAGCCGTCGAGGTTGGTATCCCCAGCGTTGACAACAAACTTCCCGAGTCCACTCCTGCTGCCAGCTTGACGTGAACCTTGGATAACTAATCCGCGCTTTGGTGTTTGGTTGTTGGTTAACTCTGAGAGGTCGTTGATCGTGCTGAGCGATGCTCCATTTAGAATGTAGAGAGAGCCTGCGCCATTGTTACTCCCATCTGCACCTGCGACCAGGCTTTCCCCTTCCCAATCGCTAAGAAGAGCTGTTGAGGCGGCAAGGCTTGTCCCCAACTGTGCCCAGGACTGATCTGTAGGCAGCTTCAGCCTTTCTGTGCTTCGACCCAAAGTAATTGACTGATTCGTCTTCGCGTCGCTATCGATTTGGTGGATCACACCTGGCGCGACTTGTGTCAGTGGCTTAAGGAGTGAATCGCTTTCATTGATATGACTTGCTGCTACAGCTAGCCCGCCATTCGGCCTTTCTACCAATGTAACCTTTGTCGTGAAACCCTCGGATCCTTCAATGGTTTTGGCCGAAGACCAGTCCCAGCGGATTTCGTCTGTGCCTTTCCGTGTGGCTCCTGTCACCCATCCAAGTTGGTAGATGCCAGAGTGCTCGTCTACGAGATGTTTGTAGATCCCCGTAGCTGTTTGCCCCTGCCGTGCCATTGAGAGAATGGCATCTTCTGCTGCACTGGCCGAAATTTTTCTTCCGTCTTGCACGTCTTCGTTCGAGAGTGCCATTGCAGCACTTCTCTCGATTGGGCCGCTAGTTAATACGACAGATTGTTCAAAGAGCGTTTCGGGAACATCAGATTTCCGAGCATTGGTGTCTTGATCGGCTGATGTGGAGAGAAGAGTCTGCTTCGGAGGCTCAGTCTTCCAGATGGGGAATTCCCATGTCTCACTTTGTTGCCAGCCAAGCAACTGCAGCCTTGCCGAAATGGCGATGCTGCCTTTCGAGGTGGTATCGTTCTTCAGTACATCGTACGTGAAGCTTGATTTGAGCTTGGCGTCAAGATTTACATTTCCGGCGACTAGGTCGAATTTACCTTTTGCGGCAAGAATTGGCTTGTATGTGACGTTTATCTCGGTGCGGGGCTTGGCTGTTGGCCCAGTAAGCAAATCCGCTGTGCTGTCTATCCCTTCTACATCTTGGGGATCGCTGATGATCTTGTTCTCGTTCGTGTTGTAGTTCGATCTAAGAGCTTCAACGCTTTGAAGCCCCGCGGCCATTGTTTGGCCTGCGAGTGACCTTCCTTTGCCCATCAAACGTGCCACCAGCCAGCCTATCTCTGTGAGTGCAGTCGCGCTTGGCAAAAGGTATTGATTGACTGCCTTAACGACAGGATTGTTCAGAAAAGATGGTTTGATTAGATCGTCTAGCCCAAAGATGAGGTCGACGGCGGGGGTGTCCTTTGTTGCTTCCTGGCCTGTCAGTTTGTCGTAGAGGTATAGGGATGGAGTGAATAGTCCGAGGGGGCCATAAGTGCTTGCTGAAAGCTCAAATCCCCCTCCAGTATCTATGCTGAATATAAAGCGCCCAAAGCCAAGGCTGAATATCGGAACATTTGTCTTGTAGGCCAGTGACAAATTAACGGCGTTCTGTGTCCCCAGTAATAGCCATTCATCCAATGTTCCGGATACGGTTCCTTGAAGGCTGAGGGTGATGGACTTGTTGGCTTCTAGTTGCTTTGTTTTGTACCTACCGCTTTTGGGGTCTATTACGCCGTCTGCGCCTCGTTCAAATTCTAATTCTCTAGTTCTAGGCCCTGGTGTCTTGTCCCACACAGCTTTAGATGCGCCAGTGAGTAGGCCTGGAAGGTTGTACCACTCGTCTGCTTTTTGTGACCACACCCATTCGGTGGTGAACCTAGCAGTGAGTTTGTTGTCAAGTTCTGGCTTACTTTTGAACAGCTCAGCAACGCTGGCTCCGTTGCTGATGGTCGCTGAGACGGTCTGCTCTTCTTTCCAGTTTGTATACTGAGTTTCTCTTTCCCATTGCCACTTCCCTTCCAGGCCTGTAGTGAGGCCTGGAGTGATAGTTTTGCTTTCCTTGCTGGTGCTCCCTCCAAGTCTGCTGCTGCTGCTCAAATCGCTCATGGGCAGAGCGGCTAAGGGAGCTAGTGTTGTTTGTGTTCTGAGTCCCGAGCTTGGCTTGGGCGTTGGGACAGCGCTTCCGAACAGCAATCCACCAAAGGGACTAATAAAGCCATTTGATGTGAAGTCGCGTGTATCATCGTCGTCTGACACGCCGTTTGTCCACGACACTCTCAATACTGGTAATCTTTCTCCATTGCTATTTCGGCTGTCTCCTGATTCAAGCTTTAGCCCTATGCCGCTCTGTGCGTTTGGAATGGATGCTGCACCTTCCCATTGGCCAGCGGCGCTATCGTTTAGCATGTATGCAATATTGACCTCGTTATTTAAGTTGAAGGCAAGATTCTGACCTTGTTTTCTGATGCCATTGTCTTCAATGGTCTCACCGTTATAGAGAGCTACTTCTGTGGGGTTTTCGGAGGGACCCCTCAACATTCTGATTTCGCTGGTGTCGAAGCTCACCAGCCCATTGCCTTCTTTGGGCAGTGTCACTCCCGATCGCGGGATACCCACGAAGCCGCCCAGCTGGCTCAGGCTGAAGCTCTCCCAGGTGGGTATCACATCGGGAGTGAGTAGTTCGCTACGCCTCGTGAAGAAGGGTGAATGTAGCGGCACAGGCTTGAAGCGTTCTGCTTCGCCGTCCCACATTTCTAGCTCCCCCTGTTCATTGAGGCCCCACACCTGCCCCTGATCGATCATCTGCAGCTGGCGGATATGCTCACCCGCGCCATTTGCTAGCAGCTCGAAGCCCTCGCTGACCGTGTCCCAGCGCCAAAGATCGCCGTCTTCGTCGATCCCCCAGGGGGTCTGGTCATCGCCCACCGCCAGCAGCCGCAGCTGTGGGCCGCCTTTCACCGTAATTGGCTTCAGATCAGTGATGCTCTGGTCCTTGGCTAGGGCACCGGGCACGTAGGCCACGTTGCTGCTGCCATCAAGGGGGGCGTCGCCCAAGAGCCACAGGGCCGGGGCAGTGTCGCTGCCCCGGGCTGCCACGATTTGGCGCCAGCCACCGCCTAGATTTGTCCTCTGCTTGTCGCCCCTGCCCGTGCCGTCCTGGCGTATGAAGCTGTTGCTGCGTCCCTCGTAGAGGCAGGGGTAGCCATCGTTGTCGAGAGCCCAGGCCCTGCCGTCGCTGCTGGCAGAGATCGCCAGAAAGCCTGGCGTCCCTTTCATATCCACGGGGCGCATGCGCAGGCTACTTGAGTCGAAACGCTCGACGCCGCTTCCGTCATCGCTCAGGCGCCACAGTGTCTGCAGCCCGCCGCTGGCGAGGTGGCTCTGGATCGGCACGGTGCCGGCAGGATCGATCTTGATGCGGCCACTGCGTACGGTGCTGCGATAGCCCTGGTTGTCGACGTAGGTGGCTTCGAAGGAATAGGCGCCCGGTTTCGCGGTGGTGAGGATGCTCAGCTCTGGCTTGCCGGTACTGGCGATGGGTGCGCCATCACGGAACCACTGCACCGCTTCAATGCTGCGAATGCCTTCGGGATCGCCTCTGAGGCTGGCCACCAATTCGGCGAGCTGCCCACTGCCGGCCGTGAAGGCCTGATCGGCGGGGCCTTTGAAGCCGTAGGGCTTAACGGTGATCGCCGCCTGGCCATTGTCCACCTGCTCCACTTGCACGCTGAGGGGCGCCAGGGTCTTTTGGAAGCCCGGAAGGTCGCGGTAAGTGGGAGTGACGCTCCACAGCCCAGCGGAAAGCGCGTCCAGGTTGACCGACGCCTGGCTGGAGTCGCCGGCAGTCTTCCCATCGCGGTGCCACAGATACACGTTCCCTGTGGTGTTGCTGCGATCGCCGTTCGGGTCGCCGCTGATTACTGCGTACAGACTGTCGCCCTCCTGCACCAGGATCGGAACGGACTGGCCGTCTGGATTGGTCTTCTCATTGGCCAGCAAGCGCAGCAGACCAGGGCCCAGCTCATCGATGCGCACGTTCTGCCAGGGAGATACCAGGTGGTGAACGTTCTGGAACACCTGCGGGGCGCCCTCCTGGTCGCCGCCGCTGACGCTGGAGCCCCAGCTGATCGCCGTGCCATCGGCCGACACGGCTGTAAAGGCGCCACTGTTGCTGTACAGAGCAGCGGCCGGATGCTCCTCCAGCAGTTGCTGCGTCAGAGCAGGATTGGCCGGGCTGGCGCCGCTGGCAGGCTGGCCCCAAAGGCCGATCGTGCCATCGCTGGCCAGGGAGGCGAAAGCACCATCGCTCGAGCGAACTGCTTCCCAGGCCGCAGAGGTGGCTTTGCTTGAGGGTGAGAAGAATCCGCTGCTGTTGGGATTCCGAAGATCGAGCCCAGATCCGTAGGTGTCCAAACCTCCAGATGGCGTAATCACTGCCAGTCCGCTTGTGCCAAGAGTTGGGTTCTTATTTGTACTGACGACTTGATAGACCCCGCCACCAGAAACCTGGTACAGCCACAGCTTGTCGTCCTCATGGCTCCAGCCGATGCCGCCACCGGGAACGCTGAACAGACTGCGTGCTCCCTCGATTGGGCCTTGATAGAAAGCAGGCCATGGCTTTGGCCCAATGCCGGCGGCGTATTGCACATCGCCGCCATTCTCATTGCTTGCCCAGAGGAAGATTCTGCCCAGTGAGTCGAAACCATGAAACTGGTATGTATCGCTGCCCAGTCGTACGATGTCGGGGCGGTCGCTGACGCTCACGCCGCTGGCATCACCGATCCCCTTTGGGATTCCCCATGTGACCACTTGTCCGCCGGTGGTGCGAGCGGCGAAGCCGGCGTCGTTGCTCACCAGCTCCTCAACTCCTGTGGCCAGGGTTTCAGATACGGAAGGGTTCTTGCGCCACTGCACCGCACCTGCTCCTCCGCCCCAGCAGCCCACCAAACGCTCGCCCTGCAGGATCGCTAGCGAGTCGTAACTCGAGACAAGTTGGTACGGGCGGCTGGGATCTAGAGCGGTTGCCTCACTTCTAGTCCCTGGTCCGTCCCCCCACGTGATCAGGGTTCCGTCTTCTTTGATCGCGGCAAAGCCCTCAGCCAGGCCAAACACCCGCAGCACCCCGGTATTTAACGCTTCACGCACTTTCTCTGGAATGGTGCCACCCGCGGCCATATCTCCCCAGGCCACCACCTCGCCGTTTGCACGCCGGGCAGCGAAGGCGCGTTCGCTGGAGGCGAGTTCTACTGTCCAGATCCAGGGTGCAGCATCGGAATTGCCCTGCCTTGTCAGGCGTTCCTCGCTGGCGTCGTCAAGAGTCCCGCCTGTGGCCGGATCGCCCCAAGTGATGACTTGCCCGTCGTTGGTCAGAGCCGCAAAGGCCGAGCGGTTTGCCCAGCTGTTCTCAGAGCGCTCAAGTGTGCTGAAGCCAATTTCGCTGTCGGAGCGGCGGACGTTCTTCGCAATTTCTTTACGAAAAGGGTCCATTTCTTTGGCAGCTTTTCTAACTATCTTACTGGCTGCCATGCATTTGGCGCAAGTTCAAAGCCAGGGTGAGTAATCCTTGTTCTGAACAGCGATATCGACCGGAAACCTGGCTGCCTGAAAGCCCCATGGCATCCAGGGTCTCTGAGGAGTCATTACGAGGAGCTTGCTGGCGTCGCGAGCTCCCGCCATCCCAGCAGCCTGAGCAACCCCTTGATGTCGTGAGCCAAGGCGGCGATGCCCTCGGTGATCGACCAGATTCCATTGCGCCGTAGGGCACCGTTGTTCTCCCGGTTGCGGTGGGCATCTTTCTTACAACCACATCGCGCACCCAGTGCCTGCTGTTCTCGATCGCCCTGCACTGCCGGATCGATCTGAGCAGGCCCATGGCACCGGTGCGCAAACTCGAGTCGTAGTTAGGGGTCTCGCCCTGCGGCTTGCTCTCGCGCATGCCATAGCTGCGCTTGGTGTCGCAGTTCTTGTCAGCTCCGATGGTTTTCTGGCTGGCACCGGGGATGACAGCAGCCATGTCTTTGGCGGCATCCCGTCCGCCAGTGTCCACTGCCTGCGTCACCTTGAAGTCCAAGATCCGGGCATGGCGGTTGTCCATGAGCACATGGCCCCGGTAGCTCGGCTGAGCTGGATGGGCGTTGGACTTGCGCGCCAGCAGCGCGTCGGGATCAGTTGTTGAGCGATGCGTGCTGTTGCTGAGCTTGATGCCGCTTAAGTAGTCTTTGGTCCTCGTTTTACCGTCCTTGGGCTGACCGAAAACCTTGCCGGGGCCTGAGGGCGGTGGATCGTCCTGGCCATCGATGCGCTGCAGGGAGGCATGGGATGACCAGGCCAGCAGCAGCGTGCCGTCCACCGAGAAGTGCTCATTGAGCAGCCGCTCCAAGTTCTTGGTGTACGTGGTGGGATGCCAGATCGGATCATCCGGGCTCAGGCCCACAAACCAACGAAACAGCAGGCTTTAGTTGAGCTGCTCCAACAGCAGACGCTCCGAGCGGATGCCGAAAAACGCCTGCACCAATCAGGCCAGCAGCAGTTGTTCCGGAGGAACCGAGGGCCGATCTTCTGCGGCATACAGCGCACAGAAGGTGGGATTGAGTCGATCAGGGGCCAGATCCGCCGCAGCGGGTGGCTGGCCGGGATGCGCCCCTCGATCGAGACGTTGGAGAACAGGGAGCCGCTGCGCTCCCGCTGATCTCACATTTCAGCTGGGCCATGCTTGCAGAGATGGCGGAGTTTTTCATCAAACTGCTAAGACTGCTTGTAGGTGTCCAAAGCGCCCCGCTGCCTGGATTGGAGGCAACCCTGGGGCCAGCGTCCACTCCCTCAGCAACCCGAGGTCTGCTCGCCTTCGTCCCGCTTCAACGGATCGAGCAAGGTGGACTCACAGGGTGCCCTGGGGATATCCAGATCAAGAGCTATGCCGAAGGCCATGCCTTGGCGCCTGGCAGAGCCCGGCCTGAAACCTAAAGAAGGATTGCAATTGCCTTGGCTTGTTTTTGCTTGTAACGGCGCAGTAGTATCAAGGGGTAATAGATGGTAAATTCGCCTCAGGCTGTGAACAAGATACTGCCATTGGCATTGCCGCCAGTTCGCCCGGGGTGGCCTTGCTCCGTAGCCTCGCCTCTATGCACCAAGCGTGGATTAAAGCCACCAATTACTTTGCCAGTCAATCTAGCTTATCTCAGCTGAAATGCCTCGACTCTTCTCCCTCAGTGCAGCCCTGTCAGTCATTTAGTGGTTGGAATCCAATGGCTCTTGCAAGTCTCGAAAGTTCTCTCTTTGCCCAAGAGTATGGCTGGTCGTCAATGTCCGGCCCCAGCACTGGGGGTGCACCATTTGTTGAAACAGTCGGTCTTCCGGCACTTGGAACTTACGGACGTCGTGATCCACTGGACTTTGTCCTCAGATTTGATCAGAGAGTTGAGGTGGACGCAGAGCAAAAGCCTTCGGTCCCTCTAGAGGTGGGATACAGAATGCATGAAGCAGAGTATATTAAGGGCTCAGGAACAAGGCAACTAGTTTTTCGATGGACTCCTGATCGTATCGATCTCGATCTTAATGGCATCAGATTAGGCCGGGTCGATCCGATCACTGGGCTTCGAGACTTTGATTTTGCAGGACGAATTCATAGTCTCGCCGCTAATCCAGTAAGTGATGCTCTGCCCAGGGTGAATGCATCATCCATCTTGGTGGATGCTCGAGGTCCTAGCGTCGTCTCATTTGGCCAACCAGCCATCGCCAAGCATCAGGTGATGGTAAAAGTCAGATTTGATCGGCAAACCATCGTCAAAGGGTCACCAGCAATCCCGATCGAAATCGATGGCCAGAGCACTCTTCTGAGTTACAGGCGCGGAAGTGGGAGCAAAACTCTCGTGTTTGGGAGCGAGCTGCCTGAAGGTATTCAACGAGGAGCGCTGATCGATTTCGGAGACCTTGGGAGTGAAGTAATTCTGCTACCGGGTAAAAGCACACTGGCCGATAAGGGCGGCAATCCGATTGAACTGATCGGTGCTGACTTCAAGAAGAATCTCATCATCAATGGATCCAAAGCTGCACTGCTGGGATCTCACTTCGAATTCCTCAAGACGATGTCAGCCAGTGAGTTGAATGCATTGATGGAACAAGATCGTGCCTACTACGACTCGGGTGTCAAGATCAACCAACAGCTCCCTGCTACGCCGGACAACATTCTTCCATATCTAAGGGATTATCAACTGCCTGACTATCCCAAAGCAACTCATTCTGTCGATCTCTATCGGATCGCCTACCGCTCCAAGATTCCGGGTCAAGAGCGCTTCACAACCAATTATGGTCTGGCGGCGATTCCCCAAACAGACGCCAGCTCCATACCAGTGATCGCGATGGAGCACCAAACCGTATTCGACCGAGCCAGCGCCGCATCTCAAGCCTTCTCTTATCCAGAAAACAGTGGCGAAGCGATGTCCCTCTACAGCACAAGAACTAAGGTTGCGCATTACGCCGGCCAGGGTTTCGCCGTGATCATCGGTGACCAGTACGGACTGGGCAATAATCCAGAATACTACGCTTATTTAGCGAAAAAGAGTAACCAGCAGTCCAGTCTCGACAATTACAAGTCGGCCTCCGAGCTGCTCAGCGCTCTCAATAAGAGGATCTCGAATCTCTATGTCGCTGGCTGGTCTATTGGTGGAGTTACCGCAGTGGGCTTGGCTGAAAGGCTTGAACAACAGGGGATCGAGCTCAGCGGTGTTGCCATCGCCGGCGCTCCCTTGGACCTAGCCATGAATGTCAACGCTGGGATCTGGAATCCTCGCAATGGGTCGGATGGCAACACTCCTGAAGCGCCTTGGATTTATAACGTCCTTGTGCAGTCAGCCTTTTCTCTGGATTGGTACTCAGATCGAGGCAACATAGCCGAAGACATCCTGGGTAAATACTATGAAGCTGGACGAAAGATCTACACCTCAGACTATAAGTCGATACTTCCAACTAGTGATGGTTCAGGAGTGCTCGTTGACGGATACTTCCTCCCAAACATTGCTAAGGAGATCCTTCCAGCTCGCTATAGCACTAACCCGAAAGCCTTTGCTGAATCTGACTATGTGAAGCTCCTGAACGAGTCCAGTGTTGGCAAGCTACCGTTGTCAGCAGATCTGCTGATGGTGTACGGCGAGCAAGACGAGGTGGTTTCCAACCCAGTGACACAATCACTCTATAACTGGCAGCGCATTAACTATGGCAAGCAGAATATCGAACTGATCACAGCAAAGGCCGCCAATCATCGTGCAGCTCTGTTCACACTGATGGATCGATCCATTCCCTGGTTCACCGCAAGCATCAACCACACAGCGTCGTAAATCCCTTCCGTCACAATCACCACACAACAAATTTCGCCATGGCAACCTCCTCCTCCAATGCCCCTCAGTTCGACGCTCTTTTCAATCGTGGAGCATTACAACGGTCTGATGGGGGGAAATTCAAACTTGCTTTGCAGGGTGCTGAGTATATCCATGCAAAAAAAGACAACAGCCCCGTAGAAAGCACTAGCCCCAAACAGGTTGCGGCACGGTGGAACTCTTTTCTCAATGGCAAAGGCGCCGATTTGGCGGCAACCTTCAAAATTGGCGATGATGTTGATGTGCTCACATTCAAGCTCAACAAAAATCCTAAATACAAAGAAAACAGTGGCAAGCTTATTTTTAAATTCAGGCCCTTCAATCTGTCCAATCAAGAAGTTCTCGAAGATCTCTCCGGTCAACGCCTAAGCAGCTTCAATCTATTCAATTCGGCTCCTCAGCTTGAAATCCCCAAAGCCCTTCAGAAAGGATACCTTCAAGCCCTTGCAACGCCCATCAGTGATGGCGCTCAATGGCAGATGAAACCAGAAGATGCATACTTCACGGGTCTGACAGCTCAAGATATTACAGATTGGAGGGAGCGTAATTCACCGTTCCTTCTCTCTAATAGCCAGTGGGACAGCTTCACGAAAGATCTCTACAGCGCATTGAGCTCCGATGGCTTTACAGCGCCACATGACATCAGGCTGAACGGGAGCGCTGCCAGGCTGTTTTCCAATCCAACAAAAACCGTACCCAGCACCGCACGCGATGCGATCGTGCTCTACGAAAATGAAACAAAAACAGAAGTCTCCCAAGAGAAAGCAAGAGATATTCTGATCAACTACGACCATTGGCTTGGCGCGGAAAGCCAGCGTGAAAGTGATGACATTCCACGCTATCGGACAGTCGATCTGATGGCAAAATTAGGAATCGGTGATCGAAGTGATATTGACCTTCAAATCACTAGCGATACCATCGCTAGAAAGGTGGTCGAAGTAGCGGCTCAAGAGGGTATCAGTTCCGACAAGATCAAGCACCCTGTCTATGGCTTCTACAACAAGGAGCTGGTTGCAGAATCACTACCCAACACCTCAGAAGCGATGAAGAAGTGGTCAAGCAAAGCAGGCATCGGTATTGACTTCACCTTTGCTCTGTTTGATGGGATTGGCCCATTAAATTCGATCGCACACTTCCGCAACAGCGACTGGATGGTAGGCATGCCCAACACCAGTGGCTTTGATTCACCCGTCTGGTATTCCAGTGACTGGAATGGTTGACAATGCTCAGCCGTGCCTAGGCTGCTGCTTCTAAACCAAGGGAGTCAGCCAACACCTTCCAGCCACCGCTGGCTTGTCGCCAATCGACCAAAGTCAGAATTCTGATCATATTCATTGAGCACAGTTGGTGTCACCGGGGCTGTAAAGATCGTCTATTACTCGTTGAGAACTGTCGCCAGACACCCTTCTGCCCAGCACGAATACCAAGAAGGTCGTTGTTGACTGGGAGCTTGCAGTACTAAGAGCTATAACTTCCCCCATCGGCAGCGAACTACCTCTCTGGCACAGTGATCTCAGTCCATGCATCGACATCGCAAATCCATGGAGATGGCGCCCTAGGCTTTGTCGGCAAGCCCTCAAATCCAATCACGCCATCTTTCTCGTTCTTCCCCTCTACATCAAGCCTAAATAGCCTCACAACGTCTGACTGCACCATGTAGGGTTTGCTGAATAAGGCGAGATCCATTGCACTGCAGTGGGCCGCGTCCCTTTGCGAGGTGTAAATCCCGAGGCCCGATTGCCCTGGTTCGAGGGTGAACAGG
>NZ_JACVZV010000009.1 GCF_014654725.1 Vulcanococcus sp. Clear-D1 | reverse complement strand
CTGGCCGCTTGGGAAGCTCTCATAAGGACTGGTTCAGTTTTTGGGGTCCACGTCATTGTCTTGGACCCTGCCTCCGCTGCGATTGATCTCGAGCTGACTAGATCTTAGTCCAGATTATGGAAGAGTGCCGGAGGCTGGGCACAATGAAGCGGCTGGGCTGCAGGAACGATTGGTGGGGGCTGCGAAGCTTCGGGATCACCTCGAACCTCACTGCCATCTGCCGCTGCGGGCCACGGCGGCCGCCTCCTAGCGGAGGGTTTCCTGCTGAGCGGCGGTGGGCGGAATGATCCAAGGATCGAAGCAGCCGCCCATTCAGGCGCAGCTCAGGACCACCGCATTGCGGTTGCGCCGCGAGGTGTGAACCGGCTGAAGATCCACCGTGTAAGCGTGCATGGGTGCGGCTGTCCAGTGCCACTAAAGATCGAGTGGTACAGCCCACTGGGATGCCAGGTGTGGGAAGTGCCGACCCAGTGGAGGTCGATAGTGGCGACCATGGAAATAGCGATCGGACCTGCTGAGCCGGCCAACCGCCTCGGGCGATCGATCAACGCGCTGAGGTCGTGAATGTTGAGACCAGGATCGGCCACGACCGGCCCATGGCCCGCGAACAAATGGTGCAGCGAAACCGCGCAACTGGAAGCACCGGTTTCGAACAGGCTCATGGGCCGCATCCGCACAAAGGCGAAACGGCCAGCGCCGGTGTGGCGGCTTGCATCACCCGCTGGCACAGCTGAAGCCGTGTGGAAGAACTGGCCAGGCTGATCAGCGTCGTCAACAGCTCTGCGCACCTGGTTCCAGAGTTCAGGTGCCACCTGCTATTCATCCAGCAGCGCGGCCTGGCTCCTTCGAGCAACAAAGCCGGATCCACCGCCAACACCTGGCGGCCGTCTTCGTTTTACCGCAAGCATTGGGCCCTTCGATCACCACCGCACCGGTGGATGTCAACAGCTCCCTCAGCTCGGCATCCACGATTCGAGGGCTGTGGGCAGGCACTCAGACGCACGGATGAACGAAATACAAGCATCCTAATGCGCCAACTAGGGAGCTCAGAGCCCAGCTTTTGTGGAGATGGCAATCCGGACTTTGCGGGGAGCAGCGGCTATTAACCACAACTCGGTTGGAAGCCAGCAGATTGGCCTCGTGGCCTGAACAGCGGTGACCTGGAGCAGCTCGATCACGCGGTCATTCGGTCTGGATCAAGGCGAGCTCGTCTCTCGAGCCCAAGACCTGTGCGTGTCCCCGCCCGCTGAACCGCGGTTGCCACAAGAGCCATTGGAAGCCTGACAGCCCGCGAGCAGCTTCCCTCTGGGCCGGCGAGTCCACCCGCCCGAACGCCACATCGGGCCGCTGCCACCCCCTGACTGCCGAAGCCATCAGGTGCCGCACGATCTGCAGCCCCGCAGCCAGAGCGAGCTGATGCGACAGTTTGAGGGCAGCCCGTGCCCCTAATGCCAACAGCGCTGATCACCGGCATCACCGGCCAGAATGGCTCCTATCTGGCGGAACTACTGCTGCAGAAGGGCTACACGGTGCATGGGATCAAGCGCCGCTCCAGCAGCTTCAACACCAGCCGGATCGATCATCTGTATCAGGATCCGCATGACCAGGATCCGCGGCTGGTGCTGCACGATGGCGACCTCACAGATAGCAGCAGTCTCACCCGCATCATCGAACAGGTGCAGCCCGATGAGATCTATAACCTCGGTGCTCAAAGCCATGTGGCGGTGAGCTTTGAAGCCCCTGAATACACGGCGCAGGTGGATGCATTGGGCACGCTGCGCATCTTGGAGGCGGTGCGGATGCTGGGGCTCAGCCACCACACCCGCATCTAGCAGGCGAGCAGCAGCGAGCTGTATGGGCTGGTGCAGCACTCGCCACAGAACGAAACCACACCGTTTCACACGCGCAGCCCCTACGGCGTGGCCAAGCTCTATGCCTTCTGGATCACGGTGAATTACCGCGAGGCCTACGGGATGTATGCCTGCAACGGAATCTTGTTTAACCACGAGAGTCCGCGGCGTGGAGAAACCTTCGTCACGCGCAAGATCACCCGTGGCCTGGCCCGCATCGATGCCGGCCTGGATGACTGCCTTTACATGGGCAACCTCGATGCGCTGCGGGGCTGGGGCCACGCACGCGACTACATGGAGATGCAGTGGCGGATGCTGCAGCAAGACCATCCGGAGGACTTTGTGATCGCCACCGGCCGCCAGGAATCGGTACTGCGCTTCATTGAACTGGCGGCTGCTGAGTTGGGCTGGGGTGAGCTGATCTGAGAAGGAGAAGGTGTGGAGGAAACAGGCCGCAGCTCGACCGGTGAGGTGGTGGTGCGCATCGACCCGTGCTACTTCCGCCCGGCGGAGGTGGAAACCCTGCTCGGCGATCCCCGCAAGGCCCGCGAGACGCTGGGCTGGACCACCACCACCACCCTGGAGGAACTGGTGGCGGAGATGGTGGCTGCCGACCAGGAAGACGCCCGCAAAGATGCACTGCTGCGCCTGAAGGGCTTCAAGGTGGTGGGCTCGATGGAAAACCCACCCACCAACCCGGCAACGATGCAGCGGGAGCAGGGAGCCCAGGGCTGATGGCTCTACCAGGGCAAGCCGCAGGGAAAGGCTTGGAGCGCTGGATCGAGGCTCACCAGGGTCAGCCCGCCCAGCTCGGCCTGAGCAGCCAGGAGCCGATCAAAGGGGTCGCGATGGGTCATTGGGTAACGGCCAGCATGGAGGCCATGCAGCAGGGACACAGGCAACGGTTCAAAGCCCTGAGCAGCGAGCAGGTGGGGGAGATCGTCGAGCAGTTCGCTGGCCACAGGCAGCTTGCCCAGTCGCACCTTGGTGGCGATCTCCCAGCCAGACGCCGCACTCACATGCACCCGGTTGCCAGGGTCAGCAATGGACCGATGGGCAGCTGGCGAGAGGCGATTGGGCTCTGCCAGCCACCACAGCAAGGCATGGGTGTCGAGCAACAACGCACCTGGATGGCTCCTGCTCACAGCAACGGCTGCTCCATCGCAGCAAGCTCCTCCGCGGGCAACGGCTCCAGCAGCACCTCCAGGGGCGGCAGCTTCAGTCGCCCCGCCAGGACCCCTGGAACGCGGCGTGCACTGGGTGGCTCAAGCGGCACCAGTCGTGCCCAAGGCTTTCCGCCTTTGGCCACCACGATGGTTTCGCCTGCATGGGCGGCATCGATCAGGCGGGAGAAGTGGGTCTTGGCCTCATGCACATTCACGATGCGCCCCGGCACAGCGGTCATAGACACCCCCGTTCGTCAGCAATCCCATCAACTTAGTCCGCATCTTGACCAAGTGGGAGGCCGGCACTGATGACCCTCTTGATCACCCCGGCGGATCGGTTCTTTGTGGCTGGTCACCGCGGCATGGCCGGCAGTGCCATCTGCCGGGCGCTGACGCGCAGCGGCTACACCCAGATCCTCACCGCCACCCGCCAGGACCTCGATCTGCTCGATGGATCTGCTGTACAGCGCTGGTTTGCCGAGCACCAGCCCACGGTGGTGGTGTTGGCGGCGGCGAAGGTGGGCGGCATCGAAGCCAACCGCAGCTACCCGGCGGACTTTCTGCTGGAGAACCTCAAGATCCAAACCAACGTGATCGAAGCGGCCTGGCGCAGCGGTGTGCACCGGCTGCTGTTTCTGGGCAGCAGCTGCATCTACCCCAAGCACGCCGAGCAGCCGATCCGTGAGGAGGCGCTGCTCACCGGGGCGCTGGAGCCCACCAACGAGAGCTATGCGATCGCCAAGATCGCCGGCCTGAAGCTGTGTGAGGCGCTGCGGCGCCAGTACGGCTTTGATGCGATCAGCCTGATGCCCACGAATCTCTATGGGCCGGGCGATAGCGACCACCCAACCAACAGCCACGTGCTGCCGGCGCTGATCCGCCGCTTCCATGAGGCCGCGCAAGGCGGCTCCCCCCCCCTCCGTGACCTACTGGGGCACAGGCCGCCCGCTACGCGAATTCCTGCATGTGGACGATCTGGGTGAGGCCTGCGTGTTTGCCCTGCAGCACTGGGATCCGAGCGGGCCGGATGCACCGCGGGATGCAGCGGGCGAGCCGCTCACCTTCTTAAATGTGGGCACCGGCGTGGACCTGAGCATTCAGGAGCTAGCCCAGGCCGTGGCGGAGGCGGTGGGCTACCGCGGCGCGATCAGCTGGGACATCAGCAAGCCCGACGGCACCCCAAAGAAACAGCTGGATGTGAGCCGTCTGGCAGGCCTGGGCTGGCGTGCACGCATCCCCCTGGCGGAAGGGCTGGTGAGCACGGTTGAGGCGTTCCGCAGCCAGCTGTAGGAAGCCATCCTTTCCCGTGCCGCCAGCAGAATGCCACCAACACACAGGCCCAACCGGCCCGCGCTGATTGGCAAGCGACAAGCTCTTCTTCTTTCTGTTCCAGAGCAACCCGGACCTGATCCTGCGCTGCCTGAATGATCTGCCGGCTGATGCGGGCGGTTACAGCTTTTCAGCGCCGGTGCTCAAGGAACGGGAGTACCGGCTGGATGGCCTGTTTGCACCGCCGCCCGAGCGGCCGGAGCTGCCGGCGGTGATCCTGGAAGCGCAGATGGCTGCGGATCCAGCTTTTCTGCTCCGCCTCTATGCCGAAACCGGACGCTTCCTGCAGCAGCAGGCCTGGAGCGGTGACTGGCGCGGGTGCTGAGCTCGCTGCTCCAACCAGAAAGCCTTGTGCGCAGCGTGAGCGACGACCTGCGCGTGCAGGCGCTCAGCGACACACGCGCCTCTGAGGTGTTGCCTCTGATTCCGGCTATCTTGATTTCACGCTTTCGCGATCGCACCCTCCAGGAGATCTGCATGATGAGCGGTATCACGCTGGACGATCTCAGCCAGAGCTGGGCTTACCAGGAGATCTTCGGCCTCAGCGAGGCCCGCGGTGAAGCCCGCGGCGAAGCCAAGGTGACCTTGCGCCTCCTGGCCCGCCGCTGCGGCCCCCTGAGCGCCGCCACCACCGACCGCATCCAGGCACTGCCGCTGGAGCAACTCGAGGCCCTGGCGGAAGCCCTGCTCGATTTCACGGCACCGGCCGACCTGGACGCCTGGCTGGCTTCTCATGGCTGAGTTGAGCGCAACACCACAGAAGCAGTAGCGGCCCGGGGAGAGGTCGGCGACCGTCAGCCTT
Organism: Vulcanococcus sp. Clear-D1; assembly: GCF_014654725.1. GTDB lineage: Bacteria > Cyanobacteriota > Cyanobacteriia > PCC-6307 > Cyanobiaceae > Vulcanococcus. The sequence continues at coordinate 3,782 of NZ_JACVZV010000009.1, read as the reverse complement.
GCTGAGCAGAGTTCGCCAGTTGAGCGTGAGCTGGACCGATGAAGCAGGTCTTCAGGCGGCTCAAGCGTGCTTGAGGTGGAGGAGATGCCCCGAGAAGCTGATCTCGGAGGGGATGGCCTCAATCCGCGGTGATCTGGAGCAGCTCGATCACACAACCTTCGGCCTGGATCAAGTCGAGCTCGTCTGTTGCGTCCAGGCCCTGTGCGGGTCCCCGCCTGCCCAACCACCCCTTCCGCTGGAGCAACGGGCAGGCCAGCGCTGTGTGGCTTCCCTCTGAACCGGCTGGGCAACCCACCCAAATGCAACATCGGGCGTGTGCGATCTCGATTTCGAGGACGATCACTGATGCAGATGCACAACCTGCCTCACCCCGGCACCTTCATCGAAGGGGTGCATCTCGAGCCGTGTGCCCTCTCCAGCCACAGTGCAGCGACTGGTGGATGGCAAAAGCAGCGTGTCGCCTGATGTGGCACTGCGGTTGTCGCGGGTGCTGGGGCGCAGCGCCGAAAGCTGGCTGGCGATGCAAGACAGCTATGACCTGTGGCAGGCCCGGCAGTCTCTTGACCTGTCTGGGTTGACGCCCATGGAACTGACGGGGCGGGGCGCCCCAGGCTTTCAAGCTGCGGCCGCACCAGGCCAGGGAGGATGCGGCTAGGACCGCTGTTGATGCGCTCCCATTCCTCACCCAGTGCTCCAGCAACGATGGCCCATCAATGCCAGCCAAAGCCTTGCGGACCTCCTAAAATGTTCAACAGAGCGTTGAACAGCACTGTGGCGATCGGCGTACGGGTTGAACCTGAATTGGAGCGCCGGCTGGACCAGCTGGCGCTCAGTCTTGGCAAGAGTCGCAGCACCTGCGTGCGGGAAGCGATCGCTCTCTATGTGGAGCGCTTCAGCGGGGGCGAAGAGGCTCGACGTCAGTCGCAGTTGATCCGCCAGCAAACCGGCTCCACCCACTGGAGTGAGCAGATCCCAGACTGGACTGACTGGACGGCATGACGACCAAAGGCTTGCTGCGGTCGCAAGTGGTGACGGTGGCCAGTCCGGGGGTCTATTCCGGTAAGCCAAGGCCTGCGGTGGTGGTTCAGGCCAATCGCTGGTTGCAGGATCATCCGAGTGTGACGCTGTGTCCGTTGACGAGCACCCTGGTTGAGGCCCCACTCGTGCGGCTCATCGTGCAGCCAACGCCGGGCAATGGCTTGCACAAACCCTCTCAGCTGATGATCGACAAGCTGTTCACGGTGCCCATGGCTGCGATCGGTGAGGTGATCGGCGTGCTCGAGCCTGCAGCGATGGCCAACTTGGATCTGGCCTTGCGCGGCTGGTTGGAGTTGGGGTGACCATTCCGAGGTTGAGCAGCTCTGCCTTGGCATTTGGGGATCCGCTCAACGAAGGTCTCCACATCGATGGCTTGTTTGCACCGCCGCCCGAGCGGCCGGAGCCCCAGGACAAGCTGGTGCGCTGCCCGGTGGGGGCGATCATCGCCAGCTCTGGGTGCCGGTGGGCTTTGTCCACGGCTTCCTCACCCTGAGTGAACAGGCGGAGGTTCATGACAAGACGAGCGGCTTCTGGAGCAAGAGCTGCGAGCGCATGCTGCGTTGGGACGATCCGGAGCCCATGCTGGCTGAGAAGGATGCGTCGGCGCCGCTGTTGGCCGAGGCCGTGGCAGCCGGGGAGGTGTTCGCCTGACTGGGTCGTACCCGACTACAGCTGAACAGTGGCCACAGTGCAGGAGGGCAACTTGTGTTTCGTGGCACGCGCATCCCTGTAGCTGTGGTGCTGGAGCAGTTGCGTGCTGGCGTCTCCCGCGAAGAGCTGGAACAGGATTTTCCCAAGCTAAGCAGCTCTGCCCTGGACTACGCCGAAATCCAAGCGCGTCTCCCGAAGCCACCCGGACGCCCACGCCAGGTACTTAGTGTCCAGCGAGGCTGAACGGAAGCCTGAATGAATCGATACCGCATCGCTGGTTCCGAAGCGGAGTGCGAGCCAGGCTCCAATGGACTGGTGTTGCGCAATCTGCTGAGCATCACAGACCCAGAGGAGATGGCGAATGTTGAGCAAGGCCTTCTCCGCCAGCTCTATGAAGCTGTCCTTACAGATTCTTCCTCTCACGGGCGGTTGACGACCCGAATGCTGATGGCATGGCACTGCCGATGGCTTGGAAATGTCTATGTATGGGCAGGTGCGGAGCGAACCGTCAACGTGAGCAAAGATGGCTTTGCGTTTGCAACGGCAGTCTTCATTCCTGATCTACTGCGCGAGTTCCAAAGGCAGCAACTCGATGTGTTGACACCCTGCCGGCCAACTAGCGTTGATGAACTGCTCTATGCCCTCAGCTCAGTCCATGTGGAGCTGATCTTGATTCACCCCTTCCGAGAAGGGAACGGAAGGATCGCAAGGCTGGTATGTGATGTGATGGCAGTTCAAGCCGAGGTTGGGCCCCTGGACTACGAAGAATGGGATCGGCGTCCTGACGACTATTTCGCAGCGATCCGAGCTGGCGTTGGTCGTGATCTGGAACCGATGAAGCAGCTCTTCAGGCGAGCGTTACCAAGCGGCGATTGACAACAACCTGGCTTGAGGCCAGCAGCTTGGCCTCAATGCTGCTGATCGGTTGTCGCGTCTCGATGGCCGTTGAGCTGGCAACCGAACGGATAATGCGGTGATGCAGGGGCTGTCGACGGGCGAGGTCCCGCAATCTCAGGAGTTCTCGATCTGATTCGATCATGGATCCAACCTCAAGGCACCATTCTCGCACTGAGCTGACTGCGGGTCCAGTCAATGGAGGCTCGGGCAGAAGTCCAGCAGAATCGCCGTAGCCCCCTGGCCAGGCCTCTGCCGCTGGAACAACTGGAAGCCTTGGCAGAGGCCCAGCTGGAGTTCACGGGGCCGGACGAGCTCGAGGCCTGGATGACCCTCACCCCTGGTCGTCGCAGAGGTGGAAAGCCTGCCGTCACTTCGAGCGCGCTGAACTGACCAGTGGAACGCCGCGAAGCTGCTCTCGCTGCCCCTCGCTGCCCCTCGTTGCGCAACGGGCTGCGGCAGTTTTTCGAAACCGGCAGCACCGCAGGACTTCAGGCACCGTTGGCGCGCAAGCTGCGGCTGCAACTTGCAGCCCTGCATGCGGCAAACCAGATCGAAGACATGGATCTGTCTGCCAGCATGTTGCCGAACGCCTGGGCGTTTCAGCAGCCACCGTGCAGCGACTGGTGGCTGGCAAAAGCAGCGTGTCGCCTGATGCACTGCGGTTGTCGCGGGTGCTGGCGATGCAAGACAGCTATGACCTGTGGCAGGCCCGGCAGTCTCTTGACCTGTCTGGGTTGACTCCCATGGAACTGACGGCGGCATGACGGTGCTCACCGGCGGTGAGGATCCGGCTGCCACCACAGCTCCACCACGCGAAGGTTCTTTCACCACCCGGCAAGCCAGCGTTGTGGGGCTTCCCTCTGAGCCGCCCGGTCCACCAGCCCGAACGCCACATCGGGCCACTGCCACCCCCTGACTGCCGAAGCCATCAGGCACCGCACGAACTGCGGCCCCACGGATCGCGACGCCCCTCGCCATGCAAAACCCGCATATCACGGGCCCGGCCTGGGTTCTGTGCCAGTGGACACGCCGGTGACCCGCCCCCAATCTGCTGAGATACCACTAACTCAAGGATTCAGTGGTGCCGCCAACGCCGCCAAGTGGAATAGACAAGCGTCCCCGCCCCCCGCATGTCACCCCTGTGATCCTCTGCGGCGGCACCGGCACCCGGCTCTGGCCCCTCTCCCGGGCCACCT
>NZ_JACVZV010000008.1 GCF_014654725.1 Vulcanococcus sp. Clear-D1 | reverse complement strand
CAATTCGGTGGCCTGGTGAAAACGAGCTTCCGGTTCTGATCGGAAGCTCGCCGGTCAATCAGGCCCACAGCTGCCAGGGCGCCCGAAGGTGCCCTGGCCTGTCCTCAGACAATCCAGTTGAACTGATTGTTATTCATCAGATCGAGAGCGGCGGCTCCAGTGCCTTGAACAACGGCAACCAGATCGTCTCCCCGGCTGATCCCCGCTTGACCATCCTTGTTGTAATAAATAGCAGTTGCGATGACATTGCCAACGCGGTAGTTCTTGTCAAGCTCGTATTCGCCCATCTCGTAGCAGCGAAGGGTGATTTTGTCGCCATCTTCAAAGTCTTGAATGCCGGCATAGCTCTTCTTGCCGCCGCCCTTATTCCCTTTGTCCAGGTAGTAGACGCCGCCATCGAAATCGCCCAACACGAAGGTGTCGGCACCAATGCCTCCATAGAGCGCATCCACTTCACTGCGGCCAGGTTTTTTGCCGGCAGCGTTGACACCGATCAGAGTGTCATCGCCACCCAGGCCACGCAGAACATCGCTCCCGCCTAGCCCGATCACGACGTCTGCTGCTTCAACGCCGATCAGAATGTCGTTGAAGCGAGTGCCGACTGGGTTCGCTTGCTCAAGTCGCGCACCGCGGTGATCGTGTCCGTTGTCGTCTCCGTGGTCGTGGTCAGCATGCCTCGAGGAGGACTGAACGGGCATGAACGTGAGATTGCGCATGAGCCAAGGTGAGTTGAGTCTCCATCATAGGTGCCCTAATGGAGACTTAATGCATCATGCGGAATCCAATACAAAATGATGTGAGCCCCGGTCACTCGTACTGGGGCGGTCGTTTCGCGTCGGATCAGCGTTATCCAGGAGCGTGCAATGGCATCGACCAACCGGCGCTACTGAGGTGCGTTTTGTGGTGCTGTTGATCCTTGTTGGGAGGTTGGCGCTGTAGGGCTGTGATGCTGCGTACCAGGACGGGCGGGCTTGCGATAGCTGCCTGAACCGCCACCACCGCAGGCCAGGGTTGGCGAAGCAGTCGCCACCAAGCCGACGAGAAGAGCCAGGCTGATGTTGCGGATGACGTTCATGGTCTCAGTGGTGATGGGAGGACGGTGGGCTGGGATGTTCTGAGCAGGGCATCCAGAGATCGCCCATGGCGTGCACGCCTTCGCAGCCGAGTTCGCGCGCTTTCTTCAATGCCACCTGTTTGCTGGGGTAAGCCATCAGCTGCTCCTGAGCGGCGCCGCTGCTGTGGTGGTGTTGTCCATGCCCCGGACTGAACGACCAGATCCCCATGGAGCTCAGGCCGGCGACGACGACGCCCATGCCGACGACGCAGGCATTGACTACGCCCATGCCCACGACACCAAGGCTGAACACACCCATGGGCACCACGCCGATGCTCACCACGCCCATCGGCACGACGCCAATCGAAACGATGCCCAGCGGAGCAATGCCGACGGCGATCAGTTTGGGCGGTTCACCGCAACTGCTCATGCTCAAACTCAGTGGTTGTGTTGAGGCTGTCCGTTGGATTGCCCGTGGGTGGCACAGGGCATCCATTGATGGCCCATCTGATGGGCACCAGTGCAGTTGAAGTGCTTCTTCGCGGCGGCCTCGGCTTCTGCCTTGGTGGCATACATGGCCGGCACCCCACCGGTGTTCGCCTGGGCGACTCCCAACAGCTGAATGCCTGAGGCGATAGCGATCAGACTGAAGAGATGTGGAAGCCTTTTGACACCAGGACGTGGTGGCATGGACATTGCGAAGACAGCAGAACCGCAAGCTAGTCCAACTCTCCAGTGCGCAGGAGCCAGCGGAGTCTTAAGTGGTCAGATCGTCACACGCTGGGCTTCCTAAGCTGATGGGAGATTCCCGTTTCTGGAGGGTTGTTGCATGGAGGCTCCGGCTCTGCGGATCGGACAGGTGGCCCAAGCCGCGGGTCTGTCGGTGAAGACCGTGCGCTTCTACAGCGATGAAGGATTGATCCACGCCAGCAGCCGTTCTCAGGGCGGTTATCGACTCTTCGATCCCACTGTGGTGGCGGAATTGAGCCTGATCCGGGCCCTGCGGGCTATGGATGTGCCCCTACCGGAGCTGAAACGCATTCTCGATGTGCGGCGATCAGGCCATTGCAACTGCAGCGCTTTGAAAAGCAGCATTCAGACCCGCATTCAATCGATTGATGAGCGACTGACGGAGCTGGTGTCGATGAAAGCCGAACTCGCTCAATTGTTGAGCTCCTGGCAGGAGTGCGGCGGCGTCAAGAAAGGGTGAAGTTTCGACCAGTTTCAGCATCTAACATCTCACTCTCATTGAGCAAAGGAAGCCCTCAAAACCCTACTGAACATCGCTCGTTGTTCAAAGCATTTCCGATGTCGGCTGCCACGGTTTAGTCCAAGCTTCTGCCTTCCCAGCCATCAGAGTTGCTGCAGCCATCGCAGCAACGCCTGGCGTTGTGGCTTAGCCAAGGCGAGGAACGCCTGACGGCTTGCCTCGGCTTCTCCGCCATGCCAGAGGATGGCCTCTTCCACACTGCGAGCACGGCCGTCATGCAGGAAGGTGGCTTGCGGGTTGATCTTCTGGGTGAGGCCAAGGCCCCAGAGAGGCGCCGTGCGCCACTCGCCGCTGCTTGCCCCCTGCTCCGCCACGCCGTCATCGAGGCCCGAACCCATGTCGTGCAGCAGAAGATCCGTATAAGGCCAAATCGTCTGATCGCGGATGGCTTGCACCACAACATCCGATTTTGATCCGGTCTCCAGGGCTGGCACATGGCAGGCGGCGCAGTTCAGGTCCTCGAACAGCCGCTGACCGTTCCGCACAACAGCACTGCTGGCAGGCATGGCCGTACGCGGTGCACCCAGGGTCTGGCTGTAGTAGGTGACCAGATCGAGCTCCTGGTTGCTGATATCCGCTGGTTGTCCTGCGCGATCGAGATTGTTGGAGGGGGAGGCAGGCGTGGTCAGCCCCATGTCCTGCTGGTAGGCGTCGGCCGATTGATCGCGAACACTGGCTGAGATCGCCTTCCAGCCGAAGCGCCCCAGGCGGCGCTGGCCATCGGCGTCAGAGAGCCAGTGAACACGGCCGGAGATGCCATCGCCGTTGGCGTCATCGGGATCGGCCAGGGCCGTGATCGTGCTCTTGGGCACGGCCTCCAGTAAGCCAAGGCCCAGCAGCGGCGGGGCCACGCGCAGGGATCGCGACATCGATGCGGATAACGGTTCACCATCCGGGCTGATCACGGCCACATCGGGCGCCCGCAACCAGGTCGCTCCGCGGCGAACGGGTCGCCACTGCACCATCACGCTGGCTTCCGGCTCGGCCCCGAGAACCGCCTTGTCCTGGATCTGGGGACCGAAACCCGCAGCCTCGACCACCCTCACCAGGGCCTCATCCGTGATGGCGCGACCACGGCCATTGCGCACATGACAGGCGACGCAGGATTGAGCAACGAACTGCGGCCCCAGACCAGATCCCGCATGACCGATGAGGGGCACATGGGTGCGATCGAACACCAGATCCGCAGCGTCGTGGCGAGCCTGCTCAGCGGCCGTGAGTCCGCCGGCCGGCTGTTCAAACGATGCCGATGTGCGGTTGGCCACGGTCATCGCGCCCGCGGCTTGCTGAGGATCCGGGCGCTCGCGCACTCCAAGGGCTGCCACACCCACCACCAACAACAAGCCAAGACCAACCAGAACCAGACGTTGACGGAACCAGCGAGCGATGGGCGGCAGCGGCATGGATCAGGAGAGCTTCTCGGCGGCCTGTTTCAGCAGTGTGACCGTGCGATCGGTGCCCGCCATCACCGCCTCGATCTGTTGGCGTCCAGCCGGGTCGGTGATGGCCGTGTTCAACTGCGCTGGCAATGAGCGTGCCCCGGCCTGGGCCTCATCCAGGGCCTTTGCAATGAGCTGCCGAGTTGGGCGTCTCGACTCTGAAGCAGCTGGATCAGACCGGACCGCTGCAGCGCTTCGCTCACACCAGCTAGGTTGGCCACGATGTCGGCACGGGTGTTGTCGCTGTAAAAGCTCTCGAGATCGCTCTTCTTGCGGCTGTCCAGGGGGGCACCCAACTTTTCGTCGGCCACTTCCTCGAGGGTGCCCACCATGCCCTGCAGGATTTCCGCCACCGCTTCTTCTGGTTTGGCTTTGAACGCAGCGCCGAAGCCCTTGGGTCCATCCCAGGCGGCGGCCAATCCCTTGGCGTTGGTCGCTAGATCAGCACCTGCCTGGCGCAGGTAGGTGAGCTGCGCGGCACTGAGCTGACTCGCTTCAGGGCGACTTCCCTGCGTGCCATAGAGCACGGCCTCGATGCCGTGGAATCCCTTGGCCGTGGTGGTGAGCTTGGCAAACAGCTCCGGAGTGAGTGCACCTGATGCCAGGGCGCTGCGCAGATCCTTCTCATTCACCGGCCAGTCGTCGAGATTGCCGTCAAAACCGCCGCTCTCAGCCGGACCGAAAGCCCAGGATTCGCCGGTTTCCCAGGTTTTGCGCACCTGTTGCCACGCTTTGCGGGCAGCCTCGAGCTGCTCGGTGCCAGGGGCGGCGGCGAGTGAGTCCAAGGCAGCAGACAAGCGTTCACTGTCCGCAACGAACCGTTGATAGTTGGGCAGCACCACCTGGCTCACGAACGCATCCGCCACCTGTTGCGGGCTGGAAGCCCCGGCCTGATTCGACGGCTGACAGGCCGCCAACAGCAGGGTGAAGCTGAGGGCGGCTGGCGCCAGGCGACGGACAGAACGCATCAGGCTTCTGAGATCTGGCTGCAGTGTTGCCAGTAGCGGGGCCTCCAAGGGCCCCAAAAGCAACCGCGGGCTGTGCCTTTTGCCACCAGCGCAGGTTCGGAACTCACGCGCGTACGAAAAAGCACAGCCTTGGCTCACCCTGGACACGGCGCCGTGACCGCGGCCCCCATAAGGTCCACCAGACTCCGGACCGGCGTCCCAGCGGGAATCATTATCATTCAAACCGCTGTGGTGCCCTCTGGCTCCGCCCCCTCAATTGGTGTGAGGACCATGAACCTGTTCCAGAAGCTTCTTCTGGCGCCTGCTGCCCTTGGCTTGATGGCTCCATTGGCTGTTGACGCCAACCGGCCTGCTTCCGCCGCTGATCTCAACATCGCTGGCGTCAGCCAGTACGGCTCAAGCGCCGACCAGGTGACGTCGATCACCCAGTTCTCCGACGTGCAGCCCACCGACTGGGCTTATCAAGCACTGAGCAACCTGATCGAGCGCTACGGCTGTGTGGCCGGCTACCCCAACGGCACCTACCGCGGCAGCCGTGCGATGACCCGCTATGAAGCGGCCGCCCTGCTGAACGCTTGCCTCGACCGGATCACCGAAGTGACCGACGAGCTGAAGCGCCTGATGAAGGAGTTCGAAAAGGAACTCGCCGTGCTGAAGGGCCGCGTGGATGGCCTGGAGGCCAAGGTTGCTGAGCTGGAAGCCACCCAGTTCTCCACCACCACCAAGCTGAGCGGTCTGGCCACCTTCGTGCTCGGTGCCAACGCCTTCGGCGGCAGTGCCAGCCGCCTGGTGGATGCCGCCAAGCGCGACTACGGCGCCACCACGTTCAACTACGACGTGCAGCTCACGTTCGACACCAGCTTCACCGGCAACGACTTGCTGCGCACCAACCTGCGGGCGGGCAACTTCGCCGACAGCAGCTTCGGTGGCGCAGGCCCCAGCAACCTCTCGCAGCTGGAGGTGGCCTTCCAGGAAGACCTGGGCAATGCCGATGGCGGCGATGTGATCGCCATCGATCGCCTCTTCTATCAGTTCCCCATCGGCGACTTCACCTTCACCCTCGGGGGCGTGGTGGGCCAGGAGGACATGCTCGCCATCTGGCCGAGTGTCTACCCGGCTGAAACCGTGCTGGACGTGCTCACCCTCGGTGGTGCCCCAGCTGCCTACAACAAGAACCTCGGCGCCGGTGCCGGTGTCTGGTGGCAGAAGAACGGCTTCGCCGTCAGCGCCAACTATGTGGCCGCCAATGGTGACGTGGGCAATCCAAATGAAGGTGGCATCGCCACCGATGGGGCCGGCGGCACCGGCACCGTGCAGATCGGCTACACCGCGGAGCAATGGGGCATCGCCGCCATCTACTCCTACATCCAGAACGCCAACGACCTGATCGTCTACGCCACCAACTTCGCCCTCGACAGCTTCGCCGTACCGGGTGACACCTCAGCCGTGGGCCTGAGCGCCTACTGGCAACCGTCCGAAAGCGGCTGGATCCCCTCGATCAGTGCCGGCTGGGGCATCAACTCCACCAACTACGACACCAACAACGAACGGGGCCTGGTGAGCACCAGCCAGTCGTGGAGTGTGGGCCTGCAGTGGGACGACGCCTTCAGCAAAGGCAACGCCCTCGGCATGGCCGTAGGTCAGCCCACCTTCGCCACCAGCCTCAAGGGCGGCGACACACCTCGCGATGGCAACTACGCCTGGGAGTGGTGGTACGAGGTCCAGGTGACGGACCACATCGCCGTGACCCCGGCGCTGTTCTATCTGAGCCGGCCGCTGGGGGGTGATACCCCCGATGGCCGGAGCTTCAACCAGCTGGGGGGCCTGATCAAAACCAGCTTCAAGTTCTGACGTTCAGTGCCGATGTGCGGCTGGATGCTCGGCGCAGGGCATCCACAGATCGCCCATCGCATGCACGCCCTCGCTGCATCGTTGCAGCGTTCGGGGAGGTGAGGGCGAGCAGAAGCTGACGCCCCATACAACGCAGCGCACGTCATCAAGAGCCCTGGGTGACGGCCCGGGGCTTTTTGCTGCACCAATGGCCCTGCATCCACAAGTTTCTCCAGGCCTTGCTACGACGGAATCAGATGCCCCGGCGCCATGGGACTGCTCTACGAACTCATGATCGAGACAGCTGACGCCACCACCACCGTGCAGATCGAGGCCAACAGCAAGGAAGAAGCACTGGAAGCTGGGCAGGAGCTCTATCCCGGTTGCAGGCTGGTGCTGGTGAAACCGGAGCCAGGCGAACAGCTCTAAGCAAAAACGGCCAGGCAATCAAAAACCCCCGAGCAGTGCCCGAGGGTCCTGAACCAATCAACATTCCAATGGCTGTAGATGGTCGAAGCTGCTGGCGTTGGCGCCTGGGGCCGAACGTTCCAGGTGTGGGCTGTTTTGATCTCCTAGGGCACCTAAGGCGGTGCAAACGGAGTGTCGATCAGTCAGGCGCACAGGTTGAGGACCTTCCTCTTGCCCGGCTGAACGACCTGCCCACGGTTGGGTGAAGACTGTTGGAGCAGGGGCCTGCAGTCAGCGTGCTTCCGGCTGGTAGCGCGGTGGCGTGTCGTCCATCCGGGCGCCTCCTTGGTTGATGCACACAGAATCGCCCCGCCGCTTGCGCTGGGCAATCGGGATTTACACGCATTGCCTGGAGGGCTGAGCGGGAGCAGTGTGGGTTGTTTGGCCTCGGTTCTCAACGCCAGAGCACCATCCGCGGCGGTTGGGGTGGCTGCCATTGCGGACCGCAGGGTGTCCAGCCCTCTGAGCGGGGTTGGCGCCAGAGCGCAACGGCCTTCTCGCGGCTGAGCCACTGGCGGCGTTTCAGCAACGGCGCGGCTTGATCGCTCAACCACTCACCACTGGTGATCTCCAGCTCCCGTTGCCAGCGGTCCCAGATCACCGGCTTGAAGTGCAGCACCCTGCGGCCATCACTGAGCCAGCCCTCAGCCGGAGCTGACGGGATCTTCTGACCCTTCTGAACGAACACCCCTCAGCCCACCTCCGGCGCCCAGCCCCGTTGGCGAACCATGTCATCCGTCCAGCCCTGGCAGCGGCGGATCAGGTGCTCGCCCTGGGCGATTTGGCCGCGGTGGAGCTGGCAGGTGAGCACCGGGATGCACTCAGCTCCGGCGTGGTGCCTAAACCAGTGGCAGGTCATGCAGACCTTGCGGCTGCGGCTGGGGCGCAGCACGCCCTCGTCCAGATACGGCCAGGCTTCGCAGTCACTGCTTGCAGCCACCGCGGTGGACCGGATTCGAGACGCAGCCATCAACCCTCTCCATGCGTACGCCTGTACTAGCAGGAATGAGTTGGGTTGTGGAGGGGCTTGCTGATTGGCTCCAGATTCGCCTGCAAAGGAGCCCCGGGCCATGGGCACCCGGGGCTTTTGAGCCCGTGGATCCTTGGCAATCCACGACTCCTCGGTCATGGCTCAGATCTGCTGCGGAGCGCAAGGCCTGTCGGAACCCTTTGGGGCCTTTCCCCATGCCCTTTGCTCACTTCGATTCAGCGCTTCTTCTCCTGGCTGCGTTCTTCGCTGCCGCGACCTCAGACCTGCTCGACCACCGAGCTCGGGCCCTTTGGGCTTGACCACGCCTTTGCAGCCTTTGAGCAGGGTGACTGGCTGGCGGAGCTCGAACTGCTCCAACTCGTCAATGCTTTGCAGCGCAGTGCCATCAGCCGCGGCGGCTACGACGGCCGTGCGTTCGATCTGATGTTCGCCATCGCCGATGTTCTAGAGGCGGATCACGGCTGGAGCTTTGAGCAGTCCGATGCCTGGCTCGAGCGCATGGGGCTCTGGGAGGAGGAGGTCTGAGGGTTCACACCCCTTCCCAGTGTTTTCAGGCCAGCCGTTGACGCACCGGTTTCGCCCGGTGCGTTTTTTGTTGGCTGCGTGCGCTCTTGACGCTGGGCTCCAGTAGGTGGGCAGAGAGAGCTGTGGCTTCGCTCATGGCGTTCTGGCAGTGATCCAGGTGGTACTGAACGGGTGAGTTCGGGCTGGGGAACTTTCGCCGCCAGTGCTGCCCGGCTTGGAACAAGCTGGGCAGCTGGTCGCGAGCTTCCCTTCCGGTGGCCCAGGAGCAGTGACGGGTCGATTCCATAGGCGGGATGCAGGTGTGCCCCCATGGGGCTGATCGTGCATCCGATCGCTTGGATCCGGATGCACTGGTGGCTACCCAGGTCGGCCCTGTCGACCCCTGTCCAACCTCCTCTGATTAGGGCCGGATTCGGGGCTGAATCGGGCCCGTTTTCGCAGGTTTTGTGCACATCTTGCGCACAATGGCCCAAAAACGGCCACAAAAAAGGGCCCTGAGAATCGCCGAGAGCCTTTCTGCTGGAATGGATCGGGGCGACAGGATTAGAGGGGCTAGTCGTTGGAAGGGGATGGGAATGAATGCCTGTAACGGCTAGCTGGAGTCGTGGAATTACGAATCTCCAGATGAATCCTAGACCCTGATCCTCCCTCGGGTAAGCAGGTATGGGTTGTATTGCTGTGGCCGAAGATCCGCCGACTGCTAACTCGTTAGTCTTAAGGAGAGCAGACGTGGGTTGATTCGTGTTGCAAGGTGCGACAGAAAAGTCATTGCATTCTGTCCCTCTTTTTCTGGAGAAAGCTGCAGGTTTTTCTCCTTCCGATCCAGTGGTGGTGACCTTTTATGGTGGAAATGGCAGTCGGCACCTCCGCTGGCGGTCGAGGAACCAAGGGGGTGGTGCTCAGCCTGTTGTATGGAGCAACAGCATTTATGAAGAGGTAGCCAGTAGGTTGGGTGCCGAGCTACGCGATGGTCGTCAGCTAGGTTTCATAGCTGCTTATGGCGGCTCAAAAAAGAATCAAATTACGCATCTGAATGCCCTGCGCGCTGAAATCGACCTGCCGGATAGCCATGAGTTGCAGCGGCAGGTTTACGCGGCGGTGGAACAGCGCTACGGGATTCGGTTCACGCTGTTGGAGACGGGTGGTAAATCGATCCATGCCTGGATCCCTTTGACTACGCCAATTGCAGCGGATCAATACCGTTCAACTTCGGCTATGTGGCACGAGCTCATTGTTGAGGTCGCTAAGTGTTCTGTCTCAGCAGGTTGTTCAGTAGCCAATGAGGTGTGAGGTCGCTACCGGTTGAGGTGTCACCGCCCAACCGAGACCTCACGCCCCATGCATACACACGCCAACGCTCGCCTGACGCAGCGAGGCCGGCTGCGATTGGTTTCTCAACACCTGAACCACCACCGCTCCCTGGCTGAACTGGCTGCAGAAGCAGGGATCAGCCTCCGCTGTGCCTACAAGTGGCTGGCCCGCTACCGCTCAGGTGGGGCAGCTGCACTGGTGGATCGACGCAGTGTTCGCCGCACCCAGAGGTGGACGCTTGATCCGCAGCACCTGCAACGTGCCGTGGAGCTCAGGCATCAACGCCTGCACCTGCGCCACATCGCCCGGCTGCTGGCGGCTCCCTTTTCCACCGTGGCCAGGGTGCTTAACCGCCTTGGACTCGGGCGGTTGCGGAATCTCGAGCCCAAACCCTGGTTGACCGACACATCTCAGCCGCGAGATTCATGTGACTGCCAGCAGCGG
>NZ_JACVZV010000007.1 GCF_014654725.1 Vulcanococcus sp. Clear-D1 | reverse complement strand
ATTCACAGCGCAACCGCGAGTTGTGAAGCGAGCCCCCCGCAAGGGGGGCTTTTTTGTTGCATCCGTCTGCGCTGGGGCCGGCGGCGATGGCAGCATCAGCAGCGCCATCGTTTTGGGCCATGGCCGCCGGCGACGCCGACCCATCGATTCCGGGCAACGGAGATCCGATCAGTGAAGAGGAGGCGCTGCGTCGCCTGCGCCTCACCGATGACCCCTCCGCGCAGTACTACGCGGCCTGGTGGTTGGGCCGCAACCGCAGCACGCATCCCGATGCGGTGCCCCTGTTACAGGAGGCGTTGCGTCAGCGCCGCCCCCGCGACCCCGGGGCTGGCGTGGAAGAAAATGCCGTGGCGCGGAATGCAGCCCGCGCCCTCGGCAAGCTGGGCCAGAGCGCCCAGGCGGCCATTCCTGATCTGCTGGCCACCCTCGAGGACGAAGATCACGGCCTGCGCGAAGCCGCAGCACGCGCCCTCGGTGATCTGCGTGCTCAAGCGGCGGTTGAGCCCCTGCGCCGCCGATTAGCTAGTGGCCCGGCGGTGGCCGGAGCCCAGCAACCCGGCACGCCTCGGCTGCAGGAACCTTGTGAAGCGCTGCTCGAAGCCCTCGGAGAGATCGGTGTGGCCGAGCCGCCGGTGTTGGCGGTGATCGAGCCGTTTGTGGCCCATGAGCGGCCCTTGATCCGCAGCGCCGCCTACCGGGCTCTGCTGCAGCTCACCCAGGAGCGTCGCTGGGGTGATCAGCTGGTGCAATTGCTGCAACATCAGCAGTTGCAGGTGCGCCGTGCTGCCCTGATGGATCTGGGGGCCGCCGGTTGGCGCGAGGCCCTTGAGCCCATCGCCGCCACCCTGGCCGAGAACAGCCTCAAGCTGATTGCCCTGCGCGGCCTGGTGGAACAGGGCGCTGGTTCGGCGGGCGGCCATGCCGCTTCGTCTGGCGAGGCACCTGATGCCGCCACCGTGGCGGTGCTCGATGCGATGGATGCCCTGCTATGAGCACTTCTGTTGTGACCCAATCGGATGTGGCGGCTCTGGTGGAGGCCGTGCAGCGCGCCGATAGCGCCCTAGGCCTTCTCCAGGCCACCCAAGCCCTTGCCGCCTCCGCCCATCCCGATGGTGCGACCTGCCTGGTGGAGGTGCTGGGCTTCAACAACCCAGGTGCTGCCGTGGCCGCCGTCGACGGCCTGATCGCCATCGGCGTGCCTGCCGTCGACACGATCCTCACCAACATCGACGGCTACAACTACGGCGCCCGTGCCTGGGCCGTGCGCGCCCTGGCCGGCATCGGTGATGTGCGCGGCCTGGAGGTGCTTGAGGATGCCCTCGGCAAAGACATCGGCCCCAGCGTGCGCCGTGCGGCGGCCCGGGGTCTGGGGCAATTGCGGCTCGATGCGCTTCCGCCGCCGCAGCGCCGCACCACGGCTGAGCGCTGCCTGCAGGCTCTGGTGGAGGGTTGCCGCGATGGTGAGTGGGTGGTGCGTTACGCCGTGGTGGTGGGGCTTGAATCCCTCGCGCCCGCCGTGCATCCCGAGCTGGCCGAGGGGCCCGCTGCGCAGCAGCGCCTGCACGACGCGCTGATCGGTCTATGCCGGAATCCAACTGAGGAGGCGCCAGTGGTGCAGCTCCGGGCCGCCCTGGCCCTGCAGCGCCTGGGGGTGAACCATGGCTGAGCAGCGCCTGTTGTTTGTCTGCCTCGGCAATATCTGCCGCTCACCGGCCGCCGAGGGAGTGTTTTTGCATCTGATCGCCCGTGAGGGTCTGGAGGATCGCTTTGTGGTGGATAGCGCCGGCACCGGCGGCTGGCACGTGGGCAACCCTGCCGATCGGCGCATGCGTGCCGCCGCGGAGCGCCGTGGCATTCATCTGCCCAGCCGCGCGCGCCAGATCGAGCTGGCGGATTTCAGCGCCTTCGATCGCATCCTCACCATGGATGACGACAACCTGCGCAACGTGCGTTCCCTGGCGCGCGAACTGGGGGATCGGCCGGGTCTGGCGCGGATTGAGCCGATGACCAGCCATTGCCGCCAGCACCGGGCCAGCGAGGTGCCCGATCCCTATTACGGCGGCGAGCAGGGCTTCGAGCATGTGCTCGATCTGCTGGAGGACGCCTGCGGGGGGCTGCTCGAGAGCCTGCTGCGCGAGGAGCGCTAGGCCGCCGGCTCCGGCCAGGCGTCGTGCGGCACCCGCTGGCGGAACAGCTGCCCCAGCTGCTCGATCACCGCGTCGATGCTCAGGCCATCGGTGATCAGCTCCACCGCATCGGCGGCCTGGGTGAGCGGGGCCACGTCCCGCGTGGAATCGAGGTGGTCGCGTTCGGCGATCTGGGCCTCGAGTTCCGCCAGAGCCGGCACGGCAAATCCACGTTGCTCCAGATCAAGGGCGCGGCGGCGGGCCCGTTCGGCCACCGTGGCGGTGAGAAACACCTTCAGTTCGGCATCGGGGAACACGGCTGTGCCGATGTCGCGCCCTTCGGCCACTAGCCCGCCCCGCTCACCCATCGCCTGCTGCTGGCGGGTGAGCGCTTCGCGCACGCAGCCATGGGCCGCCACCACCGACACCTGGGCGGTCACCTCCGGTGAGCGGATTGCCTCGGTCACGTCGTGGCCGTTCACGCTCACCCGTTGGCTCCCGGCGGCGGCGGTGCTCAGCTGCAGATCGAGGTCCTCCAGCAGCGGCGCCACCGCCGCCGCATCGCTGGCTTCCACGCCGCTTTGCTGCACCAGCCAGGTCACGGCCCGGTACATGGCGCCGGTGTCGAGATAGATCAGCCCCAGCCGCTCAGCAAAGGCGCGGGTCACGGTGCTCTTGCCGGCTCCGGCAGGGCCATCGATGGCAACGATCGGGGCTCGGCTCATCAGAAACACGTGGTCGATTAGGCGGCTGGGGCCGCAGTGGGCGGCGGCGGCCAGGAGGGTGAGGCCCGTGAGGGTGCTGCGGGGCTGCAGGCTGCGGGGGCACACCGCTTCTACATAGTCGAGCACCAGGCCGGCCTGCTCCAGCTGTTGCTGCACCTGTGCCAAGGCGGGGGCCAGGACACTGCCAGGGGGCAGCGGGGAGGCGGCGACAGCCTGCAGCGCCTGGGGCAACGCGCTGGCCTGCAGGCGCTGCGCCGGGCTGAGGTAGCTGTTGCGTGAGCTCAGGGCCAGGCCGTCGGGCTCGCGCAGGGTGGGGCAGCCCACCACCTGCACCGGCAGGCCCAGATCCGCCGCCATCCGCTGCAGGATCACCAGCTGTTGCCAGTCCTTTTCGCCTAGTAGGAGCTGATCGGGCCGGATCAACCCCAGCAGCCGTGCCACCACCGTGGCCACGCCGTTGAAGTGGCCAGGGCGGTGCCGGCCGCACAGGCCCGCCTGTAGGGATTCGGGCGGTTGGATTCGCGTGAGTTCGCCCTCGCCGGCCGGGTAGAGCTCCTCCACGCTGGGGGCGAACAGGGCATCGGCGCCAGCGGCCTCGGCCAGCTCGGCATCCCGCTCGAGCTGGCGGGGGTAGCGGCCGAAATCCTCGTTGGCGCCGAATTGCAGCGGGTTCACGAACACGCTCACCAGCACCTGCGGCCGCACCCCCACCTGCAGGCGGCCTGCCCGCGCGATCAGGCTCTGGTGCCCAGGGTGGAGGGCTCCCATCGTGGGCACGAAATGCAAGGGCGCCGCTCCGCAGCTTCGGAGCCAGGCCTCCAGATCAGTGCAGCGGCGCAGCAGGCGCACGGGATCTTGCAGCTTGGTGCGACCCTACCGGGCCAGCAAAAAGCCCACCGGCCGATCGGCCAGTGGGCTGAAGGGATGCCCGTTGTGGGGCAATCAGGGCTGGAGCACTTCCAGCTTCACGTTGGCGATCCCGCTCGAGATCAGGCCCAGGTTGTTGGCAGCGCCATGGGCCAGGTCGATCACCCGGTTGCCATGGAAGGGGCCGCGATCGTTGATGCGCACGATGGCGCTGCGGCCGTTGCCCATGTTGGTCACGCGCACCTGCGTGCCGAAGGGCAGGGTGCGGTGTGCGGCGGTGAGGGTGCCGGGCCGGAGCACTTCACCACTTGCGGTGCGGTTCCCGAAGAAACCGGGGCCGTACCAGCTGGCCTGACCCTGACTCACCGATTTCACCCGTGGCTGCTGCGGGGGGGTGGCAATGGGGAGCGCGGGAGCGGCAGGTTTGATCTGAAGCTCGTCTGAGGGATCGGCCGACTCGAGGCTGGTTTCCACGCTGCGGATCGCCAGTTCAAGCGAGGGGCTGCTGGTTTCAGCAGCAACGCGGCCGGTGGTGGCGAAGGCCGGGGGGAGACCGGTGCTGCCGGAGAGCAACAGGGCCGAGCCACCTAGGAGACAGAAGCGACGCATAACAAGCGAAACTCGCCGCGGTCACGCAGCAGCCACTGAAAGAAGGTGTGGCCCATCAGCTTCAAGAGCGGATTTCAGACAGTGGCCATCGCGAATTGCGAGGGATCTTTGATCCGATGTGCTGACGGAGTTCCTATCGGGAATTGACGACGACTCAAAGTTACTGGCAGTGCGTGGTGGATTTGGTCTGCAATCGCGAGCGTTTGATTGATCAGCATTTGCGATCAAATCTCGAATTGAGGGCTATCGCAGGGATCTGATGGGCTGGCAAGGGGGTGCTTCGATCACGGCCGCTGATCGCCTCAATAAGCGGGGCTGATCGAACTGTGTGCCAATCCGGCGGGCGGTTGTCGATTTGGTGGTGGTGCCGCCCCCTGGCCGGGCAGGATCAAGGGATCCGTGAGTGGTTGCTGGGATGGACTACCGCACAGCCGGCGTTGACGTGGAGGCCGGGCGAGCCTTCGTGGAGCGCATCCGCTCAAGCGTGGAGTCCACGCGCCGGCCTGAGGTGCTGGGCGGTCTGGGTGGTTTTGGCGGGCTCTGTCGCCTGCCCCAGGGCATGCGCAAGCCGCTGCTGGTGTCGGGCACCGACGGCGTGGGCACCAAGCTCGAGCTGGCTCAGGCCCATGGGCGCCATCACGGCGTTGGCATCGATCTGGTGGCGATGTGCGTGAACGATGTGATCACCAGTGGCGCCCAGCCCCTGTTTTTTCTCGACTACATCGCCACCGGCAAACTCACCCCAGAGGCGATGGCCGAGGTGGTGGAGGGCATTGCCGATGGCTGCCGCCAGAGCGGCTGTGCCTTGCTCGGCGGTGAAACCGCCGAGATGCCCGGCTTCTACGGCCCCGGGCGTTACGACCTGGCGGGGTTCTGCGTGGCTGTGGTGGAAGAAGACGAGTTGATCGAGCCGGCGCGGGTGCAGGCGGGCGATCGCATCGTGGCTGTAGCCAGCAGCGGGGTGCACAGCAATGGTTTCAGCCTGGTGCGCCGCATCCTTGAGCTGCGCGGCGTGACCCCCGAAACCTGCCTCAGCCCCGGCGGCCAGGGCGTGCTCGATGCCTTGCTGAAGCCCACTGTTCTTTATGCGTCGCTGGTGCAGGCGCTGCTTGCCGCTGAGGTGGAGCTGCATGGCATGGCCCACATCACCGGCGGCGGTCTGCCGGAAAACCTGCCTCGGGCGCTGCCCGAAGGCCTGCATGCCCGCCTGGATCCCGGCAGCTGGGAGCGCCCGGTGCTGTTCCGTTGGTTGCAGGAGAACGGTGAGGTGCCGGAGGCCGATCTCTGGAACACCTTCAACCTTGGGGTTGGGTACTGCCTTGTGGTGCCGGAGCAGGCTGTGGAGGCGGTCCTGCAGGTGTGTGAGGGCCAGGGGCACCAGGCCTGGTTGCTCGGCCAGGTGGAGCCTGGATCAGCGGGATCCGCGCCCCTGGCTGGATTGCCGTACTGATTCGGCGGCCTTGGCTGCCAAATTGCATCAGCCTGGCGCTTGAGCCCGGTGAAGCCGCCCCAGGCCGTTAGGGTCTGGGCATTGCGGCGCGGCGTTGATCACGCCCGCGCCGTGCCTGATTGTTCGGCAACGCAGAACACAGCGCATAGGTCCGTTCTTTATAGGTTTGAGATGTCGTTAAACGGCTCGCTTTTAAACGCTTCCACCCGCATCACTCGCCGGCGCAGCTCCGCTGGTCCGATTCCTCCCAATCGCCCGCTGCGCCCCCGCGACGCCTACCCCAGCCGCAGCAGCGTTCGCCCCACCTTTCTCACCCTGCGCGACCACGGCAAGGTGTTTGTGGCGGATCTGCCCCGCCTCTCCGATGGCCAGCTCGCCCACGTGGGCAAGGAAGCCCGCGAAGTGCTCGAGAGCATCAGTCGTCGGCTCGAGGAGCTGGATCAGCAGCTTCAGCTCACGCCTCAGGAGCAGGAAACACGGATCCGCGCGGCCACCAAGCGTGATGTCACCGAGCGGTTCATCCGCGCGGTTGAAGAGGAGCAGGAGCAGCGCCGCACCAACCCCGCCCTCAAGGCGGCCGCCGGTGAATCCTTGGCCCGGGCCTTTCTGGAGATTGCCCGCCACCGTCTGCCCGGGGCCACCTTCGACTCCCTCCTGCAGGAGGCTCTGACCGCCTGTGACGAGGGCCCTGCCGCCCCGGAAGCTCCAGCAGCGCCGGCCGTGCTTGAAGCCCCACGCCCCAGGCTCGTGTCGTTGAGCCGGACGGCGGACAGCGCCGAAGCTCCTGAGCGCGAGCGCATGCCGGTGGTGCTCACCCCCGATCCCTCGCCGCTGATGGGCCAGGCCTGATCAGCCGCTTTGGAAGGGATTGGCCGGCATCCTTGCGGCGCCGGCCTGTCCCACCAGCTGATCGAGGCTGTGGCGTTCGTGGCTGCTCAGCTGCCAGCTGAGGGCAGCGGCCGTGGCATCCACCTGGGCGCAGCTGCGTAAGCCCGGGATGGGCATCGCTCCATGGGCGCGGCACCAGTTGAGGGCGACGGCGGCCAATCCACCTGGCCTGCCCGCACTGATCTCCGCCATCCGCTGGCGCAAGGCTTGCACTTTGGGCTCCAGCTGCTGGAAGAGCCTGCGGCGGGTGCCGGTGAGCGGCCGGGCGATGGCCGAGGAAGTGGCGGCTGGACTGTTGCTGCGGCTGAGCAGCCCCAGCGCGAGCGGGCTGTAAGCGATCAGCTCGATGTTGAGCTCACGGCACACCTCCGCCACCCCGCCCGCCAGCACCGGTTGCGGTGCCAGCAGGGAGAGCTGCACCTGCAGGCTGCGCAGGGGTACGCCCTGATCGGCCAGTCGCCGGTGCAGCTGGCGCAGCCGCTGGGGTCCCATGTTCGATACCCCCAGGCTCGCCACGGCACCACTGCGCACCAGATCGGCCAGGCCATCGAGGAGCGGCCCCTCCTGCCAGGGGGCATAGCGGGCAGTGCTCCAGTGCAGCTGCACCCGGTGCAGTTGGCCCTGCAGCCGTTCCTGCGAAGCGGCGAAGGCGCGGCGGTACCCCTGGCGCCCCAAGCGCCAGGGGAAGGGGGCCAATTTGGTGGCAATGCAGAGCTGGGCTCGCTGTTCGGCGGGGGCGGCCAAGGCAAAACGGCCCAGCAGGGCCTCGCTGCGGCCGTTGAGCCGGCCGGTGCCGTAGGAATCAGCCGTGTCGAAGAAGTGCAGCCCCTGCTCCAGGCAGCGGCGGAAGGTGGCGGCCAGGGCTTCGTCGTCGCGCTCAGGCTCGTAGCCCCACAGGAACTGGTTTCCCCAGGCCCAGGTGCCCACCCCGATCCCGGGTTGCTGGCTGCTGCTTGCCATGATCGAGCCAATCGGGGCCATCTCTGCGGTGAATTCTCTGCCCAGCTCAGCCATCGCCGCCGCCGACCTTCAGCCACCGCGAGGCGCCGAACCACCAACCGACGCCAGCGACACACCTCCTGAAACGGTGGATCCCGATCCGGTGCTCTGCGGTCACTGCGGCCGCACCGCCAGCAATGGGTTGGTGTGCATTGGCATGTGCGTGGCCGACTCCGGCTATTGATGATGGGCCGCGCCTTGGGTTGCGGTGCCGTGCTTGCGGCAGCTGCGCTGCTGCTGGGGCCCTGGCGGCCATCGGCTGCTGTGGAGGAGGCTTTTGGCCGTTGGCGCTACCGCCCCAACAGCTGCGTGGTGGAACACGGGGCGGCGCCCAGGCTGCGCTGCCAGGAGCTTCAGCTGGATCAACGCAGCTCCGAGGTGCTGCGCCTGAGTGTGCAGGCCGAGGCCAAGGAGCCCGGTGCCTCGATCCGGCTCACGCTGGTGGGGGCACTGGCTGAGGGCAGCGAACCGATGGGCTGCCGCAACGGCAGTTGCTCCCTGAAGCGTTCGCTGAGCTTCAACCTGGTGAGCCTCAGCCTGGCTCGGTTTGATGGGCGCGGCTTGGTGCAGACGCTTCCACGCACCTGGTCGGTGCGTGGAAGCTGTCAGATCGATGCCAGCGATCTGCGCTGCGAGGCGATGAACAGCGATCTGGCTGCGCTCGGAGAGCCACCGTGGACGATCCAGGCTCAGCTGCGCTGATCGGAAAGAGAGGCGGCACCCAGATTCGAACTGGGGGTAAAGGATTTGCAATCCTCTGCCTTACCACTTGGCCATGCCGCCGGACGGGAGCAAACTCCCAAGGCGGATCGTATCAGTCACGGGATGCCCGGCCGTTTGCTGGTGCTGAGCAACGGCCATGGGGAGGACCTGATTGCCCTGCGGGTTTTGCAGGCGCTCCATCGCCGCAGGCCTGAGTTGGAGATCGCGGTGCTGCCCTTGGTGGGGGAGGGCGTTGCGTTTGCCGCTGCTGAGGCGGCCGGGGTGCTGCGGCGAATCGGGCCGCGCCGCCAGCTACCCAGCGGTGGCTTCAGCAATCAGAGCTTGCGGGGGTTGCTGGCGGATCTCGGGGCTGGGGTGCTGGGGTTGAGCTGGCGGCAGTGGCGGCTGGTGCGCCGCTGGGGGCGCTGCGGTGATCCCGTGCTGGCGGTGGGCGATCTGCTGCCGCTGCTGCTGGCCTGGGGCAGCGGCGCGCCCTACGGCTTCATCGGCACCCCCAAGAGCGATTACACCTGGGCCAGCGGGCCTGGCACGGCGGGTCTTGCCGCGCTCTATCACCGCTGCAAGGGCAGTGAGTGGGACCCATGGGAATGGGCCTTGATGGCAACGCGTCGCTGCCGCCTGGTGGCCATGCGCGATGCCCTCACCGCCCGCGGTCTGCGCCGCCACGGCGTGGAGGCCCTGGCGCCTGGCAACCCGATGATGGATGGGCTGCAGGCTGAGCCCTTGCCGCCAATCCTGCAAGGGCGCCGGCGGCTGCTGTTGTTGGGGGGCAGCCGCATGCCGGAGGCCCTGGGCAATCTCCGCCGGCTGCTCGAGGCCCTGGCACGGCTCAGCGCTGCTGAGCCCCTATTGGTGCTGGCCCCTTGTGGCTCGAGGCCATCGCCCGAGGAGTGGGCGCCGCTGTTGCAAAGGCTGGGGTTTGAGCCGCTGCCTGGGCCGCCGCCAGCGCAGGCTGCCGCGGCCTGGCAGCGCGGCAGCGTGCTGCTGCTGGTGGGGCCCGGGCGGTTTGCGGCCTGGGCCGGCTGCGCCGAGCTGGGCCTGGCGGCCGCCGGCACCGCTACGGAGCAGCTGGTGGGGCTCGGGGTGCCGGCGTTGTCATTGCCTGGGCCAGGCCCCCAGTTCAAGCTCGGCTTTGCCCAGCGCCAGAGCCGCTTACTGGGTGGATCCGTGGCGGTGTGCCGCACGCCGCAGGCGCTGGCACAGGGCCTGGCGCATCTGCTGCTCGATCCGCAGCACCGGGCTGCCTTGGGGCGGATCGGTGCGCGGCGGATGGGGCCTCCCGGCGGCAGCGAAGCCCTGGCTCGGCTGCTGGAGCAGCGGCTTCTCCAGCCCGCTGCAGGGCCAGGCGGGATGATGGGCTGACGCCTCTTGCAGCCCGCATGGCAGCGCCTCAGGACAAGGACTACGTGACCGCCTGCGGAAAGCTGGCCAGTGCTTTGAGCATCAGCATCGCCTCGGCTCGCCGCAAGGTGGATCTGGTGGCCTCCAAGGAGGGGGTTCGCGATCCCGCCGGCCGGCTCCTGATCGCCCAGCGCTTGCTGCTGGAGAGCGAAGGCGTGGGGCAGGAGTCGCGTCAGCTGCTCGATGTGCTGCTGGAGGCCGTGGCGGAAGAGGCGAATTACCTAGGCGACGATTGACGCTGGCGACGACTGAGTCGCCCCTCGCCTCAGCAGCGGTGCTCGAAGATCGCCCCGAAGCGGCCGCGATCCAGTTCCGCAATCACCGGGATGCACTGGAAGCTGCGTTGAGCCAGATCCAGGCGCTCCTCGCGCTCCAGCATCTGGATCAACCGCTCCCGGGCTGGCAGCAAGTAGCGCACATCATTGGCGGCGTAGGCCAGCTGCGCTTCGCTGAGCTCCTCCACGCGGCCCCAGTCGCTGCTCTGAGCGCCTTTGTCGAGTTCCACGCTGCAGAGCTCAGTCACCAGTTCCTTGAGGCCATGGCGATTGGTGTAGGTGCGGGCCAGACGGCTCGCCACTTTGGTGCAGAACAGCGGGTTCACGGCAATGCCGAGCCCCTCGCCCAGGGCGGCCACATCGAAGCGAGCGAAGTGGAACACCTTCACGATGTCGGCCCTTTCCATCAACTGCTTGAGCAGCGGCGCTTCGCTCTGCCCCCGCAGGATCCGGATGCAGCACACGTTGTCCTGATCGTCGCAGATCTGCACTAAGCAGAGCCGATCGCGGCCATGCACCAGGCCCATCGCTTCGGTGTCCACCGCCAGGGCGCTGGAGCGGCCGAGCAGCTCATGCCATTCCGGCGTGAGGTCGGCATCGAGCACCGCAAAGCGGGCCGGGCTGGAGCCGGCGGCCGGAGCTGCGGAGCCGCTGGAGCTAGGGCTGGGCAAGGTGTTAACGGGAGCTGAGGCCATCGTCGCGGACGGCCGGCCGAACAGCACCAAAACCCAAGATCATCTTTCGCTGTTGAAAATCGAAATGAGATTGCGCTAGCAGGTGGGTGTGCCTCTTGGCGGTTGTGATGCGATCTCCCCGTTCCCCGGAGCTTGCGGGCCTTGGAGCGATCCGAGCCTTTTTTGAGCAGCCCCCCATTCAGCACCTGGGGTTGGAGCTGGCTGTGTGCTGGATCCTTGAGCGCCTGCTCGATCACGACAGCTACCCCACCGCCTTGATGCATGACCTCAGTGATGCTCACCCCAAGCTGCGGCTCTCGGAAACGGTGCTGCAGCAGGCCATTCACTTCCTCGATCACGCGGGTGCGATCAGCACCTACAGCCAGCGCTGCCCCAGTCGGGGGCGCCCCCGCCGCATGCTCCACCTGCTGGATGCGCACCGGCAGGCTGCGCTGGAGCTGATGACGCCATGGCGGCATTGGCTTGAGGAGAATGAAGCGCATCTGCATGGCGGCGCGCATGCCCCCAGCTCTGGGTTCCACCCTGCTGCTCACCCTGCTCCTGGCTGTCGGCCTGGTGTTCTTCCTGCGGGCCGCCAGTAAGGACCGCACCACCGTGGTGGAGGTGCGCTCGTCGCGTCCGCCGTTGGAAGTGCTGCCGGTGATGGCCGATTGGCTGAAGCAGCGCGGTTGGCTTGAGCAGGAAAGCAATCCTGAGCGGCGTCTGCTGCGCTTCCGCGGGCAGGTGCAGGCCAGCGGAGGGCTCGCGGTGCTGCTCTCGCTGCTGGGGGGTGTGGGCGCTGGTTGCCTGGGCCTGGTGCTGCGTCAGCTCCTGCCCCAACTGCACTGGTGGCCGCTGCTGCTGATCGCCCTGGGCCCTTTGGCCGGTGCGTTGTATCGCCGCCGCGCCGCCCGGGATGAATCCGTGGAGCTTCGCCTGATCAGCCACGATCAGGCCACCGGTAGCGCCCTCCGGCTGCGGGCCCACCGCGATGAGCTGATCGCTCTCGAGCAGGAGCTGGGGCCGCAGCTGGGCCTGTTCAGCGACGGGAATCTGCTCAGCTCCCCAATCTGAGCGAAAGTGGAGTGCAGACACCGCCGCCTTCTCGCATGGCCTGCCTGAGCGGTCTTCGCCGCAGTGTGTTGTTGGCGGGATTGCTGCTGGCCACCCTTGGGTTGGCGGCGGCGGCCGAGGCACCCGCACCCCGCAGTGGCGGCACTGATCCGCTCACGGGTGTGCGCAGCCGCCTCCTGCGTGACTGGGTGGGCCGCCGCGCCTTGGGGCGTGAGGTGGAGATTCTCGTGATGGCCGGCCACGCTGATTCCCAGGGCACCGCCGGGGCTGGAACCTCCGGTGCGGCGGTGGATCTGGCCGGTGCCCGCCCGATGCAGCCCGGCATCCGCGACGAGCTCTACTGGAACCTTGAGGTGGCCCGCCGGGTGGTGGACCTGGGCCGGCAGCGCGGCCTCAACATCCGCTTCTACGACCCGCTGGTGCGCACCATTCACAGCGGCGACGATCCCCGCACCAACTGGAGTGTGGGCAAGGCCCATGCCGCGGCCGGTGGCTATGCCCTCGAGATCCACTTCGACGCCTATGGCCCCGATGGGGTGGGATCCGGCGTGATCCCGGCCCTGCACCGCCCCCACAGCAGCCTTGATGAAAGCCTCGCCCAGGCTTTCGGTGGCTACCCGCGCCAGTTCCGCGGTGGCCTGGGTGGCCCCCGCCGCGGCATCACCCTGCTGGAGATCGGCAAGCTCGAAGCTCCGCTGGAGCCGGCGTTGCGCAATCCAGCCAGCCGTGAGCAGGCTCTCGCTGCGATCAGCGCACGGGTGGTGAATGCGCTGGAGCTGGGTGTCGGCGGCGTGGCTGAACCCACCGCCGCCGCCGCGAATCCGGCTTCAGTTCACAGCCCCGTGGGGCTGGCAGCGGGCGATCAGTGAGTCATCGCCCAGCCAGTTCTGGGGTTTGGTGAACAGCTCGGTGAGCAGGGCTTCACGGCTGCCGGCCTCGGGCTGATAGCCGTATTCCCAACGCACCAGCGGCGGCAGCGACATCAGGATCGATTCGGTGCGGCCGTTGGTCTGCAGACCGAAGATCGTGCCGCGGTCGAACACCAGGTTGAACTCCACGTAACGGCCGCGGCGATACAACTGGAACTGGCGCTCGCGTTCGCCGTAGGGGGTGTTCTGGCGCTTCTCGGCGATCGGCACGTAGCTCGGCAGGAAGGCGTTGCCGCAGGCGCTGGCCAGGGCAAACAGCTGCTCCCAGCTTTGAGGTTGCGCTCCCACCCGCAGGCCGGCGGCGGCGGCGGGACCGGCCGGGCTCTGGCCCTTGTAGAGCACACCGCGGGGGTCTTGGTAGTCGTAGAAGATGCCGCCCACGCCGCGGGTTTCATCGCGGTGCTTCAGATAGAAGTATTCGTCGCACCAGGGCTTGAACACCTCATAGAAGGCGGGGTTCACGCTGTCGCAGGCGCCCTTGAGGGTGCGGTGGAAGTGCTTGGCGTCTTCTAAGAAGGGGTAGTAGGGGGTGAGATCGGCGCCGCCGCCGAACCACCACACCGGGCCCGCCTCGAAGTAGCGGTAGTTGAGGTGAACGGTGGGGATGTAGGGGTTGCGCGGGTGCAGCACCATCGAGGTGCCGGTGGCGAACCAGCGGTGGCCCTTGGCTTCCGGGCGCTGGCTGAGGATCGAGGGCGGCAACTCACTGCCTTCCACCTCCGAGAAGTTCACGCCGCCCTGCTCGAACACGCGGCCGCCCTTCATCACGCGGGAGCGGCCGCCGCCGCCCTCGGGCCGCACCCAGCTCTCCTCCGCAAAGCGGCCGGTGCCATCGAGTTGCTCCAGGCCTGCGCAGATCGAATCCTGCAGGCCCATCAGCAGCGCCTTGGCCCGCTGGCGTGAATCGGCCGGCGGCGCTTCCAGGGTTGGCATGGCGGCGGAGGCGCTGCCCAGCTTGGCTTTGGCTCGCGACAGCAGGCCCTTCAACATCAGTGCAACCGCCCGGGGGGCTCAGGCAAACCGCCTCACCTTTTCAGCTCAACGGGCCGAGGCACAAGCTTTCGAGAGGGTTCGTGATCCCGATTGCGGTAGGCCCGCAGCGGCTGCGGCTGCGCCTCAGGCACCTCCATCCACCGCTTCTAGGATCCGGATCCTTTCCTCCCGCCCGATGGCCAGCGCAGATCAGGCCTTAGCCCAGGCCCTCGCCGCCCTCGAGCCCCTTACCGATGCCGGCAGCGGCCGCAGCCTGCTGGAGCTGCAGTGGATTCAGCAGGTGCGCGTGCAGAACAACCGGGTGGTGTTCCGCCTGGCCTTGCCCGGTTATGCCAATGCCCAGCGTGAGCGCATTGCGGCCGATGCCCGCGGCGCGCTGCTGCAGCTGGGCGGCATCGAGGATGTGCAGATTGAGCTGGCCCCCCCGCCAGCTCCTGCGGCCGCCCATCAGCAGGCTCCGATCGGTGCGGCGGGCCATGGCGGCGGCGGCCCTGAGAAGCAGTCGATCCCAGGTGTGAAGCAGGTGATTGCCGTGAGCAGCGGCAAGGGCGGCGTGGGCAAGAGCACCGTGGCCGTCAACCTGGCCTGTGCCCTGGCGGCCTCGGGCCTGAAGGTGGGCCTGCTCGATGCTGATATCTACGGACCCAACGCCCCCACGATGCTCGGGGTGGCAGATCAGACGCCTCAGGTGCAGGGCAGCGGCAACGCCCAAATCCTTACGCCGCTGGAGAGCTGCGGCATCGCCATGGTGTCGATGGGGCTCTTGATTGATGCGGATCAGCCGGTGATCTGGCGCGGCCCAATGCTCAACGGCATCATTCGCCAGTTCCTCTATCAAGTGGAGTGGGGTGAACGCGACGTGCTCGTGGTGGATCTGCCCCCCGGCACCGGCGATGCCCAGCTCAGCCTGGCCCAGGCGGTGCCGATGGCGGGCGTGATCATCGTCACCACGCCGCAGATGGTGTCGCTGCAGGACGCTCGCCGCGGCCTGGCGATGTTCCAGCAGCTCGGGGTGCCCGTGCTGGGGGTGGTGGAGAACATGACGGCCTTCATCCCGCCCGATGCGCCTGAGAAGCGCTATGCGTTGTTCGGCTCGGGTGGCGGCGCTCAGTTGGCGGAAGAGAGCGGTGTGCCGCTGCTGGCGCAGTTGCCGATGGAGCTGGCTGTGGTGCAGGGCGGTGATGGCGGCCGGCCTGCAGTGCTGAGCGCTCCCGAATCGGTGATCGCTCAGGCGTTCCGCGATCTGGCGGCGCGCCTGCCGCTGGCGGCCGCCGCATGACCCTCCTGGGGCTTTGGGGCCGGCGCCGCAGCGCCCTGTTCGCCGCTGGCGGGTCCCGCCGGCGCCGCTGGGTGGATCGCGTCGACAAGCTGCTCTGGTGGATCCCCCTGGCGATGATTTTCGTGTCGGGGATCCTGATCGCCAGCACCCAGCGCCAGGCTGATTACGCCGATTGGTATCAGCACTGGGTCACCGCGGCGGTGGGGTTGGTCATCGCCCTTGGCCTGGCTCGCGTGCCTGTGGAGAGCATCACCCGCTGGCCCTGGGTGATCTACGGCGTCACCGTGGCCAGCCTGATCGCTGTGCGGGTGGTGGGGGTGAGTGCCCTCGGCGCCCAGAGCTGGATCAACATTGCCGGCTTCAATGTGCAGCCCTCGGAGTTCGCCAAGATCGGCGCGATCCTGCTGCTGGCCCGGGTGCTCTCGCGCCATCCGGTGGAGCGTCCCGTGGATCTGGTGCGGCCGGTGGCGATCATCAGCTTCCCCTGGCTGCTGGTGCTCGTGCAGCCCGATCTGGGCACCTCACTGGTGTTTGGCGCGGTGCTGCTGGTGATGATGTTCTGGTCGGGCATGCCCGGCAGCTGGGTGGTGCTCTTTCTCTCGCCAGTGATCACCGCGATCGTGGCGGGGGTGTTTCCGTGGCTGCTGCTGGCCTGGATCCCGGCCATGGGCCTTTTGGCCTGGAAGAGCCTGCCCTGGAAACGCGCCGGCCTCTCCCTGGTGCTGCTGGTGCAGGGGCTCTTCGCCGTGGCCACCCCGTGGTTGTGGAACAACTTCCTGCAGCCCCACCAGCGCGATCGCCTCACCCTGTTTCTCGATCCCAACAAGGATCCGTTGGGCGGTGGGTATCACCTGCTGCAAAGCACGGTGGGGATCGGCTCCGGGGGCTGGTTCGGCACCGGCTTGCTGCAGGGCCATCTCACCCTGCTGCGCTTCATCCCGGAGCAGCACACCGACTTCATCTTCAGTGCCTTGGGCGAGGAGCTGGGCTTTGTGGGCTCGGTGCTGGCGGTGCTGGGATTTGTGGTCTGGATCTGGCGCCTGCTGCAGATCGCCGGCAAGGCCCGCAGCGATGTGGAGTCGCTGGTGGTGGTGGGCGTGGGGGCGATGGTGATGTTCCAGGTGGTGGTGAACATCAACATGACCATCGGCCTGGGCCCGATCACCGGGATTCCCTTGCCCTGGTTGAGCTATGGCCGCTCGGCGATGTTGGTGAACTTCATCGCGCTTGGGCTGTGCGCATCGGTCGCTCGCCGCGGCGGGCATCAGGGAGTCACCCGCTGGTGAGCGCTGCAGGAGAGCCGGTGAGCCTCGAGCAGCTGCGGCACCGCTTGGCGGAGGGGGTGCCAGCCGGCAGCAGCGACGACGACAGCGTGCGGCGCCAGTGGTGGGCTGCCCTCGCCACTCTGCAGGAGGATTTCCTGCTGCCGCTGGGCGCTCAGCAGGGCGTGTGGATGGCCTCTCCGCTGCCGGCGCTGCATGAGCCGGCTTTGCTGCAGCAGCTGCAGGGTTGGGTGTGGGCGCCGGCTGAGCTGGGGGATCTGTTGCAGGCCGGCTCGCCGCTGTTGCCGCCGGGGGTGAGCACTGCACCGGCGCGGGCCGCCGGCGGGTTTCAGCGCCTGCCGTTGCTGGAGGCCGATGGCACCGACCCGCTGTTGTTGGTGCTCACTCCGCGGCTGCAGGTGGCCATGGCTCTGCTGGGTGATCCGGGCCAGCGGCGGCTGGTGGTGCGCTTTGATCCGCCCACCCTCTCCGCGGCCCTGAGCTTGCTGGATGAGCGTCTGCAGCACACCGATCCCAAGCAGGGCCAGCGGTTGCGCCAGGCGATTCAGGCCTTGGGGCCGCTGCAGAGCGACGAGCAGCTGGCCCAACGCTTCTGGCCGCGGCTGGCGGAGCGGCTGGCGGCGATGGCGCCCAGCCTCACCTTGCAGCCGCTGGTGCACCGCAGCGCCGCAGCCGATGCCACTGCCGCCTCAGGCCCCAGCAGTGAACTGGCGCTGCTGGAGGCCCTCACCCATGAGGTGCGCACACCGCTGGCCACGATCCGCACCCTGATTCGTTCGCTGCTGCGCCGCAGCGATCTGCCGGAGCTGGTGCGCCAGCGCTTGCAGCAGATTGATGGGGAGTGCAGCGAGCAGATCGATCGCTTTGGGCTGATCTTTCTGGCCGCTGAGCTGCAGCGTGAGCCCCCGAGCGAAGACCAGGCCCTGGCCCGCACCGATCTGGCCCGGCTGCTGGAGCAGCTGGAGCCGGTGTGGCGTCAGCAGCTGTTGCGCCGCAGCCTGGCGATGGAGCTCCGTTGCAGCCCTGAATTGCCGCCGGTGCTCAGCGATCCGGCCCGGCTGGAAACGGTGCTGGGCGGCTTGGTGGATCGCTTCAGCCGCGGTCTGCCGGCCGGTGCGGTGGTGCGCCTGAGCCTGCAGCCCGCCGGTGCCCGCCTCAAATTGCGCTTCAGCGCCAGTGCGGCGGTGCTGGTGGAGCCGGGTGAAGCTGCAGCGGCGGAGCGGGTTGGGCCGGTGCTCAGCTGGAATCCCGGCACCGGCAGCCTGCAGCTCAGCCGGCAGGCCACCCAGCGCTTGTTCCACAGCCTGGGGGGGCGGCTGGCGGAGCGGGCCGGTAACGATCTCACCGTGTTTTTCCCGGTGGCACAGGCTTGAACCCAAGCGGTTTGTTGACGGGTGTGAAGACCCCGCTGCGCCGGGCTGTTGGGCCCAAAACACGGTGCTAGCTTCCGGTCGAAACGGTCTGCGGTCCGCCGACTCCCCTCTCCGGAACAGCCATGGCATTGAGCGGTCAACTCCCGAAGTACATCGGCAGCACGGGCGGTCTGCTCAACGCCGCTGAAACCGAAGAGAAGTACGCCATCACCTGGACCAGCAGCAAGGTTCAGGCGTTCGAGCTCCCCACCGGTGGCGCTGCTCACATGAACGAGGGCGAAAACATCATGTATTTCGCTCGTAAGGAACAGTGCCTGGCGCTGGGTACCCAGCTGCGCACCAAGTTCAAGCCCCGCATCGAGGACTACAAGATCTACCGGATCTTCCCCGGTGGTGACACCGAGTTCCTGCACCCCAAAGATGGTGTGTTCCCCGAGAAAGTGAACGAGGGTCGTCAGATGGTGGGTCACAACGCCCGCCGCATCGGTCAGAACGGCAACCCCGCCAGCATCAAGTTCACCGGCAAGAACACCTTCGATTCCTGAGTGCTGCGCGCCCTGTCCTGCTGCCGGCAGCGGGGCGATCAACCTCTATAAAGGCGGGGCCAGGCGCCCCGTTTTTTTTGCCTGCACGCCCCGTGATGCCTTCTCCCGACCGCGCCACTGTTCTGGCCCAGGCTCAGGCGGGCAACAGCTATATCCCCATCTGGCGCACCTGGCCGGCGGATCTGGAAACGCCGCTCACCACCTGGCTGAAGGTGGGAGCCGGCAGCGAGCACGGTGTGCTGCTGGAAAGCGTCGAGGGCGGCGAGCGCATCGGCCGCTGGAGCTTTGTGGTGAGCGATCCGCTGTGGACGCTCACCGTGCGCGGTGATCAGGCGGAGCAGTGCTGGCGCGATGGTCGTCGCCACAGCCTCCAGGGCAATCCCTTTGATTTGCTGCGCGAGGCGCTGCAGCCTTACACCCCTTCCTCGATTCCTGGCCTGCCGCCGGTGGGGCAGCTATTTGGCTTCTGGGGTTATGAGCTGATCCGTTGGATTGAGCCGAGTGTGCCCGTGCATCCCACCGCTGCGGATGGCCCGCCGGATGGGTGTTGGATGCTCGCCGACAGTCTGTTGGTGTTCGATCAGGTGAAACGGCAGATCACTGCTGTGGCCTATGCCGATTGCACCGCTGGCTCCGATCCTGCTGCCGCCTACGACGCCGCCATTCAGCGCCTGGATCGCCTCGAGCGGCGCATGCACGCCCCGCTTCCGCCTGATCTCACGCCGCTGGATTGGCGTGAATCACCCACCGCGGAGCTGCCGACGCGCAGCAACCGCAGCCGCGAGGATTTCGAGGCGGCCGTGCTCACTGCCAAAGACCACATCGCGGCGGGCGATGTGTTCCAGCTAGTGATCAGCCAGCGGCTGGAAACGCAGGTGCAGCGTGAACCCTTTGAGCTGTATCGCAGCTTGCGGATGGTGAATCCATCTCCCTACATGGCGTTCTTCAACTTCGGCGGCTGGCACCTGATCGGCTCCAGCCCTGAGGTGATGGTGAAGGCCGAACCCCTGGCCGATGGCAGTGGCCGGGTGAAGGCGTCGCTGCGTCCGATTGCCGGTACCAGGCCCCGCGGCGCCGATGCTGCAGAGGATCAGGCCCTTGAAGCCGATCTGCTCGCCGATCCCAAGGAGCGGGCCGAGCACGTGATGTTGGTGGATCTGGGCCGCAACGATCTCGGGCGTGTCTGCCAGCCCGGCAGCGTGAGCGTGAGTGAGCTGATGGTGATCGAGCGTTACTCCCATGTGATGCACATCGTGAGTGAGGTGGAGGGCCTGCTCGATCCGCAGCGCGATGTGTGGGATCTGCTGATGGCCTCCTTCCCGGCGGGCACTGTGAGCGGCGCCCCCAAGATCCGTGCCATGCAATTGATCCACGCCCTCGAACCCGATGCGCGCGGGCCCTATTCCGGTGTGTACGGCGCCATGGATCTCGGGGGCGCCCTCAACACGGCCATCACGATCCGCACGATGGTGGTGCTGCCGGCTGAAGGCGGCGGCTGGCGGGTGCAGGTGCAGGCTGGTGCTGGCCTGGTGGCGGATTCCGTGCCTGCTTCAGAGTTTCAGGAAACCCTCAACAAGGCCCGCGGCATGCTCAAGGCCCTGGCTTGTCTCGCATGAGCCAACCCCTGTTGCTCAAGGGCTTCGAAGTGGAGCTCTACACCGGCCGCGCTGACGGCACGGTGGTGGGTTGCTCCGCCGAGGCCGCGGCGGCCCTCGAGGGCTTCGTCACCGAACCCGACTGCCGCAACCTCGAATACACCACCCCACCGGCGGCCAGCTACGCCGAGCAGCTGCAGCTGTTGCTGGAGCCGCGCCTGCGTCTGCGCCGTTGGTTGGCGGATCGGGAGCTCACCCTGCTGCCTGGCAGCACCCTCAGCACCGGCGACAGCCACCGCTTTGAGCGCTCCAATCCCGATAACCCGTATCACGCCTACATCGAGGCCACCTACGGCACCCGGGTGGTCACGGCCAGCGTGCACATCAACCTGGGCCTCACCGAGATGGAGGCCCTGTTCGCGGCCTGCCGCCTGGTGCGCTGTGAGGCGGCGCTGCTGCTGGCCCTGAGCGCCAGTTCACCCTTCCTGGATGGGGCGGCCACCGGTGCCCATTCCCAGCGCTGGCTGCAGTTCCCGATCACCCCGGAGCAGGTGCCGCTGTTTGAGAGCCATCAGCACTACGTGCGCTGGGTGGAGGAGCAGCTGCGGCTGGGCACCATGCAAAACGTGCGCCACCTCTGGACCTCCGTTCGGCCCAATGGCGACAACAGGCCCCACGATCTCAACCGGCTTGAGATCCGCATTTGCGATCTGATTGCCGATCCCCTGCTGCTGCTGGCCGTAACGGCCTTCGCCGAACTCCGCATTCAGCAGCTGCTCGGCGATCCGGCGGCCCACGACCCGCTGCACGCCAGTGCCCTCAGCCTTGTGCAGTTGGCGGAGCTGGCCGATGCCAATGATCAGGCCGCCGCCCGCAGCAGCCTTGATGCGGAACTGCGCCACTGGCGCCATGGTGAGCCGCTGCTCGCCCGCCACTGGCTTGCCACGGAGCTGGAGGCGCTGGCTCCCTTGGCCCAGCAGCTGGGGATGGAGCGCTGGTTGGCCCCTCTGCACAGCGTGCTGCAGGAGGGCAATCAGGCGCAGCAATGGATCTCGGCCCATGCCGCCGGCGGGGCAGTGGCGCCCTTGATCGCGGCCGGGGCGGCGGTGATGGCCGAGCGCGAACGGGAGCTCACGGCCTTGCTTGCGACAGACGGCGCAGCCGCTTTGGGATGATCATGGCCAACATCTCCGCCTCGCACAGTTCCATGGGGCTCACCCTCGCCGCCAACGAAGCCTCTGCTGTCGCGGTTGAGCCCCGGGTGACGCGTCTGCTCGATGAGCGGCTCGAGCTGGTGGAAGACCTCTGGCAGACGGTGCTGCGCAGTGAATGCCCGCCGCAGCAGGCGGAGCGCCTGCTGCGCATGAAGGAGATCAGCTGCGCGGTGGATGGCCTGCCCGGCGATGCCGCTTCTGCGGAGGCCACCGAGCGCTCCACGGCAGAAATCATTCAGGTGATCCGCGAAATGGATCTGGCGGAGGCCATCGCTGCCGCCCGCGCCTTTTCGCTCTATTTCCAGCTGGTGAACATCCTCGAGCAGCACATCGAGGAAGACAGCTATCTCGCCAGCCTGCGGGCCCATCACCCCGAGGATCTCAACGATCCTTTCGTGCCGCCCCTGGCCAGCCAGACCGAACCGGCCACCTTCCGCGAGCTGTTCACCCGCCTGCGGGCCCTGGGGGTGCCCCCTGCTCAGATCGAGCAGCTGCTGGTCGAGCTGGATATCCGGCTGGTGTTCACCGCCCACCCCACCGAGATCGTGCGCCACACCGTGCGCCACAAACAGCGCCGGGTGGCGGCCCTGATCCAGCAGCTGCAGCAGAGCCAGCCCTCCAACCTCAACGATCACCAAAACCTGCGCCTGCAGCTCGAGGAAGAGATCCGGCTGTGGTGGCGCACTGATGAGCTGCATCAGTTCAAGCCCTCAGTGCTGGATGAGGTGGATTACGCCCTCCACTACTTCCAGCAGGTGCTCTTCGGGGCCATGCCGCAGCTGCGCCAGCGCATCCGCAATGCCCTCACAGCCACCTATCCCGATGTGCTGCCCCCGAGCGATGCCTTCTGCACCTTCGGTTCCTGGGTGGGCTCCGACCGCGACGGCAATCCTTCCGTCACCCCGGACATCACCTGGCGCACGGCCTGTTATCAGCGCCAGCTGATGCTGGAGCGCTATGTCGCCGCGGTGGGCGATCTGCGCGATCAGCTCAGCATCTCGATGCAGTGGAGCCAGGTGAGTGCGCCGCTGCTCGAATCCCTGGAGATGGACCGGTTGCGCTTCCCCGAGATCTATGAAGAGCGCGCCGCCCGCTACCGGCTCGAGCCCTACCGGCTCAAGCTCAGCTATGTGCTCGAGCGCTTGCGGCTCACCCATCAACGCAATCAGCAGCTGGCCAGCGCCGGTTGGGAGGCCCCCGGTGAATCCCGCCCGCCGCTGCCGGAATTCGGCCAGGGCGTGCTGGCCGCGGCACCGGCTCCGGAGTTGCACTACGCCACGGTTACCGAATTCCGCACCGACCTTGAGCTGATCAACGACAGCCTCCAGGGCACCGGCCTCAGCTGTGAGCCTCTGGAGAACCTGATCGCCCAGGTGCACACGTTTGCCTTCTGTCTGGCCAGCCTCGACATCCGCC
Organism: Vulcanococcus sp. Clear-D1; assembly: GCF_014654725.1. Taxonomy (GTDB): domain Bacteria; phylum Cyanobacteriota; class Cyanobacteriia; order PCC-6307; family Cyanobiaceae; genus Vulcanococcus. The sequence goes on along the minus strand of NZ_JACVZV010000007.1, from coordinate 69,189 downwards.
AGGAGAGCACCCGCCACAGCGATGCCCTCGATGAGCTGAGCCGCTATCTGCAGCTGCCGGTTCCCTACGGCGAGATGGAGGAGGCCCAGCGGGTGGAGTGGCTACTCACCGAGCTGCAGACCCGCCGGCCCCTGATTCCCCCTGCGGTGCAGTGGAGCCCGGCCACGGCAGAAACCTTCGACGTGCTGCGGGTGGTGCATCGCCTGCAGCAGGAATTCGGCAGCCGCATCTGCCGCACCTATGTGATCTCGATGAGCCACACGGTGTCGGATCTGCTGGAGGTGCTGCTGCTGGCGAAAGAAGCGGGCCTGGTGGATCCGATGGCGCAGCGCTCCGATCTGCTGGTGGTGCCGCTGTTTGAAACGGTGGAAGACCTCAAGGCCGCCCCGGCCGTGATGGAGCGGCTGTTCAGCGAGCCCTTCTACCGGCAGCTGATTGCCAGCACCAGCCCCACGGGCAAGCCGTTGCAGGAGCTGATGCTCGGCTACTCCGATAGCAACAAGGATTCCGGCTTCCTCTCCAGCAACTGGGAGATCCACCAGGCTCAGATCGCTCTGCAGCAGCTGGCCACCCGCCACAGCGTGGCGCTGCGCATCTTCCACGGCCGCGGCGGCTCCGTGGGCCGCGGCGGTGGCCCGGCCTACCAGGCGATCCTGGCCCAGCCCAGCGGCACCCTCAACGGCCGCATCAAGATCACCGAGCAGGGGGAAGTGCTCGCCTCCAAATACTCCCTGCCGGAGCTGGCGCTTTACAACCTGGAAACCGTGTCCACCGCGGTGATCCAGAACAGCCTGATCACCAGTCATGTGGATGACACCCCCGACTGGAATGAGCTGATGGCCCGGCTGGCGGCATCTTCCCGCAGCCACTACCGAGCCCTCGTGCACGACAACCCGGATCTGGTGGCCTTCTTCCAGCAGGTCACCCCGATTGAGGAGATCAGCAAGCTGCAGATCTCCAGCCGTCCGGCCCGCCGCAAGAGCGGCGCCAAGGATCTCTCCAGCCTGCGGGCGATCCCCTGGGTGTTCGGCTGGACCCAGAGCCGTTTCCTCCTGCCCAGCTGGTTTGGAGTTGGCGCGGCTCTACAGGAGGAGCTCGACGGTGATCCCGGTCAGCTGGAGCTGTTCCAGCAGCTCTACCAGCGCTGGCCCTTCTTCCGCATGTTGATCTCCAAGGTGGAGATGACCCTCTCGAAGGTGGATCTGGATCTGGCCCATCACTACGTGCGCTCCCTGGGGCGGCCGGAGCTGCGCGAGGCCTTTGAACAGATTTTTGAGGTGATCGCCAAGGAATTCGTGCTCACCCGCGATCTGGTGCTGGCGATCACCGGCCATCAGCGGCTGCTGGATGGTGACCCGGCTCTGCAGCTGTCGGTGGAGTTGCGCAACCGCACGATCATTCCACTGGGCTACCTGCAGGTGGCGTTGCTGCGCCGCCTGCGCGATCAGAATCGCCAACCCCCCATGAGCGAAGCGGCCGCCAGCGACGACGGCCGCACCTACAGCCGCAGCGAGCTGCTGCGCGGTGCCCTGCTCACCATCAATGGCATCGCCGCTGGCATGCGCAACACCGGCTGAGGCGGCGCGGTGCTCGATTCCCTGCTGATTCCCTTTCGGTCGCAGCCGCAGCCGCCGGTCCTGCCCGATGGTTACAGCCTCGTGAGCGAGCGGCCTCCCCTGGCCGAGGAGCTCAACGCCCTGCTGGTGGTGTGTGGCGACCCCAGCCGACCGCTGGCACGGCTGGAGGCGGCCCTGGAGCGCAGCACCTGGCAGCTGAGCGTGCTCAATCCCGCTGGTCAACTGGTGGGCTTTGTGCGGGTGACCAGCGATCTGGCCCTGAACGCCAACCTCTGGGATCTCAGCGCCCATCCGGCTGATCCTCAGCAGGAGCAATTGATGATCGTGCTGGTGCACACCGCCTTGAGCCGGCTGCGGCGGGAGCTGCCGGGCTGCAGCATTTCAGTGGCAGCGGCCCCCATGGCCCAGGAGGCCCTCAAGCGCCATGGCTTCGTGGTGGACCCAGGCGGGATCCGGGCCATGGGCCTCAGCCTCTGATCGGCCCCTGATCAGCTTCTGCACGGTGCTGAGCATCAAAAAGCCCCGCCGAAGCAGGGCTGAAGGGTGAGAGGGCCGCTCCGTGTCTCACGAGCATGGAGGGACTCGAACCCCCGACACTCAGAACCGGAATCTGATGCTCTATCCAACTGAGCTACATGCCCTCGCGGGAGCAGCACCTCACGGGCTTTACCTTAGCCGTCAGAGCGCCCCAGACCCATTCGGCTGCATCGCCTGGAGCTGCGCCAGTTCCGCAACTACAGCGGCCTGACCCTCGCCTTTGAGGCGCCGCGGTTGCTGGTGATTGGCCGCAACGGCGAGGGCAAATCCAACCTGCTCGAAGCGGTAGAGCTACTGGGTAGCCTCCGCTCGCACCGCTGCGGCAGCGACCGCGATCTGATTCGCCAGGGGGAGCGCCAGGCGCTGATCAGCGCCGCCTGTGAGGGCGGTGATCAGCTTGAACTGGAGCTGCGCCGCCAGGGTGGCCGCCAGGCGCGCCGCAACGGCAAGTTGTTGGAGCGGCAGCACGAGCTGATCGGTCCGCTGCGCTGCGTGGGCTTCAGTGCCCTCGATCTGGAGCTGGTGCGGGGGGAGCCGGCCCTACGGCGCCAGTGGCTCGATCGGGTGGTGCTGCAGCTCGAACCCGTGTATGCCGAGCTGCTCAGCCGCTATGGGCGCCTGCTGCGCCAGCGCTCGCAATTGCTGCGGCGCGGTTTGGGGGCTGGCATGCAGCCGGAGCTGCTGGAGGCGTTTGATCAGCAGATGGCCCTGATTGGCACGCGCTTGCATCGCCGTCGCCTCAGGGCCCTGCGGCGCCTGGAGCCGCTGGCTGCTGCCTGGCAGGAGCGCCTCAGCGGCGGCCGCGAGCAGCTGCAGCTGCGCTATGTGCCCGGCAGCGTGCTCGAGGGGGAGGAGGCGGAAGCCCCCTGGCGTGATGCGCTGCTGGTGCAGCTGCGGCAGCAGCGGCCGGAGGAGCTGCGGCTCGGTCAGTGCGGCGTGGGCCCGCACCGCGATGAGGTGGCCCTCGAGCTGGGGGAGCAGCCCGCCCGGCGCTATGGCTCAGCCGGCCAGCAGCGCACGCTGGTGCTTGCCCTCAAGCTGGCGGAGCTGGAGCTGGTGCAGCAGCTCTGGGGGGAGCCGCCGCTGCTGCTGCTCGACGACGTGTTGGCCGAGCTCGATCCAGGCCGGCAGCAGCTGTTGCTGGAGGCCGTGGGCGAGGGGCATCAGTGCCTGGTGAGTGCCACGCACCTAGGGGCTTTCAGCGGTGGCTGGCATCAGCGTTCGCAGGTGGTGACCGTTGAAGCCGGCAGCCTGCTGCCCAGCCAGTAAGGTGATTTGCTGTTTTGCCTGGATCTGATGACCCAAGCGGCCTGCCTCCACCCCAACCCGGGATGGACCGGAGCTGAGACCTTCTCCGCGAGCCCCCAAGCACCCAGTGCCACCGAGATGGTGGGTAAACACTGCATTCTCGAGCTTTACAACTGCGATTCCGCCAAGCTCGACGACGAGGCTTTCCTCAGGAACGCCATCACCACCGCTGCGAAGCGTGCTGGCGCCACTCTCCTGAACCTGATCACCCACCGGTTCGACCCCCAGGGTGTGACGGGGCTGGCTCTATTGGCCGAATCCCATATCTCGATCCACACCTGGCCCGAATCGGGTTATGCGGCTGTGGATGTGTTCACCTGCGGTGATCACACCATGCCCGAGCGGGCGTGCATCGTGCTCAGTGAAGAGCTCGACGCTGGCAACTACAAGCTCAAGAGCTTCCGCCGCGAAACCCCTGGTTCCGTGGCCGGCGCTGAGCGCGAACCCGCCCTGGCAGCTGCCTGAACCCAGCGCTGGCTGAGGTCCTGATTGAACCCTCCCGATCGGGAGGGTTTTTTTGTGGCTGAGCCGCCTCAGGACAGTTCAGCTCATCAATCCCGTGTTGGCGGGTTCAGGGCCCGGTTGAGTTTGCCGCTCACCAGGCCCTCGAGATCGAGGCTCACCGCTGTGAAGCCCAGATCCAGAAAGGCGGTCACCAGGGTTTCCCGCAACCCGGGCTCCAGCAGGAGCGTGAGCTGAGCGGGCGGCAGTTCGATCCGCGCTGCCTCACCCTGGCTGCGCACCCGCAGCTCCTCAAAGCCCCGCTGGCGCAGCCAGGCCTCTGCCGCCGCCACCCGCTTCAGCCGCTCGGCGCTGATCACTTCCCCGTAGGGAAAGCGGGAGGCCAGGCAGGGCTGGGCCGGTTTGTCCCACCAAGGAAAGCCCAGGGCCCGGGAGATGGCGCGCACGCTTGCTTTGCTGATGCCCAGCTCCGCCAGCGGTGAGATCACCTGGCGTTCCTGGGCAGCGCGGATGCCGGGGCGGTGATCGCCGAGGTCGTCGTGGTTCACCCCATCGAGCACCACGGCCGCGGCTGTGCCGCTGTCCTGCAGCAGCGCCGCCAGCAGCGTGTGCAGCTCCCGCTTGCAGGCATAGCAGCGCTCGGATGGATTGCTGCTGTAGGCGGGATCGTTGAGTTCGGCGGTTGGGATTTCTCGGTGCTGGATGCCCATCCAGGCCGCTTGCTGCCGCGCCTCCGCGCGCAGGTGAGGGGCCAGGGCCGGGGACACTCCCGTGATCGCCTGGGCCCGCTCCCCCAGTTGCTCGGCAGCGATGGCCGCCACCAGGGCGCTGTCCACACCGCCCGAGTAGGCCACCAGTGCCGCTGGGTGGGCGGCGATGCTGCGGCGCAGGGCCGCGAGTGCGTCGCGCAGCTCCGGTTCGAGCTGCTCCACCGTGGGGTGAAGAGCGGGGGGTTGGCGGCTGGATTGTGCCGGCATCAGCGCTGCAAACCGAGGTGGGTGGCCTTCCGGACGCCCTCGTTAGAGTCCGACGGTAAGTGGCTTGGCCATGGCCCCGCAGGCAACCTCCGCCACCACAACCAGCCGCGGCACGGGCCGAGGCATCGGCATTCGCACCGCCGCCGGCAGCAGTGAACGCAGCCACGGCCAGCTGCACGTGTACGACGGCGAGGGCAAGGGCAAAAGCCAGGCGGCGCTTGGTGTGGTGCTGCGCACCATCGGCTTGGGCATCTGCGAGCAAAAGCAAACCCGCGTGCTGCTGTTGCGTTTCCTCAAGGGGCCCGGCCGCGCTTACGACGAAGACGCCGCGATTGAGGCGCTGCAGCAGGGTTTCCCCCACCTGATCGATCAGGTGCGCACCGGTCGCGGTGAATTTTTCGGGGCAGGCGAAGTCACCCGCATCGATATTCAGGAGGCCCAGCGCGGCTGGACCATCGCCAAGGGCGCCATCGCCAGCGAGCTCTATTCGGTGGTGGTGCTCGATGAGCTCAATCCAGTGCTCGATCTGGGCCTGCTCGACACCGACGACGTGGTGCGCACCCTGGCGGCCAAACCCGCCGGCATGGAGGTGATCGTCACCGGCCGCGGCGCCCCGCGTTCCCTGGTGCAGATCGCTGATCTCCACTCCGAGATGCGGGCCCATCGTCGCCTCGATGCAGCCACGGCCGCGGAATTCGATGCTGATGGCCTTGAGCATCCGCCTGCCGGTTTGGAAGGCATCGAGGTGTACACCGGTGAGGGCAAAGGCAAATCCACCAGTGCCCTGGGCAAGGCCCTGCAGGCCATCGGCCGCGGCATCTCGCAAGACAAGAGCCATCGCGTGCTGATCCTGCAGTGGTTGAAGGGCGGCAGTGGCTACACCGAAGACGCGGCGATTGCCGCCCTGCGCGAGAGCTATCCCCACCTGGTGGATCACCTGCGCTCCGGCCGTGACGCGATTGTGTGGCGCGGCCAGCAGCAGCCGATCGATTACGTGGAAGCAGAGCGGGCCTGGGAGATTGCCCGTGCCGCCATCTCCAGCGGCCTCTACAAAACGGTGATCCTTGATGAGATCAACCCCACCGTGGATCTGGAGCTGCTGCCGGTGGAGCCGATCGTGCAGACGCTGCTGCGTAAGCCCTCCGAAACCGAGGTCATCCTCACGGGCCGCTGCAAGAACCCGCCCGCCTATTTCGATCTCGCCAGCGTGCACTCGGAGATGGTGTGCCACAAGCACTACGCCGAGCGGGGTGTGGATCTCAAGCGCGGCGTGGATTACTGAGCTGCCAGCAAAAAGCCCGGGCCTGAGCCCGGGCGGAAGAGCAGTGATCGATCTCGCTCAGTAGCGAGGCACCGAGCTGTCCACCTCCTGACTCCAGGCGTCGATGCCGCCGGCCACGTTGATGCCCTCGATGCCGTGACGCTTGAGGGCGATCAGGGCCTTGGCGCTGCGGCCCCCCAGCTTGCAGTGCACGTAGAGGGTTTTGCCGGCAGCCAGCTCCTTCACCCGATCCACGGCAGTGCCGTTTTCAATTTGATCGAGGGGGATGAGCGTGGCGCCGGGGATCACGGCGATCTCCGCTTCGGGCGGGTTGCGCACGTCGATCAGCACCAGGCCGCTGGTGTCGCCGTCGAGCAGCCCCTTCAGCTCGCTGACGCTGATGTTGTCCACAGCGCCGGCTTCCTCCTGGCCCGGAGCGCTGCCGCCCACGCCGCAGAACTCCTGGTAGTCGATCAGTTTGTCGATCACCGGGCGTTCGGGGTTGGGCCGCAGCTTCAGCTCGCGGAACTTCATGCCCAGGGCATCGAACAGCAGCAGGCGGCCGCTGAGGGTGGTGCCGATGCCGGTGATGATCTTCACCGCTTCGGTGGCCTGGATCACGCCGATGATTCCGGGCAGTACACCCACCACACCGCCTTCGGCGCAGGAGGGCACCATGCCCGGCGGCGGCGGCTCGGGGAAGAGGTCGCGGTAGTTGGGGCTTTCGGCATCCAGGTTGAACACCGTGGCCTGGCCTTCAAAGCGGAAGATCGAGCCGTACACGTTGGGCTTCCCCAGCAGCACGCAGGCGTCGTTCACCAGGTAGCGGGTGGGGAAGTTATCCGTGCCGTCGCAGACGATGTCGTAAGGCCGGACGATCTCGAGAGCGTTTTCGCTGGTGAGTGCCGTTTCGTAGAGATCCACCTGGCAGTGAGGGTTGATCTCGAGGATCCGCGCCTTGGCCGATTCGATCTTGGGCTTGCCCACCCAGCTGGTGCCGTGGATCACCTGCCGCTGCAGGTTGGAGTGGTCCACCACATCGAAATCCACGATGCCGATGCGGCCCACGCCGGCGGCGGCGAGATAGAGCAGGAGGGGTGAGCCCAGGCCGCCGGTGCCGACGCAGAGCACCGAAGAGGCCTTGAGGCGCTTCTGCCCCTCCATGCCCACTTCCGGCAGGATCAGGTGGCGCGCAAAGCGGGCCACCTCATCGGGGCTGAGCTCGATGCCGGTGGTGTCGGGGGGAAGCATGGGGCGAGCGAAACGCTGTCCAGCTCCCTACTCTCCCAAATGCCCGGCCCTCGCCGTTGCAGCTCCCCCCGAGATCAGTAGCTCGATGGGAGGCGGGAGTGCATCGCAGTCGTGGGCCGCGTCAGGGTCTGCGTCTGGGATCCACCAGGCGCGCAGGGCCGCCCCCTCTAGCAGGAGGCCGCTGCGGATCAGCATCAGCGTTGGCCCCACGCACAACGCTCGATCGGTGCGGGAGGGCACAGCTTCGCTGCTGGGGTGGCTGTGGGCAGCGCCGAGCACGGTGAGGCCGCGGCTGCGGCACCAGCGCTGGGCCAGCAGCTGCTCACGCGGGTCGAGGCTGAAGCGTTGTGGCCGTTCCTGCGTGGGCTGCCACACGTTCCGGCAGGGCCAGATCCACTGCACGCGCAGGGTTGAACCATCGCGAGCACCCAGCAGCAGGGCACAGCCTTCCTCCGGCTCTGCCACCAGCAGCGTGCGTTCCAGAACGATCAGGCAATGCCCATCGAACTGCAGTCGCTCTGGCGTTGGTGCACGCACCCGGATACCTTATGGCGAAGTAATAATTCACGACCTGGCCGATGACCGTCGAGACCCCCGACCTCAAGGATCAGGTCAGCCCTGCTGCAGAGGAGTCCGGCGCCAGCTTCAGTGAGCGCTACAGCGAGGTGCTCAGCAAGGTGAACGAAACCCTCGACAAGGTCGATTGGAGCCAGATGGGCCGCATCGGCAAGGGTGTGGGCGTGCTCGTGGTGGTGATCGTTGCCCAGGTGCTGATCAAGGGCGTGATCGACACCATCAACCTCCTGCCCGTGGTGCCCGGCCTGCTGGAGCTGCTGGGCCTGGTGGTGGTGGGCCAGTGGAGCTGGCAGAACCTGACCACCAGCGACAAGCGCTCGGCGGTGATCACCAAGGTGCAGAGCCTGCGTAAGGAATACCTGGGCTGAGCTGATCGCTCAGCTCCAGTGGCGCAGCAGCGCCTCGATACTGGCAGCACTTTGCTGCCAGTATCCGCCGCCGAAGAGGTTGGCGTGATTGAGCAAGTGGTACAGGTTGTACAACTCCACCCGTTGACGGTGTCCGGCAGGTAAAGGCCACTCCCGCTCGTAGCCCTCGAAGAAAGCTGCCGGGAACCCGCCGAAGAGGCGTGCCATCGCCAGATCCACCTCGCGATCTGCGCGAGACACCGCCGGATCAAACAGGGCGCAGCCGCCGCCGATCAACAGCCCGGCGTTGCCGCTCCACAGATCGCCATGCACCAGGCAGGCCTCAGGCTCATGCTCAGCCAGCCAATGGGGCACCTGCTCCAGCAGGGCCTTTGCCTTGGGCAGGGCCCGTCCAGCGGCTGCGGCCAGCTCTAGTTGCACCCCCAGGCGCTGGTCGCTGAAGAACGCTGCCCAGCTGCGGTGCCAGCCGTTGTGTTGCGGGCCGGAGCCGATGTAGTTGCTCTGGTGCCAGCCGAAGCGTCCATCGCCGCTGCCCAGGCTGGCGCGGTGCAGTCGGGCGAGGCCTTGGCCCAGCTCCCTCCAGCCCTGCTGGCTGCCGCCACCCAGCTCCAGCCAGCTCAGCAGCAGTACGGCCTCACCTTCGAGTTCCGCTAGGGCCAGTGGTTTGGGAATCGTCGGGAGTGGCGCAGCCGTTGGATCCAGCTGCACGGCTGCGCTCAGGGCGGCCAGGCCATCGGCCTCTGCCTCCAGCACCGGCAACAGCGCGGCGTGATTGGTTTTGGCAAAACGCTGGCTGCCATCGCTCAGCTCCAGCCGCCAGGCGCGGTGGATGCAGCCACCACCCACCGGTTGCATCGCAGCCAGCTCCAGCCCCTGCTCCGCCAACCAGCGCGCCATCACCTGCTTCTGCATGGCCGATCCCGACGCGTGCGCTGCCAGCATGCCGGGATGTTGAGCCGTTGTGATGTGGCGGTGGTGGGGGGCGGCATCGCCGGCCTCACCGCTGCGGCCTTGCTCGCCGCCGAGGGGCTGCAGGTGGAGCTGCTGGAGGCTCACAGCCAGACGGGGGGCTGTGCCGGCACCTTTCGCCGCGGGCCGTACACCTTTGATGTGGGTGCCACCCAGGTGGCGGGGTTTGAGCTGGGCGGGATCCACCAGCGCCTGTTCCGCCATTTCGGCTTGCCTCTACCGCAGGCCACACCGCTCGATCCGGGTTGCAGCGTGCAGCTGGCCGGCGACGCAGCACCCATTGCGCTCTGGCGAGATCCGGCGCGCTGGCAGCAGGAACGGCAGCGACAGTTTCCCGGAAGTGAACGCTTCTGGCAGCTCTGCGCCTGGCTGCACCAGAGCAACTGGGCGTTCGCCGGCCGTGATCCGGTCCTCCCCCCACGCAGCCTCTGGGATCTGCGCCAGTTGCTGGGGGCTGTGGGGCCGGCCAGCCTGGCCAGCGGTGTGCTGGTGGGCGCCACGGTGGCTGACTTACTCAGTCTCTGCGGCTGCGCCAGCGATCAGCGCCTGCGGCGCTTTCTCGATCTGCAGCTGAAGCTGTATTCCCAGGAGCCCGCCGATCGCACCGCTGCGCTCTACGGCGCCACGGTGCTGGCCATGGCCCAGGCGCCGCTGGGGCTGTGGCACCTGCAGGGCTCGATGCAGATGCTCAGCAATGCCCTGGAGCAGGCGTTGGCTCAGGCCGGCGGCAGGCTGCGGCTGCGCCATCGCCTCCAGAGCCTCACGCCTGTGGCAGGCGGCTGGCGGCTGGAGGGCATGGTGGCCGGCCAGCGGCCGTTTGCGCTGGAGGCCGAGCAGGTGGTGAATACCCTGCCGCCCCAGCTGCTGCCGGATCTGCTGGGCGACAGCCTGCCCCAGGGCTATCGCCAGCGGATCGAGGCGTTCCCCGACCCCTCCGGTGCCCTGGTGCTCTACGGCGCTGTGCCGCGCGGCTGCCTGCCCTCCCATCTGGGGCTGCATGCCCAGCTCGAGTGGGGGGATCCTGGCAACCTGTTCGTGTCGATCAGTGCCGAGGGCGACGGCCGCGCCCCCGCAGGTCAGGCCACGGTGATTGCCAGCGTGTTCACGGCGGCCAGGCCCTGGTTTGAAGGACCCGAACCGCACTATCAACAGCGCAAGCAACAGGCGCTGGCAGGGATGCAGGCGGGGTTGCAGCAGTTGCTGGGACTGCGCCCGGAGCAGTTCCTGCATGTGGAGCTGGCCACCCCGCGCGGCTTCGCCGGCTGGACTGGCCGACCGTTCGGGTTTGTGGGGGGGCTGGGGCAGCACCCGAGCCGTTTTGGCCCCTTCGGCCTGGCCAGCCGCACGCCGCTGAAGGGTTTGTGGCTCTGCGGTGATGCGATCTATCCGGGTGAGGGCACCGCGGGGGTGAGCCTCTCGGCCTTCACCGCCTGCCGGCAGCTGCTCGCTGCGCATGGTCGCGACCTGCAGCTGGCGGGTTAGCCGCGGTTTGCTGCATGGGAGTGCTGGGGCTGCACGCTCAGAGAAATTCCGGCCGCAGGGCCTGGCAGTGCTCCAGCCGCTGCTGCAGGGCTGGCCAGGATTGCAGCTCTACCAGGGTTTCCAGCTCGGCCAGTTGCTGGCGGTAGTGCTCGATTGCCTGCAGCACGGCGCTGCGGTTGCAGCGCGCCATCAGCGCTCCGAGCTCGGGGTTGCCGCCGCCGATGCGGCTGGTGTCGGCAAAGCCGCTGGAGGCCAGCTGCCGCACCAGGGTGTCGGCACCGGCGGCGTGGCCGCCCTGCTCCGCCGCCTCCAAGAGCGCGGCGCTCACCAGCACCGGCATGTGGGAGATCAGCGCCACGGCCCGGTCGTGGGCGGCCGCCTCACAGCAGAGCCACTGCGCCTGCACCACGGCAGCCAGCTCCTGCACCAGCGCTAGAGCAGCCGGGTCGGTGCTGCTGCTGGGTGTGGCCACCCAGGGGCGCCCGGCAAACAGGCCTGCCAGGCCCGCCTCCACACCGGCCTCGGCTGTGCCGGCCATCGGATGGCTGGCCACGAAGCGTGGATGCAGCGGCTGCCAGCGCTCCAGCACCGGCTGCTTCACCGAGCCCACATCGGTGATCACCGCATCCGGGGGAAGTGCCGCCAGCAGCTCCGCCGCTGGATCGAGCAGCCGATCGAGGGGTAAGGCCAGCACGATCAGGCCACAGCCCTGCAGCACGCCGGGATCGGTGTCGATCCGCTGGGCCAGCTGCCGCTCCCGCGCGCGCTCCGCCGTGCTCGCCCGATGCACCAGGGCCCGCACCTCCAGGCCGGCGGCTTGCAGATCCAGTCCCAGCGAACCACCAATCAATCCCAGCCCCACCAGTCCCACCGGCCGCTCGCGCAGGGCGCCCGGACCCTGGGCGGACTCCCCTTGGCTGGATGTCATCTCTGAACAGTGGCTTCAGGCCAGCTTCCTACGATTTCACGATGCTGGAAGCGCGGGCCCACCACCAACTCAAGGCCCTGCTCCGCCAGGCCGGTGAACCGCGCTGGCCTCACCACCTCACCTTGAGCCGGTTGGTGGCCCGCAGTCTGCGCCGCGCCGATCAAACCCTGATCCGCCTGGCCCCAGGCAGCGATCCCAGCTGGCTGCTTGGCCTGCTGGTGCCACTGGCTCTGCAACCCCAGCGCGTGGCGATGCTGGTGAGCCCGGTGTTGCGGCAGCGGCTGCTCCAGGTGGAATTGCCGAGGCTGGAGGCCGTGGGGCTCAGCCTGGCCTGCTGGGAAGGCCAGCAGCCCCCTCCCTCAGGTCAGCTCTGGCTGCTCTCGCATGAGCAACTGGTTCTGGCTTGGCGCAGTGGGTCGCTGGCGGATCACCAGCTGGTGGTGCCGGAGGGAGAGCTGCTGGAGCCGCTGCTGCGCCAGGCCCTCGCTGTGGTGATCGACACAGGCCACTGGGAGCAGTTGCGCCGCAGCTTGCCCTCGGCTGCGGCGAGTTTGCTGCAGCTGCATGAACGCCTCAGCCGGCGGCTGTTGGCTCGCCCCTGCGGTCCCCATCAGCAGGTGGCGATTGCACCGGAGGAGGAGGCGCCGCTGCGGCAGTTGCTCGCCGTTCTCGGACCGCTGCCCGATCCCTGGCCCCGCTGGCTGGAGTGTGCCGGCGAAGGCTGGACCAGCTGGGCTCAGGTGAACCCCACCGTGCTGCAGTGGCAGTGGCATCGCCAGCCGCTCCAGCCCCTGGCTGAACTGCCGGGCCTGCTGCAGGCGCGCGGCGTGGTGCTGGTGGGGCCCTGGCCCGAAGCCCAAGGCCCGGTGCTGGGCTTCTCTCCGCAGGTGCAGTTGACCCTGGCGGATCCGCCGTTGCTGGACCCCTTGCCCCTGTTTGCGCCCCAGGGCCAGCCCCTGCCGAATGCCCCCCACTACGACACCCATCTGCTCGATCAGTGCCGCCGGCTCGTGCTCGGCCAGAGCGGCCTCACGGTGGTGCTCGTTGATGACGACGGTCTGCGGCTGCGGCTCACCAGCGCCCTGGCCGCTGAATTCGGCTCGCGCGTCGGGCATGAGCTCACCGCGCCGGAGAGCAATGGTGTGATCTGTTGCAGCTGGCCTTGGTGGCTGGAGCACCAGTGCCGCCTGCCGCTGCCGGCTCAGCTGGTGGCGGCGACCTTGCCGATCGCCAGCCTCGAGGATCCGCTCACGGCCGCTCGGGTGGCGGCGCTGCGCCTGCGGGGGCGGGACTGGTTCCGGGAGCTGCTGCTGCCGGAAGCCCTGCAGCGATTGCAGTTGGCGGTGGCCGGCGTGCGCCGCAACAGCGGCCGCTTGGCCGTGCTGGATGGGCGCATGCGCCGCAGGGGATGGGGGCGCACGGTGTTGCAGGCCCTGGAGCCCTGGGTGGCGCTCACCCGTTTGCGGCCGGATTGAGCCCCTTAGCCTGGGGCGCTGTTGTGAACCGGCTCGATGGGAGAGGCCAAGCGCCGCGCTGACCAGGGATTGCCCCCACGTCCCAAATCGGCCAAGGCCAAGCCCGCCGATACCTCACCGCGCCTGGCCCCGTGGCTGCCGCTCACCCAGCGCCAGGGCGAACAATTTGTGCAGATCACCACCCGCGGTGCCTGGGTTGGGATCGGCGCTCTGGTGCTGTTCTGGGTGATTGTTCGCTTTATTGGCCCTGCAGTCGGTTGGTGGACCCTGGCGGACGGCTGATCCCGGCGACTGCCGACAGGTTTGCGAACGGTGACGCACCCGCAGGCCTGAGTATTCCTACCCACGCAAACCTGAAGAAAAGCTTAGGATCGGTGGATTCAATGCTCTGCGCCCATGTTCGCGCGTCTGGCTGAGCACTACCGATCGGTTGTTGAAGACCTGGTGATGAGCCTTCGCGCTCTCGCTGATGGTCTGCAGCAACAGGGATTTGCCGCAACCTGCTATGTCTGCGGCGACGACCGTGATGGTCACGGTGCCTCGTTTGTGGCCGATCTTGGCGAGGGTCACATGGTGCGTTTTCTCGTGTCGGATTACGGCATCAGCTGGGTGGAATCCCGCAATGGCCACGAGCTGGTGAAGTTCGAAGGTGCTGAGGCCATCCAGGAGCTCGAGCGCGTCGCCGCTGCGTTGCAGACCCCCTCGGCCCCCGTCGCCGCCACGATCAGCGCTTGAGGCGCGATCCATCGCTTGGCCCGCCCCCGCCGCAAGGCGGGGGTTTTTGTTGCGCTGGCCGGCCGCCAGCTCCCCGCTGGGTTCAGCTGGCGGCCGGCACGGCCTCCTCGCTGGTGCTGGCGGCGCTGCCAGTGGCGGCCAGGCGAGCGGCCGCTGCAGCCACCGGCTTGAGTGAGTCGCTGGTTTCGCTGAGCTTCTCGCGCACCTGGCGCTCAATCTGTTCCTTGGGCTCGGGGTTCTGCTCCAGCCAGGTGATCGTGTTGTCGCGGCCCTGGCCGATGTTGTCGCCCTCGTAGCTGTACCAGGCGCCCTTGCGAACCACCACGCCGTTTTCCTCGGCCAGATCCAGCAGGCAGCCCACGGTGCTGATGCCGCGGCCGAACAAGATGTCGAACTCGGCGATGCGGAAGGGAGGCGCCACTTTGTTCTTGGCCACCTTCACCTTGGCGCGGATGCCGTATTCCTCGGTGCCGCGCTTGAGGGTCTGGATGCGGCGGATATCGAGGCGCACCGAGGCATAGAACTTGAGGGCATTACCGCCGGTGGTGGTTTCGGGGTTGCCGTAGGTCACGCCGATCTTCTGGCGCAGCTGGTTGAGGAAGATCACGGTGCAGCCGGATTTACCGATGTTGCCGGTGATCTTGCGCATCGCCTGGCTCATCAGGCGGGCCTGGCTGCCCACGGCCAGATCGCCCATCTCGCCTTCGATCTCAGCGCGGGGGGTGAGGGCGGCCACCGAGTCGACCACCACGATGTCGACAGCGGCGGAGCGCACCAGCTGATCCACGATCTCCAGCGCCATCTCGCCGGTATCGGGCTGGGAGACCAGCAGATTTTCGATATCAACGCCCAAGGCGGCGGCATACACCGGATCAAGGGCGTGTTCCGCATCCACGAAGGCGGCGACGCCGCCGCGGCGCTGCACTTCGGCAATGGCGTGCAGGGTGAGGGTGGTTTTACCGGAGCTCTCCGGGCCGTAGATCTCCACCACGCGGCCCTTGGGGTAACCGCCGCCGAGCGCCAGGTCGAGGGTGAGGGCGCCGGTGGGGCTGGTTTCGATCCGCATGCGCGAGGCATCCCCCAGGCGCATGATCGAGCCCTTGCCGAAGTTGCGTTCGATCTGGTTGAGCACGAGGCCCAGGGCCTTGTCGCGCTCGGGGTTGGCGGCGCCGTTGTTGGCTGCGCCAGCGGCGGTGCTGCTGGTTTTGGTGTCGGCTGGCATGTCTGCGATTCAGCGATGGGGGCAGGCCGCGGTGCAGGGAGCCGGCGGAACCGGGCTCATCCTGGGCGACCTCATCAACAGAAGTGCCACCGCAGGCGCCAGATGTTTCACCGCTGCCGGCTTCACCTGGCTGTAGTACAGGCGTACGCTAGCGGATCAGGGCCAGCTCGCCAGGGGTGCTGCGAACTGTTCGGGCTGCAGCGGGCTGATGCCAGCCGGCAGCTGTTCCAGGTCCCCCGGAGCGAGGTAGCCCCACGCCACCAGGAAGCAGCGCACGCCCTCCAGTCCTGGTGTGGCGCGCACGCTCTCCAGAGTGGGGCGGCGGTCCTCCACGAACCAGATGGGGCGCGTTTGGTTTTGGCTCAGCTGCAGCAGCACTTCCGGTTTGCTGCCCTGCTCATGGCCATCTACCGCTTCGGGCTGCAACCCGTAGGCCTCCAGGAGCTGCCGCGCAAAGGCTCCCCCCTTGGTGGTGAGCACCCGCCAGGGGCTGCCTTCGGCCTCCAAGGCCTCCAGCCGCTGGATCACGCCTGGGTAGGGATGGTGCAGCGCCAGCCAGGCGTCTGGGTCTGCCTGGATCGCCTCGGCCCGCAGTTGCTCGAGCGCTAGCTGCAGGGCTTGCGGCTCCAGGTGCCAGCGCTGCAGGGCGGACTGCAGGTGATGGTTGTAATCGGCCAGATAGGCCGGCAGGTTGAGCTCGGCCCTGGAGAGTTCCAGGGCGGCCAGCACCATCTCCCAGCCCTTGTGGATCAGGGGGCGCAGTTGGCTGAAACCTGCAGGTGCTTGTTCAGGCAGCTGCCGCTCTGGGCGCAGGGCCAGGGCCGCCCGCCGGGCGCTCCACCAGTACTCGGCCATGCCATCCACGAGCACGCCATCGAAATCGAACACCAGCAGCGGCGCTTCAGCCATAGCTGGATTTGCTTCAAAACTGGGCCGCTAGGATTCGAACCTAGGAATGGCGGGACCAAAACCCGCTGCCTTACCACTTGGCGACGGCCCAATGAGTCGCTCAGATCAGTCGCAGGAGCGCTGCTGTGCGAGCACTCAGATAGTTACCCACAGCGGGTCGACCTTCGTCAATCTCGGCCGCCAATCTCACCTCTGCCCTCAGCGGGGAAAGATGCGGAGCCGCTGCTGGCGGCCGCTGCCGAACTCCGCTGAGGCCAGCTGATAGTGCGCCGCCAGCTCCGCCTGGAGGCGCCGCACCCGCTCGCTGCGGGGCAGCAACTCCACCGGTTGCCCCTTGGCCAGCACCAGCTGCTCCACGGCCAAGCGGCACTCCTCCAGCGCCGCCAGATCGTCGTCGGGACCGCTGCGTGCGGGCTCGGCTTCGGGGATATCGGCGGGTTCGCGCCGCTGCAGCAGTCGCTCCAGGCCCCGTTGCACCTGGGGCAGGGTGTCGGCCTTGATCACCAGGATCGGCACACCGGCCTGCTGGGCCCGGCGCCGCAGCTCGGGATGCTGACCCAACTGTTGGCGCAGGGCCAGCACCACATCGGCCTCCTCCACCGATTCCACGCATTGCACCGGCAGGCGGCGGCTGCGGATCGCTTGCTCCAGTAGCAGCGCACTGACGCCAACCCCGAAGAGCAGCAGCGGTCCCTGGGGGGTGTCGCTGTCGCCCCCGTCGTCGCTGCTGGCGGCGGGTTGGGCCGGTGCCACCGGATCCGGCAGGGGCACGGGCACCAGGTTCGGGTGGCGGCGTTGGCCCGCGGCGCGGTCTGCCGCAGGAGGGGCCGGTCGACTGAGGGCCTGGGGCGGGCTCGGCTCCTGCAGGTGCAGCCTGCCGTCGCCATCGAGTTCGCGTACCTGCGGCCGCGGCAACTGACCACGCAGCAGTAGATCCACGGTGCGGGCCACATCGCGATGCACCAGCCAGCGGTGGCGGCTGTGCATTTCCACCGCGAGGGGGAAGGTGGGCTCGGCGGCACGCTCCAGCACGGTTTTTTGGCTGCGCCGCCGCCGCGCCTCCTCATCACCGAGGGTCACCGATTCGATGCCTCCCACCAGGTCGCTGAGCGTGGGGTTCTTCACCAGGTTGGCGAGCTCGTTGCCGTGGGCCGTGGCCACGAGCATCACGCCGCGCTCGGCGATGGTGCGGGCCGCCTGGGCCTCTAATTCGGTGCCGATTTCATCGATCACGATGACCTCGGGCATGTGGTTTTCCACCGCTTCGATCATCACGTGGTGCTGCAGTTCCGGCCGGGCTACCTGCATGCGCCGGGCGCGGCCGATGGCGGGATGAGGGATGTCGCCGTCGCCGGCGATCTCGTTGCTGGTGTCGATCACCACCACCCGTTTGCCGAGCTCATCGGCCAGCACCCGGGCGATCTCGCGCAGGGCGGTGGTTTTGCCCACGCCCGGGCGGCCCATCAGCAGCAGCGACTGCCCGGAATCCATCAGATCCCGCACCATGGCCACCGTGCCGAACACGGCACGCCCCACCCGGCAGGTGAGCCCCACGATCGTGCCGGTGCGGTTGCGGATGGCGCTGATGCGGTGCAGGGTGCGCTCGATGCCGGCGCGGTTGTCGCCGCCAAAGGCCCCCAGTTGCTCCACCACCGCGGTCAGGTCGGCCCGTTCCACCACCGCCTCCCCGAGGCTCACCGCCCGCCCGGGGTAGCGGGCCTCCGGCACTCGGCCCAGATCGAGCACCACTTCCAGCAGCTGCTCGCGCGCCTCAGGCGGCGCAAGTGCCTCCCGCACGGCATCGGGCAACACCTCCAGCAGGCGATCGAGATCGTCGGTGATGCGCTGGGGGGTGATCGGAGCGGAAACCATCACAGGGGGCGGAACCGGCGGACGCGCCGGCATTCCTGAACTGGCGTTCTAGCCATCAGCGGCTCTGCCAGGGCGCCAGGAGGGCCTGGGCCCGGGTCAGGGCCTCCGCCAGCAGCTCCGGGCACGCCCGCAGGGGGGCGCCGCGCGTTTCGGCCTGTAGCAGCAACGGTTGCAGCAGGCTGCGGGCCATCCCGCCGAAGGCCACACCCGCCGCGCCGGCATCGGCGGAGAGCAGAGCGGCGGTGCTGGCGTTGGTACCGCCGGCCAGCTGCAGGGGGCCGGGGGGGGCCCAGGGGCGGATGGCTTCCAGGAGCTTCACGGCGGAGCGGGCCGTGCCCGCCCCCACATCGCCGCTCATCGGCCGGCCATCGAGCTGCCAGAGGGGCTTCAGGCCGCACTGCCGCACCAGGGCGAAGCGTTGCCAGAGCTCGCCAGCCAGTTCGCGGGGGCTGAGCGGTGTCTCGGCCGCTGCCGCGCTCCCGCTGTCTTTGGCGCTGGCGCCACGTTCCAAGCCGCAGCTCACGGCCAGGCGCTGCAGGGGCACCCCGCTGGTTTGCACCTGCTGCAGCCGCTGGGCGAAGGCCCCCTGGCGGCCGGCCTGGGTGTGCAGTTCCACGGCATCCGGCTGCACCGCCGCCAGCAGCTGCGGCACCACGTCTGGGCTGAGCAGCACCTGCTGCTCCTGGATCAGCCCCAGGGGGCAGGCGGGCAGGCAGCGGCCGCAGCCGTAGCAGCGCTCGGCCAGTACGCCGCCGCTGTCTCCAATCGCCAGGGCCGGGCAGACCCGTTGGCAGGGCCGCGGGCAATCGCTGGGGCAGAGCGTCGGATCAAAGCGGGCCTTGCGGAAGTGAGGGTCGGCGCCGTCGCTGAGGCTGAGCATCAGCCAGGGGCGGGTGGCGCCCCGCTCCACAGCCCATTCCATGCCGCGCCGGGCGGCGGCCGCTACGGCAACATCGGCGGCCACATCAATGCAGTGCACGCCCGCCAGGCTGTACACCGCGCAGAGATCTTCGATGGCGGCCAGATCCTGGTTGCCCGCGCCGCAGATCAGCTTCACGAAGCGGCCGGCCGCCAGAGCGGCGTGCGGAGCCGCCGCGGCGCTCAAGCGGCCTGGGCGAGCACCGAGGCCAGAGGCTGCCAGCGCAGGGCGCGGGCGCCACCGAGTTCCACCACGATCTTCAGGCGAGGTTCGCGCCGGGTGAGCTCGAGCAGGGCCGACAGTTCGGCGCGGGAGAGCACCTGGCCTTCCAGCAGCCACAGCAGCACAGGCGCGTTGCCGTCAAAAAGGTGGCCGAGCTGAGGGGCTGCCATCTGCACCTCGCCCACGGCCGCGCCGCGGCCGACGCTCTGGTGGCCGAGATGGGGCGGACGGACGCCGTGTTGCTGCAGCAGGAAGGCCTCTGGATCACCAAGGCCGCGGGCTGAGGTGATCTGGGCCCGGTAGCCGGCGGCCCGCATCCGACGCAGCAGGCGCGTCTCGGCGCCACCTTCTAATGGGGCGTAGAGGGCGAGGGCGCCGGCCCGCTCCAGCTCCTGGCGGAATCCGCGGCCGGTGAGCAGCAGGGGCATGGGCTGGGCGGGATGCTGGGGCGAGTCTGGCAGGACACCGCCGCTGGATGGGTGTCGGGCTGTGGGATACCATGTTCGCTTGTGCAATTGCAACTGTGCCCGTCCGCTAGCCGGGCCTCCAGCGCACTGCACAAAGGTCGCCAGTGGTGGCGGCCTTCCCGGGCCTGTGTGGCTCAACTGAGTCACCGGGAAACTGCTGAATCTGATGAACGGGTCTCCCGCGCATCCCAGCAAGTCCCAGCCCACGCTGTTTCGACGCTGCTAGCCCAACCGAATCTGCGCTGCTGCTCCGGATCGCTCCGGCTGCAGCCCATCTGATCCGGCCAACTGCGCAACCCGATTCAGCCACGCCACTCCAGAGGAGTGGTGGTCCTGCTGGCGTTTCTCCCTACTTATGTCCATCGGCATTCTTGGGAAGAAACTGGGCATGTCCCAGTTCTTCGACGACGAAGGCAGATCCATCCCGGTCACCGTGATCGAGGCTGGTCCCTGCCGGATTACCCAACTCAAAACCGACAGCACCGACGGCTACACCGCCGTTCAGCTGGGCTTCGGTGACATCCGCGAGAAGCTCGTCAACAAGCCGGCCAAGGGTCACCTGGCCAAGTCCGGCAGCGAGCCTCTCCGCCACCTGAAGGAGTACCGCGTCGATTCCGTCGACGGTCTGGAGCTCGGTGGTGCAATCACCGTGGCCGCCTTTGAGGCGGGCCAGAAGGTCGATGTGAGCGGCGACACCATCGGTCGTGGTTTCGCTGGTTATCAGAAGCGCCACGGCTTCAGCCGCGGTCCCATGACCCACGGTTCGAAGAACCACCGCGAACCGGGTTCCACCGGCGCCGGCACCACCCCCGGCCGTGTGTACCCCGGCAAGCGCATGGCTGGTCGCTACGGCGGCAAGCAGATCACCACCCGCGGTCTCGTGATCCTGAAAGTGGATGCCGAGCGCAATCTGCTGGTGGTGAAGGGCTCGGTGCCCGGTAAGCCCGGCGCCCTGCTGAACATCCTCCCCGCCAAGCGGGTGGGCGCCAAAGCCGCGAACTGAGGAGGACAGAGATGGCTAACTGTGTTGTTCGCGATTGGCAGGGCAAGGAGGCCGGCAAGGCCACCCTTGAGCTGAAGGTCGCCAAGGAAACGTCGGCTAACGACCTGGTGCATCGCGCCGTGGTGCGTCAGCTGGCCCACGCCCGTCAGGGCACCGCCAGCACCCTCACCCGCGCTGAGGTGGCCGGTGGTGGCCGCAAGCCCTACAAGCAGAAGGGCACCGGTCGCGCCCGTCAGGGTTCGATCCGCACCCCCCTGCGCCCCGGTGGTGGCGTGGTGTTCGGGCCGAAGCCCCGCACCTACAACCTCGCGATGAACCGCAAGGAGCGTCGCCTGGCCCTGCGCACCGCGCTGATGAGCCGCGCCGCCGACATCACCGTGGTGAAGGGGTTCGCCGCTGGTCTGGACACCCCCAAGACCAAGGAAATCACCGCAGCCCTGGGCCGCTTCGGCATCGCCGATGGCGCCAAGGTGCTGGTGGTGCTGGATGCCCCCAGCGAGGTGGTGCGCCGTTCGGTGCGCAACCTTGAAAAGGTGAAGCTGATCGCCGCTGATCAGCTCAACGTGTTCGATCTGCTCCACGCCAACCATCTGGTGGTGAGCGAGGAAGCGCTCGCGAAGATTCAGGAGGTCTACGGCGATGACTGAACGCTTTAACGGTCGTCTGGCGGATGTGATCCGCCGGCCGCTGATCACCGAGAAGGCCACCCGGGCCATCGAGCAGAACCAGTACACCTTCGAGGTGGACCACCGGGCTGCCAAGCCCGATATCAAGGC
This sequence comes from Vulcanococcus sp. Clear-D1, assembly GCF_014654725.1. GTDB lineage: Bacteria > Cyanobacteriota > Cyanobacteriia > PCC-6307 > Cyanobiaceae > Vulcanococcus. The sequence continues at coordinate 47,893 of NZ_JACVZV010000007.1, read as the reverse complement.
CGCCGTCGAGCAACTGTTCGACGTCAAGGTCGTTGGCGTGAGCACCATGAACCCCCCGCGTCGTACGCGTCGCGTGGGCCGTTTCGCCGGCAAGCGTGCCCAGGTGAAGAAGGCCGTGGTGCGCCTGGCCGATGGCAACGCCATCCAGCTCTTCCCTGAAGCCTGAGGGGTTTAACGAATCATGGGAATCCGTAAGTACCGCCCCATCACCCCCGGCACCCGCACCCGTGTGGCCAGCGACTTCGCTGAAGTCACCGGCCGCGGTCGCGAACGGGGCTTGGTGGTGGCCAAGCATCAGCGCAAGGGCCGCAACAACCGCGGTGTGATCACCTGCCGTCACCGCGGCGGTGGGCACAAGCGCCTCTATCGCCTGGTCGATTTCCGCCGTGACAAGCACGGCGTGGTCGCCAAGGTGGCCGCGATCCACTACGACCCGCACCGCAACGCCCGTCTGGCGCTGCTCTTCTACGCCGATGGCGAGAAGCGCTACATCCTGGCTCCGGCCGGTGTGGCTGTGGGCGCAACCGTGGTGTCGGGCCCTGAAGCTCCGATCGAGAACGGCAACGCGCTGCCCCTCTCCGCCATCCCCCTCGGCTCCAGCGTTCACTGCGTTGAGCTGTATGCCGGTCGTGGCGGCCAGATGGTGCGCACCGCCGGTGCCAGCGCCCAGGTGATGGCGAAAGAAGGCGATTACGTCGCCCTCAAGCTGCCCTCCACCGAGGTGCGCCTGGTGCGTCGCGAGTGCTACGCCACCCTCGGCGAAGTGGGCAACTCGGAAGTGCGCAACACCAGCCTGGGTAAGGCCGGTCGTCGCCGCTGGCTGGGTCGTCGCCCGCAGGTACGAGGCAGCGTGATGAACCCCTGCGATCACCCCCACGGTGGTGGCGAGGGTCGCGCTCCGATCGGTCGCTCCGGCCCTGTTACCCCCTGGGGCAAACCGGCCCTGGGTCTCAAGACCCGCAAGCGGAACAAACCCAGCAATCGGTTTGTGCTCCGGAAACGTCGTCGCACTTCCAAGCGGAGCCGCGGCGGACGCGATTCGTGATCCAACTCACCGCTTTGCTGTTCGTTTAAACCGCTATGGGACGCTCACTCAAAAAAGGTCCGTTCATTGCCGACAGCCTTCTGCGGAAGGTTGAAAAGCAGAACGCGGCTGATGACAAGTCCGTGATCAAAACCTGGTCGCGTGCTTCCACCATCCTGCCGATGATGATCGGCCACACCATTGCCGTTCACAACGGCAAGGCCCACGTGCCCGTCTACGTGACGGAGCAGATGGTGGGCCACAAGCTCGGGGAATTTGCGCCCACGCGCAACTTCCGCGGCCACATCAAGGACAAGAAAGGAGGCCGCTGAGGACATGGCTAACACCACATCCACCACTGCCCAGGCCCACGGCCGCTACATCCGCGGTTCCGTGTCGAAGGTGCGCCGGGTGCTCGATCAGATCCGCGGTCGCAGCTATCGCGACGCGCTGATCATGCTCGAGTTCATGCCCTACCGCTCCACCGGCCCGATCACCAAGGTGCTGCGCAGTGCGGTGGCCAACGCCGAGCACAACCTGGGTCTCGATCCCTCTTCTCTCGTGATCTCCTCCGCCACGGCGGACATGGGTCCGGTGATGAAGCGTTTTCGCCCCCGCGCCCAGGGTCGCGCCTACGCGATCCAGAAAAAGACCTGCCACATCAGCATTGCTGTGGCTCCTGCCGCCTGACCCCCGAGGACACCGACCGATGGGACACAAGATCCATCCAACCGGACTGCGCCTGGGGATCACCCAGGAGCACCGGTCCCGCTGGTACGCCCCCAGCAAGACCTACCCGACCCTTCTTCAAGAAGACGATCGGATTCGCAAGTTCATCCACAAGAAGTACGGCGCCGCTGGAATCAGCGACGTGGTGATCGCCCGCAAGGCTGATCAGCTCGAAGTGGAACTCAAAACCGCCCGCCCCGGCGTGCTCGTTGGCCGTCAGGGCAGCGGCATCGAGGAGCTGCGCAGCGGCATCCAGAAGACCATTGGTGATTCCGCCCGTCAGGTGCGGATCAACGTGGTGGAAGTGGAGCGCGTCGATGCCGACGCCTACCTGCTGGCCGAGTACATCGCCCAGCAACTGGAGAAGCGCGTGGCCTTCCGCCGCGTGATGCGCATGGCCATTCAGCGCGCTCAGCGCGCCGGCGTTCTTGGCCTCAAGCTCCAGGTGAGCGGCCGCCTCAACGGCGCCGAGATTGCCCGCACCGAATGGACCCGCGAAGGTCGCGTGCCTCTGCACACCCTGCGCGCTGACATCGATTACGCCACCAAGGTGGCCACCACCACCTATGGGGTGCTGGGAATCAAGGTGTGGGTGTTCAAGGGCGAAGTGCTGCCCGGCAACAAGGACAAGGTGCCCGTGGGTGCTGCGCCGAAGCGCCGCGCCAGCCGCCGGCCCCAACAGTTCGAAGACCGTTCGAACGAAGAGTGATCAGGAGGCCTGAACCATGCTGAGTCCAAGACGCGTCAAATTCCGTAAGCAGCAGCGCGGCCGCATGCGCGGTGTCGCCACCCGTGGCAACACCATCGCCTTTGGTCAATTCGCTCTGCAGGCCCAGGAGTGCGGGTGGATTACCTCCCGTCAGATTGAGGCCAGCCGCCGTGCCATGACCCGCTATGTCAAGCGGGGCGGAAAGATCTGGATCCGGATCTTCCCCGATAAGCCGGTGACCATGCGCCCCGCCGAAACCCGTATGGGTTCCGGTAAAGGCAACCCCGAGTTCTGGGTGGCCGTGATCAAGCCCGGTCGCATCCTGTTCGAGATGGGCGGTGCCGACATCACCCCCGAGATCGCCAAGGAAGCCATGCGCCTGGCGCAGTACAAGCTGCCCGTCAAAACCAAGTTCCTGTCCCTGTCGGATCAGGAAGCTGCCCTGGCTGCCGAAGCGGCCACCACCGTGGAGTCCTGACCATGGCCCGTCCCGACATCGCCGAGGTGCGCAAGCTTTCCGACGGCGACATCAACACCCAGATCGACGACACCCGTCGCGAGCTGTTCACCCTTCGCTTCGAGCAGGCCACCCGCCGGCTTGAGCAACCGCACCGCTTCAAGGCCGCCCGCATCAAGCTGGCCCAGCTGCTGACGGTGCAAACGGAGCGCCAGCGCTCCGCCGCTTCCTGATCCCCTAAGTAACCGTTATGGCAACCAAGGAAAGGGTCGGCACCGTCGTCAGCGACAAGATGGATAAGACCGTGGTGGTGGCGGTGGAGAACCGCTTCCCTCACCCCATCTATCAAAAGACGGTGAGCCGCACCAAGCGCTACAAGGCGCACGACGAGGAGAACGCCTGCAAGGTGGGAGACCGCGTCCGCATCACCGAAACCCGTCCCCTCAGCCGCACCAAGCGCTGGGCCGTGGCCGAGGTGCTGAACACCAGCAGCGCCAGCTGAGGAGACCTCCCGATGATTCAACAGGAAACATTCCTCAACGTCGCTGATAACAGCGGCGCCAAGCGCATCCAGTGCATCCGTGTGCTGGGCACCAACCGTCGCTACGCCCACGTGGGCGATGTGATCGTGGCCGCCGTCAAAGACGCCATGCCCAACATGGGCGTCAAGAAGTCGGATGTGGTCAAGGCCGTGGTGGTGCGCACCAAGGCCACCCTGCGTCGCGTCAACGGCAACTCGATCCGTTTCGACGACAACGCTGCCGTGATCCTCGGCAACGACAACAACCCCAAGGGCACCCGCGTCTTTGGTCCTGTGGCGCGTGAACTGCGCGACCGCAACTTCACCAAGATCGTGTCCCTCGCTCCGGAGGTGATCTGAGATGGCGACTGCCACCCCTAAAGCCAAGGCTCAGGTGCGCATCAAAATGCGCATCAAGAAGGGCGACACCGTGCAGGTGATCAGCGGTAAGGACAAGGGCAAGACCGGTGAGGTCCTGCGCACCCTTCCCTATGAGAACCGTGTCGTGGTGCAGGGTGTGAACCTGCGCACCCGCCACGTCAAGCCCACCCAGGAGGGCGAGACCGGCCGCATCGTCACCGAGGAAGCTTCTCTGCATGCCTCCAACGTGATGCTGTATTCCACCGATAAGAAGGTGGCCAGCCGCGTCGAAATCGTGGTGGAAAAGGACGGCACCAAGAAGCGCCGCCTCAAGAAAACCGGCGAGATCCTCGACTGATCTCCCTCTCTATCAACCTTGTCCGCCTTCTGACCAAGCCCAGAAGCGCAACCCCTGTCCCCCGTCATGTCCCTTAAACAGAACTATCGGGAGAAGATCCAGCCCAAGCTGCTGAAGGATCTCAATCTCTCGAACATCCACGAAGTCCCCAAGCTGGTCAAAGTGACCGTCAACCGGGGCCTCGGTGAAGCCGCTCAGAATGCCAAGGCCCTCGAGGCCTCCATCGAGGAGCTGGCCACGATCACCGGTCAGAAGGTGATGGTGACCCGCGCCAAGAAAGCCATCGCCGGCTTCAAGATCCGTCAGGGCATGCCGATCGGTGTGGCCGTCACCCTGCGTGGCGACCGCATGTATGCGTTCCTCGAGCGTCTGATCCACCTGGCTCTGCCGCGCATCCGCGACTTCCGCGGCGTGAGCGACAAGAGCTTTGACGGTCGGGGCAACTACACCCTTGGGGTGAAGGAGCAGATCATCTTCCCTGAGATCTCCTTCGACAAGATCGATGCCATCCGGGGCATGGACATCACCATCGTGACCACTGCCCGTAACGACGAAGAGGGCCGGGCCCTCCTCCGCGAGATGGGAATGCCGTTCCGCAGTAACTGAGCCCTCTTCGGACCCGACCATGGCTAATCACGACCCGATTTCCGACATGCTCACCCGCATTCGTAATGCGAGTGAGAAACGTCACCAATCCACCAAGGTGCCTGCTTCGCGCATGGCACGCAGCATCGCCAAGGTGCTGCAGCAGGAGGGTTTCATCGCCGAGATCTCTGAAGAGGGTGACGGCGTTGAGAAGCACCTCGTGCTCGAACTCAAGTACAGCGGCAAGCACCGTCAGCCGCTGATCCGCACCGTGCAGCGCGTCAGCAAGCCCGGCCTGCGCATCTACAAGAACACCCGCCAGCTGCCCAAAGTGCTGGGCGGTCTTGGTGTGGCCATCATCTCCACCTCCAAAGGTGTGATGAGCGACCGCGATGCCCGCAAGCAGGGCGTCGGCGGCGAAGTGCTCGCTTACGTCTACTGATCAGGGAGGTTGATCCATGTCTCGTATTGGTAAAGCGCCGATTCCCGTGCCGGGCGGCGTCACCGTCACCCTTAGCGGCCTCGACGTCAAAGTCAAAGGCCCCAAAGGTGAACTGAGCCGCACTCTCCCCGACGGTGTGACCATCGCCCAGGACGGCAGCACCCTTGTGGTGTCTCCCGCCAGCGACAACCGCCGCTCCCGCGAGCGCCACGGTCTCTGCCGCACCCTTGTCGCCAACATGGTGGAAGGGGTGAGCAAGGGCTACACCCGCAAGCTTGAGATCGTTGGCGTGGGCTACCGCGCCGCCGTTCAGGGCAAGAAGCTGGTGGTGAGCGCTGGCTACAGCCACCAGGTGGAGATGGTGCCTCCCGACGGCGTGACCTTCGCCGTTGATGGCAACACCACCGTGCTTGTCTCCGGTGCTGACAAGGAACTGGTGGGCAACGAAGCAGCCAAGGTTCGCGCCATTCGTCCGCCTGAGCCCTACAAGGGCAAGGGCATCAAGTACGAGGGCGAACGCATCCTGCGCAAGGCCGGTAAGACCGGTAAGAAATGAGGTCTGCCTGAGCGTCGTTACCCTGTACTGCCATGTCCACACTGTCCCGCAAGCAGCAAACGCAGAAACGCCACCGGCGTCTGCGTCGCAATCTCTCAGGCACGGCCGCGCGTCCGCGCCTGGCCGTGTTCCGCTCCAACAACCACATCTACGCGCAGGTCATCGACGACCACGCGCAGAGCACCCTCTGCTCTGCCTCCACCGTCGATAAGGAGCTGCGCTCCAGCGTTTCCGCCGGTGCCACCTGCGACGCCTCCGTCGCCGTTGGCCAACTGGTCGCCAAGCGCGCCCTCGCCAAAGGCATCCAACAGGTGGTCTTCGATCGAGGCGGCAACCTGTACCACGGCCGTGTCAAGGCCCTGGCTGACGCCGCCCGGGAAGCGGGCCTTCAGTTCTGATCCCTGCTCTCACCATGACCGAAACCAACGACCAAATCCAGTCCAACGACATCCCGGGCGCAGCTGATGTTCCTGCCGCGGCCGAAGGCCAGCAGGAACGCCGCGGTGGCCGGGGCGATGGCCGGGGTGACCGCCGCGGTCGCGGCCGTGACAACCGCCGTGGCCAGGAGCGTGACTCCGAATGGCAAGAGCGCGTGGTGCAGATCCGCCGCGTTTCCAAGACCGTGAAAGGCGGTAAAAAGATGAGCTTCCGGGCCATCGTTGTCGTCGGCAACGAGAAGGGCCAGGTGGGCGTGGGCGTCGGCAAAGCCGGCGATGTGATCGGTGCCGTCCGCAAGGGCGTGGCCGATGGCAAGAAGCACCTGGTGAAGGTGCCCCTCACCCGTCACTCCTCGATCCCCACCCTCGGCAATGGCCGTGACGGCGCCGCCAGCGTGCTGATCCGTCCCGCCGCCCCGGGTACCGGTGTGATCGCGGGTGGCTCGATCCGCACGGTGCTGGAGCTCGCCGGCATCAAAAACGTGCTGGCCAAGCGCCTCGGCTCGAAAACTCCCCTCAACAACGCTCGCGCCGCCATGGATGCCCTGGCTGGCCTGCGCACCCACAAGGAGACCGCCAAGGAGCGTGGCATCTCCCTCGAGCAGATCTACTCCTGAGGATTGCCATGACGTCGCTCAATCTCCAGTCTCTCGCGCCCCAGAAGGGCGCCCGTCGTCGCAAGCTCCGCAAGGGCCGCGGTATCGCCGCCGGTCAGGGTGCCAGCTGCGGTTTCGGCATGCGCGGCCAGAAGTCCCGCTCGGGTCGTCCCACCCGTCCGGGCTTCGAAGGTGGTCAGATGCCCCTCTACCGCCGGGTGCCGAAGCTCAAGCACTTCACCGTGATCAACCCCAAGAATTTCACGGTGATCAATGTGGGCAAGCTGGCTGAGCTCAAGGCCGGCAGCACCATCAACATCGACACCCTCGTGAAGGACGGCATCGTCACCAGCCCCAAGCACCCCCTCAAAGTGCTGGGCACCGGTGATCTGAAGGTGAAGCTCACCGTTCAGGCCGCCGCGTTCACCGCCAGCGCCCGCGAGAAGATCGAGGCCGCCGGTGGTACCTGCGAAGAGATCTGAGCTTCGGCTTGGTTCTAACCCCGACCCATTAGCGTCGGTGCCGCCTGGCGGAGCCTCCCGGCTTCACCAGGCGGTTTTTTGTTCTCCTTCCTCCGCCCGCCCGCCATGCTCGTCAGCCGGGGTCGCAACCCCAGTGCCGGTGAAATCTTCACCCAGCTGATTCAGTCCAAGGATCTGCGCAACCGCGTGTTGATCACCCTCGGCCTGCTGCTGCTGGTGCGCCTGGGGATTTACATCCCGGTGCCCGGCATCGATCGGGTTGCCTTTCAGGATTTCATCGCCCGCGGCGGTCAGCTGATCGGCTTCCTCGACATCTTCACCGGTGGCGGCATCTCCACTCTGGGGGTGTTCGGCCTTGGGATCCTGCCGTTCATCAACGCCTCGATCATCCTGCAGTTGCTCACCTCGGCGCTGCCCCAGCTCGAGGATCTGCAGAAGAACGAAGGCGAGGCGGGCCGGCGCAAGATCGCCCAGTACACGCGCTATGTGGCGCTCGGCTGGGGCATCCTGCAGAGCATCGTGTTTGCCCTGATCCTGCGGCCTTACGCCACCGCCGGCACCTCCGATCTGGTTTTTGTGCTGCAGACGGCTGTGGCCCTGGTGACCGGTTCGATGGTGGTGATGTGGATCAGTGAGGTGATCACGGAGCGCGGCATCGGTCAGGGCGCTTCGCTGGTGATCTACCTCAACATCGTGGCCACCCTGCCACGGGCCCTGGGCTCCACGATCGAGCTGGCCCAGAGCGGCGACCGCAGCACCGTGGGCGGCATCGTGGTGCTCGTGGCCGTGTTCCTGCTCACGATTGTGGGAATCGTGTGTGTGGAAGAGGGGAACCGGCGCATCCCCATCGTGAGCGCCAAGCGTCAGGTGGGCGGCGCCAGCCTCTCGGCTCGCCAGAGCTATCTACCGCTCAAGCTCAATGCCGGCGGCGTGATGCCGATCATCTTTGCGTCGGCTGTGGTGTTCCTGCCGCTCACCATCGCCAACATCACCAAACAGCCCTGGCTGATCAACATCGCCTCGGCCCTCAGCCCCAACAGCGGCACCCCCTGGGTGTACGCGCTGCTGTTTTTCGCGCTGATCATCGGCTTCTCCTTCTTCTACGCCACCCTCACGATCAACCCGGTGGATGTGGCCACCAACCTGAAACGTTCCGGTGTGGCGATTCCCGGCGTGCGCCCCGGTTCGGCCACGGCCACCTACCTCAGTGGCGTGCAGAACCGCCTCACCCTCCTCGGCGCCCTCTTCCTCGGGGCTGTGGCGATCATCCCCTCCGCGGTGGAATCGGCCACTCAGGTGAAGACCTTCCAGGGCCTTGGTGCGACCAGCCTGCTGATCCTGGTGGGTGTCGCCATCCAAACCGCCAAGCAACTGCAGACCGCCGTGATCTCGCAGCGCTACGAGGGCATGGTGCGCCAGTGAGCGCCATCAACACCCTGTTTGTTCCCTTTCTGTTGTTCCCCTTCGCGTCATGAAGCAACGCCTCCTCTTCCTCGGTCCACCGGGTGCTGGCAAGGGCACCCAGGCCCAACGCCTGGCCGAGAGCCAGGGATTGCTGCACCTCTCCACGGGTGATCTGCTGCGGGCTGAAGTGGCTGCCGGCAGTGAGCTGGGCCAGGAAGCTGAAGCCGTGATGGCCCGCGGCGAGCTGGTGAGCGATGCGTTGGTGCTGGCGATCGTGCGCAGCCGGCTTCAGTCGCACGCCGGTGGCTGGCTGCTCGATGGTTTCCCTCGCAACGTGGCCCAGGCCGATGCCCTGGCGCAGCTGCTTGAGGAGCTCGGCCAGCAGATCGAGCTGGTGGTGCTGATGGAGCTCGATGATGCGGTGCTCGTGCAGCGCCTGCTCTCCCGCGGCCGCGCCGACGACAACGAAGCGGTGATCCGCCACCGCCTCGAGGTGTACCGCCAACAGACCGAGCCCCTGATCGCCTACTACCGCGAGCGCGGTCTGATCGCTCCCGTTGAAGCGGCAGGCACGGTTCAGGAGATCGAGGCGCGGATCGCCAGCGTGTTGGGTTGACCCCTGTGGTAGGGTCAGCGTTTGCAAAATTGGAGAGACCGCTCCCATGAAGGTGCGTGCCTCGGTCAAGAAAATGTGCGACAAGTGCCGTGTGATTCGTCGCCACGGCCGGGTGATGGTGATCTGCGCCAACCCCAAGCACAAGCAGCGCCAGGGTTGATCCCTGGTTGAGTCTTGCCATCGGCCTACGGGCCAACCCCTCCCCTGCTCACCCCATCGTTAGTTTCTGTGGCTCGGATTGCCGGCGTTGATATTCCTCGCGACAAGAGGATCGAAATCGCCCTCACCTATGTGTACGGGATCGGCCTGACCACGGCCCAAAAAATCCTGGCCAAAACCGGTGTCAACCCTGATACCCGCGTCAAGGACCTTGACGACGCCGACGTGCAGAAGCTGCGCGGCGCCGCTGAGGGCTACACCCTTGAAGGCGACCTGCGCCGTCAGGAAGGCATGGCCATGAAGCGCCTGCAGGACATCGGCTGCGTGCGCGGTCGTCGTCATCGCGCTGGTCTGCCTGTGCGCGGTCAGCGCACCCGTACCAATGCCCGCACCCGCCGCGGCGCTCGTAAGACCGTTGCCGGTAAGAAGAAGTAAGGCCTGACCTGCTTCCGGCCTTCGGCCATCGCGTTTGCACCTGCCGAGCTGTCCCCATAGGGATGGCACGTCACCAGGTTGCCCCCCTCAGTTCCCTGATCACCTCCCTGCATCAGCAGGGCCTATCTCCATGGCCAAGCCCGCCAAGAAATCCGGCGCTAAGAAGACGAAGCGCAATGTGCCCAACGGTGTGGCGCACATTCAGAGCACCTTCAACAACACCATCGTTTCGATCACCGACACCGCTGGTGAAGTGATCTCCTGGAGCTCCGCAGGAGCCAGCGGTTTCAAGGGCGCCCGTAAAGGCACTCCCTTCGCCGCCCAGACCGCCGCAGAAGCAGCCGCTCGTCGCGCCCTTGAGCAGGGGATGCGCCAGATCGAGGTGCTGGTGCGCGGTCCTGGTTCCGGCCGTGAAACCGCCATCCGTGCCCTGCAGGTGGCTGGCCTGGAGATCACCCTGATTCGCGACGTCACTCCTCTGCCCCACAACGGCTGCCGCCGCTCCAAGCGTCGCCGGGTCTGATCCGACGCCTTGCCCCGCCCCAGAGGGGGCTCCTCCTCTTCTTTCGAGCTTCAGACCGTGTTGCAGTACCAGATCGATCGGGTTGAACACCAGATCGCCGACGACCGTTCCCAGACCGGCGTCTTTGTGATCGGCCCCCTTGAGCGGGGTCAGGCCATCACCCTCGGCAACTCCCTGCGCCGCGTGCTGATGGGAGCCCTCGAGGGCAGCGCCATTACGGCCGTGCGCATCGCCGGCGTGAACCACGAATACGCCACCGTCCCCGGTGTGCGCGAAGACGTGCTCGACATCCTGCTGAACTGCAAGGACATCGCCGTCAGCAGCCGCACCCGTGAGCTGGAGATCGGTCGTCTGGTGGCCAACGGCCCCTGCACCGTCACCGCTTCCGACCTGCAGTTCTCCTCGCAGGTGACCGTGATCGATGGCGATCGGCCGATTGCCACCGTGGCCGACGGCTACAGCCTCGAGCTGGAAGTGCATGTGGAGCGCGGCGTGGGCTATCGCCCTGTCGATCGCCGCAGCGAAGACACCAGCGCCATCGATCTTCTCCAGATTGATGCTGTGTTCATGCCGGTGCGCCGGGTGAACTACAGCGTGGATGAAACCGCTGTGGGTGAAGGCGGCAGCGCCCGTGAGCGCCTGCGCCTCGAAATCGAGACCGACGGCTCCGTCACGCCTGACGACGCCATGGCCCAGGCCGCCAATCAACTGATTGCCCTGTTCCAGCCCCTGGCCAGCCTCACCATGGTGGATGAGCCGGGCCTGGAGCCTGAGCCTTCCGCTGAGGCCCAGATCCCTCTCGAAGAGCTCAACCTCTCGGTTCGCGCCTACAACTGCCTCAAGCGCGCCCAGGTCAACTCCGTGTCCGACCTGATGGGCTTCAGCTACGAAGATCTGCTGGAGATCAAGAACTTCGGTTCGAAGTCGGCCGATGAGGTGATCGAAGCGCTTGAGCGCATCGGGATCTCCCTGCCCCAGAGCCGCACCAGCGCCTGATCGAGCGCGCGTCGTTTCTGTTCCGTTAACGCTTACCCACCGCATCCGTCATGCGCCACCAGTGCCGAGTTCCCAAGCTGGGACGCCCCGCCGACCAACGCAAAGCCATGCTGCGCGCTCTCACCACGCAGCTGATCCGCGAAGGTCGTCTCACCACCACCAAGGCTCGTGCCAAGGCCCTGCGCGATGAAGCCGAGCGCATGATCAGCCTGGCTAAGGACGGCAGCCTCGCTGCTCGTCGCCGCGCCATCGGCTACATCTACGACAAGCAGCTCGTGCACGCCCTGTTCGACAAGGCCCAGGAGCGTTACGGCGACCGTAACGGCGGTTACACCCGCATCATCCGCACCGTGCCCCGCCGCGGTGACAACGCTGAGATGGCGATCATCGAGCTGGTCTGATCCAGCCTTGGTTGTTCAACCAGCCGCGCGTGGTCATCAGACCCGCGCGGCTTTGTTGTGTCTGGCCCGTGTGCCTTCGCCGTCGTGGAACCGTCTGCTGACCCACTCACTCCCGCAGCACGGCGCATTGCGCTCTGCCTGCAATACGACGGCGCTCCCTACTGCGGCTGGCAGCGGCAGCCCCGTGATCCCAGCGTGCAGGAAACCCTGGAGGCGGCCATTGCCGCCTTGGATCCGCGCCGCCCCGTGAGCGTGCAGGCCGCAGGGCGCACCGATACCGGCGTGCACGCTGCTGCCCAGGTGGCGCACTTCGATGCGGAAGGTCCTATCCCTGCTCACCGTTGGCCGGCCGCTTTGAACGGGCGATTGCCTGCCAGCATCCGCGTGCGCGCCGGTGCAGAGGTGCCCGACGACTGGCACGCCTGCTTCAGCGCCAGCTTTCGGCGCTACCGCTACACGCTCTACAACGCTCGCCTGCCCAATCTGTTTCTCGCGCCCTGGAGTTGGCACCGCTACCAGCTGCGCCTCGATGAGCAGCTAATGCGTCAGGCCCTGGAGGGCATGCTCGGTGAGCATGACTTTGCGGCGTTTGAGCGGGCCGGGAGCTCCCGCTCTCACTCGCGCACCACCCTCCAGGAGGTGACAGTGGAGCGGCGTGGTGATCTGATCGAGGTGGAGCTGCAGGCATCGGGCTTCCTCTACGGCATGGTGCGGCTGGTGATGGGCCAGCTGGTGGCGGTGGGGGAGCAGCGCCTCAGCCTCGAGGCCTTCGAGCAGCGCTGGCGCACCGGTGCCCGCCATGAGGTGAAGGAAGCGGCCCCACCCCATGGGCTTTGTCTGCTGCGTGTGGGGTATCCCACGCCGGTGTTCCCTGAGGCTGCCTGGTATGATTGCCAACCGCGGTATTTGCTGGAGTGTTCCGACTCTCCGCCCCGCGCCTGAGCAGGCTCTCCGCGATGGGGGCGTGACAGGCGGCGAGGTAGGGTCGCTCCACGAGCTTCAGACGTCCGAGTGATCGGATGCCCTGCCGTCCCAGTCCAGACCTTCCGTCCAGACGCCCTGTCCCGCCCCTCTGCTCCTCTGAGCAGTGGAGCTCTTACCGATCCGGCCCGCCGGTGCGATGAACAAGACTCTCGTTCCCCCTCAGGATCCCTCCAGTCGCCAGTGGTATCTGGTGGATGCTGAGAACCAGACCCTCGGCCGTCTCGCCAGCGAAGTGGCATCGGTGCTCCGGGGCAAGAACAACCCCAACTTCGCCCCTCACCTTGACGCCGGCGATTTCGTCGTGGTGATCAACGCTGAGAAGGTGAAGGTCAGTGGCAACAAGTTCACGGAGAAGGTCTACCGCCGCCACTCGGGTCGTCCCGGTGGCATGAAGACCGAATCCTTTGCTGCTCTGCAGGCCCGCATCCCTGAGCGGATCATCGAGAAGGCCGTGAAGGGCATGCTCCCCCACAACGCCCTCGGTCGTCAGCTGTTCCGCAAGCTGAAGGTGTACAAGGGTGCTGAGCACCCCCACGCCGCCCAGCAGCCCAAGGCCCTCGCCCTCGATCCCGCCGCTTCCGCCCAATGAGCACCAACACCGTCGTCTACTGGGGAACCGGCCGCCGCAAGACTGCTGTCGCTCGCGTGCGCGTGGTTCCTGGCACCGGCACTGTGACCATCAATGGTCGCCCCGGTGACAACTACCTCAACTACAACCCCGTTTACCTGGCTGCGGTTACCGCTCCTCTCCAGACCCTGGGTCTGGCCAGCGAGTACGACATCCTGGTGAATGTGCGCGGTGGCGGTCTCACCGGCCAGGCCGACGCCATTAAGCAGGGCGCTGCTCGTGCCCTGTGCGAGCTCTCCCCCGAGAACCGCAAGCCCCTCAAGACCGAAGGTCACCTCAGCCGCGATCCCCGCGCCAAGGAGCGTCGTAAGTACGGCCTGAAGAAAGCCCGTAAGGCTCCTCAGTTCTCCAAGCGCTGATTCCGCTTCAGCTCCTCAGCCCCGTATTCGTTATGCCGAAGGCCGAAATCCATCCCACCTGGTATCCCGATGCCAAGGTGATCTGCAACGGAGAGGTGGTGATGACCACCGGCTCCACGTCCCCCGAACTCCACGTGGATGTGTGGAGCGGCAACCACCCCTTCTACACCGGTACCCAGAAGATCCTCGACACCGAGGGTCGTGTGGATCGCTTCATGCGCAAGTACGGCATGGGCGGTGCTGCCGCTGCTGATGCCAAGGACGGCGAGAAGGACGCTTCGGCTAAGGCCTGAGCGCTGGTGTCCTGATCGCTGCAGCCCTGATGCTGTGGTGTTGAGCATGAGCCGGATGCTTCAGGGCATCCGGCTTTTTGCTGTTCACTGCCCGATCGCCTGTTTGTTCCGCGCTCGTTTCCTTCCTGCATGGACGCCTCCTTCCTGAGTGAGCGCCTCGACGCGGCGCGCATCACCTTCGACACGCTTGAGCGGCAGCTGGCAGACCCGGATGTGGCTGCCAACCCAGCCCAGCTCGAGCCGATCGCCCGTGAACGGGCGCGGCTGGAGCCCCTGGTGATGGGGTACGACGAACTGCAGACTCTCCAAGGCCAAGAGCAGCAGGCACGGGAGTTGCTGCGCGAGAGCCGCGGCGATCTCGACCTCGAGGCCCTGGCCCAGGAGGAACTGGCTGAGCTGGCCACCCGCATCAGCGCCCTCGAAGAGCAGCTCACCCTGGCGTTGCTGCCGCGCGATCCCCGCGATGAACGCAGCGTGATGCTGGAGATCCGCGCTGGGGCCGGCGGCGATGAAGCGGCGCTCTGGGCCGGTGATCTGGCCCGGATGTACGAGCGCTACGCCCAGAGTGTGGGCTGGAAGGTGCAGCCGGTGAGTGCCTCCGAGGCCGAACTCGGCGGGTACAAGGAACTGATCCTGGCGATCAAGGGCGATGGCGTGTTCAGCCAGCTGAAGTTTGAAGCCGGTGTGCACCGCGTGCAGCGGGTGCCGGCTACTGAATCCCAGGGCCGGGTGCACACCTCCACCGCCACGGTGGCGGTGATGCCGGAGGCCGATCCGGTGGAGGTGCAGATCGATCCGGGGGATCTGGAGATCAGCACGGCCCGCTCCGGCGGCGCTGGCGGCCAGAACGTGAACAAGGTGGAAACCGCGGTGGATTTGCTCCACAAACCCACGGGTATCCGTGTGTTCTGCACCCAGGAGCGCTCGCAGCTGCAAAACCGCGAACGGGCCCTGGAGATCCTGCGGGCCAAGCTTTATGAGCGGGAGCTGGCGGCCGCCAACGCTGAGGAGCGCTCGGCTCGCCTGGCGCAGGTGGGCACGGGCGACCGC
The DNA here is from genome assembly GCF_014654725.1 of Vulcanococcus sp. Clear-D1. Lineage (GTDB taxonomy): Bacteria > Cyanobacteriota > Cyanobacteriia > PCC-6307 > Cyanobiaceae > Vulcanococcus. The sequence goes on along the minus strand of NZ_JACVZV010000007.1, from coordinate 32,790 downwards.
AGCGAAAAGATCCGCACCTACAACTACAAAGACAACCGCACCACCGACCATCGCCTCGGCCGCAACTTCTCCCTGGAGCCGGTCCTGCAGGGGCAGTTGGCGGAGTTGATCGGTGCGTGTGTGTCGGCCGATCAGCGCCGGCAGCTCGAGGAGCTGGCGGAGCAGGCCGGCGGCTGAGGCTGGCTCAGGCTGCGGCGTTGTGGCCGTTGTCGTCCCAACCCTGCACGTATTTGGCCCATTCGTGGTGTTGGCCCCGGGCCATCTGGCGCTGGGCCTCAAACAACGGCCCACTCAGCGGCCGCCTCGGGGGCTGCAGCAACAGCATCCCCGCTTCGCGGGGGGTGCGATTGCCCTTGTGCACGTTGCAGCGCAGGCAGGCGGTGGTCACGTTGTCCCAGCTGTGGCTGCCGCCGCGGCTGCGGGGCATCACATGATCGATCGAGAGCCGCTCGCTCTCGCTGCCGCAGTATTGGCAGCGGTGGCCGTCGCGCTGGAACAGGTTGCGGCGGGTGAGCGGCAGGGCCCGGAACGGCACCCGCACGAATTGGCGCAGCCGGATCACGGTGGGGCGATGCAGGCCAGGCCGCAGCTGCAGATCCGCCGCGTGCTCAAGCCCTTCCGCCTTCCCCTTGAGCACCATCACCGTGGCGCGCCGCCAGCTCGTGATGTTGAGCGGCTCGTAGGAGGCGTTGAGAACCAGCACGTGGCCCATGGGAGTGGCCCCCTGGCAGCCCTGGAATTGCTCGCCATGCTAGGGGCCACGATCCGGAACGCGATGCATCCCCGCTTACGCTTTCCGCGACGCCCCGCCGGATGACAGAAGCCTCCCCGGCCATCAGCCCCTCCGGGCAACCCTGGCCCCATCCGCGCCAGCGGGCCTGGGTGGAGGTGTGTGAAGCAGCGGTGCAGGCCAATGCCCGCAGTCTGCGCCGCTCCCTGGCGCCCGGCTGCAACCTGATGGCCGTGGTGAAGGCCGATGGCTATGGCCATGGTGCGGTGCCGGTAGCACGGGCCGCGGCCGCTGGTGGGGCCAGCAGTTTTGGGGTGGCCACCCTGCAGGAGGGGGTGGAGCTGCGTCAGGCGGGTCTGCGCCAGCCGGTGCTGGTGCTCGGGAACCTCACGCAGCCTGAGGAGTTGCGCGCCTGCCTGCACTGGCAGCTGATGCCCACCCTCAGTGGCATGCGCGAGGCCCTGCTCTGCCAGAACCTGGCGGCGGGCAGCGGCCGGCCGATGGCGGTGCAGCTCAAGCTGGATACAGGCATGGCCCGCCTCGGCGCCCCCTGGCAGGAGGGGCGCCGGATCGTGGAGGCCATCTCCGCCCTGGAAGCGGTGCAGCTGGCTGGGCTCTATTCCCATCTGGCCGATGCCGATGCACCTGGCACGGGCCTCGATCCGCTGACGCGCCAGCAGCAGGAGCGCTTTGAGCAGGTGCTCACGGCGGTGCAGCAGGCCGGTTTGGGCTGCGGCAGCCGCCATCTGGCCAATTCCGCCGGCACCTTGCGCACGGCGCAGCTCCACTACGACATGGTGCGGGTGGGTCTGGCGCTCTATGGCCAGCGGCCGGCGGCTCACCTGGGGGGCAGCCTGGTGCTGCAGCCCGCCATGCAAGTGCGGGCCCGGGTGAGCCTGATCCGGGAGGTACCTGCCGGCACGGGTGTGAGCTATGGGCATCGCTTCACCACCCAGCGGCCCAGCCGCCTGGCGGTGGTGAGCATCGGCTACGCCGATGGCGTGCCGAGGCTGCTCTCCAACCGCCTGCAGGTGCTGCATCAGGGCCGGCGGATTCCCCAGGTGGGGGCGATCACGATGGATCAGCTGGTGCTCGATGCCACCGATGCCCCGCAGCTGGATCAGGGCAGCGTGGTGACGCTGCTGGGCAGCGATGGGGGCGAGCGCATCGATCCCCTGGCGTGGAGCGATCCCTGCGGCACGATCCCCTGGGAAATCCTCTGCGGCTTCAAGCATCGGCTGCCGCGCCTACCCGCTGCTGGGCCGGGCGGCTGATAAGCTCAGCGGGCCGCTGGAGAGGTGGCTGAGTGGTTGAAAGCGGCTCCCTGCTAAGGAGTTACAGGAGGCAACTTCTGTCGAGGGTTCGAATCCCTCCCTCTCCGTTCCAGGTGTGATCCCTGAGCAAAAAGCCCCCTCGAGCAGGGGGCTTTTTGCTGCCGCTCCGCCGTTGCGGTTATGCCGCAAGGAGCTGCCGGCAGAGTTCGGGCAGGAGCTGCGCGTCGCCAGCCCGGGCCTGGCCTTCGCTGAACACCACCAGCAGCATTGGCGCCAGCCCTTCCACTTCCACGTAGGCCGCATCGTGGCGGGCCTGGCTCATCCAGCCGGCCTTGCTCCACAGCCGCGCGCCGCCCGGAAGGCCCTCACCCAGGAAGCCATCCACCTGGTTCTCCGGGTCGGCGCGGCGCTCGCTGAGATCAAGGCTGCGGGCCAGCAGATCGCGCATCCGCTTGCAGGCGGGCGGTGACACCAGGGCACCGGCGATCACCCCATGCAGCAGCCGCGCGCACAGATCGCTGCTGAGGCGGTTGCGGTTCTCCAGGGCCGGTCCATAGAACTGATGCTCACGCCCGTAGGGCTCATCACCCCAGGTTTTCTGGCAGGCATTGCAGCCCTGCCACTCCGGCCAACCCAGCTGTTCACACCATTGGTTCACCAGCTGGCGTTGCAGGCTCCAGCGCCGAAAGGCCGCCTCGGGCAGCTCCGGACCGCTGGTGGTGCCGGTGAGTAGATCCAGCACCAGGCCGGTGGCGTCGTTGCTCGAATCGCGGATCATGTCCGCCAGGGCGCGGCGCAGTTCCGGCGTGTCGTCGATCAACTGGCGTTGCAGCCAGGCTTCGGCGGCCACCAGATAGAGCAGCTTCACTACGCTGGCCGGATAGCGGGCCTGATTCCCCCGCCAACTGGCGCCGGGCGGCTGATCGGCCCAGAAATCGGCCAGATCGCTGCGGGGCGAGGCACTGTCGATCAAGGAGCTGCCATAGCGCACCCAGCTGATCGACACCTGTTCGCTCAACCCCGGGCGGCCATCGGCCTCCAGGGCCGCCAAGCTGGCCTCGAGCTGTTGGGCCATCGCCCCATCCGGGCAGTAGAACGCCATCGCGGCCAAAGGGGGCAATGGCGAGATTAGGGAGGTTGGCCGAAGGCACACCGGTGGCCCTGGAGCTGTTGCAGCTCGGCAGCAGCTGGCGGCTCACGGCGCCTGTGGATCTCACCAGCCATTGGCAGGGGGCCGGCCTGGCCACCCAGGCCGCATCCGGGCGGGTGTTCACCGTGATCGAGCCGTTGCAGCCCGGGCGCCAGCGCCTGCGGGTGCGCCTACGGGAAGACGGCTATCCCGGTTGGCTTGATCCCATGCTGGTGCTGGGCCATGCCCGTGCCTGCCTGCCGCCCCAGCCGCGGCTGTTGGATGCCAGCCAGATCACCGCGGCGCTGCCTGCGGTGCTGGCCTTTGCGGAGCGGGCGCGCCAGCAGCCGAATCACTACTTATGGGGCGGCACGCTCGGGCCGGATTTCGATTGCTCCGGTCTGATTCAGGCCGCCTTCGCCCAGGCCGGCATCTGGGTGCCGCGCGACGCCTATCAGCAGGAGCGCTTCTGCCAGCCCGTGGCCGTGGCGCCAGGCTGCTACAGCCTGCTGCGGCCTGGGGATCTGATCTTCTTCGGGCGGCCGCAGCGCTGCACCCACGTGGGGCTTTATCTGGGAGATGGCCGCTATCTGCACAGCTCCGGCCGTGAGCACGGCCGCAACGGCATCGGCATCGACGGCCTCGATCCGCAGTTGCTGGATCCGGTGAGCGTGCACTACCGCCGCGAACTCCGCGGTGCCGGCCGTGTGATCCGCTGCCACGACGGCAGCACCTTGCCCTGATGGCCATGCTCCTCACGCTGCTGCTGGCCTAGGTTCCAGCCAGCCTCAGCTGCCGGATGAACGCCACGACAGAGCCCGGATCAGCGTTGGCGGGCCAGCCTGAGCTCTCGATTGTGGTGCCTCTTTTTAATGAAGAGGAGAGCCTGCCGCTGCTGGTGGCCCGGTTGCTCGAAGCTTTGCGGCCCCTGGGCCGCAGCTTTGAGCTGGTGCTGGTCGACGACGGCTCCAGCGACGGCACCGCTGCGGTGCTGCGCGAGCTGGCGGCTGCCACCCCGGAGCTGGTGGCGGTGCTGCTGCGCCGCAACTACGGCCAGACCCCGGCCATGTCGGCTGGGTTTGATGTGAGCCGCGGCCGGGTGATCATCACGCTCGATGGGGATCTGCAGAACGATCCGGCTGATATTCCGATGCTGCTGGCGCAGCTTGAGCAGGGGTTTGATCTGGTGAGCGGCTGGCGCCATCAACGCCAGGACAACGCCGTGAGCCGCCTGCTCCCCAGCAAGATTGCCAACCGCCTGATCGCCCGGGTGACCGGCGTGAAGCTCCACGATTACGGCTGCTCCCTCAAGGCCTATCGGCGTGAGCTGGTGGAGGACATGAACCTCTACGGCGAGCTGCATCGCTTCCTGCCGGCGCTGGCCTTCATCGAGGGAGCGCGCATCAGTGAGGTGAAGGTGAACCACAACGCCCGCCAGTTCGGGCAGAGCAAATACGGCATCGATCGCACCTTCCGGGTGCTGATGGATCTGCTCACCGTGTGGTTCATGAAGCGCTTCCTCACCCGGCCGATGTACGTGTTCGGCTTCGGCGGGCTGGTGGGAATCGCGATCGGCTCGGTGCTCAGCGCCTACCTGCTGGTGGAGAAGCTGATGGGAGCTGAGATCGGTAACCGCCCGCTGCTGCTGGTGGCGGTGCTGGCGCTGATCGCGGGGGTGCAGCTGTTCTGCTTCGGCCTGTTGGCGGAGCTGCAGATGCGCACCTATCACGAAAGCCAGGGCCGGCCGATCTACCGGGTGCGTGAAACGTTGCGGGGTGGTTTGGCTACAGCGAGCTGAGCAGTTGCCGCACTGCGGCCGCGGAAGTGGGCCATGGCTTCGGCGGCCAAAGCCGCAACCTGCTGATCGCTATCGCGCAGGCCGCGGCGGATCAGCGGCAGGGCGTCGCGGTGCTGCCAGGCGCTGCACACCGCCAGGGCCTGGCGGCGCGGCTCGCCGCCCTGTTGGAACTGCCGCTCCAGTTGCGCCAGCAGTTGCAGGCGACCTCGCCGGTCGGCGGCGCTGGGCAGCGCAACGCTGAGGCTGTTGTGGCTGCTGGAGTCAGCGCTGCTGGCCGCTTCCCTCTGGCGCGGCAGCACCAGCTCCATCTGGCTGCGGTTGAGGGCCGCCACCGCGGAGGCATCGGTGGAGCGCAGGATCTTCGGGCGCGGCCGCCCGAGCAGCCAGCACGCAGCGATCACGGCGGCGATCGCTGCTCCGGAGAGGGCCTGGGTCATCGGTCTGAACTTTTATGTCGCCCCTTCCGCTGCCAGAGAGCAGCTTTGGAAGAGCTCCTTACAGTGCCGAACGGTAGCTGTATTGGCCCACGCTGATGACCGGAGACTTCGTCGCCGCCTGGATGCCCTCGGTGTTCGTGCCCCTTGTCGGGATCCTCGCTCCTGCGGTGGCCATGGCCCTGCTGTTCAACGTGATCGAAGCCCGCGACTGAGCTGTCGCCGCTTCATCGCCGCCAACCAACTCCCTTTCACCGATGACCGTGACCCCCGTCGCCGACCCCTGCGTCGGCAATCTGGCCACTCCCGTCAACAGCAGCTACTTCAGCCGTGCCTTCCTGAACGCGCTGCCGGCCTATCGCCCTTCCCTCTCTCCGAACCGCCGCGGTTTGGAAGTGGGTATGGCCCATGGCTTCTTCCTCTACGGACCCTTCGCCATCACCGGCCCGCTGCGCGCCACCGAATACGCCAGCACCGCTGGTCTGCTGGCGGCAGTGGGTCTGGTGTCGATCCTCACCGTCTGCCTGTCGCTCTACGGCACCGCTGGCCGCGGCCCCAACGTGCAGCCCGCTGACGCCACCATCGACAACCCTCCCGCCGACCTGTTCACCAAGGCCGGCTGGGCTGAATTCGCCAGCGGCTTCTGGCTCGGCGGTTGCGGCGGCGCTGCCTTCGCCTGGTTCCTCGCAGGCACCACCATCGTGTCTCCCCTGGTGAAGATCGCCGGTGGCGTGTGGAGCGTGGGCTGAGTCAGCCGCTCCTCGAGACTTCCCGCCTTTTTGAACTGCCCCGCCTTGGCGGGGCTTTTTTGTTGGGTTTCCGTAGCGCTTCCTGTCCACCGCTAACGCGGCCCAGCTCCGCGAGCAGCACCGGGAGGTCCACGCTCAACACTGCCAGCACAGGGTTGAGCGGCAGCACAAGGTTGAGCAGCACCACCGCGAGGTGGGGCACAAGCACCAGGGCGAGGTTGCGGCGGTGGCGCCGGGAGGCCTCCAGCGCGATCATCTGCGATCCCGCCAGGGTTGTCAGCGCTTCCGGCCGAAGCATGAGATCAGCGTTTTCGCCGCTGAGTCCGTGCTGCTCATTGAGCAGCTCGATCGAGAGATCGACCTGGGCTAGGCAAAGGGCATCCAGGGCCCCGTTGCCGAGCATGGCCAGCGGCTGCTTCTGGCGCAGCTCGCTGACGACGCGATTGCGCTCATGGGGATTGGCGGCCGTGTAAGTAGCTGTGGCCTGTCGATGTAGCCGGCCAGCGAGGTCTTCGAGCAATTCACTGTGGCTTTCCACCAGCAGATGAAGCTGCCAGCCGGCTCGTTGCAGCTGGCGCAAGCCCTTGACCAGGTGGCGTGAGAGCTCCATTTCAAAGCCCACCGCTCCGAGCACCTGCCCCTGGTGCACGAGATACAGAAGAGTCTCCGAAGCTGAGGTAATCAGCTCGGCCGGCGCCTGCAGCCTCAGATGCTGGAGCATCGATTGGCCACCGAACTGATAGGTGTTGCCCTTGATGCGGCCCTCAACCCCATGGACGCCCAGTGGTCGGAGACCCTCCACCACTGCCGGCAGGAGGTCTTCCTCCTCAAGGAGGCCACGGAGCGGGTGGAGGCCATGCGGTTTCTGATGGCAGCGGAAGCCGGCCACGGCCTGGATGAGTTCGTCGCGGCTGATCTGAAATGGCAGGGGGTAGATGCCGCCGATGTGCCACTGGCTGGTGCTGAGCACAACGGACTCACTCACCAGCAGCTGCTGGCAGTGGGCCAGGGCGTCGATCGCCTCAGCTCGTCGTAACACCAGGCCTTGCCAGAGCAGATCGCGCTGGGCATCCCCGTAGGTGAGAGAGGCAGAAAGCTGCCAATCGCTGGCTGGATCGAACTGCATCAGGGCGCCGGCGCTGCCATGGGGGCCCACCACCAGCAGGGCAGCTCCGGCGATCAACAGGTAGGGCACCGAGGCCTGATGCCAGCGTTCGGCATCGCGAAGCAGGGATGGCTTGGATGTGCGCGCGGCCTCCAGTTGTGCTTTGTGGAGCAGCCGTTGCAGGAGCCTGAGTTCAGGATCCTGCATGGAGGCGCACACCAGCCGAACCTGCAGCTGGCCCTCGATCACGATGGTTCCAAACGGCAGTTGCTGGAAGGCACGGGCGCTGAGCAAACGCGGGTCACCATCGCGCCAGCGCGTGCTCACCAGCGCTTGGCCATCCACGACCAGGCCATGGGCCGGCAATGGATCACCGGGGCCGAGCAGCAGTCGATCTCCGGCTGCGAGACCCTCGAAGGGTTGGTGCTGCCAGCTTCCATCGATCTGCTGCACGGCAAAGCTGAGATCTGTCAGCCGGCCCTGCAGTTGCTTCTGAAAGGCCTCCGCGAAGCCAGGCGAAGGTGTCCAGGCCTTGAACACCTTGCCGGCGGTTTCCAGGGTCCATTCCAGTAACACCGCCACGGGGCTGGCCTGCAGCAACAGGCTGCTGAACCAGAACAGATCAAGCCAGCTGCCAGCCAGTTGCCGTTGCCCCAGGCTGCGTAGGCAGCGCGCAGCCAGAGGCAGGTAACAGAGCCCAATGAACAGCAACAGTCCTGGCCAGGCGGGTAGGCCGAGCACGCCGACCCCTGCCAAAAGCCCGGTGGTGCCTGTGAGGTGCCAGAGGGCTGTACTGGAGGCCCGTGGCATGAACGCCAGAGCCTGGTCGTGCTCGTGCCGCAGGGCCAGGTGCAGCAGGGCCTGAAGCTGACGGCGCCGCAGGCTGCGTTGGCAGCTGTGCACGATCACCAGGCTGCCCGCCAGGATGTTGACCCGGATCGCTTGTACCCAGCTCAGGTGCAGGCTGGCGTTGATCAGGCGCTGCTGCAGCGATCCGTTGTGCAGGAGTGCATCACTGCTGAGCCGCAGTCGCCGTGGCAGCACCTGCCGCACCCTCCAGGGTTCGCCGCTGGGTGCCAGAACGATGTGATCGCCGGCTTGCAGCACATCCATGGGTTCAGCCTGGGGAGGAGGCCTGGGCGTGAGGCGTGTCGTGGCTCACCCAGCCTGGCAAGCTCGCGCACCGCATCAATCTCGTTAAAGTTTGCGGGTTCCGTCAGCAGTGATGTGGCCTCAGTGCGGCGCTTGCGCCCTCCTGGTGCCGAATGCATCGCCGGCTGATCCCAATCCCCCAAGGAGGAGGTGCCCGTGAGTCACAGTTGTTCCATGCAGGGTCTGCTGATCGCGGAGAACGCCGGCTGATTACGGCGCCTGATTCCTAGATCATTCGGTTCCGCGCCAGAGCGGACCCGGCGAGAGCCCCCGGAGAGCCAGCGTCAGCTGTGCCCTCCGGGGGCATCGTTTTGGCAGAGCTCCAGGCCGTTGTCCCAGCGGCGGCAGCTCCAGCCGGCGGCGCGGGCTTCACGCAGGAGCTCTTGCTGGCGTGCCTGCGAGGAGCCCCAGCCGGGATCCTTCGGGTTGAGCAGCAGGGCATCGAGCTGCTCGAGCCGGGTGCGGTCGCGGCGGGTGCGGGGGAAGCTCACCTGCTGGCGCTGGCTCAGCTGGGGCACCAGATAGCTGGTGGTGCTCAGGCGTGCCTCGGGCGGCACGGCCGCGATCGCTTCCTGGAGGGCGGGTCGCTGATCCACACGCTCCAGGTAGGGGCCGGTGAAGAACCACGGTTTGGCTAAGGCCGCCCAGCACACCACGCTCCAGCTGAAGCTCCGCCAGGGCATCGGTTGGCGGGGTTGTAGGGCGAGACCATCGATGGCGGCAACCACAGCGATCACGGCTACCGGCAGGCTGTAGTGGTGCACGAGGGTGCGCTGAGGAGCCTCCTCGGAAAGCACATTCACCAGCACGAGCGGGATGGCACCCGCCAGCACCGGTAGCGACACCTTCCGCCAGAACGGTGCGACCGCCACGCTGATGAGCAGCAGATACAGCAGGCCGCTGGCCCAGTCCACATGCTTGAGCAGCAGATCGGGCCGGGTGAGCATGTTGAGCAGCACCTGATCGAGGCTGTCGCCCAGATAGGAGAAGAGCTTGCCCGCCGCCTTGGGCCCGGCATCACTCCCCTTGAGCAGCGGGTAGAGCCAACGGTTGAGCAGCGCCAGCCAGCCCAGCGCCAGGCCGATCGCGGCGCCGGCCCAGATCCAGCGGCGCCGCAGCGCCTGCTCTAGGCCCAGGCCCGCCACCACCAGCACCAGACCATCGCGGCAGCCGAGCAGCAGCAGCAGCAGGCCAAACCAGAGCCAGGGTCGCTCGGCGCGGCTGGCCCAGTAGCAACCGGCCAGGGCCGGCATCACCCACACCTCGGGGTGAAAGTCGAAGAGGTTGGCGTTGAACACCACCGGCTGCAGCCACCACAGGCCGCAGGCCAGCCAGCAGAGCTTCGGGCTGAGGCCGGCCTGGCGGCCCACCCACCAGATCGGCAGGGCCGTGAAGCTGAGCGCGGCGGCCTGGCTGGCCAACAACCACTGCACGCTGCTCAGCAGCCTGTAGGGCAGGGCCGCGCCATAGAGGGCCCAGGCGCCGTGGTCCGCCAGGATGTGAACCCCCTCCATGGAAGAGATCGGCGGCAGGCCGCGGCTCACCAGCCAGATCCACTGATCGAACAGGCCGAGGTCGTAGGCGTTGCTCTGCAGGAGGGCATGGCGCGCCGCCGCGCAGATCCACAACAACAACGCAATCGCCCCACTGGTGAGTAGGAGATTGCGGGGCGGCAGGCTTCGGCTGTCGGGCATGGCGGATGCTCAGGCGCCGAGCTTCCCATAGGCTGCCGGCCCTGGCCATGGATGGCGGTGGGCGTGCGGGCGAAGCTGGCGGAGCTGATGCGCTACGGCGGTGTGGGGGTGCTGGCCGCAGCGATCCATGCGCTGGTGTTGCTTGGTGGCGAGTGGCTGGGCTGGCCCCTGGCGCTGGCCAACCTGCTGGGGTTTCTGCTGGCTTCGGTGTGGGGCTATCTGGCCCATGCCCTGTTCACCTTCCGTGAACACACCGGTGGCAGCACCTTTCCGCGGCGCTGGCTGCTGATCCAAACGAGCCTCAACGTGCTGGTGAGCTTGTTGTTGCCCGGTTGGCTGGGGGCCTGGGCTCGCAGTGCCGGCGGCACGTTGGTGATGGTGTTCACCCCCACCGCGATCAACTATGTGATTTGGTCGCTGGCGGCCCGCCACAGCCGCGCCCGGCGCGACCGCTCTCCCGCCGCGGGCCCGTTGCAGTTTCACGCCGATGATCTCGGCCTGCATCCGGCGGTGAACGCCACGATCCTGGAGCTCTGCGATGCGGGCGCCCTTGATTCCGCCAGCGTGCTGGTGGCCGGCCCGGCGGCAGCAGCGGCGGCCGAGGCCTGCGCGCGGCGGCCGAATCTTGAGCTGGCGCTTCACCTCTGCCTGAGCGAGGGGCCGCCGGCGGCGGATCCGGCTCGGATCCCGGCGTTGCTCGATGATCGGGGCCGCCTGGCCCTTGGATTTGGGCGTTTGTTGCTGCTCGGCTGTCTGCCGCCTTGGTGTCCGCCCCGGCGGCGGATCGAGGCCCAGCTGGCCCTGGAGCTTCAGGCCCAGATCCAGCGCTTTCAGGAGCTCTTCCCCACGCGACCCCTGCGGTTGGATGGTCACCAGCACGTGCACCTCACGCCGCTGGTGTGGCGCCAGTTGCGTCAGTTGCCGCCACACCAGCGGCCGGTCTGGATCCGCAGCCTGCGTGAACCCTGGCCCTGGCGCGGCATTCCCCTGGCGCTGTGGTGGCAGGGCTGGTTGGGCCTCGGGCCGATCAAGTGGCTCCTGCTCCGCCTGCTCAACAGCGGCCGCGCTGACGAGCTGGCCCGCCGCGGCATCGCCACCAATGCCGGCTTCTGCGGAGTGCTGTTCACCGGCCGGATCGATGCGGCGGTGATCGCGGCGGCCCAGCGCCAGCTGCGCCGCTGCGGCGGCGTGGTGCTGGCTCATCCGGCCGACGGCTCGCTTGCTGAAGTGGCTGAGCTTGAGGCCTACCCCCTCTCGCGCCGTTTCTACGCCTCCCCCTGGCGCGCGCGGGAAGCCGAGGTGCTGATGCGCCGCACCAGATAAGGCGGCCGGCGCTTGCTTTCCTCAAAGATGCGGCCGATGTATTCCCCGAGGATGCCGATGCCGATCAGCTGCACGCCGCCGAGGAACAGCACCGCCACGATCAGGGAGGCGTAGCCCGGCACATCGATGCCGTGCAACAGCGTGCTGATCACCAGGACCAGTGCATACACCAGGCTGATCAGGGAGATCACCGTGCCCACCGCGATCCAGATGCGCAGGGGCAGCACCGAGAAGCTGAAGATGCCATCGAGGGCATAGCTGAACAGCCGCCGAGCGTTCCAGGTGGTGGCCCCGCTGCTGCGCTGGGGGCGGTCGTAGCTGATGTCCACGCTGCGAAAGCCTGTCCAGGGAAACAGGGCTTTGGAGAAGCGGGTGCCCTCGCGCATGTCGGTGAGGGCGCGCACCACTGGCTGGCTGAGCAGCCGGAAATCACCGGCACCATCCACCAGCTGCACCGAATCGGTGAGGCGGTTGAACAGTGAATAGAAGCCGGAGGCGCTGAGGATCTTGAGGGTGGATTCCTGATCGGCGGCGCTGCGGATCGCCGTCACCATCTCGGCGCCCTCCTGCCAGTGGCGCACCATTGCGGGGATCAGTTCAGGCGGGTGCTGCAGGTCGGCATCGATCAGCACCACCGCGTCGCAGCGGCCGCGGGCCTGATCGAGGCCGGCGAGCATGGCGGCCTCTTTGCCGAAGTTGCGGGTGAGCTCGATCAGGCTGATCGGCAGGGCTGTGGGTTGATCCCGGCGGGCCTCGATCGCGGCGCGGATCACGGCGGCCGTGTTGTCGCTCGAACCGTCGTCGATCAGCAGAAGCTGCTCCGCCACGCCCAGCGCCTCGATCGCCTGGATGAACGCTCCGATCCCGACCGCTTCGTTGAAGCAGGCGGCGACCACCCAGAGGCTGGGCGGCGATGCGGCGCTCGAGGGCGGGGTCATCCGGCAGGCCCGATCGCCCGGGCGTGAGTGCTACCCAATCAGCAAAGCATCTGCGTCTTGCACGCAGCCTTAAGGCTTGGGAAGGGTGTTGGGGCTGTTGTCTGGCCTGTATGGGGCGTTCAGCCCTCTTTGATCTCCCGCAGCAGCCGATTGAGTTGCTGCTCGGCAGATGCATCCACCTCTCCGTTGCGCTGCAACACCACCACCCCATCGTTCACCGCCTGCACGCGGTATCCCTCGCTTGGGAGTGTTTTCAGGAGCTGCAGGCTGCGTTTCAGCGCCTTTTGCTCCTGGCGGAAGGCCTCGGCATAGCGGAGATGCTGGTTGAGATCCACGGCGACCCACTCCACATGGATCGCCGCGCCTGAGCGGGTTTGATACGCCCCGTGGTCGGGGAATCGCACCAGGACTAGCCGCGCTGCCAGGTGAGGGATGAGTTGATTGCTGGCCACCACACTCGCTCCGTGTGGGATCCGCGCCAGGGAGGCGTTGGCTCCGAAGAACGCCAGGGTGACCATGGCCGCCAGATCTCGCTCCAGCCGCCGGCGCGCGATGCGATGCAGCACCAGGCCGGCTGCGGCGATCAGCGCCACCTGCAGCAGCGGCAGCGCTCACTTGCCCAGCAGAGCCACCAGCGTGATCCATGGCACCAGGCTGGGGGTGAAGTGCTGGCCGAGGCGGTGGTAGCCAGGGGCCGGTAGCTCGCCCCCGTGCACCACGTTGGTGGACAGCTGAGAGGAGAGCGTGCTCTCGAACGGATGGCCGCTCAGCCCGTTCCAGAGCACCTGAAACAGGATGCCCTGATCCATCGTGGCGGCGAGGCTGTGGAGTCGCCACCACTGCAGTGCCCAGCCCACGAGGGTGAACACCCCGGCGGCCAGCCACACCCGTTGCCCTGGGCTGAGGCGTTGGTTCATGGCTGCTTCAGCTCCTCAGACACGGCTTGAACCGCTGCTGGCAGGCTGCTGCTCAGCGCCAGGGGGCCGCGCGGATCGAAGCAAAGGCTGCGGCTGAGATCGCGCAGGCCGAGCAGCACAGAAGCGGCGACTGGATCGCGGGTTTTGGTGTCGGCCACCCGCGCTGCGCCGCAGCTGCGCCAGCCGGCCAGTTGCACCACGCTGCGATAGGCGCTGGGCCAGTGGCCCGGGCCCTCGAGCTGCTCCAGGCGGGCAAACCAGTGGTCGGCCTGGAGCGGCCTGTTCTGCAGCACCGCCAACAGGGCCAGGCTCCAGAGCGCATCACGATCGCTGGGGTTGCGCCGCAATTGGGCCTCAGCCCATTGGCTCACATCTGATTGATAGCTGAAGCGGGGATCGAGTAGGTGCCAGGGGCCGATGGCCGCAAACACCGGCTGAAGGCCGCGGGGGCCTTGCTCCAGCCCTCGGGCCAGGGTGATGAAGCGCTGCTGGAAGCAGCTCGGAGCTGCCAAACCCGGCTTGCGGCGCCACAGCTCCAGCTGGCGGCCTTTGGTCCATGACCAGATCTGCACCCGTTCGTAGCGGCCATCCCGGCGCACAGCACGGCTCAGGGCGCGGGCGGAGGGGCGTGTGGTGCCCTGATCGCCGCTGGCCAGCAGCCACCACTCCCCCTGCTCGAGGGCAAGGTCTTGTTCACCGGGGTTGCGCCCCAGGCGCCGCACCAGGATCTGGCCGCCTTGCTGGCGGCCCAGCAGGGTGAGGCTGTGCTCATTGAGATCGGGGCTGCTGCCACTGATCAAAAGGGTGGTGGGGGCCTCACCCACGCGGGCGCGCAGGCTCTGGATCGCCGCCACCACGCTCGAGGGCGGCTCGCGATTCAGCTGGCTCCAGCTGGCCTGGGCCTCGATCCCGCCGGCACTGAGCAGGCCGAGGGCCAGGGCACCGCCGGCCCAGCGGCCCGAGCGCCGCTGGGCGATCCACTGCCCCAGGGCCCACCAGCCTCGCGCCAGCAGCAGCGCCAAGAGCGGCAGCACCGGAGCGATGTAGCGCTCGTCTTTGTTGGGGCTCAGGCTGGTGCACAGCCAGCCGCTGATCGCTACCCCCAGCAGCCAGGCCCAGCCATCGGGCCAGCGCTGCCGCCAGTGGCCGCGCTGCTGCCAGCCGAGCAGAGCCAGCCCAGCCAGGCCGGCGCCGAGGCTGGCAGCGCCCAGTTGTTGGCTCCAAAGCCGGGGGTACCAGATCAGGCTGCGTGGATCGAGGCTGCCGGGATCGCCTTCGGCCGCTCCGGAACTGACCACAGCGCGCTCGGTGCCGCCGAGGGTGGTGATCCAGTTGTGCTGCAGCCACGGCAGCAGTAGGGCCAGCACCACGGCCAGGGCCGCCCAGGCTTGCCAGCGGCGCCCGGGTTGCCCCTGGGCCTGGCCGAAGCTCCAGAGGGCCGGCAGGGCCAGCACCAACAGGGCGCTCTGCTTGATCAGCAGGGCCGCGGCCATCGCCGCCGCGGCCGCCAGGGCCTGGCCCCAGCGCCCACCGTGCTCAGGTCGCTGCCAGCGCCAGAGCAGCCACAGGGCCAGGCTGCAGCTGGCGGTGAGGGGCATGTCGAGGGTGAAGTCCACCCGCAGGCTGGAGAGGGCAGGCGCCAGCGCCACGAGGGCGGCCGCCAGCAGCCCGAAGCCTGGTGAGAGCAGCTGCCGCCCCCAAAGAGCGATCACCAGCAGCAGCAAGCCGTGCCAGAGGCTCAGGGCCCAGCTGGCGCCATCCACGCTCTCGCCGGCCGCGGCCATCACCGTGCCGCTCACCAGCGACGCCAGCGGCGGGATTTTCGGAGAGAGATCCAGCAGCCCCTGCCAGCCCGGCCAGCCGCCACCCCGCAGCAACCCGAGGGCCCGGCCGTGGTCGATGGCGCTGTTGAGGTAGTCGGCCTGATCCCAGGCCGGCAGCTGCTGATCGGCCTGGAGCCAGGCGCGATCAGCAGCGGTTGCCAGGAGCCAGAGGGCCACGAGCAGAAGCCACCACAGCCAGAGCGAGCGCTTGAACACAGGCAGCGGTGGGGCGGCGGAGCAAGAGAAGTCTGCGCGAGGTGCGCCAGGGGAGCTTGTTGGTATCGGCTGCTACATGCCATTGGGCTTTGTGGCACAGGTTCTCTGTGTTGCCCGTGGCATGGCCTGCAAGATGGCCGCACGGCGCGTTGCGCCCAATTCCTCTTTTGGTGTGAGGACCATGAAACTGTTCCAGAAGCTTCTTCTGGCGCCTGCTGCCCTGGGCCTGATGGCTCCTGTGGCTGCTTCCGCCGCTGATCTCAACATTGCTGGCCTGAGCCAGTACGGCTCTGAGGAGCAGGTGACTTCGATCACCCAGTTCTCCGACGTGCAGCCCACCGACTGGGCTTATCAAGCACTGAGCAACCTGATCGAGCGCTACGGCTGTGTGGCCGGCTACCCCAACGGCACCTACCGCGGCAGCCGTGCGATGACCCGCTATGAAGCGGCCGCCCTGCTGAACGCTTGCCTCGACCGGATCACCGAAGTGACCGACGAGCTGAAGCGCCTGATGAAGGAGTTCGAAAAGGAACTCGCCGTGCTGAAGGGCCGTGTGGATGGCCTCGAGGCCAAGGTGGGTGAGCTGGAAGCCACCCAGTTCTCCACCACCACCAAGCTGAAAGGTATCGCCACCTTCGTGCTGGGTGCCAACAGCTTCGGCGGCAGCAATGGCCGCATCAAGGACGCTGCTCGCGACCTTGAGGGTGCTACAGCCTTCGCTTACGACGTTCGCCTGAACTTCGACACCAGCTTCACCGGCAAGGACCTGCTGCGCACCACCCTGCGCGCCGGCAACTTCGGTGACTCTGCTTGGGGCGGTGCTCCCACCGTTGGCGGCAATGGCGCCAACCTCGGCCTGAACGCTCTGGAAGTGGCCTTCCAGGAGAACTGCGGCACCGGCATGGATTGCGGTGACGTTGTGGCCATCAACCGTCTCTTCTACCAGTTCCCCATCGGTGACAAAGTCACCGTGACCTTCGGTGGCCGTGTCCGTCAGGACGACATGCTGGCCATGTGGCCCAGCGTGTACCCCGCTGACACCGTCCTCGACGTGTTCACCTATGCCGGCGCTCCTGGTACCTACAGCCTGAACCTGGGTGCTGGTGCCGGTGTGTGGTACCAGGACAACGGCTGGAGCTTCAGCATCAACTACGTTGCCGCCAATGGTGACAACGGCAGCCCTGTTTCCCGTTACGACGCTGATGGCAATCAGCTGGGTGGCGGTATCGGTACCGCTGCTTCTAACGAAACCTTCACTGCTCAGATCGGTTACGCCGCTAGCAACTGGGGTGCTGCTGTTGCCTACAACTACGGCAACGGTGTTGGCCCTGCTTCCGGTACACCTGCTGCAGTGCTTGCTGGCGCTTACGCCGGCAGCAACAACTCTGTAGCCGTGAGCGCCTACTGGCAGCCCTCTCAGAGCGGCTTTATCCCATCCATCAGCGCTGGCTGGGGCATCACCGGATACTCCAACTACGACGACGGTTTCAACTTCGACGGTCCGACTGCTAACAGCTGGTACGTCGGTCTGCAGTGGGATGACGCCTTCATCAAGGGCAACGCCCTCGGTATGGCTCTGGGGCAGCCCACCTTCATCACCAACACCGGCCGAGACAGCCAGTCTGCCCAAGACGGCAACTGGGCATGGGAGTGGTGGTACAAGTTCCAGGTCACCGACAACATCAGCGTGACTCCCGCTCTGTACTACCTGTCCAACCCCCTCGGTCAGGCTGGCTGGGAACTGAACGGTCGCAGCAACAGCAGCGCCCCCCTCACCAACTTCGGTGGCATCATCAAGACCACCTTCAAGTTCTGATCGTTTGATCTGAACCGGAATCCTTTCCTCACACATCAGGGTTCCTTCCTCACACAGTCCTCCAATCCTCTGGATCAGCCCCGGCTTCGGCCGGGGCTTTTTTTCATGGCGTGGATGTGCTTTCGGCTACGCCTGCTTGTAGTTGCTGTCTGAATGCGGATCTGCCTACTCTTGTAAGTTTTTTGGGCTCGTTTTACGGGCCCCCTCAATTGGTGTGAGGACCATGAAACTGTTCCAGAAGCTTCTTCTGGCGCCTGCTGCCTTGGGCCTGATGGCTCCATTGGCTGTTGACGCCAACCGGCCTGCTTCCGCCGCTGATCTCAACATCGCTGGCGTCAGCCAGTACGGCTCAAGCGCCGACCAGGTGACGTCGATCACCCAGTTCTCCGACGTGCAGCCCACCGACTGGGCTTATCAAGCACTGAGCAACCTGATCGAGCGCTACGGCTGTGTGGCCGGCTACCCCAACGGCACCTACCGCGGCAGCCGTGCGATGACCCGCTATGAAGCGGCCGCCCTGCTGAACGCTTGCCTCGACCGGATCACCGAAGTGACCGACGAGCTGAAGCGCCTGATGAAGGAGTTCGAAAAGGAACTCGCCGTGCTGAAGGGCCGTGTGGATGGCCTCGAGGCCAAGGTGGGTGAGCTGGAAGCCACCCAGTTCTCCACCACCACCAAGCTGCGTGGTGATAGCCGTTGGGTGCTGGGCGGACAGGTTTTCGGGGGCGACTCGCCGCTCTACAACAAGTCGAAGAACACCTACGGCGATACGTCACTGCGCAACGGCCTCAGCTTCAACTACGACGTTCGCCTGAACTTTGATACTAGCTTCACCGGCAAAGACCTGCTGCGCACGCAGCTGCGCGCCGGCAACTTCGCTGATTCTGGATTTGGCGTTGATCCAGTTCGCCTCTCTCAGCTGGATGCCGGCTTCCAAGAAAACTGCGGAACCGGTGCTGACTGCGGAGATGTGGTTGCCATCAACCGCCTCTACTACAAGTTCCCGGTTGGCAAGAACATCACCGTGGTGGGTGGCCCGCGGGTCCGTCAGGACGACATGTTTGCCGTGTGGCCCTCGGTGTACACCGGTGACAAGATCCTGAAGATCTTCCAGTTCGCTGGTGCTCCTCAGGCCAACACCCAGGTTCTTGGTGGTGGTGCCGGCTTCTGGTGGAAAGAAGGGAAGAGTGGTTTCAGCTTTGGTGCCAACTATGTGGCCGGTAATGCCGATGTGGGGGATCCGAGCGTCGGTGGTGTTGCCAATGGCAATTCAGCCGCGACAGGCTCGGTTCAGCTGGCCTACACCGGCCAGAACTGGAACATCACGGGTCTGTATGCCTACAGCAACCGTGGTGTGAGTGTGGGCGCAACCCCCCTCGCCCGCGCGGCCGTGTCCACCGGCTACAACGGCACGAATGCTTTCAACCTGGCTGGTTATTGGCAGCCACTGCAGAGCGGTTGGATGCCTTCGATCAGCGCAGGTTGGGGTATCGCCACCTCCAATGATGTGGGCGGCAGCCGCAATGACTCCACAGACCTCAATGTCACCACCCAGTCCTGGATGGTGGGTCTGAACTGGAAGGATGCCTTCGTGAAGGGCAATGTGCTGGGCATGGCCGTGGGTCAGCCCACGTTCGTGACCGGCGGCACCGACAACGGTCCGTGGGATGGCAACTACGCCTGGGAATGGTTCTACCGCTTCCAGGTCACCGACAACATTGCTGTGACCCCGGCCATCTTCTGGCTGTCGCGTCCTCAAGGTGAGCTCACCGGTCAGGGCAACACCTTCAACAGCTTCGGCTACCTGCTGCAGACCACCTTCCGCTTCTGATCTTTCGCGCCTCGCGCACGCACCAGCAGCTTCAACCCTCCGCCATTGGCGGAGGGTTTTTTGTTGCCCGGATGGCCGTTGTGTTCTGCGCGACAGCGACCGGTGTTGCTCTGCGGGCAAAGGGCGTGGGCCGGCCGATACGTTCCGGAGTAACCCCGCTTTGGCGTGGGTCCCCTCAATTGGTGTGAGGACCATGAAACTGTTCCAGAAGCTTCTTCTGGCGCCTGCTGCCCTGGGCCTGATGGCTCCTGTGGCTGCTTCCGCCGCTGATCTCAACATTGCTGGCCTGAGCCAGTACGGCTCTGAGGAGCAGGTGACTTCGATCACCCAGTTCTCCGACGTGCAGCCCACCGACTGGGCTTATCAAGCACTGAGCAACCTGATCGAGCGCTACGGCTGTGTGGCCGGCTACCCCAACGGCACCTACCGCGGCAGCCGTGCGATGACCCGCTATGAAGCGGCCGCCCTGCTGAACGCTTGCCTCGACCGGATCACCGAAGTGACCGACGAGCTGAAGCGCCTGATGAAGGAGTTCGAAAAGGAACTCGCCGTGCTGAAGGGCCGTGTGGATGGCCTCGAGGCCAAGGTGGGTGAGCTGGAAGCCACCCAGTTCTCCACCACCACCAAGCTGCGTGGTGAGGCCACCTTCGATTTGGGTGCTTACACCTACGGCGGCTCGGCCAAGAACGGCAACAGCGGCCCCGGCCTTGATGATGACGAGAGCCTGCTCAGCGCCATGGTGTTCAACTATGACGTTCGCCTGAACTTCGACACCAGCTTCACCGGTAAGGATCTGCTGCGTACTCGTCTGCGCTCCGGTAACTACGGTGAATCCGCCTTTGATGGTGGTCAGTACCGCGCCACCAAGCTCGATAAATCGTTTGAGTCTGGGGCCGGCCCCAACGTGGTTGACATCGACCGCTTGTACTACACCTTCCCGGTGGGTAACGAGCTGAAAGCCACCCTCGGCGCTCGGGTTCGTAACACCGAGATGCTGGCGATCACCCCCTCGGCCTACAAGTCGTACATTACTGATTTCCTCTACGGCACCTACGGCACCTCCGGCACCTACAACAAGGAAACCGGCGCTGGTGTGGGTCTGGTCTGGAAGCAGAAGGTGAAGAAGGGCAATCCCTATCTCGCCGCTGGAGTGAGCTACGTGGCCAAGAATGCCGATAAGGGCAGCCCCGACGAGGGTGGCATCATGACCGACAACTCGGCTGGCTCCTTCCTGGCCCAGCTGGGTGGTGCTGGCAAGAATTGGGCCCTCACCGGTGCTTATCGCTACGGCCAGTGCGGCACCAATATCCGCTCCGGTACGCAATACACTTATGATAACTCGAAGGCTAAGTGCGACGATCTAGGTGATAGCGCTGCCACCAACAGCTTCGCCATCAACGGCTACTGGCAGCCCTCTGAGAGCGGCTGGGTGCCTTCTATCAGTGCCGGTTGGGGTATCACCACCTTCACTAATGGCTATCGCGAAGCCATCAACACCAAGAACGCTCAGTCCTGGATGGTGGGTCTGCAGTGGGATGACGTGTTCGTGAAGGGCAACTCTGCCGGTATGGGTGTGGGCCAGTCGCCCTTCACCACCTCCACCTTTGATGGCAGCACCCCCTATGACGGCAACTACGCCTGGGAGTGGTGGTACAACTACCAAGTCACCGACAACATCAGCGTGACCCCCGCTCTGATCTATCTGAGCCGTCCTGCTGGTCAGAACACCCCCCAGGGCGAAACCTTCAATGCTTTCGCTGGCCTGATCCAGGTGGGCTTCAAGTTCTGATCGTCTGATCAGGCCACTCCTCACGCGCCTCCTCGCGCACACTCACACACCAAAAGCTCAGGCCCCTCGCTTCGGCGGGGGGCTTTTTTCATGTGCGCCCCCCCGTAGCCTCCAGTGCCTCCAAATGGTGCCCATGGCTTATCGCTTTGCTTTCAGACGCATCACCCGCGCTCAGCGGGCCTTGCCTGCCCAAGATTTAATCGCTCCTGCCGATGAGGGGTGGTATAGGGATCCATCGCCTACGACGCCGGCCGCGGTTTTCGGCCTTTCAGCGAGCTGGTTGCTCGGGTGAAAGGCGAACGGATGCATCACATGTGCAACACAGGCTTTGCTGTGCGCCTTATCAATCGATTGCGGGAGCTGTGGTTGGAGTGCCGCCAGGCCCGCGAATGGGGGCCACTGCCGTGGCATCAACTCGCTCACGCGTAAACGTTTGTATCTGTTCGTCAGTCACCGCCAGTAGCCTTCCGCGCCTCACATCTTCACCATGATTACGACCTACTCCACTCTGGACCGAACTGCCTCTTATCTGATCCTGCACCTCACAGATCTGCGGATCAATGCGCGCATTTTTGGCCATCACGCCATGTCTCAGCTCGAAACCGACTTGCTCGATATCGCTGATGAGGCTCGTCGTGAAGGCCGCAGGCTGGGAGTGAATAAGCTGGTGATTGCCGGCTTAGGCGGCTGTGTGTCGCCCCTTCTGCAGACTTCTGGGCATCAGCTTGGCTGCGCGGAGGCCGTCGTGATGGCTGCTCAGTTGTTCACTCAGTTGATCAACGCTCTGAGCAGTCAGTTTGAGATCGAGATCTTTGGTGTGACTGGAACGGTTCAGTCTTTTACGGGTGAATTGGCGGTTCGCGCTTCCAATGCCATGCGCTTCATCGATGGCCTGGTTTATTGCTCACTTGAGCGCGATCTGCGCCAGGAGCCAGGCGTTGTCTTTCGGGGAATTGAGGAGGAGGCGATGTTGCTCAAGGCCGGAGAATCCAGTTTTCTCTGGAGCTACCACTATGACCTTGATTCCCCTCGTGATCTCCCGATCCAAAGCTCGTTGAGCTTGGCCGAGGTGGTCGTGATGGACTGAGGTTCAGTGTGTGCCGTCATAGGCATGGCCTCCCGCATTGGCGGGAGGTTTCTTTATGGCAATGCCTGCTGTTCAAATTGATGGAGTTCCAGCTCCAGCTGCCATTGCTGGCGCGCCTTAGCGCTACTCGCCAGGTATCCCTTACAGGCGGAGGAGATCGGTTGAAGGCTGCGGCAGGCCGTGATGCGAGCCTGATAGGCATCGGATTCCCACAGGCTTGGCCCAGGCAGGAAGCTGTATTCCAGGCTGTTGCGAGCTAGACGCTTGAGAGCGCGGTAGTCCAGCCTGTAGCGCCGCACGGCCAGCAGAAACTGTTCGGTGAGATCGGTGCGTAGAACACCCTCGTCGTCTGACGCCAGAGCCGTGGGAACGTTGGCTGCCTTGTAGTCGAGCAGGGGGTGATCCGTTTCCTTCACGCCAAGGATCACTTCGTTGCTGGTCAGACAGAGCTCGACCAGCACCCGCAGGCGAGCCATCAAGGTCATCAGTTGCGCCGCATGCCGCTCGAAGCTGATGGCTACACCGTGACCGATCCGGCGTGCGCCGGCAATCTCCACCGCTTCACGAATGTGGAAGGCCAACTGCTCTGGCGGCGCCAGATTGAGTGTGAGCTCGCCGGCATGCAGAGCGATGGGTACGGCTGGATACCGTTGCCTGAGCCACCCCAGCATGTGCATCTGCAGCGTGTAATCCCGCAGAGACAATGGATGATCCTCTGGACCCACCAGATTGATCCCAGCCACCTGCTCTGAGGCGTGGGCTAGCTCAAACGCATAAACGAACTGGGCGAACACATCCTGGGGCTGTTGATTGCGTCGCGTCTGCTGTAGGAATCTGACCGTGACGCTGCAGCCTGGTTGGGCACTTGCCGAGCCGCATCCCAACGTTTTCTGGGTGGCTCGGCTCAGAGCCTCGAGCTGCTGACGGCCTTCACTCACCAGTGAGGGCATGCCCCGTGCTAGTAGAGCGGAGTGTGCGGCCTCTAGAGAGCCTGTCCAGGGAATGGTGCGGCTCAGCGTTCGTACTGGATCGCCATTCACAGTGATCATCAACTCCAGGTAGCGAATCGATTGCGCTGCCGCACGATTGGCTACGGCGGCCACCATGGACCCTTGTCGGCTGGGTTGGCGGGAGAGGGCCGAGAAACCTGCAAACGCCTCGAAGAAATCATCGTGGCCCGCATGGCCGCCGCCGCTGACATCACGCGTGGACCATTGATCCAGGACCTGTCCATAGAGCTTTCCGTCCTGCACCACACGTGCGGCGGGTAGCAGCGAAGAATTACGGCTGCACTGTTCGGGCGCGATCAGCCGAAGGCTTTGGTGCTCCAGGCAGTAGCCATCCTCTGCGGCCCATTGGAGATATTCCTCGGCAAACACCGCCCCGCTGAGATGGCTATGGAGATCGGCTCCTTTCGGCATGGCCTTCAGGAAGGTGCGAAGCCGCCCGGGGTGATCCCGATTGCGCTCTACCCATGCCGACGCGGCTTGTTCGAATGTGGGGACGGCGGCTGACGCCATCGGCAGCCAGCAACCTGTCAGCAGCACAGCGGCTAGCAGTGTGCGAGTCGGGCGGTTCAGCGGGGACCAGTGACTCAAGGCGGGGCTTCAGCTCAGTCCAAGTGTGTGCGATCGAATCACGTGTGTCAGGTGTGTTCTGCGTTACATGGTGCGAGGTTCCGTTGCTAGGCCGTTGCTACGTTCCGGCTACTCCGTCTTTAGCTGCGCGTGCTGGATCTGAATGCTTTAGGTCTGTTGGCCTACATCCTGCTCACTGGCTTGCGCGGCACTGTTCTCAAGGCACTGCAGATCACAGGTGAGGAGAATCCCATCGGTGGTGAAAATCCGATTAGTTTCTGCAACGTTTTTCTGATTTCTCAGGCCACCGTTGGCCTGGCGATTGTTGTATCGGATGGATGGCGTAGCTTCTCTGATGTCGACAAGCTCGATCGTCATGGCCGCCGGCTCATTGTGGCTGATGCGTTCTTTGGCTGTTTTCTGGGGCCGATGAGCTTTTTCCTGGCTCTCGACAAGCTCTCGGTGGTCACCCAGACGTTGCTCTTCTCTCTGACGCTTCCCTTCACAGCCGTGATTGCCACCTTATGGCTGCGGGAGAAGCTTCCTGATCGCTTCTGGGGAAGCCTGCTGCTGATTACGGTTGGCTTGATTGTTGGAAAGTTGTTGCGTCCGATGGGGATGAGCACTCCGGAGGCTGCCAGTCAGACCACCGGCGTGATCTGGGCGCTTGTATCGATGAGTTCCCTGGCCCTGCGCAATTCGATCCGCCGCAAGCTGGCGCCGTATCCGATCTGCCGAGGCCTCTCAGCAGGGATTCCCAACCTTGCAGGTGCGGTTGCCTTTGGGATCATCGCATTGCAGCAATATGGGCCTCAGCACTTTTTCTATCTCAGCTTCTGGTGGGTGCTGGGTGTGCTCGTGATCTACTCCATCACCCTGTGTGTTGGATCTGAAGTCCTTCGTCAGTTCTGTCAGCGTCGTTTCCCTGTTACCCAGGTTGGTTTGGCTAGTTCCAGTACGTTGGTTGTGACGGTGCTCAGTGCAGCAGCATTCCTCGGTGAACCCTTGCATCCTGCAACGATCCTCAGCATGCTGTTGATTCTGGCTGGCGTTACGTTGCGTCTTGTTTTCCCTTCTCGGCCGGATCCGTCTTCTGCTTCTTAGCCGTGCTTGAGCTTCCTAATGTTTGCCAGATGTAATTCACCCATTGCTCAATCAGTTCTGGCTGTTTGACCACTGCTTTATGATCAGATGTTGCTAGGTGCAGTGTAAGTGGGTTGGATTGGAGCACCTGAGCTCGCTTCGTTGATAGGCCTCCCCGCCACTCGCTCGCCAACACATGCAGGGGCGCGTTCAGCGTCTTGCAGGCTGATTCCTCGATCCAGCGACCAAGAAGGTGTTGACGCCAGGATTTCACGAGGAGGCGATGCTGGTTGTCTTGGCTTCGAATCCAGCGTCGTGGAATCAGCCGCCAGATCCTGGCCAGCTTGCGTCGCCATGGCCAGCGGTAGGTGCCTATGAAGGGATCGACAGGATCCAGCAGGATCACTCCTCCTAACGCAACACCACGCTGCTCCAGAACCTCCGCGACCGCATAGGCCAACCAGGCCGGTAATGAAAAGCCGCCCACCCAGAGCTTCTCTCCGAGATCACCGTTGCAGGCCTTGAGCAGCAGGTCGACCTGCTCGCTGGCCACCTGTCTGAGGCCTGGGCTTTGATCGGCTCTCCAGCTTGGGGGGGGGGCTGGCAATCCAAGGCCGATGAGCCCGATCGCGATCGGCCTTGAGATCTGGAGTGCGTTCAGGCCGCCTCCGCACCAGAGCAGATTGGTGCGTTCCAGGCTGCTCACAAGCTGAGCTTGATCCAGAGAATCGAGATCTGCCCGTAGCTTCACGAGTTGTGGTGTTGCATGCCAGGCCAGGGCGTGAAGCGACTCGGGCTGGCTCATGGCCCTTTGCAGGGCCGCTAGATCCAGCTTGCCGTTGGGGTTCAGAGGCAGCGTTTCCAACCCGAACAGATGCCGGGGCTGCAGTCGTACGTCGTCGATCGACCTGCACACAGCGCGCCCGATCTTGCGCATGTTGGCTTGACTGAGTTGCTCCAGTTCCAGCCAGGCCACGATGCCCTCTGCCTCGGCGAACAACTGGCAACGCCGCACGCCAGGTTGCTGTTCAAGGGCGCTTTGCAGTGGAGCGGCGTCAATCCACTCGCCATGGTGTTTGAGCAGCTGATTGCTGCGGCCCAGCAGTTCCAGTTCGCCGGATTCACTCCAGCGAGCCAGGTCGTTGCTCACAAACCGCATGCAGCCGTCATGCCAGTCGGTGGGTGCGAGCTCCCATCGGCTCTGCTTCTGCACCAGTAGACCTTCAATCAGCGCTGGTCCTTCCACCTGCAGGCGCCCGATGGCGTCTTCACCATCGACGTTCTGCTGGTCATCGCTCACCAGGCTGATGCGTTTGCCCTCAACGGGCATGCCGCTGAAGCGTTGCCAGGGGCCAGCCAGGGGCAGCTGTTGTTGGGCGATGACGCCGGTTTCGCTGGCGCCAAGGGCATTGAGGCACTGTCCGCCCGGTTTTGCCCAGCTCTGCAGCACCGGCCAGAGGTTGGCTGGGCAGGCTTCGCCGGTGAGTGAGATCCAGTGGAATCGGCCCACACCGTCGCTGCGTGCTCCGAGGCTCTGAAGCTGGCTCGGTGTGGCGTAGAGCAGTTCGCCTCCATGGGGCAGCAGAGCCAGATCAGCGCGCCCGATCACCTGGCACCAACCTTCCAGCAAGCCCGCCAGTAGATGTTTGGTGGCCGCGCCAAACCAGGGATTCACGACCATGGCGCAACGGCTTCCGGGCGGCAATTGCAGTTGCCGTGCATTGGCCTTGGCTTCCAGCAACGCCTGGCGCCAGCCGCGCACCAGCACCTTGGGACGACCGGTTGATCCCGAGCTGAACAGGATCTGCTGCCACTGGCCCTCACCGGATGCAGGGCCCCTGATCGAGCTGGCGATGCTCTCCGCCAGATCGGCATGGCTGCTGTCCGAATCCTGGGCAATCCACACACCACCGGCGAGCCAGAGCCCCAGGAGTTGCGGGAGGTCAATCCAGGCACCACTCCAGGCCCAGCTCTGGCATTGCCCAACGCACCAAGAAGGCAGAGTTTCGTAGTGACTGCGCCAGTGATCTGCCTTCTCTCCCAGCTCGCCGAAGCTGAGGGCTCCTTCAGTGGCTAAGAGCGCCACCTGATCCTGGTGGCGCTCCCGGCTGCGAGCCCAGGCGGTGCGCCAGCTCTCCAGCATCAGCCTTCCAGGAGGCTGCGCAGCATCCAGGCGGTTTTCTCGTGGATCTGGAGCCGTTGGGTGAGCAGGTCGGCGGTGGGTTGGTCGTTGGCCTCGTCGGCGACCGTAAACACACTGCGAATGGTGCGAGCCACAGCCTCGTGGCCGGCCACGAGTTCGCTCACCATTTGCATTGCAGATGGAACACCATCGCTTTCCTCGATAGTGGAAAGGCTTGCATAGATCTTGGCGCCAAAGGGAGCTGGATAGCCCAGGGCGCGAATGCGCTCCGCAATCTCATCGAGGGCTGTCCACAGTTCGGTGTATTGCTCCATGAACATCACATGGAGTGTGTTGAACATCGGTCCGGTCACGTTCCAGTGGAAGCCGTGGGTTTTGGCATAGAGCACCGTGCTGTCGGCCAACACGCGACCAAGAGATTCGGCAATTGTGGCGCGTTGCTCAGCGGGGATGCCGATGTCGATCTTGACTGAGCTGGCTGCCATGGTTTTTGTCCAATAGACTGGCTATTGGCTGATCCTAGCCTCTCGCACCGGTTGTGTGATTGTGGTGATGAGATCTGCTCCATCAGTCTGTTTTCCCTGACTGCTTGCAGCGATCCGAGGGAGCACCGTTCTGGGCCCGGTAGAAGAGTGATCGCTCACCCGCGTCGAGACGCATGCTCTGCTGCAGGTGAGCTTTTTGAAGCTAAACCACGTGTGTGTAGTAGTTGGTTGTGATGCCCCAGGCGGGCTCATCAAATGGTTGGGCGATGGGGCCAGCCGGGCCGTTGATGGAGAGCATCAGGGTGTCTGTTTTTCGATCGTAATGGCCGTAGGCTTCCCGCGTGGGGGTCTTGGGATCGCGCAGAATGAAGCTGTTGCGAAAGGGGTTCAGTTGCACGACCCAGTTCACTGTGTAAACAGTTGGATCATCCTCTGAGAGCACATAGGAATTGACCGCTCTCAACTGAGTTGGGCTTGATTTGGTGAACTTGTAGTTGTTGCCATCTGTTTTTTCGTACGACGTCACGTTGTCGCCGTCGAACACATTGATGTCGCGATGCACGCTCACCCATTCCCCCTCGGTGAGGATGCGAGTCAGCTTCTTGTGGGACTTGATGTAGTCATCTCGGTCTTCGGCGGCGTCTTTTCTCTGCTTATTGTTGAGTTGGCTCCAGTTGAGGATTGGATCCATAGCTGTGAACTGGCTCGATGGAAGCCCAAGTCTATGTATGGCCGGTGACCGGGCGTTAAGCTTGTGAATCATTTAATAGTTTTCTGTGGGGGCGTGGTGGATGGCATCGTTGTTGTCTAGAAGTCTTGGGTTTGGGGCATTGAGGTGCTCATTGGAGTGATTGCCTCAGCGGGCTGCATCCCCGCTTTTGCGTTATTCGGAGGCACTCTCGTGCCCTTGTGGGCTTTGCAGTCGGGCTACAGAGAAATAAGAAATCGCAAAAGCAACGACCCAGGACTGGGATTCGGCGATAGCATCAAGTCGCAGGGCAGGGTCTTGGCATGAGCAACATCAATCCCAATGGGCAAGAGAAGGACGTCATCACGGGAGCCCGCAAGCAGTTCAGGCGGAAACTGAATCAATGGGGCAAGTATCTTGAGCAGGGAGAGTGGGCTGGCACATTCAGGGCCTGGAACGTTGAGCACGACGACGACAGCAAAGACGCGGCGGGCACTGGACTCGATGGGATTATTGAGTTCAAGAAATTGGCCAATGGAAATCTAACGGCTCGCATCGAATGGAATCACGCCGTTGATGATACGCCCCAATCAGCCGACTACATCATTTCTCTTTCTCCCTACAATCGAACCTTCACTGGGTTGGGCTACTTAGCCGGCTTCGATGAGACGGCAAGAGCAACGGGTTACTTTGATCCGAAGCGAGGGCTCTTGAATGTGATCGACATCGGACCAAGTCAGGGGAGTCTCACAGGAGGAACCTTCATCAGAACTTGGGACTTTGTCGATATCGGCTGACGACAAGGCCTTTGTTGGTCTGGCACGCATGGTTCTGTGCGTGGCCATTCAGTCTGGCCGTTGTATCTGAGCCCGTTTAACCCAACCCTCCAACCAGCGGCCACCAGGCATCCGCTGCGGCGAGCTCGGTGTCGCTGAGGCCAGCGCAACGTCGCACCTCCGCGGCCTGGCTGGCGAGCAGGGAGCCATGCAATGCATCCCCCAGCGCCTCCCGCAGGAGAGCACTGCCAGCGAAAGCAGCCGATGCCTCCGCCAAGCTCCCAGGCAGGCGCACCGCTGATCCGACGGGGAGCTTGGCCGGATCCCCACTCACCGGCGGTGGCAGTGGCTGAGGTTCCTTAAGTCCCGCCAGTGTTACGGCCTGCACGGCCGCCAGCAGTAGGTAGGGATTGGCTGCGTGATCCGCCACTTTCAGTTCGAGATGGGCGGGAGCGGCATCCGCATCGGTAGGAATCAGCCGCAAGGCCGCCTCGCGGTTCTCAATGCCCCACACCTGAAATGGTGCCGACCATGACCCGGGGGCCAACCGCTGGTAGGAGATCGCCAGGGGACATGCCAGGCCTAGCAAGGCCGGTAGCTCCTTCAACAGAGCGGCGAGCACGGCACTGCCGGCGTCGCTGAGCCCACCAGGGTTGGCGCCTCCCTGGAGCAACGGCACGCCATCACGGCAGATGCTCAGGTGCACGTGGCCGCCATTGCCCACCCGCTCCAGACGCGGTTTGGGACTGAAGCTGCAGTGCCAACCCAGGCGCCGGGTCACACGCTGAATCACCAGCCGAGAGTGCACCAGCCGATCAGCAGCCTCAAGGGGCGTGCCCGGAGCCAGCGATAACTCGAACTGGCCGGCTCCGTATTCCGGGTGGAACTGCAGCCAGGGGATGCCGGCGGCCTGCAAGGCTTCGAGTAGGGCGCTGGCGTAATCCAGCCCCTCGATGAGTCGATCAGCGCCATAGGGGCCGCCTGGTACGGCAGGCTGGGGCGCCCCCTGGGCATCGGGGATGGCCACCAGCCATTCCAGTTCGAAGCCGGCCTTCAGCTCCACCCCCTCTTCGTTCAGGCGCTTTTGCTGCAGGCGACAGCGATGGCGCTGGTCTGCTGCGTAGGGCGCGCCGGAGCGCTCAAAGCGTTCGCCGGGAGCCCAGGCCCAGCCGCTGTGGGTCTCGAGCCGGGCCAGGGCGCTGGCATCTGCCCGCAAGCGCAGATCGCCGTCCGGGCGGGCGAGGGGATGCTGTGGATCAATGGCCCCGGCGGCACCGAAGGCATCGGCCACCGGCGAGAACCCCACCCCAGTGGCCACCGCAGCGTCGAAGGCTGCCAGCGGCACCACCTTCACCAGAGGTGCGCCGACATTGTTCACCCAGGTGATCGCCACCCAGCGGAATCCCTCCTCAGCCAGAGTTTCAACGGTGGGCCAGGAAGGCTTGGGCACGGCGATGTCGAACAACTAGAGCCATGATTGCGAAGGCTCTAGAACTCCGCATGGAGGCGACTTCCCAGGGTGGCTGGTGGCAGCCCGGCGCTACTGCGCTGTTGCTGGTCGATCTGCAACAGGGCACCTGCGGTGATTGCCAGCCCCAACCGCAAACAGCTTTTGATCGGCAGTTCAACCGCAACACCTTGCCGGCAGCTCAGCAAGCCCTGGCGGTGGCACGGCACGCGCGGCTGGAGGTGATCTACACCGTGATCGCCAACCTCACGGCGGATGGCCGCGATCGCAGCCTCGATTACAAGCGCTGCGCCATGGGCTTCTCACCCGGTAGCCGCGCCGCCCAGGTGATCCCAGAACTTGCACCCCTGGCCGATGAGCTGGTGTTGCCGAAGAGCTCCTCCTCGCCCTTTAGTTCCACGACGCTTGATTATCTGCTGCGTAATATCGGCATCCGCACACTCGTGGTGATCGGGCTGCTCACCGACCAGTGCATCGACCACACCGTGAAGGATGCTGCTGACAGGGGCTACAAGGTGGTGTGCCTTCAGGATGCTTGCCAGGCGGAGACACCGGAACGACATGCCGCTGCTCTGGCTTGCTTCAGCGGCTACTGCAACCAGATCTCTGTGGCTGAATTCGAATCCATCTTGATACGCATTCCACCCTCAAGTAAATAGTTAATGCTTGGCGATATCTCATCTTCTGAGGCGCAGAGATCCTCGCGTGCGGGTCTCGTCGTCACTCTCGGGGGCGAGGTCGAAAGTCCGTCGTAGTGATCGGCCATGACAGATGCCTCAGACGGTCTTGCGAATGATGATGTTCCCGTTTGTGGTATTGCTTTCGACTCATCGCGGTGCGGCAAGTCCGATTGAATGCCTACGTGGTTCATTCATACTTCGTCGAGAGTGTCCCCACTTGATCTGTGTCGTGCTGTGATACACGAGGGCGTGAACGAGTGCCACTTGCGTTCGTAGGGGCGCCCTCAAAGCTAATATCGAAACAAATTCTATTTAATTGATTTGGAGCCATCTGCGAGCACCCCGGCGATCCGTCGCCCAGAGACCAGCTGGCTCTCTGATGTTCTTGGTGTTGCCATCTGCTCCATTGACGCGACTGAGATCGGCGACAGCCGAGGATTCCTGTCAACGACGTGGAGGCTGCAAGTCTGCACGGATCCTCCGGGCGTTTTGCCTCCTAGCCTTGTGCTCAAAAGCGAGACCACCGATCCACTTTTTCATGGCATCGCGAGGTCTCAACGTGCGTTCGAGCGTGAGATTGCATTTTATCGGACATTAGCCCCATCGGTTACATCTCGGTTTCCTCGCATCTACGGGTTGGGCGATGCGAACGACCCATGGTTGTTAATGGAAGATCTCAGTCATTACCGGGCTGGCGATCAAGTGCGTGGGTTGTCCCACGAGGAAGCCAGAGCAGTTGTGAGGCGGCTAGCCACCATCCATGCCTGTTTCTGGCAAAAGCCAGATCTCGAGCTTCATTGCTGGTTGCCAGTCCATCAGTATTGGTTTTCTGATCTGGACCACACTCTTCTTAAGCCATTTCTGCAGACCTATGGGCGGCGCATTGGTGATCGGATGTCACTGGTCATAGAGGGATGCCTGAAGCAGCTGGGAGAGATTGATGCGGCCATTGCTAACAGGCCTTTCACTCTTGTGCATGGCGATCTGCGGGCAGACAATCTCTTGTTTACTGGCTCAGAGTCTGACCCAGCAACAATCATCCTGGACTGGCAGAATGCCTGTCGGAGCATGGGTGCCATCGATTTGGCTTATCTTCTTGGCGGGAGTGAGCCCTTTTTTGAGCGTAGCGGCCATTTAGACGAACTGCTCTATCTATGGCATGGAGAGTTGGTTGCGCAAGGCGTCAGCCATTACTCGGTAGCCGATGCACGTAAGGACTTGCAGCTCGCGGCACTGCGTTGCCTGCCTGTGGCGTTACGACTTTTTGCCACACTCAATGAACCAAGTACTACGGTGCGCGGCGCTCTATTCCGAGACGAAGCGATTGAACGGCATTGCTCTGTTGTGGATGAGCTTCGCGCCTGGGAAGCGCTGCCGTTGCCCATTGAATAACCTCCCAAGGCTCGCATCGGCATGTTCATGTCGTGAGAACCAACGCCGCTGCCACGCACTGGGGGTATTCACTGGCAGCGGTACTTGGCGTAACGATAGGGATCGATGGCGTGACGCGAACATGATGGGTCCTAGCCTTGATTTAAGGCAGGTCGAAGACCGCGCCACACGAGTGACATGCTCTTGACCCGGCAACTATGAAATGGCTGAGATGGACTTGGCAGTACAGCGCCGCCGATGGCAGCAGCCCGATCGCAAAGGGGCGCCTATGGACAAGCTCCAGGCCCACACGTGATGGCTATTACAGGGTTAGGGCCATCAAAGGAAATCGTGATGGTGTGAAGATCGCTTCGCTTCTGCCGGCAGGAGCCGCCATTCCAGGAAATATCGATACCATTACGGGACAGCCCTATTTGGGAGACAATCTGATTAGGCCGCAAGATCCGGGCGCCGATCGACCACAACTGACCGTGGGCGGCATTAACTTTTCTCTGAACGATGGCAGCTTTACTAACTTATTCTACGCAACTTACCCGCCGACACCTAGCTACTACGACTTCCACTCAGTTGCTCCGTTTCCTGATGGAGTGGTCTCACCCAACACCGAGACATTCATCGGCTTCACCGCAGAGATCGTCAGCTAGGGAATCTCTGGACAAACGGGTTTGAGCGACCGCAGTGAGCAGGAAAGAG
>NZ_JACVZV010000006.1 GCF_014654725.1 Vulcanococcus sp. Clear-D1 | reverse complement strand
CGTTTGAAGCGATGAGACAGAGAAGCCACCCGAGAGGGTGGCTTTTTTGTTGGCTGGTGCTGGGGGAATTAGAGGCGAATCGAGGCATCCAGTTGTACACCCCCAAAGCCAGGCCCCACGCACTTGTGGCCAGTGCAGAGGCCTGGGTTGCCGTGGGGTTGTTGCTCAGCCTGGCTAATTCATCAGCTGCGGTGTACGTGCACCTGTTGCCAGGTGTCGTTGCGGCGATGCCAGATGCGGGTTTCGCAGCAGCTGGCGGTGATGGGTTCACCACCTGATAGCCGTTGGGTCAGTCGGGTGTAGCTGATCACCACGGCATCGTCGCAGAGCCAGCGCAGATGCGGTCGGGCCATGGTCACGGTGACGGCTGTGGCGGGTGCATCGCCGGCAGGAAGATTGAAGTAGTACTCATGGAAGGGCAGTCCCTCCACCAGGTGACCGTTGGTCTCTGCTTCGAAGCAGCTCAGGTCTGCTGCGCAGAAGCCTGCGTAACGGCTCCAATCGCCATTGACCACGCTCTCCAGCATGGCTTGATTGATAGCGAGAATCTCCTGGTCACGATTGCTGAGAGCCATTCGCGGGATGAAGCCTGCGGTAATCATTGATTCTCTCAAATCTTCCGCTGTCTCGGCCTGGATTCCCTTCGCGATCGCTGAACAGTACCGACATCCCGGCTGAGTCTGCTGCTTCAAGCTCGCCCAGTGAGTCGCTGATGAAAAGACACTCGGCAGGTGAAACTCGCATCTGCCCGGCGATGGATCTGTAGCTCTTCTCCTCCTGTTTGCTGCCAACCCGAGTATCAAACCAGTGACTAAAAAGTGCTTGCAGATCTCCGGAAGTGCTGTGGCCATACAGCAGTTTTTGAGCTGGAACGGATCCCGACGAATACACAGCTAGAACCAGCCCAGCCTTGTGCCATCGCTTCACTGATTCGGCTACATCTGCATACAGCGGTGCCACCAACTCCCCGTTTGCGTAGCCACTTCGCCAGATGCGTCCTTGCAAATCTTTCAGGGCGGTCAACTTCACATCACGATCAATGAGGCTCTGTAAATAGGTCGCTACGCCAGTGGTGCTTTCGTCCCCTGATGATTGGCTGCGGAGGGCGATGGCCTGGGGATGGTCATCGTTCATCCACGCTTGCTCCGCTTGTTCCACCAGGTTTTGAATCTCAGGATCTGCGGCATGGGCAGCGATGAAGCCCGGCAGTGCGTTCCTCGCATAGGGGAACAGCACTTTGGCGACAAAGCTCACTGGGCATGTTGTTCCCTCGATATCCAGCAGCAGATGCGTGATGCTCATGGTGTTGTCAGATCGCTTGCGGGCGCTGGATCAGGGCCTCGAGCAGGAGACGACGCCAGCGTTGCTCTAGCAAGAATTCAAGAATCTCCAGATGACGAACGGCAGAGCCGAGATTGCGTCCCCAGGCGTAAAGGCCATGGCCCGCAATGAGCACACCGTGCGGGGCGTCAGACAGCAAGGGCTTCACCCGCTTGGAGAGGGCCGGTAGGTCTTGATCATTGGCGCAAACGGGGATGCTCACGCTGCAGGCGTGGGTTGTGACCCCTTCCAACCCCTTCAGCATTTCCAGATCACGCAATTCCAGATGACTCTGCGTACAGGCTTCAGACTTATCGGTCTGCTCCAGGGCCCATTGCGAGAGCAAGGTGCCGGCCTGGGAATGGGTGTGGAGCACAGCCCCTGCTCCACAGCTGTTCACGATCTCCACGTGCAGGGCCGTTTCTGCACTGGCCTTTCCCTTGCCTGCCACCACCTCTCCTGAGGCGCTCACATGGATCAGATCACGAGGGGCCACGGTTCCCTTGTCGACCCCACTGGGTGCCATCAGCAACAGCAGCGGATCGCGCTCGAGCACGCAACTGAAATTGCCGCCGGTTCCATCACACCAGCCGCGCTGGTGGATGCTGGCCATGGCTTTGCTGAGCGCTGAAGCCAGGGCGGTGGTGTTGGCATTGGCCATCGGTCAGCAACGCAGTCACCCTCCAGCAGCTTGGCAGCTGGGGCACCAGTGGCTGCTGCGTCCGCTCAATTTGTCGCGGCGGATCGAGGTGCCGCACACCCGGCAGGGTTGCCCGCCCCGTCGATACACCCAGGCGGCATTGCCGTAGTTGCCGTTGGTGCCGGTGAGATCGCGAAAATCGCTGAAGGTGGTTCCGCCAGCGCCGATGCTGGCTTGCAGCACCTCCACCAGGGCTTGATGCAGCCGTTTGAGTTGTGCCGGCTTGAGCTGCTGGCTGGGCGTGTGGGGCGCGATGCGGCTGATGAACAACGATTCATCGGCATAGATGTTGCCCACACCGGCCACCAAGGCCTGATCCAGCAACGCAGTTTTGATCGGCCGGCTGGAGCCGGCGAGCTTGTCGGCGAGGTGCTGCGGGCTGAACTCTGTGCTGAACGGTTCGGGGCCCAGTCGGCGCAAACCGGTCATCACCGATTCCAGCGGTTCACCTGGGGGAACCCACCACATTTCCCCGAAGCTGCGCAGATCCACGAAGCGCAGTTCCTGACCGGCCGGGTTCCAAATCCGTACCCGCGTGTGCCGGCAGGGTTCGGCTGGGGTCTCCATCCAAAGAAATTGGCCTGTCATGCGCAGGTGCACCCCCCAGTGCCCTGCGGGTTCACCATCGCGCTCGAGGCTGGCCATCAGATACTTGCCGCGCCTCAGCCACTGCTGCACGGTGCAGCCTTCCAGCGCGCTGCAGAAGAGTTCAGGCAGGGGCGGGGATGCAACGGCGCGAGCCCGCACTACCTCCACCCGGGCCACCGCAAAGCCGCTCACCTGCTGCTCGAGCCCTCGCCGCACCGTTTCCACTTCGGGCAGTTCTGGCACGATCGGCTCTGGAGGCTGGAGCGCCACAGCCTGCCATGCAGATCAACCCCAGCCGCGCAAAAGAAAACCCTGGCACTAGGGCCGGGGTTGAACGAGGCAAGAGCGGAGCTGAGTGCTCGAAGCTTCAGGCCTTTTCGAGCTCGCTCTCGGCGAAGTTGTTGGTGTTGATGCCGCCTTCGGAGCCGCTCACGCCGTTGTAGTTCACCTTCTCGAAGCGCACCACCACGGGGTAGCGGATACCGGAGGTGTCGATTGAGGCGACGGTGCCGACTTCGTTGAACCAGTAGGACTCAGGACGCTTGATGCGCACCTTGTCGCCGCGGGAGATGGCCATCGCTGCGCAGGGAAAGGGGTGGCTGTCAGACGGAATGTACCCGCGTCGGGCGGGTCTTCTCACCGGCCGTCACGAAACGTGGCACCATCGACCTTCCATGAGCGCATCCCAATGGCCGAGGCCCTCTCTTTCAGCCTCGATCTGCCGGATCCCGAGAGCGAGACCATCAGCTCGATGGAGTTCCTGGCCCGCATTGAGGAGGCCTGGGCCATCTGTGATCGCTTCGACCTGCAGACCGAGATCTGGCGGGGTCGGATCCTGCGGGCGGTGCGGGATCGAGAGCGTCGCGGCGGCGAAGGCCGTGGGGCCGGCTTCCTGCAGTGGCTCAGAGAGCAGGAGATCAGCAAAACCCGGGCCTATGCCCTGATCCAGCTGGCCGAATCGGCTGACCAGATGCTGGGGGAGGGGGTGCTGGAGGCGACCAGCGTGAACAACTTTTCCAAGCGCGCCTTCATGGAAACGGCCCAGGCCGACCCTGAGGTGCAGCTGATGATCGGCGAAGCCGCCAACGACGGCCAGCAGATCACCCGGAAGCAGGTGCGGCAGCTCACCGATGAGTTCACCGCCGCTACCAGCCCCTTACTGCCGGAAGAAATCCGCCAGCGCACTGCTGAAAACCTCCTGCCTCCCAGGGCCGTTGCTCCTCTGGTGAAGGAGCTGGCCAAGCTGCCGGATGAGCAGCAGGAAGACCTGCGAAAAGTGCTGCGCGATGAGCCCGAGCTGGAGCGAGTGAAGGATGTGACCAGCACGGCGCGCTGGTTGAGCAAAGCCACCGAGGCCGGTCTGTCGGTGCGGGCGTTTCAGCAGGGTGAGCTCGATTTCGATAAGGCCATGCAGGAGGCGCTGCGGCTGGATGCGTTGGGTTTGCTGGCCGATGCGGTGGGGCAGGCTCAGGCGCTCGAGGCGGCTGTGCTGAAGCTGCACACCAGCTGGCGGCGGCTCAATGGTCTGCAGGAACGCTTGTGGGTGGAGAGCGGCAGCAGCACGCCCCACCTGCGTGAGTTGCTCACAGCCATGCAGACCCTGAGCGGCAACACCATGAGGGTGTCGCTGGGCGAGCTGGCGGGCGGCAAGCGGGTGCGGCTGCAGCTGGTGGAGGAGGCGCCGGATCAGTTGGAGGCCCCACCGATTCCGGTGATCGCCCAGGCCGGCTGAGGCCGGCGTGATGGCGGATAGGCTCGAGCAGGCGCTGCAGGATCATTTCGGCTGGAGCAGCTTCAGGCCCGGCCAGCGGCCGGTGGTGGAGGCGATGCTCGAGGGTCGCGACTGCCTGGCGGTGCTGCCCACCGGCGCGGGCAAATCCCTCTGCTATCAGCTGCCGGCGCTGGTGCGCGGCGGGCTGGTGCTGGTGATCTCCCCGTTGGTGGCCCTGATGGAAGATCAGGTGCAGCACCTGCAGCGGCGGGGGATCCCGGCGGCCTGCTTGCACCGCGGCCTCGATCCGGCCCGCCGCCGCGACCTGATCGCCCGGGTGCGCAGCAATCGGCTGCGGTTGATCTATCTGGCACCGGAGCGCCTGCAGGTGGAAGCCACCCGCCAGCTGCTGGAGGACATCCATGAGCAGGGGCAGCTGGTGGGGGTGGCGATCGATGAGGCCCACTGCATCAGCGCCTGGGGCCACGACTTCCGCCCCGATTACCGGCGCCTGGGGCAGCTGCGCCGTCTCTGCCCGGGCGTGCCGTTGGTGGCCCTGAGCGCCACCGCGGCGCCGCGGGTGCGGGCGGATCTGATTCGGATGCTGGAGCTTCGGCGCCCTCTGATTCAGGTGCGTTCAGCGCGCCGCGACAACCTTGCTTATGCGATGCGGCGCCGCCCCTCCGATCCCATGCCCCAGGTGCTCGAGGCCCTGGCCGAGGCCCGCGGGGCCAAGCTGATTTATGCCCGCACGCGCCGCTCGGTGGAGAGCTGGGCGCGGCGGTTGTGCGAGGCCGGCGTGGAGGCGATCGCGTATCACGCGGGAATGGATCCGGAAAGCAGGGCCCTGGCGCTGACCCATTTCCAGGAGCATGCGGCACCAGTGTTGGTGGCCACGGTGGCCTTTGGCATGGGGGTCGACCGCCCGGATGTGGGCCTGGTGCTGCACCTTGATCTGCCTGCCAGCCCTGAGGGGTATCTACAGGAGTCCGGCCGCGCCGGCCGCGATGGGCAGCCAGCCCGTTGCGTGGTGCTGTTCGATCCCGACGACCGCATCAGCCTGGGCTGGGCCATCCGCGCCTCCGCTGAATCGGTGAGCGATCCCCAGGAGCGCCAGCGGGTGGAGCTGGCCCAGCAGCAGCTGCGCCGTATGGAAGCCGTGGCGGAGGGGCCTGCCTGCCGGGAGCAGGCGCTGCTGCTGGCCGTTGGGGAACTGGTGCCGCCCTGCGGCCGCTGTGATCGCTGCAGCGAGCGGCCGGCCCTGGTGGATTGGTCGGAGCAGGCCGCTGAGGTGCTGGCTCTGCTGGAGCAACGGGGTGGGGTGGATCTGCGCAGCCTGGGGGAAGACCTGGCCCAGGCGGAGGGCGAGGAGGTGGAGCGCTGGCGCTGGTTGGCGCGTCAGCTTGTGCAGGAAGACCTGATCGCTGAGAGCGACGACGGTGCTCAGCGCCTCTGGCTGCGCCCCGCGGGCCGCCGTTTTTTGCGGCAGCCCTGGCCCCTCAGGCTGGCGGCCTGATCAGCCGCCTTTAGCCGTGCAGAGATCGTTGATCAGCTTGTGCTCGAAATCGCTCTGGGGCGCATCCCAGGTTTTCCAGGTGCCCGATTGCCCGGTGGCATTAAGCCGCTTGGCATTGCAATTGATGGCCAGGTAGAGGGGTTGCCCGTCGCTGTTGAGGCTGGGGGCCACATAGCTGCCGCCCATCGGCTGCCAGTTGGCCCAGTCCACCTGCAGGGGGCCGTAGTTGCGCCAATCGGGTGAGGCCGGTTTGCCGGGCTTGGTGCTGGAGGCAGCGGCTGCGGGCTGGGCCGCCGGTTTGGCAGCCACGGGTGTGGCGGCGGGTTTGGGCTCCGGTTTGGGTTCGGGTTTGGCAGCCACGGGTGTGGCGGCAACGGGCGTGGCGGCCTCGGCGGCCGGCTTCGGCTCTGGTTTGGCGACAACTGGTGCTGCTGCCGCTGGAGCAGGCTTGGCCACAACTGGCTGGGCGGCAACTGGTTGGGCAGCGGGTTTGGGCGCGGGCTGCGGTGCCGGCTTGGGTGCCGGTTTGGCGGCAACGGGCTGCGGTTTGGCTGCCGGCTTGGCCGCGGGTTTCGCGGCTGGCTTTGCTGATCCCCGCAGTTTCAGGGTGCGGCCCACCTCCACCTGGTTCGGATCGCTGATCCCGTTGAGGGCGATCAGGTTCTGCATCGACACGCCGTAGCGATCGGCAATCACCGAGAGGGTTTCACCGCTCTGCACCTTGTGCTGCGTGGCGCTCTTGTTCACCGCGGGCTTGGGGGCTGCGGCGGTGGTGGTGCGGGTGATGGGCACCTGGATGCGGCTGCCGGCCCAGAGGTCCTGCGGGCCGCGCAGGTTGTTGAGTTCCATCAGGCGTTGCACGCTGGTGCCGTAGCGCTCAGCCAGCTCGGAGAGGGTTTCGCCCGGCTTCACTGTGTAGTTGGCTTTCACCGTGGTGGTGCGGGTGCCACCACCGCCGCCACTGCTGCTCGAGCTGGTTGCTCCGGGCACCTGGATGCGGCTGCCGGCCCAGAGATCCTGCGGACTGCGCAGGCCATTGAGCTGCATCAGGCGTTGCACGCTGGTGCCGTAGCGCTCGGCGATTTCGGAGAGGGTCTCGCCCGGTTTCACGGTGTAGTTGCCGCTTCCGCCCCCGCGGCTGGTGGTGCCGCCGGCGCCGGGCACCTGGATGCGGCTGCCGGCCCAGAGATCCTGCGGGCTGCGCAGGTTGTTGAGCTGCATCAGGCGCTGCACGCTGGTGCCGTAGCGCTCGGCGATCTCCGAGAGGGTTTCACCGGGCTTCACCACGACCTCTCCGGCCAGGCCCGGCAGGGGCAGCAACAGGGCCAGGGCGAATGCGGCAGCGGAGCGGCGGCGCATGGGGCGTGGGCGTTCGGCTGGAGGCACCATACGGGCCTTGGCCGGTGACGCCAGCCCTCTTTTGATAAGGCCTGGTGATCAGGCCCGGCCATCGATCCGGGGCGGGGTGGGGCGTGGCTCAGCCCAGCAGTCTCCGCACCAACGGAAGCTTGCCGGCGTAGGGCGGGTAGCGGAAGGGAACATCCAGGCGGAAGGGCCGGCGCATCACGCTGCGTTCGTGCGAGAAGGTGCGGAAGCCGGCTTCTCCGTGGTAGCTGCCCATGCCGCTGTTGCCCACGCCGCCAAAGGGCAGCTCCGGCACGCCCACCTGCATTACCACGTCGTTGAAGCACACCCCACCGGAGCTGGTGCGCTGCAGGATCTGCTCCTGGGCGGCGCGCTGCTTGCTGAATAAGTAGAGGGCGAGCGGCTTGGGGCGCTGGTTGATCCGCTCGATCGCTTCATCGAGGCCGCTCACACTCAGTACCGGCAGCAGCGGGCCGAACAGCTCCTCCTGCATCAGAGGATCGTCCAAGCTGTCCACCCGGATCAGGGTGGGTGCGATGCGCCGCTGGTCGGCATCGCTCGCGCCGCCAAACAGCACTTGGCCGCGGTGGCGGGCCCCCTCCAGCAGGTTGTGGAGTCGTTCGAACTGGGCCTGATTCACGAGGCTGCCCAGATCCGGCGAGGCCAGGGGCTCGCTGCCGAAGCAGTGCTCGATCCGTTGGCTCAGTCGTTGGACCAGTGGTGCTTGCACCGCCTCATCCACCAGCAGGTAGTCGGGGGCGATGCACGTTTGGCCGGCATTGAGGCATTTGCCCCACACCAGCCGCCGGGCGCTCACCTCCAGATCCGCATCGCCCAGCACCACCGCAGGGCTCTTGCCCCCCAGCTCGAGCGTCACCGGCGTGAGGTGGCGGGCGGCGGCTTCCATCACCAGCCGACCCACCCGTTCGCCGCCGGTGAAGAAGATGTGATCGAAGCGCTCCTGCAGCAGTGCTTGCGCCACGGGGCCATCGCCCTGCACCACCTGCACGGTGCTTGCTGGGAAGGCTGCTTCAAGGAGCTCGCCGATCAGGGCGCTTGTGGCGGGAGCGTGCTCCGAGGGCTTCAGCACCACCGTGTTGCCCGCCGCCAGAGCGCTCACCAGGGGCTGCAGGCTCAGCAGGAAGGGGTAGTTCCAGGGGCCGATCACCAGCACGCAGCCCAGGGGCTCGCGGATCACTTCGGCCCAGCCCGGCTGCATGAACACCGGCAGCCCCACGGCACGCGGCGCCATCCAGCGGCGCAGACGGCTGCGCACCAACTGGATTTCCTGCTGCACCGCCACCAGCTCGAAGTAGGCCTCCACCGGTGGTTTGCCCAGATCGCTGGCCAGAGCGTTGAGCACCGCATCACGCCTCGCGGCGATGGCCTGCTCCAAGCGCTCCAGCTGCTCCAGCCGCCAGGCCCGCGGGCGTGTGGTGCCCGCGCTCACGGGCTGCCGCATCGCGGCGATCGAGGTGGAGAGCAGCATGAAACGCGAATTCAGGAGGGGCTCAGCCCAACCATTCCTGCTCGGGATGCTGCCGCAGATGCTGGCGGACCTGCTGCTGCAGCGCCGTGATCACGGCCTGCACGGCCGGGTGATCGCTGAGGTCGTGGCGGAGGAGGATCAGGTCGATGCCGCCTGGATGGCGCAACAGGGGGTGCTCCAGGAGATCAGCAGCAGCTGTGCTGGAAGAGGGGCTGGGCCGGGTGATCACAGCAAGATCGAGCACGCGCTCCTGTAGGAGGCGCTCCACCTGGAGGGGGTCGGCGCAGTGCTGCACCAGGGTGGGCTGCTGCGTTCCGCTCACCAGGGCGGCATGGCCGCAGGTGAGCCAGCGGGGTTCAGCAGGTGTTGCCTGTAGGCGCATCCATTGCGACGAACGCCTGAGCCCCTCCAGCAGCCCCTGATTGGCGCTCGCTCGGTAGCGGCCGTCGGTGTGTTTCCGGAACTCCAGGCCGAGCCGGCGGCTCACCTGCCGGTAGATGCGCGAAATCGAGCTCTGATCGCGTTGGGTGATCTGGGCCACAACGCTGGTGCTGGGGGTGATTTCCAGCAGGTCGAGAACGGGTAAACCGTCGAACAGGATGTCGGCCAAGGGAACCATCTCTGCCTATGCAGAATCTGCAAGCAGGGGGCGCCTTGGCTCAATCCCCAGTGGTGGGTAGGGCCTGATCCAGTCTTCCAGGCCCGGGCTTGGCGGGGAAGAGCAGCTGCAGTGCAGCCCCGCCCCGATCGCTCGTGCCGCACCGCAGCGCGCCGTGATGGTTCTCCATGGTGGTTCGCACCACAAACAGGCCAAGACCGCTGCCGCTGCGCTTGGTGGTTTGTAGGGGTGTGTCGTCCAGCAGCGCCGGCGGTAGGCCGGGGCCGTTGTCGTCCACCGACAGGCACCACTGCTCGCCCTCAGCCCTAAGGCTCAGGCTGATCCAGGGATCCGTCACGGCGGCATCCCTCAGGGCTTCGGCGGCGTTGCGCAGCAGATTCACGATGGCGATCTGGATCTGAACCGGATCGCCATCGATCCAGGCGGGCTGCTGCTGGCGGTCCAGTGCTTCGCTCTCCACCGTGAGGCTGCTCACCGGCCCACCGGAGCGGGCATAGAGCAGAGCGCTCTGGGCGACCTCACGCAGATCCAGCCGCTGATGGTCTGTTTGCACGTTGCGGAGCAGGGCACGCATCGTTTCGATCGTGAGCACCACCCGATCCGCTTCATGGCGGATGCTCTGCAGCTGGGCCTGCCAGGCTTCCGGCAGCTCGGGGCTGCCGGGCTTTTGGCTGCGATCCAGAAGCAGCTGGCTGTTGAGCAGCAACACGCTCAGGGGCTGGTTGATCTCATGGGCCACGGCCGCGGCCTGCAGGCTGCTGCGCAGCTTGTCTTTGAGCAGGGCCAGGGTTTGCGCGTCGCGGTAGCGCTCCCGTTCCTGCGCTTCCCGCAGGTTGGTGGTGAGCGTGTTGTAGCGCTCCACCAGTTCGCTGATGGCGCCATCGAGGGCGAGCAGTTCCTCGCCGGCGCTGCCGCTCAGGCCGCTGGTGAAGTGGAGACCTTGCCCCGCTGCAGGGTTCGGGGCAGCCAGGGCTTCCCCCAGTTGCCGGGAGGCGGATTCCAGTTGGTTGAGCGGATCCAGCAGAGCTCGGATCTGGCGGCTGATCAGCACCACCGCACCGGCCATTGCTGCGGCCGCAGCGAGCAGCGCCATCACACTGCTGCGTTCAGCCGCGGCGCTCGTGGGCCCAGTCGCCAGGGCTGTGAGCAGCGTCCAGTTGAGCCCTTCCTCCTCGCCCCAAGGGCTGGCCTGCAGGGTGTAGGCCTGGTCCTCCACCCTCACGCGCACCGGTGGGCTGGGGCGGCCGCTGCGGGATGTTGCGGCCGAGAAGGCTTGGCTCAGTTCCTGAATCAGGGGGTTGCGCAAGTCGCGCAGGTTGGCGCGCTGCACCGTGCCCTGCTTCTGAGCCAGGGTGAGCTCAGGCAGTGAACAGGCCACCAGATCGCCGTTGGGTTCCACGATCACGGCGATGCCCTCGCGCTCCTTCCACACCCCTTGCAGCCAGGTGCTCAGCTGACTGAGCACCATGTCCACCCCCACCACGCCCTTGAGGCTGCGATCCGGGCCGAACAACGGTGCGTTGTAAGAGATGGAGAACACCTCTGGCTGGTCTTCCCAGGCGTAGATCGAGCTCCAGCTGGGCTGGCCAGCCTTGGCTGTGTCGACGTACCAGGCTTCTTCGTGGGTGGCCGTCATGCCGGGGATCCGCTCCAGCAGCGCGCCGCGTTGGCCGTTCGCGCCCATGGCGTACACGGCCATGGAGCCGCGGCCGCTGCGAAGTGTGTCCTCGTTGAGGAGCAGATCGCCGGCGGCGGTGCGCTCCAGGCCCACAAACGACCCATCGGCGTTGCCGATGTTGATGTAGTCCACCGGGAAGACCGTCATCTGGTTCCAGAACCGCTCCGCGATCGCCCCAAAGTCCCGTTCCCGTGACGGATCGGCCTTCAGCCAGTTGAGGTTGAGCGCGTTGATCCAGATCGGGTAGCTGAGCTTGCTGGAGAGGCGAATGGAGAGATCCACCACCGAGGCGTTCTGGCGGTACACCTCGCTGAGCTCGAGGCCACTGCGCCGCCCGAGGCTGTAGCTGAGCAGGCTGAAGCCGCCGGTCACCAGCAACAGCTGCAC
This sequence comes from Vulcanococcus sp. Clear-D1, assembly GCF_014654725.1. GTDB lineage: Bacteria > Cyanobacteriota > Cyanobacteriia > PCC-6307 > Cyanobiaceae > Vulcanococcus. The sequence continues at coordinate 84,254 of NZ_JACVZV010000006.1, read as the reverse complement.
CGCGCTCACCGCTGCCAGCCGGTTGGCGAGCCGTTTGGGGCGCGTGAAGACGTTGCCTAGGCGCAGGTTCAGCACTCAGCCCTCCACTGTGTTGAGGCGGCCCCTGAGCGAGGCCTGCCGCACCAGTTCGGAGCCGCTCACACCGAGCTTCTGGGCGATGGCCTTGCGGTGGGTTTCCACGGTGGTCACCGAGAGGCCACTGGCGCGGGCGATCTCCTTGTTGGTGAGGCCCTGGCCGATCAGGCCATAGATCTCCTGCTGCCGTGGCGTGAGTGGATCCGCGCTGTGGGGTAGGCAGCGTTCCAGCACCTGGGTGAGTTGCGCGAAGGCTGAGGTCTTGTCGACCACGCCCACGATCAGTGGCTGCAGCGCACCCGGACAGACAAAGCTGCTGGCCTGACCGGAGAGCACCACCACCTTGGCGTGGGGGCGAACGGCGGCCAGGGCCTGGGCTACTGCTAGTCCATCACCATCGGGAAGGGCCAGGTCAAGGATCAACAGGTCGGGCGCGTCGTCGCCACTGCAGAGAGCAATGGCATCGGCCTGGCGCGTGGCCGTGCCCACCACAGTGAGGCCAGGCATGGCCTCCAGCATCGAGCACAGCAGCTGGAGGAACATCACCTGGTCCTCCACGATCAGGCAACGCAGTGCCTCAGGGATCGCTGGCGGTGATGCGGTCATCCAGCGAACTTGAAGAACAAACTGAGCAAAATCCTGCAGGATTGCGGGGGGTTTGCACAGCTTTCTTGCTGTTTTTGAAAGCCCTTGACGAGACTTGAACTCGTGACCTCTCCCTTACCAAGGGAGTGCTCTACCGCTGAGCTACAAGGGCATGTGGAAGGTGGGCCGGGCTGGATTTGAACCAGCGTAGGCAGAGCCAGCGGATTTACAGTCCGCCCCCATTAACCACTCGGGCACCGACCCGAACCACACCCCAAGAACTTACCAGCCGGTGGGTCTGCCCCTGGCCCTGCTCCTTACGATCGAATCAGTGGAGGCCGGTTCAACGGCGCTGGCGATGCGGGTGCTGCTGCTCAATGGGCCCAATCTCAACCTGCTGGGGTTGCGGGAGCCAGGGCTCTATGGCGCTGACACCCTCGAGGCGATTGAGGCGGAGTTGGCTCGTCAGGCCGCAGGGCTCGGCGTGGCGCTGGAGTGCTTCCAGAGCAACCACGAGGGCGCGTTGGTGGATCGCATCCATGCCGCCCGCGGCCATGCCGACGGCATCTTGATCAATGCCGGCGCCTTCACCCACACCTCCATCGCCCTACGCGATGCCCTGCTGGGGGTGGCCCTTCCTTATGTGGAGCTGCACCTGAGCAACGTGCACGCCCGCGAAGCCTTCCGCCATCACTCCTATTTGGCCGACAAGGCCCTGGGTGTGATCTGTGGCTTCGGCCCCGCCAGCTACGGCCTGGCCCTGCAGGGCCTGGTGCTGCGCCTGCGCGCAGAGGCCGTGGCATGACACTTGTGCTCGAGAACCCCACGGCCCGGGTGAAGTGGCTGGCGGCCCCCAGCAGCGTCAGCTGGCTGGAGCAGGCCAACGGCCTGCCTGAACTGGTGCTGATTGATCACGCCCATTGCGAGCGCAAGGCGGCTGGCGTGGCGCTGCAGCTGATGTTCCGCTACCCGTCTGATGAGGGGCTGGGGGCACTGTTGAGTCCGCTGGCTCGCGAGGAGCTGGAGCACTTTGAGCTGGTGCTAGGGCTCCTGCAGCGGCGGGGGATGGCGCTGCGCCCGCTGCCGGCTCCGGTCTACGGCGCCAGCCTCACCGCGGCGGTGCGCAAAGGCGAGCCGGAGCGGATGCTCGATTCCTTTCTGGTGGCGGGGCTGATCGAGGCCCGCAGCCATGAGCGCATGGCGCTGCTGGCTGCCCACAGCCCTGATCCCGAGCTACGCGCCCTCTATGGCGAGCTGCTGGCCAGCGAGGCACGCCATTTCGGGTTGTACTGGTGTCTGTGCGAAGAGCGTTTCGGCCGCGAGGCCACGGTGGCGCGCTTGGAGGAGCTGGCGGCGGTGGAGGTGGAGGCGCTCAGCGGTGAGCTGGCGAACCCTGACGCTGTGCGCATGCACTCGGTGGGTGTCGTGCTGCGCTGAAGGTGGGGCTGGGTTTGGGTTTTATTCCACCGTCACCTTGACGCCGCCATTGGGGGAGGGTGGCAGTGAGAGTTCGCTGGTGCTCAGTGGCCCATAGAGGCTGAGTAGAGCCTGCTTGTACTGCGATTCGCTGATCACGTCCTCATCCACAAGCTGGCGAAGATTCTCCATGCGGGTGCGGATCATGACGTCTTTCAGTAGCGGCTGGCAGCTGAAGGCATTGTTGCTGCGGGCCAGTGGAATGTTCAGGCTCAGCATCGCCAGAAGCGAGCTCTGATTGCCGATCGTGGCGTTGCCATTCGATTGAGCCACGCTGATGCTGTTGCCCCATTGATCGGGATAAGCGCCGGCGGAAAGGCTGAGGTTGGGCAGGGCCCCGGCATCGGCGTTGCAGCGCACGCTGCCGAGATCAATCGACACCCGTGATCCTTGGGGAAACTGCTGGTTTGGGGCTAGGTAGATCTGTCCTATGGCTGCCTGGGGGTGGAGGCAGAAACAGAGCGCCAGCGTGAGCAGATCCTTGCCTGAACAAGACCCTGCAGCGAGGTTCCGCATACATAAAACGATGGTTGATCTGTCGCCACGCTGTAAGGAATCACGCGGCTAGCGCCTGGGCCGAGGCGGAATACCGAAGGCCGAAGGCGGATTAAGGCCTCGGCTTCGGCTGGGGGCAAGGGGGTGAGGTCAGCCGTGCTGCGTCCCTGCACCTGGCGCACACGAAACACCTGCAGTTCCACCCGTTGCAGGCGATCGCTGTTGTTGCTGACTTGGAGCACGCCCCGGCGCTGCTCCAGCACCAGGGGAGAGAGCCCCAGGGCTAGGGCATGGCTTGATGTCACCATCACCGCGGCCCCGAGACAGCCCGCCAGTGCTCTAGCGGTTCGCATCATCGGTGCAGGTCACGGTGGCGACGGCGTTGTAGGTGCCATTGGCAAACTTGTTGCCGTTGCTGGTGGTGCTAAAACGCACGTGCAGATTGGTGCTCGGCAGATTGCCATCGCTGCCGAGGTTGAGGCTCTGGGCTGTGCTGCTGTAGGAGCCGTTTCCGAGCTTCACTTCACTGGTGGTGGCGGCCGTCCCTCCGGAAAGCTTGGGGGGATCCACGATCACCGTTCCAGCTGAGGTGAGGTTGCTCACCACCGCAATTGTGCCGGGTGCCTGGGTGCCACTAAAAGTGCCCGAAAGGCTGGAGTCGGAGGTGATGAGTCCGCGTTTCTTCTCGACCGCTAGCGATCCGCCAGTCGTCGTGATGTCGCAGAAGTTGCTCACCACCGTGGGGCTGAAATCCACGTTTTGACTAGCGCCAATGGTGGCGGCGATTGTGGTGCTGGGCAGGAGCGCGAGGCTCAGCGCCACAGCATGGCTAATGCGTTGGTGAGATGGAAGCGATGCAGACATGCAGGCCGTTCGAAGACAAGTCGAGTGTTGTCTCCTCGCGTTCATCAGAAGGCTGGATCACCAGATCTGCTGAGGGCCCGAGCTGCTTTTCAGCCTCCATGCAGCGTTTTTTCATCCAGCAGCGGAAACTGCTCGGCGATTGCCTCGCCCGTGAATTGGGCCACCCAGCCGTCGGGGTTGTCAAAAAAGCGGATGGCGCAGAACTGCGGGCTGTTGCCCATGTCGAACCAATGCTTGGTGCCGGCGGGAACGCTGATCCAGTCGTCAGCTTCGCAGAGCACCTGCAGCACTTCATCACCGATGTGCAGGCAGAACAGACCCTGGCCTTCCACGAAGAAGCGCACCTCGTCTTCGCTGTGGGTGTGTTCCGAGAGGAACTTTTGGCGCAGAGCTTCGCGATCGGGGTGCTCAGGTGTCATCCGGATCGCATCCACCGTGGGGTAGGTGCCCTTGGATTGCACCCGCTTGATTTCGGTGGCGTAGGCGGCGAGCACGGCGGCTGCATCGGCGCCGGCAGGGAGTTCCACCCGTGCCGGCCAGCGTTCGAAGCCAATGCCGCGCTGTGCCAGCTCGGCGGTGATCAGTGCCGGGTCGTTGCTGGCGAAGTGGGGCAGCGGATGGTGGCTGCCGGTGACCGGAAAAATCTGCAGATGACTCATCGGGTCATGCCGCACGCCTCTTCACCCTAGAAAGGCGGCAGACCGCAGCTTTGGTGATTTGGATCACGATCCGGTGTCGGCATCGCCGGCCGGCAAGCTCACGTTGGTGGGGGTCGGGCCCGGGGATCCTGAGCTGCTCACCGTGGCCGCGGTGCGAGCGATCGAGGCGGCTGCAGCGGTGGCCTACCCGGTGGCGAGGCTGGAGGCAGAGGGCATGGCGGCCCGGATTGCCTCTCCCTGGATCCGCTCCGAGCAGCGCCGGTTGCCGTTGCTCTTCCCCATGGTGGCTGAGGCGGAACCGCGCCAGCAGGCCTGGCATGCCGCTGCCGAGGCCCTGGTGGCCGAGCTGAGCCAGGGCCAAGCCGTGGTGCTGCTCTGTGAGGGCGATAGTTCCCTGTATGCCAGCTGCTCCTATGTGCTGTTAGCGCTGGCGGAACGGGTGCCCGCCGCGGCATTGCGTGTCATTCCTGGGATCACGGCTGTTTCAGCCGCTGCTGCAGCGGCCTCCAGCCAGGGAATCCCATGGCCGCTGGCGCTGCAGCAGGAACCGCTCTGGATTCGTCCCACCCCCGAAACACCTTTGGAGCTGGCGGCGCTGTTGGAGCAGGCTGCTGTGGCCGGTGCCGTTCTGGCCCTGTTGAAGCTTGGCCACCGCTGGAGTTGGGTGCAACCGCTGCTAGCGGAGCGCGGGTTGCTGGACCACACCCTGTTCGCCCAGCGGGTGGGCTGGCCCGACCAGCAGCTGGCTTCGGCTGTGCTGGTCAGCGCAGCTGAGCAGCCCTACTTTTCGTTGTTATTGATCCGCCAGGGCTGGCCGGCGGTTCTGCCCTGAGGAATCACGCACGATGACCGCCATTGATTGGTTCTCCCTGCTCCATCCGGTGCTGGTGATCCTGTTCGTGTATCCCGTGATGGGCGCCACGATCCGGCTGGGCATCTTGGTGCGAGAGAAGCGCCTCGGCATCACCAAGCAGCCGGCGCTTGTGCCGCGGGAACACGCTGACCACGGCCGCTGGGTCACGGCTGGTGTGGTGGTGGCCGTGCTGATCGCGCTGGTTTATTCGTTCATCAGCAAGGCCGTGGAGCCTGGCGCGGCCTTTGTGGGGGGGGCGGCTCGCCTGGCGTTGTTGCTGCTCGTGGCAGCCGGCACGTTGGTGGCGATCTTGGCGCTGCTCAAGGTGAAGCGCCCAGCGCTGAGGGCCAGCTTCACTCTGCTCACTTGGGCGGGGCTGCTGGGCTTGGGCAGCCAACCGGAGATCTGGCGCCTCTCCGATAACCCCTTCAGCGGGGCGTTCTGGAGCTCGCACTACTGGAGTGGCGTCCTGCTCACCGGGCTGTTTCTGATGAACCTGGCGGCTCGCCCGGAAATCACGCGCCACCTGCGCTGGCGCCGCCTGCACGTGGCGAGCAACATCCTGATCATGGTGCTCCTGGCGGTGCAGGCGATCACCGGCAGCCGCGACCTGTTGGAGATTCCGCTCAGCTGGCAGAAGCCGGCGATCTACCGCTGCGATTTCACCAATCGGGTGTGTCCGGAGCCTGGTGCCGCTCCAGCTGCTGCGGCACCAGGCTCAGCCGTTGCTGCTCCCTCCCTGGGCTGACCAGCCGGCGCAGCAGAGCGAGTAGTGCTCGCCATTCCGGCGGCGCTTGCCGCTGCGGCCAGGCGCCGGGGCGCCCATACAGCCAACCCAGGAACTGTTCACGCACAACGGCTGGGGCTTGCTCCCAGGCCCAGCTCAGGTGTGAGCCTCTGTGCACTTGCGGGGCTAGGGGCAGGGCCGGCAACCCGGGGACGTTCGAGATCCGCAGCTCCAGCCACTCAGCTATCCCCTCCGGCGGGAGGGTGCCTGGCGCTAGGGCAACACCGGTCTCACTCAGCGCTTCGATCGTCACCAGCTGCTCCACGGGGTGCCCGGCATGATCCAGCCCCCGCAGCGAGGCTTGCAGGTTCAGGGCCAGCCAGGGGCTCGGATCGCCGGCGGCGGGATCGCGGCAGGCCTGAAGCGCCACCAGCAGGCCGAGCAGTGTGAGCCCGCCCCAGGCCAGGCCCAGCCAGCCGCCGGCACTGCCGCCACCGGAGCTGAGATGGCGCAGGATCAGAGCCAGGTTGAGCCCATTGAGGCCCAGCAGCACCAGCAGCGGCAGCGCCAGCACCGGTGCGATGCCGCCGCGCCCTTGCACCCGGTGCTTGGGGGTGATCCGAAACGCTTGCACCCGCCCCCAGAGGCTGGCCAGCACCGTGGCGGCGAGCGGCACAGCCAGCGCCCATCCCGGCAGATCGGCCAGCAGCGCATGGCGGCTGCCGCGGTTCAGCCAGCCCGTGCTCAGGAGCAGGGCGATCCAGAGCGGCAGCAATTTGCCCAGCACAGCTGCATCGGTGAGCAGCACTGGCAGCACGCCCAGCAGGCCGATGCTGAGCGGCATCAGCAGGAGCAGCAGCCGCGGCACCGTGTTGAACCAGTGCAGCGCGCCCTCCAGATAGGCCAGGCGTTGGCCGGGCCGCAGGTTGCGCAAGCGCAGGGGGCCCTGCCGCAAGCGCAGCGCCTGCAGGGTGCCGGAGGCCCAGCGCTGCCGTTGGCGCACGAAATCGAGCATGGTTTCGGCGGCCAGACCGGCGCTCAGTTTTTCGCCGAGGTAACGCAGCTTCCAGCCACGGGAGGCCAGAGCCATGCCGGTCACGAGGTCTTCCGAGATGGCCTGCTCCACGAAGCCGCCTATGTCGTCCAGAGCGGCGCGGCGCACCAGGAAACTGGTGCCGGCGCACACCACCGCATCCCAGGCGCTGCGCACCGGTTCGATCCAGCGGTAGAAGCTCTCCTCATCCGGCAGCAGCCAGGCCTCCATGGCCAGGTTGCGCATCACCGGGTCGGCATTGAAAAAGTGCTGGGGGGTCTGTACCAGCGCCACCTGCGGATCGAGCAACAGGCCGATCGTGCGCTCGAGGAAGTGCTGTTGGGGCACGAAATCGGCGTCGAACACCGCCACCAGCTCGCCGCTGCCCAGCGGCAGCCCGGCGTTGAGGTTGCCGGCCTTGGCGTGCCTCCGCTGCGGCCGGTGCTGGTAGCCGGCGCCGTAGCGGGCGGCCAGTTCGGCCACCTCGGTTCGGCCGGCGTCATCGAGCACCCACAGCTGCTTGTGCGGATAGCTCAGCTGGCTGCAGGCCCGCAGGCAGCGCTCCAACACCGGCAGGGGTTCGCCGCAGCTGGGGATCAACACGTCCACCGTGGGCCGCCAGCTGCTCGCCTGCCACTGAACCTGGGCTGCATCTGCTTCGGGGCGGCCATCGCTGAAACGCCGCCAAGCGAGCAGCAGCGGCAACAGCCCACTGAGCAATAGCCAGCTCTCGGCCAGCAGCAACAGCACGCTCAAGGCCGCGGCCAGCGGCCCACTGAGATTGAGGCTTGCGGTGAGGCGCCAGTGCAGATAGCTCAGGCTCAGCAGCGCGAGCAGCAGCAGCAGGCTGCGCCGCATCCAGAGTGGGCAACGGGCCTCAGGCCGGCGACTCAGCCACAGAGGCCACAGCAGCACCAGCCAAGGGAGCCAGAGCTCCGCAGTCATCCAGCTGGGCCGCGGCTTGATCCAGCAACGCTAGGGCTTCTGCGGGGGTGGGCGCCCGCATCAGAGCGTGGCGAAGCTGCGGCGCTCCGCTGAAGCCGGTGCAGGTCCAGCTCATGTGCTTGCGAGCGATCAGTAGGCCGTGATCGCCGCGGGCAGCCACAAGAGCCTGCAGCTGCTCCCGCGCTAGGTGGATGCGTTCGAGGGCTCCGGGGCTGGGCGGCATCGGCCTGCCGCTGAGGGCGGCATCGATCTGCCCCACCAGCCAGGGGGCACCCATCGTGCCGCGGCCCACCATCACGCCATCGGCGCCGGTGTGCTCCAGGCAGCGCAGAGCATCGGCGGCGCTGTTCACATCACCGTTGGCGATCACCGGGATCGTGAGCGCCCGCTTCACGGCGGCGATGGCGTCCCAATCGGCCTGGCCCTTGAAGCCCTGCTCGCGGGTGCGGCCGTGCAGGGTGAGCAGCTGCGCGCCCGCGCCCTCGAGCTGCCGGCACCAGCTCACCGGATCGGCGTCGCTGCCGCACCAGCCCAGACGGGTTTTCACAGTGACCGGGATAGCCACGGCCGCGGCCACCGCCTCCACGATCCGCGCCGCCAGCTCCGGATCGCGGATCAGGCCGCTGCCGCCGCCCTTGTTGGCGATCTTTTTCACCGGGCAGCCCATGTTGATGTCGATCAGATAGGCACCGGCAGCCTCGGCGCGGCGGGCGGCATCGGCCATGGCGGCCGGGCGGTGATCGAACAGCTGGACCCCGATCGGGCCGGGTTCGCTGGCCAGTTCTTCCACCTTGATCAGGCCATGGCCCAGCTCCAGGCTGGTGGCGTTCACCATCTCGGTGAACAGCAGCGCATCGGGGGCCCAGCGGCGCACCAGGCTGCGGAAGATGCGATCGCTCACCCCCGCCAGGGGCGATTGCAGCACGCGGCAGCGCAGCGCCCGGGGTGTGCCGCGGCCAGCCAGCTCGAGTGGGGGTGGGGCGGTGATCATGGTGCGTTGATTGTCGGACTCCAGGCCGATGCCTCCTGCCGAAGCCGCCGCCACGCCCGTTCCCTTCCCCCTGAGTCGTGCGCTGTTGGAAGCGGTGCTGGCTGATCGCACCAGCGACCGCTTCGTGTGTGAACTGATCTGGCCGCGCCTGGGATACGAGCAAAACGGCTCTGGCAGCTGGAGCGCGGGCCCGGCCACGGAGGCCAGCTGGCGGGAGTTGTTTCCGCGCGAACCGCAGTTCATCGCCGAGCGGCCCCCCTCGGTGGCGCTGACGCGCTCCATCCCCAAGCAACACAAACAGCTGCTCAAAGAGCAGCTGGGCTTCGGGGGGTATCGCATCGGAGAGCTCTATCCGCGCCGCACCCGCCGGGCCACGGCGGTGAACTGGCTGCTAGCCCATCTGGCGGAGCGGGGCGAGTCGCTGCCAGACAGTGGCCCGCTGCCGGAGCTGCGCGAACAGCCCGCCGATCCGGTGGCCGGCCACCCGGGTGATTTGCCGATCAGCTGAACACGGCAACCCAATTCACCGCGCGTGAAAACGGCGGCCCGATGGCTCACACCTGAATCGTGACGGGTGTGCCCACGGGGGTGTTCTCGAATAACCAGCGGGCATGCGGGCTCGGGATGCGGATACAGCCACTGCTGCGGGCCACCCCGAAGGCCTGCCCAGCGGCCTCCTGCCAGGGGGCCCCATGCATGCAGATCATTTCGTTCTCGGTGATGCACATGGCCCAGGGCACGTTCGGGGCCACGTAGGTGCGCCCGCGCATGGTGACGCTGCGGTGCTTGGTGAACACCTGAGCGCTGCCGGTGGGGGTTGGGCTGGAAGCTTTGCCCGTGCTCACCAACACCGTGCGCACCAGCTCCTGCTGCTGGTTGTACACATAGAGCTTCTGGTCGGAGAGGTCGACCACGATCGAGGCGATCAGGTCCAGCATGGGGGTAGGCCGCCGCAGGGGTCGGGGCTCAGAACACCCTCCTCGTAGCGAGACTCAGTGCGTCGCGCATTGCGACGGCGGAAAGTTTTTCGCTTCCGCCGGCCTGTAGGGTCAAGTCACGACAGTTGTTGTGATACCCGCTTGGCTCTGCCGGTCGTCGCCATTATTGGCCGCCCCAATGTGGGCAAATCCACCTTGGTCAACCGCCTCTGCAAGAGCCGTGAGGCGATCGTGCACGACGAGCCCGGTGTGACCCGTGATCGCACTTACCAAGACGGCTACTGGCGTGACCGCCATTTCAAGGTGGTGGACACCGGCGGTCTGGTGTTCGACGACGACAGCGAATTTCTGCCGGAGATCCGCGAGCAGGCCAACCTCGCCCTCTCCGAGGCGTCTGTGGCGGTGGTGATCGCCGATGGCCAGCAGGGCCTCACCGCGGCGGATGAATCGATTGCCGAATGGTTGCGCGGCCACAACGTGCCGGTGCTGCTGGCGGTGAACAAGTGCGAATCGCCCGAGGCCGGCCTCTCGATGGCCGCCGAGTTCTGGAGCCTCGGCCTGGGGGAGCCCTATCCGATCTCCGCCATTCACGGCGCCGGTACGGGCGACCTGCTCGACAAGGTGGTGGATTACCTGCCTTCCACCGAAGAACTCACCGGTGAGGAACCCATCCAGCTGGCGATCATTGGCCGGCCCAACGTGGGCAAATCCAGTCTGCTCAATGCCATCTGCGGTGAGAAGCGGGCGATCGTGAGCCCGATCCGCGGCACCACCCGCGACACGATCGACACCACGCTCGAGCGCGAGGGCCACACCTGGAAGATCCTCGATACCGCCGGCATTCGCCGCAAGCGCTCGGTGAACTACGGCCCCGAGTTCTTCGGGATCAACCGCAGCTTCAAGGCGATCGAGCGCTCCGATGTGTGTGTGCTGGTGATCGATGCCCTCGATGGCGTGACGGAGCAGGATCAGCGCCTGGCGGGCCGCATTGAAGAAGACGGCCGCGCCTGCGTGGTGGTGGTGAACAAGTGGGATGCGATCGAAAAGGATTCGCACACCATGCCGGCCATGGAAAAGGAGCTGCGCGCCAAGCTCTATTTCCTCGATTGGGCACCGATGCTGTTCACCTCGGCCCTGAGCGGCCAGCGGGTGCAGAGCATCTTTGCGATTGCGGCTGTGGCGGTGGAGCAGCACCGCCGCCGGGTGAGCACCTCGGTGGTGAATGAGGTGCTCCAGGAGGCCGTGAGCTGGCGCTCGCCCCCTACCAGCCGTGGTGGGCGCCAGGGCCGGATTTATTACGGCACCCAGGTGGCTACGCGGCCCCCCAGCTTCACCCTGTTTGTGAACGACCCGAAGCTGTTCGGCGACACCTACCGTCGCTACGTGGAACGGCAGATCCGTGAAGGCCTGGGCTTTGAAGGTTCACCGCTCAAGCTGTTCTGGCGCGGCAAGCAGCAGCGCGATGCCGAGCGCGATCTGGCTAAACAGCAGGCGCGCGGCCGCTGAGGTTGTGGGCATCGAGCCTCCGGCGATGCGGGCCTGATGGATTGGTTGCGGCAGATCCCCATCGGCCAGTACGTCGATGGCACGGGCAGCTGGCTGCGTGATCTCGATCCGCGGCTCAAGCTGGCTTGGACCGTGGCCTTTCTTCTCACGCCGATCCTGGCGGGGCCCTGGTGGCGGCTGGCTCTGGTGGGCTTGCTGCTGCTGGTGACGGCGTGCAGCGGCCTCCCCTGGCGAATCTGGCGCCGCACCCTGCCGCTGCTGCTGGCGCTCTCGGTGTTGGTGGGCGTGCTGGCCACCTTCCTGCCCGCCGGTGGGGTTGATCCGGTGGCCTTGAACCGGCCACCTCAGGAGCTGCGCTTGGCCCCTGCGGATCAGGGGCAGCGCTGGGAGTTGTTGCGCTGGGGGCCGGTGCAGTTGGGGCCGGTACCGTTCGGGCCGCTGCTGATCACGCGCCGCTCTGCGGCGTTAGGGCTCAACAGTGCCACCTTGTTGTTCACGGTGATTCACAGCGCCAATCTGTTGCTGCTCACCACACCACCGGAATCGTTGGTGTGGGGCCTGAGCTGGTGCATTTCGCCCCTGGCGCGGATGGGGGTGCCCGTCGATCGCCTCGGTTTCACCCTGCTGCTGTCGCTGCGATTCCTGCCATTGGTGCAGGAGGAATTTCAGAACTTGCTGCGCTCGGTGGCCACGCGTTCGGTGAACCTGCGTCAACTGGGGCTGCAGGGTTCTTTGGCGCTGGTGCTCGCTCTGGGGGAGCGCCTGCTGGCCAATGTGTTGCTGCGGGCTGAACAGGGAGCCGAGGCGTTGATGGCCAAGGGTGGGCGTTGGATTGCACCGGCTCAGTTGATTCGCGATCCGCTGCCCAGGCCAGCGCTGCAATGGGCCTGTGCCTTGGGGCTCGCGCTGTTGCTCGGTTTGCGGTGGAGGTACGGTGACGTCTGATTTGGTCACCGTCGGCACAGACCGCGTGAGCGCTGAGTGAGCACAGAGCGTTATCTCAATCACCCCACTTTCGGCTTGCTCTACCGCGTGGCGGAGGTGGGTGAGGGGCGCGATCTCTACGCCACGCTCTATGCCCAGCGCATGTTTTTTGTGGTGACGCTGCAGGAGCGCGGCGCTCAATTTGAGGTGATTCCGTTGATGGATGCCCGCCATCTGGCGGAGCAGAATCTCGCGCGTGCGCGCCGTGATGGCCCTCAGGCCCATGCCCGCTGGCGTCAGTTGTTCGATCAAACCTTCATCTGATCGCCAGTGGTGTCTGAGTCAGCAGCTGAGCGCTTGGAGGCGATTCGCCGCCAGCTGCCCGCCTCCACCCAACTGCTGGCGGTGAGTAAAGGTCATCCCGCTGCCGCCATTCGTGAACTGGCAGAGCTGGGTCAACGCAGCTTCGGCGAAAGCCGGCTGCAGGAAGCCATAGCCAAACAGGCGGAGCTGGCGGATTGGCCTGCGCTCGACTGGCACTTCATTGGGCGGCTGCAGGCCAACAAGGTGCGGCCCGTGGTTCAGCGTTTCGCTTGGCTCCACTCTGTGGATTCGCTGGCCCTGGCCGAACGGGTGGCCCGAATTGCCGCAGAGGAGGGTGTCTGCCCCAAGGTGTTGCTGCAGGTGAAGCTGCGCCCCGACCCGGCTAAGGGTGGCTTTGCCCCCGAGGATCTGCGCCAGGCCTGGCCGCAACTGCGGGCCCTGCCGACGGTGCAACTGGTGGGCCTGATGACCATGGCGCCCCTGGGACTTGATGCAGCGCAGCGCAAGAGCCTGTTTGCCGACTGCGCGGCCTTGGCGCGGGAGCTGGGTCTTGAGCAGTTGTCGATGGGGATGAGTGGCGATTGGCAGGAGGCTGCTGCGGCCGGCAGCACCTGGGTTCGTATCGGCTCAGCCCTCTTCGGCTCGAAACCCTTGTCACCGCCCGCGTGGGACGCTATCTAGGCTAAGTGCCAAGACCGAGGTTCCACGGTGTCGTTGCTCTCCCGCCTGCGTGCAGTTGTCTCCGGTGACGACTACCTCGACGGCTACGACGACGAGCTTGACTACGACCACGGTGATGTGCCGGAGACCAGCACCACCACGAGCCCTGGTGCCCTGGCTCTCACCAGCGATTTCGACAGCGTGGATCCCTTTGCTGGCAGCAATGTGATCGGCATGCCGGGCATCTCCTCCTCCGCCGCGGAGGTCACCCTGATGGAGCCTCGCAGCTTCGATGAAATGCCCCGCGCCATCCAGGCCTTGCGCGAGCGCAAGACCGTGATCCTCAATCTCACGATGATGGAGCCGGATCAGGCCCAGCGCGCTGTGGATTTTGTGGCCGGTGGAACCTTCGCCATCGACGGCCACCAGGAGCGGGTGGGCGAAAGCATCTTCCTGTTCGCCCCCAGCTGCGTCACGGTGACCACCGCTGCAAGCGAAGAGCCCTCCTCTCCCACCGTGGTGTCCCGTGAGGTGAGCCAAGAGCCGGAAGCAGCTCCCGCTCCCGCCTGGGGCCGCGAAACCTACGGCGCTAGCGTCGGCTGAGCGCACCTCTCGCCCTTTTGAGCAGCTTCTCCCCCACCAGCTTTGGGGTGATCGGCCTGGGCCGCATGGCCCAGGCCTTGTTGTTTCCTCTCTTGGAGAGCGGGCAGCTCAGCGCCGCCGGTGTGCAGGCGGCGGTGGCGTCCCTCCCCTCGGCCGAGCGCCTGCGGCAGCAGCGCCCTGGCTTGCAGGTGAGCACGGATCCGGCAGCGGCCTGGGGGTGCGCAGCGGTGCTTCTGGCGGTGAAACCCCAGCAGCTCGAGGCGGTGGCTGCAGCTGCACCTGCCCCCACCGGTGCGGAGCCGCCACTGCTGATTTCGGTGCTGGCTGGCGTGACGGTTGCACGCCTGCAGCGGCTGTTCCCCGCTTGGCGGATCGTGCGAGCGGTGCCCAACACGCCTTGCTTGGTGCGTGCCGGACTCACCGGCCTGGCCTGGGGTGAAGGCGTGTCTGCTGAACAGCAGGCCTGGGTGCAGCAATTGTTTGCTCAGGTGGGTGAGGTGCTGCAGTTGCCGGAGGTGCAGCTGGATGCCTTCCTGGCCCTCACCTCCTCGGGCCCGGCCTTTGTGGCAATGGTGGCCGAAGCGATGGCCGATGGTGCCGTGGCAGCAGGTTTGCCCCGGGTGCAGGCCCATCACCTGGCCCATCGCACCCTGGCCGGCACAGCCGCCTTGCTGCAGGAGCAGCAGCTGCATCCTGGGCAGCTCAAAGACATGGTGAGCAGCCCGGGGGGCACCACCATCGCCGGCATCCGTGCCCTGGAGAGCAGTGGCTTGCGATCTGCCTTGATCGAGGCGGTGCTGGCTGCCGCCGAGCGCAGCCGTCAGCTGGGCTGAGGCCCAACGGAATCAGGCCTTCTGGCCGATGCGTGGTTCGGTGCCTGCCAGCAGACGCTCAATGTTGCTGCGGTGCCGCCAGAGCACCATCACGCTGGTGAGCAGTGCCAAGGCCAGGTAGGCCGGCCGCAGACCGGTGCCAGTGCTGGCAAAGGAGCCAAGCATCAGGAGCGGCAGGCTCAGGGCAGCGATCACGCTGGAGAGCGACACGATCCGCGAGATCGAGATCACGGCCATGAACACCCCAAAGCAGGCCAGGCCCACGGGCCAAGTGAGGCCCAGCAGCATGCCCAGCCCCGTGGCCACTGCTTTGCCGCCGCGCCAGCCCAGCCAAACCGGCCAGATATGACCGGCCAGCGCCGCCAGGCCCGTAGCCACCACCCACCAATCGCTCTCGGGGGTGATGCCGAGCGGCTGCAACAGCAGCTTGGCCAGGAGCACGGCTGCAGTGCCCTTGAGCACATCCACCAGAAACACCACCAGAGCCGGAACCTTTCCGAACTGCCGCAGCACGTTGGTGGCGCCGGTGGAGCCGGAGCCCAGGCTGCGGATGTCTACCCCCTTGAGCCAGCGGCCCGCCAGGTAGCCGCTGGGGATCGAGCCCAGCAGATAGCCCGCCAACAGGCAGAACAGAGGGGTTTGCAGCAGTGGGGTCACAGCAGGTCGTCGTCGAGGGCGAGTTCGGTGGGGCTGCCGGCGAAAGCCAGCCAGATGGGGAATTGAAGGATTGGCACCTCCACCGCGGCTTCGGCGGCATCCACCACGATGAAGGGGAGCTCGCCCCGTTCTTCCAGGCGATCGGCTCGTTCGATCAGCGCATCGGGGCGCTCGAACAGCACGATGCCGCTCTGGGGGCCGAAGTCTTCGCGGGCGAGGCCAAGGCAATCCTGCAGGCCGCGGCGCCACTCGCCCAGCCGCTCGGGTGTTCCGGCTAGCACGAGCGTTTGAAAGCGCTCGCCGTAGAGATCGCCCAGGATCGAGATAGCCGCAGCGGTGATCAGGGCATTGCGGTTGCGGCTGCCGCTGCTGGGCTGGGCCCCGCGGCCGCCCTGGTTGAGGAACCAGTCGTCGAGCAGGGCGGCACCGGAGGCTTCCAGGCTGCGGCGCAGTTTCCAGGGGTCGGCATAAAAATCCGGCTGGCCCTGGAAGCTCTGCAGCCGCTCGCGGATCAGGGCCTCATCGGCGCTGAACAGGCCCGCGGCTGCCGGAGCCGGGGTGCTGGCGCCGGCGGCATGGCTGGCGGGCTGAGTGGCGGCCGCCTGATCCAGCGGTGAGGGCTGCACCACCAGCGGCTGCACCACCAGCTCCATCTGCTCGGCTGCCACCGCCAGCTCCTGCAAGGCGCCCACCAGGTAATCCTGAAAGCCCTTCACCCGCCGGGCGATCGAATCCGTTTGGCCGGCGAAGGTGCTGTTGATGTCTTGTTGGAGCTGATCACGGCGGCCGCTCAGCTCCTTGATATCCGCTTCGAGGGCCTCGCGCTGTTGGTGCAGCTCGCGCAACGCCAGTTCCTGCCAACCGGCAGGCGGTGTGTCGGGTGCGGGTGTCTGGACGTCGTCGCTCATGGCTGGGCGCTCACGTGGATGTTGAGCTGCTCGCGCAGGGTCTTGGGATCGAACAGCACCGGCAGAAAGTGAATGCTGCGCTGTTCACGGAAATAGAACAGCACAGGGATGGGAGACCAGAACAGCGTCCAGCTCAGCCATTCGCTGTAGGGGAAGCGGCGCAGCACGGTGCTGCCGCGCCACACCAGCAGGGCATCGGCACTGAATTGAAGCCGCAGGATCTGGCTCTGGATCAAGAGAAACAGCCCAAACAGGCTGACCGCCAGCGAGAGCCAGGGGTTGAGCAGCAGCGAGGCCAGCCCAAGCCCCAGCACCGCCAGGGGCAGCCAGGGGCTTGGCGCCAGGATCACGCCCTGGCTGGCGTCGGGCAGAGGCGCTTGAGACGCGGTCATTGGCCGAACAGCAGTTGGGTGAGCACCACGTCCATCAGCGACACGGTGACCAGAATCATCACCACGGCGCCGGTGGTGCTGGTGCCCACTTCCTTCGGGCCGCCGCGGGTGGTGAGGCCCCAGCCGCAGGAGATCACGGCAATCTGCAGGCCGAACACCACCGCCTTCAGCAGCATGGCTGGCAGATCCGAGGGCTCCATCCAGGTGCGCACGGAGTTCCAGAACACCGACGGTGGGATCTGATAGAGGAGCGTGCTGCTCACCTGGCCCGACCACATCGCCACAGCGAAGAACGCCAGGCACTGCACCGGGGTCATGATCAGCATCGCCAGCACCCGCGGCACCACCAGGTACTGCACCGGATCGGTGCGGAGCATGGTGATCGCATCGATCTGCTCAGTCACCTTCATGGTGCCGAGCTGGGCGGCGTAGGCCGTGGCCACCTTGCCCGTTACCAGGGTGGCGGTGAGGATCGGGGCGATCTCACGGGCAAGGCCCAGGGCGAGGATGCCGCCCACCGTGGCGCCCGCCCCCTGCTTCACCAGTTCGGAGGCGGCCTGGATGTTGAACACGGTGCCCGCGGCAAGCCCGGTGATGATCACGATCAGGAAGCTGCCTGGGCCCGCTTCCATCAGTTCCACCATTAGGTCGGTGATGCCCACTTGGCCTTTGGCTAGAGCGGCCAGGGCTTGACCGCCGATCAGGAAGCTTTCGCCCAGGCGGATGAGCCAGCGGGGGCGAAGCCAGGTGGGAAGACGGCGGCGGGGCATCAGTGACATCGGGAGGGGTTCAGCCGGCGCTGGGGTGGTGCTGCAGGTGAAGGCCTTTCTCAGGCCAGCGGCGCATCACCACCAGGCCCAGAACCACCAGAACTGCAGGAATGATGCCCATGCACAGCCGGATCGCCACCAAAGCGCTATCGGGCTGCAGCATGCCGCGGGACGCCACATAGCCGCTGAGGCTCATCAGGTTGCCGAAGAAGAAGAGGGCAAAGCTGATGCAGATCTTCTGGGTGAACACCATCCAGGCGCTGTACTGGCCCGCCGGTTTTTCCGGGTCGGCATCAATGGCATCGGGCAGCAGGGCCCACGGGATCAGGTAGGCGGTGGAGGCGCCGAGGCCCACCAGCAGAATGGCGCCCAGCAGCAGGGTCAGGCGCAGCCCGTTGGCGGCCGATCCCAGCGGACTGATCGCTGCATCGAGCGGTGCCAGCAGCATCGCGGCCATGCAGCCGGCCACCCAGAGGCCACTGCCCCACTGGAGGGCGCGGATGCGGCCCTGGCGGTGCGACACCGAGGTCCACAGCTGCAGACCCACCAGGGTGCTGATCTGGAACGGCAGCAGGATCCAGTTGCTCCAGCCCTCCGGTACGTGCATCACCACAGGCAGGAAGATCAGCGCGGCGGTCTGCATGATCTGGAGGGCACACCAGAGCAACAGGTAGAGGCCCAACACCTTCACGAAGCGCCCGTTGCTGCGCACCCGCTTGATCAGCCGCCGCGTGGTGCCCCGCTGCGCGTCGGGCTGCTGGCAGTGGCGGGCTGAGGGGGCGATGCCCCAGGCGCACAGCAGCGTGCACACCAGGATGATCAGGCCGGAGAGCACGCCCATCTGCCAGTAGCTGCTGGGGTTCTGGTGATCGCGCAGCAGCAGCGCCCCCAGCACGATGCCCACTAACCCCGCCGTGATCGAGCCGGTGAAGCGGGCCATGTTCAGCCGCGTGCGCAGCGACACATCAGTGGTGAGTTCGGCGGCCAGGGCGGCGTAGGGAAGGTTGACGCAGGTGTAGAGGCTGTTGGCCAGCACGGAGATGGCCACGAACACCCAGAAGCGCACCCACTCGCTGCCAGGGGGCAGCCACCACATCAGGGCCATCGCCACACCGAGGGGTAGGGCGCTTCCCACAATCCAGGGCAGGCGTGGTCCCCAGCGGCCCATGGTCTTGTCGCTGAGCCAGCCCACCACGGGATCGTTCACCGCATCCCAGAGGCGGGCCAGCATCAACACCAGGCCAGCCATCCAGGCGGGCAGGCCGGCGGCGGCCGTGTAGAAGATGAAGAGGTAGAAGCCGATCAGCGAGGCAGCCATGCCCGTGCCGGCGTCGCCTAGGCCGTAGGCCACCAGGAGCCGCAACCGCGCCGGGCCCCGCAGGCTTGCCGCATCAAACGGTGCGGCTGGGGCGGCGGGAGACGCAGCGGACAAGAGGTCTGATCCGAACGCAGGTCATAATGCTGCAGCCGGCGTGAATTCCATGACACGCAGGCCCAGCGGCAACGCTTGATGCGTTTGTACTGCTGCGGGCTTAGTTTAGTGGTAAAACCTCAGCCTTCCAAGCTGATGATGCGGGTTCGATTCCCGCAGCCCGCTTACAGCTGATGCCCCTCCATCAGGGGCGCGGCCACCAACAACACCAGGCTGCGGCTCCCCATCGCAACGCTGTCGCCTGAGATGGATGGGCCATCGGACGGCAGATCCTCCCCGGTGGGTTGATGGGTGTCGATCACCCGCTTCCAATCGCTGCTGCAGCTGGGGATCTCGAAGCTCAGATCTTCGTGATAGGCATTCATGCCGCACCAGATCAGTGGGCCGTGCTCGCGGTCGTTGAGGCTCCAGGCCAGGGTGTGCGACCAGGCGGCCCAATCCGGCTGAGCCAGCTTCACGCCATCCCATTGGCGCATCAGGTGGCCGGCCTGATCGAAGCGCAGGGCCTTGCCCGCCTCCGGGTGCGGGATCTCAGGGTTGAGCAAGTCGGCCAGGTGATGGCGCAGATGGATCAGGCGCTGCACAAACAGCCGCAGGGCTTGGTCGTCGGCATCCGGCTGCCAGTGCATCCAACCCAGAACGTTGTTTTGGCACCAGGCGTTGTTGTTGCCCCCCTGGCTGCGGCGCACCTCGTCGCCCATCAGCAGCATCGGCACCCCTGGGCTGAGCAGCAGTGAACACAGCAGGTTGCGCAGTTGGCGGTTGCGCAGGGCTGTGACGCCCGCATCGGTGCTGGGCCCCTCGGCGCCGTGGTTCCAGTTGTTGTTGTGGTTATCGCCGTCGCGGTTGTCTTCGCCGTTGGCCAGGTTGTGCTTTTGGCTGTAGCTCACCAGATCCGCCAGGGTGAAGCCGTCGTGGGCGGTGAGGAAGGTGATGCTGCGGCCCAGCAGGGCTGGCTGGCCGCCGAACAGATCCGGGCTGCCGGCCAGGCGTTGGCCCATGGGCCAGCAGCTTTTCTCATCGCCTTTCCAGAAGCGGCGCACGTCATCGCGGAAACGGCCGTTCCAGGCGCCAATGCGCCGTGCGGGGAAATCGGCCAGGCGGTACAGCCCGCCGCAATCCCACGGTTCGCTCACCAGCTTCAGATCCGCCAGTTCCGGATCGGCTTCGATCTCCTCAAACAGGGGCGGGTGATCAAGGGGAGCTAGCTCATCACCGCGGCTGAGGGCGATGCCCAGGTCGAAGCGGAAGCCATCCACCCCCAGCTCCAGCGCCCAGCAGCGCATCGATTCGAGGATCAGCCGGCGGGAGTGGGGGCGATTGGCGGCGATGGAATTGCCGCAGCCGCTCACATCGAGGTAATCGCCCTTGGCGTTCTGGTGGTAGTAGTTGCGGTCATCGATGCCGCGCCAACTCAGCGTGGGCCCGGCTTGGTTGCCTTCGCAGGTGTGGTTGTAGACCACATCCACCAGCACCTCCAGGCCGGCCTGGTGACAGGCGCTCACCAGCTGACGCACCTGGTGGCGAATCTGCAGCGGATCGTCGCCCTGCTGATAGGCGTGGTGGGGTGCCATCCAGCTCAGAGGGCTGTAGCCCCAGTAATTGAGCCGGCCCGCTGGGGCATCGTGCGGGTCGAAAGCCATCACCGGCAGCAGTTCCACCGTGGTGATGCCCAGTTCCTTCAGATAGGGAATCGCTTCGATCAGCCCCAGGTAGGTGCCCTGCGCGGCTTCGCTCACCGGGCTGCCTGGGCCGCGGCTGAAGCCCCCCACATGCAGCTCGTAGATCACGGTCCGCTGCCAGCTGTGGCGCGGCCGCGGCGCGGAGCGGAAATCAAAGCGATCCCGTTCCGTCACCACCCCCTTCAGGCAGCTGGCGGTGTTCGGCATCGCCCCAACAGCGTCAACCCGGCGGTAGACATCCCAGCCGGTGATCGCTCGGGCGCAGGGGTCGAGCAGCAACTTGGAGGGGTTGAAGCCGTGGCGGCCCGGCAGCAGCGGGCCGAACACCCGGTAGGCGTAGCAGCAGCCGATGCCGACCCCGCTCACCTCCACATGCCAGATGTCGCCGGAGCGGTGGCGATGGTCGAGCTCCACCACCTGATCGGGTTCCGGCGCGTTGCCCGCCGGAAAGATCAACAGCTCAATACGGGTGGCCATCGGGGCCACCAGGGAAAAGTTCACGCCCTGTTCGGTGGCGCTCGACCCCAGGGGCCAGGGTTGTCCCAGTCGGATCGTGCGCACCGGAGCCTGGAGGCCTCTGCCACAAGCTAGGTGTTGTCTGCGGGTCTTGCCCCCCGATGTCATGGCTCCAAGCACAACCCACAGCCGCCGGGCGCCCGCCTCGGCAGGTTCAGGAGGGGCTCTGGCTGTTCGCCCCCAACCGCGATACCCAGGGCGGCAGCTCCTGGTGGCTTGAGCCCTCTGCGGCCGATCGCTCCGGCGTGTTGATCGATTGCCCGGCCTTCAACGACGCCAACCTGGCGTTCCTGCAGCAGCAGCCCGCCGGCCGCATCGTGCTCACCGGCCGCGAGGGGCATGGCCGCCTGCGTCGGTTTCAGGAGGCTTTGGGCTGGCCCGTGCATGTGCAGGAGCAGGAGGCCTATCTGTTGCCCGGAGCGCAACAACTGATCGGCTTTGCCGAGCAGACGGAGCTGGAGCCAGGGCTGCGGCTGTTGTGGACGCCTGGCCCCAGCCCCGGCACCGCCGTGTTGCTGGCGGAGCAGCCTGGGATCTTGTTCTGCGGCCGGCTGTTGAGCCCACTGGCTCCAGGGCAGGCAGGCCCGCTGCGTACGCGCCGCAGTTTTCATTGGGGCCGTTGGCTGCGCAGCCTGGATCGCTTGCGCGCCTGGCTGCCGCCGGGGCAGCCGCACTGGCTGGCGAGTGGCGCCGGATTGGGTGCCTTGCGCGGTGAGGCGCTGGTGCCGTCGGCGCGGGCGCTGCTGGATCAGCTCGACCTGGATGCGCTGGCCACTCAGCAGCCTGTTTGAGGCTCGATGGACCCCGCGGCGGTGGCGAATGGGTCACAAAAGTGGCAAAACCGTGGCTGCAAAAGGGGTCCGATGGTTGCCGGGCCTTGCCAACACCCATACCATTGGCGCGCTGAACCCAGTGGCGGTCGGTGTTCCCGAGCCGCCCGGCTGCTACTGACCCAGAGGCTTCCCCAGTCCGATGAACAAAGCTGATCTCGTCAACCTCGTTGCTGCCCGCACCGAGCTGACCAAAACCGACGTGGCCCAGGTGGTGGATGCCGCCATCGACACCATCATTGATTCGGTGGTGGAAGGCAAAAAAGTGTCGATCCTTGGCTTCGGCTCCTTCGAGCCCCGCGAGCGCTCCGCCCGTCAGGGTCTGAACCCCAAGACCGGCGACAAGATCAAGATTCCCGCCAAGCGCGTGCCTGCCTTCACCGCCGGCAAGCTGTTTAAGGACCGCGTGCAGGGCTGATCGCCTCACCGGCATGACGCAGATGAGGCGGTCAGAAGACCGCCTTTTTTGTGCCCTTGGTGCGGGATGCTGAAGGCCTCTCCGCTTCCCGCCCCAGCCCAGTGTTGCCCGAGCATCTGCAGCGCCAGCTCGCCTGCCGCCGCGGCAACCGGGGGCGTTTTGCGCCATCCCCCACCGGTCGTCTTCACCTGGGCAACCTGCGTACAGCCCTGATCTCGTGGTTGATCACCCGGCTGCAGGGTGGTGAGTGGCTGCTGCGGATCGACGATCTCGATATCCCCCGCAACCGGCCCAATGCCGAGGACTCCATCCTCAGCGATTTGCGTTGCCTGGGGCTGGAGTGGGATGGGCCGCTGATTCGCCAGAGCGAGCGCCGCGGCCTCTACGCCTCGGTGCTCTCGGCGCTGCGCCGGAACGGCCGGCTCTACCCCTGCCGCTGCAGTCGCCGGATGCTGGCGGATGTGTCTGCCCCCCACGGCGCCACAGCGGTGTATCCGGGCTTTTGCCGCAACCGCGCCAGTGGCTGGGGGGCGGAGCAGGGGCGTCTGCCCAGCTGGCGTCTCAGGCTGAGGCCTGGCGTGCTCGGTTGGTCTGAGCAGCTGGCCGAGCACGGCAACCTTGCGGCGGAAACGGAGGTGGGCGATGTGGTGCTGCGCCGCGCCGATGGCTTCCTCGCGTACCACCTGGCCACGGCCGTGGATGAGCTGGCCCTGGGCATCACCGATGTGGTGCGCGGTTGCGACCTCTGGTCTGCCACGGGCCCGCAGGTGGCGGTGATGCGGGAACTTGATGGAGAGCCGCCGCAGTACTGGCATCTGCCGCTTTGGCTGGATGAACAGGGCCAGCGGCTGTCGAAGCGTGATGGCGGCTTGGGGCTCGACAGCCTCAGCGACCAGGGCCTCGATGCAGCCGCTGTGGTGGGGCTGATGGCGGCGAGCCTGCAGCTGGTTCCGCCCGGCAGCCGCCTCAGCAGCGGCGAATTACTGCAGGACTGCAGCCTGGATCGGCTTCAAGCCGTGCTCTGCAGGCGAGCCTGAAGGCTTAAGGAAGCCTTCGGGATCAAATGGCTGAAAACTCCCCAGAGTGATCGTCAACAGAACGATTCACGATGGCAAGCTCCCAGCGAGGCGCACAGTCCAACGGCAGTGCATGCACTTGCTGTGGCGGCAGTGGGGTGCTCCGCACCGAGGCTGCCGGCTACCGCACCTGCCTGGAGTGTCTGGGCCAAGGCCAGAGCCCAGTCTTTGAAACGGTGTTTGGGTTGCCGGATCCAGCGGCACCGCCGGCCGCCGAACCCTGCAAGCGTTGGGCCCGAGGGGCCAGCGTGGAGATCAGCGCTTCGATTTCTGGCGCCAGATGAAGAACGCTGTCGTGGCCACGACCAACAGCAGAGGAGCCGCGGTGAGCAGCAACAGGGCAACGGCGGTCCAGTCGGTGTACATCGCGCTCGGGCTCACAAGAGGCGCCATCATCTCAGTGCACCCCGCGTGGCGTCCATGACTCGATGGCTTGTTCCGCTGCTGGTGTTGGTTGCGGCGCTGCCGGCCCAGGCCGGGGTGGAGTTCACCGATTGCCAGCCCGCCTCAGGCGGTGGCATCACCTGCGACACCCGCCCCACCGGCAACACCCTCATGGACGACGAGGCCGCTCGCTACGGGCTCTTCGATGAGGCCAGCCCAGGCTGGGCCGAATACGACCCCTATGAGGGCTACGACGACATGTTCGGTGGCAACTGGACCTGATTAGCTCAGGCGCGTGATCGTCTGAAAGGCCACAAA
Organism: Vulcanococcus sp. Clear-D1; assembly: GCF_014654725.1. Taxonomy (GTDB): domain Bacteria; phylum Cyanobacteriota; class Cyanobacteriia; order PCC-6307; family Cyanobiaceae; genus Vulcanococcus. Next base: position 60,380 of record NZ_JACVZV010000006.1, on the reverse strand, counting down.
GCTCACCAGCCAGGCCAGCAGCAATGACCAGGCCACGCTCAGCAGCGTGAAGCTCAGTTTTTTCGATTCACTGCGGATCACCGCCACGGTGGAGAGGCAGGGCGTGTAGAGGAGGGTGAACAGCATGAAGCTCAGCGCCTGGGGCCAGCTCACATCGCTGGCGATCGCGCGGCTGAGTGCCACGGGATCCGCCTGGCCGTAAATCACCGCCAAGCCCCCCAGCACGATCTCCTTGGCGATGAAGCCGAACAGGAGCGCCACCGCAAGTTTGGGGTTGATGCCGATCGGCGCCAGCAGCGGTTGGGTGAGGGTGCCGAGCTGGCCGGCCAGGCTGGCACTGGAGGCGGGCTCCACGCCCACCGGCAGGTTGTTGAGCAGCCACACCGCCACCACCCCGAAGATGATGAACCGGCGCGACCACAGCCAGAAGTGCTTCACCTCGCTCCAGGCGCGGCTGAGCATTTGCCCCGCTGTGGGCAGCCGATAGGGCGGTAGCTCCAGCACCAGGGGCTCATTGCTGGGGAAGCGGCCGCGGAACAACAGGGCCGTGAGCATGGCGGCCACAAAGCTCATCAGATAGAGCCCAAAGATCACCAGGCCCCCGATGCGCGGCGGGAAGAACACCGCTGCCATGAACAGGAACACGTTCAGCCGGGCCGAGCACAGCGAAAACGGGATCACCAGCATCGAGAGCAGCCGCAGCCCGCGATCGCGCATCACCCGCGTGCCGAGGATCGCTGGCACGTTGCAGCCGAAGCCCATCAGCGAGAGCACGAAGCTGCGGCCATCGAGGCCGAGGCGCTCCATGAAGGCATCCATCAGATAGGCCGCCCGCGACAGATAACCGCTGTCTTCCACCAGGCCCATCGCCAGGAAGAACAAGGCGATCACTGGCAGGAAGGCCATCACCGTGCCCAGGCCCTGATACAGCCCCTCCAGCAGGAAACCCTGCAGCAGGGCTGGCAGGGGCGCGATCAGGGGCTTGAGCACTGCCTGGCCGAACTGGTCCAACAGGCTGCCCAGTGCTTCCTGTACAGGTACCCCGATGGCATAGATCCCCTGGAACATCAGGGCCATCGCCAGGAAGAACAGCGGCAGCCCCAGGAGTGGATGCAGCAGCACGGCATCGAGGCGGCGGCTGCGGCTGTCCCGCCAGCGGGCCGGCAGGGTGACGCAGCGCTCCACCAGCTCGGCCATGGCACCATCGAGATCGGCATCCATCGCCGCCAGCCGTTCCTCGAGCTGCTCGGGGATGGCGGCGGGGTGATCGGCGCGTGCCTCCAGTTGGGCCAGCAGTGTGTGCTGGAGGGTTTCAAGGCCTTGGCGGTATTTGGCGCTGAGCGGCAGCACGGGTTGGTTGAGGGCTGCGCTCAGGCTCTCGGCCTGGATGCTCACCCCGAAGCGTGCCGCCTCATCAGCCATGTTCAGGGCCAGCACGGCCGGCAGACCGAGCTGTTGCACCTGCAGGGCTAGCCGCAGCTGGCGATCGAGCTGACTGGCATTGAGCACCACCAGCACCAGATCCACGGGTGTTTGTTCGAGGAACCGGCGGACCACCGCTTCGTCGTCGCTGTGGCCGCGTAGGTCGTAGATGCCTGGCAGGTCAACCAGCTGCACGCTGCGGCCGCTCAGCTGCAGATCGGCTTGTAGGAGATCCACGGTGAGGCCGGGCCAGTTGCCGATATGGGCGTGGTGGCCGGTGAGCCGGTTGAACAAGGTCGACTTGCCCGTATTGGGCATGCCGAGAACGGCAATGGTGCTCACGCGGCCAGGCTCACCCGGGCGGCGTCGCGGCGGCGCAGCATCAATTCGGTCATGCCGACGCGCACATGCAGTGGCCCGGACCACCAGCCTCGGCGCAGCACCTGAACGGATTGTCCGGGCCGTAGACCCAGCGCCTCCAGCCGCTGACGAAGCCCAGCATCCGCTGCCAAGGCCTTCACCGTGGCCGTGGCGCCGGTGGGCAGATCCGCCAGCTGGGAGACCGCTCGCATCAATGGATGCCTATTGCGAATGAGTTGCAATATCTTAAACGTGCTGGCTGGCGCTCCAGTCGAAATTGATTACGTTGGCCTCGAACGACTGCTCTGTTCAGGTCGGTGCTGCATTTTTGGTCGCCCCATCTCGACCCGGCCCATCCCGAGGACTGCACCCAGCCGGAGCGTTATGCCATCCAGCTGCTGGAGAAAGGCACCTTCCTGGCCGTGGGGCCTGATGGTGAGGCCCTGGTCGAGGTGAACAGTGCCGATCAGGCCCATCTCTTTCACGTGCATGAGTCGGCGCTGCGTGCGGCCCGGGAGCTCAATGCCGAGGGCCGCGGGCCCGTGGATGTGGTGAAGGTGGAGCTGGATCTGGGCGGCTGATTCGGAAGCCTTCGGCGCAGCAAGCTCCGTAGGATCCGCCCCTGCCCGCCCGGCGCCGCTGCGCCAGCCCTGATGGAGCTCACCTACCGCCCCCGTCGCCTGCGCCGCACCCCTGCCCTGCGGGCGATGGTGCGCGAGACCTCCCTCAGCGCCGCCGACTTCATCTATCCCCTGTTCGTGCACGAGGGCGCCACGAATGAGCCCATCGGCGCCATGCCCGGCTGCCAGCGCTGGAGCCTCGAGGGGCTTGTTCAGGAAGTGGGCCGCGCATGGGATCTGGGTATCCGCTGCGTGGTGCTGTTCCCGAAGGTGGCCGATGGCCTCAAAACCGAGGACGGCGCTGAGTGTTTCAACGAGGGTGGCCTGATCCCCCGCGCCATCCGCCGCCTCAAGGAGGTGCACCCGGGGATGGCGATCATGACTGACGTCGCCCTGGATCCCTATTCCTGCGACGGCCACGACGGCATCGTGAGCGGTGAGGGTGTGGTGCTCAACGATGAGACCGTCGCGATCCTGTGCAAACAGGCCGTCGCCCAGGCCCGCGCCGGTGCTGATCTGATCGGCCCCAGCGACATGATGGACGGCCGCGTCGGTGCCATCCGCGAAGCCCTCGATGAAGAAGGCTTCGAGCATGTGGGGATCATCAGCTACACGGCCAAATACGCCTCCGCCTATTACGGCCCCTTCCGTGAGGCCCTGGATTCAGCGCCTCGCGCGGCCGCCAGCAAGCCGATCCCCAAGGACAAGTCCACCTATCAGATGGATCCGGCCAACGCCCGCGAAGCGATCACCGAGGCCCAGCTCGATGAGCAGGAAGGCGCCGACATCATGATGGTGAAGCCAGGTCTGGCTTATCTCGACATCATTCATCGCCTGCGCGAAGAGAGCGAGCTGCCCATTGCCGCCTACAACGTGAGCGGTGAATACGCGATGGTGAAGGCCGCCGCCGAAAAGGGCTGGATCGACGAGCGGGCTGTGGTGCTGGAAACCCTGCTCTGCTTCAAGCGGGCCGGCGCCGATCTGATCCTCACTTATCACGCTTGTGATGCGGCCCAGTGGTTGCGCGAGGGTTGAGGGCAGGCGCAGTCGGTGCGATCCTCCGGGGGCTCCGGCAACATCCGTGACCCCCGATGGCCCGCTACCTCCTCCTCTGGGTTCACGGCCCCTGGATCGCCGCTTCGCTGATGGTGATCCTGGCTTTCCGCCTGTTGCTGGCTGAAGATTTCAGCCTCCATGGCCATGGGTGGGGGTTGCTGGGCAGCGCCTCGATCTGCTTCTCGATCGGCTGCGTGTGCAAGGTGTCGTGGGTGCTGGCTCAGTTGAACCGGCGCCGCACTGCCGCCGAACAGCAGCTTGAGCACTTGGTGCTCCACTGAGCCCTGCCGCGATGAGCCGCTCCTCTGTTCTGCTGATCATTGGCATCCCCTGGGCCACGGCAGTGGCTGTGCTGTTGATGGTCACCAAGATCCACTCCTTCAGTGGCCGCGTGCACTGGGGCCTGCTCGGCAGCGCCTGTATCTGCTTTTCGATCGGCTGCCTGGCGCGCACCAGCGTTGGCCTGCACGACATGGCCCAGCGCGCCAAGCATGAGAGCGCGTCGGCGATGGATCGGCCGGCCTCCTGATGGGGTTGCGTTTGCTGCTGCGCGGTGGAGTGTGGCTGGGGGCCGGCTTCTGGGTCACCACTGCCGCTGCGGCTCCTCTCACCACAGCCATGCCACCGTCGCCGGGGCTAGTGCGATCGCTGGCGTCATTCGAGCGCGATCTGCTGGAGCTCGATGGGGCGCTGCGGTCTCAGGGTGCAAGCGACCCGACGACCTTCAGCCTGTCGGATCCCGCTCTCCAACCTCCGGATCCCCAGGCCGCCCCAGTGAGCACCGCTGCCGCTGATCAACCCCAGGAACGCGTGCTCAGCCTGGTGCAGGCCCTCAGCGTGGCGGTGGCTAATAGCCCCGAACTGGCGGAGCGCCGTGCCCGCATCGCTGAAATGCGCGGCTTGCAGCGCTCGGTGCTGGGGCGCTTCTGGCCGCGGCTTGCGCTCAACCTGGGTGGAGCCTTCGCCCAGCGCAGCGACTACAACCTAGTGCTCCGGGACAACGCCGGCATCTATCCAGCGGCTCCCGCTCCTGGTGCAGCGTTTCTTGTGGCGGAGAATGGCTGGAACCGGATTCAGGCTAACCAGGGCAGCGCCTGGGGCAGGCTCGATCTGGATTGGGAGCTGATCAGCTTCGAGCGCGGCGCCGCCCTGGCGGAGCAGGATCAGCGCCTCACCGCCAGCCTCGAGCAATACGGCGATGCCCTGCGCCAGCTGCAGCTCCAGGTGAGCGAGGCCTATTACGGCTTGCAGCTGGCTGATCAGCTGCTGCGCATCCGACAGGCCGTGGTGCGCAACGACGCTCTGGTGCGTAACCAAGTGGCAGCCCTGAAGGGCTCGGGGTTGGTGCCGAGGCTCGATCTGCTGCGGGCGGAGGCAGCGCTGCAGCAGAGCCGCTTCCGCCAGGAGCAGGCAGAAGCGCTTCGTCAGAGCCGCCGACAGGTGCTCACCAATCTGCTCAACGTGGCGTTCACCACGCTGCTGCGGGCCCAGACGGATGTGGCGCTGCAACCCCCCTGGCCGTTGGCCCTGGATGCCACGGTGGTGGCTGGATTGCGAGATAACCCGGCCCTGGAGCAGCTCTCGGCGGAGCGCCAGGCTCTGTTGCGTCAGGCCGACCGCCGGCAGGCCCAACTCCTCCCGAGCTTGCAGCTGTTTGCCGCCGGTGGAGGCGGCACCGATCTACTCACCAAGCCGGTGATTGATCTCAATGGCTGCTGCGCCTCGATGAATACCCCCCAGATGTCAACTCAGAGTGCTGACTGGGTGGCTGGATTGCGGCTGCACTGGCGGTTCTTCGATGCGGGCGTGTCGGGTGGCGAGGCGCAGGCCAGCCGCGCGGCCGCTGAAGCGGTGCTGCAGCGCCTGGCCCGCCAGCGCAACCAGATCCGCCAGGAGCTGGAAACCGCCTTCTACGACTACCGGGCTTCCTTGAGTCAGCTGGCGGCGGCGGAGGCCTCCTATCAGGCGTCCCGCGAGGCGTTCCGTGACGCCCGCGCCCGCTACCAGCTGGGGCTGGCGGATTACACCGATGTGAGCGAAACGATCATGCTGCTCACGCGCTCCATGGAGGGGATCGCCGAATCCACCACCCTCGCCAATGTGAGCTACGCGCGGATGTTGCGTCAGCTGCAGCCGGTCCCCCAGCAGCCGGAGCGTGCACCGAACCTGCCACTCACCCTGTCGGTGGATCCGGTGCCTCAGGGGCCGTAGCGCTTTCAGCGTTGAGGCGCCGCTGCTCCAGCCGCGAGCGCAGCGCCAGGCTGCGCCAGGTGAGCAGCACCAGGAGGGCGATGAACCAGAACCACACCTCCGGGGCATTGCTCTGCAGCAGCACCGCCAGAAGCACAACTTCCAGGGCGAGGAAGGGCCATTCGCGCTTCATGGCAGGGTTCCCTCCTGGCGGCGGCTCGGCTGATCCTGCTGCAGATCGAGCTGAGGCGTGCGGTAGGTGCCAGTGAGATCCCTCAGGATCGGCAGGAGATAGCTCACCGGTGTGCGCCATTCCACGTAGGCGTGCGCCTTGAGGGTGAGGCCTTCGCGGATCGGAAACACGCTGCTGCCCTTGGAGAGGGTCCAGCGGTAGCCGTCGTCGCTGCGGCGGCCGGGCAGGAGATCGATTTCGGTGCGGATCACCGGGCCGCTGGCCACCAGCGATTCCGCCAGCGGTGGGTTGCCCATGGTGGTGTTGATGTCTTCCGGAGTGGCGGGCAGCAGGCTCACCCGTTCCACGAGTCCCTGGATGCCTCCGAAGCGGCCGCGCTGCTGCCAGTCGGGCACCACCTCAATGCCCTGGTTGTGTTGTAGGCGCCGGGCATCGGCGGGGTGGAAGTAGGCGATGGCCCGGAGCACCGTGCTGTTGCGGTTGGTGGCGGTGGCCGCACCGAGGGTGCCGAGGCGCTGCCCCGGTTTCACGGTTTGGCCATGGATCACCTGCAGGTCGAGCACGCTGCCGTCGCGCTTGGCTGTGAGGTGGCCCTGGTATTTGAGTTTGGCCTCGGTCACCCGCACTTCGCGGCGGGTGTTGTCGATGCGGAAGCGCCGTTGCTGCTGCTCGGTGTCGATGTCGAGCTTCACCTTGGTGTAGGCGCTGATCACATCCTTTTCGCGGATGGCGAGCTCATCGAGCTCCACCTGCAGCTGGGTGTTGCGATCGGAGGTGCTCACGACTTCCAGCGAGAGCGGCGCCACCACTTCGGTGCGGGCCAGATGGGCGAAGTCGGCCACCTTCTGGGCGTAGGTGCTCTGGAGGGTGCGCACCCGCTGGCGCTCCCGCTCCAGCTTGCGCAGGGCTGTGTCGCGCACGTCGCGGGCAGCCTGCAGGCGGATGGCGTCGCGGCGGTTGAGGTCGGTGTTGATCTGCACCAGTTCGCGCAAATCGCGCTGCTGCTGCTCGAGCTGCTTCTCCAGGGCCGGCTGATCGAGCACCATCAGCAGCTGGCCCTGGCGCACCACATCGCCCACCTTCACCTTCAGCTCGCGGATCTGGCCCTCGGCGCGGCTATCGAGGATGGTGGCGCCGCCGGGCACGATCACCACACCACGGCCCACCACCTCGGTGGGAACAGGCCAGAACAAGGCCCACAACGTGGTGAGGCTGCCCATGCCGATCAGGCTGAGCAGCACCTGGCCCTCCTGGTCACTGGCCTGGCGATGCACCCATCCCCTGAGGGCCTCCAGTGATGGCTTCAGGTTCACGGCAGGCCGTCCTTTCGCTGCATGATTTCTGCCGGTCCTCCGCGATGGGTGGCAGCGTTGACAATGGAAGGATCGTCGATCAGGTCCATGTCCGCCAGCCACCGACTCGGCCATGTCGCCCTGCGGGTGCAGGACATGGACCGCGCCAAGCGTTTTTATCTGGGTCTCGGCCTGCAGCTCACCTGGGATGCCGATGACTGGTGCTATGTGCAGTGGCCCGCCACCGGCGAAGGCATCGCCCTGCTGAGCCCCAGCTACCGCGCCGCCGGCCCCCACTTCGCCTTCCACTTCAACAACCGCGCCGAGGTGGATCGGATCCGTGAGCAGTTGGTGGAGGAGGGCCACAGCTGCGGGCCGGTGCACGATCACCGCGATGGCACCGCCTCCTTCTACATGCAGGATCCGGAAGGCAACTGGCTGGAGATGCTCTACGAGCCGGCCGGTGGCATTCCCTCCAACACTGGCGCTGAGCCGATTGCGGTGTTTCCGGCGTGACGGCTGCACCAGGTGCCGAGCATCCGGTGGAGCCATGGCCACGGGTGTTGCCTTCGCAGCACTCTCTTGAACCGGAGATTCCTGAAGAGCCCCTTGTCGACGCGGCCCCGTTGAGCGGCATTCAGCGTGAGGCCCTCGAGCTGCTCGAGTGGGGCGGGCTTGGCGAGCATGTGGCCGGCTTCGCCAGCACCACTGCTGGCCGCCGCGTGTGCCGCGAGCTGCCCCTGGCTCCCAGCCTTGAGGCCAGCCGCCAGCTTCTGGCGCAAACCACCGAACTCCTGGCCCTCGATGGCGTGCTGGAGGGCGGCCTCAGCTTTCAGGGGGTGGCGGAGCTCAGCCGCACCGTGCAGCTTTGCGCCAAGGGCGGGGTGGCCTCAGCCGATGAGCTGCTCGATGTGGCCACCACCTTGGCGGCGGCGCGGCGGCTGCGCCGGCAGATCGATGATCCCGAGCTGCGGCCCACCACCACGGCCTTGGTGGAGGAGCTGCGCACCCTGCCGGAGTTGGAGCAGCGCCTGCGCTTCTGCATCGAAGACGGGGGTCGCGTGGCGGATCGGGCCAGCCCGCCCCTGGCCCAGTTGCGCCGCCAGATCGGCGCCGCTCGCCAGGAGCGCCGCGATCGGCTGAACGACTTGTTGCGTCGTTACGCCGCCCTGTTGCAGGACAACGTGATCTCCGAGCGCAATGGCCGGCCAGTGGTGGCGGTGAAGGCTGGTGCCGCCAGCCAGTTGCCGGGCCTGGTGCATGACAGCTCAGCCTCCGGCAGCACGGTGTTCATCGAGCCCCAGGCGGTGATTCCCCTGGGCAACCGCTTACGCCAGCTGGAGGGCGAGGAACGGGAAGCCGAGCGAGCCGTGTTGCTGGAGCTCAGCGGCCTGGTGGGGCAGGAGCAACCGGCCCTGGATCATCTGCAGCGCGTGTTGCTGCTGCTCGATTGCGGGCTGGCGCGGGCCCGTTACGGCGCCTGGCTCGGGGCCGTGCGCCCCGAACTCGACCCTGATCCGCTGGCGCCGCTGCAGCTCGAGGGTCTGCGCCATCCGCTGCTGCTCTGGCAGGAGCGCCGCGAAGGCTCACGTTCGGTGGTGCCGGTGAGCTTGCGGGTGCACGAGGGGCTGCGGGTGGTGGCGATCACCGGCCCCAACACTGGCGGCAAAACCGTGACCCTCAAGAGCGTGGGTTTGGCGGCCTTGATGGCTCGGGCCGGCTTGTTCCTGCCCTGCAGTGGCAGCCCGCGGCTTCCCTGGTGCGCCCAGGTGCTGGCTGACATCGGCGATGAGCAGTCGTTGCAGCAGAACCTCTCCACCTTCAGCGGCCATGTGCGCCGGATCGCCCGCATCCTTGAGGCGCTGCCGCCGGCCGGTGCGGATCTGGCCAGCGCAGCCGGTGCCTCGTTGGTGCTGCTCGATGAGGTGGGCGCCGGCACCGATCCCACGGAGGGCACGGCCCTGGCGATCGCCCTGCTCAAGCAGCTGGCGGAGCGGGCGCGGCTCACGATTGCCACCACCCACTTCGGGGAGCTCAAGGCCCTCAAATACGACGACCCCCGCTTTGAGAACGCCTCTGTGGCGTTTGACGTGGAAACCCTCTCGCCGACCTATCACTTGCAGTGGGGTATCCCCGGCCGCAGCAACGCCCTGGCCATCGCCACTCGGCTGGGGCTCGATCCGGCTGTGCTGGCGGATGCTCAGGCGCTGCTGGCTCCGCGCGGCGAAGGGGAAGTGAATCAGGTGATCGCTGGTTTGGAACATCAGCGGCAGCGGCAACAAGACGCGGCCGAAGAGGCGGCGGCCCTGTTGGCGCGCACCGAATTGCTCCACGAGGAGCTGCTCCAGCGCTGGCAGCAACAGAAGGAGCAGAGCGCCGAACTGCAGGAGCAACGCCGCCAGGAGCTCGAGCGCTCGATCCGCGACGGCCAGAAGGAGGTGCGCCGCATCATCCGCCGCCTGCGCCAGGGCCGCGATGTGGACACCAGCAGCCTCGGCGAAACGGCGCGCCGTGCCGGCCAACGGCTCAAGAAGCTCGAGCAGCAGCACCGGCCCCAGCCGGAGCGCCGCGATCACAAGGGTTGGCGACCTGGCGTGGGCGATCGGGTGCGGGTGCTGTCGCTGGGTAAAGCCGGTGAAGTGTTGGCTCTCTCCGCCGATGGCCGTGAGCTCACGGTGCGCTGCGGTGTGATGCGGCTCAACCTGGAGCTCTCGGCCATCGAGGGGCTCAACGGCGAGAAGCCGGCGCCGCCTGAGGCCACCGTGAAGGTGCGCAGCCGCACCCCCATCGGCAGCCGCAGCCCCGATGTGCGCACCGAGCGCAACACCGTGGATGTGCGCGGCATGCGCGTGCATGAAGCCGAGGCTGCGGTGGAAGAGCGCCTGCGCACCGCCAGCGGTCCGCTCTGGGTGATCCACGGCATCGGCACCGGCAAACTCAAGCGCGGTCTGCGTGAGTGGCTGGCCACTGTGCCTTATGTGGAGCGCGTCAGCGACGCCGAACAGGGCGACGGCGGCCAGGGCTGCAGTGTGATCTGGCCGAAATAGAGGCTCGGCCTGCCGCGTGAGTTAGCTCAGCGCCGGCAGGACGGGTTCGCGGCCGGGCGGGGTGGCCGGTTCAGGCCGGGGGATCGCCTCCCCCGCCTGATCAAACAAACGCCATCCCAGGGGGTCCACTTCCAGGTGCACGCTCTGGCCCGGCACCAGTGCTTGATCGGGTTCAGCCCGCAGTTGCACGAGGTGATCGCCCTCGAGCAGGCGGGCGGTGAGCAGCTGTTCATTGCCCAGGCCCTCCACGTGGCACACCTCCGCCGGCAGGTTGCGGTTGGTGGCGGGGGCCAGCTGGAGGTGCTCGGCCCGCAGGCCGCCGTTCAGCTCCTCGCTACCGCCACGGGCTTGCCACTGCAGCAGCGCTTCGGCGATGGGGCCTTCGGGCATGAAGCGGCGGCTGCCCAGTTGCAGTTGACCCTGGCCTGCGCTGCGCACCGGCAGCAGATTCATCGGGGGGCTGCCGATGAACTGCGCCACGAACAGGTTGCTGGGCCACTGGTAGAGCTCCGTGGGGGTGCCCAGCTGCTGCAGGTGGCCGCGGTTGAGCACGGCGATGCGGTGACCCATGGTCATCGCCTCCACCTGGTCGTGAGTCACGTAGACGGTGGTGGTACCCAGGCGCCGCTGCAGCTCCACGATCTGGGCGCGGGTGCCCGTGCGCAGCTTGGCGTCGAGGTTGCTGAGGGGCTCATCCATCAGGAACACCGCCGGCTGGCGGGCGATGGCGCGGCCCAGGGCCACCCGCTGCTTCTGGCCACCGGAGAGCTCCTTGGGCAGGCGATCGAGCAGGTGGTCGAGTTCGAGTGTGGCCGCCACCTCCTGGATCCGAGCTTCGATTCGCCTTTCCCGACTGGACGGGATGCGGAGCGGCTTGGGCAGGCCGCGGCTGGCGCGGTGCAGGCTGTCTTGCAGTTGCTGGGCGGCGCTGCGCCGGCCCTGGCGGCGCAGCCCGAAGCCGATGTTGTCGGCCACGTTGAGGTGGGGATATAGCGCGTAGCTCTGGAACACCATCGCCACATCCCGCTGGGCTGGCCGGAGCCCGGTGACGCAGCGATCTCCCACAAAAATTTCGCCGCCGGTGGGGGCCTCCAGGCCCGCCAACAGCCGCAGCAGCGTGCTCTTGCCGCAGCCGGAGGGGCCTACGAGCACTAGAAATTCACCGTCGGCGATCTGCAGATCCACCTGGCGGAGCACCTCCACCGGCGCACTACCCCGCCGCGGTGGATAGGTCTTGCTGACCTGCTGGAAGCGAACCTCTGCCAAGACCAGGCCACGCGGCGGCCCGATCCTAGGGTTGGTCAAATGCAGTTCATTGATCAGGCCCGCATTGCGGTGCGGGCCGGCCGCGGCGGCGACGGCATCGTGGCGTTCCGCCGGGAGAAATACGTGCCAGCTGGCGGTCCCTCCGGTGGGGACGGCGGCCGCGGCGGTGACGTGTGGCTGGAGGCTGATTCCAACCTCCAGACCCTGCTTGACTTCAAATACAAGCGCCTGTTCGAGGCGGTGGATGGTCGCCGCGGCGGCCCGAACAAGAGCACCGGTGCCAGCGGTGACGGGCTCACGATCAAGGTGCCCTGCGGCACGGAGGTGCGCGATCTACGCACGGGCATCCTGCTGGGGGACCTCACCGAACAGGGCCAAAAGCTGCTGGTGGCGGTGGGCGGCCGCGGTGGCCTCGGCAATGCCCACTACCTGAGCAACCGCAACCGCGCTCCTGAGAAGTGCACCGAGGGCCGCGATGGTGAGGAATGGAACCTCCAACTCGAGCTCAAGCTGCTGGCTGAGGTGGGGATCATCGGCCTGCCCAATGCCGGCAAGAGCACGTTGATTTCTGTGCTGTCCGCAGCGCGGCCGAAGATCGCCGATTACCCGTTCACCACCCTGGTGCCCAACCTTGGTGTGGTGCGCCGTCCCACCGGTGATGGCACGGTGTTCGCCGATATCCCAGGCCTGATCGCCGGGGCGGCGCAAGGGGCTGGCCTCGGCCACGATTTCCTGCGCCACATCCAGCGCACCCGCCTGCTGATCCACCTGGTGGATGCCAGCTCCGACGATGTGGTGCGCGATCTGCACGTGGTGCAGCAGGAGCTATCGGCCTACGGCAACGGCCTCGACGAACGGCCCTGCCTGGTGGCGCTCAACAAAACTGAGCTGCTGCTCGATGACGAACTGGAGGAGAGGATTCAGCAGGCCAGCGACCACTGCGGCCAGCCTGTTCTGGCGATCTCCGCCGCCACGTCACACAATCTCGACAAACTGCTGGCGGCTACCTGGAAGGAGCTCGGGATCTGAGGCTCGTTCCAGGCAGGCTCGGCTCAAGGACGACTCAGTCGTCGTAAACGAGGCACTCAGGAGCGTCGGGGTTGAGGTCGCAGAACACCTCCAGAGGAGTGGGATCGTGCTTGTCCTCAGGGTGGTGCGCCTTGTATTCCTCAAGGCTCTTCACCTCTTCCTCGAGGTGACGGACCTTGCCCTGATCGCCGGCAGCGCGGGCCGCTTCGATCTCGGACTTGTCCTTGGCGATGTGCTCGTCGATCGTGGTCATGGAGGAGGCCGGAAGTGCTCGGCCGCTCGACGTCGTGCACACCATACGGGCTGCAAGTCCTGCTGGACGGGGTTTGTGGTGGGCTTCTGATTTCGGCCTGGTGCCGTTGTCTGCGGCGTTCTTGCTCCGGCGTTGCTATCGAGAGTTCACCAGGCTCCTGGGGCCATGACACGCATTCGCCAACGCCGCGACCGCCACTTCATCGACGACCGCGGTCGTCTCTATTGGATCAACGGTCCGGAGCATCACTGCTATCTCTCCGAGCAGCGCCAGTGGCGAAGCGGCCTCAGCTTCGACGAGGTGCTCGTGTGGAAGCAATGCGCCCCGAGCGGCCTGGTGAGCCAGCGCTTCAGCTCCCTCCAGGCGGCCTGTGAGGCGTTTGAGCACAACCAGGTGCAGTGGTCACTGGATCTCTACCTGCGCCGGATGGGCGATGAGATGGCGCTGCAACGCGGGGTGGACGACTACAAGCCCACCGCCCTGAAAGAGGAGGAGCTGCGGACAGGTCGGCTGTGCCGGCAGCCCTGGCTGGGCTCGGACCCCACCCCCGCTCCCCGCTGCGAGTTGACCGCCCGGCCGGCCTCCTGCCGGCCCGCAGCCGCTGAGCTCCCCCACCAGTTGCGCCGGCGCCGCAGCAGCGCTGCTAGCCGGCCAGTTCGCTGAGCTCCAGCCAGCGCTCCTCGCCGCGCGCGATCCGCTCCAGCAGCTGAGAGAGCTCTTCGCTCAAGGCCTCGAGGGCGGCGTAATCACTGCCGCCCACGGCCAGAAGCCCCTCCAGCTCGCCGCGGCGCTCTTCCCATTGCGGCAGCTGAGCATCGAGCTGCTCCAGTTCGCGGGTCTCCTTGAAGCTGCGCCGGCGGCTCTTGGCTGCAGTGGTTGCGGGGACTGGGGCTGCGGTGGCGCTGGGCGTGCCTGGGTTCGGCGCCGGGCTGCCGTTGGCGCCGCCGTTGCTGGCCGTGGTGCTTTTGTTCTGCTGCCGCTCGAGATAGCTGCTGTAGTTGCCTTCGAAGCGCTCCAGTTGGCCGTTCTCGAAGCTGAACAGCCGATCCACGGTGCGATCGAGGAAGTAGCGGTCGTGGGAGACCACCACCACGCAGCCGCGAAAGTCTTCCAGGAAGTCCTCCAGCACCGTGAGGGTCTGCACGTCGAGGTCGTTGGTGGGCTCATCGAGCAGCAGCACGTTGGGCGCCTCGATCAGCAACCGGCAGAGGTGCAGCCGCCGCCGCTCACCGCCGGAGAGTTTGCTCACCGGCTGGTGTTGCTGGGCCGGCGGAAACAGAAAGCGCTCGAGCAACTGGGAGGCGCTGAGGGTGGAGCCTTCGAGCTCCACGCTGCTGGCGGCCTCCTTCACCACATCGATCACCTTGCGCTGCCGGCCAGCCGCATCGGTGCCCTCGAGCACGTGGTGGCTGTGCTGATCGAAGTAGGCCAGCTTCACGGTGCTCCCCAGCTCGATCCGGCCGGCGTGGGCCTGGCGCCGCCCGGCGATCAGATCCAGCAGGGTGGATTTGCCGGAGCCATTCGGGCCGATGATCCCGATCCGATCCTCGGGGCTGAAGTCGTAGCTGAAGGCTTGGAGCAGCGGGGGGGCGCCGCCGGCCCGGGCTGCGTCGCTGGCCCACACCCCCAGCTCCTCCGCTTCGATGGCGCGTTTCCCGAGGCGGCGTTGGTTGGTGGCCAGGCTCAGCTGCCCTTTGCTCTGACGCTTGGGCTGCTCCTGCATCGCCTCAATGCGCTGGATGCGGGCCTTTTGCTTGGTGCTGCGGGCCTTGGGACCGCGCTTAAGCCACTCCAGCTCCCGCCGCAGCACGCTGCGCAACTTGGCCTCGCTGGCGAGCTCGGCGGCGTCTTCCTCGGCTTTGCGCGCCAGGTAGTAGGCGTAATTGCCGCTGTAACTGCGGGCTTCGCCGCGATCCACCTCCACGATCCGGTTGGTTACCTGATCGAGCACGTAGCGGTCGTGGGTGATCAGCACCAGGGCGCCGCGGAAGCGCTGCAGGTAGCCCTGCAGCCACTGAATGCAGTCGGCATCGAGGTGGTTGGTGGGCTCATCGAGTAGCAGCACATCCGGATCGGCCACCAGGGCTGCTGCCAGAGCCAAGCGTTTGCGGTAGCCGCCCGAGAGATCGCCTACGCGGCGCTGGGTGTCGCCGATGCCGAGCCGCTGCAGCACCTCTCGGATCTGTTGCTCCAGATCCCAGGCCTGGCTCTGGTCCATGCGGGCGTTGAGCTCGCCCAGTTCCGAGAGCAGAGCGGTGTCGTCGTTGCCGGCACTGTGGGCGTGGGCGAGGGCGTCGCTCACCTCGGTGTAGCGCCGTAGCAGCTGCATCTTTTCACCGCTTTCGGCGAACACCTGCTCCAGCACGGTGCGCTCCGGATCCATCTCGGGCTCCTGGCTCACCAGCACGATCCGGGCTTGGGGCAGCACGCGCCGCTCGCCTGTGCCCGGCGGCTCGAGCCCCGCCAGCACCCGCATCAGGGTGGATTTGCCCGCGCCGTTGGGGCCGATCAGCCCGAGCCGCTCCCGCTCGCTCACATGCAGGCTCAGGCCGTCAAACAGGGTGCGGATGCCGAAGTCCTTGCGGACATCCACCAGGCTGATCAAACTCACGAACCAGGCTGCCGCCGCTGAGCTTCCAGATAAGCAAACACGCTCTTATCGCCCACATCAGCGGCCGCGGGCATTGGGAACTTGCGCAGGGTGAGCACCAGCAGCAGCGCGGCCTCCACCCCCATCAAGGTGCCGCTGGCCGCCGCCGGCAGCAGGCCGCTCAGGGCGCCAAGCAGGGCCACCGGCAACAGCAGCGTGACGCCGATCGCCTCAGGGCGGCGGAAACAGAAGAACTCCTTGAAGCCGATGCCGGCCAGGGCGGCAAAGAAGGGGCCGATCGCCCAGAGCCACGCCGGGTGGCCAGCCACCGCATCCGCCATGCGGGCCGGGCCAGCGCTGATGGCCAGGGCCATAAAGCCCACGCTCCCCAGTAACCAGAGCAGCTGCAGGGCGTGATGGAGGGGCCTCAGGTAGATGTGAATCCAGCGCAGGGCCAGCCCAACCCCCAGCAGCAGCGGCAGTAGCCAGGGCCACAGCCAGGCACCGCCCCATTGGCGCCATTGCAGCAGCAGCCCTGCCTGGGCGATCGCCGCGATGCAGAGGGCCAGCCTGTAGCCGAACACCTCCCGTTCATCCTCCGCCGTGATGGTGTACGGCCCGTAGACCCCTTCGAAGCTGGTCATGGCGGCGGCGGCGCTTGCACCAGTGTGGCCAGGGCGGGTCCGGCGGGCACGATCCCCGATGGATGCAAGGGAAAGAGGGCCCCGAAGTAGTCCTCGCGCCAGGCCTGATCGCAGCAGGTGTCCGCCACGCCGGGTAGGCCATAGAAGCGTTGGCGCCACTGCCACAGGGCGGGCAGTTGCCACAGGGGCCGCCGCGACACCCCGAACAGCGGCGCGTACACCAGCTCCAGGCGAATCAGGGTGGGGAACAGCTGCACATCCGCCAGGGTGATCTGCTCGCCGCAGAGCCAGGGCCCCGCGCCAGTGCTTGCCAGGGCGGTTTCGGCCTGGTCGAGGGCGGCGAACAGTTCGCTCTCGGCTCGGTCGTAGGCCGCCTGGTTGCGGGCAAAACCGCAGCGATACACCCCGTCGTTGACGGCCCCCTGCAACAGCTCCCGCCAGCGCATGATTTCAGGGATCAACGCTTTCGGAACGAGATCGTGCGCGGGGTCTGCCATCGGCCACTGGTTGAGCAGTTCGATCAACCGTGCGCTCTCCCCCAGCACCACGCGGCCGCTGGCAGCCTCCACCAACACCGGCACCGTGGCCCGCTGGTTGGCGTCGGCGCCTGAGCGCCGGTAAAGCTCCTGCAGGGTGTTGCAGCCCAGAAACGGTGTGCGGAAGCGCCAGCGGCCGGCTTGCGGATCGGGTTCCACGATCAGCAACCTGATCGACTGCTGCAGTTGCCGCAGCGCCCACACCAGCCAGGCGCGGTGGGCCCAGGGGCAGCTGCGCCCCACGATCAACACGTGGGATTCAGCGTCTGCGGCATTGGCGGGCAGAGGCGGCAGCGCGCTGAAGGCAGATGCCGGTCTGCGGTAGTTGCCATCGCGATCGGCAGGGCCGAGGCCCTGCATCAGCTGCAGCCATTGCCAGTGCCAACCGGCCCGGGCGGCGCTCACCACGGCTGGAGGAATGGCCATCGCCGGCATCGCTGGATCACTGCCAGGCTGGCGCAGCAACCCGCCGGAGAACAGGCATGGGCCAGGGCCGAGTTCTGGTGGTGGCAGCCACCCACGGCAACGAGCGCAATGCCCCCTGGCTGCTCGAGCAATGGAGGGCGCGGCCGGAACTGCTGCGCAGCGGAGGGCTTGAGCTGCATCTCGAAATCGGCAATCCCGAGGCGTTTGCTGCCAACCGCCGCTACCTCGATCGCGATCTCAATCGCTGCTTCACTCCCGAACTCCTGGCTGACACCAGCCGCACGGAGAGCGAGGTGCAGCGCGCCCGCGACCTGCTCGCGGCCCATGGCCCCGATGGTGCCCAGCCCTGCGCCGTGGTGCTTGATCTGCACAGCACCACCAGTGCCATGGGTAATTCGTTGGTGGTGTACGGCCGGCGGCCAGCGGATCTGGCCCTGGCGGCCGGCATTCAGGCCCGGTTGGGGCTGCCGGTGTACCTGCATGAGGCCGATTCGGCGCAGACCGGATTTCTGGTGGAGCGTTGGCCGGCGGGGTTGGTGATCGAAGTGGGGCCCGTGCCCCAGGGTTTGGTGTCGGCGGTGATCTGCCGCCAGACCCAGCTGGCCCTGGAAGCCGCTCTCGACACCCTGGCCGCGGCTGCAGCGGGCCGGCTCCGGCTTCCGCATGGCCTGCAGGTGCACCTGCACCACAGCAGCCTCGATCTCCCCCGTAGCCCGCAGGGGGTTCCGGCCGCAGCCCTGCATCCCCTGCGGCAGCACCGTGATTGGCAGCCGCTGCAACCGGGTGATCCCCTGTTTTGGAGCGCTGATGGTGCCGCCCTGCCGTTGGAGCGGGGCTCAGCTCTGGAGGCTGGCGCCCGCTGGCCGGTGTTCATCAACGAGGCCGCCTACGGCGAAAAGGGCATCGCCCTGAGCCTCTGCCGCCGGGAGCTGTGGAGCTGTGAACTCAGCTGGGCCGAGGCCCTGGGCGCGTTGGTTCAGCGGAGTGGGCCGTTGTAAATCAGCTGAGCAACGGTGCGCCCATCGGGGCTGATCAGGATCTCGCTGGAGATGGTGGGTGTCTTGCCCAGTTGCTGCCAGCCAGGCGCACCTCCGTTGAAGCGGAACAGGAAGCCCTGATCAGTGCTGCTCACCAGGCAGCTGCCGCCGCTGCCCCCCGAAGAAAACATGCAGGCGTCCGGCATGTACTGGCTCAGGCCGCCATTGAGTTGCACCACGGTGTTGCGGGCCAGGTTCAAGGCGCGTTGCCGCGCTGGTGCCAGCTGCTGCAGCTGGTCGATCCGCTCAAGGGTTTGATTCACGCCCTGGGCGAAGCCGGCGCCAGGGGTGAGCGCCAGGGCAGTGGCAGCGGCAGCGGCGAAAGCGCCGGCGATCGGGGTGAGGCGTGGCATGGGGTTCGAGGTGGTGGGAGCTCAGCCGCAGGCCCAGGTGCTCTGTTCCTTGGTGCAGGGCAGATCGCTGCTGGTGCCGTCGGCCCAGTAAATCCGAAGCCTGTCGTCGCTGGTGCCCATGCGGAACGTGAGCGACTTCACCGGCCCGGCGGGCGCTTTGCCCGAAGGGTCCGCTGTGCTCCCCGCCCCTGGACTGGCCTGACGCTGCTCCAGCTGCTGCAGCCTCAGTTCGATGCGGTTGAGGCGCTCGTTCTCGGCGGAGGGATTGCTCTGGCAACCCACCAAGAGCAGCGCGGCAGCCAGAGAAATGGCGGAGAGGCGCATGGCCAGGGCGGAGAAAGGCAACTCCTAGCAGCGATCTCGGGGATTGACCAGGCGGCGCATCAGTGGAGCTGATCAGTGTGATCAGAAGGGCTCAGCTCGCCGATTGCCTTAAGAGCGCGTCACACGGCGCAAACATCCGTTACATTGGGTCTTGGCAGGGCGGGTTACCGGCCTGTCCTTCCTTCCCGCTCCGGCGCTGGACCTGATTTCAGGTTTTGCCGCTGAGCACTACGTATCCCGTACTCATGACCACCACTCTCCAGCAGCGCCAAGGCGCTTCTGCGTGGAACCAGTTCTGCGAGTGGGTCACCAGCACCGACAACCGCCTCTATGTGGGTTGGTTCGGCGTTCTGATGATCCCCTGCCTGCTGGCAGCCACCATCTGCTTCATCGTTGCTTTCATCGCAGCTCCCCCCGTCGACATCGACGGCATCCGTGAGCCTGTGGCCGGCAGCCTGATGTATGGCAACAACATCATCTCCGGCGCTGTGATCCCCAGCAGCAACGCCATCGGTCTGCACTTCTATCCCATTTGGGAAGCCGCCAGCCTCGACGAGTGGCTGTACAACGGCGGTCCTTTCCAGCTGGTTGTTTTCCACTTCCTCATCGGCATCTACGCCTACATGGGTCGTGAGTGGGAACTCTCCTACCGCCTGGGCATGCGTCCCTGGATCTGCGTTGCTTACAGCGCACCCGTGGCTGCTGCCTCTGCTGTGTTCCTGGTGTATCCCTTCGGTCAGGGCTCCTTCTCGGACGCCATGCCCCTGGGTATCTCCGGCACCTTCAACTACATGTTGGTGTTCCAGGCTGAGCACAACATCCTGATGCACCCCTTCCACATGCTTGGTGTGGCTGGTGTGTTCGGTGGCTCCCTGTTCTCCGCCATGCACGGCTCGCTGGTGACCTCCTCCCTGGTGCGTGAAACCACCGAGAGCGAGAGCCAGAACTACGGCTACAAGTTCGGCCAAGAGGAAGAGACCTACAACATCGTGGCTGCCCACGGTTACTTCGGTCGCCTGATCTTCCAATACGCCTCGTTCAACAACAGCCGCAGCCTGCACTTCTTCCTGGCTGCCTGGCCCGTGGTTGGCATCTGGTTCACCGCCCTGGGCGTGAGCACCATGGCCTTCAACCTGAACGGTTTCAACTTCAACCAGTCCATCCTGGATTCCCAGGGTCGTGTTCTGAACACCTGGGCTGACGTGCTGAACCGCGCTGGTCTGGGCATGGAAGTGATGCACGAGCGCAACGCTCACAACTTCCCCCTCGACCTGGCTGCTGCAGAAGCCACCCCCGTGGCTCTGACTGCACCTGCCATCGGCTGAGGTTGATCCTCAACACGGTTCAACCTTGGTTGAATCGGAAGGCCCCCGCGTTAGCGGGGGCTTTTTGTTGGGCGCATGTGGTGAGGACCCAAGCCCATCACTGGCCGATGTCTTCCGCCCACAGTTCGGGTTTGCCCTGCAGCATCTTCTGCATCAGGGCTTCGCAGGCCGGATCATCCAGGCAGTCCACGCGGATGCCGGCCTCCTGCAGCCACTGTTCGGCGCCCTGAAAGCTCTTTCGCTCACCGATCAGCACGCGGCGAAAGCCCAGCAGCACGGCGGTGCCAGCGCACATTGGGCAGGGCGAAAGTGTGGTGACGAGCGTGAGATCGCGCCAGTCGCGGCGCCGCCCCGCATTGCGGATGCATTGGGTTTCCCCATGGCTTGTGGGGTCACCGTTCTGCACCCGTTGGTTGTGCCCCCGGGCCACGATCGTGCCGTCTTCCTGGGCGAGCACAGCGCCGATTGGAATTCCACCCTCCTCCCAGCTTTGCTCCGCTTCCTGGCGGGCTTCAGCCATCAAGCGCTGCATGGTGGTCTGATCCATCGTTCAACCCCGGGGCCTACCCATTGAGGCGTGGATAGTCGATGTAGCCAGTGGGCCCGGCGCTGTAAAACGTGGTGGGATCGGCCGTACTGAGCGGGGCGTTCGCCTGAAAACGCGCCGGCAAATCGGGGTTAGCGATGAACGGCCGGCCGAAGGCCACGGCATCCACGGCGCCGGATTGGATGGCGGCGTTGGCCTCCTTGGCTCCATACCCCAGGTTGGCGACCAAGACGCCCTTGAACCGTTCCCTGGCGGGAGTCAACACATCACCGAGCTGCTGACCAAGCAGGTCGGCTCGCATCAGGTGCAGATAGGCGAGGGGAACCGCGTTGAGCTGCTCCGCCAACCAGCTGATCAGTCCGATGGGATCTGAATCGCGCATCGCGTTGTAGCTGTTGAGGGGTGAAAGCCGAAGACCCATCAGGGGTGTTTCCTGAGAGACCGCCTCAAGCACCTCCATTAACAGCCGAGAGCGGTTCTCCAGAGAGCCGCCGTAATGTCCTTGGCGTTGATTGCTGCCATCCCGCAGAAATGAATCCAGCAGGTAGCCGTTGGCGCCATGGATTTCGACGCCATCAAAACCAGCGCGGAGGGCATGGCGCGCAGCTAGGCGGAAGCCTTCCACGATGAGCGGGAGTTCCTGATCCGAGAGCTCCCGCGGCGTCACATACGGTTTCTTCCCTTCTGGCGTACGTACTTCATCGCCTGTGATCGCCAGGGGGCTGGGGCCGACGGGCTGTCTCCCTCCATTGAGCAGGGGATGGCAGGCGCGTCCGCCATGCCAGATCTGGAGCACGATGCGACCACCGGCTTGATGCACGGCCTCCGTGGTGAGGCGCCAGCCCTCGATCTGAGCGTCGTTGTAGATGCCGGGTTCGTGCCAGAAGGCTGAATGACCTTCCATCGCCATCGTGGCCTCCGACACGATCAGCCCGGCACTGGCGCGTTGGCTGTAGTACTCCGCCATCAGATCGCCGGGCACGTGGCCGATTTCGGTTCGGCAACGGGTGAGCGGTGCCATCCAGATGCGGTTGGGGAGCTCCAGCTCGCCTAGGCGCAGGGGGGAGAACAGATCGGCCATGGCCGGATTCTGGCTGGCTGTTCTGAATGTGCACGCCAGCGCAGGTGTTTCAGCACCCTCTGGTGAAGATCATTCAGGCTGAACGCAATCCCCACGAATTGCAATCAGGTGGCATGCCTGATGAATCATGTGCTCTTCTAATGATGTCATTGCCGAAAGAGAGAGAGCTTGCGATCAGCTGATCAAGCGGACAATACCCCTTGGAGTACAGGCGTTAGCGCTCTGTTTTGACTCTTTGAAAAAGCCGGTGACTGGATTTGAACCTGCGACCTACTGATTACGAATCAGTTGCTCTACCACTGAGCTACACCGGCAGCCGCATCAAATTAGCATTCAGGCTGTTGCGCCCTTCGGGCTCGCGTTATGGCACCACAGTCCCGCGAGCCCCTGGATCCAGCCCTGCGGGCGCGTTTGCTGCAGGAAGCCAAGACACCTTGGCGTGGGCTCAGGCGAGGGCTTTGGCTGGCTTTCACCGCGTCCGCGGCCGTAGGCCTCGCCACGATGACGATGCGCGCTTCAGCTGGTGAGGCCGTCGCCCTCAGCGACCTTGGGATCCAGATTGGGGCTCTCGTGCTCTTCGGCGGTCTCCTCTGGCGCGACCGCAACCCCAGCCTCGACGATGAAGCCGCCTGAGTCGGCGTCAGCCTCGGGGTTGGCTTCGGGCTCAGGCTCCTGCATCGGAGCTTGAGCCGGAGCTTCCGGGGCGGCTTCCTCGATGGGCTCTTCAGTAACCGCTTCGCTTGGTTCAGGCTGCGGAGGTGTGGCGCGTTCCGTTGCAGCCTCGGGTTGGGAGGTGGGTTCGGGTTTGGGCGCCGGTGATTCGATCGTCAGCGGCGGCAAGAGCAGCAGAGGGAGTCCCAGATTCAGGCGGTGATCGGCGGCCTGTGCCTGGGTGAGGGGCAGGCTTTGCTCCACCAGTGCCGCAGGCTGGCTGAACAGCCAGAGGGTTTGCACCAGCTGGTGCCAGTGCCATTGCATCAAGCTGAGCAGCGGCAGGCTCACCAGGAGCACCACCAACCGCGGGCTGGCCGAAAGGGGCGACCAGGCCCACGCCAAGCCAGCGTTGGCATCCATCATCCAAATGAGCGGCAGGAGCACGGCGGCTCCCGAGGCCGCAATCACCTTCAGAGGCAGGGCAGTTTGCAGAGCGCTCAGCCGCAGTTGCTCGGGCCGGCGACCGCGCAGGGGCACCTGAAGCAGCAGCAGCGACCAGAGGTCGGGAGGTAGTCGCCAGAACAACACAGCCGGCGCGAGCGCACCCAGGGCCCAAGCCAGCAACCGTTCGAAGCCAGGCAGAGGGCCAGGATCCGCTCCAGCGAGAACCAGAAGCAGCAGCAGCGCCTCGAGCGGCAAGGCCGCGAGCCCCAGGAGCTGGAGCCACAGCAGGGGTTCGCGTCTTGCCGGATTCACGGGGTGCGGCTGCAGATCAGGTGCTCAGTGTGCGGCGTTGGGTGACCAGTTTGTAGGCCTCAACGCGGTCGCCTTCCTGCCAGTTGGCGAAGCGATCGCAGCCGATGCCGCACTCGAAGCCGGTGGCCACTTCCTTCTGGTCGTCCTTGCCGCGGCGCAGGGAGTCGAGGTCGCCCTCGTACACCTTTTCCTTGCCGCGCCAGACGCGCACCTTGCAGTTGCGCTGCAGCTTGCCGTTGGTGACGTAGCAGCCCGCCACAGCGCTCTTGCCGATGGTGAACACGGCCCGCACTTCGGCTTCGCCGAGGTTCTCTTCCACCAGCTCGGGTTCCAGCAGGCCTTCCATGGCCATCTGGATGTCTTCGAGCAGCTTGTAGATCACGTCGTAATCGCGCACATCCACACCGGTGGCATCGGCGGCGCGCTTGGCGCCCGGTGCCATCGAGGTGTTGAAGCCCACAATCACGGCGCCGGAAGCAGCGGCCAGATCCACGTCGGTTTCGGTGATCTCGCCCGGTGCCGAGAGCAGCACCCGCACCTGAACCTCTTCGCGGGGCAGCTGTTCGAGGGAGCCGAGGATGGCTTCCACCGAACCCTGCACGTCGGCTTTGAGGATCAGATTGAGCTCCTTGAGCTCGCCCTCGCTGGCCTGGCCCGACATCGACGCCAGCGACACCCGGCGGGAGGCCATCTGCTGAGCCAGTCGGGTGGCGCGGGCCTCGGTGGCGCGATCGCCCACCACGGCGCGGGCGGCCTTCTCGTCGGGGTAGACCTCGAACTCATCGCCGGCGGTGGGCACTTCGCTGAAGCCCAGGGCTTCCACCGCATAGGAGGGGCCGGCTTCCTTCACGCGCTTGCCGTTGTCGTCGACCATGGCGCGCACCTTGCCCAGGATCGGGCCTGCCGCCAGCACATCGCCGGTGCGCAGGGTGCCGTTCTGGATGAGCAGGGTGGCCACAGGGCCCTTGGCCTTGTCGAGGTGTGCCTCGATCACGGTGCCCTTGGCCATGCGGTCGGGGTTGGCCTGCAGGTCTTCCACTTCGGAGACCAGCAGGATCATCTCGAGCAGCTTGTCGATGTTCTCGCCCTTGATGGCGCTCACCGGCACCATCACGGTGTTGCCGCCCCAGTCCTCCGCCACGAGTTCGTGGGCGGAGAGCTCCTGTTTCACCCGATCCGCAGAGGCGCCTTCCTTGTCGATCTTGTTGATCGCCACCAGGATCGGCACCTTGGCGGCGCGGGCGTGGCTGATGGCCTCCAGGGTCTGAGGGCGCACGCCGTCATCGGCGGCCACCACCAGCACGGCCACATCGGTCACCTTGGTGCCGCGGGCACGCATGGCGGTGAACGCCTCGTGGCCCGGGGTGTCGAGGAAGGTGATCTTGCGCTGCTCGCCGGCGTGGGGCACTTCCACCTGGTAAGCACCGATGTGCTGGGTGATGCCCCCGGCTTCGCCGGCCGTGACACGGGTTTTGCGGATCGAGTCGAGCAGGCTGGTTTTGCCGTGGTCCACGTGGCCCATCACGGTCACCACAGGCGGGCGGCGGATCAGGTGAGCCAGGTCGCTCTCCTCGATCATCTCCACCGTCTTGGCGGCAGCGGCCTCCACGTCGTCTTCGAGCACCGGCACGCCGAACTCGTCCGACACCGTCTCGATCGCGGAGAGATCGAGGGTTTGGGTGACGGTGGCGATGATGCCCTTAAAGAACAGGCTCTTGATGATCTCGGAGCTGTCCACGCCCAGGCGATCGGCCAGCTCCTGCACCGTGAGGTTGCCCTCCGGCACCACCAGCATTTCGGGCCGCTGCTGCTTGGCCTCGCGGGCAGCCCGCAGCTCCATGGCGCGGCGGCGCTGGCGCTGACGGGTGGTTTCCTTCTTGCGCTTGCGGGTAACGGCCGTGGGCTTGCGCTGGGCGGTGGCAGTGCTCTTCGGCTTGGCGGGGCGGGCCAGGGAGGCCTGCAGCACCACGGCTTCCTGTTCGCCGGCGAAGCCGCCAGTTTCTGCCGTCAGCGCATCGTCGTTCTCGCCAATGATGTGCACCTTCTGGCGCTGTTTCTGCGGCGAGCGGCTGCGCAGGGCTTCCAGCTTGGCGCTGTCGTCCCAATCGGGGCGCCGGGGGCGGCCGCCAGCGGGAGGCTGGGGTGCCCGGAAATTCGGGCGGCGGGGCGCCGAGGGAGGTGTGGCGATCGGCCGGGCGGCCTCGTCACCGCCGGGGGCTGCGGCGCCAGCACCCACGCCTGCGGGTGCACCAGGGCGGCGGGGCGGGGCAGCGGCGGGGCGTGCACCAGGCTTTTGCAGCTGCATCAGCTCGCCAGGGGCCACCGGCTTGCGCATGCCGGGCATGCCGGGGCGTGTGGGCGGCGCTGGGCGATTGCCGCCGCCAGCTGGGCCGCTCACATCGCGGCGAATCGGTTTGCCCACCAGCTCGACCTGCGGCCTGGCCGGTGGAGTGCCCGGTTTGGCTCCGCGCACGGGAGCCGGGGCGCCGGGGCGTGTGGGCATGCCCGGCCGTTGGCTCAGGGATGGACGACCCGACGGGGGCGCCGGGCGGCTGCCGCCCTGACCGCTCTGGGGACGCCCGACGAGTTGGGGCTTATTGCCGCCGCCACCGGCTGCAGGACGGCTGGGCGCCGGTGCACCGGGACGTGAGGGTGCTACTGCGGGCCGTTGCGGCGGTGCCACAGGGCGAGCCGGTGTGGCGGCATTAGGAGGTGCTGGTTTGCGGGCAGGGGGCGCACCCGCAGGCGCTTTCGACACGATTGCTGGAGCGGGGCGGCCGGGGGCCGGAGCGCCGGGGCGCGCTGGTGCCCCAGCCGGTTTGGCTGCTGCAGGCCGGGCCGGAGGCGCAACCGGAGCAGCCGGGCGTGCGGGGGGCGCGACGGGTTTGGCCGCCTGCGGGGCCGGTGCGGCCGGCCGGGGAGCGGGAGCAGCGGGTTTGGCCGCAGCCGGTGCGGGCGCTGCAGGGCGGGCCGGTGCCGTAACGGGAGGCTTGGCGGCAACAGGTTTGGCTGCGGCGGGCTTCGCGGCGGCCGGGGGTTGCACAGGCGCCGGTTTCACCGGTGCGGCAGGGGCGCTGGCTGCCGGTTTCGGTGCCTTAGGAGCGGCAGGAGCCGGGGCAGACGGTGCTTTCTTCACCGAGAGAATGGCTTTCTGGGGCGGCGCAGCCGGGGCTGGTGCGGCGGCGGCCTTGGAGCCGTTAGCGCCAGTCTTGATCAGGCTGCGGATGCGGGCTGCCTCGTCGTCACTAATGGAGCTGCTGTGGCTCTTCGCGGCGATCGAGAGCTTCTCGGCGGCATCGAGCACATCCTTGTTCTCAAGGCCCAAGTCCTTGGACAGCTCGTAAATCCTGACTTTGCCGCTGCTGGTCATTCAGTGCTCCAAAGGGTCGGTGCCACGGGTGCCACCGGGCCTCCACACACGGTGAGGCCAACATTCATCTTGCCTCAGAGCCTGCAGATGAGGTGGCGTGCAGGCGCTGCTCCAATGCCGCGTAGATGGAATCTGCAACCTGGCAACGCAGGGCCTTCTGCAGTTTCTTGCGGCGCTTGGCTTCCTCGAGACAGCTCTGGCTCGGGCAGAGGTAGGCCGATCGGCCCATGCCCTTGTCGAGAGCGAGTCCTCCGTCCGCCAGGCGGATGACCCGCCAGAGCTGTTGGCGATCCAACAGCTGCCGGCAGGTCACGCAGCGCCTGAGGACGCTGCGCTCACTCACCGGGCTCCATCCTCGTCATCGGCTTCCGCCACCACGTCTTCAGTGGTGTCTTCGCTGGCCTCTTCCGTGGCTGTTGCGGTGCCCTCTTGAGCCGCAGGCTCTTCGTTGGAGGATTCCTCGTCAGCGTCTTCCGCGCCGTACTCCTCCTCGTCTTCCGGCAGCGGATATAGCTCGCGCAGACGGGCATCCTCTTCAGCGCGCAGGGCCTGCTCCGCTTCGAGGCGGGCTTCGGCTTCCGCCTGCAGGGCTTCCTCTTCCTGGCGTTGGGCGATCAGCTCAGCCACCTTCTCGTCTTCCGAGGACTGGTCGTATTCCGTGCTGTTCTTGATGTCGATCTTCCAGCCGGTGAGGCGGGCGGCCAGGCGCACGTTCTGGCCCTCGCGGCCGATGGCCAGGCTCAGCTGATCGGGCGGCACGAGCACGTGGGCGTGCTGGCCTTCGGGGTCCACCAGGCGCACCGCTTCCACGCGGGCGGGGCTGAGGGAGTTGGCGATGTACTGGCCCGGGTCCTGCGACCAGCGGATCACGTCGATCTTTTCGCCGCGCAGCTCGTTCACCACCTGCTGAATGCGGGAGCCGCGGGCGCCGATGCAGGCACCCACCGGATCCACTTCGCGCTCCACCGAATCCACGGCCACCTTGGTGCGCGGGCCCACCGAGCGGCTGGGGGGATTGGCCTCGCGGGCCACGGCCACGATGCGCACCGAACCCTCCTGGATCTCGGGCACCTCGTTCTCGAACAGGTACACCACCAGGCCGGCGTTGGCGCGGCTCACGAACAGCTGCGGTCCGCGGCGGGGCACCTCGCTCACCTCCTTGAGGAAGACCTTGAAGGTGGCGTTGGCGCGGTAGTTGTCGTTGGGCAACTGATCGCGGCGGGGCAGCTCGGCCTCCACCTCGGGACGGCCCAGGCCGCTGCTCACGGCCATGATCACGCTCTGGCGCTCGAAGCGGATCACGCGGGCGGTGAGCACCGGATCCTCGAGATCCGCGAACTCCTCCTGGATCATCCGGCGCTGCTGATCGCGCAGCTTCTGGGCCAGCACCTGCTTGGTGGTGGCGGCGGCCATGCGGCCGAAATCCTCTTTCTCGGGGGTGACGTCGAGCACCACGGTGTCGCCCACCTGGGCGTCCTCGGCCACCTGCATCACCTCAGCCAGGGCGATCTGGTGGTCTTCGCTCTCCACCTCCTCCACGATGATCTTGGAGGCGAGCACCCGGTAACCCTCTTCATCGAGGTCCAGTGCCACGTCGAAGTTGGAGAAGTAGTCCTCCTCGAACGGGTCTTCGCTGATGCCCAGATACAGGGTGCGGCGATAGCGCTCATAGCCCTTGAGCAGAGCCTCGCGCAGGGCCGATTCCACCACCTGGGCAGGCAGCTTTTTCTCTTCGCTGATGTCCTCGATCAGGTTCGACAGACCGGGGAGGAGAACCAGGGCCATGGGTGGAGGGAGAAACGGGTGGTCTTCGGGGTGGGCTGAGAGCGGCTGGCGCTTTAACCCTCGGTGGGCGTGGTGAGGCGCACGGTGATCACATCGGCGCGGGAAAGGCGAACCGAGCGGCCGCGCACATTGATCAGCACGCTGTCGTCGGTGCGTTCCAGCAGGAGGCCTTCCCGTTCGGCCTCGGCACCGGTTTTGGCATCGCGATAGCGAACGCACACCGGAAAGCCGCGAAAGCTGCGGAAATCCCGATCGTCGTTCAGCGTTTCAGGGATGCCTGGGCTGCTGATTTCCAGAACATAGGCCTCCTCGATCAGGCTGGCTGCCTCCAGCGCCTCGCCCAGCACGCCGCTGAAGCTGGCGCAGTTGTCGAGGCTCACGTCGCCGCCATCCGCCAGACGCAGCTGCACCTGCAGCGTCATCGGGATGCGGTGGGTGAGCAGCTGCAAGCCGCACACCTGAAATCCGGCGTCGGCGGCTACCTGGCTCGCCAGGTGCTCGAGGTCGGGGATGAGTGGATGCGGCAAGCCGGATCGCTGGTCGGGGGACGGGCAACCCGTCCGGCACCTGCAGTGATCTGCAACCTGGCTGTCGGTTGGTTTCGAAGCGGAAGCCGTTTCGAAACTGTACGGGCAGCAAGGGGTGCCCGCCGGGCACATCCCGACCCTAGAGGATCGAGGTGTGCCCCTTGCACGGGCCTTCAGCCGCCAAGCGGCCCGCCCAGGGCGTTGAGATCCACAGCTGGGGGCTCCATGTAGGCATCGCCCGGCTTCTGCTCACCCCGCAGCGTTGGGTCTTGATTGAGGCACTGGCCTTTCTGTTCGTCGGTGCGGAGGTATTGGCAGACCCGTGCCCACAGCTTGGAGCGGGTGGAGGGACCTCCCTGGCTGAAGTGCACCAGATCGCCGCCGCCAGCCATGCCCTGAATCTCCACCTGGCAGAGCGAGCAGCGTTGACGAGTGCCTGGGGGGATTGCGGCCATGCCAGCCATGCGCAGAACGGGCAACTTAGGGCCATGTCGGAGGAACGGGCTGTGCTGCGGGTGCTTCAGCTGAGTGATCCCCACCTGTTGGCGGATCCCCGCGGCCGTTGTCGCGGTCGGGTCGCCATGGGGGCCCTGCACCACGCTTGGCAGCAGGCCCTGGCGCAGCTTGGCCAGCCACCGGATCTCCTGCTGATCAGCGGCGACCTCTGCCAGGACGAAAGCCTGGGCGGTTATGTGCGGCTGCGCGAGCTGCTGGAGCGATGGGCGGTGCCCACGGCTCTGCTGAGCGGCAACCACGATCACCCCGGTTTGTTGCGGGCGGCCTTGGGGCGCTGGGCCTGGATTGCGCCGGCCGTGGTGCCGCTGGCCGGCTGGCAGCTACTCCTGTTGAGCAGCCATCGCCCTGGTTCGGTGGCCGGTTGGCTCGAACCGGCCCAGCTCGCCTGGTTGGAGCATCAGCTGCAGGCCGGTCAGGGGCCGGCGCTTGTGGCGCTGCACCATCCACCGGTGCCGATCGGCAGTTCGGAGCTCGATCGCATCGGCCTGCAGGAGCCTGAAGGGTTGTTGCAGTCCTTGCTGGCTAGCCCTCGGGTGTCCGGGGTGGTGTTTGGCCACGTGCATCAGCACTGGCAAGGCGCGCTGGAACGACCCAGCGGAGCCGCGCTGCCGCTCTGGGCCTGCCCTTCCACCCTTGCGGCCTTCAGCGCCGTGCAGCCCTGTCCGCTCGGCAAGGCCGATTGGCCGGGTGGTCGGCTGCTGCTGCTCAGCGCTGATGGGACTCTCACCACCCAGCTGCTGCGTTGGCCGTCCGCCCAGGCTGCCTAGCCTGCGCATCAACCGTCTGATCCGACGTGCGCCGCCTTCTTGCTCTGCCCCTGCTCCTTCTGGTGAGCTTGTGGCTGGCAGCGCCGGCCTGGGCTGATCGTTCGGGATCCGGCAACAGTTTCGTGGCTGCGGCGGTGAAGCGGGTGGCGCCAGCGGTGGTGCGGATCGACACCGAGCGCAGCGTGCCCCGCATCGGCCTGGATCCCTCCTTCAACGACCCGCTGCTGCGGGAGCTGTTCGGCGATCAGATGCCC
Source organism: Vulcanococcus sp. Clear-D1 (assembly GCF_014654725.1). Lineage (GTDB taxonomy): Bacteria > Cyanobacteriota > Cyanobacteriia > PCC-6307 > Cyanobiaceae > Vulcanococcus. The sequence continues at coordinate 30,160 of NZ_JACVZV010000006.1, read as the reverse complement.
CACAGCCGTGAGCGCGGCCAGGGCTCCGGGATCGTGATCGATGCCAAGGGCCTGGTGCTCACCAATGCCCACGTGGTGGATGGGGCCGACCGGGTGGAGGTGAGCCTGCCTGACGGCCGGGAGTTGGAGGGTCGTGTGCTCGGGGCTGATCCGATCACGGATCTGGCGGTGGTGAGCATTCCCCCTGGCTCTGGCCTCAAGGCCGCCCCGCTCGGCGATTCCGAGGCGCTGGAAGTGGGCGATTGGGCGATTGCGCTGGGAACGCCCTATGGCCTGGAGCGCACGGTGACCCTCGGCATCGTGAGCAGCCTGCACCGCAACATCACCAGCCTTGGCTTCTCCGATAAGCGGCTTGAGCTGATCCAGACGGATGCCGCCATCAACCCCGGGAACTCCGGCGGACCACTGATCAACGCCGATGGTGAGGTGGTGGGGATCAACACGCTGGTGCGCTCCGGCCCCGGCGCTGGCCTGGGTTTTGCCATCCCGATCAATCTGGCCAAGGGTGTGGCGGCCCAGTTGGGCAATGGTGGTTCGGTGGTGCACCCCTATCTGGGACTGCAGTTGGTGCCCCTCAACGCCCGCCTGGCCCGCGACAACAACCGCGATCCCAACGCCCTGGTGCAGTTGCCGGAGCGCGATGGGGCCCTGGTGCAGCGGGTCCTGCCGGAGAGCCCGGCCGAGAAGGCCGGCTTGCGCCGGGGCGATCTGGTGGTGGCTGCCGCCGATCAAACGGTTCCCGATCCCGGCACCCTGCTGCGCCTGGTGGAAGGCTCCACGGTGGGTGAAGCGCTGCCGCTCACCGTGCTGCGGGGCGAGCAGGAGTTGCAGCTGTCGATCCGGCCAGAGGCGCTCCCCAGCGCCTGAGCTACGGTCACGGGCCAGAAAGAACGGCGTGATGGCGGACCTTCAGGACCAGATGAAGCAAGCGGTGGCTGCTGCTGCCACCGAACAGATCCGCAGCGGCATGGTGGTGGGTCTGGGCTCCGGCTCCACCGCGGCGCTGATGATCCAGGCCCTCGGCGCCAAGCTCAAGAGCGGCGAGCTCACCGACATCGTGGGTGTCACCACCTCCTTTCAGGGTGAAGTGCTGGCGGCTGAGCTCGGCATCCCTCTGCAAAGCCTCAATGCGGTGGATCGCATCGATCTGGCCATCGATGGTGCCGATGAAGTGGATCCCTCCTTCCAGCTGATCAAAGGTGGCGGTGCCTGCCACGTGCAGGAAAAGCTGGTGGCCGTCCGGGCCGAGCGTTTTGTGGTGGTGGTGGATTCCACCAAGCTTGTGGACACCCTGAACCTGGGCTTCTTGCTGCCGGTGGAGGTGCTGCCCGGTGCCTGGCGCCAGGTGCAGGCTCAACTCAAAGCAATGGGCGGAGATGCCCAGCTGCGGATGGCGGTGAAGAAGGCCGGCCCGGTGGTGACCGATCAGGGCAACCTGGTGCTCGATGTGAAATTCGTCGGTGGCATCACCGATCCGGTGACCCTCGAGCGCACCATCAACAACCTGCCCGGCGTTCTGGAGAACGGGTTGTTCGTGAACATCACCGACCAGGTGCTCGTGGGTGAGATCAACGATGGTGTGGCCGGCGTGCGCGATCTGGTGAAGCGCTGAGCTGGCCGGCGCGCTCAGCGCAGCCGCAGCCGCACCGATTCGCCGTGGCTGTGCAGCCCTTCGCTGTCAGCGAGGGTGGCCGCGGCGCCACCGGTGGCCTCCAGGGCCTGGCGGTTGAACTGGATCAGGCTGGTGTGGCGCAGGAAGGTTTCCACGCAGAGAGCACCGGCGAAACGGGCCGTGCCTGAGGTGGGCAGGGTGTGGTTGGGCCCCGCCAGGTAATCGCCCACGGCCTCCGGGGTCCAGGCCCCCATGAAGATGGCGCCGGCGTGCTGGATCTGTTCGGCCAGCGGTTCCGGCCGTTCCACCTGCAGCTCCAGGTGCTCGGGCGCAAAGCGATCACTCAGGCGTGCTGCCTGATCCAGGCTGTCGCACACCACGATCAGTCCCCAGTCGTTGAGGGCCTGGCGGGTGATGGCGGCGCGGGGGTGACCGGTCAGCTGCGCTTCGATCGCGGCCGGCACCGCCGCTGCCAGCTCGGCGCTGGTGGTGAGCAGGATGGCGGCGGCGAGCGGGTCGTGCTCCGCCTGGGCCAAGAGATCAGCGGCCACGTGCTCCGCGTTGGCGCTGTGGTCGGCGATCACCAGTACTTCGCTAGGGCCCGCCAGCGAATCGATCGATACCCGGCCGTACACCGCTTTTTTGGCCAGGGTCACGTAGAGGTTGCCGGGGCCGGTGATCACATCCACCCGCGGGATCGATTCGGTGCCGTAGGCCAGGGCGGCAACCGCCTGGGCGCCACCCACGCGGTAAATCTCTTCAACGCCTGCCAAATGGGCGGCGGCCAAAACGGTTTGGTTCACGCGGCCATCCGGACCCGGCGGCGTGACCATCACCAGGCGCTGCACGCCGGCCACGCGGGCGGGCACCGCATTCATCAGCACGGTGCTCGGGTAGCTGGCCCGGCCGCCGGGCACATAGAGGCCAGCCCGTTCCACGGGCCTCCAGCGGCGCCCCAGGCGCTCACCATGCACGCCTGTCACCTGCAGGTCCGCAGGTTTTTGGCGTTGGTGGAAATCCACGATGCGCCGGTGGGCCAGCTGCAGGGCTTCCTGCAGATCGGTCGGGGTGGCCGCCCAGGCGGCCGCGAGCTCAGCGGCCGGCACCCGCAGGGGATCGGGCCGGACGCCATCGAAGCGTTCGGTGAGCTCCATCAAGGCAGCGTCGCCCTGGCTGCGCACCTGCTCCAGGATCGCGTCCACCCGCTCCGCAGCCTCGCGGCTCTGGCCGCTACCGGTGCGCTCGGCGATCGCTTCGAGGCGGTGCCCGGCGGCCTCCACGTCATGCAGCAGCTCAATGTGCAGCGGTGCAGGGTCGCCGCTGGTTTGGGCTGGTGCGGCGGCGCTGGCAGCGGTGGCGCTCATGGCCTCGGGCGTTCTTGGTTCAAGCTAGTGGCCCGGGCTGCCTGCCTCGGTCGGGCCTGGGAGTAGAGTCTTCGTTTGCCGTGCCAGTGCAGTACAGCCTGTGGCCAATAACAAGTCGTCGAAGAAGCGCGTTCTGATCGCCGAGCGCAATCGCCTGCACAACCGCACCTACAAGTCTGCGGTGCGCACCCTGATGAAGCGCTGCCTCGCCGCCTGCGTGGCCTACAGCCAGGAGCCTGGTGATGCGGCCAAGCAGGCCGTGCAAACCACCATGAGCGCTGCCTTCAGCAAGATCGATAAGGCTGTGAAAGTGGGTGTGCTGCATCGCAACAACGGCGCCCATCAGAAGTCGCGCCTGAGCGCTGCTGTGAAGAAGGCTGTTGAGCCCGCTGCCAAAGCCTGATCGGCTTCGGTGTGCTGCGTTGTCTAGGGTTCGGGCTTCGCCTGAACCCTTTCTTATGGCTGCGGCCGTCGCCCTCGAGAGCCTGGATGCTCCCCTGATCGACAGCCACTGCCACATCGTCTTCCGAAATTTTGACGACGACTTGGAGGAGGTGGCCCAGCGCTGGCGTGATGCCGGCGTGGGGCGCCTCCTTCACGCGTGTGTGGAACCTTCGGAGATCCCGGCGATCCGGGCTCTGGCCGATCGCTTTCCGGAGCTGCGCTACGCCGTGGGCGTGCATCCGCTGGATCCTGAGCATTGGCAGAGCGACACGCCGGATGTCTTGAGGGCCGCCGCCCTCGACGACCCCCGGGTGGTGGCGATCGGCGAGCTGGGCCTGGATCTGTTCCGCGACAAGAACCTGGATCACCAGCTGACGATGCTGCGGCCCCAATTGGATCTGGCTGTGGAGCTGGATCGGCCCGTGATCATTCACTGCCGCGATGCGGCGGAGCCGATGCTGGCTGAGCTGCGGGAGCGCGCCGGCCGTGGTGCCTGCCCCCGCGGGGTGATGCATTGCTGGAGCGGCACCCCGGAGGAGATGGCCGGTTTCCTCGAGCTGGGCCTGTTCATCAGCTTCAGCGGCAACGTCACCTTCCCCAAGGCCACCGACACCCACGCCTGCGCTCAGCTGGTGCCGGCCGATCGCTACCTGGTGGAAACCGATTGCCCGTTCCTGGCGCCGGTGCCCCGGCGCGGCAAGCGCAACGAGCCTGCTTTCGTGGCGGCCGTGGCCGAGCGGGTGGCCGAGCTGCGCGGCGAGACCCTGCAGGCGGTGGCGCGCCAGAGTACGGCCAACGCCTGCGCCCTGTTTGGGGCCGGGCTTCACAATGTATGATGTTTCATTGGCCTGGCAGCGGGTTGTGGTTTATCCGAGCCCTCTGCAGCCTGAAAGCGCACGCCACTGTTCTGGCGCGCCTGCCCGTCCCCCTGGTGCTGTTGTCTTTCCGGTTCGAGTTGTCGTTGTCTCCTGGGTTGAAGCGAGCTGAATAGGTCTGCCGGCTGGCCAGTCTCTCCGTACGGAGGGGCTGGCTGTGTCGTCTCTCGTGCCATTCGTGATGCCAGTCGGCGCTGAGCGCGCCGGTCCAGGCCCATCGCTCCCTTCACCGCCCAGCAGGCCTCGCTTGTCCAGGTCCCCGTCGTCCCCCACCCGTTCCTGCAGGTTCCCCGCATGAGCAGCGCGATCCAGGTCGCCAAGACCGCCACTTACCTGCCCGATCTGGTGGAGGTACAGCGCGCGAGCTTCAAATGGTTTCTGGAGAAGGGCCTGATCGAGGAGCTTGAGAGCTTCTCGCCGATCACCGATTACACCGGCAAACTCGAGCTGCACTTCATCGGTAGCGAGTACCGCCTGAAGCGCCCCCGCCACGATGTGGAAGAGGCGAAGCGTCGTGACGCGACCTTCGCCTCGCAGATGTATGTGACTTGCCGCCTGGTCAACAAGGAGACCGGCGAGATCAAGGAGCAGGAAGTGTTCATCGGGGAACTGCCCCTGATGACCGAGCGCGGCACGTTCATCATCAACGGCGCTGAGCGCGTGATCGTGAACCAGATCGTGCGTTCACCCGGCGTCTATTTCAAAGACGAGCAGGACAAGAACGGCCGGAAGACCTTCAACGCCAGCCTGATCCCCAACCGCGGCGCCTGGCTGAAGTTCGAAACCGACAAGAACGATCTGCTGCACGTTCGCGTCGACAAGACCCGCAAGATCAACGCCCACGTGTTGATGCGGGCCATCGGCCTGTCGGACAACGACGTGCTCGACAAGCTGCGGCACCCCGAGTACTACCAGAAGTCGATCGAAGCCGCCAACGACGAAGGCATCGCCTCGGAAGACCAGGCCCTGCTGGAGCTCTACAAGAAGCTGCGTCCAGGTGAACCGCCCTCGGTGAGCGGTGGTCAGACCCTGCTGCACAGCCGCTTCTTCGATCCCAAGCGCTACGACCTGGGCCGCGTTGGTCGCTACAAGATCAACAAAAAGCTGCGTCTCACCATCCCCGACGCCACCCGCACCCTCACCCCTGAGGACGTGCTGAGCACGATCGATTACCTGATCAACCTCGAGCTCGATGTGGGCGGCGCCACCCTCGATGACATCGACCACCTCGGCAACCGCCGCGTTCGCTCCGTGGGCGAACTGCTGCAGAACCAGGTGCGCGTGGGCCTGAACCGCCTCGAGCGGATCATCAAGGAGCGCATGACGGTTGGTGAGACCGAGAGCCTCACCCCGGCCCAGCTGGTGAACCCCAAGCCCCTGGTGGCGGCGATCAAGGAGTTCTTCGGCTCCAGCCAGCTGAGCCAGTTCATGGATCAGACCAACCCCCTGGCTGAGCTCACCCACAAGCGCCGCATCAGCGCCCTGGGCCCAGGTGGTCTCACCCGTGAGCGCGCCGGCTTCGCCGTGCGCGACATCCACCCCTCCCACTACGGCCGCATCTGCCCGATCGAGACCCCGGAAGGTCCGAACGCCGGTCTGATCGGTTCGCTGGCGACCCACGCCCGCGTCAACGAGTACGGCTTCATCGAAACCCCCTTCTGGAAGGTGGAGAACGGCATCGTGCTCAAGCAGGGCGATCCGATCTATCTCTCCGCCGACCTCGAAGACGAGTGCCGCGTCGCCCCCGGCGACGTGGCCACCGATGCCGATGGCCGCATCAAGGCTGATCTGGTGCCGGTGCGCTACCGCCAGGACTTCGAGACCGTGCCGCCCGAGCAGGTGGATTACGTGCAGCTCTCACCGGTTCAGGTGATCTCCGTGGCCACCTCGCTGATCCCCTTCCTCGAGCACGACGACGCCAACCGCGCCCTGATGGGCTCGAACATGCAGCGCCAGGCTGTGCCGCTGCTGCGCCCCGAGCGTCCGCTGGTGGGCACTGGCCTGGAAACCCAGGTCGCCCGCGACTCCGGCATGGTGCCGATCACCACCGTGAATGGCACGGTGGCCTACGTGGATGCCACCGCCATCGTGATCCGCGATGAAGAGGGCAACGACCACACCCACTACCTGCAGAAGTACCAGCGCTCCAACCAGGACACCTGCCTGAACCACCGCCCGATCGTGAAGCTCGGCGACCCGGTGATCGCCGGGCAGGTGCTGGCGAATGGTTCGGCCTGTGAGGGCGGCGAAATCGCCCTCGGTCAGAACGTGCTGATCGCCTACATGCCCTGGGAGGGCTACAACTACGAGGACGCGATCCTGGTGTCTGAGCGCCTGGTGCGCGACGACCTCTACACCTCGGTGCACATCGAGAAGTACGAGATCGAAGCCCGTCAGACCAAGCTCGGTCCTGAAGAGATCACCCGCGAGATCCCCAACGTTGCCGAGGAGAGCCTGGGCAACCTCGATGAGATGGGCATCATCCGCGTGGGCGCCTACGTGGAAAGCGGCGACATCCTGGTGGGCAAGGTGACGCCCAAAGGCGAATCCGATCAACCCCCGGAAGAGAAGCTGCTGCGCGCGATCTTCGGTGAGAAGGCCCGCGATGTGCGCGACAACTCCCTGCGGGTGCCCAGCACCGAGCGCGGCCGCGTCGTTGACGTGCGCATCTACACCCGTGAACAAGGTGATGAGCTGCCGCCGGGCGCGAACATGGTGGTGCGGGTGTATGTGGCCCAGCGCCGCAAGATCCAGGTGGGCGACAAGATGGCCGGCCGCCACGGCAACAAGGGCATCATCAGCCGCATTCTCCCCCTGGAAGACATGCCCTACCTGCCCGACGGCAGCCCCATCGACATCGTGCTCAACCCCCTGGGTGTGCCGAGCCGCATGAACGTGGGTCAAGTGTTCGAGTGCCTGATGGGCTGGGCCGCTTCGCACCTGGATTGCCGGGTGAAGGTGGTGCCGTTCGATGAAATGCACGGCCCCGAAACCTCCAAGAACACCGTTCAGGCCTACCTGGAGGCGGCCAAGGCGCAGCCCGGGAAGGACTGGGTGTACGACCCGGAGAACCCCGGCAAGATCCAGCTGATCGATGGCCGCACCGGCGAAGCGTTCGACCAGCCGGTCACCGTGGGCTACGCCCACATCCTCAAGCTGGTGCACCTGGTGGACGACAAGATCCACGCCCGTTCCACCGGTCCTTACTCGCTGGTGACCCAGCAGCCCCTCGGTGGTAAGGCCCAGCAGGGCGGCCAGCGTCTGGGTGAGATGGAGGTTTGGGCTCTCGAGGCCTACGGCGCCGCTTACACCCTGCAGGAACTGCTCACCGTCAAGTCCGACGACATGCAGGGCCGCAACGAAGCGCTCAACGCGATCGTGAAGGGCAAGCCCATCCCCCGCCCCGGCACCCCCGAGTCGTTCAAGGTGCTGATGCGCGAGCTGCAGTCGCTGGGTCTCGACATCGCGGTCTACACCGATGCTGGCGAGGAAGTGGACCTGATGCAGGACATCAACCCCCGCCGCAGCACCCCCAACCGGCCCACCTACGAATCCCTCGGCGTCGCGGATTACGACGACGACTGATTGCTGATCGATCCGGACCACCCCAGCGGGTGACCGTCTGATCCCTTCCGTTTCCTCCGACCTCCGCGCGCTACACGGCCATGACCAACAGCAATCTCCGCACCGAGAACCACTTCGACTACGTCAAGATCACCCTTGCTTCGCCGGAGCGGGTGATGCAGTGGGGGCAGCGCACGCTGCCCAATGGTCAGGTGGTGGGCGAGGTGACCAAGCCCGAAACCATCAACTACCGCACGCTCAAGCCGGAAATGGACGGCTTGTTCTGCGAAAAGATCTTTGGCCCTTCCAAGGATTGGGAGTGCCATTGCGGTAAGTACAAGCGGGTGCGGCACCGCGGCATCGTGTGCGAGCGCTGCGGTGTGGAGGTCACGGAGAGCCGGGTGCGTCGTCACCGTATGGGCTTCATCAAGCTGGCGGCCCCCGTGTCGCACGTTTGGTATCTGAAGGGCATCCCAAGCTATGTGGCGATCCTGCTCGACATGCCCCTGCGGGATGTGGAGCAGATCGTTTACTTCAACTGCTATGTGGTGCTCGATGCGGGCGACCACAAAGACCTCACCTACAAGCAGCTGCTCACCGAAGACGAGTGGCTGGAGATTGAAGACGAGATCTACGCCGAAGACTCGGAGATCGAGAACGAGCCCACCGTGGGCATCGGTGCTGAAGCCCTGAAGCAACTTCTGGAGGATCTCGATCTGCCCGTGGTGGCTGAGCAGCTGCGCGAGGAGATCGCCGGCTCCAAGGGCCAGAAGCGCGCCAAGCTGATCAAGCGCCTGCGCGTGATCGATAACTTCATCGCCACTGGCGCCCGTCCTGAGTGGATGGTGCTGGATGTGATCCCGGTGATCCCGCCCGATCTGCGCCCGATGGTGCAGCTCGATGGCGGCCGTTTCGCCACCTCCGACCTCAACGATCTCTATCGCCGTGTGATCAACCGGAACAACCGGTTGGCGCGTCTGCAGGAGATCCTGGCCCCCGAAATCATCGTCCGCAACGAGAAGCGGATGCTGCAGGAGGCCGTTGACGCCCTGATCGACAACGGTCGCCGCGGCCGCACCGTGGTGGGCGCCAACAACCGCCCGCTCAAGTCACTGAGCGACATCATCGAGGGCAAGCAGGGTCGCTTCCGTCAGAACCTGCTCGGTAAGCGCGTCGACTACTCCGGTCGTTCCGTGATCGTGGTGGGTCCGAAGCTGAAGATGCACCAGTGCGGTCTGCCGAAGGAGATGGCGATCGAGCTGTTCCAGCCGTTCGTGATTCATCGCCTGATCCGCCAGAACATCGTTAACAACATCAAGGCCGCCAAGAAGCTGATTCAGCGCGCCGATGATGAGGTGATGCAGGTGCTTCAGGAGGTGATCGAAGGTCACCCGATCCTGCTGAACCGTGCTCCGACGCTGCACCGTCTCGGCATTCAGGCGTTCGAGCCCAAGTTGGTGGATGGCCGCGCCATTCAGCTGCACCCGCTGGTGTGCCCCGCCTTCAACGCCGACTTCGACGGTGACCAGATGGCTGTGCACGTGCCCCTGGCGATTGAGGCCCAGACCGAGGCCCGCATGCTGATGCTCGCCAGCAACAACATCCTCTCGCCCGCAACGGGCGAACCGATCATCACCCCCTCTCAGGACATGGTGCTCGGTTCCTACTACCTCACCGCTGTCCAGCCCGACGGCGTGAAGCCTGAGTTCGGTGATCGCAGCCGCACCTTTGCTGGTCTGCGCGACGTGCTCGCGGCCTTCGATGAGAAGCATCTCACCATGCACGACTGGGTGTGGGTGCGCTTCAACGGTGAAGTGGATAGCGAAGACGAAGCCAAGGAGCCGGTGAAGGAAGAAACCCTGAGCGATGGCACCCGCATCGAGCAGTGGAACTATCGCCGCGATCGTTTGGATGAAGACGGCGCTCTGATCAGCCGCTACCTACTCACCACCGTCGGCCGTGTGGTGATGAACAGCACGATCATCGACGCGGTGGCCGCCGCCTGAGATCCCGGACGTTTTCCCCCTTCCTTATTCCTCTTCGCGCGCAGCCATGACCGCCACCCCCTCCAAGAAGACCAAGAAGTCCAGCAAGAAGGCCGCAGCTGAAGCTCCGGCACCCGTGCTCGGCGCCTCCGCTCCCCTGAGCAAGGCCGCTCCGGTGTTCCGTAACCGCACCATCGATAAGAAGCAGCTGCGGAACCTGATGGCGTGGGCCTATAAGAACCACGGCACCGCTTCCACCGCCTCCCTGGCGGATGAACTGAAGGATCTGGGCTTCCACTACGCCACCCAGGCGGCCGTGTCGATCTCCGTGGATGACCTACGCATCCCCGGTGAAAAGGCCCGCCTGCTCGAAGAGGCGGAGCAGCAGATCACCGACACCGAAGAGCGTTATCGCCTCGGTGAAATCACCGAGGTGGAACGTCACACCAAGGTGATCGACACCTGGACCGAGACCAACGAGCGTCTGGTTGAAGAGGTCAAGAAGAACTTCAACGAGAACGATCCACTCAACTCGGTGTGGATGATGGCCAACTCCGGCGCCCGGGGCAACATGTCCCAGGTGCGTCAGCTGGTGGGCATGCGCGGCCTGATGGCCAACCCCCAGGGCGAAATCATCGACCTTCCGATCCGCACCAACTTCCGTGAGGGTCTGACGGTCACCGAATACGTGATCTCCTCCTACGGCGCCCGTAAGGGTCTGGTGGATACCGCCCTGCGCACCGCCGACTCGGGTTACCTCACCCGCCGTCTGGTGGACGTGGCCCAGGACGTGATCGTGCGCGAGGACGACTGCGGCACCACCCGCGGCATCCCCATCGACGCCGATGACAAGGGCCGTTACGCCGCCAAGCTCGTGGGCCGTCTGGCCGCTGAGCCCGTGCTCGATGGCGACGGCACCGTGATCGTGGATCGCGACGGCGAAATCGACGCCCCCACCACCGCCCGCATTGAAGCGGCTGGCGTGAAGACCGTGGTGGTGCGCTCGCCCCTCACCTGCGAAGCCGCCCGTTCGGTGTGCCGCAAGTGCTACGGCTGGGCCCTGGCCCACAACGAACTGGTCGACCTCGGCGAGGCCGTCGGCATCGTGGCCGCCCAGTCGATCGGTGAGCCTGGCACCCAGCTCACCATGCGGACGTTCCACACCGGTGGTGTGTCCACCGCCGAAACCGGTGTGGTGCGCTCCCTCGTGGCCGGCACGATCGAATTCGACAGCAAGGCCCGCGTGCGTCCTTACCGCACCCCCCACGGTGTGGAAGCCCAGATCGCCGAGACCGACTTCACCCTCACCGTGAAGCCCAGCGGCAGCGGAAAGCCGCAGAAGCTCGGCATCACCTCCGGCTCCATCTTGTTTGTGGAGGCCGGCGCCGAAACCCCTGCCGACGTGATGCTCGCCCAGATCTCTTCCGGCGCCGCCGTGAAGAAGAGCGTGGAGAAGGCCACCAAAGACGTGATCTGCGATCTGGCCGGTCAGGTGCGCTTCGAAGATGTGATTCAGCCCAAGGAGGTCACCGACCGCCAGGGCAACATCACCCTCAAGGCCCAGCGTCTGGGTCGGATGTGGGTGTACAGCGGCGACGTGTACAACCTGCCGCCCAATGCCCAGCCGGTGGTGAGCGGTAACAAGCCCGTCACCACGGGTGAAGTGCTGGCCGAGAGCCGCCTGGTGAGCGAGTACGGCGGTGCCGTGCGCCTGCGCGAAAGCGCCGGTGACTCTCGCGAAGTGCAGATCGTCACCACCAGCCTCACCCTGAAGGACTGCAAGCTCGTGGGTGAATCCACCCACTCCGGTGAGCTGTGGCACCTCGAGGGCAAGGACAGCATTCGCTATCGCCTCAACACCCACCCCGGCACCAAGATCGCCAGCGGTGAGGTGATCGCCGAACTGGCCGACGATCGATTCCGCACCCAGACCGGCGGCATCGTGAAGTTCGCTCCTGGCCTGGCGATCAAGAAGGCCCGCAGTGCCAAGAACGGCTACGAGGTGAGCAAGGGCGGCACCCTGCTCTGGATCCCGCAGGAAACCCACGAGATCAACAAGGACATCTCCCTGTTGATGATCGAGGACGGCCAGTGGATCGAGGCAGGCACCGAGGTGGTGAAGGACATCTTCAGCCAGACCGCCGGCATCGTGACGGTGACCCAGAAGAACGACATTCTCCGCGAGATCATCGTTCGCTCCGGCACTCTGCACCACGTCTCCGACGCCAAGGCGATCAGCCGCTACAGCGACGGCAAGATGGTCAACCCCGGCGAAGAGATCGCCAAGGGTCTCAAGGCTGAGGCCATGGTGTTCGTGGAAGCAGTCGACACCCCCGAAGGTGGTGCCCTGCTGCTGCGCCCGGTCGAGGAATACCGCATTCCCGATGAGGCCCACCTGCCTGAGCTGGGCAGCGTCACCCAGAAGAATGGCCCCAGCCTCGGCCTCAAGGCCACCCAGCGCCTCGCCTTCAAAGACGGCGAGCTGATCAAGAGCGTGGAGGGCGTTGAGCTCCTCCGCACCCAGCTGATCCTGGAAACATTCGACACGACTCCCCAGATGACGGTGGATGTCGAGTCGGTGCCCGACAAGCGCGCCAAGACGATTGATCGTCTGCAGCTGGTGATCCTCGAGAGCCTGCTCGTGCGCCGCGACACCCTCTCCGACGCCAGCCACGGTTCCACCCACACTGAGCTCTCCGTCAACGATGGCGACTCAGTGAAAGCCGGCGATGTGGTCGCCACCACCCAGATCCTCTGCAAGGAAGACGGTGTGCTGGCCCTGCCCGAGATCGTGGATGGTGAGCCGATCCGCCGCTTGATCGTCGAGCGCGCCTCGGACACCCGCAGCATCGACCTCGGTTCCGCCAAGCCTGAGGTGGAAGTGGGTCAGCGTCTGGTGGACGGTGATCTGCTGGCCAAGGGTGTGGAAGCTCCCTGCTGCGGCCAAGTGGAGTCGGTGAGCGGCAACAGTGTCACCATCCGCATGGGCCGCCCCTACATGGTGTCGCCCGACTCGGTGCTGCACGTGCGCGACGGCGAACTGGTGCAGCGCGGTGACTCCCTGGCCCTGCTGGTGTTTGAGCGCCAGAAGACCGGTGACATTGTGCAGGGTCTGCCCCGTATTGAGGAGCTGCTCGAAGCCCGTCGTCCGCGGGAATCAGCCGTGCTCTGCCGCAAGGCCGGCACCGTGGAGATCAAGCAGGGCGAGGACGACGATTCCGTGGCCGTCACCGTGATCGAAGGTGATGACGCCATCACCGAATACCCGATCCTGTTGGGCCGCAACGTGATGGTGAGTGATAGCCAGCAGGTGAGCGCCGGTGAACTGCTCACCGATGGTCCGATCAACCCCCACGAGCTGCTCGAGTGCTTCTTCGAAGACCTGCGCAGCCGCAAGCCCACCCTGGAAGCGGCGATGGAGGCGATCTCCAAGCTGCAGTTCCGCCTAGTGCAGGAAGTGCAGAACGTTTACAAGTCGCAGGGCGTCACCATCGATGACAAGCACATCGAAGTGATCGTGCGCCAGATGACCAGCAAGGTCCGGATCGAGGACGCAGGTGACACCACCCTGCTGCCCGGTGAGCTGATCGAGCTGCGTCAGGTGGAGCAAGTGAACAGCGCCATGGCGATCACCGGTGGTGCTCCCGCTGAGTTCACCCCGGTGCTGCTGGGCATCACCAAGGCCTCGCTGAACACCGACAGCTTCATCTCTGCGGCCTCCTTCCAGGAGACCACCCGCGTGCTCACCGAAGCCGCCATCGAAGGCAAGAGCGACTGGCTGCGCGGTCTCAAGGAGAACGTGATCATCGGTCGCCTGATCCCGGCTGGTACGGGCTTCAGCGGCTTCGAGGAGGAACTGCGCGCCGAGGCGGGCCCCCACCCCGACATCCTCGATGAGGATGCGATGAACTACCGCCGCATGCAGAACCTGCGCCCCGATTACACGGTGGAGATGCCTGCAGCTCCTGCTGCTAGCAGCGCCGGTGCCCTGCTCGACGATCCCTCCGATGAGGATCTGGAAGCCACCCGCAGCCGCCATGGCATCGAGGCTTCGGCCAGCACCACGGCCGCCTTCACCCGCCCTACGGTTGAAGAAGGCCTGGAAGAGGAGTTGATCGCCGATCCTGAGGCGATGCAAGGTCTCCAGGACGAGGGTCTGCTCACCGACGAGTGATCCTTCGATCACCCATCTGCCCATCGAACCTCCGGCCATGATTCAGCCCACGCTCGTGCCCCAGCGGCGTCTACCCCGCTACGGCTTCCACACCCACACCGAGCGGCTGAATGGCCGGATGGCGATGCTGGGCTTCATCGCCTTGCTGGTGGTGGAAGCTCAGCTCGGCCATGGTCTGCTGGTTTGGTGAGCCAGCCCCTGCTCGGACTCGGGCTGAAGGCGCTTGAGGCCTGGGCCCAGGAGCACGGACAAGCTGCCTTCCGCGGCCGGCAATTGCACGATTGGCTTTACGCCAAAGGTGCGCGCCAGCTGGCGGAGGTGTCGGTGTTGCCGAAGGGGTTTCGGGAGCAGTTGGCGGCCCAGCCACCGGAGGGCGCCTTCGATTGGATGGGTCGCTCCCGAGAGCTGCACCGCAGCGTGGCTCGCGACGGCACCACCAAGCTGCTGCTCGGCACCCACGACGGCTTGAGCATTGAAACCGTGGGGATTCCGGCTGAAGGCCGGCTCACGGTGTGCGTGAGCTCCCAGGTGGGCTGTCCGATGGCCTGTCGGTTCTGCGCCACCGGTAAGGGTGGGTTGCAGCGCTCACTCGCGGTGCACGAGATCGTGGATCAGGTGCTGAGCGTGCGCGAGGTGATGGAGCAGCGCCCCAGCCACGTGGTGTTCATGGGCATGGGAGAACCGCTGCTCAACATCGAGGCGGTGCTGGCGGCGATCGACTGCCTCTGCACCGATCTGGGCATGGCCCAGCGCCAGATCACGGTGAGCACGGTGGGGGTGCCGCGCACCCTGCCGCGCCTGGCGGAGCTCGCCCTTGAGCGGTTGGGCCGGGCTCAGTTCACCTTGGCGGTGAGCCTGCATGCCCCCGATCAGCGTCTGCGCGAAGAGCTGATCCCCACCGCCCACGCCTATCCGATCGAGGATCTGCTTGAGGATTGCCGCCGCTACGTGGCGATCACCGGCCGGCGGGTGAGCTTCGAATACATCCTGCTCGGTGGTTTGAACGACCAGCCCCGCCACGCCGCTGCGCTGGCCCAGCTGCTGCGCGGTTTCCAGAGCCATGTGAACCTGATCCCTTACAACCCGATCGCCGAGGAGGAGTTCCAGCGCCCCACCCCCGCGGCAGTGGATGGCTTCCGCCGGGCTTTGCAAGATCGGCATGTGGCCGTGAGCGTGCGCGCCAGCCGCGGGCTCGATGCCGATGCCGCCTGCGGTCAGTTGCGCCGCCGCCTCGAAGGCAGCCTGGAGCCGGTGCTGGCCCGTTAGGTGGGATCGCGGCTGGGGTCGAAGGCTCCCCGTGCTTCCTGTTCGCCCCAGGGGGCGATGCGCCAGAGGAGCAGGAACGCCGGCAATGCCGCCGCCACGGTGAACAGAAAGAAGCCAGGCCAGCCCGCCCGTTCCGCCACCACACCGGCCGGGGCCGCCAGGATCGAGCGGCTCAAGGCATAAATCCCAGACAGCAGGGCGTACTGGGTGGCGGAGAAGCGCGGGTTGCACAGGCTCATCAGCAAGGCAACGAATACGGCGCCCACCATTCCGCCGCTGATGTTCTCCAGGCTCACCGCGGTGATCAGGCCGCTCACGCCGCCGCCGAAGCGCGCCAGGGCCCAGTAGCTGAGGTTGCCGATCACACCACTGATGGCGAACAGCCAGAGCGAGCGGTTCATGCCCAGCCAGGCGAACAGGCTGCCGCCGATCACGGTGCCGAGCATGGTGGCGCCGATCGCCCAGCCCCCCTGCACCAGCCCGATATCCGCTTCGCTGAACCCCTGCAGCTTGAGGAAGGGGATGGCCATCGCATTCAGCAATCCATCCGGCCAGCGGTAGAGCAACACGAGCAGTAGCAGCTGCCAGGTGCGGTTGGGTCCGGCACGACGGACAAACTCCCGCGCAGGTCCGAGCACCGCCTGCCGCAGGCTGGTGACGGCGTGTTCCAGCGGAGGCAGCTTCGGAGCGCTGAGCGTGAACGGCACCATCGCGGCCACCAGGGCTCCGGCACTGAGAAACGCTGCGGGCCAGCCGAACCGATCCGCCAGCAGGAATCCGCCGGCTCCAACGCTGAGCATGGCGGCGCGATAGCCGAGGGCTGCCGCCGCGGCGCCAGCGCCCCGCTCGGCCTCCGGCAGCAGATCGGTGCGGTAGGCATCCACGGCGATGTCCTGGGTGGCGCTGCAGATCGCCAGCACCAGCGCCGCCAGGCCAACGGCGGTGAGTTGAGTGGGGTTGCTGCTCGGCCGCAGCAGAGCCATGGCGGCGATCACGGCTACCAGCAGCAGTTGCATCAGCAGGAGCCAGCCCCGCCGCCGATCCGGCCACGGGATCGGCCAGCGATCCAGCAGTGGCGCCCAGAACAGCTTGAGGGTGTAAGGGAGCTCCGCCAGGGGGATCAGGCCGATCAGTGCGAGGGGAACCCCGCTGGCGGCGAGCCACCCCTGCAGCAACCGGCTGCCCACCATCAGGGGGGCGCCGCTGGCCACCCCTTCAGCACTCACGGCAATCAGCCGCCGGATGGTGCCGCGGGATGGTGCCAGCGCTGAATCCGACGCACCCATGCGGCGTTCTGCAGATGGGCGGCACCTTAGGGGTGTCTTTCGGCGAGGAGAATGACTGCACATCGGCTTGGATCTGTGCAGTTCTTGCGTTCCACCCTGTTACCGGCGGCGATCGTGCTGCTCTTCGGCCTGGCCCTGTTTGCGGTGAGCGCGCGCATCTGGCTGCCGGGCGACATGCTCGCCCCGGCCCCCATCAGCTGAGCCGATCACGACGGGCCCGGCCCTTACGATCCCCGGCATGACAGGTCCGTTTCCCGAGTTTTCTCAGAGTCCGGCTGATTTGGCGCTGGATCCGGAACTGCTCGCGCGGGAACTGGCCGAAGAGCTGTTAGGCGATCCGCTCGACGAACTCGACGATCCCGCCGTTGCGCTGGCGGATGTGGCGGCGGAATGTGATCTCGGCCTGGAACTGCTGCGCGGCGGCCATGAAGAACGCATGCAGGGTCTGCGCATCTTTTGTGAACATCGCGACCCCCGTGCCCCGGCTCTGCTGGTGCCTTTGCTGGAGGCCAGCTGCCCGATCCTGCGCATGAGCGCGGTGTATGCCCTGGGCCGTAACCCGGATCTGCAGGCGGTGACCCCGCTGCTGGCCCTGCTCCAGAACGACAGCAACGGCTATGTGCGCAAGGCGGTGGCCTGGAGCCTGAGCAGCTACCCGGATGCGCCGGTGATGAACCCGTTGATCCGCGCGCTGCAAACCGATATCGCGGCCGTGCGCCTCTGGGCGGCCAGCTCCCTGGCCGATGCCGGTTCCACCGGACTGGCGAAAGCCGATCAGGCGGCTGGTCAGTTGCTGCAGGCCCTTCGCATCGATAGTGAGGCGGCGGTGCGCAGCAACAGCGCCTGGTCGCTCGGGCGCCTCTATGGCGATCTGGTGGAGCCGCGCCAGCTGGAGGTGGTGGAGTCGCTGCTGGGCGCCATGCTCCACGACGCGGATCTGGCGGTGCGCGATGAAGCCCGCCTTGCGCTGGAGCAGCTCGAGGATCCGCTGGTGCTTGAGCGGCTGCAGACGCTGGTCGATGAGGGGCTGTTGAGCTGAGTCCCAGTTCTGTTGCACGGGGCCGCCAGCTTCTGGGCAACGCGGCTAGCATCCGCAGACCCACGCCCCTGCCCGGGAATGGCTCAGCAAACCATCCGCTTTCGGATCCGACCTGACGGCCGGGTTGAAGAGCTGGTGGAAGGCATCACGGGCAGTGGTTGCGAGCAGCTCACCGAGCGGATCGAGGCCCGGCTTGGCAGCGTTCAGCAGCGCCAGGCCACCTCTGAGGCTTTCCAGGCCTCCAATGCCGCGGTGACGCCCGAGCAGACCCAGACCCTTTCTTCGCCGGTCTCCTGATGTCGCACTTCAGCACCGTTAAAACGGAATTGCGTGATCGCGCAGCCCTGATCGACGCCCTGCGCGACCTCGGGCACGCCCCCAGTGAAGGTCAGCGCCCAGTGCGTGGTTATCGCGGTCAGACCGTGCAAGCGGATCTGGCGGTGCTCGGTGAAGAAGGCGGTGATATCGGCTTCCGCTGGAGCGAAGCCAGCGGCAGCTATGAGCTGGTGACCGACCTCGACCTCTGGCGTCAGCCCATTCCTGTGGA
Source organism: Vulcanococcus sp. Clear-D1 (assembly GCF_014654725.1). Lineage (GTDB taxonomy): Bacteria > Cyanobacteriota > Cyanobacteriia > PCC-6307 > Cyanobiaceae > Vulcanococcus. The sequence goes on along the minus strand of NZ_JACVZV010000006.1, from coordinate 12,004 downwards.
GCGTTTTCTCGCCAAACTCACCCAGCGTTACGCCCTGCGCAGCATCCTTTCGGCTTCCAGCGCTGAAGGCTTCCAGGTGAGCGAGCAGCGCCAGGCTGCCGATGGCTCGATCGAGCTGGTGGTCACCCGCTGGGAGTGAGCGTCGATCCTGCGGTTGCCTTTGCAGCCGCTGCAACGCCGGCGGCGATTGTTTCAGGCCGCGAGCCTGTGCTCGGTGGTGCCCTGCGCCAGAAGGCCGTATGGGTGGATGAAGCGGTGTGCATCGGCTGCCGCTACTGCACCCATGTGGCGGCGAACACCTTCCTGGTGGAGGAAGACTGGGGGCGTTCCCGGGCCATCCGCCAGGACGGCGACAGCACCGAGCGGATCCAGGAGGCGATCGACACTTGCCCGGTGGATTGCATTCATTGGGTGAGCTACGAGGAGCTCCCGGCCCTCGAGGAGCAGACCCGCCATCAGGAGTTGCAGCCGCTGGGGCTGCCCACACCCTCGCGGCCGCGGCGCACCCTGCCCCGCGCCCACGCCTGATGCTCCCGGTTCGCCGCTTCGGCCGCACGGAGCTGCCGATGCCCGTGCTCTCCCTTGGAGGCATGCGCTTTCAGCAGAGCTGGAACGATCTGCCGGCGGATCAGATCAGCGCCGAGAGCCAGGACAACCTGCGCGCCACCCTGGAGGCGGCGGTGTCAGCAGGATTTCGGCATGTGGAAACCGCGCGGCACTACGGCAGCTCCGAGCGCCAACTGGGCTGGTTGCTGCCCCAGGTGCCCGATCCCGGCCGCATCCTCCAAACCAAGGTGCCGCCCCAGTCTGATCCTGCGGCTTTTGAGGCCGAACTGCGCCTGAGCTTTGAGCGGCTGGGGGTGCAGCGGGTTGATTTGCTGGCCATTCATGGCCTCAACCTGCCGGAGCATCTCGAGCAGACGCTGCGGCCCGGGGGCTGCCTGGAGGTGGTGCGGCGCTGGCAGGCGGAGGGCCGCGTGGGATCGGTGGGCTTCTCCACCCATGGCCCGCTGCCGCTGATCGTGGAGGCGATCAACAGCGGCGCTTTTGATTACGTCAATCTCCATTGGTATTTCATTCGCCAGGACAATCGCCCGGCGATTGAAGCGGCGATCGCCCAGGACATGGGCGTGTTCGTGATCAGCCCCACCGATAAAGGCGGTCACCTGCACACGCCATCACCGCTGCTGCGTGAGCTGTGCGCGCCGTTGCATCCGATCGTGTTCAACGACCTGTTCTGCCTCAGCGCTCCCGGCATTCACACCATCAGCGTGGGTGCGGCGCGGCCGGAGGATCTGGAGTTGCATCTGCAGGCGGTGCAGCTGCTGCCCCAAGCGGCGCAGGTGTTGCCCCCGATCGTGGCCCGGCTGGAGCAGGTGCGCCGCGAGGTGCTGGGCGATGCCTGGTTGGCCAGCTGGCAGCAGGGTTTGCCCGCCTGGCAGGACACCCCGGGGCAGATCAACCTCCCCACCCTGCTTTGGTTGCACAACCTGGTGGAGGCCTGGGACCTGGAGGTCTATGCGAAAGCCCGCTACGGCTTGCTGGGGGCCGGTAGTCACTGGTTCCCAGGTGCCAATGCCGATGCCCTGGATCAAACCGTGAGCGAAGCGGAGCTGAAGCAGGTGCTGGTCGCCAGCCCCTGGGCTGATCAGATCCCGCAGCTGCTCAGGGATCTGCGCCAACGGGTGGGCGGCACGGCCGTTCGGCGGCTGATGGCCAGCTGAATCCGGTTCAATGCGCCTCGCCGCTCTGGCCGAGCGGGAACTTGCTGGGGATCCCCACGGCGCGGGGATAGCCCTTGGGGCAGGGGGCGTTGGTGGCCACGAACAGGGCGGTGCGCTGGCCCCGGCCGGCGGGCAGCTCCCGCTGCTCGCTGCGCACGAGCTCTGCCTTCAGCAGCTGTAAGGCGCGCTCCAGGTCGCGTTGGTCGGTGGCCGTCCACTGGCCCCGGTAGAGCAGGGCCTGCCCCCCGGGCTTCAGCAGGGGCACCAAATATTCCGCCACCACCGGTGCGGCCGCCACGGCGCGCGCCATGGCCAGATCGAACTGGCCGCGGCAGTGGCCATGGCGGCCGGTGAGTTCCACCCGCTCGCAGCGCAAGTGCACCCGTTCAGCCAACCCCAGGGCCGAGGCCATCGCCTGCACGGCCTGAGTTTTGCGCCCCACCGAATCCACCAGGGTGAGCTGCGCTTGCGGCAGGGCAATCGCCACCGCCAGCCCCGGAAAGCCCCCGCCCGTTCCCACATCGATGCAGCGCAGCGGCGCCTCGGCTTGCTCGTTGAGCAGCTGCCGCAGCGGCCAGAGGCTGTCGAACACCTGGGCGATCCAGAAGTCGTCGCCCTCCACCAGGCGGGTGAGGTTCACGCGGCTGTTCCAGCTGCGCAGTTCCTCCTGCAGTTGCAGCAACTGCTGCAACTGCTCTGGGCTCGGCTGCCAGCCCAGCTCCTGCCAGAGGGCGGTGTCGGGTGTGGCAGCGGGCATTCCCTCGGGCGGCGTTGTCTCCTGCTCTCTAGGATCCCCCACACCCGGTGCCCCGCTGGTGGCAGCTGCCAATCACTACGAGCTGCTGCAGATCGCCCAGGATGCGTCGCCGCAGGAGCTGCGCCAGGCCTTTCGCCGGTTGAGCAAGCGCTACCACCCCGACACCACTGAGCTACCGGCAGGCCAAGCCGCGGAGGCCTTCCGCCAACTGCAGCTGGCCTACTTCACCCTGAGCGATCCTGAGCGTCGACGGGTGTACGACCACAGCCTGCAGCCCGCATCACCTCCGGTAAAGCCGGTGCGCCTGGCCGTCCCCCAGCCGGTACCGGTGCGGCGGGCGCTCTCCGGCGGTGAATGGTTCGCCTTGTTGCTGCTGGGGCTGGCGGTGGCGTTCAGCCTGGTGCTGGGGGTCGGCCTGGCCTGGGCCCGTGGCACCGAGTTGTTGCGCGAGCCCAGCTGGTGGCCGGGGGACGAGCAGACTGCTCAGACTTTGCCCTTCACTGCTGCGGATGTCGTCCCTGCCGCCCCCTCAGGCGCCGCTGTACAACCATCCGCTGCCGGCGCTTGAGCAGTGGCTGAGGGATCTGGGCGCCGTGCAACACGGGCCCCATTCCTGCCTCTGGGATCTGGAGCTGGGCGGCTGGAGCGCTCAGATCGAGCTGGACGTGGAGGAGTTGAGCATCCGCTGGCAAGCCGCTGAGGTGCCGGTGGAGCGCCACTTTCCTTATGGCTTCAGCCGCGCCGATGTGGAAGCGGCCATTCTCGCCGGACCCTGATGCCCTCCTGACAGGAGCGCCGATCGCCGCCAGCATGGGAAGACGATCGAGGGGCCTGATGGACAGCACCTCCCACCGCCATCCGCAGGTCTCGAACCGCTTCCTGCAGCCGGAGCAGCTCGCCGCTCCCCAGGCCGGCCGCGCCTGGAGCCTCACGGAGGTGTTTGCCGAAGGGCAGTGGCAGAGCGTGCGTGTGCAGCTCGAGGCCCGGGGCTGGAATGCGCTGCAGATCGAGCAGATCCATGATCAGTTGCGGCAGGGATGGCCTCTGGCGCTGGCTGAAAACAATCTGGCAGTGCTCAGCGGTCACTGCCCGATCAAGGCGCGCCGCTTGCACTAATCAGCTTCGCCAAGCCCCAGACCCGGCCAGGCCTAGCGACCCTCAGAGCTTGCGTTTGCACACGTCGCTCTGGTCTTCACCCTGGGTGGCGAAGGGGCCGCAGCTGAACCAGCGCACCATCGACACTTCGATGTCGGTAAACAGCACGAGGATGCCCGCGCAAAGGGCGGCAACAGCGGCGCTGATTGCAACGTGGGAGCGTTTCATGCACCGGGGCGTGTCATGCCTGGAGCTTATGGGAGAGCTCCAGCTGCTGCCATTGCTCACCCAGGCTGGTGGGGTTGATCGCCTCCAGGGGGGAGAGACAGCCGAGCATCGGTACGCCCCCCAGCTGCTCGAGGGTGCTGAGGTTGTTGGGATGGGCCGGGCCATTGAGCAGCACACCCACCACCGGGATCTGCCGCTGCCGTAGGGCCTCCAGAGACAGCAGCGTGTGGTTGAGGGTGCCCAGGCCGCTGCGGGCCACCAGCAGCACCGGGAGCTGCCAACGCTGGATCTGCTCGATCTGCAGCAGATCCAGCCGCAGGGGCACCAGCAAGCCACCCGCGGTTTCCACCACCAAGGGGCCCTGATGGGGCGGCAGCTGCAGCCGATCGGGATCGATCGGGGCACTGGGCTGCGCGGGATCACCGCTCTCCAGGGCGCTGGCCCAGTGGGGGGAAACAGGCGCCGTCAGCCGGTAGGCCTCCGGGATGATCCGCTCAGCCGGCAGCTCCAGCCAGCGCTGCACCCGGTCGCGATCGCCTTCGCCATCCTCGAGGCCGCACTGCACCGGCTTCCAGTAGTGGGCCCCGAGGCCCTGCACCAGCAGGGCGCTCACCACGGTTTTGCCCACCTCGGTGTCGGTGCCGCACACCACCAGGCGGTTGGTCATCGTTTTTGCCCCACCAAAACCAGCACGTGCCACACGATGGCGTGCTCCGGGCCGGGCCAGTGGTGGATCAGCCGCCGCAGCTCACCCGGCTGCAGGCGGGCGGCAGGGCTCGCCTGGGCGCCAATCGCTTTGATCTGATGCAGGAAGGCCCTGGCGCTGGGGTTGGGGCGGCTGAAGCGCAGCAGCTGGCAGTGGCGCAGCTGCAGAGCGCTGGCGGCGAGCTGCATCAGCCCCTGGGCATCCGGCAGGGGTAGGGCTGTGCAGGGCACCCCAGCCGCGTCTGCCGCCTGATGCCAGATCCGGAAGCTGCCGCGGCAGGGCACCGCCAGCAGCAGGGCACCGCCGGGGCGGAGGGCGTCGCGCCAGCGGCTTAACTCCTGCTCAGGCTGCTCCAGCCACTGCAACGCGAAGCTTGAGGCCAGCAGCGAGGCTCCGTCCAGCTCCACCGGCAGGCCTTGGTTGAGGTCCCACAGGCGTTGCAGTCCGTGCTCCGGTGGCTGCTCCTGCTGCAGCAGGGCCGCACAGGCATCGAGGCGCAGCAGCGAGGGCCCGCCCAGCTTGGATTCGATGGCACGGGCCAGCAGGCCACTCCCGGCGCCCAGATCGGCGCGCGGCCCTGGCGGCAGCGAACTGGCCAGAGGCCGTGCCAGGCGGGCCAGCCGAGCGGCCACGGCGGCCTGGAGGCTGGCGCTGCGTTGGTAGGTGCTGGCGCCGAGGCTGAAACAGCGCTCCACCGTGATGCTGAATGGCGGTTCAGGGCTGTTCATCGGCGATCCAATCCAGCACCCGTTCCGCCAGCGTGGGATCGAGCAAGCAGTGCCCAGCTGGTTCAAGGTTCCACACCTGGGCCTGTGGCAGCTGCTCACGCAGGGCGGCGCAGCTGACTGGGTGCACGATCCGGTCGTCGGCCGCTTCCACGATCAAGGCTTTGGCCCCCTCTGGGTAGCCAGCCGGCAGTCCTGCGCTGTGCTCAAGCCGCTCCAGATCGTCCAGCAGTCGTTGGCGCCCAGTGGTCGTGATGCCGTGCTCCAGGGGCCCCAGCGGCAAGGCCGAAGGAGGAAAGGGTGCTGCCGCTTCTCGGAAGAAATCCCTGAGCAGCGCGGTAGTGTCGCCGGAAGCGATCCGTTGACCCATGGCCTGGAGGGCCGCGCGGATGCTGCGCCCTTGCCGCCCTGGGGGTACGAAGGCCGCGAAGCTGGCCAGCCAAACCGCCGTTGTCGCTTGCTGCCACACCTGAGCTGGAAGCAGGTGAGGGCCCATGGAATGGCCGATCACCACGCGCTGCTGGGCCTGGGGATCCCAGCGGGGTTGCTGGGGGGGCAGACCCCCGTAGCCGCGTTCAGCGGCGCTGAACCGCCAGCCGCGGGCCTCAGCGAGCTCGGCCCAGGGCTGCCAGGCGCGGCTGTCGCCTGCCCAGCCATGGAGGGCGATCAGCTGGGTCGTCCAGGCCGCCTGGCTCATGGTGATCCCAGTGCGCTGATCAGTAGCGCCAGGCTGCCTGGGGGCAGATCGTGGCGCAGCACCAGCCGCAGCCTGGCTGTGCCCGCCGGCACCGTTGGGGGGCGGATCGCCACGCTGAGCAGCCCGGCTTGCTCCAGCTGCTGTTGCAGCGCCAGGGCGCGCTGGTTGTCGCCCACCAGCAGCGGCAGGATCGGGCCTTGCCCAGATGGCCGCGGCCATCCAGCCGCCTCCAACCGGTTGCGCCAGCGCTCGGCGCGCTCCAGCAGTTGGCTGGCGCGTTCAGGGTGTTTGTTGATCTGTGTCAGGGCCGCCAGAGCTGCCGCCGCCAGGGGCGGGGCGAGGGCTGTGGTGTAGCGGTACGGGCCTGAGTGCTGCAGCAGCCATTCCCCCACCAGCGCCTCGCCCGCCAGAAAGGCTCCGCCGCTGCCGAAGGCTTTGCCGAAGGTGCCGCTGATCAGGCTGACGCCCGCCAGGCCGTAGCCCAGGCCGCGGCCGCCGGGGCCCAGCACACCCAGGGCATGGGCTTCATCCAGCAGCAGGGCGGCGTTGTAGCGCTGGCACAGCGCACTGAGGCGGGCCGGATCGGGGGAGGTGCCCTCCATCGAGAACAGGCTTTCGCTGATCACCAGCAGCCGGCGCTGGGGCTGATCGCGGCGTGCCTGAAGCAGGCGCTGCTCCAGCGCATCGAGCTGGTTGTGGGCGAAGCGCTGCAGCCGCGCGCCGCTGGCGCGAATGCCCACGAGCAGCGAGTGATGCATCAGCCGATCGGCCAACACCAGGGTGTGGCGATCGGCCAGGGCCTGCACCGCCGCCAGGTTGGCCTGAAAGCCGCTGGGGAAGAGCATCACCCGCTCCCGCCCCAGCCAGGCGGCTAGTGCGGTTTCCAGCTGCTCATGCACGCTGCGCCCACCGCTCACCAACCGTGAGGCCCCGGCGCCCACGCCCTCCCTGTGCATCGCCTGGCTGGCGGCCTCCACCAGGGCGGGGTGCGCGGCCAGGCCCAGGTAATCGTTGCTGGCCAGATCCAGCAGGGGCGGGCTGCCTGGGGCTGTGCTCTGCAGGCCAGCGCTTCCGGCTGGCTGCCAGCTGCGCGGTTGGCGGCGCCGGTCGGCGGGTAGCTGCTCAAGATCGTCCGCAAGAGGCGCACGCCAGGACATCTCTGAGCTGGTGGCGTGAGCCTCGACCAAGCCCGCTGCTGCGCTGTGGTGCCCTCAGTCTGCCCGCTGAGCGGGTGCCCATAGGATCTGCTAATGGCAAGCAGCACCCAGGCCTCCGACGCCGCGTCGACTTCCGGCGCCGCATCCGGTGTTGTGCCGCCGCTGGGTGAGCTCTTCCCCTTCCCGCTCGACGGCTTCCAGATGGAAGCGATCGATGCCTTGAATCAAGGGCACTCGGTGGTGGTGAGCGCCCCCACCGGCTCGGGCAAAACCCTGGTGGGCGAATACGCCATTCACCGCGCCCTGGCCCATGGGCGCAAGGTGTTTTACACAACCCCCCTCAAGGCTCTTTCCAACCAGAAACTGCGCGATTTCCGCGAGCAGTTCGGCGCCGAGCGGGTGGGCTTGATGACAGGCGATCTCACGGTGAACCGTGAGGCCTCGATCGTGGTGATGACCACCGAGATCTTCCGCAACATGCTCTATGCGGAAGCGGATCAGGGCGACGACCCCCTCGAAGATGTGGAAGCTGTGGTACTCGATGAGTGCCACTACATGAATGATTCCCAGCGGGGCACTGTCTGGGAAGAATCGATCATTCACTGCCCGCCGGTGGTGCAGTTGGTGGCTCTTTCGGCCACGGTGGCCAATGCCGGGCAGCTCACCGACTGGATTGAGCGGGTGCACGGCCCCACCACCTTGGTGATGAGCGATTACCGGCCGGTGCCGCTGCAGTTCAGCTTCTGCAGTGCCAAGGGGCTGCATCCGCTGCTCAACGACGAGGGCACCGACCTGCACCCCAACTGCAAGGTCTGGCGCGCCCCCAAGGGCAATAAGCGCAAGGGGCCGAAAACCCCGAAGCCCCCGCAGCCCGAGGCGCCGCCGCTCGGGTTTGTGGTGGCCCAGATGGCCGAGCGGGAGATGCTCCCCGCGATCTATTTCATCTTCAGCCGCCGCGGTTGCGATAAAGCGGTGCGCGATCTGGGCAAGGTGTGCCTGGTGACGCCGGAGGAGCAGGCCCGCATCCGGGCGCGGCTCGAAGCGTTTGTGGCGGCTACCCCGGAAGCCGTGCGCGATGGCGGCCACGATGAGGCCCTGCTACGAGGTATCGCCGCCCACCACGCCGGGGTGCTGCCCGCCTGGAAGGAGCTGATTGAGGAGTTGTTCCAGCAGGGGTTGGTGAAGGTGGTATTCGCCACCGAAACCCTGGCGGCGGGCATCAACATGCCGGCCCGCAGCACCGTGATCTCAGCGCTCTCCAAGCGCACGGAGCGGGGGCATCGGCCCCTGATGGGCAGTGAGTTTCTGCAGATGGCTGGCCGGGCCGGCCGCCGCGGCCTCGATACCCAGGGCTATGTGGTGACGGTGCAGAGCCGCTTTGAAGGGGTGCGCGAAGCGGGGCAGCTGGCTACGGCTCCCGCCGATCCGCTGGTGAGCCAGTTCACCCCCAGCTACGGCATGGTGCTCAACCTGCTGCAGCGCTACGACCTCACCAAGGCGCGTGAGCTGGTGGAACGCAGCTTTGGGCGCTATCTGGCCACGCTCGATCTAGCTGACGACGAAGCGCGGATCGCCGAACTGCGTGCGCAGCTCAGCCATCTCAGTGAAGAGGCGGTGGAGGTGGCCTGGGACGACTTCGAGGACTACGAGAAGCAGCGCGGCCGGCTGCGGGAGGAGCGGCGGCTGCTTCGGATCCTGCAGCAGCAGGCCGAGGAAACCCTCGCCCATGAACTCACCCTGGCGCTCCGCTTCGCCAGTGAAGGCGCCTTGGTGAGCCTGAAGGCGCCGGTGCTGCGGGGGCGGGTCACGCCGGCGGTGATCGTGGAGAAGGTGGAGGGCCCGGGCCAGTTCCCGCTGCTGCTCTGCCTCACCGACGAGAACGTGTGGGTGTTGGTGCCCTGCACGGCGGTGGTGAGCCTGCACGCCGAGCTCAGCTGCCTCCAGGTGAAGGAGATTGCGGCGCCGGAGCTGCACCGCGCCGGTGAGCTGCGCCATGGCGATCAGGCCAGCGGCGGCTTGGCCCTGGCGGTGGCCCACATGGCCCGCCGCCACGACATGACCACTCCGCAGTACGACCTGGCGGGCGAGGTGCAAGCCCAGGTCCATCTGGTGCGGGAGCTGGAGCTGGCCCTGGAGCTGCATCCAGCCCACCGCGCCGGCGATCGCAAGAAGCTGCGCAAGCAGCGTTTCCGCATCGAAGAGTTGGAGGCGGAGATCGAGGAGCGGCAGCGCATCCTGCACTTCCGCGCCAATCGCCATTGGGAAACCGTCCTGGCGTTGATCGAGATCCTGCGCCATTTCGGCTGCCTGGCCGGTGAGGAGGGGCTTGAACCCACGGAGATCGGCCGCACCGTGGGGGTCCTGCGGGGCGATAACGAGCTCTGGTTGGGGCTGGCGCTGATGAGCGGTCACCTCGATGAGTTGGAGCCGGCGGATCTGGCAGCGGTGTTTGAAGCGATCTCCACGGAGGTGAACCGTCCAGATCTGTGGAGTGGTTTCCCGCCGTCGCCGGCATCCGAGGAGGCTCTGCACGATCTGCGCGGCATCCGCCGCGAGCTGCAGCGCCAGCAGGAGCGGGCCTCGGTGGTGATGCCGTTGTGGTTCGAGCCGGAGCTGATGGGCCTGGTGTACGCCTGGGCCAAGGGCGTGAGCTGGAACGACCTGATCGCCAACACCTCGCTGGATGAGGGTGATGTGGTGCGGATCATGCGCCGCACCGTGGATCTGCTCGCCCAGGTGCCCTATTGCGAGGCGATCAGCCAGCGCCTGCGCGATCACGCCCGCGCTGCCCTCAAGGCGATCAACCGCTTCCCGGTGTGTGAAATTGACCAGGTCTTGATGGCTCCATCACAATCGTGAAACTTGAGCAAAGTCGCGTATGTACAGTCCAGCTGGATTCCCTACGGGATGCGGTACAACTTGAGGACTATCTCTCTAAACCGGTACGGGTTTTGCGTGGATTGCTTGATCCGCAGCGGCTTAAGAGAGCCGGTTCGGAGACTTTTACCTATGGGTCAAGGCCGCTGACGATTGCTGGTTTTATTATTCAGCCGAAGGTGGCGATTCAGACGAGATTCAAGGATGGAGAGCTCCAGATTGAACATCGCTCAAAAGGCCTGCCTGGGCTTGGTGATACATATCGCAATTTCAGCTTTGGTCTCGAGGCACGACTTAAAGCTGAATCGAAAGGTTTATCGGCCAAAGCTTTGGTGTGGATAGAGTTTCCAGGTGTTCTCGACGCGGTGGTCAGGCCAGCTGCCCAATTGACCTTTCGGCAGATACTAGATCGGCTTGAAAACAGATTCCAGGAGCGTTTGCCGCTTAAAGCGGAAGCATGGCTGCGGCGAGCTGGCTGAGGTGCCGGGCTTGACCTGCTTGGTTGGTTGGGTCAATATATACGCCAAATTGTCGCTGAAATCAGATTGTGTCCGAGGAAGAGCTTCTGAGATTCCGGCAAGATCTTCACGTTAAGCCTGAGCTCAAGCAACTCAAGGAAGCTGTCAACGTTAAAGCTGTTGCTGATTTCGCTATTAGCAAGGGCTATGCAGTCGATTCTTCGGATTTAGCTGGTCTATCGGCCTAGTCTGAATCGCCAGCACCTCGCTGGATGAGGGTGATGTGGTGCGGATCATGCGCCGCACTACGGATCTGCTCAGCCAGGCGCCTTATTATGAGGCAATAGTCAGCGCCTGCGGTATAGTGCTCGTGTCACCCTCGAGGCGAGCAACCACTTCCCGATCTGTGAAATTGACCAGGTCTTGATGGCTCTATCGGAAGCGTGAAACTTGAGCAAAGCCGCGTATGTACCGTCCAGTTGCTGTCCCAGCTGGATCCCATAAAATTTGATGACTATCTCGCTAAGTCACAGCGGGTTCTTCGTGATCTGCTTGATCCTCCGAGGCTTCAGAGGACTGGTGAGAATAGTTTAACTTATGTCTCAAGGCCCTGAAAATTGCGAGCTTTCTTGTTTGATCGACTGTGATAATCCAAGCGAGATTTCAGGCCTGAGAGCTGCTGATCGAACATGCTTCAACAGGATTGCCATGGCTTAGCGAAAAGTATCGTCGGTTTATCTTTGGCTTCGAAGCGCGGCTGAAGTTCGAATCGAACCTATCGTTGGCCAACGCTTTGGTGTGGTTGGAGTATCCTGATTTGTTGGATCCCGTTATCAACGTAGCTGCCGAATTGGCATTGCTGCTGTCACTCGATCGACTTGAATGCAGATTTCATGAGCGTCTGCCGTTCAGAATTTCGGTATGGCTAGGGTGGTCTGATTGACTTGCATCCTTAATTGTGTCAGTCGCGGCGGCTAAGATGATAGTAAAGAACAGTCTTTGGTCTCAAAAGATTCAGCAAGCTGATTCGGGTGCAATCCTTTGGGTGGTTCTAGAAGCCCGCTGTACATCCCAGGGGTGCCTACTAAGAGTTTGCTGAAAGCCCCGCCACCTGGCTGAGTGGCACAAGCCCGAGACCCGTTGCAACAGAGCGGATTTCATCTGATTGGGTGGGCCGGTAGCCATGAAAGCGTGGGGCTGCGAAACCAATCCAAGTCCCAGTGGCATCCCGTGCCTAGCTGCATGCTGAACTGATCGCCTTTCTCCGTCAACACTGCCCTGTTCGCGACCAGCGGCATCTGGTACTCCTCAGGGCCGACCGAAAGTCAGGCACAAGGCAGCTGGCGCGGCCATGCTGGTGCCGATTTCGTTGGGACTGCTCTCGTCTGTTGGCCGACCCCGCTGCCACTGCTGATCGGATCGCGTTCATGCAGGCTCTACCGGAAGGCCGCAAGCGTCGAGGTGTCCGTTATTCGCAGTGGTTGCTGCTGTTGATGGCGATCCTGGGCCTCCTCACTGGGCGGCTAGGGCCGATTCAAAGTCTGATCACGGGTTCAGCTCTGGTTGTCGTCGCGCCATTG
>NZ_JACVZV010000005.1 GCF_014654725.1 Vulcanococcus sp. Clear-D1 | reverse complement strand
CACTCTTTCCTGCTCACTGCGGTCGCTCAAACCCGTTTGTCCAGAGATTCCTTAGACGCAATAACGATTACGACCAAGACCACTTTGAGCGAGGCTGGTCTAGAACATGGCTAACGACTAGTGCAGCAGTGGTTTTTACCGCAAGCCTCGCCTTCATCATTTGCGTCGGGCTGTTCTTCTGGGCAGGGGTCCCAGGCAAAATTGAGAGGACCCTTAGGCGCTGGTCACAAGAGCGCGCCGAGAGAGAAGAGGCACTACGGAGTAGGGCGGCTGAGAGAGAACGGGAACTCGAAAGGCAAAGAGCCCAGCGCCTGGAAGAAGAGAAATCAAAAGCGGACACCTTCGCCGATGAGATCAAAGGAATTATTGAAGAACACAAGTACAACCTTGTTGCAGAGAGAAAGAAATATGTCTTCAAGGATGCTTATGGCAATGAAAACCTTGATCAGTGGATCGGCAAGCCAATGCTAATGCAAAGCATGATCAAGCTGCAATTTCTTGTTGGTAATGATGAGTGGTTCCTGAAAGGGATGCCCTATTTCTGGTACAAAGTAATACTCCCGCGCACTGGCAATACAGGAGAGCCCGCCGAGGACGTCGATGTTTTCTTCGAAAGATACGAGCAATATCGCAGCGTCTACTCACAAGTAGTCGACGTGAGCGGAAATGAGCGCATCGAGCGAGATAAGACCGAAGAGGATTGGTACGCAGAGATTGCGACCTACATAGAAGAGGCATGCCAATCCGTACTTCAGGCGGGACCTCTTGAATCCGTGGGCGAGATGAGCGGGGTTGACTACGAAAAGCACTGCGCTGACCTCCTGGAAGCAGCGGGATGGTCGGTAAGCGATACAGCCGTAACAGGGGACCAGGGGGTCGATCTAATTGCGACAAAGAACAATGCGCGTGTTTGCATTCAGTGCAAGCGCTACTCAAGCCCAGTAGGGAACAAAGCCGTTCAAGAAGTCACAGCAGGCATGACCCACTGGAATGGAACGCATGCAGTTGTCGTCTCGAACGCAGAATTTACGCGCGCTGCAAAGCGACTAGCTGAGTCAACGGGCGTGGTACTGATCGCTGAGACTGAACTTGCGAATCTCGAAAATCGGATCAACGCGATGTAATGACGGTTGCGACGTCAAAACTCTCAGCTTTACGCAAGGGTCATTGCGACTAATTATGCCTAACTGGCGATGAGATTTGTCATCAGAAATTGCGTAATACTGTTCAAGAGCAGTTCAGAACAAAGCCACTCCGCCACAGCATACCCAGAGGCAAAGGCAACAATATTATTTCGAAGAAGCCAAACAATCGGCAGAGTATTTGACTTATCGAGCTTATCTAGTAAAGCACAGTATCGCAGTCTTTCAGAAGCAAATCACAAGCATTTGGGCTACATCAAATGCAACTATATCTAGCATCTAGCTCTTTGAGCAGAAAAGATCAAGCCAGAACGAGCCAATGCTCCCGGGATTGGGCTCCTCAAGGCTTATCGCGGGATTCGAAGGGCTCTTATAGTAGAGCATATCCAGAGCTCCAAGAAGACGCCTGCCGCATGACACATAAATTGCAAATGCATCAAGGCTAATCATGCTCTTTTCGTATCCTTTTACCACAATACCCGAAATCACTTCCCCATAGCGAGAGTTGCGCGAATTCGACAAAGTCTGCTTGTTTAGATAATATATCTCACTAAGAGCGCCGTCAGTTTCGCCAAAGTTAAGCCAAGGATTCTCAATATTGGGACACAAGTAGTCGAACGCTATCCTCTTGACCGAATCGCTCCCGTCAAAAGGAGTGACCCATGAAAGGTCAACATAGTAGCCACTAGCGGCCTCGCTTGTTTTGTAAGCGGAAAGACTGCAGTCGAATACGTATCTCGATCTTTCGGTGCGACCAAAGGTGCTGTAGGAAAAATCAGCGCCAACATAAATAGTGCCCTTAAAATTGACGCTCTTTGTTTTTTTGATAGAGCCTTTTTTGACATATACAGCTCCACCATACCGACTGGCACCAATTTCTTCCCATGAACTGGGGTGTGCCTCGGAGTGAAGGAGAAGGGGGAGGCTGACAAGCAGCCCTAGAAGCATTGACCGGTAATTCATAAGAGGCATTACGTCAGAATTCCGCCAACTTAACCATTAATGACTGAATCCTTTGAACCTGTTCTTGGTCCAACCTGAAATACTCGGTTTGCGGCAGCCTTTCATTCCTGAAGAGCGAATGGAGATCCTTTTCGACATCTCTAAAGTTCTTGCACTTGATAGTATTTACGATTTCGTCAGGCTTAAGCTCCTCCATTCTTCGCTTAAGGTCCAAAGTAATACCTATCTTGAAGAGATCTTGATTTCGGATCAAATACACAAAGCCCAAGCATGAGTCGCTTTCGCCAGAGCTGCGATCTGATTCTTCAGGCTGAATAAGCTTTCCATTATTTGTTGCGCCTTTTGGGAAAGCTCGAAGGTCAGCAAGAGTGCTGATCAGGGCGACTCCTATCTCCTTCTCCATTAACTTTATTTCCGCCTGATTATATCGCACCAAATGCTCGGAACCCCTTTTAAGGCTCAGATCAAGGGAAAGGCTCCTTTCCACAGACCTATCTTCGTTATCAGGACCAAATACAATTACCGTCTCCTTAAATCGGATGTGCTGCTTTACCTTCAACTGAAGCGAAGGCGCAAGTTTTCGAAGCAGCATATTCCAGTGCTTCCTCTCAAACAAGAACTCTCGCTCATTGACACCCTTGTTCGCGTCCATAATTTAGAGCTGAATCCGCCGGCACGTCACCTCTGTCTCTTCATCTTGACCGAACATCTCCTTATGTTCAAATAAGTCAAGAAGAGACACAGGCTCATTTACACCTAATTGCTCAACCGCTTGGATGGCTTTCTCTATTTTTTGCACTACCGCCTCGGCCTCGCCAAGGCTTTCACAAACCTTGACCAATTCATCATCAATAAACACGGCATGCTTTTTTACTACCGAAACGAAGGAATCAGCCTCAAAGGGATATGTACCGTTTGAGACGAAATCGTTCGAGCACAGCGCCTTTATGGCAGCTTCCGCTGTCCCCACAACCAGATCTTGAGTAACAAAGACAACGGAAACAAGGATTGACATGAATCAAGTGATAAGCGGTGTGCAAGTTTACACCTGCATGCCAGCCGTGGAAATTCGCGACAGGCACAACCGGTATTACGTCAACCCAGTCTTAGCGAACTTGAGTCCGCTGGGTTAGCGGCGACATAACCAGAAGTGGTCGCTGTACTGCTGTGCCCGAGCGTGCTCTGGAGCGTGAAGACATCTACCCCGCGGCGGATCGCATGGGTGGCATGGGTATGGCGGAGCTTGTGAGGGTGCAAATGGACATCCACCGCCTTGCCCCAGCGCCGCATCCGTTCAGCAATCGCCTGACGGCTCAACGGACCGTTCTTCCGGCTTGAGGGGAAGACCCAGCTATCAGGCTCGCCGCGGCCAAGCGACTCAAACAACTCCAAGGTCTCACGGCTGACCTTGACAGTGCGCTGCTTACTGCCCTTGCCGAGGAGCGTGACCTGACCACCACCCTCGACCGCCTCGATGTCTCCCCACTTCAAGCGAGAGAGCTCAGTGACTCGGCAACCGAGCAGGTAGCTGCCGCGCACCAAGACGAAATCTCTAGCTGCTGTCTTTGAGCCTTGGGCTTTCGCTTGGCTGATCCTGCCCAGCACTGCCGACAGATCGGCTTCAGGCAGCGGCTTAGCCAGCTTTGGCGCATGGAGCTGCACTCGCGGGGGGATGGGGTTCCGCGGCACGCCCGTGACTGCCGAGCGGGAGAGCTCTGAAGCCCAGCGGTAGAGGGAGCTGACCGCGCTAACGCGCCTGTTGAAGCTTCGGGGCTTGATCAGACCAGCATCCACCTGCTGCCGCAAGGCATCAATCCAGTCCTGAGCCATGGCTGGCGCGATCTCTCGCAAGTGCAGATGGGGGTGGTGCTGATCACGCCAACGGAGGTAATGCATCAGCTCGCGGCGATACCCGTCCCGCGTCTCTTGGCTACCGGTGCGGCTGCATTGAGTGAGGAACCGCTTGAGCAGCAGCTCATCGCCCCAGAGGACGGCGCCAGTATCAGCGGCATCGAACAAACGACTGACAAAAGCCAACGCCTCTGCCTTATCCATGCCGTCCAAGACCGCAGGGATTTTGACAACACTTTTGGCAACACCGCTTTTTTGAGGGTCTGACGTAATCGCCAGATCGCCTGCGCCAGAACGGTTGAAGGGGCCTTCCAGCCCCCATGGATCATTTGGTTGATAAGGCTGATCTCACCCCATCTCCCTTATTAGGGTCAGGCGGCCACAGGGGCGGTCTGACGGGAGAAACGAACGATGTTGTTCGCTGTTACGTGTTTGCTCTTACCGAGCAGGCTTCAGTCACCCTCCTCATGCCCCGTCGAAACCATTGCAGCCCCGAAAAGTGGAGCTGAGCGGAATCGAACCGCTGTCCGAAACACTGGTGTGAGCCACCTAGTCCGGCCGAAACCGGACTCCTGCATTGTGGCAGTAGCCAAGGCACGGCGCAGGGGTGGGCATGACCGAACAGCAGCAGATCCAGTGCACCGCGGTTCTGCCCCCTGGGCTGGAGGCCTGCGGCGCTGAAGAGCTGAGCGATCTCGGGGCCACCGGGGTGAAGGCCCTGCATCGCGCGGTGGGTTTTCGCATTGATTTAGCCGGCTTCTACCGGATGCAACTGCAGGCCCGGCTGCCGTTCCGGGTGCTGCGCCAGCTCGCGGTGTTTCCCTGCCGCAATCGTGAGGAGCTGTATGCAGGCGTGCAGCGCGCCGCCGACTGGGAGCAGTGGCTACCCCCCGAACTGAGCTTTCGCGTGGATGCCAGCGGCAGCCTGCCGGGCCTCACCCACAGCCACTACACCGCACTCCAAGTGAAAAACGCCCTGGTGGATTGGCAGCGGCAGCGCTGGGGCGAGCGCTCCTCCGTGGATCTGGAAGACCCCGATCTCTCCATCCATGTACACCTGGGCGGCGGCCAAGCGCGGTTGAGCGTGGATGGCAGCGGCGAGAGCCTCCACCGCCGCGGCTACCGCCCCCGGATGGGCCTGGCCCCGCTCAAGGAAAACCTTGCAGCTGGGCTGATCCGACTCACCGGCTGGGATGGGAGCGTGCCCCTAGCCGACCCCCTCTGCGGCTCGGGCACGCTGCTGATCGAGGCCGCCTGCATGGCCCTGGGCCGCGCCCCGGGCCTCGACCATCGCTTTGCCTTGGAGCGCTGGCCCGATTTCAACGGCCAGCTCTGGGGCCAGGCGCTGGCGCAGGCCAGCCAGAGCGAGCGCAACCAGCTCGCTGATGGCCGGCCGCTGGCACCGGTGGTGGGGCTCGAACTCGATGGCGAGGTGGCCGAGCAGGCCCGCGCGAATGCCGAAGCGGCGGGTGTGGGCCATGCCGTGACAATCCAGAGCGGCGATTTCCGCAGCTTCCAGCCGCCGGACGGGCCCGGCGTTCTGGTGTGCAACCCGCCCTACGGCGAACGCATCGGGGATCGCGATGCCCTGGAGCCGCTGTATGCCGATCTGGGGCGGATGGTGAAGGAGCGCTGCAGCGGCTGGGATTTCTGGCTGCTCAGCGGCAATCCCGAGCTCACCGGCGCCCTGCGGATGAAAGCCAGCCGGCGCATCCCCGTGAGCAACGGCGGCATCGATTGCCGCTGGCTGCATTACGCCATCCGCTGAAGGATCACAATGCTGCGAGCGCGCCGGCCCCATTGATGCACCTGCCAGTTGGACTGCTGCTCGGCAGCACAACCGGGGCCACGGATGCCTCCTTGAGCGCGGTGCCCCTGGAGGCGCAGGCGCTCTTCATCGGCGTGGTGTTCCTGGGCACCCTGATCGTGAGCCGCTTTTCGATCCGAATCGGCATCCCGGCGATCCTCGGCGTGCTGGTGCTGGGCCTGATGATCAACATCCGGGTGCTGGATGTGAGCCATCGGGAGGTGGCAGATCTCTACACCTTCGCCCTGGCTCTGCTGCTGTTCTATGCAGGCCTGAAAACCAACCTCCAGTCGATCCGCGGCTTTCTGGAATATGGCCTGCTGCTGGCTGTGGGAGGCGTAGCGATCTCCACGGTGATCCTGGGCGGGGCCATCTACTGGCTGAGCTCAGCTAGCGGCACATCCCTCGCGCCGGGAATGGCCGACGCCATGCCGCTGGGCGCAGCCTTTCTGATCGCGGCCTGCCTGGGGTCCACCGATGCCGGCGCCACCCTGAGCGTGCTGCGCCAGGTGCAACGACTGGTGCCGGAACGCGTGCGTCACCTTCTCGAATTCGAATCGTCGGTGAACGATCCATCGGCCCTGATCCTTTACAGCATCTGCCTGGGCATCTTCACCGTCACCAGCGGGTCGGGCGATTCGATGGCGTCCATGGCGCTGCAGGCCTCCAGCAGCCTGCTGCAACAGCTGGGCTCCGGGCTGCTGGTGGGCATCGGCTTCGGCTATGTGGCCAAGCTGGTGATCAATCGCTTCGTGATGGAGAAGGAGCAGCTGCTGATCGTGGCGATGTCGATCGCCTTTGTGGATTACGGCCTCTCCTACTTCCTCGGAGGATCGGGCTACGTGGCGGTCTACGTGACTGGGGTGTTCATGACGAACCTCCGGTACAAGAACAAGCAGATCAATCACGAGAGCATTCAGGAGGTGCTGCTGCCGTTCAACACCATGACGGAGATCAGCATCTTTCTGCTGTTCGGGCTGCTGGTGAATCCCGCTGATCTGCTGCCCTGCCTGCCCGCCGGGGTGGCCGCCGCTGCCGCCCTGATGCTGGTGGCCAGGCCGGTGAGCGTGTTCTGCTTCCAGCGCTTCTCGCCCTTCAACCTGCGCGACTCCACCCTGATCGCCTGGTGCGGCCTGCGCGGTGCGGTGCCCCTGGCCCTGTCCTTCAACGTGGCCAGCGCCATCCCCAACCTGAGGGGCCTGGATCCAGCCCTGGCGACGCAGCTGGCCAGCAACAGCCAGAGCATCGTCTTCGTCGCCGTGATCCTCAACCTGCTGGTGCAGGGGCTGTCACTGCCACCGGTGTGCCGCCGGCTCAGCGGCCCACCAGAGCCCGGGTTGTCTTCGTGATGCCGGCCATCGTTTCCGGCAGGTAGGGGCCTCGGGTCAGCTGCCCACCGATCCGCAGCAGAACGCCGCTGAGCAGAAGGTTGAGCACGGCCAGGCCCAACGCTGCCTGTATCCATCCCCAGCCCTTGAGCATCACCCACCAGAGCAGGAGCGCTAGCTCGCCCGCCAGCACCGCCAGCAGCAGCGCGGCCAGGCCACCACAGAGCAACGCCAGTCCGCCCACCAGGCGCCGCTTCTCGCGATCGGCCTCCTTGAGGGCGATCCGCACGTGCAGGTCGAGCACGGAGGTCACGAGGCCGGTGACCCGGGACGCCGCCTCCAGGCGCAGCCCCCGACGGCGCTCCTCACGGCCACTACCGTTGGCGCTGCTCTCGCTCATGCCGAACGCCGGCCCGAAGCCAGCAGCACACCCACCAGCACGCCCACACCCGCAGCAATGCCGAGGGCCATCAGCGGCCGCTCCCGCACGGGCTTCTCAATCCGAGGCCGCAGGCTGGCGTTGAGATCATCCAGGAGTTGCTCGAGCTGCTCCTCCAGAGGGCACAGGGAGTCCGCCAGCTGATGCGCCTGGTCGCCGGTCACCTGCAGCAGATCAAGCAGCTGCTGTTTCACCCCCTCACTGGTGCGGCCGGTCTGCCGGGCGATCACCTCCACCACCGTGTCGAAGCTGCCGCGGGTGGCCTCCAGGGTGTGGCGCGCCACCTCAGGCCACTCCCTCTGAATGGAGGGCAGCAGGCTCTCGAAGCGATCGCGGAACTGGGTGGCCGCGGCAGAACCGCCCGGCTGGCCGGGCGACGTCGGCGGGTGCTGAGGCAGCTCCTGTTGCGAGTCCTGTTCCATAGGGCGGGGGCTGGACGCGGCGGGCCGCAGGCTGTGTCCAAGCTAAGGACAACCTCTTGAAAACGTCAGGGGCTCCGCTACCTTGCAGCTGCTCGGCGCTCGGGCCTGTTGGTTCACATCAATCAGGTAGAGCTGACGCACTTCAAGTCGTTCGGGGGGTCGATGACCATCCCCCTCGAGCAGGGCTTCACGGTGGTGACCGGCCCCAACGGCAGCGGCAAGAGCAACATCCTCGATGGCGTGCTGTTCTGCCTGGGCCTGGCCAGCAGCCGCGGCATGCGGGCTGAACGTCTGCCGGATCTGGTCAACAGCTCCATGCTCAAGCAGGGCAAGGCGGCTGAAACCGTGGTGACGGTGCGCTTTGACCTGCGCGACTGGCAGCCCGATGAGGCGGAAGCCGGCCTGGAAGCCCCCGAGGAAGGGCCCTGGATCCAACCGGGCCAGCAGGAATGGTCGGTGACCCGCCGGCTGCGCATCGCCCCCGGCGGCACCTACGCCAGCAGCTACAGCGCCGATGGGGTGGCCTGCAACCTCCAGCAGCTGCAAACGCAGCTGCGCCGCCTGCGGGTGGATCCCGAGGGCAGCAATGTGGTGATGCAGGGCGATGTGACCCGCATCGTGTCGATGAGCGCCAAGGAGCGGCGCGGCATCATCGACGAGCTGGCCGGTGTGGCCCTGTTCGATTCCCGCATCGAGCAGACCCGCAGCAAGCTCGCTGAGGTGCAGGACCGTGAGGAGCGCTGCGCCATCGTGCAGCAAGAGCTGCTGGTATCGCGCCAGAAGCTGGAGCGCGACTGCGCCAAAGCCCGCACCTACCAAGACCTGCGCGAGCGCTTCCAGCGAGGCCGCTTACAGGAGCAGGTGCTGGGCTTTGAGCAGGCCCAGGAGGAGCAGCGGCAGCTACAAAGCCGCCAGGAGGCCCTGGGCCGCCAACAGCAGAGCGAGCGCGCCGCCATCAGCGAAACCAAAACCGCCCTGGAGCAATCGGCCAGAGCGCTCGAAGCGCTGCAGGCCGAGGTGAAAGCCCTCGGGGAAGACAGCCTGCTGGCGGTGCAATCGGAGCTGGCGGGGCTGGAGGCCAGCGGCCGCGAGCTGGCCCGCCAAGCCGAAAAACACCAACGCAACGCCGAAGAGCTGCAGCGCCAGCGCCAGGAGCTGGCCCGCCAGCAAGGCGAACTGCGCCAGCAGCAGAGCCAGCTGGCCGCCCCCGACGATGACGCCGCCCTCGAGCAGGCGGAAACCAGCTGCCGCAGCGCTGAAGCGGCCGTGGAGCTGTCTCGTCGCCGCCTGGGCGAAGTGGCTGGCCGCAGCGGCAGCTGGATGGACGAGCAGAAGCAGCGCAGCCAGCGGCGCCAGGAGCTGCAGGCCCGGCTCTCCCCCCTGCAGGCCGAGCAGCAGCAGCTGGCGGCGCGGCTGCAGCAGGAGCAGGAGCGGCTGAGCGAACTGCAGCAGGAGCAGGCCGATGACGCCGCCAGCAGCGATGGTGTGGCCAGCGCCCTCAGCCAGCTGGAGCGCGAATGGCAGCAGCTGCTCACCGAGTTGCAACAGCAGCAGGGCCGGGCCCAGGAGCTGGCTGAGGCCCTCGCCCTGCAGCAACGCACCCGCCAACGGCTGGAGCAGGAGCAGGTGACCCTCGAGCGCGAGATCGCCCGCCTCGAATCACGCCGCGAAACCATCCAGGAGAGCCGCGGCACCGGCGCCCTGCGCCTGCTGCTGGAAGCCGGCCTCGATGGCATCCATGGCCCGGTGGCCCAGCTGGGTGAAGTGGAAGAGTTGCACCGCCTGGCACTGGAGGTGGCGGCCGGAGCGCGGCTCGGCCAGGTGGTGGTCGACGACGACCGCATCGCCGCGCGAGCGATCGAGCTGCTCAAGAGCCGCCGCGCTGGGCGCCTCACCTTCCTGCCCCTCAACAAAATCCGCGGCGGCGCCGGCTCCAGCGGCAACAGCGCGGCCTTCCAGCGCGGCAGCAACCCAGGTGGTAGCGGTGGCGATGGCCTGGTGGGCCGGGCAGTGGAGCTGGTGCGCTTCGAACCGGTGTACGGCGACGTGTTCCGCTATGTGTTCGGCGACACGCTGGTGTTCCGGGATCTGGCCAGCGCCCGGCGCGAGCTGGGCCGTGCCCGCGCCGTGACCCTTGATGGGGAGTTGCTCGAGAAGAGCGGTGCCATGACCGGCGGCAGCTTCCAGCAGCGGGGCAACCAGCTCAGCTTCGGGGCCGCCAGCGACGCCGATGAGGCCGAGCCCCTTCGCCGGCGCCTGCTGGAACTGGGCGAAACCCTCGCCGCCAGCCGCCGCAAAGAAGCCGAGCTGGGCCGCCAACTCGAAGAGCTGCGTCCGCAACTGAGCAGGCTCGAGCAGCGCCGCGCCGCCCTCGAGGCCGAACGCAGCGCCGCCCAGCGGGCCCATGGCCCCCTGCAGCAACGCCGCGACCAACTGCTCACGCGCATTCAGCAGATCGAGGCGGATCTGGGCAGCGGCCAGCAGCGGCTGCAAACCCTCGCGAGCGAGCTGGCACCGCTGCAGCAAAGCCTGCAGGAGCTGGAGGCGCAGGAAGCCAGCGCCCAGGCCAGCGGCGACAGCGAGCGTTGGCAGGGGCTGCAGCAGGAGTTGGAGGCCGCCGATGCCGCCCTCACCAGCGCCCGCCAGCAACGCGACAGCCTGCTCGCGGCCAGGCGGGAACGGGGCCTGGCGGCCGAGCGGGTGGCCAGCCAATTGCAAGCCCTCACCGGTGAAGAGCAGCGGCTGGTGCAAGCCGTGAATGCCCTGGTGGCTGAGCGGGCGGCCTGGAAGGAGCAGCAGCAGGCCGATCAAGCCAAACGCAGCGAGCTGCAGGCGCGGCAACAGGAGCTGCAGGCGCGCTTCGGCGAGCGGCGGCGCGCCCGTGATGAAGCAGAAGCACAGCTCTCACGCCAACGCCAAACGCTTCAGCAGCAGGAATGGGAACTGCAGCGCCTCGGAGAAGAACTCACCGCCCTGGCGGAGCAGGAACGCAGCGGCGCCCTGCGGCTCGAGCAACTGCAACGGGAGCTGCCCGATCCGCTGCCGGAGATTCCCGAAGACGTTCGAGAGAACGGTCTTGAAGCGCTGCAGGCCGAACTCAAGAGCCTCCAAGCCCGCATGGAAGCTCTGGAGCCGGTGAACATGCTCGCCCTGCAGGAGCTCGAAGAGCTGGAAGCCCGCCTCGCCGATCTGCAGGAACGACTCGATGTGCTCTGCAAGGAGCGCGAGGAGCTGCTGCTGCGCATCGAAACGGTGGCCACCCTGCGGCAAGAGGCCTTCATGGAGGCCTTCAAGGCTGTTGATGGTCACTTCCGCGAGATCTTTGCCGGCCTCTCCGATGGCGAAGGGCACCTGCAGCTGGAAAACCCGGAATCACCCCTCGATGGCGGCCTCAGCCTGGTGGCCCACCCCAAGGGCAAAGCGGTGCGCCGCCTGGCGTCGATGAGCGGCGGCGAGAAATCGCTCACAGCCTTGAGTTTCTTGTTTGCGCTGCAGCGCTTCCGCCCCTCGCCCTTCTATGCCCTCGACGAGGTGGACAGCTTCCTCGATGGCGTGAACGTGGAGCGCCTGGCGGCCCTCATCGCCCAGCAAGCCGAAGCCGCCCAGTTTTTGGTGGTGAGCCACCGCCGACCGATGATCGGTGCCGCCACACGCACCATCGGCGTGACCCAGGCCCGCGGCGCCCACACCCAGGTGGTGGGATTACCACCGGCGGCCTGAGGGCAGCACCTTGCCGCTCGGCCACAATGCGCCCATGACAAGCACACCTCCCGGCAGCGACCCGACCGCCACACCCAGTGATCGCCTCTGGCTGCGTTCGGAGCTGATGGGCACCCAGGTGATCACCCGCGACTCCGGCCGCCGGCTGGGGGTGGTCGGCGAAGTGGTGGTGGATATCGACCGGCGTGAGGTGGTGGCGCTGGGCCTACGCGACAACCCACTCACCCGCTTCCTCCCGGGCCTGCCCCGCTGGATGCCGCTGCAAAGCATCCGTCAGGTGGGCGATGTGATCCTGGTGGATTCCGCCGATTCGCTGGCGGAGGGCTTCAACCCGGATCGCTATTCGCGCGTGATCAACTGCCAGGTGATCACCGAAGCGGGCGAGCAGCTGGGCAAGGTGCTCGGCTTCAGCTTCGATATCGAAACCGGTGAAATCACTACCTTGGTTCTGGGTGCCCTGGGGATTCCCCTCCTGGGCGAGGGCGTGCTGAGCACCTGGGAGCTCACGGTGGAAGAAATCGTGAGCAGCGGCCCGGATCGGATCATCGTGTACGAGGGCGCCGAGGAGAAGCTCAAGCAGCTGGGCACGGGCCTGCTGGAGAAGCTGGGCGTGGGTGGGCCCAGCTGGGAGCAGGAAGAGCGCGAGCGCTACCGGCTCAACATGGTGCCGGTGGAGAACCAGCTCGCCGCCGGCCAACCCACGGCCCAGGAGCAGCAGCGCCGCATCGAGCCGGCTGTTAATCGCCGCTTCGAGCCGGAACAGGATTACGACTATGTGGAGGTGGAGCAGCGCCGCGAGCGCGAACCGCTGCGCCAGCGCCGTTATCTCGATGAGGAGCCGCTCGATCCACAACCCAGGCGCGGTTACCAGGATGAAGCTCCCCGCCGGCGCTATGTGCGCGATGAGGGGCCCTTGGACGTGGAGCCGGTTGAGCCCCTCGATCGCCGCGATGCCGACCGCTGGTAGGCGCGGCCGGCCCAGCAATCAAGCCTGGCCAGGCTCGAACTGCAGCGAAGCCGAGTTCACGCAATAGCGCAGTCCCGTGGGGTTGGGGCCATCGTTGAATACATGCCCCAGGTGGGCATCGCACTTGGCGCACTTGATCTCCGTGCGCACCATGCCGTGGCTGCGGTCCTCAAGGGTGGTGATCGCTGCGGGGTTCACCCCCTCCCAGAAGCTGGGCCAGCCGCTGCCGGAGTCGTATTTGCTGTCGGAGCTGAACAGCTCACTGCCGCAGCAAACGCAGCGGTACATCCCCTTGGCTTTGTTGTCCCAGTAGATGCCGGTAAAGGCGCGCTCAGTGCCCCCCAGGCGGGCCACCTGGAACTGCTCCGGGGAGAGCTGGTCGCGCCACTGCTCGTGATCGGCGGGAGAAGCGGAAGCCATGCAAAGCGGGATGGGCTGCCCCACAAGCTAAAGAGCGGGCTCAGCCAACGCCGGATCCCTCAGGGGCGCGCTGGAGCCGCCGCCAGCAGCTCCCGCACCATGCCGGCCAGCGTCGCCACCGCACCCGGCTGACCGCGCAGGCTGCGCAGGTCATCGCGCATTCCCGCCAGTCGTTCTGGCTGCTCCAGCCAGCCGGCCGCTTCCTCGGCGATCTGAGCAGGCGTGATCGCCCCCACCCGCTCGGGCACCACCGCCCGGCCCGCCGAAATATTGGGCCAGGCCAAAAAGCCGTGATGGCGCATCCGCCAGGCGGTGAGAGCAGCCCCCAGCAACCAGCGCAGGATGGGCAGGCGGGCCAAGATCCCGAGGCCACCATCCCAGGCCTGCATCACATGCAGATGCTGGGTGGGCACCAACACGATCATCGGAACCCCCAAAGCCCCCAGCTCAGCGGTATTGGCGCCCACGGTGGTGAGGGCCAAGCTGCACTGGCTGAGCACCCCATGGGCCGGCTGCTGCTCCACCAGGTGAATCCGAGTGCCTGCAGGCGTGCGGAGCTCGGCACCCTGAGGGATCTGCAGAAGTTCTGGCTCGCCGGCAGCGTAAGAGGCCGCAATCGGGTTGGCGGGGCCGGCATAGGCCAGCAGCTCCCGAACGCTGGTGGTCGGAGCCACCGGCAGCAGGAAACGGCAGCCTGGGTGCAAGCGAGCCAGTCGATCCGCCGTGTCGAGCAGAAAGGGCATGCCCACCTGCAATTTGGCCCGCTTCGAGCCCGGCATCAACGCCACCCACTCCCCCTCAGGCAGCGGCTGATCGCTGCGGGCTGATTCCGAGAGATCCGCCATCAGATCGCCCACCACCTGGCAGCGGGGTTGCCAGCGGAGCGCCAGCCGATCCGCCGCCGCAGGGCCCATGGCCGCGATCCGATCGTTCCAGCGGGGCCAGCGGGCCACCCACTCGGCGTAGGTGATGTGGCGATAGCGGAGACGCGCGGACAGCAGCACCGTCCAGAACTGGTCGCCACCGAGAAACACCACCACCCCACGGGAGGGCCAAGGGCCTCCGCGGCGCGGACGCAACAGCAGCCACCAGAAACGAGCTGCCGGCAAGACCCGCTCAAACAGACCCATGCCCTCCGCCACCTGATGCTCGACCCCGGTGGCATTCGGGCAGGGCACCAGCACCAGCTGCAGGCTGATGGGGGCCTGCGCATCCAGGGGCCGCATAGCCAATTCGCGGTGCAACCGCTGCGCCAGCGGCCGCACCCAGGTGCTGAGCTCACCAGGCCCGTTGCACACGAGCACGATCGCAGCCTCAGCTGGACTGAATCGCGATGCCCTGGCGGGAGAAGGGGAGCCGCCGGGCTGGGTCACACGGTGGACCTGCTGTTGAACTTGATCAGTGCGGATGGCGAGACTTGAACTCGCAAGACCGAAGTCACACGCCCCTCAAACGTGCGTGTCTACCAATTCCACCACATCCGCGTGGTTGTTGATTCGGCAGCGCAGGGCTGACTGAACCGGGGTTTGGTCGTCTGTGCGTAGGTCTGAAAAAACTGCAGCAACAGGCGTGAGGGCTGACGACGCCTGAGCGCCGCCCCGGAACTATACCCATCAGCCTGGCGTGATTCGCCCTGGTGAGCACTGATACAGTCCCATGCGGCCTGCGCTGCCGGATCTGCCGGCCTGCCACTGGATGCCCATCGGCAAACTGCTGATCGCCAACCGTGGCGAAATCGCTCTGCGCATCTTGCGCACCTGCCGCGAACTCGGCATTCCCACCGTGGCTGTGTACAGCACGGTGGACCGCAACGCTCTGCATGTGCAGCTCGCCGATGAGGCGGTGTGCATCGGTGATGCACCCAGCAGCAAGAGCTACCTCAACATTCCCAACATCCTGGCGGCCGCCACCTCCCGCGGCGCCGATGCCATCCACCCTGGCTACGGGTTTCTGGCGGAAAACGACAAGTTCGCCGAGATCTGTGCCGCCCACGGCATCACCTTCGTGGGCCCATCACCGGAATCGATCCGCTCGATGGGCGACAAGTCGACAGCCAAGGCCACGATGCAGAGCGTGGGGGTGCCCACCATCCCCGGCAGCGAGGGCCTGCTCGAGAGCGTGGATGAGGCCCGCGGCCTGGCCGAATCCATGGGCTACCCCGTGATGATCAAGGCCACCGCTGGCGGTGGCGGCCGGGGCATGCGCCTTGTCCCCAGCGCCGACCAGATCGAGAACCTGTTCAAGGCCGCCCAGGGGGAAGCAGAAGCCGCCTTCGGCAATCCCGGCCTCTACATGGAGAAATTCATCGACCGGCCCCGGCACGTGGAGGTGCAAGTGCTGGCCGATCGCCACGGCAACGTGGTGCACGTGGGCGAGCGCGACTGCTCGATTCAGCGCCGCCACCAGAAGCTGCTGGAAGAAGCCCCCAGCGTTGCCATCAATGCCGATCTCCGCAAACAGATGGGTGATGCAGCTGTGGCCGCTGCGCGCACCATCGGCTACGAGGGCGCCGGCACCGTGGAGTTCCTGGTGGACCGGACCGGCAACTTTTATTTCATGGAGATGAACACCCGCATTCAGGTAGAGCATCCGGTCACCGAGATGGTGACGGGCGTCGACCTGATCGCGGAGCAGCTGCGGATCGCCGGCGGCGAGCCGATCTCGGTGAGCCAAGACGAGATCAAGCTCACCGGGCACGCCATCGAGGTGCGCATCAACGCGGAAGATCCACGCCAGAACTTCCGCCCCGCCCCCGGCAAGATCACCGGCTGGCTCCCGCCCGGCGGGCCCGGCGTGCGCTTCGACAGCCACGTGTATACCGGCTACGAAATCCCACCCTTCTACGACTCGCTGATTGGCAAGCTGATCGTGTGGGGCACCGACCGCAACCACGCCCTGAGGCGGCTGCGCCGGGCCCTCTCGGAATGCGCCGTGACGGGCATCCCCACCACGATCGACTTCCACCTGCAGCTGCTCGATCGACCGGAATTCCAGGCCGGCGATGTGCACACCAAGTTTGTGGAGCAGGAGATGCTCCCCCCGACCTAAGCGGGCAGCACGCTGGCGCGGATCATCACCTGAGTGATCAAGCCCTGCTGGCCCACCAGCAGCTCGCGCACCAGGCTGATCAACCCCAACCAGATCACCGGCGTCACATCCACCCCGCCAATCGGCGCAATCACCCGGCGAGTGGCCGCGAGCAGGGGCTCGGTGGGGATAGCGACGACGCGCCACACCCCCTGGCTGAGATCCACCTGCGGGTACCAGGTGAGCACGATGCGAAACAGGAAGAGCAGCGTCCAGGCGGACAGCAGCAGACCAAGCACCAGGTGCACGGGGGGCAGCACCTGCCGCAGCAGCGCCAGGGTGTCAGCCCCGGATCCTGCCGTTTGCTCCACTCCCGCCATGGCAAGGCTCCCCGTCACAAAGCTCTAAGCAGCAGTGATCGGATCGTAGGAAGCGGTCATCGCTGCCTAGGATCCCGGGCGGATTCGTCACAGCCATGACCCCCTCCCTCGCCAACTTCCTGAGCAGCCTCGTGTGGGGTGCGGTGATCGTGGTCATCCCCATCACCATTGCAGTGATCCTGATCAGCCAGAACGATCGCGTTGATCGCAAGCTCTGAGCTCAGGGGCCAGGCAGACGGCTCAGCGGCTCTCGACTCCCGGCCTACAGTGGCCTGAACAAGAGCTGCGATCCGTGGTCAACGCCAGCCTGAATTGGGCCAGCATTGTTGGGATCGTGTTGGCCGTTGGTGGCGCACTCCTCTATTTCATGAGGAGTTTTAAGCCAGCCCTGGCCCGCGATTACGACGTGTTTTTCGCCGCCGTGGGCCTGCTCTGCGGCGGCATTTTGTTTTTTCAGGGCTGGCGACTCGACCCGATCCTGCAATTCGGACAGTTTCTGCTGGCCGGCACCACGGTGTTCTTCGCCTACGAAAGCGTGCGCTTGCGCGGGGTGACCACCGAGCAGGCCCGGCGTTCCTCCTTCTTTGACGACGACGAACCAGAGCCCAAGCCCCGCATGGGTGGCGGCCGCGACTGGCGCGACGATGTGGATCGGTTCGATGAACCGCAGCCCCTGCGCCGGCGGATCCGCTCCCGCGAGGAGGGCATTGGCGAGCGCGATGAGGATGATCTGTACCGCCCCCGCCGTGCACCGGCCCGAGCCGCCATTCCCGAGCGGGCTGCGTCCCGCGATGAATGGGATAACCGCGGCGAACGTCGCTACCGGGCCGGCAGCGCCCCGACTGACACCTCAACCCGCGACTTCGGTGCCCGCCGCCAAGACCGCGACGAAACCCGGCGCGGCACTCGGCCTGCTGCCACCAGCGAGCCGATGCCACGCTCCAGCCGCCGCCCCGGGCCCAGCGAGCGACCGATGGACAAGCCCCAGGGAACTCCCTATCGGGCCCCCAGCACCATCCCTGCGCCCGCCGCTTCCAGCACCGCCAGTGATGCCGGCGTGAGCGATGCCGAATTCCGCCCCGTTCCCCCTTCCAGCCGCAAGAACAACCCCAGCAGCGCTGCTCCGCGCGACAACAGCTCCCGCTTCGACGACTGATCCGTGGCGGCGGCTAGCGGTTGCCGCCGGGCTCGCACTGGGCTTAAGCGGCTGCAGCCTTTCACCCTTCAACCGCCAACCAACGCCCCCCGCCGGCCTGGGAGCTGAGTCTCGCCAGAAACCGGCTCTCAGCGGCGACGGGCGTCTTCTGGCCACCCTCGTGGATCGTGGAGGACGCACCACAGTGGTGCTGCAGGAGCGCCGCACAGGCCGCGTGCTGCCCTTACGCCAACTGCGCAATCGTCAGCCCCACAGCTCACCATCGCTGAGCTGGAATGGCCGCTATCTGGCCCTGTTGGTGCAGCAGGGGAGCCGGCGCCAGGCGGTGATTGAGGATCGCGCCACCGGCCAACAGCACCCGCTGTTCCTTCCCGCCGCACAAGAGCCGCAGCAGTTGAGCCTGGCGCCCGACGGGCAGAGCATCGCCCTGGAACTGATCAACGGCGGCAGCCGGCGGCTGCAGGTGTTCAGCCTCGCGGGGATGCTCGAGCCGGATCGCGCTCCGGGCCTACGCGAAAGCGGTGGCGGCCCGCCATGACAGCCATCAGCCCGCGAGCCTCGATCAGCGCTGGCCTCTGGGGTGGCGCACTGGCCCTGCTGCTAGCGGGCTGCCAGGCGGGCCTGCGCCCCATTCAGGGGCTGAACCAGCCATTGAGCAGCCTGGGCGACAGCCAGAGCCCATCCCTCAATAGCGATTGGCTGGCGCTCATCAGCAGCCGCGCTGGCAATCGGGCTCAGGTGCAGCTGATCGATCGACGCCGCAACGCCCCTGTTCCCCTGCCGGGCCTGAACCGTCCCGACAGCCTGCCGATCAGCGTTGCGGTGGATCAACGGGGCGAGCGCATCGCCCTGGTGCGGCAACGGGATGATCGCAGCGAGCTGGTGATCCACCGCCGGTCGCTGCAGGCCTCCCAGACAGTGCCGATCGAGCCTGCCGGCGTGCCGCAACGGGTGAGCCTCAGCGCCGATGGGCGGGTGCTGGCGGTGGAGGTGAGCCGAGCAGGCCTCTGGCAGGTGGATCTGCTGGAGTTGCCCTGAAGCGCGCCTGGGCCTTCAGCCCACGAAACCGGCCCAGCGCAGGAACGTGTCGCCGCTGATCGCCTCCACCAGCAGCACCGCAGCAAAGCCCACCATGGCGAAACGGCCGTTCACCCGCTCGGCATAGCCGCTCCAGCCAAAGGCGGGAACGTCGTTGGTGGTGGCGCTGGTGGCGGGGGGTTCAGGGGTGCTGGTCATCACGAAATCAGACGCCGGAGTTGAAGGTATAGCTGGCGGCAGGAATCAGCTTCCACCCGCCCTGGCCGTCGAGCTCAAGCACCAGGTTGTGGAAGCTCTTGAGCGTGGGGCGGTGGCCGACACTCACAAACGCCATCTCGCGCTGGGCCAGCAGCTCATAGAGGTGCTGCTCAGTGCTCACATCCAGGGCGCTGGTGGCCTCATCGAGCACCACGAAGCGCGGTGAATTGAGCAGCAGGCGGGCAAAGGCCAGACGCTGCTGCTCACCCAGGGAGAGCAACCGCGGCCAATCCTGCTTGATCTCAAAATCGGGGTAGCGCTGCACCAGGGCTCCAAGCCGCACTTCCTCGAGCACGCTGCGCAGATGCTCATCGCTGAAGCGCTGCGGATCCTGGGGGTAACAGAGCTGCTCCCGCAGGCTGCCCAGAATCATGTAGGGCTTCTGAGGGATGAACAGCAGCTCCGAGAGAGGTGGACGCTCGACCTCACCGGCACTGGGAGGCCAGAGCCCGCTCACCAAGCGCAGAAAGGAGGTCTTCCCGCAGCCGCTCGGGCCCACCACCAACACCCGCTGGCTGGGGGCCACCTCCAGGCTGAGGTCGTGGATCAGACGGCGATCACTGCCCGGCGGCACCAGATCCACATGGCGCACCAACAGCGACTGCGCCTGCCGCGACGACTCCTCCGCCAGCAGTTCGCGCTGGGCCTCGGAGCGGTTGATCGCCTCCACCTTGCCCTGGAAGCCCTCCAAACGACTGATCGACGCGGAGAAAGCTGCCAGGCGATCAATGTTGTTCACGATGTAGCTCACCGAAAACAACACCTGGGAGAAGGCGATGCTGGCCTGGCCGAACACACCGAAATCCACCTCCTTGGCGAAATAGATCGGTGCGATCACCAGCCAGGGAAGGAAGCGCGAGAAGTAGTCGTAGGAGCGCTGAATCACACTGATCAGCGCTTCCCACACAATCAACTTGTCGTAATTACGGATCGCTCCATCCAGGCGCCGCACCGCCTCGCGCGACTCCTGCTGTTCGCCGCGATAGAAGGCGATCGATTCAGCGTTATCACGGATGTGCACCAGGCCGTAGCGAAAATCCGCCTCCAGGCGCAGCTGGTCGTAGTTCAGCGCCACCAGCTTGCGGCTGGCGAACACGATCACGGCAGTTCCACCCACGGAATACACCAGCAACCACAGGGCGAGCTTGGTGCTGATCGTCCAGAGCACCACGATGAAGCTCACAAACGTGAGCAGCGCGGAAACGATCTCCACCGTCACGCTCAGACTGGTGCCGGTGAAGCTGGCTGTGTCCTGAGAGATCCGCTGGTCGGGGTTGTCGATCTCCTCGGCGGTTTCGTCGTTGGGATTGAGAACGTAATAGGCGCGATTCTTCAGATACCGGTTGAGCAGGCGGCCGCTTAACCACTCGCGCCAGAGCAGGCCGAGTTTGGGAATGAGATAACTCTGCAAGGCACGAATCGGCAGAGCCAGCACCAGGCAGAAGGCATAGATCGCCACCACCTGCCAAAACTCGTCGGCCTTGTAGGCCACCAGGGTGTTATCAACGTTGCGGGCGATGTAGCTAATGCCCACGTTGATGCCGTTGATCACCAGGATCAATAGCGTGATCACCCCCATCAACAACCAGGGCAGCCAGCGCCCCTGGCGCAGCTTGCTGCGCAGCGCACCGAAACAAATCAGGCCCGCCACGAACAACACCATCACCACCGGCCCGGCGGGGCTGGCCCAGATGGCGCTCACCTGCTGCGGCACTCCGGGCAGAAAACGCGCCTGCAGCTCAGGAATCAGGGCTCCACTCGCGGCAACCACAGCCGTGAGCAACAGCAGGGTGCTGCCCACCACCACAGTCAGCAGGGCAACGATCAGCAGCAGGAACTGCCAGCCACTAGTGTCTTCCACCGGCAGGAAGTAGGGCTGGGCGAGGCGCCGCAGCTTGCCGAGCTGACTGCGGAAGGCCTGCAGGGGGTTCATATCGGCGTTCAGATCACGCCATTCTCGCCGGCTATGCCTCAGCCCGGCGGCCAGGCCAGCGGACGGCCACCGATGACGTGCACATGCAGATGGAAGACGGTCTGGCCGGCCTCCTCGCCGCTGTTAATCACGGTGCGGAACCCGCTCAGCCCCTCCTGGCGGGCCACCCGGGCCGCCACCAGCAGCAGATGGCCCAGCAGTTGCTGGTGCTGATCGCCCGCCTCCGCCAGGTTCACCACAGGCTCCCGCGGGATCACCAGGATGTGCACCGGTGCCTGGGGCGCCACATCGCGGAAAGCCAGGCAGTGCTCATCGGCATACACCTGATCGCAGGGGATCTCACCCCGCAGGATGCGGCCGAAGATCGTGTCGTTCGGCGGGGTGGCAGCGGCGTCGGCCATCAGCGGTGGCTGTTGGGGAAGGGGGTGAAAACCGAGCAGCGATGAAACAGCGGTGGCACTTCACCACTGCAGGTTTGCGTGAGCCCGATGTTGGCACGATGCAGCGGAGCCGCCCTGGTGGGGCTTGAGGCCCGGGCTGTGGCCGTGGAGGTGGATATTGCACCCGGGCTGCCTGGGCTGCAGATCGTGGGGCTGGCGGATGCGGCCGTGCAGGAATCGCGGCAGCGCGTGCGGGCCGCGATCCGCAACAGCCATCTGCGCATGCCCCTCACCCGGGTGATCGTGAACCTGGCTCCGGCGGATCTGCGCAAGGAGGGGCCCGCCTTCGACCTTCCCATCGCCCTGGCCGTGCTGGCCGCCAGCGGCCAGCTGGATCCGGCCCAACTCGATGGGATCTGGTGTGCCGGAGAGCTGGGCCTGGGCGGTGAACTGCGGCCGGTGCGCGGCGCGGTGGCTCTGGCCCTGGCAGCGCAGCGGCATGGCGCGCGTGCCCTGCTCCTACCGCAGGCCAACCTGCGCGAAGCCGAGCTGGTGGAGCAGCTACCGCTGGTGGTGGCCGGCAGCCTGAGCAAAGCCCTGCACTGGCTGCAGAACCCGGATCGCGCCACCCAGGCGGCCCGTTCTGCGGCAGCTGATGCCCCGCCACCGCCACTGGATCCGCTGAATGACCTGGCTTGCGTACAGGGGCAACTGCATGGCCGGAGGGCCCTCGAGATCGCCGCTGCCGGTGGCCATCACCTGTTGTTGGTCGGTCCACCGGGCAGCGGCAAAACCCTGCTAGCGCGCTGCTTGCCGGGCCTGCTGCCCGAACTCAACCGAGCCGAGCGGCTTGAGCTCACCCAGCTCTACTCCGCTGCCGGATTGCTGCCGCCCCAGGGTGAACTGCTGCAGCAACGGCCATTCCGCAGCCCGCATCACAGCTGCTCGAGCGCCGCGCTGGTAGGGGGCGGCGCCAAGCTGCGGCCGGGGGAACTGGCCCTGGCCCACAGAGGGGTGCTGTTTCTCGATGAACTGGCGGAATTCCGCCGTGATGTGCTCAATCAGCTGCGCCAGCCGCTGGAGCAAGGCGAATTGTGGCTGAGCCGGGCGCGGCAGCGGCTGCGCTTTCCCTGCGCGGTGCATCTTGTGGCAGCCACCAATCCCTGCGCCTGCGGCTGGGCGGGCGATCCCGAGCGCACCTGCAGCTGCGGCAGCGCGATGCAGCAGCGCTACTGGGGCCGCATTTCAGGCCCCCTGCTCGATCGCATCGATTTGCAGGTGGTGATGCGGCGGCTGGAGGGAAGCACCCTGGGCGCAGGCTTTCGAGGCAACAGTGCGGGCGAGGCCAGCGCGGATGTGCGCCAGCGAGTGCAAGCGGCACGCGAGCGCATGCACACGCGCAATCCCCAGGGAGTGAGCAACTGTGCACTGAGCGTGCGCGACCTGCACCAGTGCGGATCCATTGGCAGCGAGGCGCTCGATTTATGGCAGGCGGCGATCGATCAACGGGGCCTCAGCGCCCGCGCGGCCGAACGGGTGCTGCGGGTGGGCCGCACCATTGCCGATCTGGGGGGCATGGCCACGGTGGAGGCCTCAGCCATTGCCGAGGCCCTCAGTTACCGCAGCTTTGATCAGCTCAGTGCCGCAGCGGCTGATCGCGGTAGGGCTGCACACCCACCAGCGGTGGCTGGTGCTGGCGCTCCTCGAGGGGATTCCCGAAGGCATTGCCAACGCTCGAGCCGAACCAGCGATTGAGAACCTGCATCAGCTGCTTCATGGGACACCTCTGCGGGGGGTGATCCCATCATCAACACGCCACAAAAAAGCGGAAACCGGTAAAAACACCGGTTTCCGCCAGGGCCCCATCGGGGTGTTTCTTGAAGCCGATCAGCGGCGGCGACGACGCTGCTGGGCCTTGCGCTTGTACTTCTCAACCGGGGTCTCGTGGTGACGCAGGCGCTTGAGGTCGGCGAAGATCCCGGCTTTGGACACCTGGCGCTTGAAGCGGCGCAGCGCCGACTCAATGCCCTCGTTTTCGCCGACGGTGACCTGGGTCATAAACCGATCAAGAATCTGTGCAGTTTGACGATGGTAGCAAGTGCCTTGTCAGCTCTTCAGCTGCCGGCGGTGGGCACCGGCGGCACCGCCGCAGGAACCGCCGGCGTGGTAGACGCAGCGGCCGCGTCAGGCCAATCAGCGCGATAGACGTAAACATGACCGAGGGTGCGCCCCCCGAACTGACGGCGCATCAGCTTCCAGCCCGGCTCAGGCACCATCAGCAGAAACCCATTGGTGGAGCCACCGCTGCGGGCCACCACCAACTCGGGACCAGCACCAGGCTTGGTGGGCAGCGCCATCAGCAGCGTGTCGCCCGACTCCTTCACCACGCTGAGGCGATACACCGTGCCCAGATCGCTGTCGCCGATCCGCAGCGAGTAGCCATTGCCGTCGATGAAACGGTTGCAGATGCTGGTGAAGTCGAAGGTGGAGAGCAGGGGATCCACCACAGCCGGGTTGCTTCCCTGCACGGCGTAGCAAGGCCGGGCTTCGGTGCGCTGCTCGTAGATGTTCAGCTGGGCGCGGCTGCCATCGCCGATCGGTGCCGACACGATCACGAACTTGCTCTGATCCACCTCCACCGCTTCAAACAACGCCTTGGCCGCAGCGGGCTCAGGCGCCAGCAGGGCCAGAGCACCGGCCAAAGGCAGCAGTGCAGCGAGGGTGCGAACCGAATGAATCACAGGCGCAGGCATGCAGCCTGGCGATCGTAGAAGTGCCGAGCAGCGATGCCAGCCCCTCAGGCCGGCTTGTTGATCCGGATCGCCACCAACAGGCTCAGCACCGTGCCAGGCAGGGCCAAGCCCAGGATCAGGCGGGTGGTGGAGACCCCAAGGTCGGGATCGCCGTAGGCGAGCTCAAACACCGAACCGGTGGCGGCGATTCCGAGCAGGCAGGCCAGGGCCAGGAACACTCCGGCCAGGGGTTTCATCGGCATGACTGGAGGGCCTCAGGCGATCGCGTGCACATCGGCCGGATTGAAGCCCTTCTCACCGAGCCCCTCGCGCAGCTTGTCGTGATCGGTGACGCGATCAACAAACAGCACACCGTTGAGATGGTCCATCTCGTGCTGGATGCAACGGGCCATCAGACCATCCGCTTTCATCCGCTTGGGCCGGCCCATCTCATCGCGGTAGCTCACATCCACCACGCTGGGGCGAACCACATCGAGATAGACGCCGGGGATGCTGAGGCAACCCTCCTCATACGTGCAGAGGCTGCCGCCCACGGCGGTGATCTCAGGATTGATCAGGATCAGCGGCGGGCTCTTGGGATCTTCGATCTCCAGATCAATCACCAACAGCTGCAGCGGCTCCCCAATCTGCGGAGCGGCCAGACCGATGCCCTTCGCGGCGTACATGCTCACCAACATGTCGCGGGCCAGGGAGCGGATGCTGTCGTCAACCTTGCCGATGCGCTTGGCCGGGGTGCGCAACACCTGATCGCCCAGGGTGTGGATGTCGTAGGGAGGGTTGTCAACCGGCTCTTTCGAGACCTGCAGCCGGCCGGCGTTTTCGGCGGTTCGCGCCAATCTGGCGAAGCTGCTGGCCAAAGCGTGTCCTCGCTGGCGGGATCGTTCAGGCGATTCTAGGAGCCATCCCTGAATGGCCTCGGTGCGCACCAGCCCTGCCCCCCTGTCCGCTGAGCTGGTGCTGGGCAAGACCCCAAGCCTCAAGGAACCGAAGCTGCTCGGAGGGGTTCTTTACTGGCTTGAGCAGCGGCCACAGGAGCAAGGGCGCACCACGTTGATGGCGCGCCGCGGCCCCGATCAGGCGCCGCAGGAGCTCACGCCAGGGCCCTGGAACCTGCGCTGCAGGGTGCATGAATACGGCGGTGGCGCCTGCGCGATCGGCCGACTCGACAGCGGCGAACCGGTGGCTGTGTTCGTGCACGACGGCGATCGCTGCCTGTGGCGACTCTCCCTCAGCCAGAGCCATCAGCAACCGCAGCGCCTCACCTCGCCCGGAAGCGATGGGCGCTTCCCGGGAGCGCTCGGTGGCGGCCTGATCGATCCGGCCGGCAATCGCTGGATCGGGGTCCTGGAAGCGGGCGGCCAGGATCAGCTGGTGGCGGTGTCTCTCCTGGGGGGCGAGCCCGAACCCCTGCACAGCCCAGTGGATTTCTGCGGCTACCCAGCCCTCAGCCCGAGCGGGCGGCAGCTGGCCTGGGTGGAATGGCAGCAACCCTGCATGCCCTGGGACCGCAGCCAGCTCTGGCTGGCGGAGATCCAGACCGATGGCAGCCTCAGCGCAGGGCGGGCTGTGGCCGGTTCCACCCCGGACGACACGCAGGGCTGCTCGGTGTTCCAGCCCATCTGGGCCGGCCCCGATCTGATCGTGAGCAACGACCGCAGCGGCTTCTGGAACCTGGAGCGTTGGGCCGGAGCCGATGCGACCACCACAGCCGAGGCCACAGCACCCCAGTGGCAACCGCTGCTGCCCATGCAGGCGGACTTCGCCATGCCCCAATGGGTGTTTGGCATGAGCACCCACGCCTGGGACGGAGCGCAGCTGCTGGCGCTCTACTGCCGCGAGGGCTGCTGGGCACTGGGATCATTCGCACTGCCCGAGCAGCCCGGCGCTTCCGCCACCTGGCAAGCGATCACCACGCCGTTCACCGATCTCGCCGATCTGTGCGCCGAAGCCGGGACGCTCGCCTGCGTGGCCAGCAGCGCCACTGAGCCGTCGGGCCTGCTGGAGCTCGAGCTGAGCAGCGGCCACTGGCGGCATCAGCCCGCCGCCCCCTGCCCGGTGGCGGCTGAGGCCATCAGCCGCGGCGAGCCGCTCTGGTTCAACGGCCATGGCGGCTTGCGCACCCAGGCTTGGTACTACCCGCCGGCGGGAGGCGGCCACCCCGAAGCCCCCCTGCTGGTGAAGGGCCATAGCGGCCCCACGAGCATGGCCCGCACCGGTCTGAGCCTTGGCATCCAGTTCTGGACCTCGCGCGGCTGGGGCGTCGTGGATGTGAATTACGGCGGCTCCACCGGTTTCGGCCGCGCCTACCGCGAGCGCCTCGATGGCCAGTGGGGCGTGGTGGATGTGGCCGACTGCGCCGCCGCCGCCGACACCCTGGTAGCCCGGGGCCTGGCCAGCGCTGAACGGATCGCCATTGAAGGGGGCAGCGCCGGCGGGTTCACCACCCTCGCCGCTCTCTGCTTCACCAACACCTTCCGGGCCGGTGCCAGCCGCTATGGGGTGGGCGATCTGAGCGCCCTTGCCGCCGACACCCACCGTTTTGAAGCCCGCTATCTCGACAGCCTCGTAGGGCCCTGGCCCGTAGCGAAGGCCACCTACGAAGCGCGATCGCCGCTGCAGCATGCCGGTCGCATCCGCTGTCCGGTGATCTTTTTCCAGGGTCTTGA
Organism: Vulcanococcus sp. Clear-D1; assembly: GCF_014654725.1. Lineage (GTDB taxonomy): Bacteria > Cyanobacteriota > Cyanobacteriia > PCC-6307 > Cyanobiaceae > Vulcanococcus. The sequence continues at coordinate 71,073 of NZ_JACVZV010000005.1, read as the reverse complement.
GGATCTGGTGGTGCCGCCCGAGCAAACCGAGCGGATGGCGGCGGCGCTCAAAGCCAACGGCATTCCGGTGGAGGTGCACCTCTTCCCGGACGAGGGCCATGGCTTCCGCAATGGCGCCACCCAGATCCAGGTGCTGGAGGCCACGGAAGCCTTCTTCCGCCGCCACTTCCAGCTGTGATGGGGCGGCGATGAGCGAACTGCTGCCCAACCCATGGAGTCTCGATGCGTTGGTTGGGCTGGCGTGGCTGGCCCTGGCCGCCGGCGTGCTCAGCCTGATCCTGATGGCCGGGCGCCGCATCGGCCGGCGCCTGAATCTGCGCCTCTGGGGGGTGCCAGAGGCCCTGGTGGCTGGGTTGATCGGCCTGCTGGTCGCCCCGGCCGGGCCCCTACCCCTGCTGCCGCAGCACCTGATGGAGCTCTGGGGCGGCCTGCCGCTGGTGTTGCTCACCCTGGTATTCGGTTCGCTGATGCTCGGCAAACCGCTGCCGAAGCTTGGGGGGCTGTGGCGACCGGTGAGCGGCCAGGTGTCGCTGGCGCTCGTGCTCGCCTTCGGTCAATACGTGGTTGGGGGGCTGGCGGTGCTGCTGGTGCTGCAGCCGTGGCTGGGGGTGAGCCCGGTGATGGCCTGCCTGATCGAAGTGGCCTACGAGGGCGGCCATGGCTCCGCGGCCGCCATGGGGCCCAGCTACGCAGCGCTCGGCTTCCCTGGCGGGCAAGACCTGGGTTTGGCCATGGCCACCGTGGGGCTGCTCAGTTCCACCCTGGTGGGAGGCGTGGTGGTGGTGATTGGCCGCCAGCGGGGCTGGCTGCTGGCCCAAAGCCAGCCGGATGCAGCGCCCGGGGCCTCGCCACTGGCCGGCTCTGCCACCGAGACCTCAGCTCCAGCCCAGCCAGCCTGGGCCGCCTGGGCGGTGAACCTTGCCCTGGTGGGCATCGCCGTGCTGATCGGTGTGGGGTTACTGGCGCTGCTGCGCCTCGGCACCGATGCCATCGGCGGCGGCGTCGCCGCGGTGGGGCGCTCCCTACCGGTGTTCCCGCTGGCGATCATCGGCTCGCTGCTGGTGCGCTGGCTGCTTGAGCGCAGCGGCAACAGCCAATGGGCCTCCGCGTCGATTCAGAGCGAGATCGGCACCCTCTCGGCCGATCTGCTGATCACCTCGGCCACCGCTTGCCTCAACCTGGCCCTGCTGGCCGCCGACTGGCTTCCGCTCACTGTGCTGGCGGTGGCCGGCCTCACCTGGAACCTGGCGGTGACCCTGCTGCTGGCACCGCGGCTGCTGCCGGCTGATTGGTTTGAGCGAGCGGTGCTGGAGTTTGGCCAGGCCACCGGCGTGGCGGCATCCGGCCTGCTGCTGCTGCGCATGGCCGACCCCGACGACCACAGCCAGGCCCTGCCGGCCTTCTCGCTCAAGCAGCTGCTGCTGCAACCCTTCCTGGCGGGTGGGGTGGTCACGGTGGTTGCACCCTTGGCGGTGGCCGGCTGGGGCCTCCCCACCTGGACGGGCTTCTGCTTCGCTCTGGTGCTCCTGGCCGGTGGCGCCGGCCTACTGCTGGCCCAGGCCGGACGCAACACTGAACCATCTGCCGCGCATCCATGAAGCTGTTTGATGTGCTGGTGGCCTTTGCCGGCCTCAGCCTGTTGCTGCTGGCGGGGATCACCCTGCGCCGCAAGCTGCGCTGGTTGCGGCAGCTGGGGATCCCGGAGGCCCTGGTGGCGGGGCTGCTCGGCTTACTGATCGGTCCGTTCAGCTTCTGGCCGGTGTTCCCCGAACAGGTGTACACGGTGTGGGCCCAGACCCCAGGAGTGCTGATCTCGCTGGTGTTCGCCACCTTGTTTTTGGGTCAGCGCCTGCCCAGCCCGCGGCAGCTGTGGCAGCGGGCCGCCGGTCAAACCGCCTTCGGCATGACCCTGGGCTTTGGGCAATACCTGGTGGGGGCACTGCTGGTGTGGCTGGTGCTGCAGCCGATGTTCGGCACCAACCCGTTGATGGCGTGCCTGATTGAAGTGGGCTTTGAAGGCGGCCACGGCACCGCCGCCGGGATGGGCGACACCTTCGCGGATCTCGGCCTCGCCTCTGGCGAGGCCCTGGGCCTGGCCATGGCCACGGTGGGGGTGGTGAGTGCTGTGCTGGTCGGCAGCGCGCTGGTGGTGATCGGCCGCAGCCGGGCCTGGCTGGGGGCCCGGGGGCGCCTGCCCGCCGGCGGCTCGCTGCTGCAGCGCGCGGCCGAGAGCGACCCGATGTCGGCGGAAGCCAAGCTGGCGCGGGAAGCAGCGGCGGGCCTGGCGGATCCAGGTCGCGACGGGTCCGTCACCATCGACGCGCTCACGGTGAACCTGGCTCTAGCAGGTGGTGCGGTGGGTCTGGGCGTGCTGTTCAAAGACGGCATCACCCGCCTGGGCGGCGCGCTCGGTGGCACCGCCACGGCCGACCTGCTCAATGCGATCCCGGTGTTTCCGCTCGCGATGTTGGGCGGCCTGGTGGTGCAGCTGGTGCTGCAATGGCGCCGGCACGACGAGCTGGCCTCCCCCGTGGTGCAAGCCAGCGTGGGATCGCTGGCCATGGATGTGTTGATCACCGCAGCGATGGCCAGCCTCAACCTGCCGATGCTGGAAGAGAACTGGCTGCCCTTCCTGCTGCTGGCGCTGGTGGGTCTGGCTTGGAACGTGGCGGTGTTTCTGCTGCTGGGCCGCCGCTTCTTCCACGATCACTGGTTTGAGCGCGCCATCGCCGATTTCGGCCAGGGCACCGGTGTGACCGCCACGGGCCTGTTGCTGCTGCGCATGGCCGACCCCCTGGGGCGCAGCCGGGCCATGGAGAGCTTTTCGTTCAAGCAATTGGTGTTTGAACCCTTCCTCGGCGGCGGCCTGATCACGGCCCTGGCCCCGATCGCCGTGGCCAGCTGGGGCCTACCGCGTTTCAACGCCGTGGCGCTGCTGCTCACCGCAGCCTCGATCGCCTTCGGCCTCTGGATTGGGCGAAGGCCTCAGCTGCAGTAGCGAGCTGGATCAGCGAGCCGCGCAGGCCATCAGTGGCCGTAGAGCAGCGTCCGGAACTGATGACGCACTTGCTCCATCTGCTCAGCACTGAGCAGCGGCGGTTCACCGATGGCCCGGGCCTGCAGATAGATGCGGGCCAGGGTCTCCACCTCCACCGCCAGGGCGAGGGCGCGATCAAGATTCGGGCCCACCACCACCTGGCCGTGCTGGGCCATCAGACAAGCGAGGCGCCCTTGCAACGCCTCCACCACACCATCGGAGAGCGCCTGGGTGCCGAAGGTGGCGTATGGGGCACAGCGAATGTCGTGCCCTCCGGCCACCGCGATCATGTAGTGGAAGGGCGGGATGCCGCGGCCATGGCAGGCCAGGGCGGTGGCATGAATCGAGTGGCAGTGCAGCACCGCCTGCACCTCCGGCCGGTTGGCGAGCACATCGGCATGCAGCCGCCATTCCGACGACGGCCGACGCTGCGGCCGGCCCGGCTCGGGAGCCACCAATGGCTTACCTGCCAGATCCAGCGCCACCAGATCGCTCGGTTGCATCAGCTCATAGGGCAATGAGCTGGGGGTGATCAGCATCCCGCCGGGGATGCGCGCCGACAGATTGCCGGAGGTGCCCTGGTTGATGCCGCTGGCCTGCATGCGGCGCGCCACCGCCACCAGCTGCTCGCGCAGATCCTGTTCGCTCATCGTGCTCAATGTCAGGCGTAGAGGTTGCGCAGCCCGTCTTCGCTGGCAGGCGCCACACCCCGTTCGGTGATCAGCGCCGTCACCAGTCGGGCGGGAGTCACATCAAAGGCGGGATTGAAGCCTTCGCTGCCATCGGGCGTGAGTTGCACGGTGGCCAACTGGCCGGCGGCCGGGCCGCCGTCCACGCGCCCCTGAATGTGGGTCACCTCCCGGGCGCTGCGCGCTTCGATCGGGATCTCGGCCACGCCGTCGTCGATCGTCCAGTCGATCGTGGAAGCGGGCAGCGCCACATAGAAGGGCACGTTGTTGTCGTGGGCGGCGAGAGCCTTGAGATAGGTGCCGATCTTGTTGCACACATCGCCGCGGCGGGTGGTGCGATCGGTGCCCACGATCACCGCATCCACCTGGCCGTGCTGCATCAGATGGCCGCCGGCGTTGTCCACGATCACGGTGTGGGGCACACCCTCGCGGCCCAGCTCATAGGCCGTGAGCGAGGCGCCCTGGTTGCGCGGGCGGGTCTCATCCACCCACACATGGATGTTGAGGCCAGCGCGATGGGCCTTGTAGATCGGTGCCAGGGCCGTGCCCCAGTCCACCGTGGCCAGCCAGCCTGCATTGCAGTGGGTCAACACGTTGAAGGGCTGCCCCTGGCGCTCGGCGGGGCGAGCCGCCGCCAGCTGCTGGAAGATCGCCAGGCCGTGCTCGCCGATGGCCTCGCACATGGCCACGTCTTCATCGGCGATGGCCGCCGCTTCCGTCCTGGCCGCCTCGGCCCGCTCGGCCGGGGGCAACGGCGCCACGCGATCGCGCACCCGCTCGAGGGCCCAGCGCAGGTTCACGGCCGTGGGCCGGGTGGCATTGAGCTGCTCGAAGGCCGCCGCCAGCGCGGCATCGCTCGGATCCGCCTGCAGGGCCAGCATCAGCCCGTAGGCGCCGGTCACGCCGATCAGAGGCGCGCCGCGCACCACCATCGTACGAATCGCCTCAGCGGCTTCCTCGCAACTGCGCAGCGTGCGCGTGGTGAACTGATGCGGCAGCTGGATCTGATCGATCACCCCGATCGAGCGGCCATCGGGCTCGAGCCAGATGGTGCGCCAGGCCTTGCCGTCGATCTTCATGGGGTGCGTTGCCGTGGCGAATGCTCCATGCTGCCCGTCGACCGCCCTCGTCGCCCCAGCGCCCCATGCTCCTGAGCCGCCGCCAGCTGCTGCAGCTCACCGCCGCGGGAGCGGCGGGCGGCGGGCTGAGCTTGCTGGGCCTGGGACAGGCACCGTCCGCTGCCGCCCCAGGCCGCCGCCCCGATCTGCGCCTGGGCCTGATCAGCGACCTCAACAGCAGCTACGGCTCCACCACCTACATCCCCCAGGTGAGCCAGGGCCTCAAACAGCTGCTGGCGCTGCAACCGGCGCTGGTGGTGTGCGCCGGCGACATGGTGGCCGGCCAGAAACCAGGCCTCAGCGCCGCCCAGCTCGATGCGATGTGGGAGGGCTTCGCCCGCACCGTGCTCGCGCCTGTGCGCCAGGCCGGCCTGCCCTTCCTGCCGGCCGTTGGCAATCACGATGGATCGCCCGGCTACGACGCCGACCGAGCCGCAGTGCGGCGCTTCTGGACACCCCGGCGCCAGGCCCTCGGCCTGCGCTTCGTGGATGTGGCCGATTTCCCCTTCCACTACAGCGCCCTGCAGAACGATGTGTTCTGGCTGGTGTGGGATGCCAGCTCCGGCCGCATCCCCGCCAGCCAGCTCAGCTGGGCGCGTCAACAGCTGGCCAGCCCAGAAGCCCAGCAGGCGCGGCTGCGGCTGGTGGTGGGGCACCTGCCCCTGGTGGGCGTGAGCCAGGGGCGCGACCGCGCCGGCGAAACCCTGGATCAGGCCGCAGCTGTGCAGAGCCTGCTGGAGCAGGGCCGCGTGCAGGCCTACATCAGCGGCCACCAGCACGCCTGGTTCCCCGCTCGCCGCGGGCAGCTGGATCTGATCCAGCTGGGGGCCATGGGCAGTGGCCCCAGACGCCTGCTCCAGGGAGACATCCCTCCCCAGCAGACCTACACAACCCTCGACATCAACTGGCAGGACAACTCCCTGGTGGAGACCACCTTTGCGGTGGCCAGCGGCCAACCCGTGGCCTGGAGCCGCCTCCCCGCCAGCCTGATGGGCCGCGCCGGCGGCCTCAACCGCAATGTTCAGGAGCGATCGATCCGCCGGTAACCAAACCAATCCGGCACCTGGGGCTGGCTTACCCCCTCGGGATGGGGATGGAGCTGCACGTACCACCGCTCACCCCCGAGCAGCTCCAGCTGCTCGATCGCCAGGCAGTCATCCACGGCACAGAGATCATCCTTGTGCTGCTGGACCGCCCCTGCCAGCCACTGCCGCTTTGCCGCCGCCTTGGCCGCCTGAGACGAGCGGGCCACCACCAGGCCGAAGTGGTGCAACTCCGCCAGGGAATCGGGGCGATAGGCACCCAGATTCACAAACCAGAGCCGCTCAGGCCGGGGCTCGGCCGGCTCACGAGCAAGGCTCACCGTCCAGCCATCGATCGCCCGCACCGCCATGTAGCTATCTAGGTGCAAGCCCTCACGCCTCCCGAACCACTGCTGGCGCAGCTCAGGAATGGTGTCGTCAATGCAGGCACCTGCCACGAAGCGCACATCGTGCAGCTCGATGTGACTGGTGGCGGTGCGGCCCCCAAGTACCACCAAAAACAACTGCGCGTGGTCAGCCAAGAGCTCCATGGTCAGCATTCCAGCAGCTGTGAGAACGCTGACGCGATGGGCGATGCCGTCGATGTCGTGGTGGTGGGTGCCGGACTCTCCGGGTTGATCGCCGCTCGCCGCTTGATCGAACAAGGACAGCGGGTGCGCGTGCTGGAGGCGCGGCCACGGGTGGGGGGACGCATGGTGAGCCAGCCCCTCAGCGACGGCAGCGTGGTGGATCTGGGAGGCCAGTGGGGAGGCAACACACACCACCGCTTCGCAGCGCTACTGCAGGAACTCGGGCTGAGTCGCTATCCGAGTTACTACGCAGGCGACGGCATCTTCTGTTGGCGAGGGAAGTGCATCAAGGCCCCACTAGCGGAGCGTTTTGAGGACAGCCTGGTGTTCTTTGAGCCTGGGGCCCTCGACCTGGATGCGAAGGAGCTGGAGGCAACCCGCGCCCTGCAGCAAGCCTTCACCGCCCTCGTCGCCCAGATCAACCCACGCCAGCCCTGGCTCACCCCCGATGCCGAACGGCTGGATCGGCTCACCGTGAGCGCATGGGCTGCTCAGCAGACCAACCTGCCCCTGGCCCATCTGCCCCTCGACTGGCTCTGCCGAGTGGGGGGATCGGGCGGCTTTGAACCCTGGGAAGCCTCGATCCTGCACCTCGCCTGGACCCAAGCGGTGGCGCCGCAGACCGAGACACCGGAAGCATGGCTGGTGCAGGGAGGGGCAGGAGCGGTGAGCCTGCAGCTCGCGGCGGACCTTCGGGCCCGCAGCCCGGAGGCCCTCGTGCTGGAAGCCCCGGTGCTGGCCATTCAGCAAAACGAGGCCATGGCAACCGTGATAGCCGAGGGGCTCGAACCGCTGCAGGCCCGTGCAGTGATCGTGGCGGTGCCACCGCCGCAGCGGCAAGCGATCCGCTTTGAACCGCCCTTGCCCCCGGCGCATCAAGCCCTGCTGCAACGCACAGCCATGGGAGGCATGACCAAAATCCTCACGCGCTACAGCAGGCCCTTCTGGCGTGAGCAGGGACTGAACGGTCTAGGGACCGGTGAACAGCCCTGGCTGGATCTCACCGCCGACAGCGGCCCCCCTGGCGAGCAACCGGCTGTGCTGGCGAGCTTTGTGGCGGGGGAGCGGGCCATCACCATGGCCGCACTGCCGGAGGCGGAACGGCGAGCGCTGATCCTCAAGGATCTTGTGAGCTATTGGGGCCCCGACGCCGCCAGCCCCCTCGATCTGGTGGAACAAGCCTGGAATGGCGAAGCCTGGACCGGCGGTGCCTTCACCAGCTTTCCAGCACCAGGCAGCTGGACCAGCCATGCCCGCCTGGCTGCCGGCACCGAGTGTGGCCCGGCTCCCGCGAGCCATGGGAGGGTGTGCTGGGCCGGTACCGAGGTCTCCCCGCGCTGGCCCGGCTATTTCGAAGGCGCCATCGAGGCCGGGGAGCTAGCCGCATCAACCGTTGCCCGACACCTGAGCCCATGAAGGATCGGCCTTACATCCATGGGACGAGTCGCCGCGAACAAGAGCGTCTGATTGATCAAGCAGAGCTGCTCTCCGAGCTACTGGCAGCGAATCTGGATTACCAGGCTGGTGATCAGATCCTCGAGATCGGCTGCGGCGTTGGTGCGGTGCTGGGGCAGATCGGCAAGAGGCACCCCGATGCCCAACTGCACGGGATCGACATCAGCCCCGACCAGATCGCGGCCGCGCGAGGGCACCTCAGGGGGCTGGGCCTGGATCAGGTGGACCTTGCGGTGGGGGATGGCGCTGCGCTGCCTTGGGCATGCGCCTCGATGGATCGTGTGCGGTTGGTGTGGGTGGTGGAGCACCTGCAGGAGCCGCTGGCGGTGCTGCGCGAAGCCCTGCGGGTGCTGCGGCCAGGGGGCACGATTCACATCACCGAAACCGATTACTCCAGCCTGCGCGTTTCCCCGCCAGACCCCGCGATTGAGGCGATGCTCAGCGCCTTCGTTGCCCATTTCAACCGCCACGGCAATGCCCACGCCGGCCCGGCGCTGGGCCCCTGGCTGGAGCAGGCCGGCTTCACTGCGGTGCACAACACCATGGTGGGGATCCACCACTGGTGTCCCAGTCAGCGCGATGCGGTTGATGGGTTTTGCAGCTATCTGCTCGGCTTTATCGAGCCGGAACGCTCAGCCTTGTTCGAGGCTGCGCCCACACCCCATGCCGTAGCCCTGATCGAGACTGGGCTCAAGCGATTTGCGCGCCTGGCGGAGCGACCCGATGCGGCGATCAGCATCAGCGCCTATCAAGCCCGGGGGATGAAACCCGCCGACGACCAACCAGGCTGAGCACCATGGACCTTTTCACACAGCAGTGGGCCTCCTATCGGGCCGTGGTGGAGCACGATCTGATGGAGCACCAAGCCGTGGCCTCCGCCACGGCCGCAACCCTGGAGGGCTGGCTCCAGGCTCGCCCCAACGATGCCGCGGCACCGCGGATGGTGGATCTGGGCTGCGGCGATCTGGCGCTGCTGGCTCCTCTGCTGCAACGCCTGCCTTTGGGCTCCTACACGGGGCTGGATCTCACGCCTGAGGTGCTGCCCCTGGCGCAGCAAGCTCTCGGCAACGTGGCCTATCCATGCCGCTGGCTGGAAGGAGATCTACTCCGTTGGGCAAGCGATCCAGCTGGCGATGACGCAGAACCAGTCGACATCCTTCACTCTGCCTTCGCCATTCATCACCTCAGCGCCGAGGAGAAACAGTGGCTGCTCGAGCGCCTGCGCACCCGGATCGCACCGGGAGGGTTGTTCATTTGGGTGGATGTCTTCCGGAAACCCGGCGAGAGCCGCGACATTTATGTGCAGCGCTACCAGCAACGCATTGCCAGCAGTTGGCCCCAGCTCTCTGCCCAGCAGCGAGAGCACGTGAGTAGCCACCTGGCCGCTTACGACCACCCCGCCGACCGTGCCGCGATTGAGGCCACGGCCAAAGCAGCAGGTTGGCAGTGGCGCTGGGCATGGAATGGACGCCAACACGCTGAGGCGATGGCCGTGCTGACGCCAGCCTGAGCCAAGAGGATCCGCTCAGCTGTGCTCCCGCAGGAAGCTGATCGAGCCCTGCAGCTCATCAGCAAAGCGATCGATCTCCTCAGTGGTGGTGGTGAAACTGAGGCTGGCGCGGGCGGAACCACTGATGCCGTAGTGGCGGTGCAGCGGCTGGGTGCAGTGGTGGCCGCTGCGGATGCAGATGCCGGCTGAATCGAGCAGAGCGGCGATGTCGTTGGCGTGCACGCCTTCCACGTGGAAGGCGGCCAGAGCAGCACGATCCGGCTGTTGCTCTGGGGTGGGGCCGAGGATGCGCAGGCCATCGATGGCCTGCAGGCGCTCGAACAGATGGCGGGTGAGCTGCTGCTCCCAGGCATGGATGCGATCCAGCCCGATGGCCTGCAGGTAATCGAGAGCTGCGCCCATCCCCACCGCCTCGCCAATCGCCGGGGTACCTGCTTCGAATTTGTGGGGCAAGCCGGCCCAGGTGCTGTGGTCGAGGTAGACGTCCTGGATCATTTCGCCGCCGCCCAGGAAGGGGGGCATCGCCTCCAGCAGCGCCTCGCGGCCCCAGAGGAAGCCCATACCCGTGGGGCCGCAGAGCTTGTGGGAGCTGCCCACCAGAAAATCAGCGCCCAGCTGCTTCACGTTCACCGGCAGGTGGGGCAGACTCTGGCAGGCATCCACCAGCACCAAGGCACCGGCGGCGTGAGCCAGGGCTGCCACCTCCGCGATCGGATTGAGGCAGCCGAGCGTGTTGCTCACCTGCACCAGGCTCACCAGCCGGGTGCGATCGCTGATCTTGCTGCGCAGATCGTGGAGATCGAGTTCACCGCTGTCGGTGAGGCCGGCATGGCGCAACACGCAACCAGTGCGATCGGCGAGCAGCTGCCAGGGCACCAGATTGCTGTGGTGCTCCATCACCGTGAGCAGCACCTCATCACCGGGGCGCAGGTTGGCCTCACCCCAGCTGCGGGCCACGAGGTTGATCGCCTCGCTGGCGTTGCGGGTGAACACGATCTCGTTGGGGTTGGCGGCCCCCACAAAAGCTGCCGCCTTGGCACGGGCGCCTTCAAAGCCTTCGGTGGCACGGGCGCTCAGCTGGTGCGCGCCGCGGTGCACGTTGGCATTGTCGTGGTCGTAGTAATGCTGCAGCGCCTCCAGCACCTGGCGGGGCTTCTGGCTGGTGGCGGCGTGATCGAGATAGATCAGCGGCTGGCCGAGGCAGGCGGTCTGGGCCAGCAGCGGGAAATCAGGGCGCGTGAGCGCTGCCAGGTTGTCGGGCTGGGTGACGGCAGCGGCCTGGGGTGCCGAGAGGGTGCTGGTCATGCCGCGCTCTCCAGCAAACGCTCGAGCGAACACCAGCTGCGGGCCGCTGCAGGCAGCTCCCGCAGCACTTCCTCGCAGAAGGCCCGCTGCAGCAGGCCAGCCGCCTGGTCGGCGCCGATGCCACGGCTCTGTAAATAGAAGAGCTCATCGGTCTGCAGGCTGCTCACCGTGGCGCCATGGGCGCACTTCACGTCGTCGGCCACGATCTCCAGCTCCGGCTTGGTATCGATCCTGGCGCGATCCGAGAGCAGCAGGCTGCGGCTGAGCTGAGCTGCATTGGTGCGCTGGGCGGCGCGGGGCACGCGCACGGCACCGTTGAACACGCTGCGGCCCTGGCCGGCTGCAACTGCTTTATGCAGTTGATCGAGCTGCCCCTCCGGCCCTTTGAACTCCACAAAGCTGTGGGTGTCGGCGATGCGCTGACCGTCCACCAGCTGCAGGCCCCGCAGGGTGGTGTGGGCCGCGCCATCCACCTGCACGGCCCGGGGCTCAAGCCGCGCCAGCCCCCAGCCGGAGGTGACGCTGCTCAGTTGCACCCGGCTTTCCGGTTCCTGCTCGATCACCACATGAGCCATGAGAGCGGCATCGGATTGCCCCAGCGCCACCAGGCCATGGCTGAGGCGGGCACCGCGCGCAAGATGGGCCTCAATCACCAAGCTGTGCAAACCGGAGGCCTGGGCTTCGATCCACTGGGAGAGATCCAGCTCGGCCTTCTCCTCCAGCAGCAGCAACAAGCGCAGCGCCTGCAGACCCTCGGCCGCGGCGCTCACCAACTCCAGGCTCACCTGGCTGCGGCTGGTCACACGCAGGGCCAACACACGCTCGGCAGCAGCGTGATTGAGCTCCACCGGCCAATGCTCCTGGCAGCCAGCAGCGGCGAGGGTGTGCCCGAGCCCCTGGGCAATTTCACCAGGGGTGAGCTGCTGCAAACCCGCAGGCAGGGCTTGGCCCGCCAGGGGATTGCTGCCGCCGCTCCACACCAGCCGCACAGCCCCGGATTCAGGGACGGGCAAGGTGGCTGTTGCCGCGGCCGCCGGAGCAAGAGGCAGCGCCTGCAGCAGTGAGAGATCTGTGAAACGCCAATCTTCGTGACGCCCCGAGGGAATCGAGCTTTGGCTCAGGGCCTGGCGGCCACGCTCCTGCACCGGCGCCAGCTCACCACTGGCGGCAGGCAGATGGGCCAACCAGGCATCCAGCCAAGCACCCTTGGCCGCAGCCGGTGTTGCGAGGCTTGCGCTCATCAGGCCACCTCCGCCGCCAGGGCAGCGAGCTCCTGATCCACCCAGTCGTAGCCTCGCTCTTCGAGCTCGAGCGCCAGCTCCTTACCGCCTGTGCGCAGGATGCGGCCCGCCGCCATCACATGCACGTAATCCGGTGTGATCGCATCGAGCAGGCGCTGGTAATGGGTGATCAGCAGCGTGGCGTTCTCGGCATTGGCCAGCTGGTTCACACCCCCAGCCACGATGCGCAGGGCATCGATATCCAAACCGGAATCCGTTTCATCGAGGATCGCCACCAAAGGCTCCAGCAGAGCCATCTGCAGGATCTCATTGCGCTTTTTCTCACCACCGCTGAAGCCTTCGTTCACGGAACGATCGAGGAAAGCAGGGTCCATCTGAACCACCTTCAGGCGTTCACGCACCAAATCTTCGAAAGCGAATGTGTCGAGCTCCTCGTGGCCCTGCTCCAGCCGACGAGCATTCGTGGCCACCCGCAGAAACTCCAGGTTGCTCACCCCAGGGATTTCCACGGGGTACTGAAAACCAAGGAACACCCCGATGCGAGCGCGCTGCTCGGGATCCAGCTCCAGCAGGTTCTCGCCGCGGTAGGTCACGCTGCCGCCGGTCACGCTGTAAGCGGGGTGGCCGGCGAGCACTTTGGAGAGGGTGCTTTTGCCACTGCCATTGCGACCCATCACCGCGTGGATTTCACCGGCACGGATGGTGAGGTTCACGCCCTTGAGGATCGCCTTGTCCTCCACCCGGGCATGGAGATCGCGGATCTCAAGCAGTACGGGAGCGTCGGGGCGAATCACGGCGGAGGAGCGAGCGAGGACGGAATCAGAAACGGAAGGGGAGCAGGCGGATCAACGCCGATTCGGCAACGGGGCTGAACTCAACCCACGGAGCCCTCCAGCTTGAGGGCGAGCAGTTTGTCGGCTTCGGCTGCGAATTCCATCGGCAGCTGATTGAACACATCACGGCAGAAGCCACTCACCATCATCGAAACGGCCTCTTCAAACCCGATGCCGCGGCTCTGCAGATAGAAGAGCTGATCTTCGGAGATACGGCAGGTGCTGGCTTCGTGCTCCACCGAAGCCTGGGGCTGCTGAGAACGGATGTAGGGGTAGGTGTTGGCGGCCGCCTGATCGCCGATCAGCATCGAATCGCACTGGCTGTAGTTGCGTGCCCCCACCGCTTTCGGGCCGATCTGCACCAAACCGCGATAGCTATTGGCAGAGCGGCCGGCGCTGATGCCCTTGCTCACGATGGTGGAGCGGCTCCGCGGACCCACGTGAATCATTTTGGTGCCCGTATCCGCCTGCTGTTTGTTATTGGTGAGCGCCACGGAATAAAACTCACCTACAGAATCAGCGCCCTGCAACACGCAGCTGGGGTATTTCCAGGTGATCGCTGAGCCGGTTTCCACCTGGGTCCAGCTGATCTTGCTGCGGTCGCCGCGGCACTGGCCGCGCTTGGTCACGAAGTTGTAAATGCCACCCACGCCATTTTCATCACCGGCGTACCAGTTCTGCACGGTGGAGTATTTGATCGAGGCATCATCGAGAGCCACCAATTCCACGACAGCCGCATGGAGCTGGTTGGTGTCAAACATCGGGGCGGTGCAGCCCTCGAGGTAGCTCACCGAAGCACCCTCTTCGGCAACGATCAGCGTGCGCTCGAACTGTCCTGTATCGCCGGAGTTGATCCGGAAATAGGTGGAGAGCTCCATCGGACATTCCACACCTTTGGGAATGAACACAAAAGAGCCGTCGCTGAACACGGCTGAGTTGAGCGCCGCGAAGTAGTTGTCGTTGCTAGGCACCACCGTGCCGAGATACCGCTCGATCAGCTCAGGGTGCTCCTTCACCGCCTCACTGATCGAGCAGAAGATCACGCCGTGCTCGGCCAGCTTGTCCTTGTAGGTCGTGGCGATTGACACACTGTCGAACACCGCGTCAACGGCCACGTTGGACAGTCGCTTCTGCTCGCTGAGGGGGATGCCGAGTTTGTCGAAGGTTTCGAGCAGCTTCGGATCCACCTCATCGAGGCTGGCTTTCTTTTGCTGCTGTTTGGGCGCGGCGTAGTACACCACGTCTTGGTAGTCGATCGGCGGATAACCGAGAGCCGCCCAATCGGGCTCGCTCATCTGCAGCCATTGCTTGTAGGCGCGCAGGCGAAAGTCCAGCAGGAAGGACGGCTCCTCCTTCTTGCTGGAGATCAAGCGCACCACGTCCTCGCTGAGGCCCTTGGCGATCTTTTCGGTTTCGATATCGGTGACGAAGCCGTACTTGTACGGCTGGCTCACCAGATCACCAACAGCCTGTGCGTTGCTCATGAACTGACCTTCAACCGGCGCAATGGGCTTTCACTTCTTCGAGCGTGATCGTCTGTTTCTCGCCGCGGAAGGGGTTGTCTTCGGTGAGGAACAGCATGCAGTGGCACTCCTTGCGCTCACGCATCGGCACGCAGGGGCAGTTCCAGAAAGCCTGAGCCACCTCAGCCTCCTTGTCTTCGTAATGGCGGCAGGGGCACAGGGCACCTCCCAGCTCGTCCTTATGACGGGCCAGCCCCTCGAGCACGACAGCCGTGACGCTGGGGTCACTGCAGAAATAGGTCCCCGTGCGCTGGGCGTAGGTTTCCGCAAATTTGCGGATCACCTCAAGGCTGTCGCTGGCTTGGGGGGCAGGAGCTTCAGACATGAGGGCAAAGGCGAGGCGGAGCGTTGTGCCCGTGCGGGCTTGGCCAGCAGTTACGAAACCAGTGTGTTTCGCAAGTCGACCCTAAAGCACACGAGCGGCACCCGGGGGTGACGCTGCATTGTGACGTGTGGGCGCACCAGCACGGTCCACTCGTCAGCGCCTGAACAGGCGTGGCATGGTGTGGTGGTAAAGAGTTGGTCATGAGCGCCTCCACGCAGGCACCCACCCGAGAGGCAGCGCTCACCCTGATGTTGCGTCAGGGTGAAATCACCGCGGCGCAACTGGCTGAGGCACTGGGTGTGTCCGTCCAAGTGATGCGTCGCCACCTGCGTTCCCTGGAAGAAGAAGGCCTCGTGGAGGCCAGCCCGGCTCCCGAAGGTCCTGGACGTCCCTCCAATCTCTGGCGGCTCACAGCAGCTGGCCGCCGCCAGTTCCCCAACGGCAGCGAACATTTCGCTCTGGGGCTGCTCAGCTCCATGGCCACCAGCCTGCCCACCGAGATGGTGGATCAGCTGCTGCAACGCCAGGCCTCTGAAAAAGCCACCGACTACCGCCGCCTGATCGGCGACGGCAGCCTGAAGGAGCGCATCGAACGACTGGTGGATCTGCGCCGGCGCGAGGGCTATGTGGCCGACTACAAGCCCAACCCGAAGGGCGAAGGCTGGGTGATCAGCGAATTCCACTGCTCTGTGATGAAGATCGCTGAACAGTTCCCCTGCGTGTGCGATCAGGAGCTGCAGCTGATCCGGCACACGTTCCCCGACTGCGCCGTGGAGCGGGTGCACTGGCTGCTCGATGGCGGCCACGCCTGCGGGTTCCTGCTGCAGCCGTGCTGAGCGAGCACGACCTTCAAGAGCTGGAGAGCACGCTGCTTCCGGCACTGGAGCGTCACCACCTGCGCCTGCTGGCCCACAGCCTGCGCTGCCTCCAACAAGCCGCCCAAGGCGACGCCGCCATGCCAGCCCAGGAAGGCTTGATGGCCTGGGCGCACCAACAACCCAACCTGGCGGTGGACCCCAGCTTCATCCCCGTGTTGGTGGAGCAACTCGCCAAGGCCGCCGTTCAGCTCGAAGCCATCGGCCTGGAGCTTCACAAGCCACCGCTGGCGCTGGAGATCAGCGACCTGGTGCTCTGGGGACAGCAACAGGCTGATCAACGGCTGGGCAACACGCTCAAGCCACCAGAGCACTAACGCCGCACAGGGCCAGCAAGGCGGCCAACCATCCCCGCCATCCCGGCCGATCCCCTTCCAAATGAGCCAGCGGGATCGCCATCAGCGGGGCGGTAGCCAGCAGCGCCACCGCGATGCCGCCCGGCAACTGCTGCAGGGCCAGCTGCTGCAAGGCGATGCCTGCGGTGGTTCCGAGCAGCGTGGCCAGTAATCCCAGGGGCCAGCGCCGGGTGGATGGGCGCGGCCCCCAACCCCTGGTGCGCCAGCCCCGCAGCAACGGCAACAACACCAAGCCCGCCGCCAGCACCCGCACCAGAGCCGACTGCAGCGGATCAAAGGCGGCATCCCGCAGAGCCGCCCGCGACACCAGCGCTCCAGCGCTGCCGCAGAACAGTGCTCCCAGGGCCAGAACCACACCCTGCAACTGCCGGCGCCCCGCGAAGGCATCGCCTGAGCGCTGCACCGCCACGAGCAGCAGCGCGAAGGTGATCAGACCAAGGCCGAACCAGTGGAGCGGTTCCGGCACCTCCGCCAGCCAGACCATCCCACCCACGGAGGCGACCGCCGGGCCACCGGCATCGATGGTGAGCGTGCGGCGGGTGCCCAGCCGGCGCAAGGCCGCGAAGTAGAGGCTGTCGCCCAGCGCAATCCCCAGCACGCCACTCAACGCCAACAACAGCAGGGGGCCCTGGGCCTCAGGCCAGGGACGGCCCAGCACCAGGGGCAGGAGCATCGCGAGCGCCAGCCAGTTTTTCAGCAGATTCAGTTCTGCGCCGCTGAGGGAGGTGGGCAGGCGACGCCAGAGGCTGCTGGCCAGGGTCCAGCACAGCGCGGCAGCCAGGGCAGCCAGAGCACCGATCAGCACAACCTCAACCGGCGGTGGCGGCTTGCGATCATCGCTGCACCCGCCGCGCCGCCGTGAGCCTCTCCCTTGAGAACGCCCTCAGCTTTTTTCAGCTGAGCTGCGGCCGCTGGCGCTCCCAGCGCAGCGTGCATCACCTGTTGCACCGCCGCGCCGAAGCGGGCGGCTCGTTGATCGTTGTGGACGAACTGGCCGCCAGCGATTCACGGCTTTTGGAGCTGGCTGAGCTGCACGGCCAGGATCCGGCCGGGCTCGTGGGCGGCTGCTGGGTGCGCTGGAGCGCCTCGATGGCCTGGGACAAGGCCGGCGAAGATCACACCGGTGAAAGCGTGATCGGGCTGATCCCCACCGACGACCGCGGCCGCGAGGGAATCTTGCTGCGCGATCTCGGCTACGCCGAAAAGGCACCGGCCAGCTCGCGCTTCTGCATGGATGAGCACGATGGCCTGCTGCTCAGCACCGAGTACGAAACGATGAGCGTGTGGGAGCGCTTCGCCTTTCAGGGGCCGAATGTGCGCGTACGCAGCAGCACGGTGGAGGGCCTCTCCAACAACGCGTCCTTCTGCATCGAGACCCGCTGCGACGACGCGCAACAGGAGCGGCCCGCGGCATCGGCGGCGGCCGGCCGTGCAGCAGCCAGCGAACCAGCCCTCTCGCTGCTGGGCTGGTAGGCCCGAGCTGTTGCGAACGTTACGGACTGTGAGTCCTGCCTGAGGCGGATCAGTGGAGCCGTAACAGCACTTCTACGATCAGCCACGACGGATGCCGAAGTTCGAGTGGCCCTTCCCCTCCTGAAGTACGCGCCCACAACGCAGAACGCGCGTGTGGATCCCCTGCGCGTGGGCTCGGACGAGGATCCCAAAGCCGCGTCCATGGACAAGGCAATGGATCGCGAAGATCAGAACTTCGTGATCGAAGCGGCTTACCGCCAGATCTTCTTCCACGCCTTCAAGGTCGACCGCGACCGCACCCTGGAGTCGCAACTGCGTAACGGTCAGATCACGGTGCGCGATTTCATTCGCTCCCTGTGTCTGTCGGACACCTTCAACCGCAGCTTCTACACCCTCAACAGCAACTACAAGGTGGCCCGCCACCTCGTGGAGAAGCTGCTGGGTCGCAAGACCCACGGCAAGTCCGAGGAGATTGCCTGGTCGGCTGTGCTGATGACCCGCGGCGTCAAAGGCATGGTTGACGACATCCTCGACAGCGAGGAGTACCTCAACGCGTTCGGTTACGACACCGTTCCTTACCACCGCAACCGTGTGGTGGGCAGCCGTGATCTGGGTGAAACACCCTTCAACATCACCAGCCCCCGCTACGACGCCTACTACCGCGGCATCCTGGGCTTCCCCCAGATCGTGTACACCGGCACCGCCCGCAAACTGCCCGAGCGCTCCCTGCAGCGCCGCGGTGGCTTCCCTCAGGACTACATGCCCTGGGTGCGGACCCTGCCTGCCCTGCGTGGCGCCAGCGCCGCCGGCAGCGCCGACATCGATTACCTGGCCAAGGTGCCCTACCGCAGCATCGGCCGCTGATCATTGAGGCCCTTGGGCCCCATCACGGTGCGGGGGGAAACCCCCGCTTTTTTGTGGGAAGGCCCAAGCTGCCGAGCTGGTCTTGGGATGCTGACTGCGGGATCACAGACCAAGGCGGACCTGTGAGAGTTAGCCAGACTGATCCCGAACACAATCCGGAGGCGCTGTGAGTCAGACCCTGTCATCGCTTGCCCGGATGACCCTGCGCCAACTGCGCCAGGTGGCCAGCGAGCTGGGTGTGACCCTCTACAGCCGCAAAACCAAAGACGAGCTGGTGAGTGCGATCGGCGAACGCCAGGCCGATCTCTCCAGCCTCGAGCAGGAACACGCTCCCAGCCGGCAAGGCGATGACACCCGGGTGGTGTTTCTGCCACGTGACCCACAGTGGGCCTACGTGTTCTGGGAGATCAGCGAACAGGATCGTCAGCAGGCCTTCAAGGCCGGTGCCAGTCAGCTCTGCCTGCGGGTGGCCGATGTCACCGGCATGAGCAACGGCGGCAGCCATCCCCACACCCTCCAGGAAGTGCCGGTGGACAGCCATGCCACCGAGTGGTACCTGCCTGTCCCCCTCAGCGACCGCGACTACCGCGTGGAGCTGGGCTACCGCGTCAGCGGCGGCGGCTGGATCTCGCTGGCCTTCTCCTCGGTGGCTCGCGTTCCAGCCCTGCACCCGAGCGAACAGATCCTCGATCAGTTCGTGCCCTTCTCCCTTGATACGCCCCCCAGCACCATCACCCCGCAGACGCTGCCCAGCAGCGACAACGGGCTGCATGAGCGCCTCTATCAAACGGCAACCACGGGAACCCGCCGCCTCGGTCGGGGCTCGGAAGCCTTCCATGAACTGGATCAGGTCAGCGGCGCCGGCCTCAATGCCTCCGGTGCCGGCCTCTGGGCCAGCGGCCGCAGTGAATCCGGCTCCGGCGTGGTGGCACCGCGCCAGCGCTCCTTCTGGCTCGTGGCTGATGCCGAGCTGATCGTGTATGGCGCCACCGATCCCTCGGCCAAATTGAGCATCGGCGGCGAAGAGGTGCCGCTCTCCAGCGACGGCACCTTCCGGATTCAGGTGCCCTTCCGCGATGGTCAGCAGGTGTATGCCATCGAGGCCGTGGCCGCCGATAGCGAACAGAAGCGGAACATCACGCTCGATTTCGAACGCACCACCCCCGAAGACAACAGCAACCCAAGCGATCAGGCTGTTGCTGAATGGTTCTGAAGAAGCGGTTGTGATGAAAGCTCTGGTTGCCCTCACGCCGATCACGGGCGCTGTGGCACTGCCACTGTTGGTGTGCTTTTTGATGGCCAAAGTGAGCATCGGCTCCGGAGTATTGGCGGCCGTCGTGATCAGCAGCCTCTGGTTTGTGGCGATGCTGCGCACCTCTGAACTACCCGAACACGGCTGAGACCAACCCGAACGGGGAATGCTCCTCTCAGAGGCAGAGGCTCCGCCGTGATCGAATCGAAGCGTTGCTGGGGGGCGTTGCTGCTCGCGCTCTCCCTGGTGCAGGGCTGCGGCAGCCAAGCCGGCCGACTGGTGGGCACTGGCCCTGTGGAGTTGCCGCTACCGGATGGAATCCAGGTGGCCTTCAACCACCGCGCAGACCGCCACTACCGGAGCCCGATCCACGCTGAAGCCCGCAATGGCGACAACCTCGAGGCGTTGGTGATCCGTGGGATCGAGGCCGCCGAACAGGAGGTCCTGGTGGCCGTGCAGGAGCTGTCTTTACCGGCCATTGCCGAAGCCCTGGTGCGCCAACACCGCCGGGGCGTGACGGTGAAGGTGGTGTTGGAGAACACCTACAGCACCCCGTGGAGTGAGCAGCACGAAGCAGATCTTGATGGCCACGCACGCCAACGCCGCCAGCTGCTGATGGAGCTGGCCGATCGCAACCGCGACGGCAAGGTGAGCCTGGCAGAGCAGCAAAGCGGCGACGCCGTAGCCATCCTCACGGCCGCCGGCGTGCCATGGCTCGATGACACAGCCGATGGCAGCAAAGGCAGCGGCCTGATGCACTCGAAATATGTGGTGGTCGACCGGCGGCTGGTCATCACCGGATCGGCGAACTTCACGGCATCAGGCATGCATGGCGATGCAGCCGATCGACGCACCCGCGGCAACGTGAACCATCTGCTCCAGCTGGACAGCCCTCAGCTGGCCGAGCTCTTCGCCGACGACTTCAGCCGCATGTGGGGCGATGGTCCGGGCGGCCAGCCCGATAGCCGCTTCGGGCTGGCCAAACAATCCGGCCCCGCGGCTCAGGTGATGGTGGGACAGACCAGCGTGGAGGTGCTGTTTGCCCCACACCGGAGCAGCGATCCCAACCACGGCCTCCATCTGATCAGCAACACCCTGGCCACCGCAAAGCAACGGGTGGATCTCGCGTTGTTCGTCTTTTCAGCCCAGGCCCTCACCACGGTGATCGCAGACCTGCAGGCCAAAGGAGTGCGGCTGCGACTCCTGGCCGATCCCGGCTTCGCCAGCCGCTCCTTCTCCGAAGTGCTGGATCTTCTCGGCGTGGCCCTGGCGGATCGCCACTGCAAGGTGGAAGCCGGCAACCAACCCCTCAAGCAGGCCGCCGAAGGGGTAGGAATCCCGCGCCTGGCCAGGGGGGACAAGCTCCACCACAAGTTCGCCGTCATCGATGGCAACACCGTGATCACAGGTTCCTTCAACTGGAGCCCGTCTGCAGCTCACCAAAACGATGAGGTCCTGATGGTGATCCACTCACCGCTGCTGGCAGCTCACTTCACGCGCGAGATCGATCGGCTTTGGAAGGGAGCCGACCTAGGGATCAACGCCGCACTGGAGCGCAAACTGCTCGAGAACCGCAGGCGCTGCGGCAGTGGGATGCAGCGGTTGCGAGTGGTGGACTGGGCAGGGGTTTTGGGAGGTCGCAGGCTTGCGGGCTGGCTCTGAGACTGGCTTCTGGAGACTTTGGAGCCGGGAGAAGCCAATCCAGGTCTCCAGGTCACAAAAGGGGACAGGTTATGCCGGTAGTGCATAAAGGACCGGGTTCCTTGAGGTCCGTTGCAGCACAGGACCTCTGCGGCACAAGAGAATCAAGGAGAGATCCTTGAGATCCTATAGAATCAAAGTAAATCGGGTGTAAGGACAAGCCCCAGCCCTGACAGCCTTATTCCTTCTCAAGGGGATTTCGAGGATCTTATGACACCTGTAATCCGCGGCAACTCCCTCTACACCATCGTGCCAGGTCCTTCTTGGACGCAGGCAGAGGCTAATGCGGTGAAACTGGGTGGACATTTGGTGACAATAAGCGATAGCTCAGAGAACACCTTCGTTTGGGAGAAGTTCGGACCATCCAATACTCCATCAGAAGAAAAATGGATTGGACTAAACGACGCCGAAACAGAGGGGACCTGGCGCTGGTCCAATGGTGAAGATGTCGTATTCACGAATTGGGCCTATGTGGCACCCGCAAATACATCAGGTATTCAATATGAAGCCGGCAAAGGGAGTGAAGCGCAAGACTATGCAAATTTTTGGTGGGGGACAAATGATGGAACGTGGGACGACTACTACATTGACGGCAATGGTGGCAACAGCGAGGGTATCGCAGAAATCCCCTTCATCAGACGTGGAGATTCTGCCTATGTAATCGTCGAAGGACCCACCTGGGAAGAAGCAGAGGCGAACGCCGTCAGACTCGGCGGGCACCTGGTGACCATTAATGATGGAAAAGAAGATACATTTGTGTACACACGCCTTCTTTCGCTCAAGCCTGACAATATGATGTTCATCGGCTTGAATGATGCAAGCAGAGAGGGAGTTTTTACTTGGTCCTCAGGCGAGACGCCTGACTACCGCAACTTTGCGCCAGGAGAGCCTAGCGGTGACGGCGCGTACGGAGAAGAAGACTATGTTCACCTCTATGCACGAAACGCATACGGAGAGGCAACAACCTCGGAGTGGAACGATGCCACGAATAACGGTGGGAATGGTCACGTCAGGTATGGCATAGCAGAGATACCACTCGCTCCCAACAACACCCCTACCGGTTCACCAACAATCGCAGGACAACTAAAGACAGGTTCCACTCTCACTATCGACTCATCAAGAATCCAGGATGCTGACAACTTCATTGGATATACACCCGCCTTCCAATACTCCTGGGAGTCATCAGTTGATGGTGCCAATTGGATGACCATCAATACGGCAGACGCAACTGATAACACCACCACCTACACGCTGACCTCCGCAGAAGTCGGCAAGCAAATTCGTGCTGTTGTGAACTATGTAGATGGATACGGAACAACTGAAACAATCCGAACCACTGCTACGACGGCAATCTCCGGATCAAACACCAATAACGGCAAAGCATCGTTCCAGATCAGTGGTTCGACATCCATTGGATCAACCCTTCAGGTTCAACAAACATCTGATGACCTAGACGGCAACGGCACTCCCACCTATTCCTGGCAAGCCTCCACAAACGGTTCCTCCTGGTCTTCCATCGGTTCTGGTTCCTCCTACAAACTTCAGACCACGGATCAAGGCAAACAGATCAGGGTTGTGGTGTCATACACCGATGCAGAAGACTTTGATGAAACCATCACCACGTCAGCCGTTGTGATTCCTGCAGCACCAACACCTGCTCCATCAGCACCAAGGCTGTTAGAAGGAACTGTTACCGGAGACCTGATTACTCTTGCATTTGATTCCGAACTATCCAACACGAAACCTGCCGCAACATCCTTTACAGTTCAGGCAAACGGCAAGAACGTCGGAGTCTTTGCCACAATAGTAACGGGAAGTGCAGGGGTCGTCAATCTGCAGTTGCTGCGATCCATTGCTCCAAAAGAAACAGTCACCATTGCGTACAGGGACCTCAATGGTGATCAAGTCAGCAGTGTGATTCAGGCACTGGATGGCACTGATGTTGCATCCTTCACCGCTAATGTCTCCAACCAAAGCACAGATCAAGAACCTCCTGTTCTTGAGTCAGCCTCGATCACTGGATCGCAAGCACTGCTCACCTTCTCAGAGGCACTACAGAGCACGCAACCAGCACTGACTTCCTTCAAACTCAAGGAAGCAGGCAAGACAATCAGCATCACTGGTCTGCAAGTCGATGACACTGCAGGTTCTGTTGTCCTCACGTTGAGTCGTCCTGTGGCTGCCCGTACCGCAGTCACCCTGGATTACAAGGACCTCAATGGTGATCAAACCACAGGCGTTCTTCAAGATGGATACGGCAATGACCTTGAGAGCTTCCAAGGCTTTGAAGTCATCAATGAAACCGTTGCCACCATCAATCCTCTTGAGGTCAGCAGTGCTGAGGTGGATGGACAAGATGTCACCTTACGGTTTGATCGTGAACTGGATGATGTGATTGCACCATCCAGGCTGTTCCGAGTCACAGTTAACAACCAAAATGTACGAGTCACATCGGTCGATACCGTCACATCAACACAAGAGGTGTTTCTCGGTCTGCAGAAACCAGTGGAACCGGGTGATCAGTTACTGATCTCCTACAACGACCCTGATGGTGATCAGACTTCAGGTGTGATCCAAGATCAAGATGGCAACGACCTTGCATCCTTCCTGCAACTACCAGCCAAGAACATCACCCAAAAGACAACTGTCCTTGAGGTCGATACGATCGAGGCGCAAGACAACCAGATTTCCATTCAACTCTCAGAAGAGATTGGAACGACATCTCCTGGCAATGCTCGGTTTAAAGTCAAAGTGGATGGTCGATCCAATCCCATCACTTCAGTAGAAACCGATCCTGGTGATGGGATCGTTACCCTCACCCTCAAGAACACCCTGGATCCAGGTCAAGATGTTCTGGTGAGTTACAAAGACCTCAAGGGCAATCAGACCTCTGGGGTCATCGAGGACTTGATTGGGACTGATCTTGAGTCCTTCTCCGATCTGTCTGCAACCAACCTCACCACCGATGAGATCCCACCAGAACTGCTGGAGATCTCGGTTGACGGAGCCGAGGTCCTGATGGAATTTGATGAGATCATCAATCCAGCAACCATCAAGGCATCGAAGTTCCAGGTGCGTGTAGATGGCACAAAGGTCAAGACATCTGATGCCATTGTCGATCAGGACTCCACATTTGCAGTCTTAACTCTGCCTGCAATCCTCACTGCTGGATCAGACGTGCAGGTCAGTTACCGAGACCCCAAGAAGGATCAATCATCAGGAGTCCTAGAAGACCTCTTTGGCAATGATGTCGGCACCTTCCGAAATATTGCTGCCACAGTAATATAGACATATGCCCCAGAAATGCACATCATCTCCCTAGAGGCATCCAGGTATTGACGAAACAATCAGACGCTACTGCTTGTTTCAAACATTAGACCAAAACCACAACAAGAATCTGCAGCCATTCAAGTGACTTCAGCCATCATCGACGAAGGTGCTCTTGCTAGCCAAGAAAGACTTGCAGCTCAGTGGCTCCATTCCGACAATGGGGTCATTTATCTTTCCCTGGGAAACTCGCTCGATGATACCTTGAGGAATTGGTGGAAAGATGTTTTGCTGACCGCTGATGGCATTATCGAACCAGAGATATGCCTAGTTACAGCTGACGACACCAGAAGCCAGCTCACAATAGAACAAGTTAATAGAGACTATGTGTCGGGATCCCAATCAGGGCAGTACACGTCACCTCGCTATTCATATGAATACGATTCAACCGGAGAACCATACAACTTCAAAAGACAGAACACTGGAAATATCACACTTGCCCAAAGCGCATACACACATTCTTCGTATTTTGGTGGCTCTGCAGAGGCTGGGTGGAAGAACGTCGCCTTCCACGAACTAGGTCATGCGCTTGGTCTAGAGCATCCTCATGACCATGAAGATGGAGACGGTGACGCTAATTTGACCACCAACGATACGGTCATGTCATATGAACAAGAAATTGATACAGATGGGAATCCACAGTTTACTGCTCTTGACCAACAGGCAATCACACTAATTCATGGCGCTGAATCGGGCAATATTTCACAGAATGGGGATGACGGCACACTGCTTATAAATCAGCACACATTGCCGATTCTCAATGAATGGAAAAGCCCAACACTTTCAGCAGAGTTTGCTGGTGGCAACATAGTCCAAGAACCAGTCGCAGGTAAAACCCTAAAGCAAATGAGGCTAACTCGGTCCGATGGATATCTAGGTGAATCAGCAAAGGTAAATCTTCAGTGGGATTTTGGGAAAGCAAACTGGTATTACAACGATGGATATCAAGACTGGTTTCACGACATCACATTTGATGGCAGCAGCTTTGTTGAATTTCCGCCTGGAGTGTCCTCAGTGGATATTGATCTCTGGGTAATTGCCAACAAGAAGGCAGAGAAAGATGAAACAATAAAGGTATCTTTGTTGCCAGCACGAAGTCCTGACTATTTCCTGCAGGCACCTACTGAAGCAATTAGGCTAACCATAACAGAAAACGAAGCGGAACAAAGCCATCCGAATGATCAGAGTCATCCTGTCCTAATAGATATTACAGTAAACGGGCAGATCGCTGCAATGCAGTTCGATGAGTTAATTAATCCAGGTACGATCAAGGCATCAAGATTTAAAGTTCGCATCGACGGAAAGAAGGTAAAGACTTCTGATGCAATTGTGGAAAGTAATTCAACACGTGCGATCCTGACTTTTGCTACTGCGGTTGAATCCGATTCAGACGTACAGGTCAGTTACCGAGACCCCAAGAAGGATCAATCATCAGGAGTGCTAGAAGACCTCTTTGGCAATGACGTCGGCACCTTCCGCAATATTGCTGCCGTTATCGTATAGACATCACACATCTCGGAGGACAGATGCAACTAGGTCACTGGAATCAAAGAGAGTAAACATATAAACTTTCCGGCAACCTATGCTAGACCGAATCATTAGCAATGCTGGATGCAAGAAGCCCTGTAGAAGCCCTGTGAACTCACTCCCACAATTACCGACGGGATAAAAGCTTCACCCATAGCACTCAACACGACAACCCAATCTAATGAGAGGAAAAGGATTTCTCTTCTTTGAGAAGCACAAGCTGGTCTATGCTCGAGTGCCGAAAGCGGCGAATACATCCATCAAGGAAACCTTGGCAAGGCTGACTCCAAAGGACAGATCTTCCGTGCAGTCTAAATTCAATCCAACGAACGACAAGTACTGGAAGGAGCCATCAAGGGGCACACGCTTTCTCTCCCCCGACGAATACACAGGCAACTACAAAGAGCTGTTCTCCTTTTCCTTCATCAGAGAACCAGTCGATCGGCTCTTTTCTTGCTATGCGGACAAGATAGTGGACAACAAGTGCCGTTCAAAAAGCTTTCAAAGACTTGGCTATACAGCACAGATGTCATTTGAAGAATTTGCAAGTCATACCCTCTCTATCAACCTCAACAGGATGGACGTACATACCCAACCTCAAACATTCCTCATAGAAGACAGTTCAGGCAGGCTGCCAAAGTTTGTCGGATTGACCGAGCAATCCGACAGTCACTGGAGTGAATTGCATCAACACTGCCAAAGGCTAGAAATACCGATAACAAAAGAACTTGTTCGCCTTCACTCGAAAGTAGAGAAATCCAAATCCATTGACCGATCCTTGAGCGATGACACTCTTGCAGGAATTAAACTCTTGTATGGTCGTGACATTCTTCTTCACAACAAGATCCACTACAGTGGAAAGCCTATCCTGGCAAGTATCGGCTGATTGAGTGAATCAAGGCATTGCCGACCAGATAATACACATCTCATATTTCAATCAATATCGTGATAATTCCCGTCGGCATCCGTGTACCCACGAAATCGTCTGCCTTTGGATGGATTATACCGTGGTGCATAGTCAATCCTTCTAGAACCAGACCCAGTGCTTCTGGAAGCAGGTGCCGCACTTGCCTGACGTTCTGCCTTGAACTTCACCTGATCCCATTTCAACCCCAACTGTCGTCGCAATTGATTGGCTTTCTCCTTGGCAGCATCAAACCCATCAAGATGACGAGCCAAGATGGCATTGGTATCCGTACGATAGACATAAAACATCGTCTCCAGCAACCGACTGCGATGACGCATCGATAGAAACTCTTGTGCCTTCTTGAGAAACCGATCAAACGTCAGTGGTCGGCTCTTTCTACTTCTATCCCTCATTTATTGCTCCACATCTGTCTTATTTAGTGCTGTCCAATCAGGATGCGGACAATTATGCCCCTTGCCGGTAGTACCAGAGTGGTATCGATCCAGTTGATACCTCCGGAACAAGTCCTGGTTCAGTGCTTGAATCAAACGAGGGAAACTCTTGCTCCTCTGGCACTCACAGTGCCCCTGACGGGCACAGGAGAACACCCAGGAGTGCTGCACTGAATTCCAGAGCAATGCTGCCTTACGGTGCCTCTTCTTGGCATCTGTGCGTGCCAGAGGGGAACAAAAGGGACACGGGAAGAGCCACTTCCGACCTCTTGCTGCTTCCAGTGCATCTTGAATATAAAACTGAAACAGATTCAATCTATATTCACGATCAATCAATGATTCCATATTGAACTCCACAATGTTTATTTCACAGATGCAATCATAAGATCATCTTCCTGGATTGTCAATTTGACAAGATCAAGTATTCTCGATAGAATAACTACGCACTTCCTTCAGGAAATATACCTTGAAGTTCCAGAATACATAAATAACTACGTAGTAGTTTCAACAAACACTAGGCTCATCAATACCCTCAAGACCATTAAGCATCCCTTCTGGTAACAAGATCAAGATTCAAACCTCAAGGCTGCCGTAGGCAATCCCACGCAGTGGGATTCAATAAAATCCCTTTAGAAATCAAGTTGCCTAAAATATCTCAAGCACCTGATCCAAGCCAGCCAACTACGGACCCTTAAGGATCACTAGAACCACAATCCATACAACACCACCAGCACAATGAACAGTACCAAACCAATCCGGGAACAGATTTCCTACAAACAAGATGAGAACCACATACGATCCTTAAGGGATCAACTTTGCCGTAGGCACAAGATGAACAAATCAGAACTGGTTAAACACCTGATCCAGAAGGAGCACCAGATCACCTTTAATGCACCAAGAGGAGACAATAATCAATGAAGACCATTACCATCGATAAGCTTGATTACCTGATGCTCGAGCAATTAGCACGTAAAGCGCATAAACGACCAAATGAACTGCTTAAGGACCTCATCAGGATCCAATACGACAAGATCAGATGATGAACCCATCTTCAGTCCTTGCGGATCAATATGCTTGGCATCAGCCGGATCCACAGGAGATCCTCAACTGGTCCTATGGGCAGGCAGCCACCAATGCCGAACGGCACGATTGCTCTGATGCAATCTGGGATCTGATCAATCAGGTTTATACCCTGACGGAAGCATCAGTCCTCTAGAATTACTCTGTCCAACGATTGCGGCATCACACTGGGGCAATCTCACGGTGAGTAGCACCTGCTCTAGATCGGCTGTGCTTCTGTCCCTATCAACTTGCAATATCGATTTCGATCTGTTATACTGCAAGGACAGTGAAGGAAGCAAGTGCTTCTAGATCTGACAACTTCATAACGTCCTTAAGCACCACTTCTCACCAAAGGCGACAGAGCAAGCGAACCGCCTTGATAATCAATTTCGCAAGAGCAATACTCTCACGGCAACATCACATCAATGACCTCTAGGGTCTCATCCTCCTTCTGGTATCGCAATACCTTTCGGTCCTCCACAACCCGGTCCAACCAATACCCTGGTTACAGGCAAACAGCATCAGGTCACTGGGTTGAACGGGACGAATGGGAACCCGACGAATCCTTGGATCAGAGCAGTCGATACACCCGATAGGTCACTGACGTGACCAGTTGATCAGACTCCAGCAGGTCTTGACGACCGCAAACCGTCATTAAACCCCTACATCGACACTAGGGAGATTGCGTGGACAAACCATACCCCTTAATTCATTATGCCACAGTGCTCCACTCAAGCTTATGCTTGCTTTGACCTCATCAATCCATCGATCACCACAGAGCAGCTCATTGCACACATCGAAAGCACGATCCAGTCAGAAGTAAGATCAACTGCATTCGATCTCGACTCTGCTTATCAAGCATTTGCTGATGCTTTTGATATCGACGACGCCATTGACCCGTTCCTTGACGATCACTTTGATCTGGGCGAGTATTTCCAACTGAAACGAGATGGGCAGACCATCATTCTAGAAGGTATTCCTCTCCTCAATGCAGATGATCACGTGACCCGCTGGGTTGCTTGGGTACTCTTTCGTCAATTCGGTGCTGGTGATGTTCTGACCTTCTCCACAGAGACCTTATGGGCTGACAGCATCAGCCGTTGCTTCTATAAAGTCAGCCGTGAGGGGCAGGTGAACACCAAGATCTTCTATTCCACTGATGAAAATGACTTCTGATCCACTGACCAGTTAGGCAACAGCACCCTCCCAGTCGGCTTTGCATAGGTATTCAGCAGTTGCTCCGTCCGATGCCCTGCCACTGCTGCCAAATCCGCAGGACTATTCCCCATTGCCAGGGCGTGACTCAAAAATGAGTGCCGTTGGGCATACAACCGTCTCGGCTGGATGCCCACTCTCCTCTGGGATCGTTTCCACACGATCTCCAACCCACTGTCATACAGGTGTCCGTGACTGATTGGAGTCACGAACACCAGTCCTCTCCTGGTCTCCAGTCCCAGTGCACCCATCTGCTCCTTGTGCTCCCGCAGCAACTCCACCAGGTCCTCACGCAACGGCACCACACGACTCCTCCCCGTCTTGGTTCCTCCCCATTCCCTCCGGTGCGTTGCTGTTCCATCACGCTTCAAGGTCTTGCTGATCAGCAGTTCTCCCTCCTCCAACCGCACGCAGTCCCACGTCAGACCAATCAGTTCCGAATTCCTCAATCCAGTGCCCAACCACACCGCAAAGACTGGGTAGTACCAGTCCTCGTGGATCCTCAGGTCCTCTAGCACCCTCTGGATCTCTCCCTTACTCAACACCTCCTCTTGCACACTCCGGTGCGGGACCTTCACCACAGCTGCTGCCAGTGCCTGATTGCCGGGCTGGACACTCCTGATCGTGCTCAACAGTGTGGATCGTGTTGAGGCTGCCAGTCCTTCTGCCTCCATCCAGCTCAGGAACGCAGCAACCTCACCCTTACTCCGCAGCGGTTTCCCATACCGCTTGACGACCCGATAAGCGTGCGTGACCCGTCCCTGCCGTTTCCGCAGCATCAACTCCTCCAGTGCCTTGAGCAGCTCAGGGTCCTTGCCTTCCACAAGAGGCTTGTAACGAGACAGACTCCAATCCAGCTCACCCTGCTGGTAGTCACTCCAGATTTCCGCAGCAATTGCCTGTGCTCTTGCTACTGCCACTGGGTCATCCCACCTCCCCAAACGGTTGATAAATCGATCGCACCCATCCAAACGCACACGAACCTGCAGAGACCCGTTGTTATTCCGCAACGACGGTGCTTTCCTCAAGATCCATCTCCAGTACTGCGATCTGGCTTAACGCTGACCACAAGGACAAGCCAAGCTCTCAACAGGACCTCGTAGCCGTTCGTAGCCCTATTCCCGTCCCATCACAGCCTCATCAGCCTCACTGGCTTTCAAAGCGGCTCCAGTACCCACTGCACCCCACAAAACTCAAGCTGGAACTGGTGTTTCCACAACCTCCACCACAAGCTCGCCGTCATCGATGGCAACACCGTGATCACAGGGTCCTTCAACTGGAGCCCGAGTGCCGCACATCAAAACGATGAGGTCCTGATGGTGATCCACTCACCGCTGCTGGCAGCTCACTTCACGCGCGAGATCGATCGGCTTTGGAAGGGAGCCGACCTAGGGATCAACGCCGCACTGGAGCGCAAACTGCTCGAGAACCGCAGGCGCTGCGGCAGTGGGATGCAGCGGCTGTGAGCCGCAAACGCCATCGTTTCTGCCGGATCAGGCGGCCCCAGCAACAAAGCTGGTTTTCCGCTTCTAGGGTGATTTCAATCGGTCGAGGGCGCGATGTTCACTGCCACGGCACTGATTGCCGCTGCTGCGGTCACCCTGATGTTGATGCCCGTTTTAGTGGTGCTTTCAGAGTTGAGCTGAAGGGCTGTGAGCATCCCCCGCATGCAACCCGCCTCCGCGGGCGCCACGCAACCGACTCCTGTGCTGGAGCAGCTCGCACTGCAACAGATCCGGGTCCGGAACTTTGCAGCGGCCGCCCAGCTTTACCGGCAGGCGGTCGGCCAGGGCGATGCCAGTGCCGCGGCCTACAGCAACCTGGCAGCCCTGGAACTGCAAGCCAACCGAATCGAACCCGCCGCCGCCTTGCTGGAGCAGGCCTTGCAGCTGGCGCCCAACAACGCCGAGGCCTGGCTCAATCTGGGCACGGCGCAGCATGCCCTCGGCCGCAGTGAGCAGGCTGCGGAAAGCTGCCGGCGCGCTGCGGCCCTCAAACCAGGTTTTGCAAAGGCCTACGCCAACCTCGGCCATGCCCTGCATACCTGCAGCGATGCACAGGGGGCCCTTGAGGCCTACAGCAAAGCCTTAGCGCTGCAACCGCTGTACCCGGAAGTGCTGTCTGCCCAAGGTGTAGTCCTACGGGAACTTGGGCACATCACCGATTCGATTGCGGCACTGGAGCGGGCCCTCGAGCAGCGCGCCGACTACCCCGAAGCGATGAACAACCTGGGACTGAGCCTGCAGGAGGCAGGCCAGATTGAAGGCGCTGTGCACTGGTTTGAGCAGGCTCTGGCCATCAAGCCCGCTCAGAGCGAAATCCTCTCCAACCTGGGGCTTGCCCTGATGGAGCAGGGCCACATGGATCAAGCCCAAGCACGCTTCCGCGAAGCGTTGCAGCACAACCCGCTCTATGCCGAGGCTCATCGGCACCTCTCCTACTGCGTGAATGGACGCGAAGATCCAGAACCACAACAGGCTGCGCAAGCCTGCCTGAACGAGCTGAAGAATCAGGCGAAGGCCTATCACCTGTATTTCTGCATCGGCAAGTACCAGCAGGACCTCCAGGATCCAGCAGCTGCGGACTGGTTCTGCAAGGCCAATCAATCCAGATCGGCGCAGCTGGAGGGAACCTGGACCCTGCCAGATCCCAGTGATCTGATCCGCACCAACACCACACTGCTTGCGCCGTCGGGGGCACCAACACCACCACCACAAGCACAGGCCAGTACACCCAGGTTGATCTTCATCGTGGGGTTGCCGCGCTCTGGCTCAACGCTCGTGGAAACGATCCTGAGCCAGAACCAGGAGCTCATCGATCTCGGCGAGGTTCCCTATCTCAACCAGGCCATGGCCGGCTGCAGCACGATCGACGCGATTCGCTCCAGGTATCAAGCAGCCATCCAAACCAGGGCCGACTACCGGCCAGACGCAGCGGCACTGAGCGACAAGTTTCTGTACAACTTTGCCTACTGCCCGGTGCTTGCGGCGGCCTTTCCGGATTGCCGGATCGTGCATGTCCATCGCAACCCCATGGACAATCTTTGGTCGACCTTCACCAACCATTTCGCCCAGGGCAATGAATGGACCTACAGGCTTGATCACTCCGTTGCCTTCTATCACCTTTACCGCCAGGTGATGGCTGCCCATGAGCAGAGCATTCCGGGACGGATTTACCACCTCAACTACGACCAATTGACGCGGCATCCTGAGCAAGTGATTCCCTCCCTGATCGAGCATTGCGGCTTCGATTGGGACGAGGCTTATCTGCATCCGGAACGCGGCCGGCGACAGATCCACACCGCCAGTGCCGTGCAGGCCCGCAGCCCCATCAACAGCCGCTCAGTGGGTCGTTGGCAGCACTACAGGGATCTGCTGCAGCCCTATGCCGATCAGCTCGAAGCCCTGGGCTACAGCACAGCGATCGAACCCATTGCATGATGGGAACACCGTTC
The DNA here is from genome assembly GCF_014654725.1 of Vulcanococcus sp. Clear-D1. Classification (GTDB taxonomy): domain Bacteria; phylum Cyanobacteriota; class Cyanobacteriia; order PCC-6307; family Cyanobiaceae; genus Vulcanococcus. The sequence continues at coordinate 37,960 of NZ_JACVZV010000005.1, read as the reverse complement.
CGGTTGTGATGGCTGCTCATCGGGGCTGGCGTCTGCCCGCCGCTTCCGCACTGACCTCCGCGGCGGCGTTGTTGGTTGCGGTGGTGGGACCCGAAGGCAGCCGGGGCGCCCCGTATGTGCCCTTCCCCAGCCAGGACAGCCTGCGCCAGGTGCAACTGGCTGCTCTGGCCTGCGCCAGGGAGAACACGAGCGAGACCTGCAATCAAGCTCGCAAGCTCGGTGATCCACTGATGGATCACCCACGGCTACCCGCCAATTGCAAGGACCTGATCTGGCAGATGCTGGCCAAGGCTGAGCCAGCTGCCACCAACAGCTTCAGCCGTCGGCAAGCGATCAGTGATCCTGCCGAACGGTTGCTGCTCGTGTGCCGCAGCTCCGAGAAGCCTGGGGCCACGGACACACCGGCCGCAAAACCAGCCGGCGGCGGCGGGATCAACTTTGGTGGCGGTCAACGCTGAGGGGTGATCTCCGCTGCGAGAGAAACAAGGGGAGCGGACTAACTTGGTGCCGCCTCGGCAGCCCCCGATGACCAGCGGCGTGCAGCAGATCCCGCTCGATCAGCCTTTTCTCGACCAGAAGCCAGGCACCTCCGGCCTGCGCAAGAGCAGCCGTCAATTCGAAACACCCCACTACCTCGAGAGCTTCATCGAGGCGATCCTGCGGACGGTGCCCGGCATCGCAGGCGGCACGCTTGTGGTCGGTGGCGACGGTCGTTACGGCAACCGCCGCGCCATCGGAGTGATCGCGCGCATGGCTGCAGCCCATGGCGTTGCCCGAATCGTCACCACCACTGGCGGCATCCTCTCCACCCCGGCAGCCTCCAACCTGATCCGCCAACGCCAGGCCACCGCCGGCATCATCCTCTCGGCCAGCCACAACCCCGGTGGGCCCGAGGGCGATTTCGGCGTGAAGGTGAATGGCGCCAACGGCGGGCCGGCACCGGAATCGCTCACCGACGCGATCTACGCCTGCAGCCAGACCCTTGATGGCTACCGCATCTGGGATGAGGTGGCCCTTGATCTCGACGCTCCTGGCCAGCAAAGCCTTGGCAGCCTGCAGATCGAGGTGATCGATGGGGTCGACGACTACGTCGCCCTCATGCAGAAGTTGTTCGATTTCGATCAGATCCGGGATCTGCTGCAGAGCGATTTCCCGATCGCCTTCGATGCGATGCATGCCGTGACCGGCCCCTACGCCAAGCGGCTGCTGGAGGGTTTGCTCGGGGCCCCAGCCGGCAGCGTGCGCAATGCCATCCCCCTCGAAGATTTCAGCGGCGGCCACCCCGACCCCAACCTCACCTACGCCCATGAGCTGGCTGAGTTGCTGATGGGCAGCGACGCCTACCGCTTCGGTGCCGCCTGCGATGGAGATGGCGACCGCAACATGATCCTGGGCACGCGCTGTTTCGTGAACCCGAGCGACAGCCTGGCCGTGCTCACCGCCAACGCCACGCTGGTGCCTGGCTACGCCTCCGGCCTGGCGGGTGTGGCGCGCTCGATGCCCACCAGCGCCGCCGCTGATGTGGTGGCCAAGGAGCTGGGCATCCCCTGCTTTGAAACACCCACCGGCTGGAAATTCTTCGGCAACCTGCTGGATGCCGGGCGAATCACGCTTTGCGGTGAGGAGAGCTTTGGCACCGGCTCGGACCACATCCGCGAGAAGGATGGCCTCTGGGCCGTGCTGTTCTGGCTCAACATCCTGGCCAAGCGGCGTGAGCCGGTGGCCCAGATCATGGCAGAGCACTGGAGCCGTTTCGGGCGCCACTACTACTCACGCCACGACTACGAAGCCATCGCCAGCGAGGCCGCCCATGGCCTCTACAACCGCATCAAGGAGATGCTGCCGGCGCTGGTGGGCCAAAACTTTGCCGGCCGCACGATCGCCACAGCCGACGACTTCGCCTACACCGATCCGGTGGATGGCTCCCTCACCAGCGGCCAGGGCCTGCGCCTGCTGCTGGATGACGGCAGCCGCGTGGTGTTGCGCCTCTCCGGCACCGGCACCCAGGGCGCCACATTGCGGGTGTATCTGGAGAGCTATGTGGCCCCCAGCGGCAACCTCAACCAGGATCCGCAAGATGCCCTCGGCGATCTGATCAGCGCCATTGATGAGTTGGCGGAGATCAAGGTCCGCACGGGCATGGACAAGCCGACCGTGATCACCTGAAAGCGCTCTGCCTCCGCCGCCATCTGATTGGCAATCGGAGGATTGGGATCCGTCGGGCGAAGCCTAAAAGCCCACAGAGCGCCAACTCCGTGGGCAATGGGCAGCAGGGGGCGAGCAATGGCGATTGCTCTGTGGTGTATCTGCTCGACACTTGTCGTTTCAATGATCGAGCTCCACATTCACCCCTACAAGGGAATCGGCGCCCTAGCGCCCACCCTGATCAAATCGTGCTGATGCGCGGAAACTGACCACGCCCCAGCCGTCTGCCAACCCTGATCTGCTGCCCCACATCCCATGGCCTCACCGCTGCGCCGTCAATACCGGCTCGCCACAATCAAAGTCTTCGCGCTGGCTCTGGTGGCCGGCAGCGCCGCCTCCGCCCAACCGCTGCCCTGCAGCAAAGCCACCCTCAAGGGCACGTATCTCTACAACGAGAGTGGCGTGCTCAACGGCAAGCCCTACGCCGAAAGCGGCCGCGAGGTGTACGACGGCCAGGGCGGCATCGTGCTGAGCTATCAGGGCTCCGATGGCTCCGGCGGGGTCGAGAAGGCCACCTACAACGTCAGTGCCGACTGCATCGGCACCGCTACCTACCCCGACGGCCAGAAGGCCACCAGTTTCATCAGCCCGGATGGCAGCCGCTTCGTGTACACGATCACGGCAGCGCCAGGAAGCCAGCCCACCGCGCTCTCCGGCTCGGAAGTGCGCGTGGCGCCCTGAGGACTTCCAGCCAGGGCGGCTGCTTGGCCAGCTTCGATCAGCGCATCCGTCTCGACAGGGTGCCCAGCGCCGAGCCCACCATCTCTGCCTGATTCCGTGCAGCTGAAGAGGCCACCGGCAATGGATGACCAGCAGCCTCTGCCTGGCGAGCATGGGGAAAGATGCGCATGATCCATGGATCTAGCAACGCAGACCTGCATCCCCTGCCGCGAGGGCGCTCCGACGCCCACAAAGGCGGAGCTCGAAGCGCTCCTGCCTCAACTGCCGGGCTGGAGCGTGGTGGAGCAGCACCACCTGCAGCGCTCGCTGCTCTTCCCTGATTTTCAGAGCGCGCTCGATTGGGTGATCGCCGCCGGCGCCATCTGTGAGGGCCAGGGCCATCACGCCGAGTTCACGCTCGGCTGGGGCCACGCCGAGGCGGTGATCTACACCCACAAGGTGAATGGACTCACCCAGGCCGATGTGGTGCTGGCAGCGAAGTTCAACCAGATCGGCTCCGGCCCTGGCTGATACCGCGGCAGCCACTCGAGCGGCAGCGCTCAACCTGCTGCCAGCCTGCCTGCGCGCCGCCCTTGCGGGCATGGTGGGAGGCGCTCTGGCGGCACTGCTGCTACTCGGCATTGAGCTGCTGCAGCGCTGGATCTGGGGCGAAGCGATCGGGGAGGGGCTGGCTCCGCAGCGATCCCTCGCCTGGTGCCTGGCGATCCCCAGCGGAATCGGCCTGCTGCTGAGCCTGATGGGAGCGCAGCGCTCCGCCGGCCGTCTGCCGGAACTCGGCGACACCCTGTCGGGTCTGCGGCATCAGCCGCCCCGGCGCGGCGCATTCCGGCAAGCCCTGGCCGGGGTTCTGGCCCTGGTGGGCGGCGCCAGCATCGGACCTGAAGCGCTGGTGAGCCATGCGGTGGTGAACCTCAGCCGCTGGATCTGGCGCGGCCGCGATCAGCCCGTGGCCGCCGCGGCACTGGCGGGCAGCCTGGGCTTCTTCGGCACCCCGCTGGCCGGCCCGATCGCCCTGGCCGCCCGGAACACCCCGCTGCTCTGGCGATGGCTGCCTGGAACCCTGGCGGGGATCACGGGCTTCATCGCCTTCCAGGGGCTGCGGGGGCTGAGCGGCGGACTTGAGGGTGTCCCCTTGGGCACACCGCTTCTCGATCAGGCGCCACTTCCTGCGCTACTGGCGGCGCTGGCGGGCGGTGTCGTGGGCCGTGGCTGCGCACAGGCCCTGCTCAGCTGGCGAAGCTGGCTGCGAGCACGCAGCGAGAGCCGCTGGGATGCCCTCACACCCGTGCTGACCGGTGGGCTCATCGGCCTGACGAGCTGGGCCCTGCCCCTGGCGGCCTTCTCCGGAGAGCAGCAGCTGAAACCCCTTCTGCTGGAACGGTTGGGACCTGAGGCAGCCCTGTTAGTCCTGGCCGGCGCTCTCAAACTGCTGCTGGCGGGCCTGTGTCTGGAATCCGGCTGGCGCGGAGGCCTGATCTTTCCGGTGCTGACAGGCAGTGCGGCGATCGGGATCGGCCTGCATCAACTGCTGCCGGCCTTGGGCGATGCGGGCCTCTGGTGCGGCAGCGTGGTGGGCGGGAGCCTGGGGACGCTGCTGCCCTCGCCACTGCTGGCCCTGGTACTGGGCCTGGCCCTGCTGCGGGGCCATGGCGCCGACGCCCTGCTGCTGGGACTGCTGATCAGCCAGGTGGTTCGCTCCAGGCCACTGCAAGGCGAGGGTTGACGATGCCGTCTGCGGCTGGTAACCATCCTCGTCAGAGGTGTGTGTCCGGCAGCAGATGCTTCTCGAGCCGGTTGTAGGCGAGCAGAGTGGGCACCGCCCAAAGCAAGCAATAAAGGGCCGGGCCCTGTGTGAGCCCCAGTCTCGACTCAAGCCAGGTGGCCATCAGCGGCAGCGTGCCACCGAGCAGCGCCACCACCAGGCTGTAGGAGAACGAAAAGGCACTGCAGCGCAACGCTGCTGGGAACAGACCGGGCAGTAGCGAGGGATAAACGCCGAAATACAGCATCAACGGCACCAACACGATCAACTGGCCCACACCAAAGGCCAGTGGGGTGCCAGCGGCGATCAGCAGCATCCCTGGCACCACAGCCACGGCCAGCACCAGGCTTAGGCGCCGCGCCAGCGCTCCGGGTGCAGCGCGATCGGCCAGATGGCCGCCCAGCAGGATCAGCCCCACCCCGACCGCCTGGTTGAGGGTGGTAATCGCGTTGAAGTTGGCAGCCAATGCAGGCAGCCGCGCCGACACCTCCTGCACGGCGAACACCGTGGCGGCGTAAAAGCTCACAGAGGAGAGCGCCACGGCCGCCATTAGCCGCACCATCGCCGGCAGCTGGGAGCGCAGCTCAGCCAGGTGGGCATCGAGGCTGATGGCGGGCGCATCGGGCCGGGTCTCCTCCAGATGGCGGCGCAGGCTCAGGGCCCAGATCCCCATGGCGGCACCCAGCACGAAAGGGATGCGCCAGCCCCAGTGCTGCACAGCCGGCGGGGTCAGGCAGAGGTGAATCAACGCAGCCGCCAGCGATCCCCCCACAAAACCCAGCACGGCACCGGCGCTGGCAAAGCTGGCGGTGAGGCCACGGCGCTGGAGCGGAGCCGTTTCCACCAGAGCCACCACCGATCCGGTGAACTCACCACCCACCGAAAGTCCCTGCAACAGGCGTAGGAGCACGAGGAACACGGCGGAGACATGCCCCCATTGGTTCGTGGGCGGCAGGAGGGCAATACCAAGGCTGCAGGCAGCCATCACCACCATGCTCACCAGGAGCAACGCCCGCCGCCCCACCAGATCCCCGAGCGGGCCGAGCAACAGCCCGCCGATAGGCCGCATCAGATAGCCCACAGCAAACACGGCGAAGGCACTGAGCAGCTGCAGCGACGGAACATCCGCCGGGAAGAAGGCCTCACCGATCTCCTTGGCGAAGTAGCCGTAGATGGCGAAGTCAAACCACTCCACCGTGTTGCCGATCGCAGCAGCGAGGGCGCTGCGGGGGATGAGGGGAACCATGGCCACCAGTTTCCCCCGGCCAACCCAGCGAATCAGGCTTAGGCGAAGCCGGGTCTGGCGAGGCAGCCCACGGCGCGCGTGAAGGAGATGATTCCGGCTCAGGTGGACGGCTCCTAAAGCCCTGGAGCGGCGGGCGCTACCTCGCTCACGCGCATCAACACCGTCTTTAGTTTGGAAGCGAACAACGGCCCGGTCAGGCCCGATCACGCTGACCCTGCGTGATCGCAAGCACGAACAGAGTTGCATCGGAGCAGTCACCCCAATCAGCACACGCCAGAGCTCCATCTCCGCCCCAAAACGCCTCCGCTGCCATGCGTTCTTCCCTGCGCCGCCAGCTGCTGCACCTGGCCACCGACCTTTCAGCCCTGGTCGCCAATCCTGAAGACCTAGGCCATGGCTTTGATCTACTCACCCGCAGCTATGTCACGCCCGTAGCGGATGCCGCGCGCAACGCCCTGCGAGGCGACCCATCGATCGCTCCGCTGATCCACGAACGCTATTGGGGGCCCTGGCCGAGCCCTCCTGAACTTCTGGCGCTTCCGGCAGACAGCCTCGGTCACGCCTATGCCAGCTGGTTCAGCGCTGCAGGCGGCCAAGCACTGCCCGATCCGGTGCTGCAAACCGGCAGCGATGGCGACGACATCTGGCTCCATCAGCGTGTGCGCCACACCCACGACCTCTGGCATGTGGTGTGCGGCTGCCCGCCCACCGCGGCTGGGGAAGCGGCGATGAACGCTGTCAATGTGATGCAGCTGCGCTGGCCCGGCAGCGCCATGCTGCTCGGGGCCGATCTACTGCATCGCTGCCTCGAAGGTCCTGCTTCCGGAGAGGTGGATGTGGGGCAGGCGGCGGCCTACGGCCTGGAGCTGGGCCGGGTTTGCGCGCCGCTGCTGGCCCAGCGCTGGGAAGAGGGCTGGGATCGGCCGCTGAGCAACTGGCAGGAGCAACTGGGCATCACCGAACTGGTGGCGCGATCGCCGTTCAAGGTTGAGATGTCTCGGGTGTGAACCGCAGCAGGCTGCGCATCAGCAACGGCTGCAGCAACAGATCCGCCAACACCACAACGAACAGCAACGCCAACAGTTGCTCCCCCAAGGGTTCCGCCAGCGTCGAGGCAACACCGCGCAGATGCGGCAGCTCTTCAGTCATCGCCACCGCGAGCGCCAAGGGGACCGCCGCCCGAAGCCCGCAACCGGCAAGCACCAGGCGGTCGGGCCACGGGAAACGACCGGTAGGCAGCAGCACAGACACCGACAGCAGCCGCGCCAGCGGCACAACGATCGCCAGCGCAAGCCCCAGCGGCAGAACCGTGATCAACGCGGCAGGTTTCACCAACAGACCGAGCAACAGCAGCACCGTGATTTCCGCGGCCGTGTTCAGGGGATGCATCACCCGGCCCAAGGCCTGCTGTTCAAAGCGACTGATCCTGTAGCGGCCATTGGACAGCAACACCCCAGCCACAAACACCGCCAGCAGCCCACCACCGCCCAGGAGCTGACCGAAGCCGAAGGCCACGAACGCCAGTACAACTGCCACCAGCAGCAGCATCGGCTCCGAGCGCACCAGGGCATCGATCAAGCGCGGCGCCGCGGCACCCACGGCCAGCCCTGCCAGCAGACCGGCGATCACATGCAGCCCAACAGCCCCCAGCTGGTCCATCAGGCGAACCGCCAACAGCCCATGCAGAGCCTGATGGTCGCCATGGGGGTGGGCCTGCAACACACCGGCCAACAGCCCAAAGCCCAGCAAGGTGACCACCGTGCTCACCGCCACCTCGAACTGCAGCAGATGGCTCAGCCGTCCACGGATGGAATGGCCCAGCGCCACGAGCAGATCTTCGATGGCGCCGCTGTCAGTGGCCCCCAGGCAACACACCGCCAGCACCGCCGCGGCGGGCGGCAAGCCAACTGCAAGCAGAGGCGCCAGCAGCAGGAGTGCCAGAGCCGTAATCACCACGGTGATCAACACGCCGCCACAGCCCAGCCGCAACCCGGCCACCGTCATGCCGCGGATGCGGCGCAGGTCGGTCTTGAGACCGGCGTAGAAGATCAGCAGCGCCAGGCTGACCCGATGCAGGGTCTCCAGCTGCAGCGGACCGAGGGGCTGGGCCTGGGTCAACCACTGGCTGGGAATCACCAGGCCAAGCAGCAACACGGCGGCCGCCACTGGCAAGCGCCAGTGCGCCGCCAGGCGATCCACGGCCAGAGCCGCCAGGTAGATCAGGCCAAGGCCCAGAAAGAAACCGCGGGGCAGCAGCGTGCCCTCCAGATGGGTGTGGGGCAGAGGTAAGGCCATCAGCCATGCACTCGGCATCAGGGTCTGCGGCAGCAGCGGCTTGATCCTCTCTCCATGCCGAGCGCGAAGGGGGTGAGCTCACCCTGCATGGATGCGTCCACCGTGATCACCGGCGGGCCGGCAGCACACACCTCACGCGGATTGCCCCGAGCAACAGCAGTGCGGAAAAGGTGAGCAACATGCCGTTCTGCTGGCCAAGCACCCCGGAGACGTAGGCCACGGCCATCGAGCCAACGGCCGCCAGGCAGGCACCGCCAACGATCAGACGGCGGCGCCTGGAGTTGCCGGGTAGGTGCACCCGCAGGCTCGAAAGTGCGACCAGCCCGTACACCAACAGAAAAGCGAGGACGGCGAACCCTCCGAACACCCCGAAGATCTGGCTGATATTGAGCTGGCGCTGCACCACCAACGCACCAACGAGCAGCAGCGGCAAACCCACAGCCATCAGTGCAGGCGCTGGAGTTCCGTAGTGCGGATGCACCCGGGCAAGCGGTGGCGGCAACAGGCCTTGTTCCGCCAAACCGTAACCCAGTCGCGCCAGGGCCGTGAGCGCACCAAGGCAGGTTCCGAAGAGACACAGCACCGCACCAAACTTGATCCAAAGGCCAGCGCCAGGAATGCCCATCGCCTCGGCTAGGGCGCTGAGGGGATCAAGGCTCTGGCGTGCCGCCGGCGGCAACCAGGCCAGCCCCTCTGGCAGGAAGGCACCCCAAACCATGAACAGCACGCCGGCGAGCAGCACCGCGGTTCGGATGCTGCGTGGCACAGACCGCTCAGCATCCATCGCCTCGCGGCCGAGGTTGGCAGCGCTCTCGAAGCCAATGAAGCTCAGCACTGCCACCATCAGGCCAGATCGCACCTGGGCAGTTGTGTCGTTAAGCGGGTTGATCGCCCTCAAATCGGGCGCCCCCCAGCCGTGCCGCAGGATCACCAGAGTGAGGGCAAGGATGATCAGCGCCGAGATGGTCTCGGTGAGCAACATCGTGCGGGTCGAGAGCTGCACATCGCGGCGGGCGAGCTCCAGGCAACCCAGCCCGCCGAGCAGATAGGCCAGCAGCGGTGGCACCTGCAAACCGAGATGCCGCAGCAACAGCTCCAGAAAGAAGCCAAAGAACAGCAAACAGGCCACCAGGGTGGCGCCATAGCCCAGCAGCAGTGTCCAGCTGGCCGTAGCCCCCAGGCGAGCGCCCAATCCGGCGCCCACATAGGCGGCGATACCACCGGGGCTGCCAGGTAAGCGACGGAACAGCACCAGGGTTTCAGCGACAAGCAACACCACCAGCAGCGCCAGCCCATAGCTAATCCAGGTGGCGGCTCCAGCCGTGCGCATCGCCTCTGGGATGTTGAACACCGCCGTGAGCGTTAAGCCGACGGTGCCCACCGCCTGGGCCGTCACCTCCAGAGGCCGCAGGCAGCGGCGCAAACCCGGAGGGTCTGGACCACGCTCCGTCATGACGGCCCAGAAGAGCGCCTGAAGGAGGCCAGATAAACCCTGTGAACAGGCCTGGACCAATAGATCGCCAAGGGGATTGCAATCAGCTCATTGATCAACATGCCGCGGACATAAGCCGCCAACTCGAGCTCTCCCTTGCTGATCAGCCAAAGCTGGACAACCAAGATCTTGATGACGCTGATCCACAAGATCACGCGGAGCCAACCCAGGGCTTTGAGTGAGTGGCGACTCGACACCCCAAACACAGCCAGCAGCACGGCCACAGAGAGGGCAATACCAAGACCATGAGGCAGCACAAGCTGCTCAAACCCAAGCCGGGGGAAGACTCGCAACGCGGCGATGAAGAAGGCGAGGCTTAAAGCCTGGTGGATATAAACAATCCTCGTAAACAGGCCAAACCCAGAAGGCTTCGAAGCACGAGGTTGATCGAGTGCAACCATGCTCAGTCGACGCGGGGGAGGGTGGCGGCTGCAGAAGCATCACCACCACGACCTCCGCCCTCGCCGAACCAACGCTCCTCCAGGTTCTTGATCGCCACATAGAAAGGCGGCACCACGCCAAGCGAGAGCACCGTGGCCACCAGCAGGCCTCCGAAGATCACCGTGCCGAGCGACTGCTGACTATTCGCACCAGCTGTCGTGGCCACCACCAACGGCAAGAAGCCCGCCAGCGAAGCAATCGCCGTCATCAGAATCGGACGCATTCTGGACTCAGCAGCAGCGATGGCGGCTTCAGGCACACTCATGCCGGCCTCAAGGTGCTGTTCAGCCACCTCCACGATCAAGATGCCGTTCTTCGCGGCCAGACCAATCAGGGTCACCAGGCCAACCTGGGCATAGATGTTCAGGTCGATCGAACGCAGCGACAGGAACACCAGGGCGCCGAGCATGGCCAGGGGCACGGTCATCAGGATGATCACCGGCGTCACGTAGCTCTCGTATTGAGCAGAGAGCACGAGATAAACGATCAGCACACCCAGGCCGAACACCAGCACACTGGCGCTGCCAGCTGAAAGCTGCAGGGCGGCAATGCCGGTGAAGGCGTAGCCGATGTTGTTGAAGTCCAGGCTGTTGAAGATCTTCTGGATCGCCGTAAGAGCCTGACCAGAACTCTTACCGATCGCCTCAGCACCCTGCACCAGAATCGTGCGATAGAGGTTATAGTGGCTGATCACCGGCGGCGCACTGGAGAGATCCGCTGAGGCAAACTCCGACACCTGCACCATCTTGCCGTCGCGATTGCGAACGTAGTAGCTGAGAACATCTTCAAGGTTGCTGCGCTCATCTGGTTGCGACTGCACATAGATATTGCGCACCTGACCGCTCTCATAGGTGAGGCCGGAGTAATTACCGCCAGCGAGCACAGCGATCGTCTGCATCGCCTGCTGGAAGTCAACGTTGAGGGTGCCGAGGATCGAGCGATCGATTTTAAGACCGAATGCCGGAGCGCTCGGAACAAACTGGGTATAAAGGGTGGAGAACTCTCCACTCGATTGACCGGTGCTCACCAACTGCTGGGCCAGGTCATTGAGCTGGGTAAAGGTGTAAGCACCGTTGCTCAGGTCGTTGAATTGGAAATAGAAACCGCCCTGGGCCGAGAAGCCAGGGATGGCAGGCGGCTGTGAGGCCACAGCCAAGGCTGAATCAAACTTGGACAGCTTTTGATTGAGGCGGGCCACGATGGCCGGCGCCTTGTTATCGCCGCCTGAACGCTCTTCAAGCGGCTTAAAGCCATAGAAGAACAGACCTTGATCAGGACTGTTGCCGTTAAATCCAGCACCGCTGATCACACTGCCGGCCACGATGTCGTCCTCCTCCCGCAACACCTGAGCGATCTGAGCACCCACCTTCTGGGTCTGCGAGAGTGACGCGCCGTTCTGCAGCTGGAAGATGCCCAGGCCATAGCCCTGATCTTCCTCAGGGATAAAGGCCGAAGGCAGGGCGTTGAACGCGATGGCGGTGACGACGATGCCGCTTGCCAATCCCATCAGGATCAAGCGACGCCGCTGGATTAGCAGCTTGAGCAAGTTGGCGTAGGCCTGCTCTAGGCGATGGAACCAATCATTGAAACCATCAAAGATGTCGGCCAGACGACTGCCGGCGAAGCCGAAGAGCAAGACACCAAAGATGTAGGCCCCGAAGCCGAAGGAGGCTGCACTAAAGCGACCGAAGGCCAAGCCGACGATGATGCCAGCGACTGTCCAGCTCCAACCCTTGGGCTTGGGTGGCTTCTCCGCCTTCAAGATCAGACCCGCCATCATCGGCGAGAAGGTGAGCGCATTGAAGGTGGAAATCGCAATCGAGAAGGCAATCGTGAGTGCAAACTGGCGATAGATGATGCCGATGCCACCCGGATAAAACGCCACCGGCACAAACACAGCCATCAGCACCAGTGACGTCGCGATCAAGGCACCAATCAGCTCGCCCATACAGGCCAGGGCTGCCTGACGCGGCTTCATGCCACTTTCGAGGTTCTTGGCAACGGCTTCGATCACCACGATCGCGTCGTCCACCACCAGGCCGGTGGCCAGCACCAGACCCAGCAGGGTGAGCTGGTTGATCGAGAATCCGAAGGCTTTGATAAAAGCGAAGGTGCCCACCAGCGAGATCGGAATTGCCAGGCTTGGCACCACGGTGGCGCGCCAGTCCTGCAGGAACAGGAACAGGATCACCAACACCAGCACAATCGCCAGGCCCAGGGCATCGGTCACGCCATCAACGGCGGACTCGATGAACTCACCGACGTTGTAGATCTCCTGGACGGTGATCCCAGGTGGCACCTCAGCGCGAAACTGATCCATCAGTTGCACCACCGCTTCACTCACCTGAAGAGCATTGCTTTCAGGCGTCTGATAAACACCCACGGTGATCGCGGGGTAGTTATTCATGTCCACACCGGCGGTGGCGAAGGTGTTGAAGCCATAGGTGGCTTCACCCACGTCCGCTAAGCGGAGCAGGTTTCCAGCCGGCGACTTGCCCACGATCAGCTTGTTCAGCTGATCCACCGACACCAAGTTGCCGTTGTTCTCCACCAAGATGGGGTAAGTGAACATCTGGTCACCACCAGCGGGCGGACCACCGACCAGACCACCGATCGCCACGGAGTTCTGACTGCGCACTGCCGATACCACTTGATCAGCGGTGAGCTGGTTAGCAGTGAGCTTGTTCGGATCAACAAATAACCAGAAGGCGGGATTACTGCCGCCGAAGAGCGTGGCCTGGGCCACACCAGGAATGCGCTCGAGCTGGTAGTAAAGCTGCTCGTAGATCAGTCCATTGATATAGGCGCGATCAAACTGCCCCTCTGTGGAGCTCACCTGATAGGCCAACAGAATCGAAGGGGTGGTCTGCAGCACAGACACACCCGTGGCGCTCACCTGCTGCGGCAGCTGAGGCATGGCCAAGGAAACGCGGTTCTGCACGTTCACCTGGTCGATATTGATATCGGTTGTCTCATCAAAGAACACATTCACCGTGCTGGTGCCGGTATTCGTGCTCAGTGAAGAGATATAGGCCGCACCAGGCACACCATTGATCTGCTGCTCCAAAACATTGGTAACAGCCTGCTCCGTCACCAGGGAGTTCGCGCCGCTGTAGTTGGCCACCACCTGAATCTGAGGCGGCGCAATGTTGGGCAGGTTTTCAATCGGCAGGCTGGGGATGGCGATCAAGCCCACCAGCACAATCAGGATGCTGCAGACGGTCGTCAGGACCGGCCGCTTGATGAAATTATCGGAGAGCGACATGGCGGGTCCTCAGTTGCTGGCCGCGGTCGTTGAGACTTTCACCGGCAAGCCGGTGCGCAGCAGCGCTGTGTTGCTCACCACCACTGTCTCTCCTTTCTGAAGACCCGAAATCAGCTGGTAGCGATTGTTCTGAAGCTGACCCAGCTTGACCGGTGTTTGCACCACAATCGAGGTGGAGGGTGGCAAAGCCTCCAACTTCTGTTTTTGGGCGTCGGTAATGGTGGTGGAAGCTTTGATCTTGGGCAGCGCCTGAGCCAGGCTGACAACCCTATACACAAAGGGCTGCTGAGCCTGCATCAGAACAGCTGTCACGGGAACTGACAAGCCGCGAGCATTGCCGGTGATGATGCTGTTCTTGACGTACTGCCCCGTCTTGAGCTTGCCGTCGGCATTGGCGAAACTGGCCTTCACCAACACGGTGTTCGGCGATGAGGCACTGCCGCTCACGCCGAAGTAGGGAGAAATAAACACCACTTTTCCAGTGAGTGTCTGGGGCGGATTGGTCTGGGTCGTGAGCTTCACGGACTGCCCCATCGACACACTCAGCGCCTGGGTGGCCGGCACATCCATCAATGTCCAGAGAGAGGAGTTATCAACAATTCCCGTGATGGCCTGACCCTGACGGACGTAATCTCCAATTTTCACCGTATCGAGATCACCAATCTCACCGCTAATCGGCGCCGTGACATATTTGTAGCCAAGCGTGGCTGCATCAGCCTTCGCCTTATCGCGAGACTGGATGGCCTGGGTGACGTATTGATCGCGTTGCTTGGTTGAAACAGCCCCCTGCGCGTTCAGGAAGATGTAGCGCTCGGCGTTGAGCCGATCCTTGCGAGCTTCCGCTTCAGACGCATTGAGTTGAGCCGTCTGCTGCACGTTGTCGAGCACCAGGATCGGCTGCCCGGCCTTCACCTGCTGCCCCTGGCTCACCAAAATTTTCACCACCCGGCCATCGGTTTCAGGCCTCAGCGCCACATCCGTGGTGGAGCTGAGAACGCTGATCACTTCGATCGAAGGATTGAAGTCGGCTTCGCCGATGCTCTCCACCTGCACCGCGAGGGGCGGACGTGTCGGTGGTTTAGCTCCACAGCCCACCAGCAGGGCGATCAGAGGCAGTGGGGCCAGGTAGCGCCGCACGGGTCATCGACAGCAGAGCGCAAATTAACGGATCCGCCTCGATCTTTCATCCGATGATGAGTGCTGGATGACGAGCGGTGTGAGCGACCTGTTCAGCCATCGCGGCGAGCAGCTGCGCCAGAGCCTGGCCCCGCTCGCCGATCGGATGCGTCCCCGCAGCATCGACGACTTTCAGGGTCAAGAGGAGATCCTTGGGCCCGGACGGCTGCTACGGCGAGCTATCGCGGCCGATCGCGTTGGCAACCTGATCCTCTATGGGCCACCTGGCGTGGGGAAAACCACCTTGGCCCGGATCATCGCCGCCAGCACCCGCGCCCACTTCAGCAGCCTCAACGCGGTGCTGGCGGGCGTGAAAGACCTGCGCGCCGAGGTGGAGGAGGCGCGGCGAAGGCTCGAGCAACACGGCCTGCGCAGCCTGCTGTTCATCGATGAGGTGCACCGCTTCAACAGCGCCCAGCAGGACGCTCTATTGCCCTGGGTGGAAAACGGCACGGTGACGCTGATCGGCGCCACCACCGAAAACCCGTTCTTTGAAGTGAACAAGGCGCTGGTGAGCCGCTCACGCCTGTTCCGCCTGCAGCCCCTGCAACCCCGCCACCTGCATCAGCTGCTGCAACGCGCCCTGCAGGATCCGAACCATGGCTACGGCAACCGCTCGGTGCGGATCAGCGCTGAAGCCGCCGAGCATCTGGTGGATGTGGCCGGCGGCGATGCCCGCAGCCTGCTCAACGCCCTCGAGCTGGCCGTGGAGACCAGCGAACCCGATGACGACGGTGTGATCGCCATTGATCTAACAATCGCCGAAGAATCGATCCAGCAGCGCGCCGTGCTCTACGACAAGCAGGGCGACGCCCACTTCGACACGATCAGCGCCTTCATCAAATCGCTGCGGGGCAGCGATCCCGATGCAGCATTGTTCTGGCTGGCCCGGATGGTGGAAGCGGGCGAGAACCCCCGCTTCATCTTCCGGCGCATGTTGATCTCCGCCGGAGAAGACATCGGCCTGGCCGACCCCCAGGCGATGGTGGTGGTGGAGGCCTGCGCTGCGGCCTTTGAGCGCGTGGGCCTGCCGGAGGGGCTCTATCCCCTGGCGCAGGCGGCGCTCTATCTGGCCAGCACCGACAAGAGCAACAGCCTGTTGGGGTTCTTCGATGCCCTCAAGAGCGTGAAGGCGAGCAGCCGCCAGAACGTGCCGGCCCACCTGCGCGATGCCAACCGTGATGGCAAGGCCTTCGGCGATGGGGTGGGCTACCGCTACCCCCACGCCTACGCCGAGCACTGGGTGGCCCAGCAATATCTACCCAGCGCACTACAGGGCCAAGTGTTCTGGCAGCCGGGCCAACTGGGCTGGGAGGGCCAACGGCGCCAATTGCTGCAGCAACGGCGGGCGGCCCAGCTGGCCGCAGCGGCGGAACACGAGGCTGAACTGGGGGAGGTGCTCAGCAGCAGCCCCGAGGATCCAGCTCTAGAACGCTGGCTGCAGCGCCAATTAGGAAGCGAAGGGGAGCGGCTGGATGCTCTGCGCAGCCGGCTTTGGCAGGACGCAACCTGGCGGCGACATGACCGGGTGCTGATCCTGGAGGCCCGCTCATTGCTCTGGGCGCTTGACCCTCTGGAGCACACGCCGGAAGGCGGCGTGGTGATTCAAACCGCAGACAGCACCGATGCCGAAAGGCTCCGCAACCAGCTGCGCGTGCTCGATGCGCTGCGGCAACCAAGTGTGCTCTGCTGCGACACAGCCGGCCTCGCTGGCGCCCTAGAGCCCGGCAGCGTTTTCGAATGGATTGCAGCAAGGCACCCCTTCAGAGATCTCAGCGCCGACCAATTGCCTGCCGCACTGGATCAACTGGAGCGCCTCGCGGCCCCGAATGGCCAGCTGCGGCTGCTGTTCAGCCAACCGGCGATCGGCCCTGCCGCTGCCCTGTTGGCCATCACAGACCTGCCCGATGCCCTTCGCAACCTGCTGGCTCCCCTGCCAGCCCTCGAGCAGGCCTGGCTGAGTGCACCGCCGGATCGGGAGCTGTTGCAGATAGGCCTCGAGCAACGGGGTTGGCAGGTGAACTGGGAGCAGTGGGAGGAGCCCCTGGAGCTCAACCTCACGGCCGCGCTCATCGAGCGCTGGCTGGGAGTCAATGCTGCTTACCGCAGCCATCTGAGCGGCGTCCTCCAACCCGAGCAGGTGCGGTTGCTCAACGATGCGCTCCAAGAGCGGCGGGGATACCGCCTGCCGCAGAAGCTGCAGCATCAGCGGCTCACGGCCCTACGCATGGGCTCAATCGCAAGAAAGGCTTCCACTCGATGAGTGGAAGCCTGAGAAGCGTTCAGCCAGGGTCAGCTGTGTGCGGGATCACCAGAGACCGCGCACGGCAGGAGCAGCGGGGGCTGGAGCAGGAGCCTCAGCGGTGTAAGCCGCAATGCAAGCCGGGGTGTTCATGTACCAGCTCAGCAGCGAGGTGGCCCGCTGACTGTTGGAGGCATCGCTCACATCACACACCTTCATGGCGCCCTGCAGACGCTGATCGGTGGGCAGATTCGACATCATCCCGTAGCTGGACAGTTTGCCGTCAGCCGAGTCGAGAATGATGGCGCTGCGCACAGCTTGCAGGCTGTGATTCTGGCTGTAGTAGGGGGTGTAATTGTTCTGCTGAATGCTTTCAGACAGGAACTGTTCACCCTTCTCGGAATAGAGGAAACGTGCCACGGCAGCAACGTCCACGTCGTATTCCTTCTGCAGGCCAGCCTGCAGCTCATCGCGTGACCAACCGGAGAGATCCTTCAGGTCGCGGGGCACGGGGTTGTCGATCACCTCGGTGCCACCCAGGGGCAGCAGGGTGTTGGAGCGAACAAAGCCCTGGCTCACAGCGCGGGCGGTCTGGGTGGGCAGACCTTCTTGAATGAAGGTTGGAGCGCCGTAGCGCACACCGGCCTGATCGGAATTGATGGTGGTGGGCCCTTGGGGGATGGCCTGGGCCGAGAGGCCTGCAAGCAGGACACCAGCGCCAGCCAAGGGGAGGAGAACCTTGCGCATGGTTGAGCAGAAGATGACTCTCCCGGTATGGCGAGCGGGGGCGTCCGCCATGGACCTTCTGCAGGTTGATTTAAGAATCGGTTATCGAAAAACCGTTGAACTGTTAACCGCGCCGGTCGGCCGGGCGCCGCGTCGGCAGCTCCAATGGACTCCAACCCGGCGGGCAATGCAGCGCATCGCGCTCCAAGCGGAAGCTGCCCGGTTCGCCGCGGCCGCTGCAGGCCACGCCGCGCGGCACGTTGTCTTCCGCCTGCACTTGCGCCACATACCGCTCATCGCCGCCCCTGGGAATCAGCAGCAGCTGCACCCGCTCGGGCGCTTCACTGATGCGGGCCTCCATGTCTTCCGGGGTCTCCAACCCGAGCACATCGAGATAACCGGTGAAGCTGCCCCAGAAGTAGCGGGTGATCTGGCCGCCCACGAACTGGCCCAGCGCTTCGGTCGCCCTGGCGCGACCATCCTGCAGCGCTTCCTGACTGGCCAGATCCGCCAGCACCCGGTCGGTGGAGGCACCCGTGCGCATGGCCGGAGGGGGCAACAAGCGCCATTGGGCGAGCCCCGCCACGCCGAACAGGCTCAGAAGAGCCACCACACTGAAGCGCAGGGCCAACGGCATGGGTGCGGCCTGTTGAGAGGACTGTTCAGGGGTCGAACGCGCGGACGTTAATCCCAGATCGCCTGTTCGGCTGCCTGCCCCACCACCGCGCACAACCAGCCGTTACGCCCCTCACACACACAGGGCGGCTGCCAGCCCTCCAGCAGATGCTCAAGACGCTGACGTTCCGCACACCAGTGCCAATGGCGCAGGTCGGCGGCCAGGCTGCTGCGTTGCCATTTGATCGCCGCCTCCTTGCGCACCCAGCTCTCCAGCACCAGCGCCGCACGCTCCGCCGGGGATCGGCGCTGCAGCTGCTGCCACTCCTGCGGCGGGAAGAAGCGCCGCGCCAACAACTCCGCAGCAATGGTGCGCTGCTGCCACTCCAGATCGACCCCGATCGGCCAGGGCGACCAGGCCAGTAACACCTGATCGCGGCTGTGGCTCAGGCTCACGGCCCCATAGCCCGCTGCCAGACAAGGCGCCTCACCGGGCGGACTATGCAGCGGCACCGCCTCAGCCGGCAGATCCAGACATGCGGCCAGGCGACAGCGCAACAGATGCCGGCTGGTGCGATAACGGTGCTGCACCGGCGGCGGCAGCGCAGCGCTCCAGTCCCGTTCGGCCTCACTGAGCGTCCAGGGATCGTCCGCCGTGAGCGGCAACAGCCACAAGCGTGGAGCGGCGTGGTGTGTGGTGGGCGCCGATGCGCTCAGAGCTCCCCTTAGGCTCCCGCCATTGTGTTGAAGCCCCGCCATGGCTCTGCAGATCGGTGATGCCGCACCAAACTTCACCCTCCCCGATCAGAACGGTGAGCTGGTGAGCTTGGCCGGTTTCAAGGGCCAGCGCGTGGTGATCTACTTCTATCCCAAGGACGACACCCCCGGCTGCACCAAAGAGGCCTGCAACTTCCGGGATCAGTGGTCGGCTTTTGAGCAGCACAACATCGCCGTCCTGGGCATCAGCAAAGACGGCGCGACCAGCCACAGCAAGTTCATCAGCAAATACGAGCTGCCCTTCACCCTGCTCACCGACGCCGAACCCTGCCCGGTGGCCGAGAGCTTCGGCAGCTACGGCCTCAAGAAGTTCATGGGCCGCGAATACATGGGCATGATGCGCCACACCTTCGTGGTTGATGCGGACGGCAAGATCGAGAAGGCCTACACCAAGGTGAAGGCGGAAACCATGGCCGACGACATCCTGAGGGATCTGGGCCTGGCCTGATCTCAGCGGCGCCAACCCACCAGCGGCAACGCCGCCATGGCCTCCAGGGCCAGATCCGGTGCATGCACGGGCTGGATTTGCTGCGCCATCAGCAGTGGCAACACCAGCGCAGCGTCGCCTCCGGTGAGCCAGAGGCAACTGCCCGCAGCCTCTGCCGCGGCCTGTGTAATCCCTGCCGCCACGGCACGCCGGCAGCCCTCCGCCATGGCTGCATCGGTGCTCTGAGGCCAGGCGGGCGAGGGCTGGCCTGCCTCGAAGCAGGCGTCGTGCAGTTGGGGCAGTTGCGCCGTGGAGCCGGCCAGAGCCCTCAGCTGCAAGGCCACACCCGCGCTGATCAAGCCGCCGGCAAAGCAGCCCTGAGCACTCACCCGCGTCAGGCTCAGGGCCGTGCCGGCATCAGCCACCAACACGGCCTGCTGCTGCTGCTGCCAGGCCCACCAGCCCACCAAAGCGCGGTCGATGCCCAGCCAGGGCGGTGCCCCCTTCAGGGGCACATCCGCCAATGTCAGCCGTCGCGCCGCCACAGACGGTGGATGGCGAGGCAGCGAACCCACCGCAGCCCAGGCCTGAAGATCCTCCGCTTCGAGGTTGTCAACCGGCGGGGTGTGCCAACAACGCAGCCCGCCGCCGCTGGCGCAGGGCTCAGCCCAGTGCCAGCGGCTGTTGCCGATCAGCAACAGCCGCGCCACTCAGATGCCCTCGCCGGCCATCCCGGGCAGGTGAATGCCGCATTCCTGCTTGAGGCCACCGAATCGGGTGGCCCGGCCGGAGACCCCACCATCGTCTGGGCCACTGGAATGCCAGTCGCCCACCGTGGAATAGCCCTGCTCAAACAGCGGGTGCTGTGGTAGCCCGTGCTCCTGCATGTAATAAAAAACGTCCTTGTTGGTCCAGGCGAGCAGAGGGCGCAGCGCCCAGCGGCCGCGCACCTGCGCCAGGGGTTGCATGGTGCTGCGGTGATCGGTCTGCCGGCCACGCACGCCGCTGGCCCAGCAGCGCACAGCCAGCGCCTCCATGGCCCGATCCAGCGGCTCCACCTTGCGAATGCGGTGGTAGGTCTGCATGTCTTCCACACGGCCGGTCTCCCAGAGGCGGCCATGCAACGCCTCCATCCGCGCAGGACTGATCTCAGCCTGGGCCACATGCACCTGCAGCCCCAGCAGCTCGATCAGGGTTTCGGCGTAGCGGTAGGTCTCAGGCGGCAGATAGCCGGTATCCACCCAAATCACGGGCACCGAGCGATCCAGCTGGCTGATCAGATGCAGCGAAACCGCCGCTTGGATGCCGAAGCTTGTGGTGAGGGCGAAGCCATCTCCGAACTGTTCCAGGCCCCAGCGCATCCGCCCCAGCGCATCCAGAGGCTCCAGCGCCAGGCAGCACTGCTGCTCATCCAGCGTGGCTGAGGTAGTGGCCGGGGTGCTCGTCATCGGTCCATCCTCCAATGCCAGGGGAAATCGCTTCCGTGCCCGCAGCTGCTGGTTAGGGTTCGCGCAACACCATCCGCCCGATCGGAACCGTGCCGCCAGCCGAGGCCGAACAGCAACCTGTTGTGGTGGTCGGAGGCGGTTTCGGCGGATTGAGCGCCGCCCTGCAACTGGCGGCTGCAGCCCCCGACACTCCGGTGCTGCTGATCGAACCGCAGGAACGATTCCTGTTTCTGCCCCTGCTCTACGAGCTGCTCAGCCAGGAGCTGCGGCGCTGGGAAATCGCTCCGCGCTACAGCGAACTGATCGCTGGCAAAGGGGTGGTTTGGCTGCAGGAGCGCGTCAGCCAGATCGACACCAGCGCACAACGGCTCACCACCGAATCCGGTCGCCAGCTGCCCTACGCCCAACTGGTGCTGGCCACAGGCGGCAAGCCCACCAGCTACGGCATTCCAGGCGTGGAGGAGCACTGCCTCGGCTTCCGCAGCCTGGCGGATGTGGATCGCTTGCAGCAGCTGGTGCAGCGGCTCAAGCAACAGCAGCGCCCCCTGCAGCGCCTCGTGATCGTGGGGGCCGGCGCCAGTGGCGTGGAGCTGGCCTGCAAGCTGGCCGATCTGCTGCAAGGTGCAGCGGTGGTGGAACTGATCGAACAGGGCGACGAACTGCTGCCGGCAGCCCGCTCCTTCAACAGGGATCAAGCCCGGCAAGCCCTATTGCAGCGCGATATCCGCCTACGCACAGGCACCCGGGTGACGGCGGTGAGCGCCACGACGCTCAGCCTCCAGCGAGACAGCGCCAGCGAAACGCTGAGCTGCGATGGGGTGATCTGGACCGGCGGGGTGGTGGGCAGTGTTCCCAGCCTCACGCCAGCCCTTGAGCTCGATCGCCGCGGACGGCTGCCTTGCCACAGCGACCTCCGAGTCATCGGGGCTGACCACCTGTTCGCCATGGGGGACGCCGCCCTCTGCCCCGATCCCAGCGGGGAGGCCCATCCCGCCACCGCCCAGGTCGCCTACCAGCAGGCCAGCTGTGTCGCGGCCAATGTGTTGCGCCAACGGCACGGTGAGGAGCTGCAACCCTTCATCTGGAAGGATCTGGGGGAAATGCTGGGTCTGGGCATCGGCCAGGCCACCCTCACGGGCATGGGGATCACCCTGGCCGGCCCCGCGGCCTTCCAACTGCGGCGCCTGGCCTACCTGGCCCGAATGCCGGGGCTGCAGCATCAGCTGCGCGTGGCCGGTGGCTGGCTGGCCGATTGGTTCTGACGCCCAGACACTGCGACGCACCACCACTCCATCGATGACCGACGCGCGCCGACCCGAGGGCTTGCTGCTCGATGCGATGGGCACCCTGATTGGCCTGCGGCGCTCCGTGGGCAGCACCTATGCAGCCTTCGCCGCCGAATACGGGCTGAAGGTGGACGCTGAGGCGATCAATGCCGTGTTCCCGCAGCTGTTTCGCGCTGCACCGGCACTGGCCTTCCCCGGCCTGGAGGGTGCGGCGTTGCTGGAGGCCGAACAGGCCTGGTGGATCGAGCTGATCGCCGGCTGCCTGAAGGCCTGCGGCCATGAAGGCACCTTGCCCGAGGGTCTGGGGCCGGCGCTGTTTGCCCACTACGCCACCGCCGAACCCTGGCAGGTGTATCCCGACGTGCCCGATCACCTGCAGCGCTGGAGCGACGCAGGCCTGAAGCTGGCGGTGGTGAGCAACTTCGATCAGCGGCTGCACCCACTGCTGGAGCAGCTGGAGCTGGCGCCATGGCTGGATGCGGTGGTGGTGTCTTCGGCGGTGGGGGCGGCTAAACCCGATCCACGCCCCTTCCAGCGGGCACTGGAGCTGCTCAAGCTGCCGGCGGCGGCCGCCTGGCACATCGGCGATAGCCCCGAGGATGAAGCCGGCGCCCGGGCAGCCGGGCTCCACTGCGTGCTGATCGAGCGGCAACAGCCCGCCGGCACCCCGGGTGGGTCCAACCGTTGAAGCAAACCGCCTTACTGGGCCGCACCGCCGGTCTGCGTCCTGCCCAGAGCCGTCGGCTGGAGAGGCTCAGCCACCGGCGACACCCGGAGGCCTACGGCGCCGATCTGCTCACCTTGCAGCGGCTGGCGGCCGAGAGCACCGAGCTGGAGCTGCCCTTGAGCCTCGTGATCGATGGCCGCGGCCTCTGCCGCCTGCTGTGGGTAGGCCCGCTGGAGCAATCAGGCCGGCTACTGGAGCGCCTGCCCGGGGGGCCGCGCCGCCAGGGCAGTGACCTGCGCCTGATCACCTGCGTCGGCCGGGCCAAGCAGCTTGAACCCCAGGGCAGTGAAGCGGTGGTGGGGCTCGATCTTGATCCCCAGCTCTGGCTGCGCTACTGCCAACAACCGGGCGCCGGCGGCGACTGGATGGCTGCGGCTTACCTGCCCGGCGGCGATCCCAGCCATCCCTGGCAACAGCAGCACGAGGCCGATCTCAGTGAGCTCTGCCAGTGGATCCCACCGGAGCGGCAAGCGCCGCCGCAAGCGGCGACCAAACCAAGCGGTCTTGAGCAGGTGCTGCTGCTGGTGCTCAGCCCCTCCGACCCTGAAACGGCGCGGCGTGAGATCGCGGAGCTCGAAGGGCTGGTGCGGAGCGCCGGCTCACTGCCGGTGGGACTGGTGGTGCAACGCAAGGCTTCCGGCTCACCGCAAACCCTCTGGGGCGAGGGCAAGCTCCGCGAAGCAGCACTGGAGGCACGGCGGCTTGGGGCTTCGCTGGTGGTGACCGATCGCGAACTCACCCCCGCCCAGGCTCGCAACCTCGAGCACCTGCTGGATCTGCCGGTGAGCGATCGCAGCGAGCTGATTCTCGACATCTTTGCCCAGCGGGCCGCGAGCGGAGCGGGGCGGCTTCAGGTGGAACTGGCGCAGCTGCGCTACCGGCTACCTCGACTGGTGGGCCGCGGCCTGAGCCTCTCGCGCCAGGGCGGTGGCATCGGTACCCGCGGCCCCGGTGAAACCCAGCTTGAAAAGGATCGCCGCGCCATTGCCCGCCGCATCGACAAGCTGCAACGCGATGTGCAGAAGCTGCGGGAGCATCGGGCCCGCATCCGCAGTGGCCGCCACGGCCTGCAGCGCTTTGCCCTGGTGGGCTACACCAACGCCGGCAAGAGCTCCCTGCTCAATGCCCTGAGCAAACCGGCTGCCGGCGAGGCCGTGCTGGCGGAGAACAAGCTCTTCGCCACCCTCGATCCCACCACCCGCCGCATCAGCCGGCCCAACCCCGCCGGCGGGCCGCCCCAAACGCTCTTGCTCACCGACACGGTGGGCTTCATCCGCGCCCTGCCGCCACCCTTGGTGGAGGCCTTTCGCTCCACGCTGGAGGAAACCCTGGAAGCCGATCAGCTGCTGCTGGTGGTGGATCTTTCCGATCCGGGCTGGGAGGAACAGCTCAAGACAGTGCATTCCATCCTGGATGAGCTGGGCAGCGACACCCCGCGCCGGCTGATCGGCAACCAGATCGATCGCTGCACGGCCCAGTCCCTGGACCAGGCGCGCAATCTCGATCCCCAGGCACTGTTCGTCTCCGCCACCGCAGGCCTTGGCCTGGAGGGTTTGCGCGAGTGGCTGTTCAGCGAACAGCCGCCACTGGGCTGAGCGATGGGTTGACGTCAGTTCCGGCCCTGGTTATGGCAGCATCTGGCCTCAAATCAACCCGGCTCCATGGCGCTCCAACTGGGCGACACCGTCCCCGATTTCACCCAGAACTCCCAGCTGGGCCCGATCAACCTCTACGACTTCGCCGGCGATAGCTGGGTGGTGCTGTTCTCCCACCCCGCCGACTACACCCCGGTGTGCACCACCGAGCTGGGTGAGGTGTCGCGCCTGCGCTCCGAGTGGGAGAAGCGCAATGTGAAAACCATTGCCCTGAGCGTCGACTCCGCTGAGAGCCATGGCGGCTGGATCTGCGACATCAATGAGACGCAGAACACCACGGTCGACTACCCGATCCTCGCCGATGAGGACAAGAAGGTGAGTGATCTCTACGGGATGATCCACCCCAACTCGCTCAACAACCTCACGGTGCGGTCGGTGTTCATCATCGACCCCAACAAAAAGCTGCGTCTGCAGATCACTTACCCCGCCAGCACCGGCCGGAATTTCCAGGAGATCCTGCGGGTGATCGACTCCCTGCAGCTCACCGACCACCACCAGGTGGCCACCCCGGTGAACTGGAAAGACGGCGAAGACTGCGTGGTGGTTCCTTCCATCCCCACCGATGAAGCCCGCACCAAGTTCCCCAAGGGCGTGACCGAGATCAAGCCCTACCTGCGCATGACCCCCCAGCCCAACAAGTGATCGCCTAGGCGGCACGATGCATCAGCCCCCGGGACAATGCCCGGGGGCTTTTTTGTTGCCATGCGGGTGTTGGGTCTGATGAGCGGCACCAGCGCCGATGGCGTGGATGCCGTGCTGGCAGCCTTCAGTGGCCCGCCGCGCCGGCCCCGCTGGCGGCTGCTCAGCCGGGCCGGCGTGCCGTACCCGGACGATCTGCGCCAGCGGCTGATCGCAGCCGGCCAAGGCCAGCCGATCCAGGCCGCGGATGTGATCGAGCTGGGGGAAGCGCTCACGGAGGTGCAAGCCGCCGCGGCCCGCGCCTGCGATCCAAACGGCAGCGCCCAGCTGGTGGGGTGCCACGGCCAGACCCTCTGGCACCGCCCGCCCCAGGGCGAGCGCCGCGGCAGCAGCTGGCAGCTGTTGCAGGGCCCCCTGCTGGCCCAGCTGTTGCAGCGGCCCGTGGTGTTCGACTTCCGCGCCGCTGATCTAGCCCTCGGGGGCCAGGGGGCACCGCTGGTGCCAGCTGCCGATGCCGCCCTATTGCCGGCGATCGGCGGCTGGCGGGCCCTGCTCAACTTGGGGGGCATCGCCAACCTCACCCTGCTGCCACCGCAAGCGGGCCCGGATCGCACCGCGGCCGTGCAGGGCTGGGATTGCGGCCCCGCCAACACCCTCCTGGATCTGGCGGCGGCCCAATTCTCCGCAGGGGAGCGGCGCTTCGATGCCGATGGCGCCTGGGCAGCCCAAGGCCAGGTGGATGAGGCGCTGGTGCAGCGGTGGTTGCAAGAGCCCTATCTGCAGCAGGCGCCGCCTAAATCCACCGGCCGGGAATTATTCGGGCAGCCAGATCTGCAGCGGCGCCTGCGGGAGCTAGAGGCCGCTGCAGATCGGCGGGATCAACGGCTGGAGCCCGCCGATGCCCTCGCCACACTCACCGCCTTCACGGCTGCTGTGGTGGCCCAAGACCTGGCCCGCGGGCCAGCCGTTCTGGAACTGCTGGTGGCCGGTGGCGGCGCCCGCAACGCCACCTTGATGGCGGAGCTGCGCCTCCGCTGCCGCGGCCTGCAGCTGCGGGCGCTGGCGGAGCTGGGCATCGGCGAGAGCGACCGCGAGGCTCTGGCCTTCGCCCTCCTGGCCTGGTGGCATCACCACGGGGTCAGCGGCTCACTTCCCTCGGTGACAGGCGCCGCGCAGCCGGCCGTTCTAGGGGTGTGCGCCCACCCGAGCCTTTAAACCGGCAGATCACGATCCACCACGAAGCGCGGGCAGAAGCCACGGCCGTTCATAGGGTGTGGCGATCGGCCAGCAAGCCCATGAGCGCCGGCAACGCCCCCGCCCTCTACGAGCGCATCCGCAGCGATCAGCAGCTCACCCAGGAGCTCTTCCGCCAGGCCCTGCAGGACCCCTCAGGCGCCCTCAGCCGCATCTGTGAGCTGGGCGACAGCTGGGGGCTGCCCGTGAGCAGAGACGAGGTGAAAACCCACCTGGGCAGCATCGACGACCCTGAAACCAAGCAGTGGCTGCTCAAGGCCCGGGGCGGCCTCTAGGGCGCTGCGGCGCGGCCGGCGGTCGGCCCCCATCCAGCTGAAGAACAGCCAGTAGCTCACGATCGCCAGGCCGGCTGCCACCACCAGGGCCGCCACCTGTTCGAGTCGCTTCACCATGGCGCCGGGCTGTGCGGGGACAGAAAACAGTCTGCAGGGCCGGACCTCCCAGGGGAGATGATGCAAGCAGGACCGGGCCCCAGGCGCCCTCCACTGCACACGCCTTGCTCCGTCTCGAACGCGTCTCGAAGATCTATCCCACCGGTGAGGTGCTGCGGGATGTCACCTGGGAGGTGAAGGCGGGCGATCGCATCGGCTTGGTGGGCGTGAACGGCGCCGGCAAATCCACCCAGATGCGGATCATCGCCGGGATGGAGGAGCCCAGCAGCGGCCAGGTGGTGAAGCAGGGCGATCCCCGGATCGTGTATCTGCAGCAGGAATTCGATGTGGATGTGAGCCGCACCGTGCGGCAGGAACTGTTCCAGGCCTTCGGCGAGGCCGCCACGGTGCTCAACCGCCAGCGCGAGGTGGAAGAGGAGATGGGCTCGGAGAAGGCCGCCGAAGACCCCGACCACCTCAATGATCTGATCCACGAGCTGGGCAGCCTGCAGAGCCGCTTCGAGAGCCTGCACGGCTACGAACTCGATGCCCGCATCGACAAGCTGCTGCCCACCATCGGCTTCACCCCGGAAGGGGCCGAGCAGCTGGTGGGCGACTACTCCGGCGGCTGGCAGATGCGCATCGCCCTGGGCAAGGTGCTGCTGCAGGAGCCGGATCTGCTGCTCCTCGACGAACCCACGAACCACCTGGACGTGGAGACGATCCAGTGGCTGGAGGACTACCTCGTGGGCCAGACCTGCCCGCTGGTGGTGATCAGCCATGACCGGGCCTTCCTCGATCGGGTCTGCAATCAGATCGTGGAAACCGAGCGAGGGGTCTCCCGCAGCTACCTGGGCAACTACAGCCAGCACCTCGAGCAGAAGGCCCTGGAGCGCGAAGCCGGCCAGGCCGCCTTTGAGCGCCAGCAAAAGGAGCTCGCCACCCAGCAGGCCTACATCGATCGCTTCCGCGCCAGCGCCACCCGCTCCACCCAAGCCAAGAGCCGCGAGAAGCTGCTCGACAAGGTGGAGCGCATCGAGGCGCCGATTGAAAGCGTCAGCGGGCCGCGCTTTCAGTTCCCACCGGCCCCGCGCAGCGGCCGCCTGATCGCCGAGATCAAAGACCTCAGCCACAGCTACGGCGAGCAGATCCTGTTCCTGGGCACCAACCTCGAGGTGGAGCGGGGCGATCGCATCGCCTTCGTGGGCCCCAACGGCGCCGGCAAATCCACACTGCTGCGCCTGGTGATGGGCATCGAAAAGCCCGATGAGGGCTTCGCCGGCCTTGGGGAGCACAACGTGATCGCCGGCTACTTCGAGCAGAACCAGGCCGAAGCCCTTGATCTCTCCAAGACGGTGATCGACACCCTGTTTGAGGCCGTGCCCGATTGGACCCAGACCCAGGTGCGCTCGCTGCTGGGCAGCTTCTGCTTCAGCAACGACGCCGTGTTCAAGGAGGTGGGCAAGCTCTCCGGCGGCGAAAAGGCACGCCTGGCCCTGGCGCTGATGTTGCTGATGCCCTGCAACCTCGTGGTGCTGGATGAGCCCACCAACCACCTCGACATCCCGGCCAAGCAGATGCTCGAGGATGCGCTGATCGACTACGAGGGCGCGGTGCTCGTGGTGAGCCACGACCGCTACTTCATCTCGCGGGTGGCCAACAAGATCGTGGAAATCCGCGATGGCGAACTGGTGGTCTACCGCGGCGATTACGCCTACTACCGCGAGAAGAAAGCCGAAGAGGCCGCTGCCGCTGAGGCCACACGCCAGGCCGCCGAGCAGGACGCCAAACGCAAGGCCAATCGCGACAAGCAAAAGGCCAAAGCCGAAGCGCGCAAACAGAAGGTGGCCTGAAGCGCGCTCAAAACAACTTCACAGTTCCCTAGGCAAGACGACTCATTGTTCTTGTCCAAGACACACAGTGTTCATACGCTGATGACTTCCCCCCTTGAGAGGTCAGGCCATGGGCATCGTTCCGCATCCCTCCCATGCCACGAGCTCGATCGCAGCCAGCACCGCCACGGGTGCTGACCTGATGGCCATGGGGCTCGCAGCCTCCAGCCCCCCCGGCCTGGATCCGGTGGAAAGCTATTTCGAATGCATCACCGCCTGCTCCATCGACGACGGGGAGTGTGTGACCCAGTGCGTGGAGGTGCTGCGCGAAACCGACGGCTGATCGCCGATCAACGCGATCCCATCAGGGTTGAAAGCTCCACCGGCGTCACCTGCAGTCGCAGGGTCTGACCCTGCCGCTGCAGCGTGACCTCCATGGAGCGGCCCACACCATTGCGCTCCACCAGCTGGGTGAGCTGAGCCGGGTGACTCACGGCCTGGCCATCCACCGCCGTGATCCGATCGCCAGGCCGCAGCCCCGCCCGTGCAGCCGGTCCCCCAGGCATCACGCTGCGCACCACAGCACCCGGCATCGGGCTACCGCTGGCGTTGCGCACAGCATCCAGACCCACGCCGATCATCGCGTGGCTCACGCTGCCCTTGTTCACCAGCTGCGCGGCCACGCTGCGGGCGCGGTTGATCGGGATCGCGAAGCCAAGCCCGGCTCCCGGGCCGGATCGCACCAGGGTGTTGATCCCCACCACGGCACCATCGGCATCCAGCAACGGCCCCCCGGAATTGCCCGGGTTGATTGCCGCATCGGTCTGAATCAGCTCCAGCCGCTTGTCGGTGATCCCAAGGGCGGCGGCATTGCGGTTGAGGCTGCTCACAATGCCGAGGGTCACGGTCTGATCCAGGCCAAAGGGATTACCGACGGCAATCACCCACTCACCCACCTGCAAACTGTCGGAATTGCCCAGGGGCGCCACAGGCCAGGAGCCACCACCCGCCAGACGCACCACGGCCAGATCGGTCACGCGATCAGCGCCCACCACTGTTCCTTCCACGCGGCGGCCATCGCTGAGGCCCACCATCACCCGCGTGCTGCCTTCCACGACATGGGCATTGGTGAGCAGCAACCCGGTCGAGTCGTAGAGGAAACCACTGCCCTGGCCCCGCTCCGTGCGCTGCGATGGCGGGATGGCACCGCCACCCTGGGGCAACCCAAAGAACTGCCGCAGCATCGGGTCCATGAAGGGAAAGGGCGGCAGGCTCTGGCGACCTGGCACCACCACCGTGCGCTCGGTGTCGATGGTGACCACCGCAGGGCCGGTGCGCCGCACCGCCTCCGCCACGAACGACTGGCGCGAAAGCACAGCGCTGGCCGCCGGCGACTGCGCCAGGGCAGACGGGAGAGAGGTGAGCACCGGGCTGGCCAGGGCCGCAGCAAGGGCCAGGGGCAACACCCGGGAAGGCACAGCAGCCATGACAAGCAATCCGGCGGGTTTCGACCGTACGCAGGTTTTCCGCGGCGGCAAAGGGGCCGGCGCTGGTGGATTCCCCCCCCACCGCGGCTGGCGCAACCGCGCGATGATGGGAGCAATGGATTGAACGCCGTCCATCCCCTCCCTGCCGGGAACCCTCCCCATGAGCTCCGAGCTATTCGCCAAGCTGCTGCCGCTCGTTTACGCAGCCTGCTTCCTCGGATTGCTCTGGCAAGCCTTCCGGATCATGGGTCGCGGCTTTGCGGCGGTGCCGCGGCCGGGTGATCAGAACCGCATTCCCCGGGGCGATCGCACTGGCCGCCTCACCATCCATCCGGAGCTACTCGATGCGGATGGCCAGCTCACCCGCGACGACTTGCTCACCGTGCGCTTCGGGGGTGATCAAGAGCAGCCCGCCTCACCGAACGACCCCAGCTGAGCCCGCATGGGCCCTCCAGCTGGTACAACCGTTGAGTGCTTGTGGACACAGCGGAGGCTGAGTGGAGCAAAGAACCCGGATCGTGGCTGCGGTGCTCAAGGCCATCAAGCTGCCCCCCCGCTTTCAGCTGAAGCTGGTGAAGGAGGATCCCGTGCGTCTGGAGCTGATCCTCACCCCGGCCTACGGCAAACAACCGATCCTTGTGGGACTCGTGGAATCCCAGGATTTGGTGGCCCGCCGCGACCGCGAAGGGCGCGTGCCCAGAGATCTACAGGGCACCTGGGATTGGACCGTGCGCCACGGCAAGGTGAACACCGGCGGCTGGAACCCCTACCTCAAGGAAGCGCTCCAGACGATGTTTGAAACCGGTTTGCCGGCCATCGTCTACGAAGAAACCACCGGTGAGGTGTATCACCCGGTGGACGGCGCCCGCCACGTGCGCTGAGCCCACCCGCCACACACCAGGCCGTGCCCCTACCGATCGAGCCGCTGCTGCCTGAGCTGGTGCAGCGGCTCCCCGCCGGTGGCACCGTGCTGCTGCAAGCACCCCCGGGTGCCGGCAAAACCACCCGCGTTCCGCTCGCCTTGCTGGAAGCCTGCGGCGGCCGGATCCTGATGCTCGAGCCAAGGCGACTGGCCGCCAAGGCCGCGGCAGAGCGGCTGGCCACCGAGCTGGACGAACGCGTGGGCGAACGGGTGGGCTACCGCGTGCGCCTGGAAAGCCGCATCTCCGCCGCCACGCGCCTTGAGGTGCTGACCGACGGCCTGTTCCTGCGGCAGCTGCAAGCGGATCCAAGCCTGGAAGGCGTGGAATGCGTGATCTTCGATGAATTTCACGAGCGCCGCTGCGAGGCTGATCTGGCTCTCGCCCTGCTGCGCGAGGCCCGGGAGCTGCTGATGCCCGAGCTGCGGCTGCTGGTGATGTCCGCCACGCTCAACCTGCAGCCCTTGGTGGAGCAACTGCCGGAGGCCGCACTGCTCACCAGCGAGGGGCGCAGCCATCCGGTAAGCGTGAGCCATCAGCCGCCACGAGAGCGGGAAGCGCTGCCAGCGCAGGTGGTGCGCGCCCTTGAAGCCCACTGGCTCGATCAGCGAGATGCCAGCGAAACCGTGCTGGTGTTCCTACCGGGACAACGGGAGCTGCGCGCCTGTCAGGACGCCATCGCCGCCACAGGTTGGGGGCGAGAGCTCGAGCTGTGCCTGCTGCACGGCAATCTGCCCCTGGCCGAGCAGAGCCAGGCAATCCGCCCCGCCAGCAAGCCAGCCGGGAAGGTGGTACTGGCCACCGCCATCGCCGAGAGCTCGCTCACGATCGAAGGCGTCAGCCTGGTGATCGACAGCGGGCTCAGCCGCCGCAGCCGCTTCGATCCGGTGAGCGGCATGGAGAGCCTGGTCACCGTGCCGGCCAGCCTGGCCAGCGCTGAACAGCGAGCCGGCCGCGCCGGCCGCCTGGGCCCGGGCCGCGCCCTACGCCTCTGGAGCCCGGCCGAGCAACAACGCCGGCCCGCCTTCGATCCACCCGCCGTGATGGAGGCCGATCCAGCCCCGCTGGTGCTGCAGTTGGCCGAATGGGGAGCAGGCCTTGGTGAAACACTGCCCTGGCTGGAGCCGCCGCCGGAAGCCCACCTGCGCGAGGGGCAAGAGCTACTGCGCCAACTGGGGGCCCTGGAGGAGGGCGGCAACCTCAATGCTCATGGCCGCAGGCTCGCCAATCTGGGGGTGCATCCACGCCTGGCCCAGCTGCTGCTGCGCTCCTGCGAGCTGGGGGCCGTGGATCTGGGCTGCAGCCTGGCTGCCCTGTTGAGCGAACGCGATCCGCTATCGCAACTGGAGGCCGGCAGCGACCTGATGCGCCGGCTCGACTGGTTGCGCAGCGCAGGCCGTGATCCACGGGGCCAGCAGCTGCGCCAACTGCAACAGCAGCTGCGGCGCCAACTTCCGGAGCAGCCCTCCCTCGCCGGAGCCCCGGCCGACCGTGAAGCAGCCGTTGCCGCAGAACTACTGGCCTACGCCTACCCCGAGCGGGTGGCACTGGAGCGCACGCCGGGGTCAGGCCGCTATCTCACCCGCAGCGGCCGCGGTGCCGTGCTCCATCCCAATGACCCCCTGGTGGGCAGTCCAGCCCTGGCGATCGCGGCGGCCGACGGGAGCGGCAGCGATGCCCGCATCCAACTGGCCCTGCCCCTCGCCCCTAACAGCCTCACCGCCTTGGCCCTGAGTGCTGGTGAAGAGCTTGCTCAGGTGTGTTGGGACAGCCAGCATCAACGCATCCGGGCTGAGCGGGAGCTACGCCTGGGAGCCCTGGTCCTGGAACGGCGGCCGTGGCCTGACGCACCCGCCTCGGTGCTGCGCACAGCTCTGCTGACCGGACTGGCCGAACTGGGCCTTGAAGCTCTCCCCTGGGATGGCAGCAGCCGCCAGCTGCAGCAGCGCCTCTGCCTGGCCCACCGTGAGCTGGGGAGCCCATGGCCCGACAGGAGCCTGACGGCTCTGGCCTCCGATCCCAGCAGTTGGCTGGCCGATCAACTCGATGGCCTTCGCAGCCGCGCTGATCTGCAGGGGCTCAACCTGACCGAAGCGCTATGGAACGGGCTGCCATGGGATGCGCGGCGGGAGTTGGAGGTTCTGCTGCCGGAGGCCATCGAGATCCCCTCAGGCCGCCTGGCACAGCTGGATTACAGCGGCGGGGAGCCGGTGCTGGCGGTGAAGCTGCAGGAACTGTTCGGAGCTGCGAGCACCCCCACCGTGCTGGGCGGCCGGCTGCCCGTCACGGTGCAGCTGCTTTCGCCCGCCGGCCGGCCCGCCGCCATCACCCAGGATCTGGCCGGCTTCTGGAATGGCACTTACCAGGAGGTGCGCAAGGAGCTGCGAGGGCGCTATCCCCGCCACCCATGGCCCGAAGATCCCGCCAACACGCCAGCTACGGCACTCACCAACCGAGCTCTGCAGCGGCGTCAGTCCCAGAGGTGATCAAAACCGAAGTGGCGCAGCCCTTCGGCAATGCCGGCGCAGCCCTCTGCTGAAGCGAGATACACCGACGACAAACGGGGTAGATGTTCCAGGAGGGCCGCTTCAGCATTGGCCACCATCACACCCTTCAGCCCGGTTTCAAACATCGCGAGATCGTTGAGCGTGTCACCCGCTGTTACGACGCGCTGCGGGTCCACCTCCAGCCACTCCAACAGGGCCAGCAGGGTGGAGCCTTTGTTCACTCCGCTGGGCAGCAGATCGAGATAACGGTTGTCGGAGAGCAGGCAATCCACGCCATGGGCCTCCAGCTGCGGAATCAGGCTGTGGTCGAACTGCTCAGGGTCGACGTAGTAAGCCAAACGGCGCTCTGAATGAAGTGGTTGTGCTGCCAGACCGGGCTGCCCCGCCAGCATCGGCAGAAGCCGCTGCTCCAACCCCTGCCAGCGGGCATCGATCGGCTCTACCGCCAGCGGCACCGGCAACAACGACTGACCGCAAGCCACCGTGCAACCCACATCTCCGATCACAAGGTGAGGAGCAGCCAAACCGATCGGTTCGTCGTCCTCCAGCACCCGGGCGATCGAAGCCAAATCGCGCCCCGTGCAGAACACGTGAAGCACACGCTCCCGCTGCTCCGCCAGCCAGCGATAGAAGTTGCGCCGCTCAGCGGTGGCGCCCCCCAACAACGTGCCGTCGAGATCCGTCACCAGCACCAGCTCCGGAGCCTCGGGCAAGGGCGCCGAGAGCTGGCTCTGCAACAACTGGCGTGACACAGCAGGGACCGGACAAGTGGCGACAACCGTATCGCCGAACACCGTCAAGCGGACCACATGTTTCGTTACAGTCCGACCGTTCGCGTCATTCCGATGCCTGACTCCACCTCCACATCTGCACGCTTCGGTTTTGTGAATTTCGCCGAAACCTGGAATGGCCGCCTGGCCATGCTGGGCTTCACCATCGGCCTTGCCACCGAGCTCCTCACCGGCCAGGGCATTCTCGGCCAGATCGGGCTCGGCTGACGTTGTTAAACCGGAGCGATGCTCTGCCAGCGCTCCCTCGCTTGAGGGGGCGCTTTTTGATGGTTCAAACTGACGGCACAGCACCAGCAGCTCCCCTGGCTCAGCTTTTCGCCAAGAACCGTCGCGACGGCGCCCGCATGCTCAGCAGCGGCATCGTGATCACCGCCGTGGGCTGGATCCGCATCGACCACCCGGCTGGCCAGATCGTGGCGTTGCTCGGCAGCCTGGTGTGCCTCTACTGGTGGAGCTGCTATCGCCGCCTGGAGCGGTGAACACTGATCTCGGCCTGCCGCGCTACAGCGTCAGCGCACTCAATCAGGCGATTGCGTCTCTGCTGGAGCGGGGCTTCGCCCCGCGGTTCCTGCTGGAGGCCACCGTGTCGCGGCCGCAGCTGAAGAAGGGGCATCTCTGGCTCACGCTCGTGGATGAGCAAGCCTCGGTTTCGGGGGTGGTGTGGGCGTCGCAGCTCAGCAAGCTGACGTTCCAACCCAGCGAGGGCGATGGCGTGCTCGTGGTAGGCAAGCTGAATTTCTGGGCCAGCCGAGCCAGCCTCTGCGTTCAGATCCTCGATCTCAGGCCCAGCCTCAGCGCGGTGCTGCGCCAATTCGAGCGGGTGCGGGCTCTACTGGAACCGGAAGGACTCCTGGAT
Organism: Vulcanococcus sp. Clear-D1; assembly: GCF_014654725.1. GTDB lineage: Bacteria > Cyanobacteriota > Cyanobacteriia > PCC-6307 > Cyanobiaceae > Vulcanococcus. The sequence goes on along the minus strand of NZ_JACVZV010000005.1, from coordinate 2,837 downwards.
CCAGCGCGGAAGCAGGCCTTGCCCGCCATGCCGGCAGCGATCGCACTGCTCACCAGTGTTCCAAGCTCTGCTCTCGCCGACATGCTGCGCACCGCGCAGGAGCGCTGGCCAGCCACCCGTATCCATGTGGTGCCGATTCCGGTGCAAGGTGCCGTGGAGGAGCAGATTCGGGCAAGGCTGGCCGAGGTGTTGGCTCGAGCCAAGGATTTGGGCATTGAAGCCATCGTGCTGGCACGGGGTGGCGGCAGTCGCGAAGACCTGGCTGTCTTCGACAACGAAGCTCTTGCCCGCGATCTTGCGGCCTGCCCACTGCCCCTGGTCACGGGCCTGGGCCATGAAGACGACACCACCATCGCCGACCTGGTAGCCGACTACCGCGCCGCCACCCCCACGGCCGCTGTGGTGGCGCTGCTGCCCGACCGCCAGCATCTAATGCTGAGCCTGCAGCAGCAGCGAGCAATCCTCAGGCAGAGCCTCAGCCACCGGTTGCAACGGGAACGCTTGCGGCTCGAGAGCGATCGCGCCCGACTGCTGCAGCTGCATCCCCGCAAGCTACTGGCGACCACGCGCCAGCAGCTCCACCAACGCATCGAGCTCTTGCAGGCCCTCTCCCCCCAACGCTTGCTGGAGCGCGGCTTCTCGTTGGTGCACCAAGCCGATGGGCAACTGGTGCGCTCGGTGCGGCAGGTACAAAGCGGCGATGCTCTGCAACTGATGGTGGCGGACGGCAGGATCAACACCGTTGTGCAAAACACGGATCGAGGAGGCCATGGCTGAGCCCAAACCGAAGCGAAGGCGCAGCGCCGTTGAACCCGAGAGCCAGTGGCTGGCCGAGGTGGAGCAGCTGAGCTTCAACGAAGCCCGAACAGCCCTTGAGCTGGCCATGGCCAAGTTGCAATCCAGCGAGCTCGAAGTGGAAGAGATGGCAACGCTGTATCGCCGTGCAGAGGCGTACGCCAACCGCTGCAGCGCCGTGCTGCAAGGCGTTGAGCAGGACGTGATCGAATGGGACTCCCCGACCACATGACACCGGCTGTGGAATCTCGAAATCCCAACATGGCGCTGCCGAAAGCGCAGACGCCTTGGTTGTCTTGGCTGTACCTGGCTTTGGCCATCGCCGGCGGGGTTTTGCCGTGGATGGCCAACCTCGCCTTCATGCGCGACTACGGCTCCAGCTTTGATCTGAGCTTGTTTGTCTCCCTGGCCAATGCCAACGCGGCATCTCAATCCCTCTCCAGGGATCTGCTAGTGGGCGCATCTGCGGTCACGATCTGGATGGTGGTGGAAAGCAGGCGGCTCCAGATGCGACACCTCTGGCTGGTGCTGCTGAGCTCAGTCACGATTGCCTTTGCCTTCGCCGCACCCCTCTTTCTCTGCCTAAGGGAGAGGCGATTGGCGGAACTAGCCCGCGAGGCGATCGCCAGCGGTGCATCAGAGCTCGCCTGAGACGTCGCGAACCTCAACGTCGATCACTGCGGAGCTGGCAGGTTGATCGGCTGTGGGATTGGAACGGTCGTCAGCAGCGATCAAGGCAGCACCGCAAGCCGGACACGTTGCCGCTCCAATGCTGGGCATCCCGCATGCGGGACAAGTGATCAAGCGCCGGCGGAACCACTGCCAGGCCAGGAATCCGGCACCGGCCAACACCAGTGGGCCAAACACCAACAAGAGGGCAAAGCCCTCCAAGACATCAAAGAACACCCGTGCTGTGAACCCCGGCGCAAGCAGCAACAACCCAATCACGGTGATCCAAAGCCATGGGATCGGGCGTTGCATCAGGCGGCCTCTTGGCTGGCTAAGTCCATCCTCTCTAGATCACGCCCACAGGGGAAGGGGATCAGCGGGCGGATGCCTCGCCATCCCTACGGCGGCTCACCACCACGCTCAACGCCATGCCGTAATACACAACCAAACCCACGAGCCAAACCCAAAGGCTGAGCAACAGCACACCGCCAATCACGCCATAGGCCTGAAAGCGGGTGCCCAGCGATAACAAGCTGCGGCCCAAAACAACATTGAAGGTGGTCAACACAAACCCGATCAGAACAGAGCCGGGGATTAACGACCGAGCCGGAACATGACGCGATGGGAGGATGGCCAGCAGCGCAAAGGAGAGGCTGCAGGCAATCAGCAACGAGATCCCAAAATCAACAGCCATCGGTACCGGCGCCCAGAGATGCAGCCAATCCGGCAACCACGCCTGGAGCATCAGGCGCCAACTGCCAGGGCTCAGCAATCGCAGATTGGTGGTGAGCTGATCGAGCACCACAAAAAAACCAATCAGGGCAACCAGCGCAATCGATTCCAAACGTGCGCGGATAAAGCGCCAGACAGGCCTGGCCCAATGATCAATCGGAAGCAAGCAAGGCCGAAATCCCCACAAGCGATCAGCGCCGCGCTGCAAGCTGAGATAGGCATTGGTGGATGACACCAAGAGAAAAGCGGCACCGACCAAACCGGCACCAGTTCCCTGACGAATCAACTGATTTAACGTGCTGCGGATCACAGGAATCACCGATGGCGGCAACACCTGATCCGCCAATCCCAACACCTGATCAGAAAGGTTATCCACGCGACCCAAAAGGCGACTGGCAACGCCCAAGGCAATCAACAGGATCGGGAAGAATGATTGCAGTGTGTGGTAAGCGAAGGCAGCACTGAGGTCTACACAATCTTCACGATCCCAAAGCCGATACGAACGCCAAAACAAACGCACCAAGGAACGCCACCGAGAAGTGCGCTGCATTCCACCAAGGGACTCTGACCTAACACCGACGCTACAACCTCCCCCAGCACGAGCCAACAAAAAAGCCACCCTCTCGGGTGGCTTCTCTGTC
>NZ_JACVZV010000004.1 GCF_014654725.1 Vulcanococcus sp. Clear-D1 | reverse complement strand
ATGGCACCCAGCCGGAAGAGCTGGTGGATGGTGAGTGCCTGCGCAGCGACATGCGTGATCTGCTCGATCAGTTGCCTGAGCTGCAGGGCCGCGTGCTGAAGATGCGCTACGGGATCGGCTTTGAGGAGCCGATGAGCCTCAGCTCGATCGCACGCGAGCTGGAGATGAGCCGCGACCGCGCCCGGAGCCTGGAGCGCCGGGCCCATGAAGAGATGCGCCGGCTGTCGCAGCAGATGGGCGCCTATCTGGCGGCCTGAGCCTCAGAAGAACTGATCGAAGTTGTCGAAGTCCACGGCGCTGAAGGTGCCGTTCTCCACTTGCAGCATCAGCCGCTCCAGCTGCACCCAAAGGGCGCCGGCCGTGGCGAGCGACAACAGCAGCGCCACCAGCAAGGCCGCACCGGCGGCGAAGCCGAACACCTGCAGGCTGCCACCAATGAACAGGGTGATGCCCAGCACGATGCCGGTGTAGCTGAGGTTGGTCTCGAAGCAGCCCAGGGGCAGCAGCGCCAGGCGGTCCTGTTTCCAGCCGTTCAGTTTGTCCTGCACCAGGCGGGCGAAGGTGAGGCCGCAGAGCACACCCATGGCCAGACCCACGCCAGCCAGCACATAAGGCGGCTGGAGATAGGGAGCGAACTCCAGCAGGATCTCCTGGGCATCCAGGTCGCCGTAGTCGCCGCTGGCCAGGTCCTGGGCGGCTTCGCTCAGGTTGATCGGGGCCAGAGACATCGCGCTGCGTTCAAGTGGCGCCGACCCTAAGCGGCCAGGGGATTGAGCCGGGTGAACAGCTGATCGCGCAGGCGCCGCACCAGCCGCTGAGGAGCGAAGGTGCGGCCCAGTAGCTCCAGCAGACCACGCAGATCGTCGATGTTGAGGCGGTCGTCGCGCACCAGGGTGAGCAGCAAGCGTTCGCGGATGCTGCGGCCCTCCTGGCCCAGCAACAGCTTCAGCCCTGCACCGGCCACGGGAAGCAGCTCAGCGCCCACGGCGCTTTCATCGTTTTCCACCACAGCCAGCAGGCTCTCCAGCCGCTCCAGCTGCAGGCGGCCGTCGCTGTCGAACAGCACCTCCAAGAGTTTTTCGCGCATCTCGGCGGTGTCGCCCGCCAGCAATCGCTTGGCCACATAGGGATAGGCCACACGAATGATCCGGAAGCTGGGATCGAGCCGCAGGGCCAGACCCTCCTGGCTCACCACGGCGCGGATGATCAGAGCGAACCGCGCCGGCACGCGGAAAGGATAGGCATACATGAGCTCCGAGAAGCGATCGGTGATCGCTTTGAAGTTGAACGAACCCACGTTGTCGCCCAGGGCACCGCCGAGCACCTCCTCCAGAGCCGGCACGATCGGGGCCAGATCGGTGTTGGGGTTCAGAAAGCCCAGATCCACGAAATCCTGGGCCAGGGCAGCGAAGTCGCGGTTGATGAGATGCACCACGGCTCCGGTGAGGGTGAGCCGGTCGCTGTCGCTGATCGAATCCATCATTCCGAAGTCCACATAGGCCAGATGGCCCATGGCTCCGGTTTTGCCCGGCAGGGCAAACAGGTTGCCCGGGTGGGGATCGGCGTGGAAATAGCCGAACTCCAGCAGTTGCTGCAGGCCTGAAATCACGCCGGTGCGGATCAGTGAGGCCGGATCGAGGTGCTGGGCTTCCAGCTCCTGGCGCTGCTGCAGCTTGGTGCCATTGATCCAGGTGGTGGTGATCACCCGTTGAGCCGAAAGGCTGCGGTCCACCCGCGGCACGATCACCGCCGGGTTGCTCGCAAACAGGCGCCCGAAGCGTTCGGCGTTGTCGGCTTCCCGCCGGTAGTCGATCTCCTCGAACAGCGAGCGGCCGAATTCATCGATGATCTCGCCGAGGCCGAAGCCCAGGTTGAGCGGCAGCAGCGGCGCGGCCACCACCCCCATCAGCCGGATCAGCACCATGTCGCGGCGCAGTTGCTGGGTGAGCCTTGGGCGTTGCACTTTCACTGCCACCCAGGAGCCGCCGACGGGTTTGGCGCGATACACCTGGCCAAGGCTGGCGGCGGCCACAGGGTGGTCGGGGAAGTCCTCAAACAGCTGCTCCACCGGAGCCCCCAGCTCCTCCTCGATCGTCTGCAGGGCGATGGAGTGCGGGAAGGCGGGCAGGTTGTCCTGCAGCTTGGTGAGCTCATCCAGCCAGTCGCGGCGCACAAGATCGGGCCGGGTGGAGAGGGCCTGGCCGAGCTTGATGAAGCAGGGCCCCAGGTTGGTGAGCGTGGTGAAGATGCGCTGGCCCAGTCGCTGCTGCACCTTCGGGTCGCGGCTGCCGCTCTGCACCGCTAACACCAGTGCAAGTCCCAACAGCTGGCTGAGCAGCACCACCAGCCGGCTGATCAGAAGCCACGGGCGCAACAGCAGCCAGCGCAGATCAGCCCCCGGGTCGTAGCGATGGGCGGGGCTGCTCAAAACAGGTGGCGCGTCAGGAGATCGGCAAACTCTAAGAAGATCGCCTGAGGTGCCATGGCTCTGCTGGAGCGCCTGCTGGCCGTTCCCCCGCCGTTGTCCCTGCACCTTCCGGCCCATGGCCGGGGCCGCGCCCTGGCACCTGGGCTGCGCCGCCTCTTGCAGCAGTCGCCTGGTTGCTGGGATTTACCGGAACTGCCGGAGATCGGTGGGCCGCTCGAGGCCGAGGGAGCTGTGGCGGAAGCTCAGGCAGCGGCGGCGGCCCTGCTGGGGGCGCAGCGCTGCTGGTTTGGCGTGAATGGGGCCAGTGGCCTGCTGCAGGTGGGCTTGCTGGCCCTGGCTCAGCCTGGTGAGCGGGTGCTGCTGCCGCGCAATCTGCACCGCTCGCTGTTGCATGGCTGTCTGCTGGGCCAGTTGCGCCCGGTGTTGTTTGACTTGCCCTTCGATGCGGCCACGGGGCTGTGGTTACCTCCCACGCCGGCGAGCTTTCAGCGGCACCTGAGTGAGGCTCTCGCCGCAGGACCGCTGGCGGCGGTGGTGTTGGTGTCGCCCAGCTATCAGGGGCTGGCCGCTGAGTTGCCAGCGCTGGTAGCCCTGGCGCATCAACACGGGCTGCCGGTGCTGCTCGATGAAGCCCATGGCGCCCATCTGGGCCTTGATCCCCGCTTGCCGCCATCGGGCTTGGCGAGTGGCGCCGATCTGGTGGTGCAGTCGCTGCAGAAGGCGGCCGGCGGGCTCGCCCAGAGCGCCGTGCTCTTCCAAGGGGCTGGGGCGGATGAGCAGCTGTGCCAAGCCCGCAGCCAGGCCATCGAGCGGGCGCTGCTCTGGCTGCAGACCTCCAGCCCCAGCGCCCTGCTGCTCGCCTCGGCGGCGGCTTCGCTCGCCCATCTCCATAGCGGCGCCGGCCGCCGCCAATTGCGCCGGGCCCTCGCCATTGGCCTGGCGTTGCGAGGTCGATTGGAGCGGATCGGCGTGCCCCTGCTGCCCACGGCTGATCCCCTGCGCCTGTGCATCCACACGGCAGCCATGGGGATCAATGGCTTGGAGGCTGATGCCTGGCTGATGGAGCGGGGCGTGATCGCCGAGTTGCCGGAGCCCGGCTGCCTCACGGCTTGCCTGGGGCTGGCGCCACCGCGGCGAGTGCTGCGGCTGTTGCCCAGGCGCCTGAAGCAGTTGCGGCGGGCCCTTGGGGGCGAGCCCATGGCTTTTTTTTCAGCGCCGCCTATCCCGCCGCTGGCGGAGCCGGAGCTGCCGCTGGAACGGGCCTGGCGAGCGCCGCAGGTGCGGCTGCCCATTGCGGCCGCCAGCGGGCGGGTGGCCGCCGAACCGCTCTGCCCTTATCCGCCAGGGATCCCTCTGTTGATTCCCGGAGAGCGCATCGATGCTGATCGTGCGGCGTGGCTGGTGCAGCAACAACAGCTGTGGCCCGGCCAGATCGCTGATACGGTGAGCGTTGTGGCCGATTAAGAGCCGATGGGAGCCCCAGGCGATGGCCCCTTTCAGTGGGACTTCGTAACGCCTGGGCTGCCCGATGCGTCCTTCGCCGATGCACCGGGCTTTAGCCCCACGCCGCTGGAGCTGCGGGTGATGTTGCTGGCCCACCTGCGCCCACGGCCGGATTCGCTGGTGTGGGATGTGGGGGGCGGCACCGGCGCCCTGGCCCTGGAAATCGCTCGCCTGATGCCCGCCGGGCAGGTGCACACCCTCGAGCGCGACCCCGAGGCGATCGAGCTGCTCAAGCGCAACGGCCAGCGCTTTGGCGCTGCCAACCTGCACATCCATGCCGGTGATGCCCCCGAAGGCCTCGCCCAGCTGCCGCCCCATCCCGATCGCGTGCTGCTGGAGGTGGGGCGGCCGCTGCGGCAGGTGCTCGATCTGGTGTGGGAAGCCCTGGTTCCGGCGGGGCGCCTGGTGATCAGCACCGCAAGCCTGGAGGGGTTGGTGGATGCCACCGACACGCTCGGACGCTTGGAGGCCAGGGACCTTCAGGTGGTGCAGGCCACGGTGCATCGCATGCAGCGCCGCGGCAGCCAGGCCAGGCTGGCGGCGGCCGAACCGCTGTTCCTGATCGCTGCTGAACGCCCTTGATTCCGTCTCCCCGCACCCGCACCTCACCCCAGCGTTTGCTCAGCGGTTACGCCGTGGGGGCGTTTGGGTTTGTGGTGGTGGTGCTGGGGGGCTGGTGGTTCACCCTGGCGCTCGGTGTGATGGTGCACCTGGGGCTGCTGGAGTATTTCCGGTTGGCGCGCTTCAAGGGCATCCGCCCCGCCAGCAAAACCACCCTGGTGCTGGTGCAGTTGCTGCTGATCACCACCCAGTGGGCCCATGGGGGCGATGCTCAGGCCCTCGGTTTTTCGGCTGATCTGGCAGCGGCTGTGCTGCCGCTCTCCGGTGCTGCGATCTGCGGCTGGCTGCTGCTCCAGCCGCTCACCGGCAGCATCGCCGATATCGCCTCGTCGATTTTTGCCTTGTTTTATCTGGGCTTTCTGCCCAGTTACTGGATCCGCCTGCGCAATCTCACCGATCCCGCCCTGGCGCCCCGCTTGAGTGGTCTCACCGAGGCCTGCCCCCACCTCAGCTCCGGCATGGTGCTGATGCTGATGGCCTGCTTCCTGATCGTTGCCACCGACATCGGCTCCTACGTGATCGGTCGCCGCTATGGCCGGCAGCCCCTGTCGCCGATCTCGCCTGGCAAAACGATCGAGGGAGCCTTGGGAGGTGTGGGGTGTGCGGCCTTGCTGGGCGGGACCTTCGCCGAAGTGCTCGGCTGGAACTGGGGCTGGGCCGTGGGTGCGCTATTGGGTGTTGTGGTGGCGCTGTTCGCCCTGGTGGGCGACCTCACCGAATCGATGATGAAACGCGATGCCGGGGTGAAGGATTCCGGTGATCTCCTACCCGGTCATGGTGGGATCCTCGATCGGATCGACAGCTACCTCTTCACACCGGCTGTGTTTTTCACGGTGGTCACCCTGCTGCTGCCCCTGATCCGCTGAGGGCTGCTCAAGGGGATACCCGCGCTTTGCCCTGCAGCTGCAGCAGTCCTCCCTCGAGGTTGGCGGCCTCAATGGTGATATTGGGATCCGTCGGGAGAGCCACGCAGGGGCTGCCTTCTTCGCCGCAGAGCTCCAGATGGCCATCCACCGCGCGTGGGATGGTCTCGCAGCGATGGTCCTGGGATTGCAGCACCAGCCTGTCGCGCTCGATGCTCACGCTCTGCAGCGGGGTGAGGCCCAGCAGGCCATCCACCAGCTGGTCGCCCAACGGCCGCCAGTGCGGCGTGCAGAGGGAGCGGCCCAGTCCACCGGCCGAGAAGGCCACGGTGCCCTCGATGCTGAAGGGGTGATCGAGCTGCACAGCCCGGCCCCGCAGCAGATTGCCCACCTGGATCTCGATCGCGTCGCTGCGCAGCTCCACGCGCTCGATCTCGAGCGAGCTGAACACCACGCGGCGAGCCACCAGGCTCACCCCATCCAACCGGCCGCGCAGCAGTCCCAGGCTGGAGCCGTGCAGCTGCAGCTCCAGGTTCTCCACCGCCTCGCACTGTTGGCGAATCCAAAACTGCAGGCCGCTGGCCAGCAGTTGCAGCACGGGGCTGGAGCGTTGGGTCAGCGCGTCGTCAGCCATGCCAGATGCAAGCCACGGTGGCGGGCTGGTCGATGTGGGGCAGGTGCCCGCAACACTCCAGCTCGGTGATGCGTTCTCCTAACAGAGCCTGCGCGGCCCGTTTCTGGGGTGCTCGCAGGATGCGGTCGTTCTGGCCCCAAAGCACCTGCAGCGGTTGAGAGGGCAAGGGATCGCCGCAGCCCGCGAAGCCCCCGCTGCGGGCGAAGGTCCCCAGGGCACCGGCCCAGTTGGGGCAGGCCAGATGCAGCGAGGCGATTTCCAGTTCCGCCGGTCCCACATCCCGATCCGGCATGGCGAAGGCCGAACGGCACAGGCCGCGGCGGATGGCCGGTAACCCCAGGAAGCGGGCACCCAGTTGATCGAGCAGCGGCGGCACCGGCATCGGTCGACCGGTTAGGCCAGCCGGCGCCAGCAACAGCAAGCGCTCGATCTGTTCGGGGCAGCGGCGCGCCAGCTCGACCGCCACCGATCCCCCCATCGAAGCGCCGATCAAGCCCACGCGCTCGGCCCCGCTGCGGCTGATCACCTGCTGCAGCACCTGCTCGAGGTGATCGAGCACCGCTTCAGGCCCGTATGGGGCTGCCAGCGGCCTTGGGCAGAAGCCGAAGCCGAACAGATCCGGGATGAACAGCTGATGGGTTGGAGCGAGTAACGGCGCCAGCCGCCTGAATTCCAGATGGGAGCTGTCGAAGCCATGCAGCGCCAGTACAGGTGCCCCTGCGCCGAGAACGGCCACGGGCCATGGCCCGCCCGGCAGATCGGGCAGGGCCCACCACTGCACGGCGGCTGCGAGGGCCCGCCCATCGGGATCCAGCAGCCGATCAGCGGCCCGGGCCAGCAACTCCTGGCCGGAGGGGGACGGTGCGGTTGTCATCAGAGATCAAGCCTGGCTGGCATGCAGCTGGGCTTCGCTGCTGGTGGTGGTGCTTACCAAGGCCGCCAACACATCGCTGGGCTGCACAGGAAAGGGCAGGTGGTGCAGATCCGACTCCGGCCGGCAGGCAAAGGCCGCCACCTCCTGCAGTGCGCTGAGGCTGGCCTGTCCGAGGCCTAGTTCATCGAGGCTCACGGGCACCCCAAACTCCTGGAAGAAGGGCAGCAGTTGCCGGCGTGCCTGCCCGGCCAGCCGGTTGCCGCCGATCACTTCTTCAAGGCGCAGCTGCACAAGGATGCCGAAGCCCACTTTCTCGCCATGGAGATGGCCGTGGCTGGCGTGGAGCTGGGTGAGGCCGTTGTGCACCGCATGGGCGGCCACGGTGCGGCAGCGGGCACCGCCGATGCCCCCGATCAGCCCGGCCGTGAGCCCGCAGGCCTCGGCCACCCGCACCCAGGCCTCACCACCGGGCTGGGCCATGGCGTCTTTGGCGTCCAGCAGCAATTGGTCGCGCAGGACCCGAGCCATCTGCACCGCTTGCTGCACCAGGCCATCGCCGCTGGCCCCGCTGCTCACGGAAGCTTCGTACCACTTGGCCATGGCATCGGCGATCCCGCTGGCCAGGGTGCGTGCCGGTGCCTGCCGCACCAGGGCGTGGTCGAACACCAATAGATCCGGGCAGCGATCCAGGGCGACGTCGCCTTCGAAGGCCCCCTCGGCTGAATACAGATTGGCCAGAGCCGTCCAGCCGGCGCAGGTGGCCGCACTGGTGGGCACGGTGATGCAGGCCAGGCCGTGGCGGTGGGCCAGCAACTTGCCTGCATCGAGCACCTTGCCGCCGCCGGCGGCCACCACGGCATCACAGCCATTGCTGCTGAGGATCTGGCTGATGCGTGTGAGGTCGCTCTCGCAGCAGTCGTGCTCGAGTTCGGCCATGGTCACGGCCAGATTGCGCCGGCTCAGATCGGCAGCCAGCTGCTCCCGCAGCGATCGGGTGGCTGCGCTGCGGCCCAACAGGAGCGGCCGGCGGCAGAGGTGTTGCAGCGCGGGCATCGCTTCCTGCCAGGCCCCTTCACCTCGCAGAACAACCGCTGGTGCGATTGCGTGTTGCTGCATGGTGATGCCCACGACCAGCCCGATTGCCAAGGGTCCACTGTAGAAGTGACGAGGCAGCGGGTTCGCTGTTCCCGCGATCAGGCATGGCACCCCCTCTCCCTTCCGATCCGGGCCTCGCGGCTTTTGGCTCCAGCCTCACGGCCATCACCCTGGCCGAACTGGGCGACAAAACCTTCTTTATGGCCCTGATCCTGGCGGTGCGTCACAGCGCCCGTCTGGTGTTCGTTGGTGCGTTTGCGGCTTTGGCGGCCGTCACCCTGCTGTCGCTTGGGGTTGGCTACGGCCTGCGGGAGTTGTTGCCCCAGAGCCTGGTGCCGTGGATCGCTGCGGTGCTGTTTCTCGGATTTGGCCTGAAGCTGCTGGTGGATGCCCAGGCGCTCGATGCCGGTGCCGCCAAGGAGGAGGCCGAGGAGGCCGAGGAGGCCGAGGAGGCGGTGAATGCTGCCGAGCAGGCTCAGCGGCAGTCAGGGCCCTGGGCCGTGATCTGGGAGGCCTTCGCCTTGGTGTTTGTGGCGGAGTTGGGCGATCGCACCCAGTTCGCCACAATCCTGCTGGCCACGGCCCCAGCGCAGGTGTTCAGTTTTGCGGGCTTGCTGGCCGGCACGCTGGCGGGGCATGCCCTGGTCACCTGGTTGGCCGTGGGGGCTGGCAAGTGGATTGGTGGCCGCGTGAACGAGCAGCTGCTCTATCGCCTCAGTGGTGGCTTGTTCGTGGCGTTTGGCCTGGTGTCGCTGTTGCAGGCGCTCGGTTCGGTGGCCGGCCGCTGATTCTTCGGCTTTCCCTCTGCCTGTGGGGCCGGTTTGGCGTCAGATTGAGTGCAGTGGCGTGAGCAGCTGATGTCGAGGCGGGGATGGCGCACGCGGCTGGCCGACACCCTCATGCGCTGGGGCGCAGCGCTCAGGCCGCCTCAGCCTCTTCCGCCGGCACCGGCCCGCATCAGCCTGCCGCCCGAGCCGCGGCAGCCCGCCCAGATGAGTCAGTTGCCGGGGGTGCGCCCACCGCTGTCGATTGAAAAGGCGGTTCGCAATCGCGACCTCACGGTGCTGAAGCGTGAAGCCTGCGATGCCCTGGCGGCCCTGGCGGCTGCCCATGCCCTCGTCACCTCAGCTCGGCTCGGCCAGATCCAGAACCTGCGCACCGATTTGGAGCGGGGCGAACTGGAAGAACAAGACCTGGCCGATCTCGCGGGCGATTACCAGGCCTGGCAGAACGATCAGGTGCGCTTGTTTGATGCCCTGGCGCTGGTGCTGGGCATGGCGGTTCCGGAAGGGCGCGCCTTTGATCAGATCGATGAGGAGATGGTTGAAGCGGCTGAGGCCCATCTCAATGCACTCGCGGCCGAATATCAGCGCCGCCTGCTCAGCGATCAGTTCGAAGCTGGCCAGAAGGAGGGCTGAGCAGCGATGGCGCGTTTTCTCACCGTGCTCAAACCCCGCTCAGCCACCACGCCAGCTGCCTTGATCGAAGCGCTCGAACCCTTGCTGCAGGGCCTCCAGGCCGAGGTTGACCACCGCACCACGGCCCACTTGAGCGCGCTGCTGCGCGGCGGACAGGAACAGCTGCGGATGCAGTTTTTTGCCGATGTGCAGTCGAAGGCGGAGGGCCCTGTGCTGGAGCTGGTGTTGATGAGCCGTGAGCCCATGGGGCAGGGAGCCCAGCAGACCCGGGTGGTGTTTGCCCAGATGTTGCAGCTGGCGGCCACGGCGCTCCCGGATCTGGAGCTGAGCTTTCGCTCGGATCGTGATGGTGCGCTTCCCGCCTGAACCCCGGCCCGTATGGTGAGCCTTGATTGTTTGCATTCAGTCAGGGAGTTCTCCGATGGGCATCCGCGTCGGTATTAACGGCTTCGGCCGGATCGGTCGTCTGGCCTTCCGCCGTGCCGTGAGCCTTCCGGATGTGGAGGTCGTGGGCATCAACGACCTGATCGATGTGGAGTACCTGGCCTACATGCTCCGCTACGACTCCACCCATGGGCGCTTCCAGGGTGATGTGCGTGTGGAGAACGGCCAGCTGGTGGTGAATGGCAAGGCCATTCGCATCACCGCTGAGCGCGACCCCAACAACCTCAACTGGGGAGCCGTGGGTGCCGATTATGTGCTCGAGAGCACCGGCTTCTTCCTCACCGATGACGCAGCCCGCGCCCACATCAACGCTGGCGCCAAGCGCGTGGTGATGAGCGCCCCATCCAAAGACGACACCCCCATCTTTGTGATGGGCGTGAACCACAAGAGCTACGCCGGCCAGGAGATCGTCTCCAACGCCAGCTGCACCACCAACTGCCTGGCCCCGATGGCCAAGGTGTTGCACGACAACTTCGGCATCGTGAATGGTCTGATGACCACCGTGCATGCCACCACCGCCACGCAGAAAACGGTCGATGGCCCCTCGGTGAAGGATTGGCGCGGCGGCCGCGGCGCAGGCCAGAACATCATCCCCAGCTCCACCGGTGCCGCTAAGGCCGTGGGCCGGGTGATCCCTGAGCTCAACGGCAAGCTCACCGGCATGGCCTTCCGCGTGCCCACGCCCGATGTGTCGGTGGTGGACCTCACCGTGAACCTGGCCAAGTCCGCCACCTATGAGCAGGTGAAGGCCGCCATGAAGGCTGCCTCGGAAGGGGAGCTGGCCGGAATTCTCGGCTACACCGAAGACGATGTGGTCTCCAACGACTTCCTCGGGGAGAGCTGCACCTCCGTGTTCGATGCCGGCGCCGGCATCGCCCTCACCGACACCTTCATGAAGCTGGTGTCCTGGTACGACAACGAGTGGGGTTACAGCTGCAAGTGCATCGATCTGATGCGTCACATGGCCACGGTGGCCTGAGCCAGCGGCTGGTTGAGAAGCCACCACCAATCACCCATTGGCGGCCGGGATTGATTCCCGGCCTTTTTGTTGGCTGGTTTCCGCCAGCCGCAACTCCGACATCGCCCTGGGTGCAGTAAGGCGTTGCCTACGAGCACCAGACTGAACAGGGCCGCCTGCTGGTTGCCGCTGGCCGCCGGCAGCGCTAACGCTGAAGAAGCTGCGGGTGGATCCATGGACGATCAGCCGATCACCCCCCATGCCGTACCGGTGTTCGATGCTGAGGGCAATCTCACTTACATCGGCGACGACGGCCGCCGTTATGTGGTGGGGCCGTTGCCGGAGCTCGATGAGGCCAATGTGGATCAGGTGATGCAGCGCCTGCTGGCCGGGCAGACCCTGTTCTCTGATTTAGAGACGCTGGCCAATCAATGGCTCGAGCAGGTCTGTGGCCCGAATCTCAGCCGTGCGGCCGCCCTGGCTCTGCTGCTTTCCAGCCTTGAGATGGCCCTGGATCCAGGCGACGACGACGCTCCGGCCTGAGCTGCTCCCATCAGCGGCGGATCGGTTCGGCGCTCTGGTAACTTTTGGATCCGCTCGCGAGCCGCAAGGCCAGCAGCGGGAACCGAAGACCCGAGCGATCGGTGTTGTAGGTTGAACAAGCGGCTGAGACGCC
>NZ_JACVZV010000003.1 GCF_014654725.1 Vulcanococcus sp. Clear-D1 | reverse complement strand
TCGAACATTGAGGAGCTCCTGTTCTCGACGTGAGTCGGGGAGGGGGGATGAGGGGCCAAACCGAGGAGCTGGCCGAAACCGCCTCATCGCTTGGCCTGGCCATTGTTGGACAAGCTGATCACCCTCATCAGCAGCGCTTAACAAACGGTCATTCCCAGGGGCAAAGCGACTGCGCTGCAGGGCATCTGGCAGATGAGAAGCCCTGCCTGGACTGGCGCGGGGCGAGGCCTGCGGCCGTTTCTGTCGCCATCGAGACAGCAGGCCCGCTCAACGGGCACAAAAAAGCCCCCTCGCTGGAGGGGGCGGCGGGTTGATGGCACCGTGGAGCGATCACGCGGAGGCGTTGCTCACAGGCGCTGGATCACTCGGCGTCGATGCCGCCTGTGACGTTCACGGCGGTGATCTTGCCGCCCATGCGCTGCACCAGACGCATGGTTTCGTTCATGCGGGTGTAAGGCACGTTCATCACCACATCCGCGGTGCGGGAGTAGTCGTTGTTGGCCAGACCGGTCACAGTGAACGACACCTGGCGGTCATTGCTGAAGCTGGTGCCGCGGTTGCCTGCAGAAACCTTCATCGGAGCTACGGGGGTAACAGGGAGCGAAGGATCCGGTCAGTTGACCGGGGTGATGCTGGCGATCCGGCCGCCTTCGCGGTGGATCTGCTGCTGGTACTCGAGCAGCTTGTTGAAGGGGATGAAGCGCACGCGGTTGCTGCGCTTGTGCAGGCGGTAGTTGTTGAAACCGGTGATCTCCACCCGGAAGGTGCGGCCCTCTTCGCCGGAACCCACGCCCTGGCGGGTCACACCATCGGTGGCCACCTTGCGGAAAACATTGCCCTTGGCGTTGGGGCTCACCACCGGCAACGGCAACTCAGCGTGCACCGACGGGTTGAGGCGTGACTGGTTCTTGGTGATGTCGCCCTTCACGGAAGCGGCAGCACCACGGGCCAGCTGCAGCATGTAAGAGAACTGCAGACCCTGTTGACCGGTGGAGTAGTTCCAGCCGTGCAGGTAAGGCACACCTTCCTCACCGAAGCGCTGCTGATACTCAGCGCTATCGAGATAGGAGTCGATCTCGGCGTCGTAGCCCTGCTCCTGCAGGATCGTGAAGTGGTGCAGCATCTCCGCCTTGTTCTGGGGAGCGCGGCCGAGCAGGTGCTTGAAGTTGAGCTCGATGAACCGGTAGGGATTGGTGCTCTCGAAAAACTTCTTGCGATACAGACCGCTCTTGGCCACCTGACGCACAAACTCACGCACGCTCAGATAGCCGCGCTTGAACAGCGACTCAGGACCCTCCAGCCGCTCGCTGGACATCACGTACTGATTACCGAGAACCTGCTGGTACACGGCACGGATGAGCGCAGCCTTGTCGTCGGAAGAACCGGTCATCCAGTTCTCATTGACGCGATTGTTGGCGTAACGCTCGATGCCCAGATAGGCAGCGTTGGCGAGGGTCATGGGGCTACGGGAAGCGGGCTTGGACGGCTTGCTTGGGAGGGCGTGCCTGGGAGAAGAAGACGCACCGAAACGGCTGCCAGCACAGTTGGCGCCAGAGCCGGATCCTATGGGTGCTGGATGGCATCCTCTGGACGCTTTCAGAATCGTTACAAAACTCAGGTCTGGCCATGCTGGCGAGCATCGGTACCATCCGGCCAGATCCTTTTCGGCCCAAGGCATGTCAGCGAGCGCATCCCCCAGCCATGGAGCGTTGCAACTGCGCCTCGGCGAACAGATGCAGGCCCTCAGCCTGGTGAGCGAAACACTCACCTTGCGCCTGCTCGAACTGGAAGAACGGCTCGCTGCTCTGGAAGGTCAGCTGGAAGGGCTGCAGCAGCAGAGCACCCCTTCCAGCAGCGATTCAGCTGACCTGCTCACCGCCACCGAAGAGCGCATTGCGCGCCTGGAAGATCTCCTCAACGAGCAAAGCGCCCCCAAAGGAGCCACCGTGCACCCACTGCAGCGGCCCGCTCAGCAAGCCACCAATGCACTCGATGGCTTCAGCGAACCGGAGCTCGAGCTGAACCCCTTCCCGGAGGATGAGGAACAGCCCTTCATGGATGAGCTCAGCGCCTGAGGCTCAACCCACAGACCCGGTGCCGAGCATGGCGCCGGCGGAGGTGAGCAGCACCCGCAGCACCTCCAGCGTGCCGATGGCGGCCGTCGCCAGCCAGATGGTCTGCGCCAGCTTGGGGGGCTGACCACCCACCCAAGCGGGCGACATCTGGCCGCCGCTGAACTGGGCACCGCCCCCGGCAAAGGGGTTGGCAGGCGCCCGGCGGGCGCTGATGTCGCGCCAGTAAGCGTTGTAGCGGGGTGCTTTCTGGTTGAAGGGGAGCTGCGGTTTGGCATGGCCCACCAGGACACGGGAACGCTGATAGGGCACGGTTTCCAGACCAAACGCCTCCATGTACTCCTGGGAGCTCAGCAGGGCATCCACAAAACCCTCCAAACCCTTGTTGGCGATCACGATCGACCAGGCGATGCGCTCTTGGTCGCCATGCACGTCGCGGCCGAGCACACGGCCCACGATCTGCTCCACCACCTGATAGTTGCTGTTGCAGCGATAGAACCCCTCGCGGAACTTGCGCGAGAGCAGCAGACCGCGCACAAACTCACGGGCGGTGAGATCGCCGTTGCGGAATTGCATCTCCAGCATCGGCTCACGATCCACCTTGAAGGCGTGGAAGAAGATCTGGCGATAAGCACGCTCGATCTGCTCTTCCACATCCACCTGGGTGCGTGGCGCTTCATCGGTGCCGATGGAGAAGTTGTTCACCCGGCTGTTCTGGGTGATCGGCTTGGTGGCCAGCAGCGGGAGTGCCATGGCGGGAGAAAAAACCAGCGGCGAAGCTATCGATGGCACGCCGCCAAAGTTCTGAGCCCCTTACACAGCTTTACCTCACTCGAGCGCTGTGCTGAAGCCCGTCGGTTCAGGCCGCCAGCCACTCGGCCGGCAGCTCGTGGCTGTAATCGTCGGTGCGCTCAAACTCAAACGGCCCCGCCAGCGAACCCCACAGCTGCTCATGGGTAGCGGGATCGTGGCCGCGATCGATCGTGCGCATGCCGCGGCCGCTGAGCTCAAAGCTGCTCACCAGATAGGACAGCGCCCCCTTGCGCTCCACCATGCAGCGGCAGCCCGGCTCCACTTCCCCAATAAAGCCATCGGCGGTTTCACGCACCACATAGGCGCAGCCCTCCAAGGGCTTGAGATCTGCGGCGCTGATCAAGGCGCGTTGGCCGGGATCATCCACAGCTCCCCAGAACCGCTGCTCATCGTGGATCGCCTGGTTGGTGATCCACAGCTCACCACCGCGCTGCTCGGCCTTCAGCACCCGCAAGCGATAGGGAGCAGCTGGATTGATGGCGTACGACTGATCGAGCAGCAGCGAGCCGGGCTCCAACTGAGGGAGCGGCCGGAACTTCACCAGGATGTGGGCGTAGAGCGGTGGGTTGTCGAAGGCCTGCTGCTGGTTGCTGAAACCAGCGCTCAACTGGCGCAGCAGACGAGCGAGAGGGGAGGACATCGCCGAGACGGTGAATGGCCGGATCCTATGGGGAGCGCCCCGGAGCCCCGTTAGAGCCCCAGCAAACGGATGCGGAAATCAGCCACCTGATCGGCCATGGCTGGCTGGCTGAGCATGAAGGGGTGATCCGCGCAGGCTTCAAGCGCCAAGCGCTTCTTCTCCTCAGCACTCAACCCAGCGACCTTGGACTGCGTGAGCTGCTGCCAGGCGGTATCGAACACCATGGCAAAGCTGTCGGCGTTGTCGAACAACTGGCCCGGCTTGTCCTGAAACGGAATGGGCATAGTGGGTGAATGAGGCTGGCAGGCCTCATTTTTTTCAATGCCAGGACCCAGATTTGAACTGGGGACACGGCGATTTTCAATCGCCTGCTCTACCAACTGAGCTATCCCGGCCCGTCGCCGTGGCGACTTGCGGATACTAGATCACCGAGGGGTGGCCGCAGGCGTTCTGGCCAGGGCGAGCAGGCCCTGCACCGAATGGCCGGCCGCCTGCAGCGCCTGGGCTGCGCTGCAGGCGGTAGCGCCTGTGGTGAGGATGTCGTCCACCAGCCAGAGGGGCCGGGCCGGCTGCTCTGCGCAGGCCTGAGCCGTGAAAGCGCCCTGGAGATTGCGGGCGCGCAGGCTGCGGCCCAGGTGGTGCTGGCCCAGGGTGGGGCGGCTGCGATGCAGCAGCTGGGGCGCCAGCTGGGTCTGTCCCGCGGAGGCGGCCACCAGTGCCCGCGCCAACAACAGTGGCAAGGGATTACCGGCGCGCTTCCAGCTGGATACCGGCACGAGCAACGCTCCAGCCACCGCCGAGGCACAACAGCCATGCAGGCGCGTGGCCAGGGCCGCGATCAAGGCTGGATCCGGTGTGGGGCGCTGACGCAGCAGCAGAGCACGCAGCCGGCCGCGGTAGGGAGCCAGCGCACACCAGAGCAGCGGCTGATCACCCTGCACACCCCCTTCCGGCAGGGCCAGCTCCTCCTGGCAGCGCTCACAGAGGGCAGCGGCGCTGCTGCGCTCACAGGCGTCGTCGCAGGCGCAGCAGCGGGCTGCACTGATCAGATCGAGGCTCTGGCGCCAGAGGGTGGACCACATCGCCGCGCGACTGCTACTGAACGCAGCATTCCCCGCGGAGCAGCTGCGGCCCCTCTCCCTCAGGCCTGAGGCATCGAGCGCAGCATCGCCACCAGGGTGCGGTGGGCGTCTTCGCTGTCGCTGAGGGTGTGATCAAAGGCCACATCGAGCCGCTGGCCATCCACCTCCAGTTCCATCGCTTCTGGGCGCACCGCCACCATGCGGGCCTGCTGGGGAGCCTCCACACCGCCGTAGTGGCGCGCGTAGGCCAGCACAGCCTCGGCGTGGTCGTCGTTCATGTGCTTGCAGATGCGCTCGCTGACGGCGCTGGTGAGGGGATCGGCGGCCATGGGCGACGTAGGGGTGGAGCAGGGCCCGATTCTGGGGGCTCAGGCCACACCGAAGCGCTGCCACAGCAACAAGGCCAAGCGCACACCGGAAAAGGCCACGTAGCCGGCGAGCACCACGAACAGCGCCATGGCCAACCAGTCGCGCAGGCGAGCGTTCATCGAGCAGTGACGGCGGAGAGGGCCAGTCTGGCCATACCCAGGGCCGCCGTGCACTGCGGGCGGTTGATCACGGGGCGCCCCAGGAGGCGCTGGCGCAGGGCCCGCCACTGCGGATTGCGGGCACCGCCTCCCAGGCTGATCACCCGCTGCACGGGCGGCGCCCCCAACTGCTCGAGCCGTTGCCAGCCGGCCCGTTCGATCTCCGCCAGGCCCTCCAGCAGAGCCTGCAGATAAAGGGCATCGCTCACCGGCCGGGGCTCCAGCTGCGGTTCGAGCCGCGGATCATCGATCGGGAAGCGCTCCCCGACGCGGGGCAGAGGCCGCAGCGCCAATCCGCTGCTGCGGCGCGGATCGATCTGGCGGCTGAGCTCCACCAGCTGCTCATCGCTGAAAAAGCGGCGGAGCACACCGGCGCCGGCATTCGACGCCCCACCCACCAGCCAGCGACCCGCCACCCGCTGACAGCTGAGTCCAGGGCCCTGCAGCGGCCGATCGCTGAATTGCTTGAGCACCAAGGTGGTGCCCAGCACCGCGGCGCCATCACCGGCCTGCAAATCGGCCGCCAGCACCGCCGCACTGGCATCGGTACTGCCCGCCACCACCGTGCACGCCGCCGGAAGGCCAAGCGCAGCCGCCGCTTCGCCCCCCAAGCGCCCCAATGGTTCACCAGACGGGCAGATCTCTGGCAACGCCGTGCTCCAGGGCTGATCCGCAAGGCGCCCCATCCAACGGCGCTGGTGCTGATCCCAGCCCAGGCGCAGGTTGTTGCCCTCCTCACCCCAGCGCCAGTTGCCGAGGAGCCAACCCATCAGCCAGTCGGCCTGATGGCGCAGCAGCCAGGGGCCTGGCTCCGCAGCGGCGCCGGCCTGATCCAACAGGTGAAGGGCGCGGGCCAGGCTGCCGCTGGCGCTGGCAGCGGGGGTGTGAGCGCCAGCTTCTCCCACCAGCGCTGCGGCTGTCTCAGCCCGCTCCGGGCAGGCCTGGTGATACGGGAGAGCCGCAGCAAGCAGCCCGGAAGCAAGGCTGCCATCGCTGCGGCAGAGCAGCAGGGTGCCTGAGGTGCCATCCACGGCCATCGCCACCACCGCGCTGCGCAGATCAGCGGGGAGCTGATGGCAGAGGCTCTGCAGGCCCTGCTGCCAGCCGCGCGGATCGGTGAACGCAGCGGGATAAGCCGAATCGTGTGAGGCCAACAGCTGGCCAGCGGCGTTCACCACCGCCAGCCGCAGTCCACTGGTGCCCAGGTCAACACCCAGGCCTAGGCCGTCAGGCCGCAACGCGGCTGGCGGTGGCCTGCTTCAACGTGGCTGCGATCGCCTGCACATTTTCCCAAGGGAGGTTGAGGTCGCTGCGGCCGAAATGGCCGTAGGCGGCCACATCTTGATAGAAGCGCCCGCCGCGCTGCTGGGGCAGCTGGCGCAGGCCGAAGGTTTCGATGATGGCGCCAGGGCGCAGGTCGAAGTGCTCCTGCACCAGGGCGGTGAGGTCGGCGTTGCTGATGGCGCCGGTGCCAAAGCTCTCCACCAGGATGCTCACGGGCTTGGCCACACCGATGGCATAGCTGAGCTGCACCTCGGCCTTGCGCGCCAGGCCAGCGGCCACCAAGGCTTTGGCCACATAACGGGCGGCGTAGGCGGCGGAACGATCCACCTTGGTGGGGTCTTTGCCGGAGAAGGCGCCGCCGCCGTGACGGGCATAGCCGCCGTAGGTATCCACGATGATCTTGCGGCCTGTGAGGCCGGCATCGCCCTGGGGGCCGCCCACCACGAATTTGCCGGTGGGGTTCACCAGGAAGCGGGTGGTCTCTTTCGAGGGCTTGAGGCTGAGATCGGAGGTGGCGGGCTCCACCACATGGCTCCACAGGTCGGCGGCAATGCGCTCGCGCAGGGCCTTCTCTTCGGAGATGCCGTCGATTTCAGCGGTGTGCTGGGTGGAGATCAGGATCGTGTCGATCGCCACGGGCTGATCGTTCTCGTACACCACGCTCACCTGGGTCTTGCCGTCCGGCAGCAGGTAGCCCAGGGTTCCGTTGTGGCGCACTTCCGCCAGGCGGCGTGCCAGGCGGTGGGCCAGGCTGATCGGAAGCGGCATCAGCTCCGGCGTTTCATCGCAGGCGTAGCCGAACATGATCCCCTGATCGCCCGCACCCACCAGATCGAGGGGGTCGCCGGCGTGGTCGTCGGCCTCATTCACCCCTTGGGCGATATCGGGCGACTGCTGATCCAGAGCCACCAGCACCGCGCAGCTGTTGGCATCGAAGCCACCGGCGCGGGCACCGCTGTAGCCGATCTGCTCGATCACACCGCGCACCAGGGTGTTGAAGTCCACCCGGGCGGTGGTGGTCACTTCGCCGGTGATCAGGCACAGGCCTGTATTCACAACGGTTTCGCAGGCCACCCGAGAGGCCGGATCCTGAGCCAGCAGTGCATCCAGCACCGCATCGCTCACCTGATCACAGATCTTGTCGGGATGACCTTCAGTCACCGACTCTGAGGTGAACACGTAGCGCGATGGCGCCCCGGTGGTGCTGCTCATTCGCTCAGCGGGCCTGCAAATAGCCCACCACCCTAGGGGCTAGCCAGGCTGAGCTCACTCCAGTGGTGAATCAGCGGGTGGGGCTCGGCCAAGGGCGGCGGCGTACTCCAGGCCGCGGTGTAACCCAGGGCGAGCTGATGCGGAATCCCAGCCGCCACCGCCATGCGCAGATCGCTGTTGGCATCACCGATCAAGGCACACCGCCCTGCCGCCACACCGAGCTGCTCACAGAGGCCATGCACGGCAGCGGGATCAGGTTTTCGCGGACGATGTTCAGCGCTCCAGAGGCCAGCAAACAAGGTCTCCAGGCCGTGGCTGGCCAAGAAGTGCTCGATGCCGGCCATGTCGTCGTTGCTGATCACAGCGCAGACCACGCCCGCCGCCCGCAGCTGCTCGAGCCAGGGGCGCAGGCCATCCGTGGTGATGCTGGTGTGGCCGACGGCCTCCTGGCTGCGGCGCGCATCCTGCTGATCGGCCTCGGCAAACACGCGCTCACTGAGCGCTAGGGCCTCAGGCCAACCCATCCCCACCTGCACCAGAGCTGTGGCGGTGGCGATCAGGTTGTGATCACGACTGGCCACGGCGGTGATTCCCGCCGGGCAGATCGCCGCGGCACGGAGGCCATAGGCCCGCTCCAGCAACTGCTGGAGCTCGGGCAACCCGGTGGCAGGCAAGACCGCGGCAGCCTGCTCCAGGCAAAGAAAAACCCTGGCCGTAGCCAGGGTGAGGAGCTGAGGCTCGCTGATGCTGAGGGTGCCGTCCTTGTCGAACAGCACCGCATCCACATCGCCCAGGGTCGTGCCGCGCAGTTGCAGGCACACCATGGGGATCAGTCGAGGGTGACGCCCATGGGCTCGTTGTCTTCGGCCTGCTCGAGCAGCATCTGCTTGTAGCGGGCAGCCATTTCCTCGGCCTTCTCAAACACCTTCTGGGGGTCGGTGAGCATGTCGCCGGGCTCGGGCTCGAGGGCCTTGGTGGAGAGGGAGATCCGACCACGCTCGGCATCGAGGTCGATGATCATCACCTTCATCTGGTCGTTCACATTGAGCACCGTGTGCGGTGTCTCGATGTGCTCGTGGCTGATCTCAGAGATGTGCAGCAGGCCACTCACACCGCCGATGTCGATGAAGGCGCCGTAGGGCTTGATGCCGCGAACGGTACCGATCACCACTTCGCCCACCTCGAGGCGGTTCATCTTGCGCTCCACCAGAGCGCGGCGATGGCTGAGCACTAGGCGGTTGCGCTCTTCGTCCACCTCAAGGAACTTGAGGGGCAGGAAGTCGGCAACGAGCTCTTCCTTGGGCTTGCGGGTGCTGATGTGGCTGCCGGGGATGAAGCCGCGCAGACCTTCCACGCGCACCAGAGCACCACCGCGGTTGGTGGCGAACACTTCGCTGTAGATGGTGGCGTCTTCCTTCTGGAGCTGACGCACGCGCTCCCAGGCGCGCTGGTATTCGATGCGGCGGATCGAGAGGGTGAGCTGACCGTCTTCGTTCTCCTCGCTGAGGATGAAGAACTCACGCTCTTCACCGGGCTCGAGCACATCGCTAATGCTCTCCACCCGGTTGATCGACACCTCCTGCATGGGCATGAAGGCGGCGGTCTTGGCGCCAATGTCGATCATCGAGCCCTTCGGCTCAATGGCGAACACGGTGCCCTTCACTACGTCGCCGGGCTTGAAGTTGTAGTCGTACTTGCTCAGCAGCGACGCGAACTCATCCAGGGTGAAGCCCACAGCGTCGAGATCACGGCCGGCGTTGCGGCTGCTGGAGTCATCGGCGCTGGGTACCTCTTCCGGAATGCCGAGGTCGAGATCGGCAGCCGCTTCAGCGGCGAAATCCTGTTCCACGGCGAGCTCTTGCTCGCTGGTGGTGAGATCGGAAGGGGTCACGGTCATGGAGAGTCGGCGGCCTGCCTGTGGCAGTACGAGAGAGCCTCTGTCGCCGCCCGCCAGCGGGCTCAGAGGAATCTCACACTATACAAACGGCTGAGACGCCCTTCTCAGCCCACAGCCGCCAGCCGCTTGCCAGAGCCGCGGCGACCCGAGGCCCCCTTCAAGCCCTCGAGCGTGGCGACGAAATCGCCCACGCTCTGGAACTGGCGATACACCGAAGCAAACCGCACGTAAGCCACGTCGCTCATCTCGGCCAGTTGCAGCAACACCAACTCACCGATTTCACCGCTGCTCACCTCGCGGCCGCTGCGACCTTGCAGCTGCAGCTCCAGCTCATCCACCACGGTTTCCAGACGGCTCGGTTCCAGCCCTGTTTTTTCACAGGCCCGGATCAAGCCATGCAGCAACTTGCTGCGGTTAAAGGCTTCACGGCTGCCATTGCGCTTCACCACCGTGATCGGCACGGTTTCCACGCGCTCATAGGTGGTGAAACGAAATTCACAATGCAAACATTCACGGCGGCGACGCACACTGCGGCCGGAATCAGCTGAACGCGATTCGAGAACGCGGCTGTCGGTGTGCTGGCACGAAGGGCACTGCATGGCCCGAAAGTCCGCCGGAAATGTGAAGCAAGTGTAGACAGTCTTCGTCCACTTGAGAAGGGAGATGTGGCCAGGGATTTCCTTCTGTGATCCAGCCAAAGCCGCTCCAGGCGGTGAGACTGAGCGCCAACAGTGAAAGCAGACAACAAAAACCCCTGCCGGAGCAGGGGTTGATGGTGCTCCTGGCGGAGCTGGATCACTTGCCGATCTTCGGGGGATCGCGGAAGGCGATGGCAAAGAACAGCGTGGAGATCGCCAGGGCCAGGATCAGGATGTAAGCGAAGCTTTCCATGGATGAACCTCCTGGCGATCAGCTGAGGGTGGTGCCGGCGGGGGGCACGTAGCCCTCCGGCAGACGACGGGTGGAACGGTCGCCCAGTTTCTGGAACAGACCGAACTCAACCTGCTCGCCCAGATCCGGATCGATACCGGCGAACACATCGCGGTAGAGGGTGCGAGCACCGTGCCAGATGTGGCCGAAGAAGAAGAGGAGAGCGAAGCAAGCGTGGCCGAAGGTGAACCAGCCGCGGGGTGAGCTGCGGAAGGTGCCGTCGGAGTGGTAGGTCTCGCGATCGAATTCGAACGCTTCACCCAGCTGGGCCTTACGAGCCAGGCGCTTCACGTCCGCGGGGTCTGTGAAGGTCTGACCGTTGAGCGCGCCGCCATAAACGGTGGCGGTCACACCGGTTTGCTCGAAGGAGTACTTCGCTTCAGCGCGGCGGAAGGGGATGTCAGCGCGAACGATGCCCTGGCTGTCTTCCAGAACCACAGGGAAGTTCTCGAAGAAGTTGGGCAGACGACGCACTTCCAGATCGCGGCCGTCCTTATCTGTGAAGGCGATGTGACCCAACCAACCGGTGGGCAGGCCGTCGCCGTTCACCATCGGACCCACGCGGAACAGACCACCTTTGGCAGGGCTGTTACCGACGTAGTCGTAGAAGGCGAGCTTCTCAGGAATCGTGGCGTAGGCCTGTTCCTTGGTGGCGCCGTTGTCGAGTGCGGTCTGCACGCGGCGATTGATCTCGGTCTTGAAGTAGCCCTGGTCCCACTGATAACGAGTGGGGCCAAACAGCTCAACCGGGGTAGCAGCGGCGCCGTACCACATGGTTCCGGCCACCACGAAGGCGGCAAAGAACACAGCAGCGATGGCGCTGGAGAGCACCGTTTCGATGTTGCCCATGCGCAGAGCCTTGTAGAGGCGCTCCGGCGGGCGGGTGGTGATGTGGAAGATGCCGGCGATGATGCCGACGATGCCTGCAGCGATGTGGTGGGCCACGATGCCGCCCGGGTTGAAGGGGTTGAACCCTTCAGGACCCCAGGAGGGCTGCACCGGCTCGAGATGTCCGGTGATGCCATAAGCATCAGAGACCCACATGCCGGGGCCAAACACACCGGTGAGGTGGAAGGCGCCGAAGCCGAAGCAAGCGAGGCCGGCGAGCAGCAGGTGGATGCCGAAGATCTTGGGAAGGTCGAGGGCGGGCTCACCGGTGCGGGGGTCCTGCCAGATCTCCAGATCCCAGTAGGTCCAGTGCCAGATGGCGGCCAGGAAGAGGAGGCCGCTGAGAATGATGTGGGCTGCTGCCACACCTTCGAAGCTCCAGAAGCCGGGGTCAACACCGGTTTCGCCGGTGATGCTCCAGCCACCCCAGCTGCCTGTCACACCCAGACGGGCCATGAAAGGCATCACAAACATGCCCTGGCGCCACATCGGGTTGAGCACCGGGTCGGAGGGATCGAAGATGGCCAGCTCGTAGAGCGCCATGGAGCCGGCCCAGCCGGCTACCAGAGCGGTGTGCATGAGGTGCACGGCCAACAGTCGGCCCGGGTCGTTGATGACGACCGTGTGCACCCGATACCAGGGCAATCCCATGGGGGTTAGGTCCGGGGAAACAATCAGCCGCCCGCTCCGGGAAACCGGTAGGCGGTTGGCAACACGATCAGGTTTAGCCAGCCGAAACCAGCAGACACTTGATCCGTGCTGGCGATGGTAAGGGGTTCGCGTGGCTCACTGATTCGATCGCCGCACAGCTGAAACGTGCCGTGATGCCGTGGAGCCCGCCACCAGCGGAGCAGAGCCCTTCGCCAGGGGCTCCAGCGCCGAGCGGCGGTTACAAAACGCAACCCTCAGGCTCAGAATGCGGTGGTTGCCGAGGGATTGCCATGCCCGTGATTCGATTTGTGCGCGAAGGACGCGACGTGGAGTGCTACCCGGGGGAAAACCTGCGGGAGGTGGCCCTGCGGGAAGGCATCGCGCTCTATGGCCTCAAGGGTCAGCTCGGCAACTGCGGCGGTTGCGGCCAGTGCATCACCTGTTTTGTGGATGTGGTGGGCGAAAGCAGCCCCGGCAGTCTCAGCGGCCGCACCGGTGTTGAAGAGCAGAAGCTGCGCCGCCGGCCCCAAACGTGGCGCCTGGCCTGCCAGGCCCTGGTGAATCAATCCGTGGTGGTGCTCACCAAGCCGCAGACCGGACTGGCAGATCTCGATCAGAAGGTGAACCAGGCCACGGCCCAACCACTCCCGGCCGGCCCCACAGCCTGGCCGGTGCAGGAAAGTGAAGCCACAGACGACGACACAGATCCAGCTGACGCCGCCAGCGACGGCCAGCCCTCCGGGCAAACCACTACGAGCGATGAAGAGCCCTGATGGGCGCCTTGCGGCGGTGATACCGTCTTCGCGCTGAAGGCTTTTGCAATGGAAACCAACGATCTCGGCTTCGTCGCCAGTCTGATGTTCGTGCTGGTTCCGACCGTGTTCCTGCTGGTTCTGTACATCCAGACCAGCAGCCGCCAAGGTTGATCACCGGGCAGCTGAACAAGTTCTGAGCAAACGCAGAATCCCCGAAGCGGCCCTTGGCCACTCCGGGGATTTTTGTTGGGCTGGGTTGGCGGCGAGCTCGAAGGGCTCAGCGGCGTCCTTCGGGCTCGCGCACCAACAGCACCGGCGCCGGAGCATGCACACGGATGTAGTCGCTCACCGAAGAGCCGAGCAGGCGGTCGATATCCACCAGGCCACGTGCCACCAGAGGCCGGCGATCCTGCGAAGCGATCACCAACAGATCGGCCTTCTCATCGGCGGCCACCGCACACACGCCACGGCCGATGTCGCCGGTGCGGTGGATCGCCTTCATCTCCACCCCGAAACCACGGGCGCGCTGCACGGCTTTGTCCAGCACTTCATCCGCAGGGGACTTGCCGCCGCGGGATGGGGTGATGTCCTGACGGCTGATGTGGATGCCGGTGAGGCTGGCGCCGGGGGTATCACGCACCAGTTCACAGGCGAGCCGAAGGGCGTCATCCCCCACACCGGTGCCGTCCACGGCCACCATCACGCGGTTGATGTGGCGCACATAGAGGTCGTCGCGCACCAGCAGCATCGGCCGCGTGGAGAGCTGGAACACGTATTGGCTGGCGCTGTTGCTCAGGATGGATTGGAGGCGCCCCAAGCCGCGGGAGCCCATCACAATCAGATCGGCATTGAGCTCATCGGCCACCTTGAGCACGGTCTGCTTGGTGTCGCCCTGGCGGATGATCGTGTTCACCTCAGCCGGATTGAGCCCGAGGCGTTGCACAGCTTCGGCCACGATGCCGGCTGCCTTCTGTGAGTGCTCCGCGTAGTTCTCGCCCGCCTGCTCCGACACCACGTGCAGCAGGTTGATCCGGGCCTGACGCACGGCAGGGATGTCGCGCAGCATGCGCACCATCTCTTCAACATGGCCCTTGCCGGAATCGGCGATCAGAAGGTTGCGGAACACAGCCGTTGCAACGCGCTGGGGCAGCCTATGGCTGATCCGCCACGGCGGACCAACCGCAGCGAACACCGTGACGGAGCAACAACAACCGCAGCCCTGGCGCCTGATCCGGCGGGTGCTGCCCCAACACACCGACCACGCCGGCGTGATGTGGCACGGCGCCTATCTGAGCTGGCTGGAAGAGGCCAGGGTGGAAGCCCTCAGTGCCGCCGGGCTGGCCTACGCCGATCTGTCAGCCGAGGGCCTTGAACTCCCGGTTGTGGGCCTCTCCATCCAATACCGCCAGGCCCTGCTGCACGGCGAGGAGGTGTGCGTGAGCAGCTGGGTGTTGCCGCGTCAGGGCGTGAAGCTGCCCTGGCGCAGCCAGTTTGTGAAGGCCGACGGCAGCGTGGCTGCCGAAGCCGCCGTGGAGCTGGTGCTCGTTGACCTCTCCGGCGGACCGGGGCAGCGCAAGCTGATGCGGCGCCTGCCCGTCAGCCTGAGCCAAGCCGTCGAGCGGCTGCAACAGGGCGCAGCCTGAGACCCACCCCTCTCGCTATAGTACTGGCGTACTGGCAGGGATGGGTGCGTGGGAGTCGTGGTGCAGGCACCGTTTGCGTCAACCCGCGCATCCAGCGCAGCAGGCGGTGGGGGATCCGGTGGTGCACTGGCCCGGAGGCGGATGGAGCGCGGGCACGATCCGGCTGTCGAGCAGCAGCGCCTGTGGCGCTTGGTCTGGTCACGCTGTCCTGGCATCGGCTGGCAGCGCCTGGAGCGGCTCGAAGCAATGTTTGGCGGCCTGGCTGAGGCCTGGAGCGCCAGCTCCGAGCGGCTTGAGCATGCCCTCAGCGGCCACACCCGGCTGCACAAACGGGAACTTGAAGCGCTCGAGCACTACCGCAGTAGCCATGGGCCAGCGCCGATCAGCGATCCCGCCACCGCGGCGGAGCGCCGGCGCTGGGCGCAGCCGGCGCGTCTGCTGCCGAGCGACCTCACCTATCCAGAAGCACTCCTCAAGCTGGATCGCCCGCCGCTGCAACTGTTCTGGCGGGGGCAAGGATCACTCTGGCGCGCCCTGGGGAAGAGCCAGGCGGTCGCGGTGGTGGGCACACGCCGGCCCTCGCGCCATGGCCTCACGATGGCGCGGCTGATCGGCCGAGCCCTGGCCGATGCCGGCTGGCCGGTGGTGAGTGGGCTGGCCGAAGGCATCGATGCCGAAGCCCACGGCGGCTGCCTCGAAGCCGGAGGCAAACCCGTGGGTGTGCTGGGCACACCACTGAATCGCGTCTACCCGCGGCATCACACACATCTGCAGGCCGAGGTGGCAGAGCAGGGCCTGCTGGTGAGCGAACTGGCGGAGGGCACCCCAGGCCGCGCTGGGCATTTCGCCCTGCGCAACCGCCTGCAGGTAGGGCTGGCGCAGGCGCTGGTCCTGGTGGAGTGTCCGGCCAGCAGTGGCGCTCTGCATTCGGCCCAGTTGGCCTGGGAGCTTGGAATGCCGATCTGGGTGGTGCCCGCCGATGCAGGCCGAACCAGCGCTGCCGGCAGCAACCGCTGGCTTGGGCAGGGCGCCACACCGTTGATCAATCCAGCCGATCTGATCAATAGCCTGGGTGCAGGGCCGATCAGGCAGGCCCGCCGCAGCAGCGCGTCAACAACCGTGGCTCCCCTGCTGCAGCGCGAGGCGGCCCTATTGGCAGCCCTGGGAGCAGGCGCATCGCTGGATCAGCTCTGTGATCGCCTGCGCCAGGCCCCCGCTGTGATGAGCGAGCGGTTGCTGCGGCTGGAGCTGGCCGGGGTGCTGCGCAGTGAACCGGGCCTGTGGTGGCGGCCCTGCTGAGCCGCCTGTGCCTAGGGTTGAAACATGGCCAACACCGTTGCCGCAGCTGAACTCCTGCAGTGGCGGCGCACGCAACTGCAGGCCGGTGGTCAGGCCAGTCAGTTGGATTGGCTGCTGGATCTGGAGGGCGGCATCCGCTGGCAAACCCTGCAGCAACTGCGCCTGCACCCAGATCGAGCCGTGCCCCTGGCAGCGCCGCTCACGCGGCTTGCGCAGGTTTGGCAGGAGCACCTGCACCGAGGCACTCCGCTCCAATATCTGGTGGGCCGCTGCCCCTGGCGGGATCTGGAGCTGGAGGTGGCACCCGGTGCCCTGATCCCCAGGCAGGAAACAGAGCTGCTGATTGATCTGGCGACAGACCTCATCGCTCCAACCCTCCCGCCGCAGGATGGAGCCAACCCTTGGCTCTGGGCTGATCTGGGCACCGGTTCCGGCTGCCTGGCGCTGGCCCTGGCCCTGGCCTGGCCAGGCAGCAAAGGCTTTGCGGTGGATCAATCACCGCAGGCCCTCGCTCTGGCCGGGCGCAATCTCCAGGCTTATCCGCTCGAGGCAGCCGTGGAGCTGCGGCAGGGCAGCTGGTGGGAACCGCTGATCGATTCCGCCGGAACGCTCAATCTGGTGGTATCAAACCCTCCTTACATCCCCAGCGCCGTCTGGGCGGAACTGGAATCAGGCGTCCGGGATCACGAGCCCTCGCTGGCACTCGATGGCGGCGGTGACGGCCTTGATGCAATCCGAAGCATCGCAGCCGGCGCCAAGAGCCACCTGGCCCCGGGAGGTTGGCTGCTACTGGAGCACCACCACGATCAGAGCAGCGCGGTTGTGGACCTGCTGATTGCGGCTGGCTTAGAGCAGGTGCAGGCGCATCGCGATCTCGAAGGGGTGTTGCGGTTCGCCAGCGGCCGGCGCCCAGGCGCTACACCCTGAAGCAACGCATCACGCCACCATGACGAGCCTCAGCTGCAGCCCCAGCGCGCTGGCCGCACGGCTGCTGGCAGGCGAGGCCGCCATCTTTCCAACAGACACACTCCCAGCCCTGGCCAGCCGGCCCGAAGCCGCCAACCTGCTCTGGGAGCTCAAACAGCGGCCACGGCACAAGCCCGTGATCCTGATGGCGGGCACAACCAACGCCCTGCTGCACTGCCTCGGACGCCCGATCGAACCGGCCTGGCAGAACATGGCTGAGCGCTACTGGCCTGGAGCCCTCACCCTGGTGCTGCCAGCGCAAGGGCCTTGGCTGGAGCAGCTCAACCCAGGCGGTGCAACCCTGGGCTTGCGGCTGCCGGCCTGCCCTGCAGCGCTGGAGCTGCTGGCCCTGAGCGGCCCGCTGGCCACCACAAGCGCCAACCGATCCGGCGAGCCGGCCTGCCTCGATCACCAAGAAGCGGCGGCTCGCTTTCCTCAGGTGGCCCAACTCGGCCCAGTGCCCTGGCCCGCACCCTCGGGGCAGGGCAGCACGGTGATCGAGTGGTTGCCGGAAGGTGGCTGGAAACTGCTGCGGGCCGGTGCTGTGATGCCGCCAGAGCTGAGCACACACGGCACCTCGGCATGACAGCCCTGATCCTGCTGATTGCAGCGCTGCTGGGGTTCAACCACTGGCTGCTCGAACCCGCGGTGCAAGCGAGCAGTGATCTGCTCGAGCTGAAGCTGCTGCCCTGGCTGGTGCTTGGCGTTGCCGCCTGGTTGCTGGCCGGGCGAACTGGCGAAGGCTGAGCGACAACAGGGGTGAACCAACACACGAAAAAGCCCCCGGCCAAAGCCGGAGGCTGAAGTCGTCCCTCGAAGAGGGCAAGAGGTGAGAGGAAGCGGCTGAACGAATCAGCCGCTTGGGATCAACCGAACTTGCCGGAAGTTGAGGCGATCAGGAAGGCGGCGTAGGTCACGAAGTAGCCCACGGTGAAGTGAGCCAGACCAACCACACGGGCCTGAACGATCGAGAGAGCCACGGGCTTGTCGCGCCAGCCCACCAGGTTGGCGAGCGGAGTGCGCTGGTGAGCCCAGACGATGGTCTCGATCAGTTCCTGCCAATAACCGCGCCAGGAGATCAGGAACATGAAGCCGGTGGCCCAGATCAGGTGACCGAACAGGAACATCCAGGCCCAGACGGCAAGGTTGTTGCTGCCATACGGGTTGTAACCGTTGATCAGCTGAGAGGAGTTGAGCCACAGGTAGTCGCGGAACCAGCCCATCAGATAGGTGCTGGATTCGTTGAACTGAGCCACGTTGCCCTGCCAGATGGCGAGGTGCTTCCAGTGCCAGTAGAAGGTGAGCCAGCCCACGGTGTTCAGGGCCCAGAAGACAGCCAGATAGAAGGCGTCCCAGGCACTGATATCGCAGGTGCCGCCACGGCCGGGGCCGTCGCAGGGGAAGGAGTAGCCGAAGTCCTTTTTGTCGGGCATCAGCTTGGAACCCCGGGCATCCAGGGCGCCCTTCACCAGGATCAGGGTGGTGGTGTGCAGACCCAGGGCGATGGCGTGGTGCACCAGGAAGTCGCCAGGGCCGATCTGCAGGAACAGATCGTTGCCACCGTCGTTGATGGCATCCATCCAACCGCCCATGTAAGCGGCGCTGGCATTGCTGGCGGCGCTGCCGGCGTTGGAGAGGAGCACATCGAAGCCGTACATGGCCTTACCAGAGGCGGCCTGCACGAACTGAGCGAACACCGGCTCCACCAGGATCTGCTTCTCGGGGGTACCGAAGGCCACCACCACGTCGTTGTGGACGTAGAGGCCGAGGGTGTGGAAACCGAGGAACAGAGACACCCAGCTCAGGTGGCTGATGATCGCTTCTTTGTGCTCGAGCATCCGAGCCAGGACGTTGTCCTTGTTGGCTTCGGGGTCGTAATCACGGATGAAGAAGATCGCACCGTGAGCGAAGGCACCGCACATCAGGAAGATGGCGATGTACTGGTGGTGGGTGTAGAGCGCAGCCTGCGTGGTGTAGTCCTTCGCGATGAACGCGTAGGACGGCATCGAATACATGTGCTGCGCAACCAGGCTGGTCACAACGCCCAGGGAAGCCAGGGCCAGACCGAGCTGGAAGTGGAGCGAGTTGTTGATGGTGTCGTAGAGACCCTTGTGGCCAGCGCCGAGGTCACCAGGGGTGCCCTTGGGCGGGTTGTGGGCTTCGAGGATCTCGCGGATCGAGTGGCCGATACCGAAGTTGGTCCGGTACATGTGGCCGGCAATCACAAACAGACAGCCAATCGCCAGGTGGTGATGGGCAATGTCGGTGAGCCAGAGGGCCTCACTCTGAGGGTGGAAACCACCCAGGAAGGTGAGGATGGCGGTGCCTGCGCCTTCTGAAGTACCGAACACCTGATAGGCGGTGTCGGGGTTCTGGGCGTAGACGCCCCAGTTGCCGGTGAAGAACGGAGCCAGACCCGCGGGGTGAGGCAGCACATTCAGGAAGTTGTCCCAACCAACGTGCTGACCGCGGGATTCAGGAATCGCCACGTGCACGAGGTGGCCGGCCCAAGCGATGGAGCTGAAGCCGAACAGCACCGCGAGGTGGTGGTTCAGGCGGGATTCAGCGTTCTTGAACCAGGCCAGGGAAGGCCGGAACTTGGGCTGCAGGTGCAGCCAGCCAGCGAACAGAGCCCAGGCCGACAGGATCATCATGAAGATGGAACCCTGATACAGCTCGGCGTTGGTGCGCATACCGATCGTGTACCACCAGTGGTACACGCCGGAGTACGCAATGTTCACCGGGGAGGAGGCGCCAGCCTGAGTGAAGGCCGTGATGGCGCCTTGGCCGAAGTGGGGATCCCAGATCGCGTGAGCGATGGGACGGACATGCAGAGGATCGGCGACCCACTGCTCGAAGTTGCCCTGCCAGGCGACGTGGAACAGGTTGCCCGAAACCCAGAGGCCGATGATCGCGAGGTGACCGAAGTGGGTGGAGAAGAGCTTTTGGTAAAGCTTCTCCTCCGTCATTCCGTCATGGCTCTCGAAGTCGTGAGCCGTGGCGATCCCGTACCAAATACGACGGGTTGTCGGGTCCTGTGCCAGACCCTGGCTGAACGAAGGAAATTTCGTTGCCATTGGGAAAGGTCAGGAGAGGTCAGCCGACCGCAATGATGCGGGCCAGGAAGAACGACCAGGTGGTCGCGATGCCGCCCAGCAGATAGTGGGCAACACCGACGGCACGGCCCTGGGTGATGGAGAGCGCCCGCGGCTGAATGGCGGGAGCAACCTTCAGCTTGTTGTGAGCCCAAACGATGGACTCAATCAGCTCTTGCCAGTAGCCGCGGCCGCTGAACAGGAACATCAAGCTGAACGCCCAAACGAAGTGGGCACCCAGGAACATCAGACCGTAGGCACTGGTGGCAGAGCCATAGCTGTTGATCACCTGTGCGGCCTGAGCCCACAGGAAGTCACGCAGCCAGCCGTTGATCGTGATGGCGCTGTTGGCAAAGTTGCCGTTGGTGATGTGAGACACGGTTCCGTCAGCGTTGACGGTGCCCCACACGTCGCTCTGCATCTTCCAAGAGAAGTGGAAGATGACGATCGACAGGGAGTTGTACATCCAGAACAGGCCCAGGAACACGTGGTCCCAAGCCGACACTTGGCAGGTACCGCCACGGCCGGGGCCGTCGCAGGGGAAGCGGAAACCGAGGTTCGCCTTGTCGGGAACCAGACGGCTGCTGCGGGCATACAGAACGCCCTTCAGCAGGATCAGCACCGTCACGTGAATAGTGAAGGCGTGAATGTGGTGGACCATGAAGTCGGCCGTTCCCAGGGGGATCGGACCGGCAGCCACCTTGCCGCCCACGGCCACCACGGTGCCGTTGAACACTTCGCTCACGCCGGCGAGGGCGTTGGGAGCGGTGCTACCGGCAGCAGCAGCGTGCAGACCCTGAATCCACTGCGCGAAGACGGGCTTCAGGGCAATGGCGGAGTCGCTGAACATGTCCTGGGGACGGCCCAGGGCACGCATGGTGTCGTTGTGGATGTAGAGGCCGAAGCTATGGAAGCCCAGCCAGATGCACACCCAGTTGAGGTGTGAGATCAGGGCATCACGCGCCTTGAGCACCCGGTCAAGCACGTTGTCCACATGCTTGGCGGGGTCGTAGTCGCGGATCATCGCGATGGCGGCGTGGGCGCCGGCACCAACGATGAGGAAGCCACCGATCCAGGTGTGGTGGGTGAAGATCGACAGCTGGGTCGGGTAGTCGATGCCGATGTAGGGATACGGAGGCATCGCATACATGTGCTGAGCCACGATGATGCTCAGCGAGCCCAGCAGCGCCAGGTTCACAGCCAGCTGAGCGTGCCAGCTGGTGGTCATGAACTCGTAGAGACCGTCATGACCGTTGGAGGCGGGGAACAGCAGGGGGTCGCCCTTCTGGCCCTCGAGGATCTCCTTGATGCTGTGGCCGATGCCCCAGTTGGTCCGGTACATGTGACCGGCCACGATGAACAGCACCGCAATCGCCAGGTGGTGGTGAGCGATATCGCTCATCCACAGGCTGCCGGTTACAGGATTCAGACCACCCTTAAAGGTGAGGAAATCGCTGTAAGCGGCCCAGTTACCGGTGAAGAAGGCATTGATGCCAGCACCGAAACCGGGGAACAGCTGGGCGATGAGGTCCTGGTTCAGGAACTCGTGGGGGAGGGGAATGTCGGCGTAGGTGGCGATGGTTTTGCCGTTCAGCGCCAGTGGCTTGCCGGCGTCGATGGCATCCATCAGCGCGGTCGTGGGCAGCGACACATGGATCAGGTGTCCAGCCCAGGACAGGGAGCCCAGACCAAGCAGACCGGCCAGATGGTGGTTGAGCATCGACTCAACGTTCTGGAACCACTCGAGCTTGGGAGCTGCCTTGTGGTAGTGGAAGACGCCGGCATTGAGCATCAAGCCGGCCATCACCAGAGCGCCGATGGCCAGAGCCATCAGCTGCGTTTCGTTGGTGATGCCCCAGGCCCGCCACACATGGAAGAGGCCGGAGGTGATCTGAATGCCGTGGAAACCGGCACCCACATCGCCATTGAGGATTTCTTGGCCGAACACGGGCCAAACCACCTGCGCACTGGGTTTCACGTGCGTGGGGTCGGCCAGCCAGCCGGAGTAGTTGGAGAAGCGAGCGCCGTGGAAGAAGGCACCGCTCAGCCAAATGAAGATGACGGCCAGGTGACCGAAGTGGGCCGAAAAGATCTTCCGGCTGACCTCTTCGAGATCACTGGTGTGGCTGTCGAAGTCGTGAGCGTTGGCGTGGAGGTTCCAAACCCACGTGGTGGTTTTGGGACCTTTGGCAAGGCTGCGATCGAAATGGCCGGGCTTACCGAACAGTTCGAAGGTGGCCGGGTTGTTCACCCGGTCGACCTGGGCCTTCGCCGTTTTCCCACGCTCTGGTGGGCTGATGGTCATCGAGACGTTCCTCGAGGGACGGGGTCGAGGTGGAGGTCCACCCTTCCGGCCTGACGCGCCGAACGAATCGGCAGCGGGAGACCAGTGGAGCCACAGGCACAGCGGAAAACCGCGTTCACCCATGGGCGCCGACATGAACAGGGAACGCAGCCGAAGCCGAAACCCCTTTTCATGACTGGCACTTGGGCCCCAGAAAGGGGACCGCTGGCGGAAGTATAAAAGTGAATTGCGAGCCCTTTGGCCTGGCAGTTACAAAGGTTCAATCCGGAGCCGGGCCAGTCAGGGACTGAGCTCTCGCGGCAGAAAAACATCAGCGAAAAAACGCGTGTTTAAGCAGTTTCTGTAGGCAATGGCGATCAATTAGCGCTTCTTTTTTGTTAGCAATCGCCACTTGCGCGCTGGGTTGTTGTCCGCAACCCTGCAGAATGTGGCGAACAAGCTCCACACGAGCATCGGGAGGCAACAACATGCTGGCGGCACCGCGGCGGGCGCTTGTAGCCCTGGTGCTGATGGTGCTCACGCTCGTGAGTGGAGGCTGCGGCAGCAAAGCCAGCCCAGGTGCATCAGCGGCGAGCCCCAGCAGCCTGAGCGCCACACCCCCCGCAGGCGCCCTGCAGGAAGTGGCACCCCCCGGTGCAGTGCAGCAACTGAATGAACGCCTGAATGAGCGCTCGCCCCAGGTGCGCGTGCTTGCCCCCCAGGACAACGCCCTGCTGCCGGCTGGTCCCTGGAAGCTGAAGCTGCAGGTGAGCGATTGGCCGTTGAGTGATGCAGGCGCGCTTGGCCTCGGCCCCCATCTGGTGGTGCAGCTCGACGATCAAGAACCGATCCGGATCACCAGCCTTGAAGGTGCATCCGCTGTGGCGATGCCCGATCTACGCCCTGGCAGCCACCGCATCACCGTGTATGCCGCCAGGCCCTGGGGAGAAGCGGTGAAAGCCCCCGGTGCCAGCACTCAGATCCGGGTGCATCGCGTGGCACGGAACGCCGCCGAGCTACCGGCCAGCGGCAGTGCCCAGCTGGTCGCTGCCAGCCCCGATGCCCAACAGGCGATGGAGCCGGTGCTGATCGACTGGCTCTTGCTGGATGCCCCCCTGCAGAACCTCCGCGGCGACGACGCCCGCTGGCGGCTACGCATCAGCGTGAATGGCGACAGCTTCCTGGTCGACCGGCAAACACCCCTGTGGCTGAAGGGCTTCAAGCGCGGCAGCAATGCGGTGCAGCTGGAACTGCTTGATGGGCGCGGCGATCCACTGAACCCCCCGTTCAACAGCGTGGTGCGGGAGGTGGTGATCGGCACCTCAGGTCCTCAACCCGCCTGGCTACGCACTCGCCTGTCCGCCACGGATCTGGCCCTG
The DNA here is from genome assembly GCF_014654725.1 of Vulcanococcus sp. Clear-D1. Lineage (GTDB taxonomy): Bacteria > Cyanobacteriota > Cyanobacteriia > PCC-6307 > Cyanobiaceae > Vulcanococcus. The sequence continues at coordinate 78,829 of NZ_JACVZV010000003.1, read as the reverse complement.
CTCAGTGGTGAGCAACGTGTTGCTGAAGCTGAGCCTGAGGCCGCAGCGGCCCCAGAGGCAAAGGCGCTGAACACCAACACCCAGCCGAGCGCACCCAGCCTGGAGCCCGAGACGACAGCAACCAGCGAGCCCAAGGCCGACACCGAGCCGCCGGCCGAGCCTGAGCCAAAGGCCGAATCTGAGTCCAGCAGCGAGCCGGAACCCGAAGCCAGCGCCGCTATCCCACCAACCGATGAGACCAGTGCCCCGGCAGACGATCCGGAGCGCAGCAATCCAGCGTCCGAGACCCCCACGCCCTCTGCCGAACCGGATGCTCCCGCCGGAGGCCAAACCCCCGAACCCCAAGCCCCCGCTGAACCCCAAGCCGCTGCCGTTGTGCAACCGGCACCGGAGCGCCTGGCACCGCAAACCAGCCTCACAGGCTCAGCCCGCGACCAGGTGAATGCCGACGGCGAACTGCTGAAGCCCTCCGCCCGCGGCCCTCTGGCCGGGCTGCGGGAGAAGCTGGGTGGATGAGTGAACGCCTGAGCTGGGGTCTGTCCCTCAGTCAAAACGCCCTGCCCCTGTTGCGTCAGCTGCTGGAGCACGGCCTGATCGATCGCATCGCCAGCCCTGCCGATGGCGTGGCCTGGCAAAGCGGGGATGTGCCAGGGTTTTTGGCGAGCGAATGGCCGCGCAGCCGCGCCTTTGTCGCCATCGGCGCCTGCGGAGCCATCACCCGGCTAATCGCACCACTTCTGCAAAGCAAACAGCACGACCCCGCCGTGGTGGTGGCCGACCCCCAGGGCCGTTTTGCCATTCCGCTGCTGGGCGGCCATGGCGCCGGAGCCGAAGCGTTGGCTCAGGCTGTAGCGGCCTTGCTGGGCGGAGAGGCCGTGCTCACGGGAGCCAGCGCGGGCAGGGGGCAACTCGCCCTGGATGCTTTCGGAAACCGCTGGGGCTGGCGCCGCGGACCTGGCGACTGGGATGCGCTGATGAAAGCAGCAGCCCGCGGCGAAGCGGTTCAGCTGGAGCACCACAGCGGCAATGCACGCTGGCTGCAGTTGCCTGGCTTGCCGGAGCGCGGTTCGCATGGCATCCAGCTCAGCGTGGGTGTGGAGCGGGGCGATCACTGCCGCTGGCATCCGCCGGCTCTGTGGGTCGGCATGGGCTGTGAGCGCGGCACAAGCCTTTCACTGCTGCAGCGTTGCCTCGAGGAGAGCCTCGCGGCTGAAGGGCTGGCCCCAGAAGCGGTGGCCGGCCTCGCCAGCGCCGATCGCAAAGCCGATGAACCGGCCCTGCTCCAGCTAGCCGCTCAGCACGGCTGGCCCCTGCGCTGCTTCAGCAGCGCCGCTTTAAACGCAGTGCCGGTACCCAATCCATCGGCGGTGGTGCAAGCCGAGCTGGGCACTGCCAGCGTGGCCGAGGCGGCAGCGCTGCTGGCTGGAGGCCCGCAAGCCAGGCTGCGCACGCCAAAAAGGATCGAACGCGCCCGCGATGGCGAACAGGGCGCCGCCACGGCAGCCATCGCCCAGGCCGCCGCCCAGTGGGCTCCCCAGCGAGGGTGTCTGCATCTGATCGGCAGCGGACCCGGCAGCCTGGCGCTGCTCACCCCCGATGCCCGCGCGGCCCTGGCCACCAGCAGCGTGTGGGTGGGCTACGGCCTCTACCTGGATCTGCTGGAGCCCTTGCGCAGACCCGATCAGTTGCGCAGCGATGGGCAACTCACCCAGGAGCGCGAACGCTGCCGTGAAGCGCTGGAGCTGGCCTGCCAAGGGCTCACGGTGGCACTGGTGTCCTCGGGCGACAGCGGTATCTATGGCATGGCCGGCCTGGCGCTGGAGCAGTGGATGGCCCTGGCGGAACAGGATCGCCCAGCCTTCCAGGTGCATCCGGGGATTTCCGCGCTGCAGCTGGCGGCGGCCCGGGCCGGCGCACCGCTCATGCACGACTTCTGCACCGTGAGCCTCAGCGATCGGCTCACCCCTTGGGAGGTGATCGAGCGCCGCCTGAGGGGAGCAGCGGCAGGCGATTTCGTGGTGGCGCTCTACAACCCGCGCTCCAAAGGGCGCGATTGGCAGCTGGGCCGGGCGCAGGAGCTGCTGCTGGAGCATCGGCCGCCCCATACGCCAGTGGTGCTAGCCCGCCAGTTGGGCCGCGAGGAAGAAACGGTGAGCCTGCATGAGCTGGCCACGCTGCCCATCCACCAGGTGGACATGCTCACCCTGGTGCTGATCGGCAACAGCAGCAGCCGCGTGGAAGGCGGTCGGATGGTGACCCCAAGGGGCTACCCAGGCGCCGAACTCAGCTGAAAGTCGGGATGACAGGATTCGAACCTGCGGCCCCTTCGTCCCGAACGAAGTGCGCTACCAAGCTGCGCTACATCCCGATGCCGGGAGTGTAGGAGATGGCCCTCCGGCAAGGGTTCTCGGGTAGCGGAGGACTCGGCCTGGGCGCTGGGGTCACTTTCTAGAGTTGGTGGCTGATCTGCGCCTGCGGGCGGTGGTGGCGCTGTGCTCAAACCCGACTGGCTGCGTGTGAAGGCTCCCCAGCGGGAGCGCATCGGCGAGGTGGCCGATCTGCTGCTGGATCTCAAGCTCAACACGGTGTGTCAGGAGGCCAGCTGCCCCAACATCGGTGAGTGCTTCGCCGGTGGCACCGCCACGTTCTTGATCATGGGGCCGGGCTGCACCCGCGCCTGCCCCTACTGCGACATCGACTTCGACAAGAGCGTTCGTGAGCTCGATCCCACCGAACCCGAGCGGCTGGGCGAAGCCGTGGCGCGGTTGGGACTCAAGCATGTGGTGATCACCTCGGTGAACCGCGACGACCTGGCCGATGGCGGGGCGAGCCAGTTTGTGGCCTGCATCGAGCAGGTGAAGCAGCGCTCACCGCTCACCACGATCGAGCTGCTGATCCCGGATTTCTGCGGCAACTGGGAAGCCCTGGCCGTTGTGATGGACGCCGCGCCCCATGTGCTGAACCACAACATCGAAACCGTGCCGCGGCTCTACAAAAAGGCCCGGCCCCAGGGGCTGTATGAGCGCTCGCTGGAGCTGCTGCAGCGGGTGCGCCAGGGCTGGCCCAGGGCCTACACCAAATCCGGCCTGATGGTGGGGCTGGGCGAAAGCGATGCTGAAGTGCTGGAGGTGCTGGCCGATCTGCGCCGCCATCAGGTCGACATCGTGACCATCGGCCAATACCTCTCGCCCGGGCCCAAACACCTGCCGGTGGATCGCTTCGTGACCCCAGAGCAATTTGAGGCGTTCCGGCGCCATGGCGAAACGGAGCTGGGATTCCTGCAAGTGGTGAGCACGCCGCTCACCCGCAGCAGCTATCACGCCGGCGAGGTGCAGCGGCTGATGGCTCAGCACCCCCGCTGAAGCGGGGGCACCTCAGGCTTCGGGATCGAGGCCCTCAGGATCAACGGGCTCCAGCAGGAATTCCGATTCGAGGGCGCAAGCTTCCAGCGCGAGTGGGCCGGCCGCCAGCTCATCAATGCGGGCGTTCACCAGGCTCACAGGAGCCGGAAGCTGAGCGCAGTGCTCGAGAAAGGCCACCGCCATCTGGCGGGCAAACAGCTGCTGGATCTGTTGAGCGAACTCGGGAGGCATGGCTGCCGGTGCGGTTGCAGGCAAGCTATGCAGCTCGGCTGGGAAGGCCGATCGGGCCAACCGAACCCGCCGGTGGGGCGAACCGACCGGCGGGAGCGTGAACCGAACCGAAGCGCCGGCTAACCGATCAGGCTGCCACCGCCTCCCGCTCAGCCAGGCCCACATTGGCCTTCTCGCTGGGGGGCACCAGCAGCTTGAAGCGTGCCTTCCAGGTGCTCCAATCGGCCAGGATCGCCGCGGCCTTGCTGCTGCCAGTGCTCTCGAGATGAGCCTCCAGCAGAGGCTTGAGCAGCGCTTCCTGCTCAGGGGTAGTGAGCGCGCAGATGGCCACGATCTCGGGGTTCACTCGCTCGCTCAGGCCGCCGGTTTCATCCAGCAGGAAGGCCACGCCACCGGTCATGCCGGCGGCCACGTTGCGGCCGGTGCTGCCCAGCACCACCACCACGCCACCGGTCATGTATTCGCAGCAATGGTCGCCGGCGCCTTCCACCACGGTTCGGGCACCGCTATTGCGCACGGCGAAGCGCTCACCGGCGCGGCCCAGGGCAAACAGCTCGCCGCCGGTGGCGCCATAGAGGCAGGTGTTGCCGAGGATCACCTGGCTGCCTGGATCACGGCCACCGGCAGGCGGCACCACGGTGATGCGGCCGCCATTGATGCCCTTGCCCACGTAGTCGTTGGCTTCGCCCACCAGGCGCACGTTCATGCCCTGCACGTTGAAGGCACCGAAGCTCTGGCCGGCGGCCCCCTCATAGGTGAGGTCGAGCTGGCCCTGGAAGCCGGTGTTGCCATGGCGCGCAGCGATCTCGCCGCCCAGGCGGGCGCACACGCTGCGATCGGTGTTGATGATCGGCAGGGTGCGGGCCACGCGGCCATGCCCCTCAAGGGCGGCCATCAGCTCGGCATCAGCCAGCAGCTGATCTTCGAGGATCGGGCCGTTGCCATGGGCTTGGGCGTCGTGCTTCAGCCAGGCGCGATCGGCAGCCTGGGGAATGGGATCGAGCAGGCAGGAGAGATCGATCGCCTTGGTTTTGGCCAGCTGCACAGCGCGGGGCTGCAGCAGCTCAGTGCGGCCGATCAGATCCTCGAGGCGAGCCACGCCGAGAACGCTCAGCAGCTGCCGCACTTCTTCCGCCACAAACAGGAAGAAGTTCACCACGTGCTCGGGGATGCCGGTGAAGCGCTTGCGCAGGGCTTCCTTCTGGGTAGCCACCCCCACCGGGCAGTTATTGGTGTGGCAAACGCGGGCCATGATGCAGCCCTCGGCGATCATCGCGATCGAGCCGAAGCCGTATTCCTCAGCACCGAGCAGGGCGGCGATGATCACATCCCAGCCGGTCTTGAGCCCGCCATCGGCGCGCAACAGCACCCGATCGCGCAGGCCGTTCTCGAGCAGGGAGCGGTGCACCTCGGTGAGGCCGAGCTCCCAGGGGCCGCCGGCGTGCTTGATCGAGCTCAGCGGTGAGGCGCCGGTGCCGCCGTCGTGGCCAGAGATCTGAATCACATCGGCATTGGCCTTGGCCACACCGGCGGCGATGGTGCCGATGCCGATCTCGGCCACCAGCTTCACGCTCACCTTCGCGGCGGGGTGCACCTGGTGCAGGTCGTGGATCAGCTGCGCCAGATCCTCAATGGAATAGATGTCGTGGTGGGGCGGCGGCGAGATCAGCGCCACACCGGGCTTGCTGTTGCGCAGCCAGGCGATATAGGGGTCCACCTTCGGACCGGGCAGCTGACCGCCTTCGCCGGGCTTGGCCCCCTGGGCCACCTTGATCTCCAGCTGCCTGCCGCTGCGCAGGTATTCAGGGGTCACGCCGAAACGGCCCGAAGCGATCTGCTTGATGGCGGAGCAGGCGGTGTCGCCGTTACGCAAGCCTTTGATCGTGGGCAGGGTGGCGGAGCGGCCCTCGCCGTCCACGTCTTGCAGGGCATGGAAGCGAGCCGGGTCTTCGCCGCCCTCGCCGCTGTTGCTCTTGCCGCCGATGCGGTTCATGGCGATGGCCAGCACCTCATGGGCTTCCCGTGAGAGGGCGCCGAGGCTCATGCCGCCGGTGCAGAAGCGCTCGCAGATGCTCTCCACGCTCTCCACCTGATCCAGGGGCAGGGCCGCCGGTGCCGGCTTGAGCTCGAGCAGATCGCGCAGCGCCGTAACCGGGCGGTTCTCCAGCAGCGTTTTGTAGGTGGAGAAGTGGTCGTAGCCGGGGCCGGCTTCCACAGCGGAGTGGAGCGCCTTGGCCATCTCCGGGCTGTTGAGGTGGTACTCGCCGCCGGTGCGGTACTGCACAAAGCCCATGAACTCGAGCTTGGTGCGGTTGAGCTCGGGGAAAGCCTTGGCGTGGAAGCTGAGGGTTTCGCTGGCCAGTTCGCTGAGGCTCAGGCCAGCCACGCGGCTGGTGGTGCCCTTGAACGCCAGTTCAATCAAGTCGGCACCAATGCCGATCGCCTCGAAGATCTGCGCGCCGTGGTAGCTGGCGAGCAGCGAAATACCGATCTTGGAGAGGATCTTGCGCAGGCCATCCTCGAGGGCCTTGCGCACATTGGCCTGCACCAGATCGGGCGTGAGGGCGGGCAATTTGCCGCGCTCAATGTTGGTCTGCACCTTGGGCTGTGCCAGCCAGTGGCGCGCTGTTTCCCAGGTGAGCCAGGGGCACACGGCGCTGGCGCCGAAGCCGATCAAGCAGGCCACGTGGTGGGTGCTCCAGCACTGGGCCGTATCGGCCACCAGTGAGGTCTGCAGGCGCAGGCCGAGATTGAGCAGGTGGTGGTGCACCGCACCCACCGCCAGCAGGGGCGGCATGTAGGTGGTGGTGGCGTTGATACCGCGATCGCTGAGCACAAGGATCTGGCTGCCGCTGCGCACGGCGGCTTCGGCGTCGGCCTTGAGCCGCTCCACAGCCGCCGCCAGCCCGGCGGGGCCATCGGTGATCGGCATCAAGGTGGAAAGGGTGCTGCAAGGGATGCCCTGCTGCGCTACGGCCGACAGCTCGGCTTCGTTGAGGATCGGGCTGCTCAGGTGCAAAGCGGCTGCAGCAGACGCCTGGGGCTGCAGCGGTGAACCGCGCTTGCCCAGGTGCATCTCCAGGCTCATCACCAGCTTTTCGCGCAGCGGATCGATCGGCGGGTTGGTGACCTGCGCGAAGCGCTGCTTGAAGTAGTCGTAAAGGAGGTGCGGCTTGTTGGAGAGCACTGCCAAGGGAATGTCGTCGCCCATGCAGTAGGTGGGCTCCTTGCCGGCACCGGCCATGTCTTCGATCACCAGATCGAAGTCTTCGGCGGTGAAGCCAAAGGCGGTCTGCTGCTGCAACAGATCCAGATCGCCGAGCTGGCGCTCCTGGGCCCAGGGCTGAACCCCCAGGTTGCGGCGGTGCTCGGCCAGCCACTGGCCATAGGGATGGCGCGAAGCGATCTCCTGCTTCACCTCCCAGTTGTGCAGCAGGCGACCGTTCTCCAGGTCGACGGCCAGCATCTGGCCGGGGCCGAGGCGGCCCTTCTCGATGATGCGGCTCTCTTCAAGCTCCACCACACCGGTTTCCGAGCCCATCACAACGAAGCCGTCGTTGGTGATGCAGTAGCGAGCCGGGCGCAGGCCGTTGCGATCGAGGGTGGCGCCCACGCTGCGCCCATCGGCGAACACCAGCAGGGCGGGGCCGTCCCAGGGCTCCTGGGTGCAGGCGGAGTATTCGTAGAAGGCCTGAATCTCAGGCTTATCGGCCAGCTCGGGCTGGTCGCGGAAGGCTTCCGGCACCAGCGTAAGCAGGCTCTCGGTGATCGGCCGGCCGCTGCGCACCAGCAGCTCCAGGGTGGCGTCGAGGTTGGCGGAATCACTGAAGGCCGGGTTCACCACCGGCTTGAGGTCTGCAGCGGCCTCACCCCACACCGCATCGAGATCGGCCTCGGAGGCGCGGGCCCAGTTGAGGTTGCCCAGCAGGGTGTTGATCTCGCCGTTGTGGCCGAGCAGCCGCATCGGCTGGGCCAGGGGCCAGCGGGGCAAAGTGTTGGTGCTGAAGCGGCGGTGATACACCGCAAAGCTCACGGCAAAGCGCTCATCGCGCAAGTCGCCGTAGAAGGCTGAGAGCACTTCCGAGCGCACCATGCCCTTGTAAACAACGGTGCGGCTGCTGAGCGACGCGAAATAGAGATCGCTGGGGCCGGCGCCCCAGGCCGCCCGAGCCCGATCACCGCAGCGGCGGCGCAGGCGGAACAGCAGCGATTCGAGGGCATCGCCGGCCTCAGCAGCGCTGAGCAGCCACTGCTCGATCACCGGCGCAGTCCCGCGAGCCAGAGGGCCGAGCACCGAGGCATCCACCGGCACCGCACGCCAGCCGAGGCTGGTGAGCCCCAGCTTGGCGGCCTCCTCATCGCAGAAGGCCTTGGCCTGATCGCGGCGAGCCGCATCGGCCGGCAGGAACACCATGCCCAGGCCGCGGCTGCTGCCGCTACTGGCGGCGGCCTCCGGCCACACCGCATCGAGATAGCTCCACGGAATGCCGCAGAGCACGCCGGCACCATCGCCGGAATCGCCATCGCCGCCGCAGCCGCCGCGGTGCTCCATGCAATCGAGGCCGCGCAAGGCCTGACGCAGCACCCAGTGGCTGGCTTCACCTTTCAGGCTGGCCAGAAAACCCACACCGCAGGCATCCTTCTCGCCGGCTACCGCCGCCGGGGCGGGGCTGTCGCGATGGGGCCATTCGGGGCGAGAAAACAGCGACATAACCCGGCGACAACCTGTTGCTTGTTGGTCCAGCGCGAGAGCGAACCAACCACCGGCAAACGGTGGGCACCAAGGGGCGGATCCGCACAAGATGTGCGCCGCAACCGCTGCCTTGGCCCTGATTCGCCCGGCCTAAGGCCGCGCTGCGAACTGCCAATCCTAGGAGCTGGTATTCCCTTAGCGCTGCCATCAGCCCGGGCGTGGCCAAAGGGGCTCGCTAGCGTGGCCGGGCCTGCCTCCGCTGTTGGATGCCCCCCTTGCCGGCGCTGGCGGCTCTGCTCCCCGGCATCCCCCTCACACCGCCGCCGCCCCTGCCGGCACCCACTCCGCGCCCCGCGCTGCAGCGCCGCGCCACGCCTGCATCCACGGCACGGCTGCAGGGCAACAGCATCAGCATCAATGGCCTACGCCAGCAGGCCCTTTGGCTTCAAGACGCAGGCGAACTCTGGCTGCCGCTCGAGGTGCTCGAAGGCCAGCTGGGGGTGAGCCGCAGCTCAGGCGCCAACGGCAGCGTGGAACTGGAATGGTTCGGCCAGAAGCTCTCGGTGAGCGCCGATCGCCAGCGCAGCCTTGACGATGAGGTGGCCGTACCGGTGAGCGGCCTGCTCGAAGCCGTGGGCGTGATCTCTCGGACCGAGGGGCGTGAGCTCAGCCTGCAGCTGCCGCCACGACCGCTGCAGGCGATCCGCTGGAGCAATCAGGGGGTGAGCGGCCAGCGAGTTGTGCTCGATCTGAGTGCGCCGGCGCTGGTGCGCAGCGGCGAGGACCGATTGCTCATCGGCACCGAGGCCAGTCCGCAGCAGCTGGAACAACTGAAGCAACTGGGGCTGAGCCCAAGCCAGCGCAATGGTTGGCTGAGCGTGCAGATCCCTCGCGACGGGGAACGCCTCAGCCTGGGAGGGCCCTGGCGGTTGGTGCTGGATCTGCCGGTGCTTGGGGATGGCGCCCCAGCCAGGGCAACCACCACACCCGCCCCAGCACCGGAGCGCGATCCGCGGCTGGTGGCTCTGCAGAACCAGGGGCTGAAGCTGGAGCGCAGGGTCGGTCGGATCGGCTCCCGGCAGGTGCTGATCAACAGCGTGCGCCTCGATCCCCGCCAAGTCCCTCTGGAACTGCGCCCGCTCAACCGCAGCGATGGCATGCAGGGCTTGAGCAGCCTCAGCCAGCTAGCCCGCCAGGAGCAGGCCCTGATCGCCATCAACGGCGGCTACTTCAACCGGGTCAACCGCCTGCCGCTCGGGGCGATGCGCGAGCAGGGGCGCTGGCTCTCAGGGCCAATCCTCAACCGCGGCGCTGCGGGCTGGAAGGCCGGAGAACTGCCCCGGTTCGATCGGCTGATGCTCGTGGAAACCATCGAAGACAGCCGCCGCCAGCGCTGGAGCATCACCACCGTGAACAGCGGCTACGTGCAGAAGGGGCTGGCCCGCTACACCGCTGACTGGGGCAGCCGATACCAACCGATCACGGGAACCGAGATGGGGGTTCTGGTGCGCAACGGCGTGGTGCAGGAACGCTACGAACTCGGCGCCATGGCCCCCGGCGTTCCCCTACGTGAGGGCGACCTCTTGCTGGTGGCGAGGGGCGGGGTGAGCGTGCCTTGGCAGAGCGGTGAGCGGCTCACGCTGCAGAGCCGCCCCACCAGCCCGGTGGGCGAGCAGCCCAACGTGCTCGGCGGCGGGCCGCTGCTGCTGCAGAACGGCAGGGTGATTCTCAATGGCACCGCGGAGGGCTTCAGCTCGGGCTTCCTCGCCCAGGGAGCGCCGCGCACCGTGGTGGCCAGTGATGGCCGGCAGCTATGGCTGATCACCCTGCAGGGGGTGAACAATGCAGGCCCCACGCTGATGGAAACAGCCCTGCTGATGCAGCAGGAAGGCCTTCAGGACGCCCTCAATCTCGATGGCGGTAGCTCCACGGGCCTAGTGCTGGCCGATGTGCACACCGTGAAGGGTCGCGGTGTGGCGGCAGCTGTGCACAACGGGCTGGGGCTGGTGCCGCGGCTGGAGCAGGCCCGCACACCGGAGCGCCCCTGAGGCACGGCCCTGACACACTGAGGCCATCGCCCCAACCTTCCGCCATGCCCAAGGGCCACAGCCTGCGCCTCACTGCAGCGGCAGCCGCCGAACTGGGGCGCCAAGCGGCTGTGGCCGGCACCCCCGGGATGATGCATCTCGATCTGGTGGATGGCACCTGTGAGCGCTGGGTGATCCGGATCCGGCCCGGCCACCTCGCCGGGGTCGCGGTGGCCCGCGCCGATGGCATCACCTTGTTCGCCCCTGCTGATCAATGCGAGCGGCTGGGCAGCCTTGAGCTCGACTACCGAGGCGACCTCAGCGGCGGCGGCTTTCTGGTACGGGCGGGCCGCGAGCTGCGCATCTGCGCCTGTGGCGCCGCCTTCAGCCCCGCTGAAGAGCCGGCGGGGGTGGGGGTGCAGGCGACGAAGTAAGGTGGCGGATTGTCGCCACGGTCGGATTTTCCGGCCTCCCGTAACCGGCCCTCGATGCCCACGATTCAGCAGCTGATCCGCAGCGAGCGGCAGCGCCTTACCCGCAAGACCAAGTCGCCTGCCCTGCGCGCCTGCCCCGAGCGCCGTGGTGTGTGCACCCGCGTGTACACCTCCACTCCGAAGAAGCCCAACTCGGCGCTGCGCAAGGTTGCCCGTGTGCGTCTCACCTCCGGTTTCGAGGTCACGGCCTACATCCCCGGCATCGGCCACAACCTTCAGGAACACTCCGTGGTGATGATCCGCGGTGGTCGTGTGAAGGATCTGCCCGGTGTCCGCTACCACATCATCCGCGGCACGCTTGACACTGCCGGTGTGAAGGATCGCCGCCAGTCGCGCTCCAAGTACGGCGCCAAGACGCCCAAGGATTGATCCCCATCCAGCCGTAGCCGTTTCCTGATTCCCTTCCCCCAGGTCTATGTCACGCCGCAACGCCGCCGAGAAGCGTCCGATCCTGCCGGATCCGCAGTTCAACAGCCGTCTGGCCACCATGATCGTGGCCCGTCTCATGAAGCACGGCAAGAAATCCACCGCCCAGCGGATCCTGTCTGATGCCTTCACGCTGATCGGCGAGCGCACCGGCACCAACCCCCTCGAGGTGTTCGAGACCGCCGTCAAGAACGCCACTCCCCTGGTGGAAGTGCGCGCCCGCCGCGTGGGTGGCGCCACCTATCAGGTGCCGATGGAAGTGCGTCAGGAGCGTGGCACCGCCATGGCTTTGCGCTGGCTGGTGAACTTCTCCCGCGCCCGCAACGGCCGCAGCATGGCCCAGAAGCTGGCCGGCGAACTGATGGATGCCGCCAACGAGGCTGGCAGCGCCGTTCGCAAGCGCGAAGAAACTCACAAGATGGCCGAAGCCAACAAGGCCTTCGCCCACTACCGCTACTGATCGCCGCCCGTGCAAGTCGGCCAGAGGCCGACTTGTAGAGTGACGCCCGCTTTTTTGTCGATTCCCCTCCGGAGACCTAACCCGTGGCTCGCGCCTATCCCCTAGAACGCGTACGTAATATTGGTATTGCGGCACACATTGATGCCGGTAAAACCACCACAACCGAACGGATTCTGTTCTATTCGGGTGTGGTGCACAAGATCGGTGAGGTGCACGATGGCGCCGCCGTGACCGACTGGATGGCCCAGGAGCGCGAGCGCGGCATCACCATCACCGCGGCGGCGATCTCCACCAGCTGGAACGATCACCGCATCAACATCATTGATACGCCCGGCCACGTGGACTTCACCATTGAGGTGGAGCGTTCCATGCGGGTGCTCGATGGTGTGATCGCAGTGTTCTGTGCTGTGGGTGGCGTGCAGCCCCAGTCGGAAACCGTGTGGCGCCAGGCGGATCGCTACAGCGTTCCCCGCATGGTGTTCGTCAACAAGATGGACCGCACCGGCGCCGACTTCCTGAAGGTTCACGGTCAGATCAAGGACCGCCTGAAAGCCAAGGCCGCTCCCATCCAGCTGCCGATCGGTGCCGAAGGCGAGCTCAGCGGCATCGTTGATCTGGTGAAGAACCGCGCCTTCATCTACAAGGATGAGCTCGGCAAGGACATCGAAGAAACTGAGATCCCGGCTTCGATGGTGGATGAGGCCGCTGAGTGGCGCGCCTACCTGATGGAAGCCGTCGCCGAAACCGATGAGGCGCTGATCGAGAAGTTCCTCGAAGAAGGCGAACTCACCGAAGAGGAACTGCGCAAAGGCATCCGCGAAGGCGTGCTGAAGCATGGTCTGGTGCCGATGCTGTGCGGTTCCGCCTTCAAGAACAAGGGTGTTCAGCTGCTGCTGGATGCCGTGGTCGACTACCTCCCCGCCCCTGTGGATGTGCCCCCGATCCAGGGCGTGCTTCCCAACGGTGACGAGGCGATTCGCCCCGCTGAAGACAGCGCTCCCTTCAGCGCCCTGGCCTTCAAGGTGATGGCCGACCCGTTCGGCAAGCTCACCTTCGTGCGCATCTACTCGGGTGTGCTGCAGAAGGGCAGCTATGTGCTCAACTCCACCAAGGACAAGAAAGAGCGCATCTCCCGCCTGATCGTGCTCAAAGCCGACGACCGCGAGGAAGTGGATGAGCTGCGCGCCGGCGACCTCGGCGCCGTGCTCGGCCTGAAGGACACGACCACCGGCGACACCCTGTGCGTGGACAGCGATCCGATCATCCTCGAATCGCTGTACATCCCCGAGCCTGTGATCTCGGTGGCCGTGGAGCCCAAGACCAAGGGCGACATGGAGAAACTCTCCAAGGCTCTGCAATCCCTCTCCGAGGAAGACCCCACCTTCCGGGTTCGCACGGATCCGGAAACCAACCAAACCGTGATCGCCGGCATGGGCGAACTCCACCTGGAAATCCTGGTGGATCGCATGCTGCGCGAATTCAAGGTGGAGGCCAACATCGGTGCTCCTCAGGTGTCCTATCGCGAAACCATTCGCGCCAGCGCCAAGGGTGAGGGCAAGTTCGCCCGTCAGACCGGTGGTAAGGGCCAGTACGGCCACGTGGTGATCGAAATGGAGCCCGGCGAGCCGGGTTCGGGCTTCGAATTCGTCAACAAGATTGTTGGCGGTGTCGTGCCCAAGGAATACATCGGACCGGCAGAAGCCGGCATGAAGGAGACCTGCCAGTCCGGCGTGATTGCAGGCTTCCCGATGATTGATGTGAAGGTCACCATGATCGACGGGTCTTACCATGATGTGGACTCGTCGGAGATGGCGTTCAAGATCGCCGGCTCCATGGCCTTCAAGGACGGCGTCAAGAAGTGCAGCCCTGTACTGCTTGAGCCGATGATGAAGGTTGAGGTGGAGGTGCCTGAGGATTTCCTCGGGTCCGTCATCGGCGATCTCTCCTCCCGTCGCGGCCAGGTTGAAGGGCAGTCCATCGATGATGGTCAGTCCAAGGTCCAGGCCAAGGTGCCTCTGGCCGAGATGTTCGGCTACGCCACCCAGCTCCGATCCATGACCCAGGGTCGGGGTATCTTCTCGATGGAATTCAGCCACTACGAGGAAGTTCCTCGCAACGTGGCAGAAGCCATCATCTCCAAGAATCAGGGCAATTAATTCCTGATCTTTCCCATACCCATTTACCCCCCGATTCTTTTTCATCATGGCTCGCGAGAAGTTCGAAAGGAATAAGCCCCACGTCAACATCGGCACCATCGGCCACGTTGACCACGGCAAGACCACCCTCACCGCCGCCATCACCAACGTGCTGGCCAAGAAGGGTCAGGCCAAAGCCCAGGCTTATGACCAGATCGACGGTGCTCCCGAAGAGCGTGAGCGCGGTATCACCATCAACACCGCTCACGTTGAGTACGAGACCGACGGTCGTCACTACGCCCACGTGGACTGCCCCGGCCACGCGGACTATGTGAAGAACATGATCACCGGTGCCGCCCAGATGGACGGCGCCATCCTCGTGGTGGCCGCCACCGACGGCCCCATGGCTCAGACCAAGGAGCACATCCTGCTGGCCAAGCAGGTGGGCGTGCCCGCTCTGGTGGTGGCACTGAACAAGTGCGACATGGTCGACGACGAGGAGATCCTCGAGCTGGTGGAACTGGAAGTGCGCGAGCTGCTGAGCAGCTACGACTTCCCCGGCGATGACATCCCCGTGGTGAAGGTGTCTGGCCTGAAGGCCCTCGAGGGCGACGCCGAGTGGGAAGGCCGCATCACCGAACTGATGGCTGCCGTTGACAGCGGCATCCCCGAGCCCGAGCGCGAAATCGACAAGCCCTTCCTGATGGCTGTTGAAGACGTGTTCTCGATCACCGGTCGTGGCACCGTGGCCACCGGCCGTATCGAGCGCGGAAAGGTGAAGGTGGGCGAAACCGTCCAGATCGTGGGTATCAAGGACACCCGCGAAACCACCGTGACCGGTGTGGAAATGTTCCGCAAGCTGCTCGACGAGGGCATGGCCGGCGACAACGTGGGTCTGCTGCTCCGCGGTGTGCAGAAGGAAGACATCGAGCGCGGCATGGTGCTGGTGAAGCCCAACTCCATCAAGCCCCACACCAAGTTTGAGGGTGAGGTGTATGTGCTGAAGAAGGAAGAAGGCGGCCGCCACACCCCCTTCTTTGCTGGCTACCGCCCGCAGTTCTACATCCGTACGACCGACGTGACCGGTCAGATCACCGCCTTCACCGCCGACGACGGCTCCAACGTGGAGATGGTGATGCCTGGCGACCGCATCAAGATGACCGGCGAGCTGATCTGCCCGGTGGCCATCGAGCAGGGCATGCGCTTCGCTATCCGCGAAGGCGGCCGCACCATCGGTGCCGGCGTGGTGTCCAAGATCATCGAGTGATCCTGATCCGGCTTCGGCCGTGATCTAGGTTCTGGGATGGAGATCGGGGATTCGTCCTCGCTTCTCCATCCCATTCCGCACCTCGACAATCCAGCTTCCATTTCCCAGCTCTCTCGTCTTCGACGAGCGCTGGTCCTTGCTGACCTCTCCCGCCTGATCCATGTCCACCGCTATCGCTCAGCAGAAGATCCGCATCCGCCTGAAGGCGTTTGACCGCCGCATGCTGGATCTTTCCTGCGAAAAAATCATCGAAACGGCCGATCACACCGCTGCAACCGCGATCGGCCCGATCCCCCTGCCCACCAAGCGCAAGATCTATTGCGTGCTGCGCTCGCCCCACGTGGATAAGGATTCCCGTGAGCACTTCGAGACCCGCACCCACCGCCGGATCATCGATATCTACAGCCCCTCGGCCAAAACCATCGATGCCCTGATGAAGCTGGACCTTCCCAGCGGCGTCGACATCGAGGTGAAGCTCTGACCTGCTGACTCCGAGAGGATCAGACCCAGGCCCGCCGCAAGGCGGGCTTTTTTGCTGGCCACCCCAGCGGCACACCAGCGAGGTATCGAACACCAAAGGCCCGCGCGGCGCTCAGCAACGCTCTCTAGGATTCGAGCCTCCTTGAACTCCCTGCCACGTGACGCAACTGGCCGTGCGCGAGCTGCCACTGTTCCCGTTGCCCGACGTGGTGCTGTTCCCTCAGGAAGTGCTGCCGCTGCACATCTTTGAGCCGCGCTACCGGATGATGCTGCGCACGGTGCTCGAAACCGACCGGCGCTTTGGCGTGGTGCGCTGGGATCCCCAGGAAGGCCGTATGGCCGACGTGGGCTGCTGCGCCGAGATCCTCCAGTGCCAGACCCAGGCTGATGAGCGCAGCAACATCGTGACCCTTGGTCAACAGCGCTTCCGCGTGCTGGAGGTGGTGCGCGAGGCGCCGTTCAAGGTGGGGCTGGTGAGCTGGATTGAAGACGAGCACCCCCAGAGCCACGATCGCTTGAGCGAACTCTCGAGCGAGGTGGAGCAAGCGCTCAAGGATGTGGTGGAACTCACCGGAAAGCTGATGGGCAAACCCACCAGCCTGCCCACCGATCTGCCGGATCTACCGCGGGAACTCTCCTTTTGGATCGGATCCCATCTGGGCGGGCCTGTGGCCGATCAGCAGCAGACCCTGCTCGAAATCACCGACACCGAAGAGCGCCTGCGCCAAGAATTCGAGCTGCTGGATGAAACCCGCCGTCAGCTCGCGGCCCGTACTGTGCTGCAAGACACCTTCCGGGATCTGAAGGACCCCGGCGACGACACGGATCGCTGAACCACTGATGCCGATCCTTGCTGTGCTCACCCCCCTGGCGGGGGGTCTGATGCTGATGGTCGCCGTTCTGGCGGCGCTGCTCTTGCTCGGGCTGTTGGTGTGGAGCTGGCGCGATCGCGCTTTCACCAGCACAGCCAGCGTGGCTGACGCCTACGACCGCTGGACCGACGATCAATTGCTCGAGCGGCTCTGGGGCGAGCATGTGCATCTGGGCCATTACGGTCAGCCGCCACGGCGCCGTGATTTCCGCCGGGCCAAGGAAGACTTCGTGCATGAGCTGGTGCGTTGGAGCGGCCTGGATCAGCTCCCCCCCGGCAGCACCGTGCTCGATGTGGGCTGCGGCATCGGTGGCAGCGCCCGCATCCTGGCCCGCGACTACGGCCTCAACGTGTTGGGCATCAGCATCAGCCCTGGACAGATCCAGCGGGCCGAAGCCCTCACCCCCGAAGGTCTGAACTGCCGTTTTGCGGTCATGGATGCCTTAGCCCTCGATCTACCCGATCAAAGCTTTGATGCGGTATGGAGCGTGGAGGCGGGCCCCCACATGCCGGATAAGCAGCGCTATGCCGATGAATTGCTGCGGGTCCTCAAGCCCGGGGGGCGATTGGCTGTGGCCGATTGGAACCGCCGCGACCCGGCTGTCCAGCCGCTCAATCGGCTCGAGCGCTGGGTGATGCATCAACTGCTGGTGCAGTGGGCTCACCCTGAATTCGCCAGCATCCCTGGCTTCCGCCGCAACCTGGAGCAGAGCCGCTGGGGCAAGGGCCAGAACCACACCCACCTGGAGGTGGACACGAGCGACTGGAGCCGCGAAACGCTTCCCTCCTGGATTGATTCGATCCTGGAAGGCCTGCGGCGGCCGGCAGCGGTGTTGGGGTTAGGCCCCCGTGCCGTGTTGATGGGTCTGCGCGAAACCCCCACGCT
This sequence comes from Vulcanococcus sp. Clear-D1, assembly GCF_014654725.1. GTDB lineage: Bacteria > Cyanobacteriota > Cyanobacteriia > PCC-6307 > Cyanobiaceae > Vulcanococcus. The sequence continues at coordinate 61,497 of NZ_JACVZV010000003.1, read as the reverse complement.
GCTACTGATGCACTGGGGATTTGCCACTGGAATGATGCAGTTCGGCGTCTTCCGAGCCCGCAAACCCGCTTAAACCGGTTCTGCCGCCTCAACTTGGGTGATCGGGTAGGCCCCAAACACAGCCAGGTGCTCACACAACGGCCGCAGCTCCTCCAGCGCCTGCTGCAGGGGCACCTCGCCTTGGGGAAGTTCCAGATCCACAAAAAAGATGTATTCGCCCATCTCTCGTTTGGAGGGGCGTGATTCGATCCGCGTCATGTTGAGATCGCGGTGGGCAAAGCAGGCCAGCGCCTCCAGCAGTGCGCCCGGGCGGTTGGCGTGCAGCGAGAAGGCCAGGCTGGCCATTGGGCCTGCCAAGGTGCGGTCCCCCTGGCGCAGCAACAAAAAGCGGGTGCAGTTGCCAGCTACATCGTTGATCGGGTAGGCCAGCACGTCCAGGCCATGTTCCTCGGCGGCCTGCAGGGAAGCGATAGCAGCGCGAAAGCGGCTACCGGCCACCATCCGGGCTGCATCGGCAGTGGAGCTGGTGGGCAGTTGCAGAGCCGCGGGCAACTGTTCACCCAGCCACTGGCTGCATTGCGCGAGAGCCTGAGGGTGGGAGAGCACTTCGCTCACCCCCTCCAGCGGACCGGAACCGAGCAGCGCGTGGCGGATCGGCAGCACCAGGGCCCGAGCCACCCGCAACTCAGGGTGCTCCCAGAGGGCATCCATGCAGGCGGTGACCCCACCTTCAACGGAGTTCTCCACCGGCACCACCGCTGCTTCACAACGGCCCTCGGCCACAGCTTTCACCACCGCCCGAATGCCCACCTGGGGCATGAACTGCGGCGCCTCAATCCCCTCAAGCGCACACAGTCGGATCGCCGCCTGCTCCCCATAGGTGCCAACAGGACCAAGAAATGCGATGCGCATACAGGCGTTGCGGGCCGTGCTGGATAGGATCATGACGCGCCGGCCAACGAGCCATGACTCTGGCCTTCAGCGCCAGCCAAGCCCTGAAGCTGTCGGTGCCGCAGAAGGCCGATCTCCTGCCCGACTACCTCAACGATGAGGAGCGGGTGATTGGCGCCCTGCTCGATCCCCAGCAGCTGGAGAGCCTCGGCAACGGCCGCTATCGCTACACCGTGACGCGGCTGCAGGTGTTCCAACTGCAGATTCAACCGGTGGTGGAGCTGGTGGCCCGCCGCAGCACCAACCGGATCGATCTCGAAGCAGTCGATTGCCAGCTGGAGGGGCTGGGCATCGTCGACGACTTTCAGCTCACCCTCGAATCGTGGCTTGAGGCGAGCGACGAGGGCCTGAACGGCGAAGCTTGTCTGGCGGTGAGCGTGAGCCAGCCGAGCCTGCTGCGCTTGATTCCGGTGAAGATGCTCGAAGCCACAGGCCGCTCCCTGCTGGCGGGCATCCTGCTGGGGATCAAAACCAGGGTGCAACAGCAACTGCTGCAGGATTTCGAAGCCTGGTGCCTGGCACCCGCCAGCCGTTAAGCCGCGAGCACCTTGCCCAGGAAGGAACGCCGATGCAGGGGGCTGGGGCCTGCCTCCAAAACGGCTGCACGATGCAACGCGGTGCCATAGCCGGCATGGCGCTCGAGGCCATAGGCGGGATAACGCTGAGCCAGCCGAGTGATCAGGGCATCGCGGGCCTGCTTGGCCAGCACGCTGGCGGCGGCGATCTCCAGGTGCTCGCTGTCGCCGCGCACGACGGTTTGCTGTGGGCCAGGCCAGAGCCTCAGGGGCAACACCCCATCCACAAGCACCAGCTCAGGCTGTGCCCCGGCAAGACGCTGCAAGGCACGCAGCATCGCCCTCTCGGTGGCGACGCGAATTCCCACCTGATCAATCTCCCGTGCTGATGCCTGCCCCAAGGCCCAGCTGCAGGCCTGCTGCTGGATGAGCGGAACCAATTGAGCGCGGCGACGGGCCGTGAGCTTCTTGCTGTCGGTGAGTCCGGCGGCGGCCAGGGTGGCCCGGGCTTGATCGGGGAGGATCACCGCCCCGGCGAACACCGGGCCAAACCAACAGCCGCGGCCGACCTCGTCAACGCCGGCGATGCGCTGCGGCAAGGGGGCCACTCACTCGGTTGCCGACGAGCGGCGGCGGCGGCGGCGGGGTTCCGAGGCATCGTCTTCAGCTTCGGCGGGCGCAGCGGCAGCGGCCAGCTCGGGCTCCACCACAGGCAACACCGCCACGGCCGTGCTGGTGGCAGGCGTACTGGCTGGAGCGTCGCTGCGTCGGCGGCTGCGAACGCGGCGACCGTTGGCCGGCTCGGGCTCCGCCGTTGCCGCCACCAACTCCAGACCGCTATCAGGCAACACCGGAACGGTGGGGAAGGCCGGGAAGGTTTCCACCGGGAGCGGCGTGATCTCCACGGTGACGGGCAGGCTCTCGCTGGGGGCTGGAGCATCAGCCGTTGGAGAACCGGCACCGTTGGTGCTGGCCCCACCACGACCGCGGCGGCGGCGACGGGGGCCTGCGGCGGCCAGTTGCTGGCGCGCTTCCTCAAGCACTGCTTCGGCATCCTCTCCGGGACGCACCACCCGCACCACCAGGTTGTCGGCAGCGGGGACCGGATCGAGCAACAGCGCAGGATTCAGGCCCAACCAGCCATACACAAGCTCCTGCGCAGAGTCCATCGGCACCGCCACCAATTCAGGCTCCGGACGCCGGGAACCGGGTTCCGCCGCTGCCGTGGCGGCCTCATGCGAGCTGCCGGCGGTTGTGGTGGTGTCGTCGTAGCTGGTGAGTTCAGGCGCTTCGCTGCCGCCACGGCCGGCGCGACCACCGCGGCGGCGGCGGCCACCACCGGATTCGGCGCCAGCAGGGCTGAACACTTCTGCCCGGGCGGAGGCGGCAGAGCGCACCAAACCTGGAGCGGCGGCCAGGGGCTGGAGGCTGTCCTTGCCGGGCAGCACGGCCACATGGCCGAGGCCACCACAGCTGGGGCAAGCCCGGCCGAACAATTCGTAGATGTTTTGGCCCTGGCGCTTGCGGGTGAGTTCCACCAGGCCCAGCTCACTGATCTGGGCGATCTGCGGGCGCGCCGAATCAGGACGAATCGCGGCCGTGAAGTGCTCCAGCAGCTGCAGCTGATCGCGGCGCGACTCCATATCGATGAAGTCGATGATCACCACACCACCGATGTTGCGCAGCTTCAGCTGACGGGCGATCTCCGTGGCGGCCTCGTAATTAGTCCACAGCACCGTTTCACGCGCATTGGCAGAACGGGTGAAGGAGCCCGAGTTGACATCGATCACCGTGAGCGCCTCGGTGGGCTCGATGATCACGTACCCACCAGAGGGCAGGTCCACCCGCGGCTTGAGGGCATCGCGGATAGCGGCGTTCACCTTGTACGCCTCAAGGATCTCGCCTGAGTCGAGATGCTGCTCCACCTGCACCTGGCTCTGATCAGCCCCCAGGAAGGCATTCACCCGGCCCACGCCATCCGCGCTATCGAGCACGATCCGCGCCACATCCGGGCTGTAGTGATCGCGCAGGATGCGATGAATGAAGTCTTCGTCGCGGTTGAGCAGCACCGGCGGTGAAGCCGCCTCGGCGGCAGTCTGAATCGCCTCCCACTGGCGCAGCAGGGCTTCGAGGTCGTCGATGAGCAGCTCCTCGCTCACCCCCTCGGCCTCGGTGCGGATCAGCAGGCCCGCGCCGGGGGGCTTAATCAACACACCCAGGGCGCGGAGGCGGTTGCGCTCACTTTCCGCGTTGATCCGCCGGGAGATGTTCACCCCTTGGCCATGGGGCTGGAGGATCAGAAAGCGACCGGGCAGGGTGAGGTTGCCGGTGAGGCGAGGACCCTTGGTTCCGGTGGGCTCCTTCATCACCTGCACCAGCACCTTCTGGCGCGGCTCGAGCAACTCGGTGATGCCCAGCGTTCCTTTCTTGAGGCGCAGCGGCCCCAGATCGGTGACGTGAATGAAGCCGTTCTTCTCTCCTTCGCCGATATTCACGAAGGCGGCATCAATGCCCGGCAGCACATTTTCAACCGTGCCGAGATACACATCACCGATCTGATAGCGGCCCTGGGCCACCACCAGTTCATCCACACGGTCATCGGTGAGCACTGCGGCGATGCGCAGCTGCTCGGCGATGACGATCTGCTGAGGCATGGAAGGTCAGGAGAAGACCTGCAGGAAGCAGGCCGGAATGGGAAGCAGAGGCTGGCGCTCAGCGCCGGACCGCGTGGCTGCAAAACCCTGCATGCATCGCCGATGCAAGAGGAGAAACGAAGCAGCGGTGCTTGAAAAATTCAGTGAAAACGCCGGGTAAACAACGGCGGCAGGCTTACAGCCTTCGTGAGAGTGGGCCTAGGCCCGTTGCTTGCGAGATCCAGATCTGAGTGGAACCCGTCTTACGGCGCCGCATCGGGCAGCTTTCAGGAAGAGAGGTTCGTGAAAACTGATGCGGACCCTGATGCCTGAGCCGAGCTAGATCGCTGAGCCTGCTTCAGGTTGTACCGATGGACAGACGCTAGCACGGGTGTTTTCAAGCCTTTGGGCTCTGCCGAAGCTGCAGGGATTCGCGGCGCAGGCTCACCATCTCCAGGCCCGCATCGAGCTGTTGGGCGAACCAGTGCTGCAGCTGCTCCGGCCGCAGGCTGCGGCCAGCGGGATCCACAAGGGCCTCATAGCGAAGCTCTACCAGTGCCGGCATCTGCTCCACGCCCTCCACCGCCAGGCTTTGCAGGAAGGGCCTGCAATCGCGCTGCCGCGGCCGCCCTTTCTTGTCGGTGTCGTGCCAAATCCAGGATGAGCTGCTCAGCAGCTCGGCCGCTGCAGCCTGCCAAGCCGCCAGCGGCGGCACAGTGCCGTCAGTACCGGTGCCCGTGGGTCGCAATTGCAGCTGCCAGTGAGCAGCCATCAACTCCTGCGACAGGCTGGGGGCAGACACCTCCACCGCCTCCACCTGCAGCAGGGCGAAGCCAGCAGGCAACTGGGCCTGAAGCCGTTGCAAAGCCTCAGTCGGATCAATCGGCTGGGTGTACTCAAGATCCATCCATTCGCCATCGGCCTCCGCCCCCAGGGGCAGGGCCAAGGCGAACTGCACCCGGGGCAATGGATGGAAGCCACCGGTGAAGCTCACCGGCAAGCCGCTGCGGCGCAGGGCCCGTTCCATCAGCCGCACCAGATCCAGGTGGCTGAGCAGAGCCAGGGAGCCGGTTTTGCTGAAGCGGAAGCGCAGCCGCGCCACCCGCTCACTGGCCGGCGCCCGCTGGGGGCGCTGCTCAGGAATGGCTGGCGGCGGCACCACCACGTTGTGCCCCAACTCGGGGCCGCACACGCCGCAGCTGCTGCAGCCATCGAAGGAGCAGTCGGGCACCACCGCAGCGGCGAGGGCCTGGCGTAGGTCGTCGGCCAGCCAGCCTTTGTCCACCCCGGAATCAATGTGATCCCAGGGCAGGGGCTGGCTGCAGAACACGGCCAGATCGTCGGGGTCCATGCCTTCGACGGCACTCCATTCACCCAGTTCCAGCTCGCGATAGCGGCCGCCCAGGCCGGCGGCTTCGATGGCTGAGGTCCAGGCTTCATAGGTGCGATCCGCCGCTTCAAACCAGGCATCAAGGCCCGCGCCAGCGCGCCAAGCCGCCTCGATCACCGGCGCCAGGCGGCGATCGCCGCGGCCCACGAAGTCCTCCATCGCGGAGAGGCGCACATCGGTGTAATTGGTTTTGATGCCGCGCATCCGCCGCAGGGCATCACGCAGCAGTTGCTGACGCCGCTGAAATTCCGCCGTGCTCACGCTGTGCCACTGAAACGGCGTGTGCGGCTTGGGCGTGAAATTGCTGATGGTGAGGTTCAGCTCCAGCCGCCCCAGATCGCGGCACTGCTGTTGCAACTGCCAGCAGGTTTCGGCAATCCCGAGCACATCGGCATCGGTTTCACCGGGCAGGCCGATCATGAAATAGAGCTTGATCTTGCGGTAACCGCTCTCCATGGCGGTGCGGATGCCGCGCAACAGCTCCTCGTCGGTGAGGCCCTTGTTCACGATGTCGCGCAGGCGCTGGGTGCCGGCTTCCGGTGCAAACGTGAGGCCCGCCTTGCGGGTGCCCCCGAGGATGTGGGCGATGTTGTCGTCGAAGCGGTCCACCCGCTGGCTCGGCAGGGTGAGACTCACGTTCTGATCGGCCAGGCGGTTACGCAGCTCCACACCCACCGCCGGGAGGGCGAGGTAATCGGAGCAGCTGAGTGAGAGCAACGAGAAATCGGAATAGCCGGTGCGCTCCATGCCGGTTTCAATCGCCTCAATCACCGCCTCGGGGTCCACATCACGGGCGGGGCGGGTGAGCATCCCCGGCTGGCAGAAGCGGCAACCGCGGGTGCAGCCGCGGCGGATCTCCACCGTGAGCCGGTCGTGCACCGTTTCGATGTGGGGCACCAGGCCCATGGCGTAGTGGGGCATCGGCGTGGCGGTGCGCCGCAACACCCGCACAGGGATGCCCTCCACCTGCGGCACCTGGGTGATGCCATCGGGGCCGGGGCCGTAGAGCGCGGGCACGTAGACCCCCGGCACCTGAGCCAGATCGATCAGCAGCTCGCGGCGCGAGAGGCCTGCCGCCTTGGCTTCGGCCACCACCAGCCCGATCTCCGGCAACACCTCTTCGCCATCGCCCAACACCACGAAATCGAAGAAGGCCGCAAACGGCTCGGGGTTGCTGGTGGCCGTGGGGCCGCCGGCAAAGATCAGCGGCGGCGCCGCCGGATCCGCCAGGGGGAGATCGCCGCGATCAGCGGAGCGGAGGGGCACCTGGGCCAGCTCCAGCATCGAGAGGATGTTGGTGGCGCCGAGCTCGTAGCTGAGCGAAAAGCCGAGGATGTCGAAGGCGGGAAGAGGCCGGCGGCTCTCCACCGCGAAGAGAGCCTCACCTCGCTCGCGCAACCGCTCCGCCAGATCCGGCCCGGGCAGATAGCTGCGGTCGCACAGCTGACCGGGAACGCTGTTGAGGATCGAATAGAGAATGATGTGGCCGGTGTTGCTCGAACCCACCTCGTAGATCTCGGGGTAGGTGAGCGCCCAGCGCACGCCGGCGGCCGGCCAGGCCTGATCCCAATCGCGCGGCTGCACCCCGAGCTCATTGCCGAGGTAGCGGCCGGGCTTGGCGATGGTGCGATCCACCAGGGCCGCGAAATCCACAGGCGCCTCCGCAGAAGAGCCGACCGGCTGAACGGGAGCAACGGTCACGGCGACGAAGGCAGTGCTGAATCGATCGTATGCAGCAACGCGATCGCGCTGATCGCTCCAGCGGGCATCCGCCGCATAGGACAATCGCGCCCAGTACCCAGGGGCCCGCGCGGCCCGCACGCGACATGGCCCAGGTCAACGGCAATTACCTCAAACTCAAGGCTGGTTATCTGTTCCCCGAGATCGCCCGGCGGGTGAAGGCCTTCAGCGAAGCCAACCCCAACGCCCCGATCATTCGTCTGGGCATCGGCGATGTGACCGAACCGCTGCCCGAGGCCTGCCGCAATGCCATGAAGGCGGCCGTGGATGAGATGGGCACCCGTGAAGGCTTCCACGGCTACGGCCCCGAGCAGGGCTACCTCTGGCTCCGCGAAGCGATCGCCCAACACGACTTCCAGGCTCGCGGCTGCCAGATCTCGGCCGAAGAGATCTTCGTGTCGGACGGCTCGAAGTGCGACAGCGCCAACATCCTCGACATCCTCGGCGCCGGCAACCGCATCGCCGTCACCGACCCGGTGTACCCGGTGTATGTGGACAGCAACGTGATGGCGGGCCGCACCGGCGATGCCGATGACGCCGGTCAGTACGGCGGCCTCACCTACCTCCCGATCAGCGCCGAAAACGGCTTCACCGCCCAGATCCCCACTGAAAAGGTGGATCTGATCTACCTCTGCTTCCCCAATAACCCCACCGGTGCGGTGGCCAGCAAGGAGCAGCTCAAGGCCTGGGTGGATTACGCCCGCGCCAACGGCTCCCTGATCCTGTTTGACGCCGCCTACGAGGCCTTCATCCAGGATCCAGCGCTGCCCCACTCGATCTATGAGATCGAAGGGGCCCGCGAGTGTGCGATCGAATTCCGCTCCTTCTCCAAAAACGCCGGCTTCACCGGCACCCGCTGCGCCCTCACCGTGGTGCCCCGCGGTCTGATGGGCACCGCGGCCAACGGCGAACCGGTGGAGCTGTGGGGCCTGTGGAACCGTCGCCAGTGCACGAAGTTCAACGGCGTGAGCTACATCGTTCAGCGCGGCGCCGAAGCGGTGTATTCGCCCGAGGGCCAAGCCCAGGTGAAGGCGCTGATCGCCTTCTATATGGAGAACGCCGCGATCATCCGCCGCGAATTGAGCGCTGCAGGGCTTCAGGTGTATGGCGGTGAGCAGGCTCCCTACGTGTGGATCAAAACTCCCGCGGGCGTGGATTCCTGGGGCTTCTTTGATCTGCTGCTCAGCCAGGCCAACGTGGTGGGCACCCCCGGCAGTGGCTTCGGCGCCGCCGGCGAGGGTTATTTCCGCCTTTCGGCCTTCAACAGCCGCGAAAACGTGCTGGAGGCCATGCGCCGCATTCAGGCAGCCCTGGCCCCAGCAGCCGCTGCGGCCTGATCCGCTGCCTAAAGTCCGCTGTCGTGATGCCGGAGCTGGACAGGATGAACCGATCCACCCCCTGCAGAGCTGCTCTCACCGCCACCCAGTCGCCTGGCCGTGAGAGCGGCGGCGCTGCCGTGATGGAGAAGGCCCCGGAGCGGGTGCGCAAGCCCTCGCCCCGCTACAAGGTGCTGCTCCACAACGATCCGGTGAACACCATGGAATACGTGGTGGGCACCCTGCGCCAGGTGGTGCCGTCGCTGAGTGAGCAGGACGCCATCGCCGTGATGCTCGAGGCCCACAACACCGGCGTGGGCCTGGTGATCGTGTGCGACATCGAACCGGCGGAGTTTTACAGCGAAACGCTCAAAGCCAAGGGCCTCACCAGCACGATCGAGCCGGAGAGCTGATGGCCACCAGCGCCGGGCTGCGGCTGCACTGGTGGGGCACCGTGCTCTATCCGGCCGCGCTGGTGGCGGTGTTTCTGGGTGGGCAACTACTACTGAAGGCCCTGGGGGTGCCCGGCGCTCTGCAGGCCAGCCTGGCGGCCCTGCCAGCCGTGGCTGCCCTGCTGTTCAGCCTTCCCGTTCGCCTGCGGCGCTGCTGGAATGAATCGCAGCCCTGGCGGCGGCTGGGGGTGCTCGGTGCCAAGGCAGCCGTGGCCAAGGCGTTGCTGCGGGGCGCGCTCAAGGCGATCGCCCTGCTGGCCCTGGTGATCGCCGCCCTGGCGCTGAGCGGCCAACTCAGCTGGATGCCCCGCCTCAACGCCGGCCTGCTGCTCAACGCCGTCGCCCTGGGGCTCGGGGTGGCCTTCGCCGAAGAACTGCTGTTCCGGGGCTGGCTCATGGGGGAGATCAGCCTGCTCGTGGGGCCGCAACGGGGGCTGTGGCTGCAGGCAGCCCTGTTCAGCCTGGTGCACACCCGCTTCAACCTGCCCCCAATCCCCTTGATCGGCCTGCTCGTGGGCCTGCTGCTACTCGGCTTGGCCCTGGGCCTACAGCGCCGGGCCGATGGCGGCCTGCTCTGGGGCGCGATCGGACTGCATGGCGGCCTGGTGGCGGGCTGGTTTGTGCTGCATCAGGGGCTGGTATCGATCCAACCCAGTGCACCGGCCTGGCTGATGGGCCCCGACAACCCCATCGGCGGGGTGATCGGCTGGCTGGGTCTTGCCCTGTTGCTCCTGGCCCGCCGCCCTTGGTGGAATGAGGGCACCCACACCACGACGCCATGACGGCCAGCACCGCCCAAAGGCCTGCCATGTCGAGCCATCCCGACGCTCGGGTGTGGGTGGTCGACGACGATCAGGAACTGCTCACCCTGCTGGAGGAGCGCTTCGGGCAGTGCGGCTGGAAAACCCGCAGCTTTGGCGATGGCGAGGGGCTCGATCAAGCCCTGCGCGACGACATGCCACACGTGCTCGTGCTGGATCGGCTGCTGCCTGGTCAGAGCGGCACCCACCTGCTGGAGCGGCTGCGCAAGCAGGGGCACCGCTTTCCGGTGCTGATGCTCTCCGCCTTGGGGGCCGCCGATGAACGGATCGAGGGGCTGGAAACCGGGGCCGACGACTACATGGCCAAACCCTTCCTCTGGCGCGAGCTGCAGCTGCGGCTTGAGCGCCTGCTCGACTACCGCCGCGAACTCACTCCCCAACGCCCGCCGGAGCAGCGCTTCCGGATCAACACCATTGTGTTTGATCCGGCGCGGCTGGAGCTCGAGGGCCCCACGGGGGTGATCAACAGCCTCAGCCGCGGCGATGCCTCGCTACTCAGCTTCCTCTGCCTCTCGCCAGGCATCGCCTTCGAGCGCGAGCAGTTGTGCCAGGCCACAGGCAGCCTGGTGGATGCCACCAACAGCCGCAGCATCGATGTGCGCATCTCCAAGTTGCGCAAACTGCTCAACAGCTGCAAACGCGGCAGCGGCCGCATGATCGAAGCCGTGCGCGGCCGGGGCTATCGCCTCAATACCGAGGTGCAGATCGAGCCCCAGGCCTGAGCAGATGGTGGCCGGTGCAAAACGATTTCGAGGCTTCACCCTCGGCGACAGCCTGCGCTTGTTGGTGTGTGTGGGCTGTGCCTGGGCCGGCAGCTTCACCCTGCTCAGCCTGGGCATGCCCCAACTGCTGCAAACCACCACCACCCAGGCAATCAGCCTGAGCCTGGCCCGGCAGGCCCTGCAGCTGGAAGGGAAACAAACTGGCAAGCACGAAGACCGCCCAATCCGGCTCTGGGCCGCCGTGAACCCACCGCCCCAGAGCCAGCCCGCCACGGGCCAACAGGCGGATGCCCTGCGGCGCACCCTTCAAGATGCAGGCCTCAACGGCGACCTGCGCCGGGATCCTCCCAGCCAAGGCAGCTGGTTGGGGGGCTACTGGCTGGCGGTGCAGCGCTCTTCTACAGCCAGCCGGCAGCTGTGGGTGTACGCCAGCCCCGGCACCGCCCTGCCCTGGCTGTGGCCTGCCATCCGCCTTGGCAGCCTGCTGCTGGGAGGCAGCAGTGGTGTGGCGCTGTTTCTGCAATGGCAGCTGCAACGGCCGATCCAGCAACTGCTCAAACAACTTCCCGCCATCCCCTCCGGCGAGCTGGAACTGGTGCCTGAAGCAGGGATGGGGGCGATGCGTGAACTGAGCATCCGCATCAACCGCGTGCTCGAGCAGCTGAACCAGCAGCACGAATCGCGCCGCCGCTTTCTGCAGGGCCTGGCCCACGATCTGGGCAGTCCGCTCACCCGGCTCTCGATGCGGGTGGAGCGGCTGGAAGACCACCCCGCCGACCCCACCGCCTGGGATGAGGCGCTGCCACAGCTTCGGGTGGAGATCGACCGGCTGATCAGCCTCACCCATCTGCTGCAGGAAGCCGCTGGGGAACAGACCGAACCGTTCCGACCGAGGTTGAGCGCCCTCGATGAACTGTGTGAACGGGTGGTGGCCAGCTACCCCCAGCAGCCGATCGAGCTGGCGGTGCCGCGGCTGCTCGTGCGGCTGGATCAAGCGCTGATCGAGCGGGCTCTACAAAACCTGATCGATAACGCGATTCGCTACGGCCGGGCGCCGCTCCGCCTGGCGGCCCAACAGCAACGGGCCAGCGTGGTGTTGATGGTGGAAGACAGCGGCCCCGGGCTCAGCAGCGCCAACCTGCTCGGAATGCCGAGAATCCCCCCTGCCAACGATCGCCAGCAACGCAACCGATCTGGGGTGGGACTCTCGATCGTGGAACGCTGCTGCCAGCTGCACGGTGGGCGTCTGGCTCTCAACCGCTCCGGCTTGGGGGGATTGCAGGCGGAACTGCACCTGCCTCAGAGCTGATCAGCGGATCGCTGTAGCCAAAGCGCCGCGACCCTCTACCGGAGCATGCAATGCCTCCTCAAGAGGCGCCAAGCCGTAGTCGCGCTCGAGCAGGTCCATCACCGTGCGGCCGAAATCAGCGGGGTTGCGCTCGAACGCCTCCAGGCAGATGCGACCAAAGGTGCTTCCCATCGGCTCCGGGTTCCAGAGCAGCTGACGCGCAGTCCAGGGGAGCATGCTCATCGGGTTGTAGCCGGGCTTGATCAGGCCCTGATCGAAGCCGTACTGCTCCAGGTGGGTGTGGGGCTGCAGGCCAATGAAGAAGATCGCCGGCTCCACCTTGTCGGCGCCGAAGATGCGCTCCAGCTCCCGGTGATAGGCCACGGTCTGGCGGATTGTCTCGGGGCGCTCGTCGATCACGTTGAACGAGTAGTTCACCGACACGTGCTCGCGGAATCCGGCCCGCGCCAGCAGGCGGCAGTTCTCCAGCACGGTGCGCAGGTTGTAGCCCATGCGCATCTTGCGCACGAGCTCCTGGGAGCCGGAGGTGATGCCGATCTCGAAGTAGTCCATGCCGGTGGCCACCATCAGCTCCGCCAGCTCGGCATCGAGGTTGTCGGCGCGGATGTAGGCGGCCCAGCGGATGTCGTGCCAGCCCTGGGCCTGCACGGCCCGCAGCAGCTCCTTGGCGTCCTCGATGTAGCGGCGAGCCGGGATGAACTGGGCATCGGTGAACCAGAAACCACGCACCCCTTTCGCGTAGAGCTGACGCATCTCGGCGATCACCTCCTCCACGGGATTCACGCGCACCGCCTTGCCTTCCACCACCGTGTAAACGCAGTAACAGCAGTTATGGGGGCAGCCGCGTTTGGTCTGCACGCCCACGTAGAAGTCGCCGCCATCGAGATACCAATCGAGCTGCGGCCAAATCGAAGCGATGTAGCCGTAATCGCAGGCGGTTTTCTCCATGCCAGCGGGCTGCTCATGGATCAGACCGGGCCGGGGGGCCTCCCCGGCGATGAAGCAGCGCTCACCCTCGAGCGATTCACCGCGGATCAGCTTCTCCAGCAGCGGTTCGCCCTCCCCCACCGACACGACAGTGCCGCGCGGCAGTTTGCGCCCGAGCTGTTCGTAAAACACGCTCACGGCACCGCCACCGAGCACGGCCCGAGCGCCGGGCTGGAAGCGGCGGGCAGCGCGCAGGCCACGCCGCACCAGTCGCAGATTGCGCCAGAGCTCGCCATAAAACGAGGCCATCAATCGCAGGCCGCCGAAGGCACCCCGCAGACGCTTCAGCGGATTGCGGGCGTAAAACACCTCAAAGGAGTTCTGCAGCGGGTTGCCGCCGCGCCCATCCACCGGGGCATAGATCTGGATGTCGCGCCAGGAGAACACCAATAGCGAGGGCTGGAACTGCTCGATCTCCTGCTGCAGCACACGCTCCACATCCAGCAGCGGCACCGCCGCCAGATCCAGGATTCGCTGCTCAAGCGCGGGAAACTGCTTGTGGATGTGATCGGCCAGATACACCGGGCCGATCGGGAAGATGGGGTTGCAGGGCAGGCGCACCAGCAGCACCCGCTGATCCTCCTGGGAGGCGTGTCGCACAGTGAGTCAGAGGTGGGGCGCGTTGGCCAGGGCCGGTCCGGACGCTAACAAGCGCGCCCGCTGCTCCACGCGCCGCCGCAGAACGGCAGGCAGCCAAGACCACCAGTGGCGATGCACGCAGGTGCGCGGCTCAAGACGCCAACCCCGTGAGACCAGCAGCTGGCGCAGGGCTTCGGGTGCTGGCTGGGGATAGGCCGGATTGATCACATCCACCGTGTCGATCCCGCCGAGGTCGTTGATGCCAGCCTCCAAGACCGCGGGCAGCTGCTCCAGAGGCCAGAGGTTGGGAGGCGTCTGCAGATGCACCTCTGGCGGCAGCAGCTGGCGGGCCATAGCGATCAGCTCCAGCAGGTCGGCTTGTTCGGAAGGGCTGAGCGGCCGGGCCGCCTCCCCGTCAGGGCGCCAGGGCTGCAGGATCACCTCCTGAAGGTGACCCCAGCGGCGCTGCACCCCAACCAGCAGCTCCAGCGCCTGAACGCGCTCTTCCATGCTTTCGCCCACACCAAGCAGCAGCCCCGTGGTGAAAGGAATCCCGAGCCGGCCGGCCTGCTCCAGCTGAGCCAGGCGACTGGCCAGAGTTTTGCTGGGCGCGTGGCGATGGAGCGCGTCGTAGGCAGGCCCGACGCCCTCCAGCATCAATCCCATGGAGGGATTCAGGCGGCCCAGCGCCGCCATTTCACGCAGCGAAAGCGGGCCGGCATTGGTGTGGGGCAGGCGCCCCTGGGCCAAAGCCAGAGCGCTCAACTGTCGCAACCGGGAAAACCATTCCCCGCGGGAGGGCGCGTTAGGCGCCACCTCACCGCTGAGCAGCAACACCTCAGCGGCCGCAGGGCGCGCCTGCAGCTGCTCGAGGGCCTCGCGCTGCGACAACGGCACCGCCTGCTCCAGGGGCACACGAAAGCTGCAGTAGCTGCAGGCGTTGAAACACCCCTGGGTGGGCACAAGGGTGACGCTGGGGCTCCAGGTGACGAGACCGCCTGCCATCACAGGGGCTACAAGCGCAGCTGATCATTGAGATAAGCACCGCTGGTGCCGGGGCAACCCATCCACTCCCTTAAGAGCGCGTCACACGGCGCAAACATCCGTTACATTGGGTCTTGGCAGGGCGGGTTACCGGCCTGTCCTTCCTTCCCGCTCCGGCGCTGGACCTGATTTCAGGTTTTGCCGCTGAGCACTACGTATCCCGTACTCATGACCACCACTCTCCAGCAGCGCCAAGGCGCTTCTGCGTGGAACCAGTTCTGCGAGTGGGTCACCAGCACCGACAACCGCCTCTATGTGGGTTGGTTCGGCGTTCTGATGATCCCCTGCCTGCTGGCAGCCACCATCTGCTTCATCGTTGCTTTCATCGCAGCTCCCCCCGTCGACATCGACGGCATCCGTGAGCCTGTGGCCGGCAGCCTGATGTATGGCAACAACATCATCTCCGGCGCTGTGATCCCCAGCAGCAACGCCATCGGTCTGCACTTCTATCCCATTTGGGAAGCCGCCAGCCTCGACGAGTGGCTGTACAACGGCGGTCCTTTCCAGCTGGTTGTTTTCCACTTCCTCATCGGCATCTACGCCTACATGGGTCGTGAGTGGGAACTCTCCTACCGCCTGGGCATGCGTCCCTGGATCTGCGTTGCTTACAGCGCACCCGTGGCTGCTGCCTCTGCTGTGTTCCTGGTGTATCCCTTCGGTCAGGGCTCCTTCTCGGACGCCATGCCCCTGGGTATCTCCGGCACCTTCAACTACATGTTGGTGTTCCAGGCTGAGCACAACATCCTGATGCACCCCTTCCACATGCTTGGTGTGGCTGGTGTGTTCGGTGGCTCCCTGTTCTCCGCCATGCACGGCTCGCTGGTGACCTCCTCCCTGGTGCGTGAAACCACCGAGAGCGAGAGCCAGAACTACGGCTACAAGTTCGGCCAAGAGGAAGAGACCTACAACATCGTGGCTGCCCACGGTTACTTCGGTCGCCTGATCTTCCAATACGCCTCGTTCAACAACAGCCGCAGCCTGCACTTCTTCCTGGCTGCCTGGCCCGTGGTTGGCATCTGGTTCACCGCCCTGGGCGTGAGCACCATGGCCTTCAACCTGAACGGTTTCAACTTCAACCAGTCCATCCTGGATTCCCAGGGTCGTGTTCTGAACACCTGGGCTGACGTGCTGAACCGCGCTGGTCTGGGCATGGAAGTGATGCACGAGCGCAACGCTCACAACTTCCCCCTCGACCTGGCTGCTGCAGAAGCCACCCCCGTGGCTCTGACTGCACCTGCCATCGGCTGAGGTTGATCCTCAACACGGTTCAACCTTGGTTGGATCGGAAGGCCCCCGCATTAGCGGGGGCTTTTTGTTGGGCGGATACCTGGCGCGGCTCGAGACGCCGCTCGGCGATTGGCGATTCAGGCCTTGATCCAGGCCACCGGCTTACGGCGCTTGGGATACAGCTCACGGCAGAGCGGGCAGATCGTGCCATCGCAGCCGCGGGCGGTGCAGAATTCGCGGCCGTAAAAAATGATCTGCAGGTGGAGCTTGTTCCAGGCGTGTTTGGGGAACAGGCGCTTGAGATCTGTTTCGGTACGCATCACGCTCACACCGCTGCTCAGGCCCCAGCGCTGAGCCAAACGATGGATATGTGTATCCACCGGGAAAGCGGGCACGCCAAACGCCTGAGCCATCACCACCGACGCCGTCTTGTGGCCCACACCAGGCAGAGCCTCCAGGGCCTGAAAACTGGCTGGCACCTCACCGTTGTTGCGTTCGAGCAACAACTCCGCAAGGCGTTTCACATTGCGGGCTTTGGTTGTCGCCAGCCCCAGCTGCCGAATGTGGCCCAGGATCGTGGCCTCGGGCAGTGCAGCCATCGCCTGCGGAGTCGGCCCGGCTGCAAACAAAGCTGGCGTGACCTCATTCACCTTCTTATCCGTGCACTGGGCACTGAGCAACACGGCAATCAACAAAGTGAAAGGATCGCTGTGATCGAGCGGCACCGGTGTGGTGGGGTAGTGCTGCTCCAGCCGCTGCAGGATCAAGGCGGCCCGCTCCTCTTTCCTCACCGTCGCGTCAGACTGTTCTCAAGGCCCAGTTTGTAGGCTCGCTGCAGCGCATTCAGCCCATGGGCAGCAGCTTCGGCGATCTCTTCCGCATCAGCACCTTCGGTGAATCCCATGGCGGTGGGGTGGGTGTGATCGTGGATGGCTGCCCGCCGCGGCTGGAACTGGATCTCGAAGCAATTCAGACAGAGCTGGATCGGCGCAAACCTGGTCAGAGCAAGATCACCACACCCCGCAAGGAAGACGACCGCGTTGAGATCCTCAGCGGTCTCCTCGATGGCGTCACCCTTGGCACGCCGATCGCGATGGTGGTGCGCAACAAGGATCAGCGCCCGCAGGACTACAAGGAAATGGAGGTGGCCTTCCGCCCCTCCCATGCCGATGCCACCTATCAGGCGAAATACGGCATCCAGGCCCGCAGTGGCGGCGGGCGCGCCTCAGCCCGCGAAACGATCGGGCGGGTGGCAGCCGGTGCCATCGCCAAACAACTGCTGGCCAAGGCCCATGGCACCGAGGTGATCGCCTGGGTGAAGCGAATTCACACCCTCGAGGCCGCCGTTGATCCAGTCACGGTGCGCCTGGAGGATGTGGAGCGCAACATTGTGCGCTGCCCGGATGCCGCCATGGCGGAGCAGATGATCGAGCGGATTGAGGCAATCGGCCGCGATGGCGATTCCTGCGGCGGCGTGATCGAGTGTGTGGTGCGTCATGCGCCGGTGGGTCTGGGCATGCCGGTGTTCGACAAGCTCGAAGCCGATCTGGCCAAGGCGGTGATGTCGCTCCCGGCCACGAAGGGCTTTGAGATCGGCTCAGGATTTGAGGGCACGCTGCAGAAAGGCAGCGAGCACAACGATGCCTTTCTGCCCACCGGCGATGGATCGCTCCACACCGCCACCAATAACTCCGGTGGCATTCAAGGCGGCATCAGCAACGGCGAACCGATTGTGATCCGGGTGGCGTTCAAGCCCACGGCCACGATTCGCAAAGCCCAGCAAACGATCAACGCCAAGGGCGAGGCCACCACGCTGGAAGCCAAAGGCCGGCACGACCCTTGTGTGCTGCCCCGGGCCGTGCCGATGGTGGAAGCCATGGTGGCGTTGGTGTTGGCTGATCACCTGCTGCGCCAACAAGGCCAGTGCAGCCTGTGGTGATCAGCCGTTCGCGGCAAGCAGCCGTCAGCTCACGCCAGTGAGCTGCGCGACGCCGTTGCTGCTGGCCAGCACCGGCGCTGCTGCACTCAGACGACTCACCGCCTTCGCCATGCGACGTGCCGCAGAGGACCCTGCCGTGCTGCTCGCTGTGGCCTTCGCTTTCGGCGAAGCCTTCACCGCGGTCTTCTTCACCGGATTGCGAGCTGCCTTCGCCGGTTTGGGTTTGGCCTTCGCAGCAGGCTTGGCTGCCGACTTGGCCGCTGACTTCGCGGCGGCTGCTTGAGCGGTTGGCTTAGCGGCAGCACTGCGGCGCGTGGTTTTCGCGGCCGGTTTGACCGGGGCCTTGGCAGCGGACTGCACTCTGGGTGTTGCTCCCCCAGAGCGAGCGCGGTGACTGAGCACCAACGCCCATTCGGCATCGCTGAGGTTCGCGGGCTTGCTGCCGTGGGCATTGGCCAGCTTGGCAGCTTTCTCAATGTCGCTGATCAGATTCTTCCAGGAGGTGGCAAAGCGCTTGTCGGATTGCGATTTGGCGCCGCTCTCCACCAGGGTCTCCACCACGCCAGCGGCTGACACCTTCTTGCGGCGGCGGTTGAAGATCTCCTTTTGGAGCTGAGCGATCAGGGCATCGGCCTTGTCGCTGAGCTTGATCGTGAGCTGAGACATAGAGACAACATCGTCTATCTCAGGGGTAGCACTTTGATCTCAGGCTGACAACAAGTTGGTGCAGCGCCGGATCGAGCCGATCGCCGCTGAATAAGGTGCCGCCCAAAGCGATGGCATCCACACCCGCCGCATACCAGGCGGCGGCATCGGCAACAGCAAGCCCACCGGCCGCGATGCAGAACGGCAACGGCCCCAGCGGCCCCGCCAAGGAACGCCAATAACCAGGCCCCAGGCTCGCCGCTGGATACAGCTTCACCGCCGGCGCTCCCCACTGCACGGCCGTCGCAATCTCCGTAGGACTGAACACGCCCGGCACCAGGGTGATCGCCGCAGCCGAAGCTTGCTCGAGCAGAGCGCGATCGAGGATCGGCGACACCACGTAGCCAAGCCCCGCGGCCAAGGCGGCTTCAAGACCCGCTGCAGAACGCACCGAAGCAGCCCCGAGCCGCAGCTCGGGGAAGTCGCTCACCAACTCGCGCGACATCGCCACCCACGCCGGCGTGGGATCCACAGCCAACTCGGCATGACAAAGGCCCGCCTGGTGCAGCTGCTGGAGCTGCAGGCGAGCCTGTTCAGGGGAATGAGGCCTGAGCACCGCCAGCAAAGGCTGACGGTGCAGGCCACTGATCAAGCCGGAGGGATCAAACGTACTCAGCCACCCGCACGTCGCTGCGGATCAGCAGCTCCTGCAGGTCCTCCGCATCAACGGTCTCGCGCTCCACCAGCATCTCGGCCAGCTCGTCGAGCACGGAGCGATTGCTGTTGAGCACCGCAGTAGCGCGCTTGTAGGCCTCAGCCACCAGTTGGCTCACCTCTTCGTCGATCGCAGCGGCGGTGTCTTCGGAGAAGTCGCGCTCAGCGGCAATGTCGCGGCCAAGGAACATGCCGCCCTGGCTGCGGCCGAGGGCCACGGGGCCGAGGCGATCGCTCATGCCGAAGCGGGTCACCATCTGGCGAGCCACACGGGCCACCTGCTGCAGGTCGTTGGAGGCGCCGGTCGTCACCTCGTCTTCGCCGTAGACGATCTCCTCAGCAACGCGGCCGCCGAGGGCAACAGCCATCTGGTTCTGGAGATAGGCGCGGGAGTAGAGGCCCGATTCCATCCGCTCTTCACTGGGGGTGAAGAAGGTGAGGCCGCCGGCGTTGCCGCGGGGAATGATCGAGATCTTCTGCACCGGGTCGTAGTCGGGCATCAGCGCACCCACCAGGGCGTGGCCAGCCTCGTGATAGGCCACCAAGCGCTTGCGCTTCTCGCTCATCACGCGGTCCTTCTTCTCAGGACCGGCCATCACGCGCTCAATCGCGTCGTTCACCTCATCCATGGAGATTTCGGTGAGCTCGCGGCGCGCAGCAAGGATGGCCGCCTCGTTGAGCAGGTTGGCGAGGTCGGCACCGGTGTAGCCGGGGGTACGGCGAGCGATCTTGTCGAGGTCGACGTCCTTGGCGAGAGTTTTGCCGCGGGCATGCACGCCGAGGATCTGGAGGCGACCGGCGTAGTCGGGGCGATCCACCACCACCTGGCGATCAAAACGACCAGGACGCATCAGCGCCGCATCGAGCACGTCGGGGCGGTTGGTGGCGGCCACGATGATGATGCCGGTGTTGCCCTCAAAGCCGTCCATCTCGGTGAGGAGCTGGTTGAGGGTCTGCTCACGCTCGTCGTTGCCGCCGCCGAGACCGGCTCCGCGTTGACGACCCACCGCATCGATCTCGTCGATGAAGACGATGCAGGGAGCGTTCTTTTTGGCCTGCTCGAACAGGTCGCGCACGCGGCTGGCGCCGACGCCCACGAACATCTCCACAAACTCCGAGCCGGAGATTGAGAAGAAGGGCACACCGGCTTCGCCGGCGACAGCCTTGGCCAGAAGGGTTTTACCGGTACCCGGAGGGCCCACCAGCAGCACACCCTTGGGAATCTTGGCGCCGACAGCGGTGAAGCGATCGGGGTTCTTGAGGAAGTCGACGACTTCGGTGAGCTCAAGCTTGGCGCCCTCGATGCCAGCCACATCACCAAAGGTGACCTGGGTTTGGGGCTCCATCTGCACCCGCGCCTTGCTCTTGCCGAAGTTCATCGCGGGGTTGCCGCCGCCGCCCTGGGCGCGGCGCAACAGGAAGAACAGGCCACCCAGCAGCAGCAAGGGGAAAATCAGTGAGCCGATCGCTTGCTGCCAGGGCTGCGCCTGACGGGAGGGCTCAACGGCGATGTCGACCTTGTGGTCTTCCAGCAGCTTGAGCAGGTCTTTGTCGGGGGCGAGATTCACCACGGCGCGCTGGCCGTTGTTCTCCACCACCTGGGCGGTGCCGCGATCGGGGGCGATCAGCACCCGCGACACCTCGTTGCCCTCAACCGCCTCCACGAAGTCGCTGTAGCGGAGGGTGCGCGGCGCATTGGCCGGATCAGGACGGTCGAGGAAGGCCGTACCCACGGCGATCACCACCACGGCCAGGAGCACGTAGAGGCCTGCATTACGCCAGCGCTTCTTCACTTGGATCTCCGCTGTGATTAAGGAATGTTAACCGCTCTCAGGCGGCGGCCCGCAGAACGTCCACCACGCTACGGAAAGCGAACCACTCCGGGATCTCCTCACCGCTGCGCAGCATCTTGCGGAACTGGGTGCCGCTGAGCTTCTTCACGTGCAGGCCGCGGGCATCGGCGTGTTCAGCCGTTACGTAGCCCTCCTCCTCGGTGTACACAAGGTTGAGCGAGGGCACGGTTTCCATGCCTAGCTCTGGAGCGTTGTCGCGGGCGAAATCCTGGGCTTGGTAGGGACCGTAGAAGTCGTCGCCACTGATCGACGACTTACAGCCCGCCATGTCGCGGCCAATGATGAAGTGGGTGCAGCCGTAGTTCTTGCGGATGATCATGTGCTGCAGCGCCTCACGGGGGCCAGCCATGTGCATCGAGTAGGGCAGGTAGGCCCAGCGGATGCGGGGATTGTTCACCTCAGCAGCCAGGCGCTCATAGGTCTGGAAGCGCACTTCGCCGGAGATGTCGTCGTCCTGGGTGGGACCACAAGTGGGGTGCACCAACACCACGCCCTGATCGCTCACGTTGCTGGCGTCGAGGGCGCGGGTAAACAGCTCGTAGTGAGCGCGGTGGATGGGATTACGGCACTGGAATGCCACCACGTCCTGCCCCTCGGGGAGGGTGGCGCGCACCTCAGCCGGGGTTTTGCAGGGAAACACACGGTTGGGGAGCTCCAGGCCCTGAATGGCACCACCGAGGTAATAGCGACCGCGCTCGGTGGCGATCATCTTCACGGCAGGGTGCTCGAGTGAGGAGGTGCCGTAGCAACCCACGGCCTCGCGGGCCTTGTCGGGTTCCCACTTGCTTTCCACCGTCATCACCGCCAGCTCCTGGCCGCGGTAGGTGAGCAGCAGCTTCTGGCCCACCGCGATGTCGTCGCGCTGGGTGTCCATCACGATCGGCAGACCAAACAGCAGGCCACTGGTGGTGCGGTTGCTCTCCACCACCGACTGGTAATCCTCCTGGTGCATGAAGCCGCGCAGGGGCGAGAAGCCGCCCACCATCAGCAGCTCCACGTCGCAGGCGTTGCGATCGGAGCACTCCACCACGTGATCCACACCGGCCTTGGCCGCGTCGCGCTGCTCGGCCGGAACCCGCAGATCCACCAGGCTGCCGCCATGGGGTGCAATCAGGCCTTTGGAGAAGGCGACGGTGCTCGTCATGGCGGCGGGAGGTCAATCGTTGCGGGCGATTCTCCCAGAGCAAGGCCTCGCCGCCGGCATCCCCCACGCTCCCGCCCGTCCAGGCATGAAAAAAGGGGCCCCTCAAGGCCCCTCGTGATGTCAGAAAGCGATGCAAGATCACGCTGAGGCGTTGATCAGGCCTTCTCCAGGCGGCCATAGAGCTGGCCAGTGATCTTCACGTCGACGGGGTCATGGCTGCCCATGTCGGTATCGGAAGGCTGAATCGCGGTGAACACGCCAGCGAATTCACCGGTGGAGGCATCCACCTTGGTGATGGAGAGGTTCATCTCACCAGTGCCATCGATGTAGCGCTTGGCGTTCTCACGGGCCAGTTCGTCGTCCTGGCCGTTGAGAGCCACCAGACCCTGGGCGTACTGCACACCGGTGGTGAGAGCGCGACCCTTGGGATCCAGGAAGTTGGAGGTGCGGTAGCTGGGCACGCGGTAGGTGCCATTCAGATCGGTGCTGGTGGTGATGGCGGCGCCATCAGCGGTGGCATTCAGCTCCTTGCTGGAGAAGGTGAAGGGCACTTCTTCGCCGCCGGGCAGAAGCACGGTCACGATCTGGAAGTCGATACCGCCCTGCTCCTGGAAGTTGATGCCATTGCCGGTCACCGCCAGATCGCCATACACCTGATCGAGGCTGGTGGTGAAACGGGTGAGGATTTTCGACTCCACAAACTGCGCTTCCTGGCGCTTGTTGGCGGGCTCGCCCTTCACGTACACCTCAGAGGGGTGCATGCAGATCTCACGCAGCTGGTACTTCGTACCCGCATCCAGGCTGATCGAACCACGGGCCGAATCCGGCAGGGTCGGACAGTCGTTGGCCAGACCGGTGTTGTGGATGTCGTCGTAGGTGAGGTTGGCCCGATCAACAGCCTTGGCGCCGCCGCTGCAGGCGGTCACGAGGGTGAGACAGAGCGCCAGCACAAGGGCCAGCAGAGGACGGAAACGCATGGGGAGAAGCCGGTCTGACAGGGGAAAACCTCTGGATGGGGTGCGCCCGCTGCGGATACTACCGGTGCAAAAAGCCCATTCCGCGTACCATGTCGCGGCTCTCAACAACCTGTATGCGAGAGCCGCGGATCCAGACCGAATGAACGACGGCAGCTCCATTGATTCCACCCGCAGCCTTGCGGCAGGCGACTGGGAAGCGCGGCTCAGCGCCGAACTGATGAGCCTCCAGGCCTTGGCGGATGAGGTGGATGGCGAGCCCGAAGCGCTGCTGTTGCTCTTGCGCCGGCTCGAGGAGCTGCACCGCTCCATTCAGGACGGCCCCTTCCGCGCCAGCCTGCCAGCCGACCGCGGCGCCCTGTTCAATCTGCTGCAGGGCATGGAGAAGAGCGGCGGCTGGCCCTACATCCCCAGGCTTCAGCTGCGCACCTTTATGGATCTGCTGCAGAACGGCGACTCCGGCTCGGCCCTCGCCGCCTAGATCAGTCCTCCCAGCGCCGTGAGCAGTCGGTGGGCCAGAGGCAATTTGCCCATCGGCTCCAGACGTTCCACCGCCGCACCCGGCCCGAGCAGCCAGCCCTGATTGGTGGCACTGCCAAAGCCGGCATCAGCCTGATCGATCGGATTAGCAAACAAAAGATCGCAACCCTTGCGGGCCAATTTGGCCTGCGCTTGGGGCACCACATCGCCGCTTTGGGCAGCAAAACCGAGGATGCGCTGGCCCGCTGGCCTGCGGCCCACCAACTCCACCAACAGATCGGGAACAGGCTCCCAAGCCGCGGCCATGGCCGCCGCAACCGCGGCCTTCTCCGGTTTGTGACTGAGGGTGACGGCAGGGCGATGATCCGCCACAGCCGCAGCCATGGCGATGGCATCCATCTGCGGCTGCAGATGCTGCAACAGCTGCTGCAGCTCAGCTCCCGTATCAATCGGATGCCGGTTGAGGCCCTCCAGCCAGGAGGGATCGAGCTGCAGCGGCCCGTGTACCAGATCCACCTGCGCGCCACGCAAGCGTGCCGCCTGAGCCAGCAACACCCCCATCCGACCTGTGCTGGGATTGCTGATGCAGCGGGCTGGATCGAGCCATTCCCGGGTGGGCCCGGCGCTCACCAGCAAACGGCGACCATGCCAATCGCGCCGCCAACCCCAGCTGGCGAGGCTTTCCAGCGCCAACAGCAACAGCTCAGGATCCGGCATCCGCCCCGACCCCTGGCGATCACAGGCCAGTAATCCCTCAGCCGGACCCAAAGGCAACACCCGCTCAAAGCCCTGCAACTGATCCCAGTTGGCGCGCACACCCGGCGCGCTCCACATCGCCGTGTTCATCGCGGCGGCAGCCAGCACCGGCGCCTCGGTGGCCAGCAGCGTGGAAGCCAGCAGCGTGTCGCCCAGACCATGCACCCATCGCCCCAAGGTGGTGGCACTCAGCGGCGCCACAAGCAGCAGTTCCGCCCATTCAGCCAACTCCACATGCAGCGGGCGCGGAGCTGCATGGCTCCATTGGTCGGCGTCGAGATAGCAGCGCTCGCGGCTGAGACTGGCCAGCGCCACTGGGCTCACCAGTTGGGCAGCACTGGGTGTGAGCACACAACGCACCTGCGCGCCGCGCTTGGCCAGAGCGCTCACCAGCAGCGGCAGCTTCACCGCCGCAATGCTGCCGCTGATGCCCACCAGGATGCGCCTTCCCGCCAGTGGATCCAAGGCAGCGGCCAGCGCCGGCTGCTCAGTCTTCATCGAAGGGTTCCTGATCCACCAGATGCACGTAGGGCCGCGCCAGCTCAGGGCGATGAATCGCCACGGCGCGCAGCAGGTGCCAGTCCTGCAGCCCAGCGAAGGGGCTGGGGTAGTCGTCCTCCTCAAGACGCCGAGCCAGCGCCGCCACCGCCTCCTCATCAAGGGAGGCAAGCAGCTCGGGCGTGATGGCAGCGGGCTGGGTCATGGGGGGAGGGGAACAGGGCGGCAACGCCACCAGCAAAGACTGATAAGTTCTCGCCACAGCCCTCAGCAGGGGTCTGCAGGGGAATTAGCTCAGCTGGTAGAGCGCTGCGATCGCACCGCAGAGGTCAGGGGTTCGAGTCCCCTATTCTCCATCCACCCCAAGAGGCCAGGCAGCGGCAGCGATGAACTGGAGCCCTGACGCTGAAGCCAAGCTCAAGGAGATTCCGTTTTTTGTGCGCCCGGCTGTGCGCAAGCGCATCGAGGCTCTGGCTGGGGAGGCCGGCCGCGAATCGATCGATCTAGCCTTTTATGAAGAGGCCAAAGCGCAATTCGGCCAGAAATAAGGCTTGGCGGGCAGCCGCCGGATCACTGTGAGATTCGAGGGGCTGACCATGGCCCAGTCTCTGCTAGAGGGGCGATGCGGTAAAAGGGACAGATCAGTCCGTCCCCGGTCGAACGCATGTCGCAGTCGAAGCGCGAGCAGGTCGTGAGCCATCTGCGCTACATCCGCCAGGAACTGCGCGAGATGCACCAGGGTGTGATGGACGACGGCCTGCTGCCGGAAGCCGGTGAGGTACGCGGTGTGATGGCCCAGATGGAAGCCCTGCTCGAGCTGCTGGAAGGCAAGGGCTCCCGCAAGAAGGATTCCGACGGCTGAGCGCTGATTGAGCAGCTCCCGCCCACTGCAGCGCACCCGGCTCCAGCAGAGCCTTGGTGGGGCCTGGCCCAGGCTTGAGCAATGGGCCCGGAATCCCTGGCGGCGGCTTTCACTGCTGCTGATCGTGCTGCTGAGCACGTTTTTCATCGGCAACGCGGTGAGCACTCTCATTGGCGCGCGGGCGTTCCTTGATCCACCGGCGGCACTGATCTGCGTGGTGCTGATCGAAGTTGCTGTTCGGGCCCGCAAACCGCTGCTACGCCTCCCTGGCGACAGGTTGGGCCTGCAACTGCTCGACATGACCCGCATCGGTTTCTGCTATGGGCTCTTGCTTGAGGGCTTCAAGTTGCTCTGAAGGCCAGGGAGCCCCTCAACTTGCCGCCATCAGATAGAGCAGGGCCATGCGCACGGCGATGCCGTTGGTGACCTGCTGTTCCACCAGCGAACACTGCAGATCGTCGAGCAATGCTCCGCTCATCTCCACGCCGCGGTTCACCGGGCCTGGATGCAGCACAGGCACCCCAGGCGCGCACACCTGTAAGCGCTCATGGGTGAGCCCATAGGCCCGGTGGTAGCTCTCCAGGCTGGTGAGCAGGTTCTGATTCATGCGCTCCTGCTGCAACCGCAGCGTCATCACCGCATCGGCACCATCGAGTGCGCGAGCCAGGTCGCGCTCCACGCGGATCGCCGATCGCTTCACCACAGGGTCCACCGCCTGCCCAGGGGGTGGTGCCGCCACGAAGTGCGCAAAGGCATCGGGCAACAGGGTGGGCGGCCCGCAGAGCACCACCTCCGCCCCGCAGGCCGTGAGCGCCCAGAGGTTGGAGCGGGCCACGCGGGAATGAAGGATGTCACCCACGATCGCAATGCGCCGGCCACGCAAAGCCTCGGGCGTGGGGGCCTCTGGAGAGAAGTGGCGCGCCAGGGTGAACAGATCCAGCAGGCCCTGGCTGGGATGGCTGTGAAGACCATCTCCGCCATTGAGCACAGCCACCCGATCACCGCTGGCATCGAGATCGCGGGCCAATGCAGCGGGCACGCCGGTGCAGCGGTGACGCACCACCAGCAGATCGGCGCCCATGGCCACGTACGTGCGCACTGTGTCGAGCAGGCTTTCGCCTTTGCTCAGTGAGCTCGACGACGGCGAGAAGCTCTGCACATCAGCCGACAACCGCTTGGCCGCCAGCTCAAAGCTGCTTCGAGTGCGGGTGCTGGGCTCAAAAAACAGGGTGGTGACCAGGCGGCCCTGCAGCGCCGGCAGCTTGCGGGCGCCGGAGGTCGGCATCACGCGGAAGCGCTGCGCCAGCTCCAGAACCGTGGCGTAATCCTCGAGCGAGAAGGCCGCCAGATCCAACACATGGCGGTGGGTCCAGTCGCTCAAGGTGGGCTGCGAGAGACAGCTTCAGGCTAGAAGCCCATTGGCAACGCGGCCACGCCAAGAGCGTCGGCCCTGGCTGGCGTGCGATCCCCCCGCGCCCGCTTGCTCACGCTGCGGCTGGCGCGCAGATACCAGCGCCATGGCAGATCCTGCCCCTGGCTGATGCCGATGCGCGTGGTCTGCACCAGATCGCTGGGCTCAAGGGCCGTCCATCCCGGAGGCCTGGCGGCCAGCCACAAACCTGCCTCCGGGTCCGCAGGCTGAGCATCGTGCTGGCGATCAATCCCGAACCGCCGCGCCAGCAACGCGGGCCCGGCCGCCACCCGCTCCGGTTCGTGGGGCAGAGCTACACCCCGCAGCAACACACCGTTGGCCCAATCCGCCCGATGCGTCACCACATTCACGCAGTGGTGAATGCCATAGCTCACATACACATAGAAACGCCCTGGCTCACCAAATAGCGTTTCGTTGCTGGGGGTGCGGCGGCGATAGCCGTGGCAGGCGGGGTCGTCTTGGGAATACGCCTCCGTTTCCACAATCGCGCCCCAAAGGAGGTCGCCATCGGGTTGGCGTTTCACCAGCAGGCAGCCGATCAGGTCGGGGGCAACCTGCTCGGCGGGGCGGGCGAAGAAGGCTTGGGGCAGGGGCGCCGGCAACCACGCTGTGCGCTTTGGATCACAGCCCGACACAACCACTCCCCAGGGAGGTTGAACTCCAGCAGACTGACCAGATCACGGCAACGGATCGATGGATCACAGCTCCGGCTTCACCCTCGCCACCGTGCTGATCGGCGGCAGTGGGCTGTTCGTGCTTGCCACGCTGTTCTTTGGCACCAAGGGCGGCTACTACGACACCGATCAGTACGACGGGAACGGCACCGCCCACTGAGCCCAGTCTCAGCCCTGGCTGGGCAGCTGTTCAGACTCAGGGCAGTCGCCGGTGACCTCAAGATCTTCTGGCAGGGCGGAGCGGCTGAAGTAGGCCAGCCGCGTGCTGACCGCACCAATGGAATCGAGGCGCACACACTCCTCCCAGCTGTGGAGTTCGTCGTCATCTTCCGCGTCATAGCGGAGGGTAACGAGGTCGCCCTCGAGTTCCACAACGAGCGCTTCTTCAATCCAGCGCTGCTGATCGCGCAGAAACACCCAGATTGGCCGTTGCTCGCACTGGAAGCGGTAGAGCTTGCGCTGCAGCATGGGGTGCCCTCAGGAACCACCTGAGCTCGATCCTAGGGATACTGAGCCAATCTGAGCTGATCTGCCGTCGTGGTTGCCACCAGTGCTGAGGAGATCCGGCTGCAGCTGCGCAGCTGGCCGGAGGTGGAGGCCTATCTGCAGCGCTGCAAAGGCGTGATCGTGCCACTGGGCTCCACCGAGCAGCACGGGCCCACGGGAGCCATCGGCACCGATGCCCTCACCGCCGAAGCTGTGGCCCTGGAAGTGGGGCGCCGCAGTGGTGTGCTCGTCACCCCCGCCCAGGCCTTCGGCATGGCCGAACACCACCTGGGGTTTGCCGGCACGATGAGCCTCCAGCCCTCCACGCTGCTGGCGGTGATGCACGATCTGGTGCTCTCCTTGGCCCGCCATGGCTTCGAGCGCATCTATGTGATCAACGGGCATGGCGGCAACATCGCCACCACCAAGGCCGCCTTCGCCCAGGCCTACGGCACCGCCGCCAGCCGCGGCCTGACCAGCGCCGCCAACTTGCGCTGCAAGCTGGCCAACTGGTTCATGGCCCCTGAAGCGATGGGCCTGGCCAAGGATCTCTACGGCGACCGCGAAGGCCACCACGCCACCCCCAGCGAGATCGCGATCACCCTGGCGCTGGAGCCCAGCTTGCAAGCCAAGCAGAAACCCCTGCCGGAGGCGGCACCCGCAGGCCCCATCCACGGCCCCGACGACTTCCGCCGCCGCCATCCCGATGGGCGGATGGGCTCCGACCCATCGCTTGCCACCGCCGAGCAAGGCCATCGCTTCCTGGATGTGGCCGCTACGGCCCTCGCCGCCGATCTACAACGCTTCCTTGAAGAGCCCTCCAGCTAGGTTCTGCCCATGAGCAACATCAGCGCCGACGACGTCCGCAAGGTGGCCAAGCTGGCCCGCCTCGAGCTGCCCGAGGAGAAGATCGCCACCTACACCACCCAACTGGAGCGGATCCTCGACTACGTGGATCACCTCCAGGCCGTGGATACCGAAGGGGTTCCCCCCACCACCCGCGCCGTGGAAGTGGTGAACGTGACCCGCGACGACATGGTGGTGCCGACTGAGGTGCGCGAACAGCTCCTCGATGAAGCACCCCAGCGTGAGGGTGATTTCTTCCGCGTGCCGAAGATCCTGGCCGACTGATCCGCCAGCCAAGCCGAAGCCTGACGCCGCCTCGCCTCAGCGCTTCGGTGAAACAGCGGTGCGGTGCAGGAGCGCCACCACATGGCGCCGCGCCTTGAAGCTCGGAAGCAGACCAGCGATCGGCCTGAGTTTGCTGCGGCGGCGCTTGTGGCTTCGCACGCCCAGGAGGATGTCGTAGATGAAATTGGTGAAATCGGCCTTGCTTTCGAACAAGCCCAGCCGCTGAGGCGAACCTTTGGCATCCAGGATCGGCTTGGTTGCCTCATAGGCAGGCTTGTATTCAAACCAGGGAATCGAAGGCCAGAGGTGATGAACGAGGTGATAGTTCTGGCCCATGATCAACCAATTCATCAACCTGCCGGGGTAAATCCGGGCGTTGTGCCAACGGTTGCGTGAGAGGAAGGGACGGTGGGGCAGGTAATCAAAGAACAGGCCCAGAGTGACCCCCACCATCAGAGCAGGCGCAAACCAGCAGTTGAAGATGAAATCAATGAAGCCATATTTGATACCGGCAAACACGATCGCGAAGAAGATGCCGCGGCCCAGCCCCCACTCGAGCAGCTCGTAGCGGCGCCAGAGGCGGCGCTGGAAGAAGAAATACTCGTGATAGAAGAAACGCGGAGCAATCAGCCACAGCGGCCCGAAGGTGCTCACGATGTGATCCGGATCGTTCTTCGGATCGTTCACATGCGCGTGGTGCTGCAGGTGCACCCGCGTGAACACTGGGAAGCTGAAGCCGAGGAGCAGCGCGGCGCCGTGCCCCATGAAGGCATTCCAGAAGCGATTGGGATGGGCCGCGTTATGGCAAGCGTCATGAATCACCGTGCCCTCAAGGTGGAGGGCCAGAAAACCGGTGGTCAGCAGCGGCAACAACGGCCACTGCCAGGCAAACCATCCGGCAATCGTGATCCCAGCCAACACATACCCGCCCAGGAACAGAGCCACCGTGGGATTCCAGGCCGATGGGGGGTCAAGAAACTCCCGCGGCACTGCGCTCACCGATGCGCGCAGCTCCCGAGGCCCCCCCTCCATCTCCGGTGACTGAACCAGAGCTTGCGTCATTCCCTGGGCTGCACCGGCCAACGTTCAGGCCACCTTAGGAAGTTGAGGCCTTCACCCCGATGCCCACCGGGGGACTTGAACCCCCACAGCCGAAGCCACTGGAACCTAAACCCAGCGCGTCTACCAATTCCGCCAGGTGGGCATGGCGCGACTGTACGGATGCACCGAGAATGCGGTCAATCTCAACCCAGCCATGGTTGCCAGCCTCAGCGGAACGCTTGCCCTGGTGGTCGGCCTGGCCGTGCTGTTGCTGCCCTTGCTGGCAAGCGAGCTCTCGCGCCCCCGCGATGCCATGTGGGGTGCGGTGGTGCTGCTGCTGGGGCTCACCCTGGTCACCAGCGCCGACCGGCTCACCGGCTCACCCATGCTCGCCGTGCTGTGTGGTGGCCTGCTGATCGGCCGCCTTGGCCTTGAGGTGCTGCAGCTGCGCTGGAGGGCACTCACCAGCGAGGAGCAGCAACGCCTGCTCTCGCTGGAGCGCTGGCAAACGAGCCTGAGCGAACTCCTGGAGAGCGTGGCCCGGGGCATCGCCGCGGTGAGCGCCGCTTCAGGCACGGTACTGGCCGCGCTCCAGCGCGGTGGCGGCAGGAAGGGCAGCAGTGGCAAACGCTGGGTGCGCTCAGACGATGGCGCGTCCAGCGGGGAGCCTGCTCGAAAGCCCAGTCAGCCCGATGAGGCCGCAGCCTCCACACCTGAGCGCACAGCTGAAGTCACGCCCATAGCTCAAGCAACGCCAGTGGTGCGCTCCTTCGCCGAAATCGATCAGCTGCTCCAAGCCGCCGTCAGCCAAGCGGGATAATCGGCCCTTGCTGCCCCAGGCGCCGTGACCGCCAGCTCTGCGCCCGCGACCTCCTACAAAGACACCCTCAACCTGCTGCAGACGCCCTTCTCGATGCGGGCGAACGCGAAGGTGCGGGAACCGGAGATCCAGGCGTTCTGGGCGGAACTGCAGCTTTATGAGCGCCTGAGCCAGCAGAACCCAGGCGAAAGCTTCACCCTCCACGACGGCCCGCCCTATGCCAACGGGGCCCTGCATGTGGGGCACGCCCTCAACAAGATCCTCAAAGACATCATCAATAAAACGGCCCTGCTGCAGGGCAAGCGGGCGCGGTTCATCCCTGGCTGGGACTGCCACGGCCTGCCGATCGAGCTGAAGGTGCTCCAAGGCCTCAAGAGCAGCGAGCGGGCCGAGCTCACCCCGGTGAGCCTGCGCCAGAAGGCCCATGCCTATGCCCTGGAGCAGGTGGAAGGCCAGAAGGCCGGCTTCCGCCGTTGGGGCATCTGGGCCGATTGGGATCAGCCCTACCTCACCCTGCAGAAGGGCTACGAAGCGGCCCAGATCGGCGTGTTCGGGGCGATGGTGCTGGCGGGGCACATCTACCGGGGCCTCAAGCCCGTGCACTGGAGCCCCAGCTCCCGCACCGCCCTGGCCGAAGCCGAACTCGAATACCCCGACGGCCACACCTCCCCGAGCGTGTATGCCGCCTTCCCGGCTGTGCAGCTGCCGGCGGCCCTGGCCGAGCAACTGAGCGCCGCTGGCCTCAGCGCCGATGCAGCCACCGCCACCGGCGGCCTGGCCGTGGCCATCTGGACCACCACCCCCTGGACCCTGCCGGCCAACCTGGCGGTGTCGGTGAATGAACGGCTCGACTACGCCATCTGCGCCGTGACACCTCACGGCGACAACGCCGCTCCTGCCGTGAGCCATCTGGTGGTGGCCGCTGAGCTGCGCGAAAGCCTGGAAACCAGCCTGGGCCTTGCGCTCACGCCACTGCTGAGCGTGAAAGGCGCCGCGCTCGAGGGGATCGTCTACCGCCATCCGCTGCTGGAGCGCACAAGCCAGGTGGTGATCGGCGGCGATTACATCACCACCGAAGCCGGCACCGGCCTGGTGCACACCGCCCCCGGCCACGGCGTAGACGACTTCAACACCGGCAAGAAATACGGCCTGCCCGTGCTCTGCCCGGTGGATGAGGCCGGCAACCTCACCGCCGAAGCCGGCCCCTTCGCCGGCACCAACGTGCTCAAGGACGCCAACCCCACTATCCTCGAAGCCCTAGAGGGCACGGGCCTCCTGCTCAAGCAGGAGCGCTACGAGCACCGCTACCCCTACGACTGGCGCACCAAGAAACCCACGATCTTCCGCGCCACCGAACAGTGGTTCGCCTCCGTGGAAGGCTTCCGCGCCGCAGCCCTGGAGGCCATCGCCCAGGTGGACTGGCTGCCCGCCAGCGGCCGCAACCGCATCGAGGCGATGGTGAGCGAGCGGGGCGACTGGTGCATCAGCCGCCAGCGCACCTGGGGCGTGCCGATCCCTGTGTTTTATCACCGTGAAACCGGTGAGGTGCTGCTCAACCAGGCCACCCTCGATCACATCCAGGCCCTGATCGCCGAGCACGGTGCCGACGTGTGGTGGGAGCGTGATGAAGCCGGCCTGCTGCCGGCTCCCTATGCCGCCGATGCAGCGCAATGGCGCAAGGGCACCGACACCATGGACGTGTGGTTTGACTCCGGCTCCTCCTGGGCCGGCGTGCTGGGCGGCATCACGGGCGGCGAGAGCCGTGCCCCCGAACTTCACTACCCCGCCGATCTGTATCTCGAGGGCAGCGATCAGCACCGCGGCTGGTTCCAGAGCAGCCTGCTCACCTCCGTGGCCGTCAATGGCCATGCCCCCTACAAACGGGTGCTCACCCACGGCTTCACCCTCGATGAGAAGGGCCGCAAGATGAGCAAATCCCTTGGCAACGTGGTGGATCCCGCAGTGCTGGTGGAAGGCGGCAAGAACGAAAAACAGGAGCCGGCCTACGGCGCCGATGTGCTGCGCCTGTGGGTGAGCTCCGTCGACTACTCCGCCGATGTGCCCCTGGGCCCGGGCATCGTGAAGCAGCTGGCGGACGTCTACCGCAAGGTGCGCAACACGGCGCGCTACCTGCTGGGCAACCTGCACGATTTCAATCCATCCAGCGATGCTGTTCCCTACGCGGAGTTGCCGCTGCTGGATCAATGGATGCTGCAGCGCACCGCCGCCCTGATCGACAGCGTGACGGGAGACTTCGAGCGCTTCGAGTTCTACCGCTTCTTCCAGGCGCTGCAGAACTTCTGCGTGGTGGATCTCTCCAACGTCTACCTCGACATCGCCAAGGATCGTCTCTACGTGAGCGGTGCGGCTGACTTCCGCCGCCGCAGCTGCCAAACCGTGCTGGCCCTGGTGGTGGAGCGGCTAGCGGGCCTGATCGCCCCGGTGCTCTGCCACATGGCGGAAGACATCTGGCAGAACCTGCCCTACGCCGTGGCAGAGCGCTCGGTGTTTGAGCGGGGTTGGCCAACCGCACCAGCTGAGTGGCGCAGCGCTGAGCTGGAAGCACCGATGGCTCGGATCCTGGAGCTCCGCGCCCTGGTGAATCGCCAACTCGAGAGCTGCCGCAGCGGCGGCCAACTCGGCGCTTCCCTGGAAGCCCAGGTGCAGCTCGAACTCGGCGAAGGGTCCGAGGCCACCGCCGCAGCGCTCGAGTGGCTGGAGAGCTCCGCCCACCCCAGCGTCGACAACCTGGCCGACTGGCTGCTGGTATCGGCGCTGCAGCAAGGGGGCTCAGCTCCGGCGAACGTGCTGGCCGAAGCCAGCGAAGGCGGCCTGCAGGTGCGCATCGCCAAGGCCGCCGGTGAGAAATGCGAGCGCTGCTGGCACTACGAAACCGACATCGGCCAGCACAGCGAACACCCCAGCCTCTGCGGCCGATGCGTAGCCGTTCTGAGTTGATCAGCGCATGCACCTGATCGAGCGGTTGCAGCTCTCCCCGCATCCGGAGGGTGGCCACTTCCGCGAAACCTACCGGGCCAGCCAAACGGTGCAGACACCACGCGGCCCCCGGCCGGCCAGCACGGCCATCCTGTTTCTGCTGCGCGCAGGCGAGCGCTCCCACTGGCATCGGCTCCATTCCGACGAGGCCTGGCATTTCCATGCCGGTGGCGGGCTTCTCGTGCATGAGATCAGCCCGAGCGGCCTTACCCAGACCACGCCGCTGGGGATTGAGATCAGCCGCGGAGAACACCCCCAACACGTGGTGCCAGCCGGCCACTGGTTTGCCGCTGAACCCGCCAGAGGCAGTGCCTGGAGCCTGGTGAGCTGCACCGTGGCTCCCGGCTTCGACTTTGCCGATTTCGAGCTGGCAGACGCCAATCAGCTGGCTGCGCACGATGCCGCACTCACCCAGCTCTGCGGCGACTGGCGCCAGTTCTGCAGCCAGCACTGAAGGCTCAACCCCAGCGATCGGGCTCCAGCAACAGCTCAGGATCCATCGGGCCAGCCACACGCTGTTCAGCTGCCGGGTTGAGAGGCCCCTGCAACAGCTCAGCCCTCATCAGGCGAGCCGATTCAGGCAGAGCGGGTTGATCGGGATCAAAGGCGGTTGGATGGCTGACGCTGCTGGAGAAACCTCGGAAGATCAGCAGTTCAAAGGGTTCAATCCCGCCGCCATCGCCCGGCAGCTCACCGGTGAGCCGCAACACACGGTCGGGGCGGCTGCGGCTGAGCTCCTCCAACTGCGCCAGCAATTCAGAAACCACCGGCCACTCGCCCCTGCTTCGGCAGCCTCACCAGCAACCACTGCAACGCACCCACCCCGTAGGCCACCAGGGCCACGTAGCCCACAAAGGCCGCGATCGTTCCGGTCCAGCTGCCGCCAAACACGAAGTTGAAAAAGCTGGCCACACCACCATGCAGATCATCCGGGGCCTCCAGCCACACCCGGCACACCGGGCGGGTGACACCGCCGCGCACGCAATCCAGGGCGCGTGCACTGAGCAGAGCCCCCAGCACCCCAAACACACTCAAGCCCCAGCGCCAGGAGCGCACCGCAAACGGCAACGGCCGCCAAGGGGGCAGATCATCCAGCTCCTCGTTGAGATCCACCCAGAACCACACGCTGAGCACCACCAGCAACTGGGCCAGAAACGCCAGCAGATAGCCGAGGGGCTTGTTATCGGTGAGCAGCAGCACCGTGATCAACAGCAAGCTGGCCACCTTCCAATAGATGCCCATCAAGCGCACCAGAGCCTGCTCACGCTTCCAGGCCGCCCACACCAACAGCACCAGCGGCAGCCCCACCGCAAACACCGCAGCCAGGCGATAGTCCAGCCAGACAAGAGTGCGGTAGAGCAGCAGGTCTGGCACGCAGAGGGGGGCGGCAAGCCCTCATTATCCCGAGCCTGACGCTGCAGCCAGCAGCAGTAGGGTCCAGCCATGGCTCGGACGTTTCGCCTCCCCCATTCGCTGCAGTCCAGGATCGGCCCGCTGTTGCGACGCCGAAGCCGCCGGCAGGCCCGCTGCTGCACAGCTCTGAGCAATCAACCCGCCCTGGAAGCGGCGGTAGCTGACCTGAGCCGGCAGCTGCGCGCAGGTGGACAGAGCGGCAGCGCGGATCTGGCGCTGGTGTTCTGCTCCACCGCCTACGCCACCGATCTGCAACGCCTGCTGCCGCTCCTGCGCGAGGCCATTCCCAGCCGCCATTGGATCGGCTGTGCCGGTGGTGGAGTGGTGGGCACCGATGCCCAGGGTCAACCCCATGAACTGGAGCATCAGCCCGGCATCAGCGTCAGCCTGTTGCAGCTACCGGGATCCGAGCTGCAGCTGTTTCATCTCGAGGCCGGCGGCCTGCCGGATCTCGATGGCCCCAGCCAACAATGGATCGACTGGGTGGGGGCTCAGCCCGACGAAGCCCATTCGATGCTGCTGTTCATCGATCCGGGCTGCCCGGCAATCAACGACCTGATCAGCGGCCTCGATTACGCCTATCCCCAGGCGGCCAAGGTGGGCGGCATTGCGGGCCAGCACAACGCCAGCCACGGCTCCCTGCTGCTCGACGACCAGGTTGTGGAAGGCGCTGTGGGCTGCCTGATCAGCGGTGCCTGGCGGATCGATCCTGTGGTGGCCCAGGGCTGCCGCCCGATTGGCCCGGTGTTTGAGGTGGAGAAGGCCGAGCGCAATGTGGTGCAACGGCTCAGCGATGGCGATCACCAGGGCACCCCTGTGGCCTGCCTGCAGGCAATCCTCGAGCAGCTCAATCCCGAGGAGCGGGAGCTGGTGCGCCATTCTTTATTTCTTGGCGTGGCCAAGAGCAGCTTTCAGCTGAGCAGCAGCGACACCCCCGATGACGCCGCCTTTCTGGTGCGCAATCTGATCGGCGTCGATCCCCGCACCGGCTCGGTGGCCGTCGGTGAGCGGCTGCGCGTGGGCCAGCGGGTGCAATTCCAGCTGCGCGATGCCAACGCCTCCCGCCAGGAGCAGCGGCAGCTGCTCAGCAGCCAACGCCGCCGGCAGCCGGAGCCGCTCGCCGCTCTGCTGTTTGCCTGCCTGGGGCGCGGTGAGGGGCTGTACGGCCAACCCGATGGCGATGTGAGCGCCTGCCGCGAGCAGTTTGATCATGTGCCGGTAGCCGGGGCGTTCTGCAACGGTGAGATCGGCCCGGTGGCTGGCGCCACCCACCTGCACGGCTACACCGCGAGCTGGGGCTTCCTCGTGCCCAACCATCCCCCCGCCGACAGCCCTGCCTCCTGAGCCGCATGGTGCGCCAGCACGTCAATCCCCTCAGCCGCTTCTTCCAACTGCCGCTGGAACTGCCCGCGCCGGCAGCGCTGTTTAGCGATCCCAGCCAGCCGATCCATCTCGACATCGGCTGTGCCCGCGGCCGCTTCCTACTCGCCCTGGCCCAGCAGCAACCCGCGGTGAATCACCTCGGTGTGGAGATCCGCCGGGCGCTGGTGCAAGCCGCTGAAGCCGACCGCCAGGCCCTGGCGCTGGGCAACCTGCACTACCTGTTCTGCAACGCCAATGTGAGCCTGCAGGCCTGGATGGCGGCGCTGCCAGCCGGCCAGCTTGATCTGGTGTCGATCCAGTTCCCGGATCCCTGGTTCAAAAAAAAGCACCACAAGCGGCGGGTGCTGCAACCGGAGCTGCTGCTGGCGATCGCCGCGGCCCTCGCCCCGGGCAAACACTTTTTTATCCAGAGCGATGTGCCCGCCGTGATCGATCCGATGGTGGCGCTCACCGAGGCATGCGGGTGCTTCAGCCGCCCCGCGATCGACGCCCGCCCCTGGCGCGCGAGCAACCCCCTGCAGGTGCCCACAGAGCGTGAAACCTACGTGCTCAACCAAGGGCTGCCGGTGTACCGCGTGCTCTATGAACGCAACGAAGCGCCGCTGCCGGAGCTGGCGGTGCTGGAGCAATGGCTAGAAGCCACCGATAATCCGCTCGATTCCGCAGTCCCCACGGCATGAGCCTGGCCCCGGTGCCGTCCACCCCCTGGCTGCTGCGCTGGCAAGGCCTGCTGGCCGGTTCCGCCTCAGGTCCGATCAGCTCACGCTTCAGCCTGCTGGCCGGGATCGTGCTGTGCGCGCTGATGGCAGGTCTGCCGCTGGTGACCCGCGGCGGCCTGAGCCTGCTGATCCTCGCCGCGGGGCTGCTCTGGCTGCTGTGGGCCCTCTGCACCCCAGCAGGACGGATCGGCGGCATCAGCGGCTGGTTGCTCGTGATGCTCGGCGTTGCCGTGCTGGCGACCGGCTTCTCGCCGGTGCCGATGGCGGCATTTAAAGGGCTGCTGAAACTGATCAGCTACCTCGGGGTCTACGCCCTGATGCGCGAATTGCTGGCCCGAGCGCCGCAGTGGTGGAACCGGATCGTGGCGGCCCTGCTGGCCGGTGAACTGGTCAGCGCCGTGATGGCGATTCGGCAGCTGTATGGCGACACCACCGAGCTAGCCCGCTGGGCTGACCCGAACTCCGTGGCCGACGGCACGATCCGCGTGTACGGCCCACTCGAGAACCCCAACCTGCTGGCGGGCTATCTGATCCCGATCCTGCCGATCGCGCTGGTGGCGCTACTGCGCTGGCGCACCTGGCCGCAGCGGCTGTTTGCCGCGGCCTCGCTGCTCACCGGCACTGCGGCGCTGTTTCTGAGCTACAGCCGTGGCGGCTGGCTGGGGATGCTCGCAGCCCTGGGCGCGGTTGTCTTGCTGCTGGTGCTGCGGCAGACCCGCCAATGGCCCACGCTCTGGCGCCGGCTGTTTCCGCTGCTGCTGGTGAGCGCCGCCGTAGCGGTGCTGGTGGTGGCCGTGACCCAGATCGAGCCGCTGCGCATCCGCGTGATGAGCCTGGTTGCCGGCCGGCAGGACAGCTCCAACAACTTCCGGATCAACGTGTGGCTCGCCGCCATCGAGATGGTCCAGGACCGGCCGTGGCTGGGCATCGGCCCCGGCAACAGCGCTTTCAACCTGATCTATCCGCTGTATCAGCAACCCAAGTTCAACGCGCTGAGCGCCTATTCGGTTCCGCTCGAGCTGCTGGTGGAAGGCGGCATCCCCAACCTGCTGGCTGGGCTTGGCCTGCTGGCGGCCAGCATCCGCGCCGGCTGGGCGCAGCTCAAGGGCGAGTCGAGCTGGGCGCTGCCGGCCCTGGCCGCGCTGGCGGCGATCGCCGGGTTGTGCGTGCAAGGCATCACCGACACGATCTTTTTCCGCCCCGAAGTGCAGCTCACCGGCTGGTTCTGCCTGGCCACCCTCAGCGTCAGCCGCAGCGCTCAGGCCAGCGGCGATGCCTGAGGCCCAGCCACCCCTGATCGCCGGCTTCGATGCCGGCCAGACCCACACCACCTGCCGGCTGGCGGCCCTCCACAGCGATGGCTCGTGGCAAGCCCTCGCCGAGGGCCAGGGCAGCGGTGTGACCCACTTAGCGGCAGCCAGCGGCGCCGAGCGGTTTCAACAGGCGCTGCGCAGCAGCCTGACGGCCGCCCTAGCTGCGGCGCAGCTGAAACCAGGCACCAGCCTGACGGCGGCAGGCATCGGCGCCAGCGGCATCGAAGCGGGCAGCCCTGTGCAAAGCCAGGCCACAGCCCTGGCCGCTCAATCCCTCGGGCTCTCCAGCGAGCACGCCGTGGTAGTGGGCGATGAGCGCACCGCCCTGGCCGGTGCCTTTGAAGGTGGCGCCGGCATCCTGGTGATCAGCGGCACTGGCTGCATCGCCGTGGGCAGCAATGGCCAAGGGCAGATGCACCGCTGCGGCGGCTGGGGATGGCTGCTGGATGGGGCCGGCTCCGCCATGGACATCGGCCGCGATGGCCTGGCCGTGAGCGTGCAAATGGCGGATGGGCGCCTGGCAGACAGCCCGCTGCGGCCGGCGCTTTGGCAGGCGCTGGGCGCTGATTCAGCCCAGGCGGTGAAGGCGGCGGTGGTGGCACCGGGTTTCGGCGCCGCGGGCTTTGCCCGTCTCGCCCCGGTGGTCGATGCGCTGGCCCAGGCCGGCGACAGCCACGCCCAGTGCGTCATCGCCCAGTCCGCTGAGGCCCTGGCGCTGATGGTGCAGAGCGTGGCGGCTCAACTACACCTGGCGCAGCCAGCGGTTTGCGGCGTTGGGGGTGCCCTGCGCCACCTGCAGCAGCTCCGGCAGGGTTTCCGGGCAAAGCTGCAGCAGCATCTCCCGGCGGCCAGGCTGCAGGATCCTGCCGGTGATGCCTGCAGCGGAGCGCTCAGCCTCGCCGCTCAGGCCGCGATCAAGCCGCGTTGAGGTACTGATCCGCCAGGGCGGCCAAATGCTCACTCCAATGGTCCACATCCCCCTGCTCCGCCGCTTCCACCATCACGCGCAGCAGGGGCTCAGTGCCACTGGCGCGCACCAACACGCGACCGGAACCGTGCATGGCCTCCTCAGCCTGCTGCACCGCCTCGCTGAGCGGAGAGCAGCTCTGCCAGCCGGTGCGGCGCCCCCGATCGGGCACGGTCACATTCACCAGCTTCTGGGGGTAGGGGTGGAAGCTGCTGTCCATCCAATCGGCAAGGGAACCACCGCGGGCCTGAATCAAGGTGGCCACCTGCAGAGCGGTGAGCAGGCCGTCGCCGCTCATGCCATGGCGGGCCGAGAGGATATGACCTGACTGTTCGCCGCCCAGCGCCGCTCCCAGCTCTTCCATGGCGGCGTGCACATATTGATCGCCCACAGCGGTGCGCTCCAGCAGCCCGCCTGAGGCCTGCCAGGCGCGCTCGAAGCCAAGATTGCTCATCACCGTGGCCACGATCCGGTTCTCGGGCAAAGCGCCCTCAGCCATCAGGGCCTGGCCCCACAGATACAAGATCTGATCGCCATCCACCACCCGGCCGCGGCCATCCACCGCAAGCATCCGGTCGGCATCGCCGTCAAAGGCAAAACCCATGGCTGCACCCCGCTCCAGCACCGCGGCCCGCAACGGATCGAGGTGGGTGCTGCCGCAGTTCTGGTTGATGCGGCTGCCATCCGGCTCGCCGTGCAGCACGGTGAGATCGGCCCCCAGGGCGCGGAACAGCGCTTCGCCGCAGCTGCTGGCTGAACCCCAGCAGAGGTCGAGCACGATGCGGCAACCATCAAGGCGCGCACCCGCGACGCTCTCCAGCAGACGCTGCTGATAGGCCTCCAGCAGGTCGGGGCGCTGTTGCAGCCGGCCGGTGCCGCAAAAGCCGCTGCCGCACGAGCGGTCCGCTACGCCATGCAATCCAGCCTCGATCGCCGCCTGCTGCTCCTTACCGAGCTTGGCGCCGCAGGCGCCAAACACCTTGATGCCGTTGTCGTGGGGGGGATTGTGACTGGCACTCACCATCAGGCCGCCGCTGCCGCCCAGCTGGCGGATCGCCCCCGGGACAGCCGGGGTGGGGCACAGGCCCAGATCGAGCACCTCGCGCCCCGCCGCAGTGAGGCCAGCGGCCAGAGCCGCCACCAGCATCGGCCCGCTGCTGCGCGAATCGCTGCCCAGCAGGATCGGACCACCCTCCGGCAGCACCTGGCCGCACCAATAGCCCAACTGCAACGCCAGCGCCGGAGTGATCTGATGCCCAACCCGGCCGCGGATGCCATCGGTGCCGAACGCAGCTGTGCCCTGGGGCAAGGGAGTTCCCAGCGGGAACGCAGCCAGGGAGAACGCTGCCGAATCGGCCATCACACCAACGCACCTGAGGCGGCCTGCAGGCTAGGCCGAGGCCTCAGCGCCAGCGCCGGGGCCGCCAGGCCCAGAGCACCAGCTCCACCACCGCCCAGAGCAGCACGCTGCCCACCAGCCAGCCGGGCAGCAGCTGCAGCGGCCAGAGCGGGCGCAGCAGCATCAGCACACCCGCCAGGGCCCAAACCTGCAACACCCGCCGCCGTTGCCGCCACCCCGGCAACACGGTGAGGCTCGGCGGAAGCGAAGGCAGACGCAGCCGGCCCATGGCCTGGGGATGAGATCTCCCCAAGAATGCCAACACCTGTTGCACCGCGTTGCCCCAGCTGCGCCCCTCCGCCGTCCTGCTGATCGGTGCCACCTGCCTGGGTAGCGGGATCGCGCTGGCCGCAGCGCGCCAGGCGCTGATCCAGCTGGCACCACCTCTCAACCCCAGCAACAGCACCGCCACACTGCAAGCGGCTCGCTGGGGCAGCCTCGATCCGGAGCGCCGGCGCGACGCGGCGCTGCTGCTCAGCGCCCAGCCCGAGCGCACGGCCAAGGAACGCCAACAGCTGCTCCAGGGTCAGGGCTGGGGTCAGGGGCCCCTGGCCGCCGTGGTGTTGAAGCAATCCGCCCAGAGCGCAGCAACCCTGGGCCAGGGGCCGCGTGCTCAGGCCCTGTGGCAAGCCTTGCAGCGCCGCTTCCCGCAGGAACCCGCCAGCGCAGATGCGCTCTACGCCTTGGGCGAGCACCCGCAGCTGTTGCGCCGCTTCCCCGCCCATCCCGCCGCCCTGGCCGCAGCAGTGGAAGCCGGCGACAGCCTGCATCTGGCCCGCTGGGGTGCCCGCTGGCCCGGCGCTGAAGCGCTGCTGCTGAGCGCCTGCCAGAACCCCAAACAACCGCTCACCCCCGTGCAACGCCAGCAGCTGGCCAGCGGACTGCTGCAGCTGGGGCAATGGGAGCCAGCCGAGCGCTGCCTGGCGGGTCAACCGCCATCGCCGGAGCTGGGCCTCAGCCTGGGGCGCAGCCTGCTGCGGGGCAACAGCGCCGAACAGCAGCGAGGCCAACAGCTGCTGCTGAAGCTCGCCCTCCAGCACCCCACCAGCCCGGTTGGCACAGAAGCAACCGCCCTGTTGGCCGAGGAGCCCGGCGCCGCAGCGCTCGCGCTGCTGGAGCAACTGCCCGCCAACCTGCGCAACGGGTCAGCCGTGCAGGCCCGGCTGGCGCTGGAGCAACGCATCCCCTGGCAAGCAGTACTGCAACGGTGGCCTGAAGAACCGAGCAGCTGGGAACTGCAGTGGCAACTGGCTCGCAAGGCCCTGCTTGAGCGGCGCTGGACGGAGGCCAATCAGATCCTGGGGGCCATCTCCAGCGCCAAGCTGCCGGCAGTCCTGGCGGCGCGGCAGCTGTTCTGGCAGGGCTACATCGCCCAGAAGCAAGGCCAGAGCGCTCGGGCGAAGGAGCTCTGGCACACGCTGCTGCACACCCAGCCCGTGGGCTACTACAGCTGGCGCGCCATGGTGCGGCTCGAACAGCCGCTGCCGACCGCCGCACGGGCAGCAACCGGCAGCAACCAGCCCGAACTCACCTGGCAACCCCTGGGCAGCGGCAACCCGCGGCTGGATGCGTTGTGGCGCACCGGGCAGGCCCTGGAGGCCTGGGAGAGCTGGCGGCATCAGCGTGGTGGCCGCTCGCCCCAGGGCCCTGAGCAGTTGCTGCTGGAAGGGCGCCTTCGCACCGGCATCGGCGATGACTGGACCGGCCTCGGCCAACTGGAGTTCGCCAACCTGCGACTGCCGCAAAGCGACTGCCGCCAGCAGTGGCAACGGGCCGCGCAGCAACACCCAAGGCGCTTCCAGGCGGAACTGGGCATGGCTGCCCAGGACGAGGGCGTGGATCAGGAGCTGCTCTGGGCCGTGGCGCGGCAGGAATCACGCTTCAGCCCGGGCGTGAGTTCGCCGGTGGGTGCCGTGGGGCTGCTGCAACTGATGCCCGATACAGCCGCCGAACTGGCTGGCCGAAGGGTGAGCACCGAGGAGTTGCAGAGCCCAGCCCTCAACGCGCGTTTGGGTGCTCGCTACCTGCAACGCCTGCAGCAGCTCTGGCCCAACCAACCCTTCCTCACGGTGGCCAGCTACAACGCCGGGCCAGGCGCAGTGGCGAGCTGGCTGAAGCCAGCCCTGCCTGACCCCAAGCAGGAGCCAGAACTCTGGAGCGAGGCCATCCCCTACCCAGAAACGCGCCTCTATGTAAAAAAGGTGCTGGGGAACCGCTGGAGCTACCAACTGCTGCAGGGAGATCCAGCCCAGATCTGCCAAGGGAACTAGGCGAATAGAGGGGCGAGGCGGTCGTGCACCACAGCCCCCAGGCTGATCCCCACCAGCACCC
Source organism: Vulcanococcus sp. Clear-D1 (assembly GCF_014654725.1). Lineage (GTDB taxonomy): Bacteria > Cyanobacteriota > Cyanobacteriia > PCC-6307 > Cyanobiaceae > Vulcanococcus. The sequence goes on along the minus strand of NZ_JACVZV010000003.1, from coordinate 17,840 downwards.
ACACGCTTAGTCCGAGAGCTCCCATCAGCGGAGCTGGCGCCAGGCGCAGACGGCTCAGATCCAGGCGGGCCAGCAGCACAGACGACGCCAACACCAGCACCTCGGCCAAGACCGCCAGGTGCAGCAGGTAAAGCCCCCCGGTGATCACGATCAGCAGCGTCACCACCAGAGTGAGCGCCTTGCTGGCGGCCATCAGCTGCGACAACTCCCGCAGCAGCAGATCGGGCATGGCGCAGAACACCACCACCACCAGAGCCTGCAGGCATTGCAGGGGCCAGAAGAGCGGCCCCGCCAATTCCAACTGCAGAGGGGTTTCAGCCCGGGTGAGCAGCAGGGGAGCTACCTCCGCCCAATGCAGCCCCATGTAGCCGCTCACCAGCAGCAGCACCAACAACATCGGTGCCCGCAGCGGCAGCAGCAACAGACCAAACACAGCTCTCACGGGGATGGCTCCAGCACCAGGGCGATGGCCTCGAACGGACAGGTGGGAATGCATTGTTCGCACACCAGGCAGCGTTGCGCGTCGAACTGCAACTGCCAAGAGGGAGCGCTGCTGCTCAGGGCGCCACTGGGGCAGACGCTGGTGCAGATGCCGCAATCGACGCAGCGCTCCGCATCCACCCGAATCTGGCCAGAGGCACGGTTGATGCCGAGCCCCTGACTTTCCAACCAATGCTCCGCGGCGGCGAGATCATCAATGTCGCCGGAGAGCTCCACCACCATCGTGCCGCTCTGATTCGGCGCGATCTGGGCCCGCAGAATCTTCGCGGCGATATCGAATTCCACGGCCAACCGATAGGCAATCGGCTGATGCACCGCCTCGCGGGGGAAATGGAGGGTGATGCGGCGCTTCACACTGGCTGGCCCGCCGGCCTACAGGCTAATCAGAGCGAGAAGACTGGCAGATTGTTGATCCGCCATCAGGCTCCCCCCTTGAGCGCACCCACGCCCGACTCCCCGGACCAACCCTTGCTTGGACGCCGCGCCCGCATGCTGCTGGCTGCTCTTGGCGCCGTGCTGGCGCTGGCCTTGTTTGCCCTGCGGGGGGGACTGCAACCGGCCGCCCCCCTGGAGAAATTGGCGCGCCAATCCCTCGACCTCTCCGTAGCCCTTGGAGACGGACGCCCCACCTTGGTGGAGTTCTACGCCGACTGGTGTGAGGCCTGTCAGGCCATGGCACCAGCGATGGAAACAATCGAACAGCAACACCACGGCCAACTCGACGTGGTGCTCCTCAATGTCGACAACCCGCGTTGGCAACCGGAGATCGACCGCTATGAGGTGAACGGGATTCCACAGCTGGAACTGTTCAACGCCTCCGGCGACGCCATCGGCCGTGCCCTCGGCGCCCGCAGCAAACCTGAGCTTGAAGCCCTCACCACAGCCCTGATCGCCGAAACCCCGCTGCCGCAGCTGGCGGGCCTCGCCAGCCAAAGCAGCCTGCAACCCACCCTGGCGGCATCGCCGATGGCGGGTCCACGCAGCCACGGCTGATCCAACCAACCCCGCCTACCCTGCAGCCACCGCAGTCCGGCGGGCGCCGGCACCTTCCCCATGAACCGCTTCCGGGTTGAGCTGATCGCCGCCACCCCCAACCCGCAGCAGTGCATCTACGCCGCGATGCACCAGGACTACAGCGAGGGGTTCGTGGCCGCCGATCGCGCCGAATGGCCCGATGAAACCAAAGCCGGCGAGATCTGCGTGAAGCGGCTGCTGGCTGGGGAGCGCGGCCACTACGGACCGCTCGAGCACGCTCAGATCGTGCTCAACGTGGGCTGGTTCCCCCATTCGGTGATGCAACAGGCCCGCACCCATCGGGTGGGCGTGAGCTTCGATGTGCAATCGATGCGCTACACGGGCGATCGCATCTGCAGGGCCGCCAACGGCGAGCTTGAGCTCGAGGAGGTGTTCTATCTGCGCCCGGAAGGCCACTACAGCGATCGCCAGGGCAAGAAATACGCCTACACCGCTGAGGAGCGCAGCAAGGATCTCGAGCTCTGCCGGCTGGCTGCCGAGCGCTACCGCGACATGCTTGCGGCCGGCTTCGCTGAGGAGCACGCCCGCGGCATCCTCCCCTTCGACTACCGCCAGCACTTCGTGGTGAGCTTCTCGCTGCGGGCCTTCCTGCACTTCATGGACCTGCGGGCGAAGCTCGATGCCCAGGAGGAGATCCGGGTGCTCTGCGATCTGATGTGGCCGCACATGCAGGCTTGGGCCCCGGAGATCGCTGCTTGGTACGAGAAGAGCCGCCTGCATAAGGCACGGCTCGCGCCTTAGACCTTGGCGAGGGTGACCCGCTCGGGCTGGTGCTGGTATTTACCGGCGCGGTCTTGGTAGGTGGTTTCGCAGGGATCGCCTTCGAAGAAGAGCAGCTGGCAGATGCCTTCGTTGGCATAGATGCGGCAATCAGCTCCCGAGGAGTTGCTGAACTCCAGCGTGAGGTGCCCTTCCCAGCTGGCTTCCGCCGGCGTGGTGTTCACGATGATTCCCAGCCGGGCATAGGTGCTCTTGCCGAGGCAGATCACCGTGATGTTGGCTGGCACCTTCATCTTCTCCAGCGCCACGCCAAGCCCATAGGAATGGGCAGGGAGGATGAAGTAGTCGCCGTCGTCGTCGCGGTGCAGGGGCGCAGGCTCAAGGTTGGCCGGATTGAACCGCTTGGGGTTCATCACCGTGCCCGGCACATGCTTGAAGATCAGAAATTCCTGGGGGGAAAGGCGCAGGTCGTAGCCGTAGGAGGAGCAGCCGAAGCTCAGCACCGGCTGTACGCCGTTATCCGGATCGAGGTGACGCACCAGCTTGGGCTGGAAGGGCTCGAGCATGCCCGCTGCGGCTTGCTCATTGATCCAGCGGTCGTTTTTGAGCATCAGAAACCTCGGCGCAGCTGGGTGACCTGATCCGCCATCGCCAGCAGGGAGCTGGGCATGGAGGGCCCCGTCAGGATCACATCCAGGTGGGAGGGCCGCTGCTCGAGGGCAGACAGCACTTCCGCTTCCTCGAGGTATCCCAGCTCGACAGCCAGGCCCAGCTCATCGAGCACCAGTTGATCCAGCTGGCCAGCCAGCATCTGCTCGCGGGTGAAGGTCCACACGTCGCGAACGGCCTCACAGGCAGCAAATCCGGCCTGATCAGCGGACGCAGGCTCCGCAAGGCAACTGGCTACGGCAGGGCGCAGCCACTGAAGGCGTCCGCACAACCACACACTGCGCTCCAGGCCCTGGTCAACACCACCCTTGAGGAACTGACTGATCAACACACGGCTGCCCAGACCGGCACTGCGCAAGGCCTGACTCAACACCCCGCTGAAGCTGCCGCGAAACGGAGCCGTGTGCACCTGGAGCAGACCTTCCTGCTGGGCCACCAGCCGCAGACTGCGGCCGGCGGTGGACGGCGCCGAGCCGAGGGCGCGGCCACCCGGCGCACGATGGCCAGGGCGAAAGGGGCCGCTGGAGCCACTGCCGGGAAGGGCTGCAATGCTCGCCGTCATCTCCGCTTGGCCGCCGCGCTGGTACCTGAATGTAGCGGTGTCAGACCGGTGAGCAAGCAACTGCCACTACCGGTAGTGCAAACACCCGTACCATCGAGATCACGCAGAACCAGGCCCAGCCCATGCCCGCAGCCCCCTCCCGCAGCGACGGCCGGCGCACGAACGATCTACGCCCCACGCGCTTCAGCTGGGATCCGATGGGCTTCGCCCTCAGCTCCGTCACCGTGTACACCGGCCGCACCGCCGTGATCTGCAGTGTCTGCCTGGAGGAAGGCGTGCCGAAATGGCGCCAGGGCTCTGGCAAAGGCTGGCTCAGCGCCGATTACCGCCTGCTGCCCGCCAGCACACCCAGCCGGCAGCCGCGGGAGCTGATGAAACTCTCGGGCCGCACCCAGGAGATCCAGCGACTGATCGCCCGCAGCCTGCGGGCCTGCCTTGATCTCGAAGCCCTGGGCGAACGCAGCCTCCACATCGACTGCGATGTGCTGCAGGCCGACGCCGGCACCCGCACCGCCTCGATCACGGGCGCCTGGGCGGCCCTGGCCCTTGGGCTGCAGCGCCTGGAAGCTCGCGGCGTTCTGAGCCGCTCACCCCTGCTGGAGCAGGTAGCGGCGGTGTCGGTGGGGCTGGTGGATGGCGCAGCCCTGCTCGACCTCGACTACAGCGAAGACAGCAGGGCCGAGGTGGATCTCAATGTGGTGATGAACAGCCAGGGGCAATTGCTGGAGGTGCAGGGCACCGCCGAAGGCGCTCCGTTCTCGCGCCAACAGCTGAATGCGCTGCTCGATCTGGCGGATGAGGGATTGCAGCAGCTTCGGCACAGTCAGAGGGAGGCGCTGGAGCAAGCCCCGAAATAGTGTCAATCACTACAAGAGCCCGCAGGGGTGATCCGTAGGGTCCGCCTCACCTTGCCCCGCCGTTATGGTCGGCGCCCAACCAGGCTTCAGCCGCTACTCACCAAGCCCCACCACCGGCGCCGCAGGGCTCTCACCGGTGGCCGGATCTCCCACGGCATCCAACGCCACCCTGTTGGACGTGATCCGAGGCCTGAGTGGCAGCACCACCGAGACGGTGGAGCGCGGCAAAACGATCTTCTTCCCCGGCGATCCAGCCGAGAAGGTGTATTTGCTGCGGCGAGGCGCTGTACGGCTCTCGCGCGTGTATGAATCCGGCGAGGAAATCACCGTGGCATTGCTACGGGAAAACAGCCTGTTCGGGGTGCTGTCGCTGCTCACCGGTCAGCGCTCCGACCGCTTCTATCACGCTGTGGCCTTCACCCGCGTGGAGATGGTCACGGCCCCGGCCGCTTCGGTGCGCAAGGCGATCGAGCTCGACGCCAGCGTGGGCCTGCTGATGCTGCAAGGCCTCTCCTCGCGCATCCTGCAGACCGAAACGATGATCGAAACCCTCACCCACCGCGATATGTCGTCGCGCTTGGTGAGCTTCCTGCTGGTGCTCTGCCGCGATTTCGGCGTGCCCACCAGCGAAGGGATCACCATCGATCTACGCCTTTCGCATCAAGCGATCGCCGAGGCGATTGGTTCGACGCGGGTGACGATCACCCGACTACTGGGCGACCTGCGCAATGCCGGCCTGGTGCAGATCGATCGCAAGAAGATCACAGTGTTTGATCCGCTGGCCCTGGCTAAGCGGTTCAGCTGAACGCTGTCCACCGATACTGAGCGTCGTCGCGCAAGGTTGTGTCGGGCTGGCTGCTGATCCTGGCGCTGCTGCTGCTGGGTGGAGTGCTCTCCACCCTCGGCGATCGGCTCGGTTCCAAGGTGGGCAAGGCCCGCCTGAGCCTGCTGGGGATGCGGCCGCGCCGCACGGCGGTGGTGATCACGGTGCTCACCGGCAGCCTGATCAGTGCCATCTCGCTCGGCCTGATGCTGCTGGTGAGCGATCGGCTGCGCACCGGCCTGTTTGAACTCGACCAGCTCGAGCGGCGCCTGCGGGAGGGGCGCGAAGCCCTGCATCGCAGCCAGAGCGAACTGACAGCGGCCGAACAGGGGCGCCAGCAGGCCCGCAGCCAGCTGACCATGGTGGAAGCGCAGGCCGCCTCGCTGCGCAGGGAGCTGGCACCGCTGTTGCAACAGCGCCGGCTGCTGGAGCAGGAACGCGATCAGCTCAGCCGCGAGATCGGCGCCAAGGATGCCGACATCCAGCGCAACCGCCAGGAACTGGCACGGCTGAACAACCGCATCAGCGCCTCCGCCAAGGAGCTGCAGCAGCTCGAAACCAACCTGATCGCCCTGCGCCGGGGCGATGTGGTGATCAGCAGCGGCCAGCCACTGGAGATCGCCAAGGTGCGGATCGAGAAACCCGAGCAGGCCAAGGTGGTGATCGAAGCGCTGCTGCGCCAGACCAACACCAACGTGTACCAGCGGGTGTTGCCCGGCCAGACACCCAACCGCCAGATCCTGCTCGTTCCGCGCAGCGACATCACCAAGCTGGAGGGCATCCTCAGCAAACGCGGTGATTGGGTGGTGAGCCTGATCTCAGCCGCCAACGTGCTTAAGGGCGAACGGCAGGTGGTTGCGTTTCCCGATGTCCGCCGCAACAGGCAGGTGGTGAAAGCGGGCGAGCAACTGGCCACCACCGTGCTGGAGGGCGATGAACGCAGTGCGGAGCAGGTGCGCAGCCGCCTGAATGTGCTGCTGGCCTCGGCTTACAACACCGTGCAGCGGGCGGGGAGCCTGGCCAGCGGCCTGCAGTTCGATGCCGCCAGCGTGAATCAGCTCAGCAACGCCCTCACCAACCGGCCCGCTGGGCAGGTGGTGCAACTGCAAGCGGTGTCGTTGCGCAACGGCGATCTGGTGGATCCAGTGGCCGTGGAACTACGGGCTGTACCGCGTTGAGCCAGCTGGCGGCGATCGACCCCGGACGCAGCAAATGCGGCCTGGTGCTAGCGGATAGCAATCGCCTTGAGGTGCTGGCGGCGGGGGTCCTGCCGCCGCAGCGCTGCCAGGAGCTGCTGCTGGAGTGGAGCAACACCCACAGCTTCAGCACGGTGTTGCTGGGCGATGGCACCGGCAGCCAGCCCTGGCGCCAGTGGCTCAGCGCCCAGCAATTCGCCGCGCTGCTGATCCCGGAAGCGGGAACCACCCTCGCCGCCCGGGAGCGCTACTGGCAGCTGGAGCCCGCGCGCAGCTGGCGGCGATGGCTGCCGCGCGGTTTGCGCATCCCTCCTCGCGACGTGGACGATGTGGTGGCTCAGCTCCTGTTGGAACGCCACCTCGGCACGCTGCTGCAGCGCCCAGGCAGCCTGCGCCTGCTCAGCCGCTGAGCTTTAAAACTTGGCCCGCACCGTGAAGGCGTAATCGCCGCCGGGTTCGAGCTGGTAATCGGCCTTGAGCAGAAACCTCAGCAGCGCATCGTGAATCAGGGCCCGGCCGAGGGAGGGCTCCACCAACAGCTCACCACGATCAAAGAACCAGCTGAAGGTCCACTGGAAGCCTCCAGCGCTCACCTCCCCCTCAAGCAGGCGCTGGCTGAAGCTCTGGTGCAGCACCCGCAACTGAGCCGTGGTGGTAGGCAAACGACTCACAGCGGCGCTCCTCAGCCAAGCGGGGCTTCAACCAGCTTGGCCGCAGCCGGCGCCACAAACCCGTTCAATCGGTTACCGGCACGCTCAAAGCCCAGCCGCTGAATCAGGTCGACGCCCTGGAGCACCTCTTCCAGCACCTGATCGAGCACCGGCTGCTCGGCGGGCGCAAACCGGCCCAGCACATGGCCCACCGTGCGTTGCTTGCGCTCCACGGGATTGAGAGCCGGCGCACCGATGCCAATGCGCAGGCGCGGAAACTCCTGCCCGCCCAGATGGGCAATGGTGCTGCGCAGGCCGTTGTGGCCGCCGGCACCACCACTGGTGCGCAAGCGCAAACGACCCAGTGGCAGATCCATGTCGTCCACCAGCACCAGCATCTGGGCGGGTTCAAGATCAAACCAATCGAGAGCGGCGCGAATCGAGCGGCCGCTGTCGTTCATGAAGGTCTGCGGCATCAGCAGGCGCAGCCGCCTGGCTCCCACACCCACCTCAGCCAACAAGCCATGCAGCTTGCTCTGCTGCTTGAAGCTGCCACCGGCTTGGGCTGCTAAGCGCTCGAGCGCCATAAAGCCCACGTTGTGGCGTGTACCGGCGTATTTGTCACCAGGGTTACCGAGGCCCACCAGCAGCTGCAGGGGGGCGATGCCTTCAGGGCCAGCCATCAAGGTTCAGCTGCGCAGCTCAGGCCTCTGAGGCGGGCTCAGACGAGGCGCTGGACGCTTGCGGCTTGGCAGCGGATTCAGCAGCACTCGCTTGAGCCTGCTCAGCAGGAAGCACGCTCGTTGCGGTGACTTCGGCTTCAACCGTGTCGACGGCCTTGCGAAATTCCTTCTCAAATTCGCTGGAGGCACTCTGAAAGCCCTTCAGGGTGCGTCCAAGGGTTTTGCCCAACTCGGGCAAACGCTTCGGGCCGAAAACCAGAAGTCCGATGGCCGCGATGACCGCCAGCTCCGGCAGTCCGACTCCGAAGACGTTCATCCGATCAGCCGACGCCGTTCCAGTTGACGGTGATGCCGTCGAGCAGCAGCGACTTGTTGTACAGCTGCAGGATCACCAGCAGGAACACGAGGAACAGGGCCATGAACACACCCATCACCGGGGTGGTGCCCCAACCGGGAACAACCTTGCCGTACTCGGAGTTGAGGGGACGCAGCAGATCTCCCAGGCGGGTGCGTTGAGCCATGACGGGCTGTGCTCTCTGGCAAGGGTCAGTCTCGTTACTGTAAGGGCCGCGGCAGCCGCCGCGGCTGTGCCTGTCGAGAGTTGTGATGGAAACGTCGTCCCCAGCCATGTCGGTGGCACTGGCCGTGCTGGCTGTGCTGCTGGGCCTCACCGGCTTTGGCATCTATACCGCCTTCGGCCCGCCGTCGAAGGGCCTCACCGATCCGTTCGACGATCACGACGACTGATCAAGAGGGCCACTCCCACAGCTCACCAGCCAACTGCCGAGCTGCCAGGGCAGCAGCCGATCGGCCGCTCCTGCAGACGCTGTGGAGGCCACTGGCTCAGGAGCCAGCTCGCGGCGGGCGCTCCAACCCTCAGGCCAGCGCAGCTGTTGGCGCTGCGGGCTGAGGTTTTGCAACGTCAGCCGCGCCGTTCCGGGTTGCTCCAGCGGTTGCAGCTGCACGATCTGCAGTGCCTCAGAGCCCAGATCCAAATCCGGCCATCCCCCGGGCGCGTCACCACCCGAAGCAGGGCGCAACCAGACAGGCTCCCGGAAGCGCTGGGCCTGCTGGGGCACCGCCTGCTGGCGCCAGCCCTGGGCGCAGGGCGAGAGGGCCAGCCGCAGTCGATGCAGACCTTGATCCGCTGAAGGATCTGGCCAGGTGGGTGCCCGCAGCAGCGAGACCCCCAGGCGCTCACGCTCCGCCGACACCCCTTGGGGACCATCCAGCAGCACGGCCAGACCGCCACCGGCCTCCGCCTGCGAGGCAAGCCAACTGATGGCAGGCACTTCCCAGCGGGCCTGCTCGCGGCCATTCACGGCAGCAGCGGGGCGCTCGATCACGCCGCCGGGCGTGTCAGCCGCGTAGCGGCAAGCCGGTTGCGCGAGGGGCAGCTCCAAGCGAAGCAGCTCATGGCGCTGACGCCAATCCACTTGCAGCACAAGCTCCAGCCAGGGCGATGCCGCGCGCAGCTGCACATCGAGGCGCAGCCGACTGCTGCCGCAACGGCCGCGCCAGACCAACCGCGTACACAGCGGCCCCTGCTCCGCCAGATCGGGGCCGCTCTGCCATTGCAGCGGCAGCGGGTGCTGGCGGTAATCCGCGGCGAGATCCCAGGCATCCCAAAACTCACCGTGGTCGTTCCAGCGGCACCAGGCCAACGGCCCCGCCAACTGCGGCACACCATCCGCCCCCCAGAGCTGCTCCAGGCCAGCAGGGCCGAACTGTGCCCGCACAAGCCCATTGCTGAGCTGCCAGCCCTGCTCGCTGGTGTGAAGAGCCACCGGATGCTGCAGCTCAGCCGGCTCCAGCGCCAGCACTGCCTCGCTCGGCCCCCGCTCCAAGGGCACTGCTGCCACACCGGCCGGCAGGGCGAGCTGCACCCAGGTGCCGCCTCCTGGGGCCGGCTGCTGGGGCAGGGCGGCCTCGGCATCGCTCAATCGCCAGACCCCCGCTGGCAGGCGCAGGGTGCAGGGCCCGGCAGCCTGCAGCTGCAATTGGGCCAACCACCAGCCGTTGTGCTCGGGAAGCAGAGCCTGCAACGCCTGATCGCGGCAACGACGCGCCTGCCGCCGGGCGGCACGCCACTGGGGTTCGGCCTGCTCGAACACCTCCGGGATGGAGGTGCCGGGAAGGATGTCGTGAAACTGCTGAAACAGCAGAGGCCGCCAGTCGGCGGGTGCCACGGGTGCCCCCTGCGCAGCGAACAGGTGCTGCAGCGCCAGAGCCAGATCCGCCTGCCGCAGCAGTCGCTCCAGGCTGCGGTTATGGCGCTTCTGATCCGGCCGGCTGGTGGCACAGCCGCGATGCAACTCCAGATAGAGCTCATCGCGCCACACCGGCAGCTGCGGTGCCAGCGGCTTCAACCCCGCCAGGTACTGGCGCAGGCTGCCGTGGGTCTGGGGGCAGGCCAAGGGTTGCTGCTGCCAGAGCTGGAGCTGCTCGAGCATCTCGGCGGTGGGCCCGCCGCCGTGATCGCCCACGCCGGGCAGCCACAGGGCCTGCTCCACCCCTGTGGCGGCCTGCCAGGCGCGGCTGTAGGCGTCGATCGCCAGCGGATCACCGTCGGTGCCGATCGGCGCGGTGGCCAGTGCCAACAGCTCACTGCCGCAGCGGCTGCGCCAGCGGAAGAGGCGGTGGGGGAAAGGCTGGCCGCTGTTCCAAGCGAGCTTGTGGGTGCAGAACCATTCCACCCCGGTGCTGCGGGCCACCGCCGGCAGCCCGGCGCTGAAGCCAAAGCTGTCGGGCAGCCAGCAGAGGTTGTGCTCCCACTCAGGGAAACGGGTGCGGCTGTAGGCCTGGCCCAGGGCGAATTGCTGCAGCAACGAGGCGGTGCCGATCAGCACGCAATCGCTCTCCACCCAGGGGCCGTTGATCGGCTCAAAACGCCCGGCCTGCATCGCCGCTCGCAGCCGAGCGAACAAGGCTGGTCGGTGCTGCTCGATCCAGGCGTACAGCGCCGGGGTGGAGTGGGCGAAATGCAGCTGCGGGAAGCGCTCCATCAGCGCCAACGCCGATTCAAAGGTGCGCACTGCCGCCTGCCAGGTATCCGCCACCGGCCAGAGCCAGGCCAGATCCAGGTGGGCATGGCCGAGCACCTGCACCGCATTGGGCGGATGGATCTGAACCTGCTGCCGCAGCCAGGGCTCCAGCGCAGCAGCCGCAGCAGCAGCAGCGGGATCGACAGGATCCAAAGCTTGGAGCTGTTGAAGCAGTCCCGGTTGGGCATCCGCCGGCAGGCGCTGGGCCGCAAGGGCCAGCCGCGGCGCCACCAGCACACCGGTGGGGTCTGCCGGATCGAGGGGCTCCTGCTCCACCGCACTGGCGATCAGTGCACCGTCGTCATGGAGGGGGGAGCGCAGACGCAACTCCAGCTGCAGCGGCTGCCCGCTCCACCAAGCCGCCGGCAGGGGCCAACGGCAGGCGGTATCGAACAGATCGCCCTGATGCACCCGCTCGCCATCCACCCGCAGCTCCACGGCATCGGCCCACCAGCGCAGCACCAGACGCGCCAGGCGATCGCCCTGCTGGCGCTGCTGCCAGGCCGGCGGGCAGAGCAGTTCCAATTCCAACTGCAGCCACTGCCCACCGCGGGGCCAGATCACCAGACCGCGGGCATGCCAATCGGGGCGACAACGGGCTCCCCAGGGATCCAACAACGCCACATCGCTCCCGCCCGATGGGGTTGCGCGCCGCCAGAGCGGCCTGAGATCCAGCCTGGATTGGGCCTGAAACGTTTCAATCCAGGAGCGAACAGCGCTGTCTGGGCCCTCCGGCATCGGTCAACGCGATCACGACCCATAGGATGATGCAGCTGCCGCAGGGTCACTCAGGGCCCACTTGGCGCCCGTTACTCCCTGTCACCGCCGGACAGAACCAATGCTCGCCCTCAAGATCTCGGTTTACTCCGTCGTCTTTTTCTTCATCGGGATCTTCGTGTTCGGCTTCTTGGCCAGCGATCCCAGCCGCACCCCCAGCCGTAAAGACCTGGAGGAGTGATCCGCCCTCAGGAGCCTGATCGGCGCTCCGGCCGCAGGCGTGTCAGGATCACGCCCTCTTAATTCCCTTCGGTGCCTGTCCCGCAACGCGTCCGCCGTTTGATTGCGGTGCTGGGATCGGCATCGGTTCTGATCGGTGGTCACGCTGTTGCAGCCGAGCAGCAGCCATCACCCGCGGCGCCTGCGGCCTCCGACCAGCCAGCTCGCCCATCGTCTGCTGCTGGCCTGATTGAGGCCACTCCGGCGCAGAAGCCACCCATCGACATCGACCTCAGCGCCGACAGCCAGGGTTTCGACCTACTGGCCAATCGGTTTGTGGCGGTTGGCAACGTGAAGGTAATCCTGGCCGGCGGCCGCCTGTTGGCGGATCGGATCGAATACGAAAGCGCCACCCGCACGATCTACGCCAGTGGCCGGGTTCGCTTCCAACGCGGCAATCAATACCTGCAGGCGAGCAAGCTCCGCTACAGCCTGATCGAAAACAGCGGTGAGATCGACGAGGTCTACGGCGTTGTCGATCTCGACAGCGCCGCCCTCGATCTCAACCCAAGCGAGACACCCGCAGCCCCGCTCCTCCCGCTGAGCTACTGGTCAGCGTCGGCGCCACCGTTCGATGCCGATGTGAGCTTCGACGCTGAACCGCTGCCGGATCCCGATGCGCGGGTGGCGGATGAGCTGAGTGCAACACCGCTCAACGGGGAGAGCGCAGCGCTCAACCTCCCCTCCGGCCTTCCGGAAGCCATTCCGGCTGATGCCTGGCAAATGCCTCCGGTGGCCCTATCACCGCAGGCCCAGACGATGGCTTGCCCGCCGCCGCTTCCCCCGGTGCCGAACTGGCGCCCCTACCCATGGGCCGCCACCGTCTGGGGCGGCCAGATGATCAGCGCCAACTTCGGCGACACCTTTTTGTTCAACGGCCGCATGCGGCCGGAATACCTCTGGGGTGCAGGCCTGAACAAGCGCCTGCTGCGCGCCGGCCCCCTGGCTCTGGAATTCGATTCCAACGCCCTGCTGCACCACGCCTACGAACAACAGGGCGGTGAATTCAACCAAAAGGTTCCCTACGCCAACACACCAGCCCAAACCTTCGGCGAGTTCACCTGGAGCTTCGGGGTGCGGGCCTGGCTGCAGCCCTGGCTGAGCCTGGCGTTCTTTGAGGGCGTGAGCCTCAACACCAACGTCAGCAATTACGAGAAAACGTTCCGCGAGAACTACACCACGTTTCTGAACTACCTCGGCTTTGAGGTAGAGGCCCTGATCCGGCCGGAATGGTCGTTGGTGGGCCGCATCCACCACCGATCGGGCGCCTACGGCACCTACAGCGGGGTGAGCGAAGGCAGCAACGCCTACCTGGTGGGCATGCGCTATCGCTTCGGCAGCAGCCCGTCGCCACGGTTCAGCGTGGCGATGCAGCCACCGGCTGGCTGCCCGGGCGGGGGGCAGCCGCAATCCAAACCATTGAGCGATCAGCTCAATCAGGTGGCCCTCGGTTCAGCCCAGCAAGCCACAGGAACGCCGCTGGACGTGCCCAACGCTGGGAGCCGCTCCAGCGCGCTCAGCCCGGGGCGGCAGGAAGCACTGCGGCACAAGGCGATTGCCGCAGCGGTCGATCAGCGGGTGAGTGACCTGCAGTTCCAGCAGAGCCTCTCCGTTGAACGAAGAGCAGGTGTGGATCCTGATGCTGATCTCATCACGGAAGCAGAAGTGACCTACGGACAAGTTCGCCCACAACAGCTTCAACCACTCAACACTGAGATTGGCAATAAGTTCGTGAGCGGCACCATCAGCCGCTGGCGGATCCAGGCCAACCGGCTGAGCGTGACCCCCGACGGCTGGCGGGCCGATCGAGCTGCCTTCACCAATGACCCCTACACACCGGCGCAGTCGTGGGTGGATGCCAGTGGTGTGGTGGCACGCCAGGAGCCCAATGGCGATCTGGTGATTCAGGCCAAGAGCAATCAACTGATCCTGGAAGATCGCCTGCCGATTGCGCTGCAACGCAACCAGCGCTTCGAGAAAGACCGCGAAGTGGAAAACCGCTGGGTGATGGCGGTGGATTCAGAAGATCGAGATGGCTTCTACCTCGGCTACAACCTCAAGCCACTGGAAGTGGGCAAGCGCGGCACCCTCAATCTGCAGCCCCAGTTCATGGTGCGCCGGGCCCTCGATGGCACCACCAGCAGCTATGTGTTGCCGGGCCTGCCAATCGGCAGCTCTCCCCAGAGCCAACCCACCCGCATCGGCGATCTGTTCGGCCTGCTGGCGCGCTTCGACACGCGCGTGCTCGGGCTCAAGATCGATGTGGTGGGTGATTTCTCCACATTTGATCCAAGCAACTTCGCCAATGGCACCCGCAGCTGGGGGGATATCAGCCGCTCTTTCCGGTTGCCGGTGATCGGCCGCACCACGGCCCGTGGCTTCGGGGCCTATCGCTATCGGGTGTGGAACGGCTCCCTCGGTGAGCAGGACGTGTATTCCGCTCTGGGGGCTTCGCTAGAGCAAACCCGCGATCTCCCCAACCTGGGCAAACTCACCAACACGATGTTCTGGCGCGCTGGCTTCGGCAACTTCCAGGGAACTGAGTTCAACTCCGTGAACTTGGCGGATCTGTGGCGAGCCAACGTCTACGGCTCGATCAACAGCCGGCTGCCGCTCTGGACCGGCAAACCACTCAATCCCGAAACGGAACTGGCCACGCGCTTCAGCTCCACGCCGATCGTGCCAGGCCTGGCCATCAACACCAACCTGAACATGAACCTAGCCTATTACGGCGATGGGACCAGTCAGCAGGCCTTCAGCATCAGCGGCGGCCCCACCCTCACGCTGGGACACCTGCAGAACAACTTCTTCGACTACACCCAGTTCACCGTGACCGGCGGTGGCACGCTGCGCCAGGGCGTCAGCCCCTTCAGCTTTGATCGCATCGTGGATCTCAGCACCATCGGCCTGGGGCTCACCCAGCAGCTGGTGGGACCGCTGATGCTGAGCGGCGGCATCGGCGTCAACACCGATCCCAACTCCGAGTTCTTCGGTGATGTGGTGGATTCCTACGTGGAGCTGCGCTGGCAGCGGCGTGCCTATGAGCTGGCCGTTTACTACAGCCCCTATCAGGGCATCGGCGGCGTGCGGGTAAAGCTCAACGACTTCAACTTCCGCGGCACCGGTGTGCCCTTCGTGCCCTACACCCCGCCTGGCCTGGCGCAGGATCAGGCCATTCAACGCCGCGGCTTCTAGGGGCGCAGCGGGGGAAGCGGATCAGGGCCAGCCTCCTCGCCGCCAATCATCAGATCACTGCCGGTGAAGTCGGCACCGATCAACACAGCGCCCTCGAGTTGCACACCAGGGGTCAGGGCCTGAATCAACACGGCATCGCGCAAATTGGCCTGGCGCAGATCCACATCACTGAGATCGGCGTTGCTCAGCCAGCTCTGCTGCAGCAGTGCGCCGCGCAGATCAGCACCACTGAGATCCGCACCCTCCAGGTTGCTGCCGCGCAAATCAGCACCGCGCAGATCCGCCTCCCGCAGATCAAGGCCATTGAGCAGCAAGCCGCTGAGATCGGCACCGCGCAGGTCACAACCACGGCACTGGGGCCAGGGTGGAGAGCCCTGCGTCGCAGGAGAGCGGTAGGGCTCAACAACCAGGGGCTGAGCCGCCGCCACGGCCGCCGGGGCGATCAGGAGAAGGGCCGCTAGGGCCGGCTGAACAGAAGAGAGGAAGCGCATCGGCCACGGACCGTCCTCTCTCCTTGATAGACACTTGCGCGAGTGGCCGCCACGACTGGCGGTGCCAGCAGGCTCAAGCGACGCTGAACGCGTTCAGATAGGGGAGGCGCGCAGTCGTCGCAGCCAGCGCTTCGGCGTTGGCCAGCAGCTGACCAGTGGCATCCCACTGACCGGTGGCCAGCATCTGGCGCGGACCAGCGGCCAGATCGAGCTGCCAGCTCTGATCGCCGCAGCTGAGCCGCGCCTCCGCCACATCCACCGCAACGCTGGCGGCCGGATCGGCCTCCGCCGCGGCCTGAATCGCCAGCATGGTGTCGTGGTCAGCCACCAGGCAGGGGATTCCGAGCGCCAGGCAGTTGCCGTAGAAGATCTCCGCAAAACTCTCGCCCACCACCGCGCGGATGCCCCAGCGCATCAGTGCCTGAGGCGCGTGCTCACGGCTCGAGCCACAACCGAAGTTGCGGTTCACCAGCAGGATCGAAGCGCCCTGATGCTCCGGGCGATCAAATGGGTGGGGGCCGGCATCACTGCCCGCCAGCTCAGCGCGGTCATCGGCGAAGGCTGCAGGACCCAGCGCATCGAAGGTGACGCATTTGAGGAAACGGGCCGGGATGATCCGATCGGTGTCGATGTCATCGCCGCGCACCACCACGGTGGTGCCGCTGACGCTGCGGATCGGACCGGAGGGGAACGGTGTGGAGGTGGTCATCGGATCAGGCGTTGAGGAGGGTGCGAACGTCGCTCACGCGGCCGTTGATGGCGGCGGCAGCCACCATCGCGGGGCTCATCAAGAGGGTTCGGCCACTGGCCGAACCCTGGCGGCCCTTGAAGTTGCGGTTGCTGGAGCTGGCGCTGATCTGGCGGCCCTCCAGGCGATCGGGGTTCATCGCCAGGCACATCGAGCAGCCGGGCTCGCGCCACTCAAAACCTGCTTCCACAAACACCTTGTCGAGGCCTTCAGCTTCGGCCGCTGCGGCCACCTGCTCGCTGCCCGGCACCACAAAGGCCTTGATCCCGGGTGCCACCTTGCGACCTTTGGCCACGGCCGCCGCGGCCTGCAAATCGCTGAGGCGCCCGTTGGTGCAGCTGCCGATGAAGCACACATCCACCGGGGTACCGGCGATCGGGGTGCCGGGCTGCAGATCCATGTAGCGATAGGCCTCTTCAGCCAGGGGCCGCTCGTCGGGCTCGGTTTGCTCCAGGGTGGGCACGGTTTCATCCACGCCGATGCCCTGGCCCGGGGTAATGCCCCAGGTGATGGTGGGAGCGATGGCGGCGGCATCGAAGCGCACCTCGTCGTCGAACGACGCATCTACGCCGCTGGCCAGGCTGCTCCACCAGGCCACCGCCTGATCCCAGGCCGCACCGGCGGGGGCAAAGGGCCGGCCCTTCAGGTAATCGAAGGTGACCTGATCGGGATTCACGTAGCCGCAGCGGGCGCCGCCCTCGATCGCCATGTTGCAGAGGGTCATGCGCTCTTCCATCGAGAGCGCCTCGATCGCCGGGCCGGCGAATTCATAGGCGTAACCCACACCGCCCTTCACGCCGAGGGTGCGGATCACATGCAGCACCAAATCCTTGGCGTAGACGCCGCTCTGCAGCTGGCCATCCACCCAGATGCGGCGCACCTTGAGCTTGCCCATGGCCAGGCTCTGGCTGGCGAGCACGTCGCGCACCTGGCTGGTGCCGATGCCGAAGGCGATCGCACCAAAGGCACCGTGGGTGGAGGTGTGGGAGTCGCCGCAGGCGACGGTCATGCCCGGCTGGGTGAGGCCTAGCTCGGGAGCGATCACGTGCACGATGCCCTGACGGCCACTGCCGAGGCCATGCAGGGTGATGCCGTGCTCAGCGCAGTTGGCCTCAAGCGTGGCGAGCATCTCCTCCGCCAGTGGATCGGCAAAGGGCCGCGCCTGAGAAGTGGTGGGCACGATGTGGTCGACGGTGGCCACGGTGCGCTCGGGGTGGCGCACGCTCAAGCCCAGATCCCGCAGGGCCGCGAAAGCCTGGGGACTGGTGACCTCATGGATCAGGTGCAGGCCGATGAACAGCTGCGTGGCACCGCCGGGCAGCTGGGCCACCTGATGCAGATCCCAGACCTTGTCGTAGAGGGTGGCGCTGCTCAAGGAGCGAAGTAAAAACACTCGCCAACGACCCTAAGCACCGGCCTGCCAAGCACCCTTGCAAGAGACGCCCAAACCGACAAAAGTTGCGAAGAGTGGAGTAGGCAATCTGCCGCTGTTGGCAAACCAGGCTTACTTATGCTGGTCAGCGAGTAAATCGTTGGGAACGGGTTGTCGACAGGCATCTGCCTCGATACCAGCAACACCGCTTGATGTTGTCGGAGCAAAGCCTTTGAAGGCCCCTTAGGGAGGCTCTGGAAAACCGAAGCGATTCACGGGACAATTACCCTCTGTGATC
>NZ_JACVZV010000002.1 GCF_014654725.1 Vulcanococcus sp. Clear-D1 | reverse complement strand
CAATTCGGTGGCCTGGTGAAAACGAGCTTCCGGTTCTGATCGGAAGCTCGCCGGTGAACCATGCGATCGGCAGCTCTCAGGCGCCCCTACTGAGGGGCGCTCTGGGGAGCTACCGATCCTTGTTGGGAAGCGGGTGTCGAAGTGCTGTGCTGCTCTTGGCCAGAGCGTGCCGGCTTTCGGTAGCTGCCTGAACCGCCGCCGCCACAGGCCAGTGCGGAAGACGTTGAGGCAAGAAGTGCTACAACCAGTGCCAGGCTGAAGCTGTGCAGGGACGTCATGGAATCAGTGCTGGCATGAGGAGGATAGCTGGCGTGGATGAGCTGAGCAGGGCATCTCAATGTTGCTCACGGTTCGGATGCTGAGAGGAACAAGCAGGGGCACGCCGAAGCGCACCCGCTCAGTTCGTCATACGATCCAGTTGAATTGATTGCTGTTCATCAGGTCAAGAGAGGCTGCGCCAGTGCCTTGAACAATGGCGATTAAGTCGTCACCTTTGCTGATCCCGGCTTGGCCATCTTTATTGTAGTAAATGGCTGTGGCAATTGTGTTTCCAATGCGGTAGTTTTTGTCGAGCTCATATTCACCCATTTCGTAGCAGCGCAGGGTGATTTTGTCGCCGTCTTCAAAGTCTTGAATTCCTGCATAGCTTTTCTTGCCTCCACCTTTGTTACCCTTGTCCAGGTAGTACACGCCGCCATTGAAATCGCCCAGCGCAAAGGTATCGGCGCCCGTGCCGCCATAAAGCACATCCGTTTCATTGCGGCCGGGGTTTTTCCCGACGGCATTGACGCCAATCAGAGTGTCGTTGCCGCCCATGCCTTTCAGGACATCGCTGCCGCCCAATCCGACGACGACATCTGGGGCTTCGACTCCGATCAAGATGTCATTAAATCGCGTGCCTGTGGGGTTGGGCTGTTCAAGACGTGCGCCTTTGACCTCCTCGTCTGAGTGGCGAGAGGAGGCGAGGATTGGCGCGGACGTGAGGTTGCGCATGACGGCAAGCAGGTTGAGTCTCCAGTCTACGTACGTCTCTGGAGACTTGCCGTAGAGATTAAGGTTTGTGCTGTGGTTTGAGTGCCTCCTTGCGCGTCAGCCAGTTTTCTCCAGTGAAGAAAGGCGTTGGTCCTCAGTGTCAGCGCTGGTTTTGCTGAGGGGAGTTCAGGGAGTTTGTTGATCCTTGCTGCGTGGTTGATTGTTGTGGGCTCTGATGTTTTTCACAGGCCAGTGCGGAAGACGTTGTTGTCACGAGGATGGCGACGAGAGCCAGGCTGAATCTCGGCAGGGCGTTCATGGCATCAGTGTTGGGGTGAGGACGGCTGGGGTGGATGTTCTGGGCAGGGCATCCAGAGATCGCCCATGGCGTGCACGCCTTCGCAGCCGAGTTCGCGTGCTTTCTCCAAGGCCACCTGTTTGCTGGGGTAAGCCATCAACTGCTCCTGAGCGGCGCCGCTGCTGTTGTGGTGATCTCCATGCCCAGGACTGAACGACCAGATCCCCATGGAGCTCAGCCCAGCAACCACGACACCCATGCCGACGACGCAGGCATTGACCACGCCCATGCCCACGACACCAAGGCTGAACACACCCATGGGCACCACGCCGATGCTCACCACGCCCATCGGCACGACGCCAATCGAAACGATGCCCAGCGGAGCAATGCCGACGGCGATCAGTTTGGGCGGTTCACCGCAACTGCTCATGCTCAAACTCAGTGGTTGTGTTGAGGCTGTCCGTTGGATTGCCCGTGGGTGGCACAGGGCATCCATTGATGGCCCATCTGATGGGCACCAGTGCAGTTGAAGTGCTTCTTCGCGGCGGCCTCGGCTTCTGCCTTTGTGGCATACATTTCCGGCACGGTGCCGCTATTGGCTTGGGCGTTGGCACCAAGCGCAGAGCAGGCGACGACGCTCAGGACGCCAGCCAGGGTGGTGGCAAGGCGCTGGAGACTTGCTTCTGGCACGAATGTGGCGATATGAATCAATGTTCAGACTAGCCCTTGGTCTCTAGTTTGGCGTGAGTACTGGAGACTTGGTGTTACAGGCTCAGGCTTCGGTCGGGTTGGCTAGTGTTCATAAGCACGGGTGAATGTGGAGCGCTGCTCGTGGACGGTCCGGCATTGCGCATTGGCCAAGTGGCAGAGGGGGATTCGGGTCTGTCAGTGAAAGCGGTTCGCTTCTATTGCGATGAAGGTCTGATCAGTGCTGTGTCGAGAACCCAGGGTGTCTACCGTTTGTTTCATTCAGCGGTCGTTAATGAGTTTGCCCTGATTCTTTCGTTGCGTGCGATGGACGTACCGTTGCCAGAACTAAAGAGAATTCTGGATGGTCGCCGCTCCGGTTTTTGCAAGGGCTCGGTCTTGAAAACCAGCATCCAAGACCGTATCGAATCGATCAACGCCAGAATGAGCGAGCTGGAGTTGATGTGCGCGGAGCTCTCCGGTCTTCTCGGGTCGTGGAAGAATTGTGGCGGTGTCAAGCCGTTCTGATATGGCTTGACCGTATTCAGAAGGTGGTTGTCACGCTTCCTGTCAGAGATCCCAGGCTGCTGTATCCCGCATCGATCACAACCTTGCGGTGGAGCAGCCTCAGTTTGGGCATGATCTCCACCTCGTCAATCACGCCAGGCATTGCGCGAACCTGCAGTTCCAGCCAGGGTTGCACTCCCTGATAGCGCGGTGGCGTCAGCCCGACGCCGGTGGTGGCACTGAGCATTGGGCGTTCGACACCCTGAGCCAGAAAGAGTTGCCCTTTGGCTTCAAAGCGGAGTCGTGTGTTTTCAATGTCGAACTGCAGGCCGGGGCGTGCCGCAATTCGCGTTGCGTTGACGCGCGAATTGTTCCAGCTCTGGTAAGTGCCAACGCCTGCAAACAGCCACAGATTGCTTTGGGCGCGATTCATATTCCAGCGCTTCAGTAGATGGGTGCTGTCAAGCAGCAGGAAGCTTTCCGTGGAGTTGAGCTCGCTAGTGCCATGGTTTTGATGGCTGCTTCCATGGGTGTGCTGGCTCTCTCCATGGTCACCGGACCCTGGAATCAGCTGGGCTGAGATCCCTACACCCAGTTGGCGTTGCACGGCATGGCTGAACCAGGCGCTTGACCAGATGTGATCAAGCTCCACCCCAATGGTGGTGCTGCCTTCGAAGCTCATCGGCAACGCTTGGCTGGAGTCGGCCGCGATCAGAGGAACGGCCAGTTGGCAGGCGAGGGCAGCAGCTGCTGCGGAGGCTTTCATCGCCAAGCCAGCAGCGGGAGTACAAACGCGGCGAAGCTACCGAGCGCGAACAGGCTGCATGAGAGGGCGTATAGGGCCTGGGCCTGGCGACGCCGTTGGCGGCAGCGTTGTGCTGCTTGCAGATCCAGCGGGCATGGCAGGCGAGCGCTTCGCCACAGCCCCACACCGGCGACCAGCAAGGCCGCCGCCGCCAGGCCAAAGACAACTGTTTTCTGTTCGGAGAGAACGGCTAATCCTGGCCACCAGCTCAACGCAGTTGCCAGCACTGAACCGGCACCAATCAGCACGAGAAACGCCGGCAGGGCGCAGCACACCAGCGTGCTGGAGCAGAGCACCAGGGCTAAAGCAGCAAGACGACGTGGGGCTGACAGCACCGGTGAGCGGAAGGGAGGCGAAGGATGACGCAAAGCGATGCTATGCAGGGAAGGCGTCGCCCGAATCACAGTCATGCTCGCTGCTCATCTGCGTCGTGCCTTGATTTCGCTGGTCTTTGTCACGTCGGCCTCGTTCATGGCACCGGCCTGGTCGGCAGCGGAGGGTGCCCGCGTCGAAGTCACCGTGAATGGGATGGTGTGCTCGTTCTGCGCGCAGGGCATTGAGCGGAACCTACGGCGCCTGTCTCTCACTCAGGCAGTGTCGGTGGATCTCAAGCAGCACCGGGTCACGATCAGTGTGAAACCAGGAGCGGTTGTTGATGATCAGCAGATCCGTAAAGCGATTCGCGATTCTGGTTTTGATGTGCGCGAGATCCGCACGATTAACCCAGCCCCTTGAACCACTCCGGCACTGCTTCGTAGCAGGCGGCGTTTTTCTCGTTTTCGCGCGCTTCCACCTTCCAGCAGCAGCTGCGGCCACCCTCCCGCTCTTTCAACAGTTGGTTGGCCCAGCCCCACACCAGCTCGGCGCTGGCTTCCATCCCCACGTTGTCCATCACCCGCAGGTCGAGCGCGCCTTGCTCATGCAGGGCCTGCCACTGCTCCAGCAGAGGGTCGTCGGCATTCACCAAAAAGGTGTGATCGAACTGGTCGGCCAGGCGCTGCTGCAGGGCCCCCAGGCTGGAGAAATCCACCACGAACCCATGCACATCCAGCTCCCTGGCCCGGAACCAGAGGGTGAAGCTGCGGCTGTAGCCGTGCACGAAGCGGCAGTGGCCTGGGTGGCGCCACTGGCGATGGCAGCAGGGATAGCCGCTGAAGGTCTTCGTGCAGGTGAAGGCGGCGCTCATTCCCGGGCCTGATTCGGAGTTGGTCGGTGTTGCGGGAGGATCAGTGGAGATGGATCGGCAGCCCTTGCAGGCATCATTTCAGCTCCCGGATCCCGCCTTGATCGGCTCGCTTCGGTTTAACGAAGCCGGGCTGATCCCCGCGGTGGCGCAGGACTGGCTCGATGGCGCCGTGCTGATGGTGGCCTGGATGAACCGCGAGGCGATCGAGCGCACCCTTGCCACCGGTGAGGTGCACTACTGGAGTCGCTCACGCCAGGAGCTCTGGCATAAGGGCGCCACCAGCGGCCACACCCAGTGCCTGAGGGGCCTGCGCTACGACTGCGATGCCGACGTGCTCCTGCTCACGATTGAGCAGAGCGGTGATGTGGCCTGCCACACCGGCGCCCGTAGTTGCTTCTACGACGACGGCCCAATCCCCAGCGCTGGTGGTGCCGCCGCTGTCCCGCCACCGGCGGATGTCTGCACGGAGCTGATGCGGGTGATCGAGGGCCGCCGCGACCATCCCGAGCTCGGCAGTTACACCAACAAGCTGCTGGAGGGAGGTGACAACCGCATCCTCAAAAAGATCGGCGAGGAGAGCGCCGAATTCGTGATGGCATGCAAGGACAACAACGCCGCTGAGATTGCCGGCGAAGCGGCCGACATCGTCTTTCACCTGCAGGTGGCCCTGGCTCACCACGGTGTGAGCTGGCGCGAGGTGCAGCTGGTGCTGGCCCAGCGGCGCGGTGCCCCGAGGCGCGAGTGAGCAGCCGCCTCAGGGTTTAAGCCGCACAGGGCTGCCATGGCGCAGGCCCATGCTGCCGCTGAGGATCACACGGTCGTTGGCGTTGAGGCCGGAGAGAACCGGGTAAAGGTCTCCTTGCAGCGGGCCGAGCGTCACCGGTTTCTGGAGGGCTAGCAGGGTTCCTTTCGGCAGGCGGCGTAAGTCAACGAGATCGGCCTTGCCTGGATCCCGTTCCAGATCCTGAAGGGTGCCCACCACGAACACGAAGTTCTGACCGAAGCTGCGGGTCACCGCCGCAAAGGGCACGGCCCATTGGCGTTCGGCCCCGAGGATCACGCGGGTGCGCAGGCGTTGGCCATTGCGCAGCAGTCCTCGGGGGTTGGCGATGGTCGCCTTGGCGAGCAGGGTCTGGCTGGCGTTGTTCACGCCCGGATCGATCAGGTTGATCCGCCCTTCCGCCAGGGGCCGGGGGTTGATGCCATCGAGCAGCTGCACCCGCTGGCCCTTGGCTACGGCATTGGCCTGGTTGGCCGGAATGTCGATGCGGGCCTGCAACTGGTCGTTGCGGATGATGCGGCTGAAGGGGGTGCCGGCCTGCACCACATCGCCGGGCTTGATCGTCACATCGCCCATCACCCCGCTGATGGGAGCGCGAACGTCCTTGTAGGCCAGATCGGCTTGCTTGGCCCGCAGGGCCTGCTGGGAGCCGATTGCCTTGGCACGCACCTCATCGCGTTGCAGCGCGGTGGCGGCCCCCTGGCTCACCAGCCCTGCGTAGCGCTGATAAGCGATGGCATCGGTTTCGGCGGTGGCCCGCAGGGCGGCTACATCAGCTCTGAGCTGGGTCTGATCCAGTACCACCAGCATCTGCCCGGCACTCACGCTGTCGCCGCCTTGAACGAGCACCTGCTGGACCCGCCCGCCGGCCTGGGAGGCCAGCTCGATCTCCTTGGTGGCCTCGAGGGTGCTCACCGTGTCGAGACTGCGCACGAAGGCTTCCTGGCGCGGGCGATCCGCTTGCACCGTCATCGGAGGCCTGGCTCCTGGCTGGTTGCAACCCGCCACCAGGCTGGCCAGCACGATTGCAGGCATGGCGAGCTTTAGGCCGCTCGGCATCTCGAGGCTCAAGGGTTCAGCCATGCTGCCCTCCATGCAGGCGGCGCTTGGGCCTTGCCAGCTCCCACCCCTTGATCAGGCGGTAGACCCCGGGAACCACAAAAAGGCTCAACACCGTGGCGACCAGCAGTCCGGAGAACACCACGGTGCCGATGCTGATGCGGCTGCTGGCGCTGGCACCACTGGCCAGCAGCAGCGGCAGGAAGCCCGCCAGGGAGGAGATGGCGGTGAGCAGGATCGGCCGCAGACGGCTGGTCGACGCCTCGCGAATGGCGGCATCCAGTGCCAGCCCTTCCCGCAGCCGTTGGTTCGCAAATTCCACGATCAGGATGCCGTTCTTCGCGGCGAGGGCCACCAGCACCAGCAGCCCCATCTGGCCGTACACATCCAGCGGTAGGCCGCGCAGGATCAGGCCCACAACCGCGCCCAACAGCGCCAGCGGCACTGTGATCAGGATGATCAGCGGGTCGAGCAGGTTGTCGTAGAGGGCGCCCAACAACAAGCCCATCACCAGCACCGCCAGGGCAAAGGCCCGGATGCTGCCGCCGCCGGCCTGACGCTCCTCGCGGGCCAATCCTGCCCACTCCAGCTCCACATTGCTGCTGCCTTGCTGGCGCTGGATCTGCTCGAGCGTGGCCATGGCCTGGCCGGTGCTCACGCCTGGAGCAGGCAGGGCCTGAATCGTGATCGAGCGCACCAGGCGGCTGTGGTTGATCACGCTCGGCCCGGTGGAGGGCACCACCTGCACCACCTGGCCGATAGGGATGAGCTGGCCGTTGCGGTTGCGCACCTGCAGGGCGAGCACATCGTTCACGTCGCGGCGCCCCTGACCCTCCAGCTGCACGATCACCCGCCGCACCTGATCGCCTTCAAAGCTGTCGTTCACATAGGTGCTGCCGAAGCTGGCCTGAAGGGTTGCCACCAGCTCATCGAGATCCACGCCCAACGAGGCCAGCTGCAGGCGATCCGGTTCGAGCCGCAACACCGGCGAGTCGGCATTGAAACGGGTGGAGACCCGGGTGAAGCGTCCGCTGACATTGGCCGCCTGAATGAAGCGTTGGGCTTGCTGGGCGAACTGCTGAATGCTGAGCTGGCCATTGCTGGTGTCGAGCAGCTCCAGCTCCAGCCCCCCTTCGCTGCTGAAGCCACGCACGGTGGGGGCTTCGCTCAGCATCACCAGCGCACCCTGCACGCGCTGCATCAGCTGACGGTTGAGCCGTTGGGCCACGGCGGCGGTGGAGGGTTGGCCATCGCCGCGCTCGCCGATCGGCTGCAGCCGCACGAAGAAAATGCCTTTGTTGGCGCTGCTGTCGCCGAAGGAGCGGCCGGCATAGAAGTTGGCGCTGCGCAGCGCCGGCTCCGCCGCCAGGGTGCTGCGCACCTGCTCCATCACCACCTGGGTGCGCTGCAGCGCGGAGCCCTCGGGCAGAACCACCACCCCGCGCAGTTGGCCGTTGTCCTCCTGGGGGATAAAGGCGCTGGGCCGCAGGCTGAGGCCCACGCCGGTGAGTAGCAGGCCAAGGGCCAGGGCGGTCAGCAGGCGGCCCCGGTGCTGCAGGCTCCGATCGAGCCAGCGGCCATAGGGCTCCTCCAGAGATTCCAGCCAGCGGCGCGGAGGATCAATCCAGCGCAACAGCCAGGCCGGTTCGCGCTGCTCCGCATGCAGGATGCGACTTGCTGCCACCGGTGTGAAGCTGATCGCATTGAAGGTGGACACCACAATCGTGGCGCCGATGGTGATGGCAATCGGGGCGTAGAGCCGGCCCACGCTGCCCTGCATGCCCAAGACCGGGATGAACACCACCAGCAGCACTAGTGAGGTGGCCACCACGGCCCCGCCCAGTTCCGCCATCGCCTCTCGGGCCGCCGTCAGCGGTGAGGCCCCCTGCTCCAGCCGGCGGCCGATGTCTTCGCTCACCACGATGGCGTCGTCCACCACCAGGCCCGAGGCCAGCACCATGCCGAACAGGCTGAGGGTGTTGATCGAGGTGCCACTGAGATGGATCAGGGTGATCGAACCCAGCAGCGACACGGGCACCGCCAGGGCGCTGATTAGGGCCAGGCGGCTGTTGCCCAGCCCCAGCAAAAGAGCCAAGAACACCAGCAGCACCGCATCGCGCAGGCTGCCCGCCGCTTCGCCAATGCTCTGGCGCACGGTGTCGGCTTCATTCACGATCAGCTGCAGATCCACCCCTGGCGGGAAGCGGGGTTCCAGCTCCGCCAAGGCCCGCTCCACCGCTTCACTCACCTTCAGGGCGTTGCTGCCATCGCGCTGGAACACCCCCAGGGCCACGGTGGGATCACCCTTGAGGTTGGTGGCCACGTTGCCGTAGCTCTCGCTGCCCAGGCTGACGCGGCCGATATCGCGCAGCAGCACCACACCGCCCTCGGGGCCGCGGCCCACCACCAGCTGTTGGAGTTCTTTAGGGCTGCGCAACCGGCCTTCCATCTGCAGCGGCAGCGAGGTGGCCTGGCCTGGTGGAACGGGTTCCTCACCCACCTGGCCGAGGGCGGCCAGCACGTTCTGTGCTTCCAGTGCCTGGCGCACATCGCTGATGGTGAGCTGCCGCTCCAGCAAAGCCGCCGGGTTGAGCCAGAGGCGGAAGGCCAGGGGACTGCCGCCGAAGAGCGTCACGTTGCCCACACCATCGACGCGCTGCAGGCGCTCCTTCACCACCTGGTTTACCCAGCCGCTCAGGAACAGATCGCTGTAGCGGCCGTTTTCAGCACTGAAGCTGAGCACCATCAGCAGGTCGTCGGAGCTGCGGCGCACTTGCACCCCCAAGCGCGCCACCTGCGCCGGCAGCTGGCGCAGCACCTGGCTCACCTCGTTTTGGGCGTTCACCTGATTGAGCTCAGGGGCCCCGCCGCGGAAGCTGAGGTTGATGCTGCTGCTGCCCGAAGTGCTGGTGGAGCGGATGGTGTCGAGCCGCTCCAGGCCGTTGAGTTGCCGCTCCAGCAGCGCGGTCACCCCCTGCTCCACCACCTCCGGGCTGCCGCCGGGGTAGGTGCTGCTCACGCTCACGCGCCCCGGTGCGATCGGCGGCAGGTTCTCCACCTGCAGCTGCAGCAGGTTCAGGGCCCCCATCAGCAGCAGCAGGGCGGTGAGCACCAGGCTCAGCACCGGCCGCCGGAGAAACAGATCCGAGATCGTGCGTTTGGGTGGGCTCATGGTGTGGTGGATGGGCTCAGCCCGGCCTGCTGCTGCAGCCAGCGCAGGGTGCGCTGGTCGCGCTCACTCAGTTCGAGGATGGGTGTGGGGCCTGGTTTGACGGCCATCGCGTCGCCGGGTTGATCGCTGTGGCCCCAGAGCCCGAAGGCATGGCCCAGTTCATGCAACGCCGTGGCCTGGATCGCTGGCTGGGCCTGGCCCGGGCTGATCAGCACGGTCACCCGCGGCTCGAGCTGCCAGGTTTGCTGGCGCCGCACCTCCAGCAGCTGCAGCACGGCACGGCCATGGCTGGCGCGGTTGTTCAGCCGCGGCGGCCGCCGGCGTTCCACCAGCACCTGAGCGCGCTCTGGTTGCTCCACCAGCGTGATCGGTAGATGCCGTTTCCAGGTGGCCAGCGCAGCCATAACGGCCTGGTGCCAGCGCTGCTCCCAGATGCCCGTTGCCCCGCTGTCACGCACCGGTTCAACCCATACGCACCAGTGGGAGCGGATCGGCCAGCCGGCAGGTGTGGGTTGGAGTTGATGGCGGTAATCGCTCGTTGGCCCCGCCGTGGATTGGGGATCGGAGGCGTGCGCCGTGGAGGAGGCCGACAGGGTGCTTGCTTGCGGTGCTGTCCAAGGGCGGATCTCCGTGGCTACCCCGCAGGAGACTGGCGCCGAAGGCGGTAACTCCACAACGCAACCGCCAATCAGGCGCCCAGGGTGCCGGGTAAGCCCACGCCCCGGGCCATCAAGGTGGCCAGCAGGGGGATCAAGGCAAAGCCTGCGAGCTCAATGTTGAGGATCCAGGCCAGTCGCTTGGCCAGGGCTTCACTCACCTGGGGCAGCTCACCTTTGCGCAGAGGAATCGCCCAGAGGATGTAGGTGATCGTGGGATACAGCGACAGACCGCCCACACTCAGGTAGAGCCCCACCTTCCACCAGAACAGCGGGTTTTCGGTGTAAAAGCTGCCGCCCTGGCCGAAATACATCACGCGCAGGATGCCGCTCACCAGCAGGGCAAGGGCCGCCATGCCGTACACCACATCGGTGATCACCATCAAGGTGGCGTCTTGCTTGCTCGGATTGGGGCGGATCAAACGCCGCTCCAGCACCAGGGCCCCAAAGCAGAGCATGAAGCTCAGGTAGTGGACATAGGCCACCCCGGCTCGAGGCAGCACATCGCTGGGAAGGTCGGCGAGCAGGGCCGCGAAAGCGGGCATGGCGCAGGGCAGGCACGAAGGCACGACCGTAGCGGGCTTCTCCGCTGGCAGGGGGTGTCCTGCGTGGCGCCCATGGTGACCGTGCGTGTTGGGAGATGCGTTTTTTGCACCGGAAAGCTTCCAGTTCTGATGTGGATCTGTATCGCGCCAGGGTGAACAATTGGGAAGCAAAGTTGAAACCTGGAAGCCTTTTGGTTGCTTTCCTCGTTGAGCGAAAAAGCTTCTAGGTTCAATTCAGTGGATGGACTCCTGCATGGCCAGCTCTCTGAGTGCCTTTCTGGGCGAAATCGGCCGCCATCAGCTACTCACTCCTGAGCAGGAGTTGATGCTGGGTCGCAAGGTGCAAGCCATGGTGGCGCTGCATGATCGCTGCAGCAGTGCCGGCGGTGTGGGTGAAGCCTGCGCCTACAACGACATCGAGAAACGCACCCTGCGCGTGGGGGAGCGAGCTAAGGATCAGATGATCACCGCCAATCTGCGTCTGGTGGTGAACCTCGCCAAGCGTTACCAGGGCAAGGGGCTTGATCTGCTCGATCTGATCCAGGAGGGCACCCTCGGGTTGACCCGAGCGGTGGAGAAATATGACCCCACCCGTGGGCACCGCTTCAGTACTTATGCCTACTGGTGGATTCGCCAGGGACTGAATCGGGCGCTCTCCACCCAGAGCCGAACCATTCGCATTCCCGTGAATGTGAATGAGAAGCTCACCCGTCTGCGTGCAGCCAAAGCGCGGCTACTGCAGCGCCATGGCATGCAACCGTCGGCAGAGCAGCTGTCCGCGGCGATGGACTTGCCGCTCTCTGAAGTGGAGGACCTTCTGGGCTGCGAGCTGCGTAGCGTCACGGTGAGCCTGCAGGGGGTGGTCAAGTCGAAGTCGGATCCCACCGAGCTGGTGGATGTGCTGCCCAGTGAGGATCTACCGCCGATGGAGCGCTGTGAGTTGGCTGAGCGCAATGCAGCGGTGTGGAAGCTGTTGGATCAATCCAACCTCACACCCAAGGAGCGCACGGTGGTGATGCTTCGCTTCGGTCTAGATGGCAGCCATGAATGGCGCACCTTGGCGGAGGTGGCTCGTCTGCTGGGCTGTAGCCGGGAATATTGCCGTCAGGTGGTGCAACGGGCTCTGCGCAAATTGCGCAAGGCCGGTATTCAGGCCGGTCTGGTGGAGGTGGGTAGCTGATCGGCCAGCCGCTGGCCTTCCAGTTCATGATGGAGTCACTGGTTGAGTGAGGCTCCGCTTTGGCTGCTGATTCTTCCGCTCGGATGAACGCCGATGGCAGCTACGCCAACACCGGCTACACCGAAACCGTGGATGCCGATGTTCTGGGCAGCACCGAAGTGGATGAGGGCGCGCTGCGGCGATTGCTGCGGCGCGCGGGTCGAACGTTGGCCCGCCCCGCCCTCGAATGCCTCGAGCTGCTGCTGGATCCCAAGACCCCACCACAAGTGAGGCTCACCATGCTGGCTGCCCTCACCTACCTGCTGGTGCCGATGGATTTGATTCCCGATTTCATTCCGGCGGCAGGCTTCAGCGACGATCTGGTGGCACTCACGGCACTCCTCGGCCTCTGCACCACCCACATGAATGACGAGATTCGGTTGCGGGCGCAGCGCAAACTGGATCGCTGGTTTCCCCTGGGGCGCTGATGGCCACGCTCACCGACGAGCAGTTGGATGATCTTCAGTCGTTCCTGAAGGACTGGTTGCGTCACAGCGGCCGTACGCAGGCTGATCTGCGCCGGGCCCTGCGGGCCAGCTCGATTCGTATGCCTGTGCTTCTCGATGAACTGGCGCGTGTGTACAGCCGTGATGGGCTCACGGGTTTGGCTCAACGCCTCTGTGACATCGAATCGCTCTGGCAGGGAGAGGATCAGGGGATCGATGGCGACGATCAGGCTCCGATCTCCCTCGACGACTCACTCGGTCAGCTCGATCTGCTGCTGCAGGAAATCCGACTCGACGTCGGCGAAGCCTGACGCGGCCACACGGACACGTCAGAGTGGTGGCACGCTCCGCCGCCGCCATGTCGTTGCATCGCCTGTTCGCTTCCCCGGCCGCCTTTGGCCTCAAGCTGTGTGCCGGCATGGTGGTTGCCGGTTTGGAGCTGCCGGCTTTGGCTCAGGTGGAGAGCTTTCTTTGGGGGCCAGGCAGCAACGTGGGCCCGGAAACCAAGATTGAGCCTCAAAACTGCGTGACAGCACCCGACGGCAGCATCACCTGCGACACCAAGGTGGTGAATCCTCCCGGTGATTCCCCAGCCAAGCCTCAGTACAGGCCCTTCAGCTACTGATTTCCGCTTTGATGCGTTTGTTTGACGATCGATCCTTTCTGCAGGCGATCACGGGCTTTGAGCGGGCTCTCGCCAAGGTGCTCTCTGTGGTTCTCACCGCGGTGCTGGTGGTGGCCACCCTGCAGCTTCTGCTCTTCCTCGGTAGCGATCTGCTGGATCTCAACGTCAACTGGACCGGCGAGGGATTGATCCGGTTGCTGGATCAGGTGCTCGTGATCCTGATCGCCCTTGAGGTGCTGCAGAACCTCACGGCCTACATGCGGGAGCATGTGGTGCAGATCGAGCTGGTGCTGGTGACGGCGCTCACGGCCGTGGCTCGGAAGGTGATCGTGATGCCGCCAGGGGTTCAGAAGAATCCTGCCGATCTGATCGGCCTGGGCTTTGCCGTGCTGTCACTGGCAGGTGCCTACTGGCTGGTGCGCCAGTCCCATATCAAGCGTCTGCCGACCAGAAGAGAGCGAGCCACAGGGTTCCAGGATCCGGATCTGTCGTAACAACCCGGTGCCGCTGGTGAGGGTTGATCAGGAGGCTGTCACCCACGCACAGATCGCGCGGCTCCGGTTCATCCTCAAACTGCAGTTGCGCGCTGCCGCGCAGCACGATCACCCATTCGGTTTCAGCCTGGTCGTACCAGAAGCCTTCCGGACTGCTGGCCAGACAGGAGTGAATGCGCTCCAATCGCCAGCCCGATCCCTCGATTAAGCGATCCACCCGCTCCTCGCCTGCCGCCGGGCAAGAGCTGGACAACAGATTGCTCTGGTTACTGGGCTGCTCCTTTGGTTGCGTTGCGGCCGCCTGGCTGTCGCCCCAGCGCCGAGCGATTTCAAAGCCATGCTGCGCGGCCAGGGCCACCACTTCATGGTGTTGATCGCACGCCCTCAGGGCATCCCGCAAGGCGGGTTGGCTTTCGCTCAAGGCCACAAAGGCATTGAGTTGGCGCACTTTCTCGAGGAATTGCTGCAGCTGGGCTTCGGCCATGGCGTCAGTATCTCTGGCCCAGCCGCTTGTGCATGCGAAAGCGCTGGAACGGCACGCCGCCGATGCGCAGCTCCTCCCGCCAGCTCACTTGCCAGCCAAGTCGCTCGAACAGGGGTCTGGAGATCAAACTGGCCTCTGTCCGCAGAACGGACATCGCGTCTGCCCTGGCAGCTTGTTCAACGGCTTCGATCAAGCGCTGGCCGCAGCCCTGGCGCTGGGCGTTGGGATGGCTGTAGAGCAGGGCAAGACGATCGTGCGGATAGCGCTGGCTGAAGGCGATCGGTTCATCGCGTTGATTGCTGATCACAAATCCTTCGCCCTGCAGCAGCAGCGATCGCAGCGTGTTGCTCTGCTCTGCCCAGGCCCATTGCTGCGCTTCGCTGTAGAGCTGTGCGGTGGAACCCAGCACCGCTTGGCGATAGATCTCCACCACCGCATCGTGATCGTTGCTGTTCAGGCGTCGAACCTGATGGGGCATGTCCGAAACAGCGCAGAATCATGCCTGCATTGTGGTTCGCTGCTCGCTTGGATGTTGGTTGTTGAACGCATGGCCACGCCGGCGTCGATGTTGTAGGTTGATAATGTCTTCCTCATCACATCTCCAAACAATGCTCACCGGATCGGACCTGCTGGCCAAAGTCAAGGAGCTCGGCGATGTGGGTAAATCTGAGATCGTCCGCTCCTGCGGCTATGTCTCCACCAAAAAAGATGGTGGTGAGCGCCTGAATTTCACGGCCTTCTACGAGGCCCTGCTCGAGGCCAAGGGTGTGGAACTCGGCGGCGCCAGCAAAGTGGGTAAGGGTGGCCGCAAACTGAGCTATGTGGCCACCGTTCAGGGCAATGGCAACCTGCTGATCGGTAAGGCCTACACCGCGATGCTGGATCTTCAGCCCGGTGATGAGTTCGAAATCAAGCTGGGTCGCAAGCAGATCCGCCTGATTCCCGTCGGCGGCACCGACGAAGACGAGGAGTGATTGAGAGCCGAACGATCGGAGGCGATGTGACCCGCTGGCTTCAGTCCAGCTTCACGATCACCCGATCGTCACTCCAGTCCAACCTCTCTGGCTTCCCTCCGATGACCTCGGGGGGATTTTTTTGTCCGCGCGGTTGCTCAGGCTCTCTCCAGGTGCTGTCAGGTAGCAGTGCTGTGTAGTCGTCGGGGTGGCAGGTGAGCAGCACGATTTGGATGCCCTGCTGGATGCCCCGCTCGAGCATCCTGCGCAGGCCAAGCAGGCGTTCACGATCACTGTTGGTGAAGGCGTCGTCGAACACCAGCGGCAACGCATCGGCGTAGGCCGGCTTGAGCACTTCGGCCATGGCTAGGCGCACCGTGGCCCCCAGTTGTTCGCGCATGCCTCCGCTCAAGCGCTCAAAGGCAAAGGCTTCTTCGCCTTGGCGCAGTTGAAGATCGTGGAAGCCCTGCTGCGGATCGAAGGCCAGCAGCGGTTGATGCGGTTCGCTGGCCAGTTCTGCCAGATACGGGGTGATCGCGGCACGCAGGGGTTCGCTATAGCGGTTGGCCAGATTGCTCTGGGCGCGATGAAAGCGCTCCAGCAACAGCCGCAAAGCCATGCCGCGTTGCTCAAGGGCGGCTCGCTCCGCCTCCGCTTCCTCCCAGGCCACCTGTCGTTGCTCCAGCTCGGCCAGTGGGTTGGCGGCTCCCAAACTCTGGGTGCGCTGCTGGGCCTGCCCCAGCTGGCTGAGCAGACGATCCTTCTCCTGCTCGAGCGCCTCCAGCTGCCCAGCTGCATCCGCAACCGTGTTTGCTGCGCCGCCGTGGTGTCGGGCGCTCTGCAGTTGTTCGAGTTCGGCGCGCAGGGCGCGCAGCTCTTGTTGTTGGACCTCTAGCTCACCGCCCACTGTTTCGGCGCTTTGGAGGTGCAGTAGTCGTTCGCCCAGCACCTGCAAAGAGCCTTCCAGCTGGCCGCAGCGGCCGCGCAGCTGCTCCTGGGCTGTTTGGCGGATCAGTTGGTTTTGCTCCAGCTCCAGTAGCTGTTGATTGCTGTTCTCCTGGCTGCGGGTGACTTCGCTGCTGCGCTGGCGCAGGCTTTCCTGTTCAGTCCGCAGTTGCACCGGATCCACAGGAGCAATGGCGCCGCCCTCCAGTGCAGCGGCCAGCAGCTTGAGCCTGGGCTCGAGCTGCTCCAGCCGTTGTTGCAGGCCCGACCAGGGAATGGTTTTGGCGGCCTGGCGCAGGTTGTTGAGTTCTCGCTCCAGCTCAGTGCGCTGCCGCTCGATTGTTTCCGCCTGATCGCTGCTGCTCAGCTTGAGCAGCTGCTGCAGCTGCTCAAGCTGCTGGCAACACTGCCGCTGCTGCTCCAGGGCCTGCGGTAGGGCCTGGCCGCCGCCCGGGCTGATCTGCAGGCGCACGCCGCTGCCCACCGTGAGTTCGGCAGCGGCCTCAATTCGGCGCCGTTCTCCGCTCACCAGCGTTTCCCCGTTGAGCTGGATCGGTTGATCGGCGGCCAGCACCTCCAGCCCAGCTGCCATCGCTTCGCAACGGGCTGTGGCTTGAGCGAGGACCTGTTCGGCCTGCCGAAGCTGCCGCACCTGCGCTGCTGTGATCTCCGGCAACGCGGCCAGTTGCTGTTTGAGGCCTTCGGCCTGCTCCTGCAGCTGCTGCAGTTGCTGTTGGTGCTCGCGCAACTGTCTGGCTTCATCCTCCAGCTGCTGCAGATCAAGCAGCCGTTGCACCTGCTCCAGGCGCTGGCTCAGTTCCTGGCGTGCGGCACTCGCCTGCTTGATCTGCTCCTGGAGCTGTTGCCGTTGTGCCTGGTCCTGTTGCTGTTGCTGGAGCGCTTTGTGCAGTTGCTGTTGCACCAGCAGCAGCTCCTGTTGCTCCTGGCGCTGCTGCATCAGCAGTTGCTGGCGTTCGTTCTGTCGCTGCAGCAAAGGATCCAGCTGTGCCTGCAGCAGCTGGGTTTGTTGCTGGAGATGCAGCTCCCGTTGTAGGGCGGGTCGCTGTTGGTGCTCGATCGTCTCCAGCCGCTCGGTAATGCTGCGCCATTGCTCCATGGCGGCTTCGAGATCTCCCACCTGCTGCTCGGCCAGGGCAAGGGCGGCGGCCGCCTCCTGGCTGCGTTGCTGCGCCCCAGCCAAGGGGGATCCGGCCTTCACCTTGCCGGTGGCGGTGTAGAGCGTGTTCACCTCCTGCTGGATCTGCTCCATCACCAGCCTGTCGGTGCTGGATTGCAGAGGGCTCTGGCTGCTCTGCTGTTGCAGTTGCGCCACCAGGCGCTGATGGTCGTAGCGCTCCTGACTGCCGCTGAAAGGGTTGAGGCCGGCGTCGCCCTGGCGCACCCAGAGGTGGGCCCAGCGCTCCGGGAGTTGGGCAATGCGGCGCCCTTCCACCGGCGCCTCGTAGCCCAGCAACTGGGCCAGCAGTTCTTCAGCTTGCGCCCCGCTGAGGGCCACGCCGCTGCCATTGCTGATCTGGCAGGTGCCGCTGGCGCCAGCGAAGCGTTTCCGCAGGCGCCAGGTTTCGGCGTTGGCTTCGAAACGGATCTCCACGTCCGGCAGGCCGGGGTGAAGGCGCGAGCGCAGCTCGTCCACTCCGCGGCCGGTGGCGGTGGCGCGCAGGAAGAGGGTCTTGTGCAACGCCTCCACCAGGGTGCTTTTGCCGGTTTCATTGGCACCGGCAATCAGGGTGAGCTCACGGCCGAAGCACAGCTCCAGGTCGCGGTGGCGCCGCACGTTCTGCAGCCTGCAGGCGATCAGGCGCATCCGGCGGCCCCTGCGGCGCGGTGCAGCTCCGCCAACGCCAGCTGGAGCAGCTGGCGTTGCTCGTTGTCGCTGGAGAGCGTGGCTTGCGCCAGGTCCGCCTGGATGCCGCCGGCCACGCTGGCGATCAGAGGATCTTCGGCCCGTTGCAGCAAGAGCTCCAGTTCTTCGGGATCGGCTTGCTGCTCGATCCGTCCCCGTCGCTTCAACCGCAGCAGCTGGGCATCCAGGCGCTCCAGCAGCTGCTCGTAGCGCTGGTGCGCTTCGAGGCCAAGACTGCCGCTCTGCTCGAGCAAGAGCAGCTGCCAGCCGGGTTCGCCCTCAAGCAACGGCTTCAGCTGCCGCTCCAGCCGTTGCAGATCGTCTGAGGAGGTGAGATGGGCTCTCAGCTGCAGCCACTCCAGGGCTGCGGTGGATTGCGATTCCACCGCAGGAGCGGCGCCGCGTTGTGCACGCACCACCAGCACCTGCCCGCTTTGGTAGTCGTTGCTGCGGGGAAAGCGATCCGGTTCCGGCGTACCGCTGTACCAGGTGTGGGTATTGATCTGCTTGAGGCCGTGCCAGTCGCCCAGAGCGATGTAGTCGAGCTGATCCAGCAGGGTCGCATCGAGCTGCAGGCGGTTGTTGGCGCTGGTGGGGTTGTCGTCATCGGCATCGAGATCGGCTGCTGCGAAGCCATGCACCGAGCCATGGGCCAGCAGGATGCGCGGTTTGTGGGCCGGCAGCTCGTGCCACGCCAGCTGCCGCACCCAGTTGGTGGGATCGCTCGTGTCGCTCCGGCGCAGCAGGGGGCAGGGCAGCACCACGGCGCCCTCCAGTTCCACGGGTTGGCGCTCGAGCAACACCTGAAGATTGCGAGCCCGCCGCTGTTGTTCGCTCAGAAAGAAGGGGGACTGCCACACGCTGCCCGGCGCACCATGGTCGTGGTTGCCGGGGATCACCAACACTGGAATGGCCAGCTTGCCGATCGCCTGACAGACGGCAGCTACGTCGCTGCTGGTTGGTGTTGGTGAGTCGAATAGATCACCGGCCACCAGCAGAAACGATGGCTGGACGGGGGGGATCAGGGCGCCGATCCTCCCGATGGCATCGATGCGTGCCTGCCGCAGCCGTGCCCGCTTGTCGGGATCGTGGACGCGGGCATAGGGCTTGCCGATCTGCCAGTCGGCGCTGTGCAGAAAGGTGAGCATGCACGGAGGCGGCGCTGCATCCATTTCAGCGTTTCTGTCTGGTCTGCAGACTGAACCCACCATCGCCAAGTCCTTCGTGCCTCTGTTCATTGCCTGTTGGCGCCGGCTGAGCGCCGCGCTGCTGGCTGGCCTGGTTGCTTTGTTGCTCTGGCCTGGCGTGGCCCTGGCCGATGGCGCTCAACTGTTTGAGCAGCATTGCGCCGGCTGCCATGTGAATGGCGGCAACATCATTCGCCGCGGCAAGACCCTCAAGCTGGCTGCGCTGGAACGTGAGAACCGGGCCTCTGAGCAGGCCATTGCAGCCATTGCCGCTGCGGGAGTTGGTCAGATGAGCGGTTACGCCACGGTGCTGGGGGAGCAGGGCACGGCTGAAGTGGCGGCCTGGGTTTGGCAGCAGGCCCTGGCCGGCTGGCCTAAAGCCTGAGCTCAGAACGCCTGGATCCAGGGGTACACCTTCAGCTCGGTCCAGATGCCGTTGCGCCAGTAGACGTCGTTGTGCAGGAGGTTCTCCACCTGCTGCTGGCTTTCGGCTTCATAGATGCCAAACACGTGGGTGCTTCCCTCGGTGGGGCCGAGGGTGATCAACACCCCCGCATCTTGTTGCTGCTGCAGGCCGGCTAGGTGCTCCTCCCGATAGGGAACACGCTTCTCGAGCGCGTTCTCACAGTAAGTGCCCCAGAGCACGAAACGCATGGTTGCAACAGGCTTCAGGGGCGCAACCTACAGCCAGCCCGCCGCGAAGATCGGCTGACGGATGCGGGAGGGGAACAGGATCGGTCGATCGGTGGGCTGCGCGGAGGCCTTGTCGCTCCAGCGCACACTGCAGACGAAGCTGTTGCCGTTTTTGGTGCTGTTCACCCGGTAGCGGAACTCCTGCACCACCGCCTTCTCCGGCATCAGGTACTGGGCCTGGTTGCAGGCATCCACCTCGGAGATGGCGGAGGTGTAGTTACTCCAACCGGCGTGCGCTGCCGTAGGTGCTAGGGCGAGGCCACCCAGTAGCAGGCCGGCGGTGAGCAGGAAGCGTTGAGCCATCGCGGCAGCCAGAAATGAATCGCGTGCCTTGATTCTGACGGCTCCGGCAAGGTTCAGGGGTTGATCACACCCCAGCGGCCCATCAACGGCCAGCGCACCTGCAGCGCCTCTGCGCCCTGACCGGGCCAGGCATGCCGCAGCTCCTCTGCAAATGCTCTGAGCGGATCCACACCGCTGCGGCGAGCGTTGGACACCGCCGACCAGCTGCCCAGATAACCCAGCAGATCGCTGAGGCTCCACTGACGCTCGATCCATTGATCCGATGGGAAGGGCCACTCCTCGCCCGGGAACGGCAGGCCGGCGTAGCTCTGATCCACCCAGCGCCGTTGGGGCGGCCACCAGGGCTCGAGCGTGGTGGCGTAGAAGCGATGCAATTGCAGTTGCAGTTCCGGTTGCGCGAGCTGCAGCGGCAGGTAGCCGATCCAGGCCATCACAGCGCCTGGCCGCGCCACGCGCCTCACTTCAGCGTTGAAGGCCTCGCCTGCGAACCAGTGCACGGCTGCCGCCACCATCACCCCATCCACGCTGGCCGGCTCCAGCGGCGCACAGTCCGCCTGCGCCTGCATCCAGCGGATACGGGGATGTTCAGGGGCCAGCTCCAGCTGTTCTGCGCTGGCATCGGTGGCCACCACCTGCTCAAAGTGCTGGGCGAGGGCGAGCGAGGCCTGGCCGCTGCCGCAGCCGCAGTCCCACACCCGCTCAAGGCCGGGGCATCGGGCCGCAAAGTCGGCGAAGACGCTCTCCGGGTAGGTGGGGCGGTGGGCGGCGTAGGTCTGGGATACGGCGCCGAAGAGCGCTGCAGCCTGATCGTTGGGCTGATCGATCATCGCGCCAGCTCAGGCATCCAGGGCCGTGCGCAGCTGGCCGCAGAATTCGCCGGCCGCGGCGGCTACATCTCCTTGCTGGCTGTGCGCTTCCGCCATCACCTTCACCAGAGCGCTGCCCACGATCGCGCCATCGGCGCCCCAGTCGCGCACCTGGCGGGCCTGCTCGGGCCCGGAGATGCCAAAGCCCACGGCAACCGGTGTAGGACCCATGCCTTTGAGCTGCTGGACCAGCCCCGCCACCCGGCTTTCAAGATTGGTGCGCACGCCCGTCACACCGGTGACGCTCACCAGATAGGTGAAGCCGCGGCTGGCTGCAGCAATGCGCTGCATGCGATCGGCAGGCGTCGTGGGGGCCACCAGAAGCACGAGATCGAGAGCGTGTGTCGAGACGATGGCCGAGAGCTTCTCAGCTTCCTCCAGTGGTAAGTCGGGCACCACCAGGCCGGCGGCACCGGCGGCAGCCGCATCGCGGCAGAACGCCTCCATGCCGCGGTTGAGCAGGGGGTTGCTGTAGGTAAACAGGATCACCGGAATCTGCAGCTCGCCCTTGAGGCCGGTGAGCATCTCCAGCACGCGGCCGGGTGTCGTGGCTGAGCGCAGGGCCCGACTGGCGGCGGCCTGAATCACAGGGCCATCGGCCAGCGGATCGCTGTAGGGGATGCCCAGCTCGATCATGTCCGCCCCGGCAGCCTGCAGCGCTAGTAGGGCAGAGCGGGTGCTGGAGAGATCCGGATCCCCGGCCATCAGAAACGGCATCAGGGCACAACGCCCCTGTTGCTGAAGCTGGCTGAAACGCTGCTGGATCGGGGTGGTGGTGGTCACGGCAGCGCAGGATCTGCCCGTGAGCCTATGGGGTCGGAGGTGCCGGGTCCTCGCTGGTGCTGGTCTCCTCGAGCTGGCCCAGCTCCCGCAGCAGCTTCTCCTGCTCTTCGGGGCTCAGGGCATCGAAGCGTTCTTGCAGTTCATCGTCGGTTGCGGCCTCATAGGCCGAGCGGTAGCGGCGCCGCTGCTCCATGTAGGTCATGTTTCCGGTCACCACCCGAAACAGATAGGAGCCGGTCCAGACCAGCACCACGGCCACCAAGACGCCCTGAGCGGCGATGCCAGCCGAGAAAACTTCGAAGCCAGCGGCTTGAAAGCCCCAGTAGCCCAGTCCCCCGAGCGCAAAAATGGCCAGGCCCGCCAGAAGAGCCTTGCCGCGGGTCATGCCGGAACCCATCAAACCTGCCCTTGGCCCTGCAGGCGCAGATTCACGAAGGGGGCCAGCAAGATCAAGCCAGGGAAGAACAGAAACACCATGCCGTAGATGGCCGTGCGCTCGA
The DNA here is from genome assembly GCF_014654725.1 of Vulcanococcus sp. Clear-D1. Lineage (GTDB taxonomy): Bacteria > Cyanobacteriota > Cyanobacteriia > PCC-6307 > Cyanobiaceae > Vulcanococcus. Next base: position 84,828 of record NZ_JACVZV010000002.1, on the reverse strand, counting down.
TCTTGCCCATCACGGTCCAGCGCTTGGTCATCCAGGCCATCAGTGCCGCTGGAATAACAAGCAGATAGGCACCGCCAAGAGCCACATAGGCCCCGATCACCAGAAGCGTTTCGCTCGAAAGTGAACTGAGGAACCCAGGCAGGGGCACGGCAGCAAGGCGGTTGCCGTTCAAATCTAGGATGGAAGCCTGGCCCAGGGGTTGCTCCCTGCGACCGGGAGCATGGCGGAATTGGTAGACGCAGCGGACTTAAAATCCGCAGACGGCAACGTTGTGGGGGTTCAAGTCCCCCTGCTCCCACTCCTGAGTTCGGCCTTGCTGGGAGGCGATGCGCCCCCGTAGTTGGCGAACCGCAACAATCCCGTGCGCTGTCAACGCCGCTTCGCCAGCGTGGCAGGAGCAATTGGGCATCCCATGCTTGAGCTGCTTCCGCCGCTCAACGACCACAACCTGCCGTGGATGGACACGATCCACCCGATCGTTGTTCACTTCGTGATCGCGATGGCTTTGATCGCTTACGTTTTCGATGTCGTCGGCGTCGTCTGGCGAAAGCCTGCTCTGTTCGAGGTCAGCTTCTGGAACTTGCTCTTCGCCACCGGGGCCATCTTCGTCGCGATCATTTTCGGCCAGGTTGAGGCCGGCCTCGCTGCACCCTACGGAGCAGCTCGCCAGATCCTTGATATCCACACCACCATCGGCTGGTCTCTGGCTGGTGTCCTGTCGTTGTTGGCTGGCTGGCGATACGTGCTTCGTAGCCGTGACCCTCAAATCTTGCCTGTGTCGTTCCTTGGCGTCGGCTCTGCTGTGAGTGCCTTGATCTGCGTTCAGATCGTTCTCGGCGACAAGCTGATCTGGACCTATGGCCTCCACACGGTGAAGGTGGTTGCTGCCATGCGCGAAGGGTTGATCTGATGTTCGTTGCGCTTGCCTACAGCCCGGAGCAACCGCCGATCGATCAGATCGCCACTGAACTGGGTGCCAATGGGTTGCCTTACAGCCTTCCGATCCATCCCAACTTGGTGCACCTCACCATCGGGTTGTTCGTGATCGCGATTGCTTTCGACGTTGTCGGGGCTCTTTATCCGTTGGAGAAGCGGGTGTTCCGCTTCCTGGCTTTGCCGATCACCCGTGGTGGCTTCCACGATGTGGGTTGGTACAACCTGCTCGTCTGCTGCGTGGTGACTTTTTTCACCGTTGCTGCAGGCTTCTACGAGATGCTCACGGCGGTGCCACTACCAGGCGTGAAGAGCACGTTCGGCCTTGGCGGCATGACCACCATGCTCTGGCATGGAGTTGGCGGGGTTGTGCTGCTGGCTGTGATCGTCGGTATGACGGTTTGGCGTGGCTTCCAACGCTTTGCCTGGCGCCGTGACATGGGACGTCAGGTCCAGTGGCTTTACCTGGCTGTCGGCGTTGTGATGTTCGCCGTTCTCGGTCTGCACGGCACCCTTGGTGCCCAGCTCGCTGCCGAGTTTGGCGTTCACATCGCCGCTGATCAGCTCCTCCAGGCCGGAGCCGACCTTCACACCGCTTTGCCTTGAGGACCCACGGCCATGACGAGTTCCTCAACACGATCGATTAACACCACGGCCATCGCTGGCCTCAGCGTCTGGGTTGGCTTGATCGTTCTGGTCAGCTATTGGATGGGACAGCAAGCCCATCGCTGGCTGCCGGTTCAGGCCTCCACGGCTGCGCCGTTGGTCGACGACCTCTTCAGTTTTGAAACAGCCATCGGAACCTTTGTGTTTCTTGGTGTGGTGTCTGTGATGGCGTGGGTGATGTTGTTCAACCGTGCCGAGAAATATGACGACACCGACGCGGTGCCGATCGAAGGCAACACGCTTTTGGAGGTGATCTGGACGGCAATCCCCTTTGTCTTGGTTATGGGCATTGCCTTTTGGACGATCCGCGCCTCCGATCAGTTGGGCACGCTTGGTCCGATGGAGCACATCCATCCGCGCAATCCCGTTGAGGACGCAGGCGGCTATCCCGGAGATCGCCTCCCGGCTGAGCAGGTGGAAGTGATTGCTCGTCAGTGGTCGTGGGAGTTTCGTTACCCCGGTTCGAACGTCTCCTCAACGGAGTTGCATCTGGCCGTTGATCAACCGGTCACCTTTCGGTTGGTATCTGAGGATGTGTTGCATGGTTTCTATATCCCTGCTTTCCGCGTGAAGCAGGATGTGATTCCTGGGCGGGCTATTGATTTCAATGTCACCCCCACCCGAGAGGGGGTCTACCGCCTGCGCGACTCGCAATTCAGCGGCACCTGGTTTGCTGCGAATCAGTCCGACGTGGTGGTGGAAAGCGCTCAGGACCATGAGGCCTGGCTTGAGCAGGCTGCTCGCTTGCCCCTGCAGCCAGGCCTCAGTTTAGCCGTTTCCGAGTACGCCACCCGCCAGTCCCGCTCCAATCCCGGTTGGGCGACCGTACCCCCGGCACCCCCACCTCAGGTGAATGTTCCCGGTTCTTCCGCTCAGCCCCACCAAGCCTGATGACCATCGCCACGTTCCCTCCAGAGCCCAAGCCTGATCAGGGCAGGAGCCGCTATTTCGGCTTCTGCACCGATGCCAAGGTGATTGGCATCCAGTACATCGTTACAGCGTTTTTCTTTTTCCTGATCGGTGGTCTGCTGGCCATGGTGATCCGCGGTGAGCTGATCACTCCGCAGAGCGATCTGGTGGATCGGGCCGTTTACAACGGCATCTACACGATGCACGGAACGATCATGTTGTTCCTGTTCATCTTTCCGGTGCTCAATGGCCTCAACAACCTGCTGATCCCCACGATGATCGGTGCGCCTGATATGGCGTTCCCGCGGTTGAATGCTGTGGCCTTCTGGCTGGTGCCCATCTTCGGCTTTCTGCTGATGGCCAGCTTCTTTGTACCAGGTGGACCTGCCTATTCAGGTTGGTGGAGTTACCCGCCGGTCAGTATTCAGAATCCGCTGGGCCATTTGATCAATGGCCAGGGCATGTGGATCACGGCAGTAGCGCTCTCCGGTGTTTCATCGATTATGGGCGCGATCAATTTCGTCACCACCATCCTCCGGATGCGCGCTCCCGGGATGACGCTCTTTCGCATGCCGGTGTTTTGCTGGACGGCGCTTGCTGCCCAGAGCCTTCAGTTGATTGGCCTGCCTGCTCTCACGGGTGGGGCGATCATGCTGCTGATGGATCTCACCTTTGGAACCAGCTTCTACCGACCAGAAGGCGGTGGTGATCCTGTTCTTTACCAGCACTTCTTCTGGTTTTATTCACATCCGGCGGTGTATGTGATCATCCTTCCCGTGTTCGGGGTGTTTTCAGAGCTGTTCCCGGTGTATTCCCGAAAACCTCTTTTCGGGTATCTCTATGTTGCTCTCGCCTCATTCATCATTGTTGGCCTCGGCTTGATCGTGTGGGTGCACCACATGTTCCCCAGTGGTGTGGCGCAGTGGATGCGCAATCTATTCATGGTGACCACCATGTTGATTGCTGTGCCAACCGGCGTGAAGGTGTTCGCTTGGCTTGGAACCCTTTGGGGCGGCAAGTTGCGCCTCACCACTCCGATGTTGTTTTGCCTGGGTGGCCTGTTCAACTTCGTGTTTGCCGGCATCACTGGCATCATGCTGGCGACTGTTCCAGTGGATATCCATGTCTCCAACACCTACTTCGTGGTGGGCCACTTCCACTATGTGATCTACGGCGCTGCGGTGATGGGGATCTTTGCTGCTATCTACCACTGGTTTCCGAAGTTTATCGGCCGTATGCCCTATGAAGGGCTAGGCAAGCTGCACTTCCTGCTCACCTTCATCGGTGCGAACCTCAACTTCCTGCCGATGCATCCTCTGGGATTGATGGGGATGCCCAGGCGTGTGTCCAGTTACGACCCTGAATTCACCTTTTGGAATGTGGTGGCGAGCCTTGGCGCCTTCTTGCTTGGCGTGTCGATCATTCCCTTTCTGCTCAACATGCTGAGTGCCTGGATTCGCGGACCCAAGGCCACCCACAATCCTTGGAATGCGATTGGCCTGGAATGGCTCTTGCCTTCCCCGCCACCGGAGGACAACTTTGGCGAGGACGTGCCCACCGTGATCAGTCGCCCCTATGGCTACGGCTCGGGCCAGCCGCTGGTTGAGCACCAGGACGAGATTGAACGCAGGCTCGAACTGATGGAGGCATCCGCATGACCACGACGACACTGCCACAACCTGGGGCTCCCGCTGAGCACGAGGAGCATCCCAAGCACAACCTCACTGGGTTCATCATCTTTCTCTGCTCGGAAAGTGTGATTTTCCTGGCCTTCTTCAGTGGTTATGCCCTGCTGAAGACATCAGCACTCAACTGGCTTCCTGAGGGTGTTGAGGGGTTGGAATGGCAGACGCCGCTCGTCAACACCATCGTGCTGGTCTCCAGTTCCGGCACCATCGCGCTGGCAGAGTATTTCAAGAACCGCGAGAAAATGCTGCTGTTCCGTGGGTTCTGGCTGATGAGCATGGCCATGGGGGCCTATTTCCTCTATGGACAGGCAGTTGAGTGGAGTGGGCTGAGGTTCGGGTTTACATCGGGCACGTTCGGGGGCACCTTCTATCTGCTGACCGGTTTCCACGGCCTGCACGTGGCCACGGGCATCCTGTTGATGGGGTTGATGCTGATCAAATCCTTCATCCCCGGCAATTACCAAGGCGGCGAACAGGGTGTGCAGGCCACCTCCTTGTTCTGGCATTTCGTGGATGTGATTTGGATCATCCTTTTCCTACTGATCTACGTGTGGCAATAGGAGTTTCACCATGATCATTGATGACACCCATTACGATGTGATTGTGATCGGTAGTGGTGCCGCTGGAGGTACCCTTGCCGGCCAACTTTCGCGTTCTGGCAAGCGCATCCTCGTGCTGGAACGCGGTGGCTCCATGCCACTTGTCGACCAGAACGTGGCTGATGTCGACCTGTTCCGCAAGGATCGCTACCACCCGGGTGAGCAGTGGTTCGGGACTGATGGGGATCCTTTCTCTCCTCAAACCATCTACGCCTTTGGTGGCAACACCAAGATCTGGGGCGGTTTGCTCGAGCGGATGCGGGAGAAGGAGTTCGCTGGTGTGCCGTTGCAGGAGGGCGTCGCCCCCTCCTGGGAGCTGACCTACAGCCATTTCGCTCCTTTCTACGACCGCGCTGAGCAGCTCTATCGCGTCCACGGCGAGCAAGGCGTCGATCCGACTGAGCCTCCACGTCAATCCGGTTTCCCCTTTCAGCCGAAGCCGATCGAGCCGTTCATGCAGGAACTGCGCCTGTCGCTTGAACGGCAAGGCGTTCACCCTTATCACCTCCCCCAGAGCTGGTCGGAGTCAGCCGTGGATCCCACCGGCGATGCCGAACTGTTTGGTGTTGATCTGGCCCGGGCCCAGGCTTCGGTGCACGTTCGCGAACGCGCTCGCGTGCGCCGGCTGCACGTCAATCCCTCAGGCACTGAGGTGCGCGGGGTGGAAGCTGAGATTGATGGCCAATCCTGGTTGTTCACTGCCCATGTGGTGGTTTTAGCGGCAGGTGCCATCAACAGCGCCGAGATCCTGTTGCGCTCGGCTACAGAGCATCACAGCCGTGGCCTGGCGAATGGCTCCGATCAGGTGGGCCGCAATTTGATGAAGCCCCAGCTCACGTCGATCATCCAGCTGGCCGCCGAGCCGAACTCCGGCCGTTACGGGCGCAGTCTTGGCGTCAACGACTACTACTGGGGCGATCAGAACGTGAGCTTTCCGCTTGGCTCCATCGCCACTGGCGGCGGTGTGCTCCAGGACGCGTTGTTTGCCGAATCTCCACCGGTGCTGTCGTTGGTGACCAAGCTGATGCCGAATTTCGGGCTTGAACAACTCGCGGCACGCTCGGTGGTGTGGTGGGCGATGAGTGCTGTTCTGCCTGATCCCCATAACCGGCTGACGCTGCGGGGTAATCACATCCAGATTCATTACCTCCCCAACAACCGCGAGGCCCATGACCGCCTTGTGTACCGCTGGATCGACACGCTCAAGCTCGTTGAAAACGACCCCGATTGCCATGTGGTGAAGCCCGCGCCCACCCATCCCCGCGGCGAGGCTCCGCTCACGGTGATGGGCAGCGTTTGCGGCACCTGTCGCATGGGGTCCAATCCAGCCACGTCTGTGGTGGATCTCAATGGACGGGCGCACGAGCTCACGAACCTCTACATCGCTGATGCCAGTGTGTTTCCCAGCTGCCCTGGCATTGGCATCGGCCTCACGGTGATTGCTAACGCGTTGCGTGTGGGCGATCAGGTGCTCCAAGCCCTATGACCTCTACTGCCGGGGCATCGCCCCAAGGATCTGAACTGAGGCGGATGGCCGAGCGCGATCGCGAGGGTGAGCGCTGGGATCTTTGGGGCAGCTATCTGCCGGAGCGTCAGTGGGGAACGGTCCGTGAGGACTACTCCGCAGATGGCAATGCCTGGAATTCGTTTCCCCATGATCACGCTCGCTCGCGGGTGTATCGCTGGGGCGAAGACGGCCTACTGGGCATCTGTGATAACCAGTGCCGGCTTTGTTTTTCTGTGGCCCTCTGGAACGGAGTGGATCCGATTCTCAAGGAGCGCCCCTTCGGCCTCGCCAACGAAGAAGGCAATCATGGCGAGGACATCAAGGACTACTACTTCCATCTCGCTAATACCCCCACCCACAGCTTCATGCGTGGGTTGTACAAGTATCCGCAACAGCGCTTTCCCTATGAGCAGCTGCTGCAGGAGAACCGCCGCCGGGGACGGGATCAGCCCGAATACGAGCTGGTGGATACCGGTATCTTTGATCAGAGCCGGTATTTCGATGTCTTTATCGAATACGCCAAAGCGGCGCCTGATGACATCGCCATTCGTATTCGTGCCATCAACCGCGGGCCTGATCCTGCTCCTCTCACCCTGTTGCCCACCCTCTGGTTACGCAACACTTGGAGCTGGGGTTATCCCGATGAGCAGGAGCACCCGATGCAGCTCGATGGTGATGCCGTTCAGGCCACCGTTGGCGGTGGGGTTGGTGCCTACCGGTTGATCTGCCACGAACAGGGCACCTGGCTCTTCACGGACAACGAGACCAATACGCAACGGCTGTTCCAGACGGCCAATGCCCGTCCGTTCCACAAAGATGGTTTTCACCGCTATGTGATCGACGCCGAGCAGGAGGCGATCAATCCGGCGCAGCGCGGTACCAAGGTGGCCCGGCATTTGAAGCGCATGCTTCAACCCGGTGAGGAGTGGCAGGTGGATCTGCGTCTCAGCGGCCCCGCCAGTTCTCGTGATGCTCTGGCTTCGAGCCACGAGGTTGATCTGTTGTTCCGGGCGCGCGAACAGGAATGGCGTGAGTTTTTTGAGAGTCGTGTGCCCCACCTCAGCGAGGAGGACCGTCTGATCCACAGCAGCGCTGCTGCTGGCCTGTTGTGGTGCAAAAAGTATTACGGCTGGAGTGTCCAGCGTTGGCTCGATGGTGATCCCACCTCACCGCAGCCTCCGTCTCAGCGCTGGCACACCCAAAACGCTTCCTGGCAGCGGCTCCATGCCCACGATGTGATTTCCATGCCGGATGCATGGGAATACCCCTATTTCTGCCAGTGGGATCTGATGTTTCATGCGGTGGCCTTCACCGTGTTCGATCCCGCCACCGCTAAGCAGCAGTGCATGTTGCTGCGCTCGCCGCATTACACCGCCCCGAACGCCCAGACCCCGGCTTACGAGTGGGCCCTCTCCGATCCCAACCCTCCGATTGGCGCCTGGGCGGCGATGCGCATCTTCCAGATCGACCGCAAGAGCACGGAGGAGCCTGATCTCGGCTTCCTTCGGGCTGCCTTACGCAAGTTGATTCTTGAGTACGGCTGGTGGGCCAACCGCAACGACCGTTCCGGGGACAACGTGTTCGAGGGCGGTTTTCTAGGCCTCGATAATATTGCTGTCTTCGATCGCCGCTATCCCCTCGCCGACGGCAGCCGCATCGAGCAGTGTGATGGCACGGCCTGGATGGCCTCCCTCAGCCTCAATCTGTTGAACATCTGTGTTGAGCTCAGCCGTGAGGAGCCTGAATATGTTGATATCTGTGAGCGCTTTGTCTACGACTACGTCTCCCTAGCCCTCACCCTCAACACAGCTGGTAGTCGGGGGTATGTGAACTGGGACGAGGAGGATGGCTTCTACTACGACGTGATCAAGCGTCCGGATGGCAGTAGCACCTTCTTGCGCACCCGTTCGGTTTCAGGGCTCATTCCCCTGTTGGCGGTGGCCAGTTTCGACGTGGATACGGTGAAACGACTGCCGGTGTTGGATGTGGCCAGCAGCATGAAGTGGTTGTTGCACGAGCGTGCTCGGCCCCAGTGGTTGGTCGACAACTTCACCCAGTGGCGTAACGACCGGTTGCTGTTTGCCCTTGTCCCGGAACAGCGTCTTCGCCGGATCTGTGAGCGGCTGTTCGATGAGGATGAGTTTCTCTCTCCCTATGGCATCCGAGCCCTCTCCAAGGTGTATGAGGACCACCCCTACACCTTCACCGAAGGCAGCGACTCCCAGACCCTCGCCTACAGCCCGGCAGACAGTCCCGTGGCCATGTTCGGCGGCAATTCAAACTGGCGTGGTCCTGTCTGGATGCCGATCAACTTCCTGCTGATCGAGGCCTTGCAGAAGTTTGGCCATTACTACGGTGACTCCTTCAAGGTTGAGTTTCCCACCCGTTCAGGCAACTGGATCAGCCTCTGGGATGCCTCACTTCTCCTAGAGCATCGACTGGTGAATCTGTTCCGCCGTGGCGCTGATGGCCGCCGGCCGTTCAATGGAGATGTTGAGCTCTTCCAGAACGATCCCCACTGGCGCGATCTGATCCTATTTAACGAGTATTTCAACGGTGATCACGGCAGCGGTGTTGGTGCCAGCCATCAAACGGGCTGGACGGCCATGGTTTGCAAAATGATCAACCAGCTCAACCGCTACCCCAGCTCCGCCACAGGCTCGTGACAATGCGGAGACAGAGTCGCGGCCTGCTTCTAACTTGCAGGCAGTGATCATTGTTCTGTGGATCTACTCCAGTCGCTCGGTCAGCTGCAGAAGCCTCAGGCCAGCCACTTCGATCTGATCATCATCGGCAGCGGTGCTGGCGGCGGCACCCTGGCCCGAGTGTTGGCTCCCACGGGGCTTCGCATCCTGATCCTCGAGCGCGGCGACTGGTTACCGCAGGAAGCGCAGAACTGGGACGCCGAGGAGGTGTTCCAGAAGGGGCGTTATCTCAGTAAGGACATCTGGTACGACAGCAAGGGCAATCCCTTCCAGCCAGGGACCCACTACTTCGTGGGCGGTGCCACCAAGATGTATGGCGCCCATCACTTCCGGTTGCGTCAGCGCGATTTTGAGGCGCTGGAGCATCACGACGGCATCTCGCCGGCCTGGCCTCTGCGCTACAGCGATTTCGAGCCCTGGTATCAGCAGGCTGAGGCGATGTACCACGTGCATGGCCTCCGCGGTGAAGATCCCACCGATCCCCCCAGTTCGTCGCCGTATCCCCATCCGCCCATCTCCCACGAGCCGCGGATTCAGAAGCTCGCGGAGGATCTGCGCAGTGCCGGTCTGCATCCGTTCCACGCACCTAGCGGGGTGATGCTCGATGAGAGCAACATGCCCTATAGCCGTTGCCGGCGTTGCAACAACTGTGATGGCTTCCCCTGTCTGGTGCATGCCAAAGGGGATGCCGAAGTGTGCGGTGTGCGCCCTGCTCTGGCCGCCAGCGCCAATGTGTCGCTACTCACCCGCGCGGAAGTGAAGCGATTGGTGACGGATGCAGCCGGTACCACGGTGACGGGGGTTGAACTGGTGCGCGATGGCGAGGAGCTGCGCTACTCGGCTGATCTCGTGGTGGTGAGCTGTGGCGCGGCCAACACGGCCCGCCTGCTGTTGATGTCGGCGAACGATCGGCATCCGCGCGGTCTCGCCAATGGTTCCGACCAGGTGGGCCGCAACTACATGTTCCACAACAGCAAGGCCGCGGTGGCTCTTTCCCATGAGCCTAACCCCACCATCTTCCAGAAAACGATCTCGATCAATGATTGGTATTTCGGCGATGCCGATTACGACTACCCCATGGGCAATATCCAGATGACTGGTAAGACCCGTGGGGCGATTATGAAGGGCTATGCGCCGCTGGAAACCTTCCTGATGCCCAACTGGTCGATGGATCAGATTGCTGAGCATGCCCTTGATTTCTGGCTGACCACCGAAGATCTCCCCGATCCGAATAATCGCGTCACGATTGATTCGGCAGGTCACATTCATCTCAACTACACGGTGAACAATCAAACCTCTGCCAACCGGCTCTGGGGGCGCTTGCAGGGAATGCTCGACAAGCTTTACCTGAAGAACCATCTGATTGAGCGCCAGATCTATATCAAGAACCCGATGGGCATCGCTGCTGTTGGACACCAGGCTGGCACCTGCCGTTTCGGCACCGATCCCTCCACTTCCGTGCTCGATGTGAACTGCAAGGCCCATGAGCTGGATAACCTCTACGTGGTGGATACGAGCTTTTTCCCCAGCATCGGTGCTGTGAATCCCTCGCTCACCGCCATCGCCAACGCGATTCGCGTCGGCCATCACCTCAAGGAACGGCTGGGAGTGATGTGATGCGTGGTACGCCGCTGCTCGCTCTGGCGTCCCTGCTGCTGCTGTGGGGATGTCGCATGCCAGCCCCTCTGCAGCAGCGTTCCCAATCTGCAGATGGCTCGCAGCAGGCCGCTCAGCCCTCGGTTTGTGTTGGTGATCAGGCCCAGGCCCGCCAACCCCGCAGCGTGGCCATCGTGCCCCAGCTGCCCCCGGCGGAGTTGTACAGCCGCTGGAGGCCCCTGCTCCAACAGCTCGGCCAAAGGGCCGGCATCTGCTTCGACCTGGTGGTGCCTGCCTCGATTCCCACATTTGAGCAAGGACTGCAGCAGGGCAGCTATGCCTATGCCTTCATGAATCCCTACCACCAATGGATGGTGCAGCAGCGCTATCAGCCCTTGGTCAGGGACGGCAAAACCCTGCTCAAGGGGATTCTGCTGGTGCGCAACGACAGCCCTATCAAGGCCCTGCCTCAGCTGGCCGGTGCCACGATCGCCTTTCCTTCACCCAACGCCTTTGCCGCCTCACTGCTGATCCGGGCTCATCTGCATGCCCTCGGGATTCCCTTCAAGCCCGACTATCTCAAGACTCACTCCAACGTCTACCGGGCCGTTGCGATCCAGCAGGTGGCCGCCGGCGGCGGCGTGAACAACACCCTCAGGCGCGAACCGCAGGAGCTGCGCGACATGCTCCGCGTTCTCTACACCACACCGGGGTATCCGGCTCACCCCTTCTCAGCCCGCCGTGATCTGCCGGCGGCAGAAACCGACCGGCTGGTGAAGGCTTGGCTGTCTCTGGCGGCTGACCCCAAGGCAGCCCCCCTGCTGAACGCCGTTCAGTTGCCCCAGCCGGTGGCCAGTGATCACCAGCGCGATTACCAGCCCCTACAGCAATTGCAGCTCCAGCAGTTGGTTGACCCCGCTGATCCCTCCGGCTGATTGCCGATGCAAACGCTGCAGCAGCGATGGAAGCACCTTCCCCAGCGGGGCTGGCTCAGCGCTCTGGTGCTGGTTTCTGTTGTGGCGGGAGGCTTGGGGCTGATCGGCTATGAGCGCTCGCGCTCGATGGTGGACCTCAGCCAGAGGCGCACCACTCAGGCGCTCTCGCGTGGTCTTGCGATCGCGGTGGTGGATCATCTGGTGAGCCGAGATTTCGCGTCGCTCGAGTCGCACCTGCGCCAGGCCATGGCTGATTCCAGCCTGGCGCTGCTGGCGGTGCGAGATTCTGGCGGACGCCTGCTTGTGCAACTGGAGCGCCAGGCTCCCGATCAGGAGCCAAGGCTGAGCTTCGCGGCCGAACTTCCTGTTGCTTCAGATCAGCAGCGGCATCGCACCCCCCTGGAGGCCGGTGGGGTGATCGGCAGCCTCGAGATCCGCAGCTGGTCGACACCCACTCAGCAACTGTTGCGTCAACTCGGCCAGCAGATTGCTCTACTCACCGTGATGGCCGTGTTGCTGGTGATGGCGCTGCTGGCGGCGGTGGCGCTGTGGCTGCGGTGGCAACATCAGCGTGAGCGCGCACTGCTGCAGAGTCAGAACCGGGTGCTGGCCACGGCCGCATCGGTGGACGCGCTCACGGGGATTGCTAACCGCCGCGGCTTCGAGCGGGAGCTGGAGCATCGCTGGAGCCTCCTGCAGCGCAAGGAGTCGTCTGAATTGGCCCTCTGTCTGCTGGATCTCGATGGGTTCAAGGAGATCAACGACGGCCTTGGGCATGATGCCGGCGATCAGCTGCTGGTGGCGGTGGCGCGGCGGTTGCAGGCCAGCTTGCGAGATCGTGACTTTGTGGCACGACTCGGGGGCGATGAGTTCGTGCTACTGCTCAGCCAGGGCTCCGTGCGTGGCTTGGTGGAGACGGCGCTTGAGCGCTTCGTGACCGTGATTGCCGAGCCTGTTGTCTACGACGACACGCAGATGCGGGTGACGGCCAGCATCGGCTGTGTCGTGCTGCGCAGTGATGCCCAGGGCGAAGGCTTCAGCTGCAGCGAAGCAGAGTTGCTGCGCTGCGCTGATCAGGCCATGTATGCCGCCAAGCGTTCAGGTAAGAACCGCTGGCGGTTGGTGCGGTTAGGGACTACGGATTCAAACCCCCAGCCAAATCCGCAGCAGGTCTTCGAGCAGCAGGGTGTCGAGTGACAGCATCCCGCCGCCGCAGCAGATCAGCACCAGGCACATCACCACATACATCGCGGCCTTCTCCCAGCTGGGTGGCTCACCCACGCCCATCGGGCCGGCGTAGTCACCCTCGGGGATCAGATAGGGGTCAGCGGCGATGAAGGGGAAACCACTCTTGATTTCCAGCACCATGGCGTAGGCCATCGACACCAGAATCGCGAACGAGGCCAGTGGGGTGAGAAAGCCCACGAGCAGAGCAATGCCACCTGCCCACATCGAGCCGGCCGAGAGGAAGCACAGCCAGGCTGGCGTTTTCAGCATCTGAGCCCAGGTCTGCAGGTTGCGCAGCTTCGGCCAACCGTGGCGGATGAAGCAGATGCCCATGAACACCCGCAGCAGCAATAACGCCGCCTGGGCGAAGGGGGATGGCGCCGCCGGCACCAGCAGCTCCACAACGGTGATGTTCATGGGGGTCACAGGGTTGGCTGAAAGGTAGAGGGGTGGTGCAGAAGCGCAGCAGAGCTGTGATCAGCTGCACACGACCTGCAGTTGATGACCGTCGGGATCGCGGATCTGCAGGGCTTGGCTGAAGCCGAGGGCAGTGGCCTGCTCGCCGGAGAGATCCACGATGCCAGGGCTCACCCAGCTGCCGCCATAACTCTCCAGTTGGGAGGCAATGGCTTCCAGATCGCTCACCTCAAGGCGGATCTGCCAATGGGCGATGTCTGCGCTGTTCTGGTCGGCCGGTAGGGGCCGACCGTCCCCGGGTTGCAGGTAGTTGAGGCATTCGATGCCAGCACCTTCGGGGCAGCGGTGGCCCGTAATCCGCACCCTTGTGTCCGTCAGGCCATCGAGATGGTCCTGTTCGATGCCGCTGTTCACCCCATCGCCACCGAGGCGCAGTCCCAGGAGTTCTTCGTAGAAACGGCAACTGCGTGGCGTGTCGGCATTGGCAATAGCGCTGTGGTCGATGCCGAGAAACGGTGATTCCGCCGTGGGCTCATGCCAGCGCGGTTCGCCCTTGTCGCCTGGAAACTGCAGCAGCTCAAGGCAATGTCCTTCGGGGTCGTGGAACTTGAACGCCTGGATCCCTGCGGCCGCCTCGTTCCAGCTCGGCAGGGTCTGCGGGGAGCTGGAGATGCTTTGCAACCGCCCCTGTTGGATCAAGGTCTGCACTGGCGTTGCAGCGGCGGCCAGGTCGTCCACGACGATGCAGATGTGCTGGAACCAGAGGTCGTTGCTGCGGGAATCGGTCGGGATGGCGCGGCCGGGGCGCAGGTCCGGGCCCAGTTCCAGCACCTCAAGCAGTTCAAGCTGTTCGGTGCCCAGCTGCAGCCGCAGCACTTTGAGCCGGCTGCCGGCGAGACCGATCAGTTCGGCGTAGGAGCCGGCCTCGAGCTCTAAGCACTCCTGGCGGCGGCAGCCCAGATAGCTTGTGTAGAAGCTGGCCAGGGCCTCGGCATCGCCGGAGGTAAAGCCGAGGCTGCGGATGTGAGGCGTGGTCATCGGTGGATCTCAGCCGGGATTGCTCTGGAGAGCCGCCGCGGCAGCGGCGGCGATGGCGCCATCGAGATCGGGTGTCATTCCTGACACGCCCACGGCTCCGATGCAGGTGCCGTTCTGCAGAAGCGGCAGGCCGCCGCCCATGGCCACCGCCGATTCTTTGAACACACCGGCCAGTTGCAGCAGGGCCGGACGCTCGCCATTGATGGCGGCCTCCTGATCGGCCGTGGCTTTGCCATTCAGCGCAGCCATCCGCGCTTTGGCCATGGCCACAGCCGTGCTGGAGGGGCTAGCACCATCAAGCCGCACCACCAGGAGTGGATGGCCCCCGGCATCACAGATGGCCAGGCTCACCGTGGCCTGGTGTTGAGCGGCGATCGCCTCTGCAGCAGCGGCGATGCGGCGGCAGTCGGCGAGTTCAAGGGCGGCAATGTTGCGCATCGTTGGATCAGCCCCACACAATCTTCATGAGCCAGAGGTGCCCCTCCAGCTCCACTCCGGCGGCGGCCGCTTCTAGATCGCTCTCGCTGAGCCGCAGCGTGGCTTCGGCCTGGTGCTTCACCAGATCCACACCGCTGAAGCTGAAGCCATGCTCAGCACCCAGGGCGGCAATGGCGTTGAGGTTGGGGCAGGCGCTGAAACGCTGCAGCAGCGCTGGATCGCCTTTCACTTGCTTGAGGAAGGTTTCGAGCTGCGGGTTGGCCATGGTGGTTGCGAGCAGGAGGGGAATGAGATGAGCTGGTCGGGATGAAGTGTTTGTGATTCAGTGCGGCCAGGTGGCGCCGCGGGTGGCGGTGAACAGGCTGTAGATCGCGGTGGAGGCACACAGGAAGAGACGGCTGCCGTAGCGGTCGCCGAAGCAAAGGTTCGACACGCGCTTGGGCACGAGCACCTTGCCGATCAGGACGCCATCGGGTGCGATCACATGCACGCCATCGGCGGCGCCACACCAGAGGTTGCCGTGCTCATCCACACGGAAGCCATCAGCCCAGCCCGGGCTGATTCTGTGGAAGATCTCACCGCCGCTGAGGCTGCGACCATCGCCATTCACCTGGAAGCGGCGGATGTACTGGCGGGGCTCAGGGGCACCTGGGGCGCCGGATTCGGCCACATACAACAGCTGTTCATCAGGGGAGAAGGCCAGGCCATTGGGGCCGTCGAAATCCGTGGCGACAGCATCGATCTGGCCGCTGTTGGGGTCGAGTCGGTAGAGGGCTGGCGGTTGTTCGGAGCACTGGCGGCCGCCCTCGTAGTCGTTCATCAGGCCGTAGAGCGGATCGCTGAACCAGATCGAGCCGTCGCTCTTCACCACCACATCGTTGGGGGCGTTGAGGCGACGGCCATTGGCCTGCGACACCAGCGTGGCGATGCTGCCGTTGTGCTCCAGGCGCGTGAGACAACGGCTGCGGTGATGGCACTGGATCAGCCGGCCTTCGCGATCGCGCGTCTGGCCGTTGGCAAACTCCGACGGCTCTAGAAAGGTGCTGACGCCATGCTGTTCGCTCCAGCGCAGGGTGCGGTTGCCCGGGATGTCGCTGAACAGCAGGCAGCGCTGGTCGCCGAACCACACAGGGCCTTCCAGCCAGCGGAAGCCCTCCGCCAGCAGTTCGAGCTCGGCATTGAACAGCACCAGGGGCTCGAAGCGCGGGTCGTAGCTCTCGGTGCAGCTGGAGGGTTGGTTCATTGGAAGAAGCCCGGCGGGGCCTGCCGCCAGGCGTCGTCATTGCGCTGGATGATCAGCTGAACGCAGGGCTCATCACCCACCTGGGCAGAGAGATGCCCCTGATGGCCTTCCGATGTCGCGATGCAGCCCTGATCACCACCGAAGGAGTATTCGCCGGCGCGCATAATCGCGATCTGCCCGTCCATGCTCTGCACCGACCAGGCACCCCGCAAGACATAGATCCATTTGGGCACGTGGTTTTCGTGCCAGTCGGCTGTCCATCCCACCGGCAGGTAGGTGACGAAGGCATTGCCCTGATCGAACAGGGGCCGTGAGAACTGGGGGGAATCGCCAGGGCCCAGCTGCCCGAGTTGGAAATCGCCGATGGTGCACTGCTGTTGGCGGCTGATGCCGTCGTCACCGGTCCAGAGATGCCAATAGGTCTCCGGTTGAGGAGCCAGACTGAATGGATCGCTCATGGCTGATGCCCTCAGTCTTTGATGGCGATGGCAGAGATCTCCAGCTGGATACCCAGCACCAGGGCCGCTACCTCCACCACGGCACGGGAGGGATAAGCCGTGGGGTCGGGGAAATACTCCTGCCACACCGCATCAAAGGTGTCGAGCTTGTTGATGTCGGTGAGATAAACAGTGGCGCTCACCAGGTGCTCGAAGCCGAAACCCGCTTCCTCCAGCACCGCTTGCATATTCCGCATCACCTGCCTTGATTCCAGGGTGATGTCGCCGTCGCCCACCTTGAGATTGGTGGTGGGATCCACCGGCAGCTGTCCGGTGATGAACAGCATGTTGCCCATTTGGAAGCCTTGGCTGTACGACGCCACAGGCTTGGGAAAACGGTCGCTGTGAATAGCTCTGCGGATCACACCGGTGGACATCGACAAGCGGCTCGAAACGGTGACTTCACCGTAGGGAACCTGCCGGGAATGTCACTGCTCTGTCATGTGAGCGCCTGAGCACACATTGGGTGTTGCAGATCGCAGGCAGGATGACGCATCCCTCCTAGCGTCCACCCAGTACTCCGCTGCAGGCGGCTGCCATCGCCATGACCTCAATCAATCCCTACGCCCTTGAGACCCTCTCCAACCTGCTCCAGGGCAAGGTGATCATCGTGACTGGAGGCAATAGCGGCATCGGTAAATCGATTGTGGAAGTGGTGGCGCGCCTGGGCGCCAAGGTTGTGATCGACTACCGCTCCCACCCCGAGGCCACCGAGGCGATCGAAGAGGAGATCGGTGAGCTGGGCGGCAGCTGCTTTGGCGTGCAAGCCGATGTGGCGAACCTCGACGACCTGCAGCGGCTGGTGCAGGAAGCGGTGAATCGCTACGGCCGCCTCGACGTGATGGTGAACAACGCCGGCATCGAAACCCGCACCTCCATCCTCGACACCACCCCCGAGGATTTCGACAAAGTTCTGAACGTGAATCTGCGCGGTGTGTTCTTCGCCACGCAGTACGCCGCCAAGCAGATGATCGCCCAGGGCAGCGGCGGCCGCATCATCAACATCTCCTCGGTGCACGAGGACTGGCCGATGCCCAACAACACCCCATACTGTGTGGCCAAAGGCGGTGTGCGCATGCTCACCCGCACCGCCGGTGTGGAGCTGGCCTCCAAGGGTGTGTCGATCGTGAACGTGGGCCCCGGTGCAGTCGCTACGCCGATCAACGACTCCACGATGAACAACCCGGAGCTGCTGGCCAAGCTCAACGCCGCCATCCCGATGGGGCGCATGGCCCAGCCTGAGGAGATCGCCAAGGTGGTGGCCTTCCTCGCCAGCGACGCTGCCAGCTACATCACCGCCACCAGCATCTTTGCCGACGGCGGCATCATGCAGAGCAGCCCCGGTCTGTGAGGCGGCGTTGAGGATCAGTCGCGAACAACTGCAGCGGATCAGGCTCCGTCATCTCGGGTATCGGATCACGCTCGTCTACGAGTTGCTCCTGCTGCTCTTGCTGCCGGTGGCCCAGCAGATCACCTTGCTGTTGTCACTCCTGCTGATCGGTCAGGCCACTGTGTTCATGGTGTTTGTGAGCCGCTATTCAGCGCTCCGCCGCACCAGGCCTTTGATGTATGGCCTTGGCTGCACGGCCATCGCCATGGAGGTGATCTGGCATGCAGCCTTGTTCTGGAGTCCGTCCCTGGGCCGGGCTCTCACCACGCCGCACGTCGTGGTGTGGGTGCTGTTCCTGCTGGTGGCGGTGGTGCGAAAGGTGAAGTCGCTGATCCGTGAACCCTTCGTGACCACATCGGTGGTGCTCGGCGCAGCTTCGGGATATCTCACTGTGGGGATCGCCGGTGGTGTGCTGCTCACGGCCATGTGGGTGTTGCAGCCCTCGGCGTTCGTTGCTTCGGCTCTGCCCGCGATGTCCGCCGGTGCGGTGGCCAGCGTGGCTGTGGCTCCGGCGCTGATGGCGGCATCGTTCGGGTTGCTCACCACGGTGGGAACATCCGTGCTCACGCCCAGCAACGTCACCGTTCAGGTGATCGCCAATGTGATCACCATTGCTGGTCAGCTATACGTAGCCATCTTGATTGCGCTGATCCTTGGGCGCGTTCAGAAACGGCTCTCCTGACGGCAGCAAGCTCTTGACGGCAGCAACGATGAAAGGCTTGAACGCGCTGATCCGGCGGCTGGTCCAGCTCGGGTTGCTCGGATTGTTTGTGGGCTTGCTGTGCTGGCCGTTCAACCTGGTGGATCGTTGGGGTGATCAGTTGCTGGGCCTGTTGCCTGCCTTCAGTGGCTCAGGCTGGCGGCCCCTCACGGTGCTGTTGGCCTGTTCGCCAGTGGTGGTCTTTCCGCTCTTGATGCTTCTGCAGCACGGCATCTTGAGCCGCGGCAAGGGGTCAGGCATCCCTCAAACCATGACCAGCCTGGAGCACCCGGAGCAAGCGGGTGAGCTGCTCGGCCTCATTCCGAGCCTGCAGCGTCTGCTCCTCTGGACCCTTGCCAGCCTGAGCTTGATGCCTCTGGGCCGCGAGGGCCCCGTGGTCCAGATCGGTGCCTCGGCGGCCTACTGGCTCCGACGTCGCTTCCCCCGTTGGCTGGCGGATCTGAGTCAGGCTGATCTGATGGCGGTGGCTGGTGGCGCGGGTCTGGCTGGTGGCTTCAACACCCCATTGATGGGTGTGGTGTTTGTGGCTGAGGAGTTTCTGGGAACGTTTTCGATGCGGCTGATCTGGCCGGCGCTGGTGATCAGTGCTCTGGCCGCGGCGGTGAGCAGTGCGGTAGGTCAGCCGGAATTTGCGCTTGGCATGGTGGGTGTGGCTCCAGCCGAGTTGATCCAGCTCGGCTGGGCTCTGCCCATCGGTTTGGTGGCGGGAGCCCTTGGGGCCGTGTTCGCACGCACCCTGTTGCAAGTCACACGTCGCTTCCGCTCGCTGTTGCAGCGTCAACCGCTGCGTCTGGGCCTTCTGTTGGGGGTCTGCCTCAGCGTGTTTCTGCTTCTCAGCGGCGGTGCCTCCGGGTGCGATGGCGAATTGCTGATGCGGCAGATGATCGAAGGAGGATCACCAACCAATGCCCTGCTGCCCGGACTGCTCGGGGATCTGTTCACCCTGGTGCTGCGCGTGATTGGTCCTGTGCTCGCACTGGGTTCTGGTATTCCCGGCGGTCTGATTGATCCGTCCTTTGCCTTCGGAGCTGTGCTCGGCCGAAGCCTCGGTGATGCCGGCATGGTGCCCCAGATGGGGTTGGCTCTGGGCATGGTGGCGGGCTTGGCCGGTGCGACGCAGTTGCCGGTGATGGCGGTGCTCTTCGCTGTACGCCTGGCCGGCGATCAGCAACTCTTGCCAGGACTGCTCCTGGCATCTGTCTTGGCGGCCTCTGTCAGTCGTTTGCTGGTGGACAAGCCCGTGTATCACGCCCTCAAGGACATCGCCGACGAACCGATGGCGCCTGCCTCATGAAGGCGCTTCGGTGATCACCAGGGCCGAGCGCTCGCGGGTGACGATCAGCCACAGCCATTTGGTGAGCAGGGTGATCCGGTTTTCGTTGTCGGGGATGAAGGCCAGGTGAGCCAATCCCCAGAGGAGCCAGCCCAGGGGGCCGCTCAACTTCAAGCCCCGTAGATCGGCAACCGCGAACAGCGGTCCCACCACCGCCATGGTGCCGAAATCGGTGAAGACGAAAGGCGCATGGCTCTGGTTCTGCAACTTGGCGAGGATGTCTTTGGCCACCCAGCCCCCCATCTGCACGGCCGGGCCGGCCATGCCGGGCAGTGGTTTGCCGTTTTTGGTGTGGCTGTAGCTGCAGAGATCGCCGACAACACGGATCTCGGGATGCCCGGGGATCGAGAAATCCGGTTCCACCGGGAGGCGCCCACCGCGATCCACGCTGCAGCCGGTGCGCTCGGCCAACAGCTTGCCCAGGGGTGAGGCCGCCACACCAGCGGTCCAACAGATCGTGCCGGCCTCCAGGGTCACTTCACCATCGCTGGTGGTGACCACCAGCTTGTTCTCTTCAATCGTTTTGACGCGCCCACCCAGCAGCATCTCCACCCCGGAGCGCTTGAGGTGCTCGCCGGCGGCCTTGGAGAGCTGGGGATCCATGGCCCGCAGGACGCGATCGCCGGGATCCACCAGCGTCACCTTGCAGAGGTTGGGATCAATCTGTTTGAAATCCCGCTCCAGGGTGTGGCGCATCAGGTCGTTGAGGGAGGCCGCCAACTCGCAGCCGGTGGGGCCGCCTCCCACCACCACCACCGACTGCAGCAGGCGTCGCCTGGTGGGATCCGGGGTTTGCTCAGCCTCCTCGAGGGCGCTCAGCACTCGCTTGCGGATGCCATAGGCATCTTCGAGCGATTTCATCGGCGTGGCGAACTGCCCCCATTCGTCGTGCCCGAAGAAGCTGCTGGTGGCACCGGCCGCCACGATCAGGTGGTCGTAGTGCAGTCGACGATCGTTGAAGATCACCTCTTGGGCCGAGGTGTCGATGTCTTCCACCTCTCCCATCAAGATCTGCACATTGGGAGCCTGCCCCAACATGATGCGCAGCGGAGAGGCCACATCCGTTTGCGACACCAGACCTGAGGCCACCTGATAGAGCAGTGGCTGGAAGAGGTTGAAGTTGCGTTTGTCGATCAGGGTGACCCGCACGGTTTTGCCCGCGAGGGCGTGGGCTGCTTTAAGGCCAGCGAAGCCGCCTCCCACGATCACCACATGGGCTGCGTTTCTGAGCAGTTCGGTGGGTGGTGTGAGTTCGAGGAAGAACCGCTCCGGAGCCATCAGTGCGTATAGCGCTGGTCGCACGCTAACGAGAGTTGGCCCGGTTCACAGGCCGATCTTCACCTTCACCGGTGCTTTGGGCTGCACATCCACTTCCATGGGTTGCTGTTCACTCATGTCGATCTGAATTGGATTGGGATTACTGACCTCCACCTGAATGGGTTTGGGGTTGTTCACGCTCAGCTTCACCGGCGACTGCTCGGTGACCTGAACCTTCACGCCACCGGCATGGCGCATGTCCACCGGGTCAGGCATGTCCAGTAGGCCTTTCACCTGTCCGGACAGCGTGAGCGGTTCGGCAAAGCTGAGCACCAGACGCAACTGGATCGGGTGCTGGCTGCTGCGCGATAGAAGGCCCATCAGCATGGCGCCAAGCGCCAACACGGTGATGGGCCAACGCAGTTTCAACCAGTGAGGATCCATGAGACTGATCAACCAGCCGCCATTCAAGCGACTGGGTCAGTGGGCTGCAGGTGCGCGGATTCAGCGCCGACCAAGCAGCTCCTCCCAGGTGGTGGGTTGGTGGGGCGATGGGTGCTGATGCTGGGGTTTGGGGCGATGAGAGGTGGTCTGAGGTTTGTGCGTGGGGATGTGAATCGTCATGGTTCTGTTGCGCGTTGAGTTATCTGTCGCTTTGCCTCGATCACAACCGAGATGACGGTTGTCTTGAGAACGGATGCCGTTCAAACTCCCTCTCAAGGGAGAGCGGATCAGGCGTGAAGGGATGCGGCGCGTTGGTGCTCGCCGATCGGTTCACTCCATCACCATAGACCCTGTCAACTGCCAGCGCCACACGTGCCTGCTCAACCCGTGCTGATCCTGGGGGGATTTCTGATCACCGAAGAGGCCTATCAGCCGATGTGCAGCTGGCTGAGGCAGCAGACGCAGCAGCCAGTTGAGCTGGTGCCGGCCAACCGTTTCGATTGGCTGCTCACCTCGTGGGCCTGGGGTTGGCGGCGCCTCTTGGATCGGGCGGCGGCACAGGCAGAAGCTCTGGCGGCCCGTTCAGCCACCGGCAAGGTCACGCTGATCGGCCACAGTTCCGGAGGCGTGATGCTCCGCCTGTTCTTGGCGGATGAAGCCTTCGCCGGCCGCACCTACAACGGCAAGCGCTGGACCGATCGGCTGTACACCCTGGGGAGTCCCCACACGGCGGTGCGGGCCACACCGCTGCGGCAGATGGTGGATCGCCGCTACCCCGGCGCCTGCTTCGCCGATCAGGTGCACTACATCTCGGTGGCTGGAGCGCTGGCTGAGACGGATGGCTCTGCCCTCAGTCAGCGCATGGCTCCGGGCTCCTATCAGGCCATTGCCGGCCGCCGTGATCTGGAGGGGGATGGCCTGGTGCCGGTGCAGTCAGCCCTGTTGCGCGGTTCGGAGCTGATCACCCTGCCGGGCGTGGCCCACGGGGGTGCCTTTGGCACCCGTTGGTATGGCACGCCTGAGGTGGTGCAGCAGTGGTGGCGGGGCTGAGGGAGAACCCTTGCTCAGCTGCGCTCCAAGCGCTCCAGGTTGGGGATCAGGGCCATGGCGGCCAGGATGCCCAGGGCCAGGATCAACAGGGCCGGCACCAGGGCTGCACCCACCCGTTCATCGCTGGCGTATTGGTACACGCGCACGGCCAGGGTGTCGAAATCAAAGGGGCGTAGGGCAAAGGTGAGCGGCAGTTCCTTCACCGTGTCCACGAACACCAGCAGGCCCCCGACCAGCAGGGGGCCGCGCAGCAGGGGCAGGTGCACCCGTTGCAACACCCCCAGCCAGCTATTGCCCAGGGAGGTGGCCGCTTCATCCACGCTGGGGGGAATCCGCTCCAAGGCGGCGTCGAGTCCGCCCTTCGACACAGCCAGGAACCGATCGCTGTAACCCCACACCAGCAGCAGCAGGGGCGCGAGCGCCAGGGGGCCGCCGATCAGCATCAGGGCCAGGGCCAGCACCGTGCCGGGGATGGCGTAGCCGAGGCCAGCGATGAAGGTGAGCCGCTGCAAGACGGCATTGGGAATCCAGCGCTTGGCGATGGCCAGCAGCAGGCCGCAGCCCACGGTGAGGGCTGCAGCCAGTAGGGCTAAACCGAAGCTGCGGCTCCCGAGAGCCAGCAGCTCTGTGGTGTCTTCTGTACGGATCTGATCCCAGCTGAACCCAGCCCAGATCACCGGAAGCCCCAAGGTGATCAAGGGCGGAAGCAGGCAGAGGCCCTGGCTCAGCCAGCGCCGTTGCCCCACGAGGCGCCATTGGGGGTCGGCATCGCCATCGTTTCCGAGATTCCAGCAGCGGCTGCGCTGGCGCAGGTTGCGCTCCGCGCCCACCAGCAGCGCCACGATCACCAGCGCCATCAGGGCCAGGGCCACGGCACCCTGGGGATCGCCATCTTGCTGCCAGCGGTTGAGGATGCCGGTGGAGAGCGTCGGTACACCGAGCAGCTGCACAGCACCGAGCTCGTTCACCACCTCCATGCCTCCCAGAGCCACGCCAGCGCCGATGGCCGGCAGGGCCATGGGCAGAGCCACTCGCCAGAAGCTCCCCCAGGGGCCAACCCCAAGGCTGCGGCAGGCCTCCAGCTGGCGGCGCCCGCTCACCGAGAAGCTCTCGGTGGAGAGCAGAAACACGTAGCTGTAGGTGCTCAGCACCATCACGATCAAGGTGGGGGTGAAGCCATGCACCCGCACACCGAACCGGCTGCCGAGATCAATCCAGGTGGCGGCCAGCAGATAACTGGGGGTGGCGAGAGGCAAGAGCTGGGCGATGCGCAGCCAGCGCCGGCCTGGAAAGGCGCATCGCGCCGTCAGCCAGCCGGTGGCGGTGCCGAGCAGGGCGGTGAGTAGACCCACCAGGGCCACCAGGGCAAGGGTGTTGAGCATCTGCTCGGCGCCGCCGTAGCCCAGGTCGAAGCGGGAGCCCTCACCGGCATCGAAGGCAAACCAGCCCAGGCTCAACACCGGCGCCAGGGCCAGGGCGCACAGCAACAGCACGCCCACCGCCAGCAGGCTGCGCTGAGGACTGCGGGATGGGGCCTGTGCGGGAAGGGGAACCATGGGCAAAAAGCCTACGGGGCTTGGGCTTTGCACCTTTTGGTGTGACAAAAGTCACACCCGCGGGTGGGCAATGATCGCTGCCCCTCTGGAGGGCACTTTCTGCTGGCCATAGTGCCCACATGCACGATTTGCCCCCCTTGAAGTTCCCCGTGTTGCGATCCCTGCGCCAGCCCGAATCGCTTGGTGCCCTTGCTCTGTTGGCGGTGAGTGCCACCGGTGCAGCCATTGCGGCGATCGGCGTGGAGACAGCCCAGGCCCAGAGCCAGGAGATCGGTGTGTACTCCGGGCGTCACTACAACACCGACAAAGAGCTCTACCGCCAGTTCACCGCCCGCACCGGGATCAAGGTGAAGCTGCTGGAGGCCAAGGATGACGCCCTGATCGAGCGGGTGCGCACCGAAGGCAAGAACAGCCCAGCCGATGTGCTCGTGCTGGTGGATGCCGCGCGGCTCGACAAGGCTTCCGACATGGGTCTGTTTCGCCCCAGCCCCTCCGCCACGCTGATGCGTGATGTGCCGCTCAATCTGCGTGACAGCAAGGGCCGCTGGTTTGGGTTGACCCGCCGGGTGCGGGTGCCGGTGGTGAATCCCAAGCTGGTGAATCCAGCCAGCATCCGCACCTACGCCGACCTGGCCAATCCGGCCCTGAAAGGCAAGCTCTGCCTGCGCGACAGCAAGAGCGTGTACAACCAGTCGCTTGTGGCGGATCAGATGATCCTGCGGGGCGATGCCGCCACGGCGAAGTGGGTGAAGGGGATGACCGCCAATGTGACCAAGCCTTACTTCACGTCCGATACGCCCTTGATCCGCGCTGTGGCCAATGGCGAGTGCGGCGTGGGCCTGGTGAATACCTATTACTTGGCTCGGATGCTGTCGGGGGATAGCGGCGCTGCCGACAAGGCGATGGCGGGCAAGGTGAAGGTGGTGTTCACCAATCCGGCGCACGTGAACATCTCGGGTGCTGGGGTGGTGAAAACCTCCAAAAACCCCCAGGCCGCTCTGAAGCTGATTGAGTTTCTGGCCTCACCCACCGGTGGCCGCGGTTACGCCGAGGCCAACAACGAATATCCGCTGAAGGGCTACGGCAATAACCCGATCCTGAAGCGCTTCGGCACGTTCAAGTCCGACAGCGTGTCGGCGGAGCAGATGGGCGCCAAGAACAAGGCAGCCGTGCAGCTGATGGCGCGCAACGGCTGGAAGTAATTCCCGGCGCTGTAGGCGGGCTGGCGCCCGCTCAGCACGGCACACGCCGCCCGAGCCGCCCGCTCGAGGCGGCTTTTTTGTGCTCACCCAGGCACGAGCCTTCGCAGTTGCTAGTTGTTATTGAGAATCGCTTGCAAAAAGCGCCGAGCTTCTCTACATTGCGACGCATTCGCAATTAGCCCCTGCTTTGGCTGGGTCCATGAGCTTCCGTTTCCTCCCCGAGTCCCCCGTGAATGCCGTGCGCATGCCGGTGGGGCAGACCGTGCTGCTTGATCCCTCCCTGCGCCCCGAGGGCAGCTGCATCGAGGTGCTGGAGGGCATGGCCCGTGTGTATTGCCCCTGTGAGGAAACCGAGGGCATGACCCTGGCTTTCCTTCAGCCCGGCGATCAGCTGCGCACCGATCGTCTCTGCAGTGAAGGGGTGTGCGTGGAAGCCCTCACGCCGCTGCTGTTCAGCACCGAGGCGGTGCCCGCTGCCGAGGGCGGTTTTGACCCTGTGAATGAGTGGACGCTGCAGCTGCTGCGCATTCGCCATCTCGGCAACGCCGAGCAACGCCTGCATGCCCTGCTCAGCCTGTTGGTGCGCCGCCTGGGGCGCCGCTGTGGCGACTGGTGCGATCTGCCGTTCCGCCTCACCCACGAGCGCATCGGCGAGTTGATCGGGGCGACTCGGGTCACCACCACCCGGATGATCTCCAAGATCCGTCAGGCCAACCTGATCGAGGTTCCTGCCGGCGACACCTGCCTGCGCCTGGCGCCGGCCCTGGTGGAATCGGCGCCGCTGGCGGCGGCCTGAGGATCACTCCGCCAGGTCGTCCGGGAATTCTCGGCGGTGCAAAGCCTTGAGCTGCTCGGCCTCAAAGCGCCGGCGGTCTTCCTCTTGCAGCCGCAGGGCCTTCGCCATCGGGCACCACTCTTCAAACGGGGGCTCATTGAGCGTGTAGCTGCCGAACTCGGCTCGCATCCGCTCCATGCACTCCAGGGAGCAGTGCTCCGGGAAGCGCGGGCAATGCTTGATGGGCTGCGTGGTTGGCTCAGGCATGGGCTGATCAGCAGCGGATCAGCTTGATTCTCGATGGCTTAAGCCATGGTTGTGACGTTGATGGTTTTGCCAACCGAGTCCGGCAGGTTTTTCGAGATCGGACACAGCTTCATGCGCTCTTGCATGTAGGAGATCGCTTCTTCGTTGGCGCTGGCGTCTTGGTCGAGCCGGATGCGGAAATCCCCGTCCACGTGCTCGATGATCCAGTCAGTGCTGGTGGTGACCTTGAAATCAGCCTGCACCTGCTGCAGGGCGATTCCTTTTTCACGAGCGTTGGCCACCAAATAGAAGTGCTGGCAGAGCAGCAGCGAGATCAGATAGATCCGAAAGCCCGGCATGGAGAGGCTGAGCTGCTGCGGCTCCCAGAGGCCCGAGTCGCTCAGGAACTCCACCACGAGATCGGTGGTGCTGCGCTCGGGTGGGCGATGGCTGCTGCGCAGCCGGAAGCGGAAGGTGCGTTCGCTCATGGTTGTGGATCAGAGGAGGGGGTCGCGGCGTGCAGCCGAACGTTGTGGCACCGTTTGTTGGGCCTGTTCCTCGCGCTCGGCGGCTGGCTGGCGCTTCCAGGCCTCCAGGCCGCTCATCAGGGCTGACCCGATCAGCAGGATCGAGAACCCTTGGCGTAGGCGGCGATCGCTGAGATGGGGCGCGAGACGTTGACCGACCACGGCCCCCAGGGCACCGCCGGCGAGCAGGGGCAGCATCAGCGGCAGGCTCTGGGCCGGCCAGTGGCCGAGGGCGCCGAGGGCCACCAGGGCATTCACGGCAATTAGCAGCAGGCTGGTGCCACTGGCGAGCTGCATCGGCAATCCCGCCAACAGCACCAGGGCAGGCACGATCGCAAAGCCACCGCCCACGCCCGCGATGCCGGTGAGCAGGCCCACGAGCACCCCTTGAATGGCCAGGAGTGCCGGCCTGGCTTTCACGGTTGCGGCTTGGGAGGAGTTGCGGGTGAGTAGCCACGAGGCCACCAGGGCCGCGGCGGTGAACACCCCCAGCTGCACGGATTCCGCAATCAGGCCGGCCTTCACCCAGCTGCCCCCCAGCCAGCTGCCAGCCAAGGCGGGCACCCCAAGGATCAGGGCGGGGCGAAGGGCGAATTGGCCGCGGCGCACATAGGGCCCCAGGTTGGCCAGGGCCAGCAGCATCACCACCAGGAGGGAGAGAGGAACGGCTTCGCGGGTGGGTAACGCTGCGCCGCTCACCAGCAGGGGCAGCAGCAGGATCGAGCCGCCAGCACCGAGCACCGAGAGCAGAAAGCCGATCAGGCCTCCGCCGAGGCCCAGTAGGAGCAGTGCGCTCAGGGCCATCAGATCGACACCTTGTTCCAGGGCATCACCGCCAGGAGCCGGGCCATGCCGCAGAAGCCGCTCACCCCAGCGAAGGTGAGGCCAGCGCCCACAAACCAGGTGAGGGCGATCCAGCCGGGCGCCACCACGTTGCTCAGGATCAGCCCCAGCAAGATCAGCGATCCAGCGGCGATCTGCACCTGACGCATCAACGGCAGGGGCGCATTCTTGAGCTTGCGCACCGGGTAGCCGGCTTGTTGCCAGTTGGGTAGGCCGCCGGCCAGATCCACCACAGGATGGGGATGGCCGCGATCGAGCAGGCGGTTGAGGCCCTGGGCGCTGCGATTGCCGCTCTGGCACACCAGCACGAGGGGGCCCTGGGGGAGGTCGGCCTGGTGCAGGCGGCTCAGGGGCACGTTGATGCTGCCGGCGATATGGCCGCTGGCGTATTCCATCGGTTCACGCACATCAATCACCGTGATGCGCTTGCTGGCCAGTTGATCGGCGAGGTCTTGGGCGGAAATGCTGGTGGTCATCGGATGACAACAAGAGTGAGGTGGAGAAACAGGACGTGGCTCAGAGCGCAACGGCGCCGGCCAGGGGGTAGCCCTCATCGCACCAACGGCTCAAGCCGCCGCGCAGATTGGCGATGTCGGCGATGCCCTCCTTGAGCAGTTGCTGCGTGGCCAGGGCCGAGCGGCTGCCGGAGTGGCAGACCACCACCACCGGTTTTCCGCTTGGGATCTCCTGACGGCGCTGCTCCAGTTCCGGCAGGGGGATGTTGAGGCTGCCGCTGATGTAGCCATCAGGCCCCTGCAGCTCCTCCGGCGCGCGCACATCCAGGATCGTGAGCTCCGGCAGGTGGGCGGCCACCCAGGCGGGTGAGAGCTCGGGCAGTCCGGCATAGCTGCGTTGCACGGGGGCCCAGGCGCTGCGGGCTTCCGCTTGCCGTGGCCTGCCGGAACGCATGTTTCCGGGCAGAGCCTCGGCGATCTTGTGGGGGTGAGGAAGCTTCATGTTTTCCATGTGGCCCACGAAGTCCCGTTCGGTGGCGGCGCCGCCGAGGCGGGCATTGAAGGCTTTTTCCTCCGCTACCGACGACACCGTGCGGCCGGTGTAGTCATGTCCGGGATACAGCAGGCAGCTGTCGGGAAGACTGAAGATTTGCTCGGTGATGGAGCTCCAGAGGGTGTGGGCGTTGCCCTGTTGGAAGTCGCAACGGCCGCAGCCCCGCACGAGTAGGGCATCGCCGGTGAAGGCCATCGACTGGTCGTCGAGCACGAAGCTGATGCAGCCGTCCGTATGGCCAGGGGTGCTGCGCACCTCCACAAACCGGCTGCCGAAGGCCACGCGATCGCCGTGCTGCAGGGGCAGGGTCACGTTGTCGGCGCGGGCCGCAGCGGATAAGCCAATGGCGCAGCCGGTGGCCTCGTGCATCAACCAGCTGCCGGTTACGTGGTCGGCATGGGCGTGGGTGTCGATCGAGGCCACGAGCTCGATGCCCAGTTCATGGATCAGGGAGAGGTCGCGGCTGTGCTGCTCGAACACCGAGTCGATCAGCACGCCTTGGCGGCTGGACACATCAGCCAAGAGATAGGTGAAGGTGCCGGTGGCGGCATCGAAGAGCTGGCGGAACAGCAGGTTGCCGCCGCCAGCCGCCGCGGCGAGGGAGACGGTGGTCGCAGCGGCGGTGGACGCAGGCATGAGCAATCGGTCACACACTGGTATGACGATACACGCATAGCCCCATTGCCGCAATGGGTGGATCTGCTCAGTTGCGCTGGGGCTTGCGGCCGAGCGCCTGCACCACGGCGCTTTGGCCGCGGTGGTATGGACCTTCCTCGATCCAGCGTTCCTGCTCCCTCAGCACCAGCCAGTCCAGCCCTTGCAGTTCCAGGCGCAACTGATCGGGTTCGATCAGAAGATCTGCCGTCGGTGGGCCGCCGGTGCCAAGAGTCAGCTGGCGTGGGGTGTAGGCCTCCAGGATCAGGTGGCCTCCAGGGCGCAGTGCGCGGACCGCATCGGCATGTACCCGGGCGCGTAGGTCTGGCGGCAGGTGCATCCAGATCGCTACCACCAGGTCGGTGCTCTCCGGTTCGAGCTGGAGGTCGTTCAGGTCGCAGCAGAGGCAGTGGATCGCCACGCCGCGTTCCTGCGCCAGTCGTTCCGCCCGGTTCAGTCCCACCGGACTGAGGTCTTGTGCTGTGACGCTGTGTCCGAGGGTCGCCAGGTGCACAGCATTACGGCCCTGGCCCTCCGCCAGGCAAAGGGCCTCGCCGGTCTGCAGCTGCTGTGCCTGCTCCCGGAGGAAGTCATTGGGCTCGCAGCCATAGGCCCAGTCCGCTTCGGCGTAGCGGTTGTCCCAAAACCGGCGTGGATCCATCGGGGTTGATGCGGGCATAATGCGTCTATCGTCATAGGTGATAGTGATGGCTGCCCCAGGGTCCATGCCGTCTCCTCAGCTGCTTGAGGAGTACAGCCAGTTCTTTCGGATCCTGAGCGAGCCGGCCAGGCTGCAGTTGCTCTGCCATCTGAAGCAGGGGCCCACCGATGTAGCCACGCTGATCGAGGCAACTGGCTTTTCCCAGTCGCACATCAGTCGGCAGCTCGGGCAGTTGCAGCGGGCTGGGCTGGTGCGCTGCGATCGCGATGGGGCTCGCACGATCTGGCAGGCGGAGGGTGATCTGGTGGATGAGCTGTGTCATCTGGTGCAGGGGCGCCTCAGACAGCGGCTTGAAGCGCAGCTGCAGCAGTTCAAGGCGGCCTGAACGGGCGATCAGCCCGGATCAGCAGGCTCCGAACAGGCGTGCATCCGCCTCCAGAAACAGGGCATAGGTGTCGGCATCGTCGTGGCCGGACACGGCAATCGATACCGTCTGGCGCGGCGGGCAGACTTCCACGGCAAGGGCGACGGGCTTGCTGTTGTGCTGCGCGTGATACGTGGCGCTGCTGCAGTCGCTGGAATAGAGGGTCGCTGCGTCGAGATCGAAGCCGATCGCCCGCGAGATCAGCGTGATGCCCGCCAGAGAGCGGGTCAGGCCGGCGTCGGAGCGAATAGCTGTCACGTAGACGAACGGAGCCGTCTCGGGGGGTGCATCGAAGCCCGCCTTGAGGCGCTGCCGCAGCCCTGTTCGAACTGTCTGGAGGAGCTCACGCATGCTGAAGCCAGTGCGCCTGAGGGTCTGATGAATCCCTGGATTGGCAGCAAGATAGATCTGTTCCGCTAGATCTGCCGATTTCGCACTACCGCAGCACTACTCCTGGTGGTTTTGGCTCAAGGTGCGAGACGCTCGGCGTTCCACCCGGGATGCGGTCTGTCGTAGTCGCCGCTTGGATAGCGCCTGGTGGATCAAGGCCAGCAGCTGGCGCTGCCCTGGACGCGATCTGATCGACAGGCTGCGAGAGAAGCCCTTGTGAAGGGCTATCCAAGCGCTGGCAAACCGTGATGACGCTTGCTCAGCCCATCGGCCTCTGCGCCGCCAGCGCAGGCTGAACTTCAGGGATGTAGACGGCGTACATGCCTCGCAGGTCTCCTGGCTTGAAGTTGAAGGCTTTGTCCTGGGGATACTTGTCTTTCACGAAGGCGGGCCGGCTGTCTCGGCTGCCATGGCAGGCCAGGCAGCTGGGCTGCACATCGATCCGCCGGTAGTAGTTCACGCCTGCTCCCTGCTCAGCGCTGGCTGGCTCCCAGAGCCCATGGATTTCGGGGTGCTTGGCGAAGAGATCAATCACCTCGCTCTCCTGGGTGCCGATGGGGGCGTGGTCGGGGTTGCGGTATTTGCTGGCCACCTGGCGCACAGTCCAGCCGTTCTCCCGGCCAATTTCCACGGCTCTCTTGCCTACGGGCATGCACACGTCGCGCATGGTGTTCATGGAGGGCTCTTCCGTGCTGCCCTCAAGGGATGAGGCGAGGGAGATGCGCATGCGATCGAGCTCTTCCATCTGATCCACGGCTTTCGCCAAGACAGCCGGGTCCACGGGAGCGGCCCCCTGGCTGGCCAGGGCGATGGCGGGCTGAATGGTGAGCAGGAGGCCTGCAATCAGCGTGCCGAGCAGGGGCAGCACAAAACGCATGGCTTGTGGCATGGGGGAATGAGCAAGGGAGCAGGTGGTGTGACGGGTGACAACAGAAAAGGGCCTGGTTCAACCAAGCCCTTGTGCCCTGATCAGCTGGGCGGGGTTCAAAGCCCCACTAACCGATCGCAGGTGCTGTGAGAGCCACAGGCTGAACGTTGGTAGCGGCCAGATCGAGCGGGAAGTTGTGCACATTGCGCTCGTGCATCGCTTCAATCCCCAGTCCACCCTTGTTGAGGATGTCGGCCCAGGTTTCAATCACACGGCCCTGGTTGTCGAGCACCGAGTGGTTGAAGTTGAGGCCGTTGAGGTTGAAGGAGAAGCTCACTACCGCCAGGGCGGCAAACCAGATGCCGACCACCGGCCAGGCTGCCAGGAAGAAGTGCAGGCTGCGGCTGTTATTGAAGCTCGCGTATTGGAAGATCAGGCGACCGAAGTAGCCGTGGGCGGCCACGATGTTGTACGTCTCCTCCTCCTGCCCGAACTTGTAGCCACGGTTCTGAGACTCCTGTTCAGTGGTTTCACGCACCAGTGAGCTGGTCACCAAGGAGCCATGCATCGCTGAGAACAGCGAACCGCCAAACACGCCAGCCACACCGAGCATGTGGAAGGGGTGCATTAAGACGTTGTGCTCGGCCTGCAGCACCAACATGAAGTTGAAGGTGCCTGAGATCCCGAGGGGTAAGGCATCCGAGAACGAACCCTGGCCGATGGCGTACACCAATAAAACGGCGGTGGCGGCAGCCACCGGGGCGCTGTAGGCCACGGCAATCCAGGGGCGCATCCCAAGGCGATAGCTCAGTTCCCACTCCCGACCCATCCAGCAAAAGATGCCGATCAGGAAGTGAAAAATGATCAGTTGGTAAGGCCCTCCGTTGTAGAGCCATTCATCCAGGCTGCTGGCTTCCCAGATGGGATAAAAGTGCAGGCCGATGGCATTGGAGCTGGGCACCACAGCGGCCGTGATGATGTTGTTGCCGTAGAGCAGCCCGCCAGACGCGGGTTCGCGCACGCCGTCGATGTCGACAGGCGGTGCAGCGATGAAGGCGAGCACAAAGCAGATCGTCGCCGTGAGCAGGGTGGGGATCATCAGGGTGCCGAACCAGCCGATGTAAAGGCGGTTGTCGGTGCTGGTGACCCAGTCCCTGAAGGCCAGCCAGCGCGATCCACGCGCAGGGGCCAAGGAGGTTGTGGTCATGGTTGCAAAGAGTGCAGGACCGGAAGCCAAGGAGGTCATCCCCTCTTCCTATAACTACACTACCGTTATGAACTCCTAAGCGCGAGATTTCGCCATGCGTATTTCTGCTCAAATGTTTTGGGGCCTCCTGCTGGCCTTGGTTTTCGTGTTCCTTCCAGCCGGCGCCGGGGCGGCGGAGATCCAGCGCTGGGATCTCCGCGATGGCGATGGTGAGCCTTGGGGGCTGGTGGTGTTCCCGCAGCCTGATCCCGCTTACGCCCCGGGCTGGAGGCTGCGGCTCACGGCCCGCACACCTGCAGCGGCCCTGGATCACCATCAGCCCTTGCAGCTCGATGACGGCCTTGGCCACCGCTGGCAGCTCGACAACCGCAGTGCCGAGCTCGTGGCGCCAGGTGAGTCGGCATTGCCGCTTCAGTCGGCTCAGTTCGATCTGGAGGGCCTGCAGCCTCGCCCGAGTGCGGTGTTGCCCCTGCATCTCAAGCTGGTTCTGGCGGATGGGGAGGCAGAGCTTCTGCTCGGCCCCGACCAGGTGGCTGCCCTCAGCAACCTGCCCGCAGCGCCATCAAACCAGCCTTGAGCCCGAGGCGCGTTGCCGCTGCGCTGGATCCAGCACAGCCGCAATCGTGCGGATCAGCCAGCGGCCTTCGGTTGTCACCGTGGCCTGCCCGCGGCCGCTGTGTTCACTTAAGTGCACCAGCCCATCGCCGGCCAACTCCTGAAGCTGTTGCCACTCGAGGGCATAGCGCTCGAGCTCAAGCTCGAGGCTGAATGTGCACATCACCTGGCGAATCAGCTCACGGCGCTCCAGGACCTCCGGATCGCGCACCACCAAGCCTCGTTCCACGGGTAGATGCCCTTCGGCCAGGGCCGTGCTGTAGGCCTTGAGATCACGCTCGTTCTGGGCGAACAGGTGGGGAAATTGGCTGATCGCCGTGGGCCCCACCCCCAGCAGCTCCAGCTCGCCGCCGGTGGTGTA
Source organism: Vulcanococcus sp. Clear-D1 (assembly GCF_014654725.1). Classification (GTDB taxonomy): domain Bacteria; phylum Cyanobacteriota; class Cyanobacteriia; order PCC-6307; family Cyanobiaceae; genus Vulcanococcus. The sequence continues at coordinate 50,898 of NZ_JACVZV010000002.1, read as the reverse complement.
GCCCTGGAAATTGCGATACAAGCGGCCGCTTCGGGCCGCGGCGGCCAGGCTGTCGCCAGCCAGGGCGTAGTGATCCATGCCGATGGCTTCGTAGCCGCCGGAGCAGAGCAGGCGTTGGGCGTCTTCCAGCATCACGATCCGCTCCCGCTGGCTCGGTAGATCATCAGCCGCGATCTTGCGTTGCAGTGGCAGTTGCTCCGGCAGATAGGCAAACGAAAAGAGCGAGATGCGATCGGGGCGTAGCTCCTGCACCAGCTCCAGGGTCGTGCGGAAGCGATCGGGGGTCTGCAGGGGGAGGCCGCAGATCAGATCCACGTTCACGCTCGCGAAGTCTGCCTCCCGCAGCCAACCCATGACCCGCCTCAGCTGCTCGGCGGGCACCACCCGATTCACCGCCTTCTGCACCTCAGGGTCGGCATCTTGAATGCCGAAGCTGATGCGGTTGAAGCCCAGGGCACGCAGCTGCAGGGCCGCATCACGGCTGAGGAATTCGGGATTCACCTCAATCGAGGCCTCCAGATCCGGCTCCAGATCGAAATGGCGCTCGATCAGTTGCCAGAGCTGCCGCGTTTCGTCGGCATTGAGATAGTTGGGCGTGCCACCGCCCCAATGCAGCTGGGCCAGGCGCCGCCGCTGTGGCATCGCCGCGCTGATCAGCTCCAGTTCCTTGGCCAAGGCCGCCAGATACGGCTCCACCACCTTCGAGCCCAGCTGCGTGGTGATGCGGTTGCAGCCGCAATACCAGCAGGCATGGCGGCAGAAGGGCACATGCACATACAGCGACAACGGCGCCGTGGTGGGCTGAGCCAACTGCGCCCGCAGCTCCGCATCCCCCACCGCCGGGGTGAAGGCTGCCGCCGTGGGGTAGCTGGTGTAACGGGGAACCGGCTTGTCGTATTTGAGCAGCAGCTCGATCGGGCTGAGGCTGGTGGTGGCGGCAGCAGGCATGGCAGAGGTGGAGGGTGGGCGTGGGAATCAATGGCGCAGGCGGTTCAGCCCAGCTGGGCCAGCTCAGCCAGCAAGCGCTGGGTGGTGTGGAAGGCCAGAACGGCTTCCTCCAGCAGCTCCTCCTCTTCTTCTGCGGAGAGGTCCATCTCCTCGAAGCCGTCGTGAAGTTGATGCTTGAGGGTGGAGCGATCCTGGTCAAAGGCCCAGAAGTTCAGGGCCGGTCGCTCGTGGCTGCGCAGGATGGCGTTGGCCTGCTCCCCCAGCTGCTGGCCGCCGGAGAGGTCGCCGCCGTAGCGCACATACACATGGGCCATAAAGCGGTGGGGATCCTGGCGGGCCAGTAGCCGGAGCTGCTCCAGCCAGATCGCAGCGGCCGCGGATGGGGGTGTGGCCTCCACCGTGGAGAGCGCGGCTAGATCGTGTTGCAGAGCGGTGGTGCGCTCCAGCGCTGCCCAGGGAATCGAGCGGGCTCCAAGGGCGGAGGCCAGCTCTGGTCCTGCCTGCTCCAGCAGGGCGTAGGCCGGTGCCAGGGCGCGCATCAAGGCGGCCAACTGGCGGGGCGAAGCCTGGCCGTTGAGCAGGGCCCGGGAGAAGACCATGCCCTCCGCCTGGTGATGGGCCTTACCGATGCGGGCATGCAGCTTGCGCACCCGCGGGCCGAAGCCCTTGCGCAGCTGGGCGTCGGCGGGGCCGGCGTGGTCGGAAATCGAAGGCAGCTGAGCTGTGGAATCAAGCATGGATGCAACCGCGGCACCGCGGTGCGAACTAAGCCAACGTTATAACGCTACTGTTGTTACACAGTTCTCTGGTTGTAATTTCGTTGTAACCGCGCCGATGGCTCATCCCTTCGCTTCTCAGCCGTTTCAGTCGCAGCTTGATGTGCAGCTGTTGCTGGCCCCCAGTCGCCAGCTCAGCGGTGATGGTCAGCTGCGCGAATTGATGCAGGAACGCCGCCGCCATCTCGGCGATGGCAGCGGCGGCCTCTGGTATCTGTCGCCGGAGCGCCTGGCCGAGCTCCGGTTTTGCGGTTTGGAGCTCAGCGCGGGCAGCAACGAGGCTCTGGCGATCCGTGAACCGCGAGCGGCGGAGTGGTTGCAGTTGCGCTTCGGGGGGGCAGTTGCAGCCCATCAGCCTGAGCAGCGCCTGGCTGATGGATGAGGCGCTGCAGCTTCCCGCTCCTGTGCCGTTGGCCAACGTCGGCTGAGCGTCGCTCAGACCATGGCCGCCGCGGCCCCGGCCAGAATCCGCCGGGCCGCAGGCGGCTCGAAACCAACCGTTTCCAGCGCCTGCTGGAAGAGCTCACTGAAGCTGGCCAGCAGCTCGATCGGATCCATGCCGATCGCCTGGAGGTCGGCGGCGAGGCTCTGCAGGATGCTGAGGGTGATCGGCAGAGCCCGCTTCGCGATCGCGGCAGCAGACGTTTCCACGGCGGCAAAGCGCTCCCGCAGCCAGCGCTCGGCATAGCCGAGGTGTTCGCCTTCATCCGCGATCACAGCCGCGGTGATCGGTGCCGCATAGGCATCGGCCACGGGGAGATAGTGGCTGTAGGCCGCCACGGCGAAGCACTCCACCACCAGCCCCTAGATCACCAGGCAGCCGGCCAGATCGCCCGCGCGGTCGCGCTCCAGAAACAGGGCGTGCAGGGGCGCGAAGAGCTGCCGGGCTAGCCCCACATCGGGCTTCACCCCAAGATTGCGGCCGCAGCCCACGAAATCGCTGGCGTGGCGGCCCTCCATGGCCGCCAGCCTCTCCAGCTCCTGCTGGTCTTCCGGAATGGCCCTGGCGAGGAGGCGGAAGTGCCGGTCAGCCAGACCTTCTCCCACAACCACCATGCCGTTGATGCGGCTGTAGGCGTTGCGGTAGGCGGAAGAGGTGATGTCGAGCTGTGTTGTGGATGGTGTGGTCATCACAGTGGAAGGGGTGCGGATCAGGAGGGCGAGCCTGCAGCGGCTCGGGTCACCAGCACCGGGGCCAGGCGGATCCGGCGCGCCAGGCCGAGGCGATGCAGCAGGCGGATGTGCTGCCAGGTGAGGTCGACCTCCCACCAGCGGAACCCCATGCGGGCGCTGCTGGGATAGGCGTGATGGTTGTTATGCCAACCCTCGCCGAAGGTGAGCAGCGCCACCCACCAGTTGTTGCGGGAGCCATCGCCGCTGGCATGGCTGACATAGCCCCATCGATGGGTGGCGGAATTCACCAGCCAGGTGACGTGGTACACAAGCACGAGCCGCAGCGGAATGCCCCACAGCACCAGGGGCCAGCCGCCTAGGGCGTAGAGCAGTGCCGCCAGCGGCAGCTGCAGTAGCAGAAAGTTGCGGTTCAGCCAGCGGTAGTAGGGCACACGTTGCATGTCGGGCGTGAGCTGGTGCACGTAGCGCTGGGCCGGCACATCCCGCAGCATCCAGCCGAAGTGGCTCCACCAGAAACCGAGATGGCTGTTGTGGTGGTCGGCCGGATCGTCGGAATGGAGATGGTGGTGGCGGTGCAGCCCCACCCAGTCGATCGGGCCGTGCTGGCAGCTGAGGGTGCCGCAGGTGGTGATCAGCGCCTCCAGCCAGCGGGGCACCGTGAAGGCGCCATGGGCCAGGAGGCGGTGGTAACCGAGCGTGACCCCTACACAGGCGGTGAGCCAATAGAGCACCAACAGCGTGCCGATCGCCTCCCAGCTCCAGAAGCGGGGCAACAACGCCACCAGGGCGAGGGCGTGAATCACCACCATGAACACGGTGGTGCCCCAGCGGCGCCGCTGGCGGCGGGGGCTCACGCTGATGCCTCTCCTCAGCGGCGGCATGCTCCAGAGGGTGGTCATGCCGATACCTCAGCCAGCGGGGCATCGGAACGCTCCATCGGCTGCAGGAACTGGCGCAGCAGCAGGCTGGCGAAGTGCAGCTTCAGCCCGAGTTGGCGCATGGGTTGCGCCTGGCAGGCCTTCATCCCTCGGAAGGTGTCGACCAACTGATCGCGCAGCTCGAAATAGGTGGGCGTTAGCTGATACACCACCGGAAAGGCGCGGCGGGCCGTGCGGTTTGTCTGGCGCATCACCTCCGCATCAAAACGGTCGGGATCCATGCCGAGAAGGCGATAAAAGTTGCCGCGCTCACACACCGTGAGGCTGTGGGTGAGAAACACGCTCCAGAGGAAGAAGCGGCTGAGCAACCGGCCGCGCAGCCCGCTGTTGAGGCCGGGCCAGCAGCGGATCAGCATGTTGAAGATGTCGCCGTGGCGGTTCTCGTCTTGACACCAGGGCTCAAAGAAATCGAACAGCGGTGCGAAGGCGTTCTCGGGATTGGCCTTGAGATGGCGATCGATCAGGATGTAGCGCCAGTAGCCAATCTTTTCGGATAGATATACCGAATAGAGCACCCAATTCAACGGGAACCAGGTCACCGGCCGTTTGCCACTGAGGGACGGCAAATCGATCACAATGCCCTCGGCCACTAGGGCTCGATTCAGAAAGCCCGCGTGGCGAGCTTCATCGCGTGCCATCAGGTTGAACAGGCGGCTGAGCTCAGGCCGTTTGGCGAGCTTGAGCTGGCGGGAGAGTTCTTTGAAGAGCAGGAATCCCGAAAACTCCGACACGCAGGAGCGCACCAGATAGCTTTCATAGGCTTCTTTTTGCTCGGGGGCGAGGTCGCGCACGCGATCCAGGGGCGCCTTGCGATCGAAGTGGTCGCGGTTGTAGTCGGCCTCCATTTCGCCAAGCATTGCCTCGAAGGCGGGGCGCTCCGCATCGAGATCCGTGCGGGCTGCCTTGGCGATTTCGGTTGTGTAAAAGCGCGGGGTGAGTAGGTCTTCGCTCAGGTGCGGGGCAGCCGAGGCCTGGGGAGCGGTGAGCTGGGGAGAGGTGGCAGTCATCAGCGGGCAGAAGCGTTGGAGCGGGCGATGCCGTAGGCCGTGGCATCGGGGCCGTGGCGGTGGTTGGTGAACCAGCTCTGCAGTGCGAGCAACCAGCGCAGGCGTGCCTGGCGATCGCCGGAGGTCTCGAGCAGAGCGGCTTTTGTGTTTTCGACGGCTTGCCGATGCAAGCCGCGGTGTCCGGGGCAGAGGCAGCCCTGCGCTGAGAGCCAGCGTTCCTCCAGGCGCAGTTGCAGGCGCAAGTCCCAGCTCAGCCAGCGGCAACCACGCTCAATGGCCACAGCTTCTGCCGCAGTCCAGGCAGGGTGCATTGGGCCGTGGATCGAGAGCAGTTCAACTAGGTAGGCCTCGAGCCCGTCGTGTTGACGTTCGAGCAAAGGCTCTTGGTCGACCCAGCCCGGCGGCCATGACCAGGGCTTGGCGCGGATGGGTTGAGCGAGCAGCACAGCCATGGAGCAGGCCTCCGAAGCGAAGCGGATTCAGCATATAACGGCAGCATGATCCTGCAGATCACGCAACTGTGAGATCCCTGGAGCGCTGGAGCGCGCTATCTTTCTGCTGCGTGGCTAATGGGGCTATGGAGCACCTCGCTGAATACTTCAAGGTGTTTTCGGAGCCCAATCGCCTGGCGGTGCTTGAGGCTCTCCGGGGCGGCCCGCTCAACGTGACGGCAGTGGTGGAGAAGACCAGGCTCAGTCAGGCCTTGGTGTCGAAGCACCTCAAGCTGCTCACGATTGCCGGTGTGGTGCAGCGCCGGCCGGAGGGGTCGCTGGTGTTTTACGAGGTGAACGACAAGGCCGTGTTCAAGTTGGTGGCCCAGGCCGAGAAGTTGTTGCTCGCCTCGCGCCGTCAGCAGCTCAACGCTCTGGCCGCAATCCTCTAATGGAACCGCAGCCCAGTGACCTTGTTCAGCTGTATGAGGCGTTAGCGGCTGGACGCAAGGATCTTCGCTCTCTGAAGCTTGGGGAGATCGATGGTCTGGACCTCGATCTGTCCGGATGCAACCTGGATGGAAGCTGCTTCAAAGAGGCCCGCTTTGGCCATGCAACGTTTCGAAGAGCGCAGGCGCGTGGGTGTTGCTTTCAGCAAGCATTGATCTGGGGCGCCGACCTTTCTGAACTTGATGCGTCTTCGTCGTTTTGGCATGAAGCTGACCTGTCGGGATCACGGCTCCAGGGGGCCAATTTCAGCCTTGCGCTGATGCACAGGTGTTGTCTACGCGGTGTGGTGGCTGCCGGGAGTCGCTGGCAGGGTGCTCGGCTTGTCGAGGCCGACTTCCGCTCAGGCCTGGATCAACTCACCGACCTCGGTCACGCTGATTTTTCTGGAGCAGATCTGAGCTTTGCACTGCTTCAGGGGGCCAATCTGCATGCCGCCATTTTGAAGGACAGTTGCCTCTACGGAGCCAATCTGGGCGGATGTGATCTCAGGGAGGCTGATCTGCGCGGATGCGATCTTCGGGATACCCAATTGCAAGATGCTCAGCTGGAGGGCGCACTCATCGACTGAGCGCCTCGATCGCGATGAGCCGCCGACCGTCAAGCCATCCCAGTTTCAGGATGGCAGGGCCATGCTCTTGGGTCATCGCCGCTGCGTGGTTTGCGCGTCACTGAATACGATGTGGAAAGGCGCAATGGCGCTAGCTCCTGGGTGTTGGCTCGGATGAAACCGCCCTCGCCAGATCGATCGGTCCAGAGGTTGCGTCGCCGATCCGGTCTCTTGGTCTCGATGGATCGTCGCGGCGGCTGGCTGCGGCACTGGCGTGAGCCTTACCTCTTGGCGCTGGCTATGTCCTGGCCGGCCTTCCTCGTCACGGTGGCGCTGGTCTACCTGGCGATCAATCTGCTGTTTGCGGGGTTGTACTCGCTGGATCCTGCAGGGATCGGTGGTGCAACGGGAGAAGCCCTCAGCTTTGCTGAGGCCTTCTTCTTCAGTGTGCAAACCCTCGGCTCCATTGGCTATGGCGTTCTGCACCCAGTGAGCCTTTATGCCCATCTCGTGGTGACGGCGGAATCCCTCAGTGGGTTGCTGTTCATCGCCCTCACCACCGGTTTGGCCTTCGCGCGGTTTTCCCGGAGTACGGCGCGGATTCGCTTCTCCCACCTGGCAGTGATTCACACCTACAACGGCTCGCCAACGTTGGCGTTTCGCTTGGCCAATGAGCGCCGCAACGGATTGTTGGAGGCTCGCCTGCGGGTGTTCCTCTCGGTGGATGAGGTGAGCGTCGAGGGTCATCGCATGCGCCGTCTGAAGCCGTTGGCTCTGGAGCGTGATCAAGGCATTGCGTTTTTGTTGATCTGGACGGCCATGCATCGCATCGATGCCAGCAGTCCGCTGCATGGAATGGGCCCGGATCAGTTGCGCGAGCTCAATGCAGAACTGGTGGTGGCCTTCTCCGGTATTGATGAAACCCTCGAGCGGCCGGTTCATGCCCGGGCTAGCTGGCCGGTGGAGCAGATCGTCTTTGGCCGCTGCTTTGTCGACATGCTCGAGCATCAGGGCGATACAACCCAGATCGATTGGGCAGCGTTTGATCGCACGCGCCCCTGCTCGCTTTCTGCTGTCGCGTCATGACGTCTCCTGTGCCCGATACCGGTTCCTGGTGGGATCAGCGCTACCTCGACGGCACGGATCGCTGGGAGCTCGGTGCGCCGGCGCCGCCACTTGCACGCTTTCTGAAGGAGCAGGCCCAGGCACCGCAGCCGCCGGGGCGGGTGCTGGTGCCTGGCTGCGGCCGCGGCCACGAGGCAGCGCTGTTGGCTTCGCTGGGCTTTGAGGTGGTGGGGCTGGATTTCAGCGCTGAAGCTGTGCGGGAAGCCCGCCGTCTCCATGGTGAACAGGCCGGGCGCCTGACCTGGGTGCAGGCGGATCTGCTCGATGCGGAGGCGCTGGACGCGGCTGGTCTTGGCTCTGCCAGTTGCGATGGCGTGCTCGAGCACACCTGTTATTGCGCCATCGATCCGGCCCTACGCCAGGCCTACCGCAGCACTGTCGCCAGGCTGCTGCAGCCCGAAGGCTGGTTGCTTGGGCTGTTCTGGTGCCATCGCCGCCCGGGCGGACCGCCCTACGGCAGCGATGCCGACCAGCTGGTGGCTGACTTCACGGCGGCTGGTTTCAGCCAGGAGTTGTGGTTCCCCGCCACCAATTCCGCCCCTGGCCCCGACAACCAACCTCGTGACAACGAATGGCTCGGCCTCTGGCGCCGGGCTGCACACTGAAGGGCAGCGCGAACGAGCGGCCCTGAAAGCCCAGCAGCATCCTGATCTGATCATTGTGGGCAGCGGCCTCGGGGGCCTCTGCTGCGGAGCCCTGGCCGCGCGCCACGGCCTGGAGGTGCTGGTGCTGGAGGCCCACGATCGTCCCGGGGGGGCTGCTCACGGCTTCGAGCGCCGCGGCTTTCAGTTCGAATCCGGGCCGTCTCTCTGGAGCGGCCTGGGGCGCTGGCCTTCCGCTAATCCCCTGGCCCAGGTGCTGCGGGCGGTGGGGGAATCGGTGCCGGTGGTGTCCTACGCAGAGTGGGGGCTGCTGCTGCCGGAAGGCCAGTTGCGCATCGGCGTGGGTGCCGAGCCGTTTTTCGAGGCTGTGCGTCAGCTGAGGGGAGCGGCGGCGGTCGAGGAGTGGCGGGCGTTCATGGCCTGGTTGGAGCCCTATTGCCGCGCCGCCGGATCACTCCCGCTGCTGGCGATGCGGCCCGGCCTGGGCATGGCTGGAGTGTTGGGTGCGCGGGGTTCGGCCACGCTGTTGCGCCAGGCACCGCGGTTGGCTGCGCTGGGTGGGGCCTTCGGGCCGATGGCACGGCGGCATCTGCGCGATCCCTTCCTGCTCCATTGGGTGGAGATGCTCTGTTTCCTGATCTCCGGCCTGCCGATGGATCAGACCAGCGCCGCCGCGATGGCCACCCTGTTCGGCGAATGGTTTGAGCCGAATGCCAGCCTCGACTACCCCCTTGGCGGTAGCGCCGCGGTGGCCGAGGCGTTGGTGCGCGGTTTGCGGCGCCACGGCGGTGAGCTGCGCTGCCGAGCTGCTGTGCGCCAGATCCGCCTCGAGGGCAACCGCGCCATCGGTGTGGAGCTGGAGAACGGCGAGCTCCTTGATGCACGGCTCGGTGTGGTGAGCAATGCCAGCCCCTGGGACACGCTCGATCTTCTGCCCGAAGACGGCGTGCCACGGCGTTGGCACCGGCAGACTGCCGCCACGCCGGCTTGCGCCAGCTTTCTGCACTGGCATGTGGGTCTGCGTGGTGGTGAGGGAGTCGACGCCTTGCCGATCCACCATGTGTGGGTGGGCGACTGGCAGCGCGGCATTGGTGCCGAGCGCAACATGCTCGTGTTCTCCATGCCATCGCTGCTGGATCCGCAGCTGGCGCCGGAGGGCCATCACCTGCTGCATGCCTACAGCCCGGCCAATGAGCCGTGGGAGCTCTGGCGGGATCTGGAGCCGGGCAGTGCGGTCTATGAGGCGCTGAAGGCGGAGCGTTGTGAGATTTTTCGTGAGGTGTTCAGCCAGCTGGTGCCCGATCTGGCCGATCGGATCGTGCTGGAGCTTCAGGGCACGCCCCACACGCACCGTCGCTACCTGCGGGTGCATCAGGGGAGCTATGGACCAGCCATCGGCGCCGATCGTTCGCCATTCCCCGCTGGCAACACGCCGATTGAGGGGCTGCAGCTCTGCGGTGCCGGCGTGTTCCCAGGAATCGGTGTACCACCGGTGGCTGTGAGCGGGGCGATGGCGGCCCACAGCTTTGTGCCTTTGGCCAAGCAGAAGGCCTTGCTGCAGGAGCTGGGGCTCTAGGCGCCCTCAGCTGATCCAGTCAGTGTTGAAGGTGCTGATGCCATTCAGGCGGATCTGAAGTTCAGCTCTGCCATCGCCGTTGAGGTCGCCTTGAAGCAGGCCGCTGTCAAAGCGCAGTTGGCCAGCGCTGCCATCGAATGAATCGGAGCCGATGTAAGTCCATCCCGCTCCGCTCAGGCTGTTGGATAGGCCGAGCACAGCATTGATGCCTAGACGGTCGCCTTGTTCGGGATTGAAATCAAGGATCCGATCAAGCCCGCCCACTGCCGTGTCGGCCTGAGTGAAGCGAAAGAAGTCTGCCCCGGCGTCGCCCCGGAGACGCTCATCGCCACCTCGTCCTTCGAGGAGATCATCGCCCGGTCCGCCGGAGATCAGTTCCCCCCGGCCACGGCCAATCAGCACGTCATTGCCGCGTCGCCCTTGCAAAACCTGATCACGGCTTTGACCGATGATCAGATCATTCTCGCGTGTGCCATGAATCACGGGAGCTCGACTCTTGATCGTATTGGTGAGCGTGGCTTCAGCTGTGCGGCTCCGAACGCTCTTGAGTGTGAGTTCAATCGCATTGCCCAGCATGTGGTGGCCACTGCTAGTCGGATGCAGGTCATCGAAGTAGAGATAACTCTTTGTGGGTTGGCCTTGATCAATCGAGCTTTGTGCCGCGATCAGGGTGTTCTCGATGCCGTAGTCGGAAAAATCGCCCAGTTTCTTGCCAAACTTGTTGTACTGAGCTTGGTATTCCGGGTTAAAGTTGATGAGATTCGTGTACGGAAAGGCTTTCTGGACGTCGGCCACCATGGCCTCTACATCTGACCGGAATTGATCGATGATGCCGGCATCGATCTGAGCGACCCATTGCTTGAGCCAGTCGGGGGCTGTGGGAGCATTCCCGGCCAGGATCAAGCCCGTGAGGAAAGGCGCCTGGTACTCCACGCCATTCACGTCGCCTGTGATCGGTGCAATGGCGGCCAGAATCGCTTGCCGCGCATCGCCAAAGCGCAGGGTTGTTTCCAAGTCGTTGCGCAATTGGTTAACGACTTGATTCAGGGTTGAATCCAGCGGCTGTTCGGCGCCAGCTGCAAGTAGAAGGTCGTTGCCGCCAGCCCAGACGACGGCGAGTTGATCGCTATCAAGGCGTACTCCCTGCTGACCGAGGGCTGTGTTGATCTGAGTTGCAACCCCAAGGTTGTCCAGTTGCAGCTGCGCCGATAGCGCAGGGTCGCTGACTTGATAAATGGTGGAGGTTCCTGTGGTGGCGCCTCCAATGGCGTAAGACGTGCCGCGGCGCGTTTTGTTGGCTAGATCTGGTGGGCTGACCAGGTTGTTGGCGTACAGGTAATAGGGATCTGCTGGGAGATTGGCTTGATTGGTGAGCCGTCCCGGATGTAGACCAAGTGTTTTGGACAGGCGTGTCTGCCAATTGCTTTGTCCGTTACTGAAGGTAACGCCACTCCAGGATGGTGATGCATCGGGATAGAAGACCTCTCTCTCGGCTTCCGCAGCGCGAGAGCCGTAGTCGCTAAGGCTGTCGCCGAAAACATACAAGCCATCGAAGTGGCGGCGAAGGCTTTTTGCTTGAGAAGATGTCGCCATTATTTGATTCATTCTCTGGGCACCTTAGTCGTGGACCCTGGTGTTGCCTTGGTTGTGATGAATGTTCACCAACGCAGGAGGTCTTTTGGTTGGTTTGTGTGTTGCTCTGCCGCCTGGCCTGCATAGGGGTTTAGTGGTGGTTTCTGGGCGGGATTGGGCTGCTGGCTGGCTCAAGCTCGCTGTTGTCAATTTGGCTGAACGTTGATCCCCGAATGAAGTTGTTCAGCCCCTACCTTCTGCAGCTGCTCCGCCAGCGCCTCGGCGCTGCGCAGAGCGCCTTCCACCCGCCCGAAACCCAGGCCCGCGATCGCATCCCCGCAGAAGCCGATGTGGCTGTCCGGGCAGAGGCTCAGCTTGGGGGGCAGGCCCGGTTCCTTCGGAAAGGCTGCGCCCCAGCGCATCAGCTGACCCTCGCCGCCGGCGGTGCTCAGGTTGAGCGCATCCTGCAGGGCCTGATCCAGGGCTTTGATCACCTGCGCTTCGGCCTGGGGCTGCGGTGCCGCGCCCAGGACCTGGGCCGCTGAAGAGCGCGAGCCATGCACCTGCAGATGTCGCTCGGCGAAGGCGGCGCTGGATTCCACCACAACACCCCAGCGCCCGTCTGCCATCGCCTGCAGCGAGACCCGCCGGATACCCCAGCGCTCCTGTGCGTCCGGGGTGAACTGCAGAAGTGACCAAGGTTGCAGCCTCCAGGCGGCGGCGCTCACCTCGCCGAGGCTGAGCAGCAGGTTGCTGCTCGCGGTTGATTTGATTGCCGCCAGAGCTGCCGAAGCCTGCAGCAGTTGTGGATCGCCCCGCTGATCAGCAGCCCGCTGCAGCGGCACCTCAGACCACCCGAACACGCCTTGGCAGCGGGGATCCGCCAGCAGGGTTCCACTGAGCACCAGCCAGTGGCAATCCAGCAGCGGTTGCCCTTCGCTCCCGTAGAGCCTCCAGCCCTTGCCGTCGGTCAGGGGCTCGAGCTGGCGCACCAGGGTGCCGCTCATCAGCCGCGTTGGTTGGTTCTGTTGCGCCAGAGAGAGCAAGCCGCGGCAGAGGCCATCCATGTGAGGTGACCCTTGCCAAAGCGCGCCGCTGCTGAGCGGGGCCGGCAGCGCTGCCCCTAGCCGCCCATCACCATCAAGGCTGTAGATCGCACCCTTGAAGGGCGCGATCCAGCCGCCCTGGCGTAGCGGTTCAAGCAGTCTGGGCTCGGGGTTGGCGCTGATGTTGAACAGCGGAGCGCCGTGGTTGAGGGCGAAGCTCGGATCCCTGCGGGAACGCCGTGTGGCGGTGCGCCCTCCCGTGCCCCGACCGATCTCCAGCAGCGTGATCGACCCACTCCAGCCCCTGAGGCGCAGGGCGGCTGCCAGGGCGCAGCCCGCGGTGCCGGCCCCGATCACGGCCAGATCCACGGTGGACAGATCAGTTGCCAAGTTTCTCCAGCAACACGTCGGTGAGCTTGATCTCGCAGTTGGCCACGAAGATGCCAAAGCCGGTGCCCTGCAGCGACAGCGAGTTCATGTAGATGCAGGCGGTGTTGCGGGCTGCACGGAAAGCCTCGTATTGCTGCAGCGGATCAGGCGTGGTTTTGAAGACGTTGGTGAGGCTGTCTGTCCAGATGGGTTGAAAGGTTCCACCGGGTGTGGCTGCGGCCTCGCGTGCAACAGCCTGCATCGCCTGCCGGAGCTGTTGGTTTTTGCGCTCGAGGGCTTCGCGCGTGCACGCCGTGAGTTCCACGGTGCTGAAGGCTTGGTTGCAATCAACGGGTTGGGCCTGGGCAGGATGCCCCGGCGCAACAGCGATCAGCGCAGCAGCCGAGATGGCTGAAGAGAGGCCTCGCAAGGCGATGAAGCAGCTGTTAGGCAGTGTGATCGCTCAGATCAGCCTTGCCACCGTTAGCGTCTCGGGCCAGTCGTGCGGTGGTTGTGGCGGTTCAGGTGCTCACGGAGGCGCAGCGCCGCAAATGGGACAGCAGCGATGACCAGCTGTTCTATGCCGAACCCCGGTTCGTGCAGCATCTCGACGATGCCTTTCGCGCCCGGCTCACCCAGCTCTATCGCGACCGCATCCCGGCCCGTGCTGTGGTGCTCGACCTGATGTCGAGCTGGGTGTCGCATCTGCCGGACGACGGGATCTATGAGCGCGTGATCGGCCACGGCCTCAATGAGAAGGAGCTGGCGGCGAACAAGCGGCTCGATAGCTATTGGCTGCAGAACCTCAACCTCAATCAGGAGATTCCGCTCAAGGTCAACAGCGTGGATGCCGTGCTGATCGTGGCGGGTTGGCAATACCTGCAATACCCCGAGGCGGTGGCCGCCGAATTGCTGCGCATCACCCGTCCCGGCGGGCAGGTGATGGTGTCGTTTTCCAATCGGATGTTTTTCACCAAAGCCCCGCAGATCTGGGCGGATGGCAGCGACCGTGATCACCTCACCTATGTGGCCGAGGTGTTGATGGCCCAGGGATGGCTCAAACCCGAGATCGTGGCGGAAGAAACCCGCGCCGCGGGCCTGAAAGGGCTAGTGGGCGGCAAGGGGGATCCGTTCTTTTCCGTGATCGCTACCAAGCCGCAATGAGCGCATCCGCATCGTCAGAGGTGAGCGCCCGTGAGCTGCTGCAACTGGAGCAACAGGCGCGCCGCTCAGGCAGTGGCGTGGAGGCTGATGCGCTGCAGGGTTGCTGGCAGCTTCAGCTGGTGTGGCCCAAGGGGCAGCAGCGCGCCTCAGCTTTCAGTGGTTGGCTGTTGCGTGGGCTGTCCGCTCGGCTGGAGATCGGCACCGATCCAGAGGGCCTGCTGCTCAGCAATGCCGTGAATCTGGGGGCGGTGGAGCTGCGCTTCCGCGGTCGCGGCCGGCTGGAGGGCAAGCGGCCCCTGCTGCTGTTCAGCTTTGAGCAGCTGCAGCTCAGCCTGGGGGGATGGCGCCTTGTGGAGCGCACCTTGCCGGCGCCTGCTCCGCAGCGCATGCCTTTCTTCGCCTTGATCCACCGGGATCCATCGGGTTGGTTGGCGGCGCGGGGGCGTGGCGGTGGCCTTGCCCTATGGCGACTCGCCGATAACGCGTCCGCCGTTGCCAACATGACCGCAACCGCGCCCTGAGCTCGCCATGGCCTGTCCGCGTTGCGGCAGCTGGTCCGTTCGGGCCGATCGCAGCCTGGGGGGGCGCATGGTGTGCGGCCGTTGCGGTACCCCTCTGCAGGGCGTGAAGCAGGGCGGAAAAGGCATCCTGCCGCTCAGGTCTGGGCGGAGGTCTTGGCGTTGGTGGCTCCTGGGCCTGGTGATGGCCGCGGCGGCGCTGGCGGCCCTGGATCCAGGATCACGGTTGCCCTTCACACCCCATGGTTCCAGCGATCGCCCTCTCGATCGGTGGCAGTGATTCCGGCGGTGGTGCCGGCATCCAGGCCGATCTGAAAACCTTTCTGGCCCTGCAGGTGCATGGCTGCTCGGCCATCACCTGCGTCACGGCGCAGAACACCTGCGGTGTGAACCGTGTGGATGCCCTGCCCCCCGAGGGACTGACTGCCCAGATCGAGGCCGTGTTGAGCGATCTGCCGGTGGCGGCGCTGAAAACCGGGATGTTGCTCAACCGAGCACTGATCGAGGCCACCGCTGCCGCGTTGCGCCCATTGGCCATTCCGCGGCTGATTGATCCAGTAATGGTGTCGCGGGCGGGTTCGGTACTGCTAGAAGCCGATGCGATTGAGGCTTACCAGCAGCAGCTCCTGCCGCTGGCGGAGCTGATCACACCCAACATCCACGAAGCGCAGCTGCTGAGCGGGTTGCCGGTGGAAAGCGCGAGCGATGTGGAGCGGGCGGCTGCAGCCCTGCTGGAGCTGGGGCCTCAAGCGGTGCTGATCAAAGGCGGCGGCATCCCGGCATTGCGCGGTAGCGATTACTTGCTGCAGCGCCAGGCATCCGGCCAGTGGTTGCGGCATCAACCGGTGGCAACCACCCACACCCACGGCAGTGGTTGCACCCTGGGGGCGGCGATCACGGCGTTGCGGGCCAAGGGCTTGCCGCTGCTGGAGGCCGTTGAGCAAGCCAAGCGCTTTGTGGAGCGTGGCCTGCGCTTTGGGCTAGCCATTGGGGCTGGCCAGGGTCCACTGTGTCATTGGCATCCGTTGCTTGAGTCCGATGGCTGACGCTCCTTATCTGATTGCGCTGGCCCTGCTGGAGCAGAACGGCGAGCGGGCGATGCCGCTGCAGGGCAAATCGCTGCGAGAACCCCTGGCAGCCGATGCCGATCCTGGTGAAGTGGGGCACCAACAGGCGCTCGAACTCATGCTCCGGGTGTGGCAACGCAGCGACCAAGGAGCCCTCAGCCGAGCTGGCGGCGATCACAGCCTGTTGCTGGTCGCCGTTCCCATTGAAGCTCTGCAGGATGCACTGCCGGCGATGAAGGCCCGTTGGCTGAATACCGGCGACACCAAGGCCTTGCTGCAAGACCTCAAAGGTCAGGCGAGTGGGGGGATCTGGAGCCTCAAGCTGGAGCCGCGTCAGCCCTTGGCGTACGAACGGTTGTATTAGTTGTATTCGCCCGGGATGTCGTTTTTACGAACCGTCACCCGATCGAATTTTTTGCCTGAAGCCCTCAGCAGTTCATCCCCTGAGAACTCAAAGCCAAGCTTCAGTGCGATTTGAGCAACATCGTCGGCTGTAGCTGCAGCGAGCACCTGCCTCTTGAGGCTTTCATCGGCCTGCATCTTGGCCAGGAACGCCTTCAGTTGATCGAGAGACATGGCCCCTGCCGCTGCTGGTGCACCAGTTTCACAGGAAGGGGTCAAGGAAGCTGAGGGGCCGGTTCATCGTGGCGGAGAAACCGAGGATGCCTGGATCACGGTGGCTGTAGAGGAGGCTGTCGTCGGGATCGATCAGGAAGGTGCCGCCGCGTTGGGTGATGAAGTCGTTGCGGGGTACATAGGTGCCCCAGTTGCCCAGCACCTCCGTCATGTTGCGCAGCCGCACGGTGGCGAGTTCAAAGGGCCGTTGGAACCCCTCTCCACCAGCGAAGCGGAACAGCGGGCTGTCGATGCGCTGCGGGGCGTTGCGATCACCGGTGTAGCCGCGCAGCACCTCAGCCAAGGTGCCTGGCGAGCCGATGCCGGCACACATCAACAGCAACCCGGGCCATGGGCCGCCAGGGGTTTTCAGGCCTTCGTAGAGCCCCAGGTCTCGATGGAGCGTGGGCTCGGCATCCACCTCCAAGGCGGTGCGGGGAAACCCGGTGTGGCGGCAGAAGCGTTCGGCTCCGGCGGCGTCGCCAATGGCAATCGCCAGGGTGTGGATGCCAGCCCCTTCCAGCTTCGGCAGCTCTGGTGCCAGGGCCTGGGCGTACTCCATCGAGTCGAAGTCGCCAAGCTGGGTGAGCAGCAGCACCAGCCGGCGCCCGCCTTGCATGCCGGCTGTTGCTTGCAGGCGTTGCAGCAGAGGGGCTGGGGCTTGCATCAGCGCACGTTGAGATCGCGGCGCACATCCTCGAGCGGCCGATCGATCCAGGTCCAGAAGTCCCAATGGATATCTTTGATCGGACCCACCACGTTGGAGCCGCGCTCCAGGGCAGCAGCAAAGGCGGGGGCGCGGAGCTGATCTTTCAGTTTCGGCGCCACACTGCCAGCGAGGGGATCGGCAATGCCCACCTGGAACTGCATCAGCGGTGGGATTGCGATCAGCAAGGCGTGTTCGGGGAAGAGGCCCATGGTGAAGGCCAGCACCTGGAGTTCACCATCGGGGTCAGTGGCATAGCCACCAATCACGTGATGCACGTCATGCAGGGCGACGTAGTCGTAAGGCAGTCCTTTGCGACTACCGGGGTAGGGAAAGCCGTTGTGTTGGTAGTACGTGTTCAGCGCGGCTCCCAAGCTGCCGGGGGATGAGGCGGGCAGGGCTTCGTAGCGGGCCTGATGGGTTGTATCGATGCCGATCCCCAGCATCGGCAGGATGAAGCGACTGAAGCCCTTCACCATCCCGTCGTTGTTGAGGTCGTGGAAGCTGCGCCGGTAGAGATCGCCAAAGGCCTTGAGCACATGGCCGCGGCACACCTGCTCGAGATCCTCCACCACACCGGCTTCAAGTCCCAGGTCATCCGCCAGGCGCCTGAACACGTCGATCTTCTGGGCTTCCAGCTGAGGCTCCAGAAAGGCCAGCAGGGTGAACAGTTGCATCACCTCCTGGCGTTGCCGCTTTTGTGTGATCAGGCCCGACAGTCCCACTGGCAGTTGCGGCACTACATCGGCGGGCCAGGCCGTGCCCACCAGAGCGGGAAAGATCTCCTGCAGCTGCTCGCGCTCCTGCGCGCTGGGGGAGATCTGGCCTTCGGCACTTACCAGGGCCTCGCAGGCCTGGGCTAGTGCCGTGATGGCCGCGGGTTGGAGTGACTCCAGTGCGTGGAAGGCCATCTCGGGAAACGGTGCAGCATCTGGTATCAGGATGGCAACGGTGAGCTGCAATGGCCCACAGTTGTTGCTGGGTTGCGTTGGATGGATCGCCGTCACTGGCTGCTGCTGTTGGCCGCTATCGCCTGTATCGCCGGCCTGCTGCTCTGGATCGGTGAGATCGATCTGGGCATGGAAGACTCGATCACTCCGGCCCCAGCGCCTGCCGCTGCCCCCCAGTCATGACTGCCTTGCTGCTCACGCTCACCCTGGCGCTGTTCCACTGGGTGGGGCCGGTTCCCGCTGATTTAGGTGTGCGTAGCGGTGCGCTTGCGCCCTGCGCGAGCCCTGCGCATTGCGCCCGTGCTGATTGGGCCGTGACTGATCCGCAGGCGGCCCTCAACGCTTTGGTGCCGGTGATTGAAGCCATGCCCCGCACCGAAATCGTGGAGCAAGTTGATGGCTATCTCCATGCCACTGCTACGAGTGCGTTCTTTGGCTTTGTCGATGATTTGGAGTTGTATGCCGACTCGGCGACGGGTGTGCTGCAGGCCCGTTCGGTGTCGCGGCTGGGTGATTCCGACTTGGGTGTGAACGCCAAGCGCTTGGCGGCTCTTCACGATCAACTCAAGGGTTGAGCCGATCCTCCTGCCAGGCCTGATCCGCCCGCCAGCGGCGGCGCTGGTGGGGATGGCCGGTGAGCTCCAGCAGCTCCACCTGCTCGATCGCAATCCGCACCAGCTCAAAGCAGGCCGGCATTGGGCTGCCATCGGCCAACTCGGCTGGAAAGGCGGCATCCCCCTCGAAGGGGGCGCCGGGTTCGGGCCAGCCCCAGAGGGATCGGGCTCCTGGATGGAGTTGTTGCCAATGCTGCTGGCTGGCTTCCTCGATCGCCTGCGGTGGCATCGCCAGGCGCTGGCCCCGCAGGCGGAACTGCGAGCGGGCTTTGGGCAGGAGCCAGCACAGTTCCACCCGTGGTTCGGCCGAGAGCTCCGCGCTTTTGCTGCTGCGGCGATCGGTGAGCAGGTCGAGTTCAGCGGGGCCAGCCCAGCCCCGAAATACCAGTGTGCGAACCCTCGGGGCGCCATCGGCTCCAAGGGTGGCCAGCTGCAGCCAGCGGGCCTGGGGGGAGCGCCCCTCCCGCTGGCGGGCGCCGCGGAGCAACGGCCGCCAGGGGGGGAGGGACATGGATCGTCAGCCGACCGGAGGGGTCTTCAGCAGATAGCCACTGTCGATTGTGCTCTCTGGTAGCGGTTGGCTCTCCTCGTTCGGAATCATCACTTCCACATAGGCCGCGCTGTCGTACGCGTCGATCTGATCGAGCACCAAGTCGAGTTCGGCCACTGTGCTCACCCGGGCGCTGATCCAGTTCTTGCAGCCGAAGGCCTCGGGCAGCAGGTGATAGTTCACCGGGGCGAGGTCGTCATAGCCATGGCCGCGCTCGCTGATCACATCCTCCACGCCGTAGAGGCCGTTGTTGAGCACGAAGATCCGCGGCTTCACGCCGTAGCGGCCCATCACGGCCAGTTCGTTGAGGGTGAGTTGGTGCGCTCCATCGCCGGTCACCATCCAGGTGTGGCCTGAGGTTTTGGCCATCGCCACCCCGAGACAGGCCGGCGTAGCCCAGCCGATGGAGCCCCAGAGGCCCTGGCCTTCGGCGCTCACGCCCTCCGGGAGCAGCACCTTGTTGAGGTGAATCATGCCGGTGCCGGTCTCGATCACAAGCGTGTCGCCGGAGCGCAGCCGTTGCTGCAGGCGTGGGTAAAGGTTGGCGGAACAGGTGGGATCGCCAGGCTCACCCACCAGCGGCATGGTGTCCAGTTTCAGCCCGTGATCAGGGCAGCGGGTGGTGACGCGGCTGCAGAGGGCGTTGAGCACGTCGTCGATCGCCACATTCACGAACACCTTGCCGCCGGCGCGCACGAAGTTGTCCTGAATCGACACCACCTTGGCGGGGTCATAGTTGCCGGTCCATAGGCCGGTGTTGAGTTCGGTGGTGACGATCCCGCCAATGTCGAGCACGAAGTCGGCATGGCCGACTAGATCGCGCACCTCGTTCGACGATGACCAGTCGCCGGCGTACATCCCGGCGTATTGCGGCATCGCTTCGTCGATGGTGCCCTTGTCGTTCGGGGTGATGGCGGTGGGCAGATTGGTTTTGCGAATCAGCTCCAGGGCCTGCTCGCGCACGCCGTAACGACTCACAAGGTGGGTGAGCACCGCCACTGGGCGTTGCGCTGCAGCCAAACGGGTCAGGATCGTGCCCACCGCGGCCTCCAGTTCTTCGGGCACGCTGTGTTGCCGCTTGATCGCCGTGAGCGGTTGTCCGGTCACCGGTGTGCCAAGCACGGGTTGGCCGCCGTTCAGCTCCGAGATCACCAGGTAGGCCGGCATGCTCTGGCGCAGGGCCTCGCGGATCACGCGCTCCAGCTCGTCCACGCAGTTGTCGGGCGTGAGCACGGCAGTCACGCAGGCCGCTTCTGCGGAGAGGGCCTGGAAGCGGTCGTAGACCGCATCGCCCAGGTTGTGGTGGGTGATCAGCCCCAGCTTCTGGATGCGTTCGCCGGGCATGCCCACCAGATGAAACACCGGCAGGCGATGCGCTTTGCTGCCCAGCACGCCGTTGATCGCCGACATCTCACCCACGCCGTAGGTGGTGGAGAGAATCGCCGCACCGCGGATGCGGGCGTAGCCGTCGGCGGCGTAGGCGGCATTCAGTTCATTGGCGCAGGCCACCCACGACAGGCCGGGCACCTGCTCGGCTGCATCGTTAATGGCAAAGGCGTAGTCGCCCGGCACTCCGAAGATGCGGTCGATGCCCAGCTGCGACAGGCGGCTGAGGGCGTATTGAGCAACGGTGGGAGCAGTCATCCGTGGATGCCAGCGAGCAGAACTTCTGCCGTTCTAGAGAGCGCGACTGCAGACCACAGCCAATCGGCAGAGATCGAGATAGGAGCTTCTGTGAAGAGCGCATTCTCGGTAAGACGCTTTACGTCTTTGGCTGACATTTCTGTGCTTTCGCCAACCTGTTCTGTCGCCATGGCGAACAGTTCGCCTGAGTGTTGACTGCTTCGCAGCGCCTGGGGCTTCACTTGCTCCAGTGCGCCAAGGCGTGACGATGACGGGGGATCGCAGATGGATGACAGCGTGGCGGGTCGTCGCTAGCCAAGGGCAGCCCGTCCTGTTCCCATGGATGCTGTCGCTGCTGAGCTGATCCTTTCAGGCGGATCGATTCTCACGATGGAGGGTGTTTGCCCTCGCGCTGAGGCGATCGCCATTGCCGGCGGCCGCATCCTGGCGGTGGGTGCCCGCGCTGCGGTGATGGCCCATGCCGGGCCCGACACCAAGCAGATCGATCTGGCTGGCCGCACCCTGCTGCCGGGCTTCATCGATGCCCATGGCCACTTTGCCAATGCCCTGCAGGTGGTGGGTTGGGCCAACATCCAACGGCTGCCGGCTGGGCCCGTCACCAGCATTGCCGACCTGCAACAGGTGTTGCGCGAGCACGTGGTGAGCCATCCCGTGGCCAAGGGCGAATGGGTGATCGCCTACGGCTACGACCCTGACGGCTTCAGCGACGGCCGCCCGCTCGACAAGGCTGATCTGGACGGGCTGTTTCCGGACAACCCGGTGATGGTGATCCACAACTCCAACCACGGCGCCGTGCTCAACAGCGCGGCCCTGGCCCTGGCGGGTTATGACGCCAGCACCCCCGATCCGGCCGGTGGTGTGATCGTGCGCCGGCCCGGGAGCACCGAGCCGGCGGGTCTGGTGATGGAGACCGCCTTCATCCCGCTGTTTTTGCACATGCCGCAGCCCTCGGAGGACGCGCGGCTGGCGGAGTTTGAGGCGGCCCAGCGGCTGTACACCTCCAAGGGCATCACCACCGTGCAGGACGGTGCCACGGTGGCCGCCGATCTGACGCTGTTTCAACGGGCCGCCCGGGAAGGTCGCCTCTGCGTCGACCTGGTGCTACTGCCGCTGGTGCTCGATGTGCCATCGATGCTGCGCGAGCGGTTCCCTGACTTCCAGGGCCAACCGCTCGAGCTCCCCCAGCCGGCGCGTGAGGCCTTCGGCAGCTATCGCGATCGCCTCAAGCTGCAGGGCATCAAGCTGCTGGTGGATGGCTCACCTCAGGGCAAGACGGCCTTCTGGGGCGAGCCGCTGCTCACCCCTGGTCCTAATGGGGAGGCCAACTGGCGCGGTCAGCCGGTGTGTGCGCCTGAGCAACTGATGGAGGCGGTGGCGCAGCTGAGCGCTCAGGGCATCCAGTTGTTTTCGCACTGCAATGGCGATGCCGCCATCGACCTGATGATCGAGGCCTGCCGCCGGGCTGGACTCAACCCTGAGCAGGACCACCGCACCGTGATCATCCACTCGCAGTTCATGGCGCCCGCTCAGCTCGAGCAGTACGCGGAGCTGGGCTTGCACCCAAGCTTCTTCACGGTGCATGCCTTTTTCTTCGGCGATGTGCACCTGGCCAACCTGGGGCCCGAGCGCGCCGGGCGCATGAGCCCGATGGCCAGCGCCATGGCTTTGGGGCTGCATTGCTCGAACCACAACGACTTTTCAGTGACGCCGATCGAGCCGATGCGCATGTTGGAAACGGCGATGACCCGCCGTACCCGCACGGGTGTGGTGCTGGGGGCATCGGAGCGGGTCAGCGCCGAAGCGGCCCTCCGCGCCCTCACGATCGAGGCCGCCTGGCAGATCCGCGAGGAAAGCAGCAAGGGCAGTCTGGCCACCGGCAAGCGCGCCGATCTCGTCATCCTCGATGCCAATCCCACCGAAACAGCACCCGAACGCCTGAACGACATCGCTGTGGTGGCCACGCTCAAGGACGGGGTGTGCGTCTACGGCTCCCTGGAAGGAGACAACGCATGAATGATGTCTCTGTGAACCAATCACCCCTGGGGCGCCTGCGTGGCGTGCCGGCCACCGTGGTGGGCGGCTACCTGGGCTCAGGTAAAACCACCTTGATCAATGGTTGGCTCCGGGACGGCGCCTGTCAGGGCTGGGCCCTGCTCGTGAACGACCTCGGCAGCATCAACGTGGATGCCGAGCGGCTACGCCAGGGCGATGGACGCGTGGTGGAGCTCGGCGGTGGCTGCGTGTGCTGCACCCTGCGCGATGGTCTGGGGGCGGCGCTGCTGGAGTTGGCCAAGCGTGACCAACCTCCAGCCCACGTGCTGATCGAAGCCAGTGGCATGGCTGTGCCAGAGCGATTGGCCGGCCAGTTGTCGTTGCACGGGCTGGCTCTGGTGCGGGTGCTGTTGGTGGTGGATCTAGAGCGGATCGAGGCCCTCTGGCATGACCGCTGGGTGGGCGAGTTGGTGCAGCAGCAATTCGAGGGCGTTGATCTGCTGCAGTTCAGCAAGCGCGACCTGCTGACTCCGCCTGAAGCCGAGCGCCGTGAGCAGTGGCTGCACCAACAGCTGGACGCGAGCGGGCAGCGGACCTCGCCGCCGTTGCACCGGGAACGGCAACTGGCGCGCAGTGATTCCTGGCTCCAGCTCGAGCCGCTGGAACGCAGCCAGGTGCTCGCCTGGGCTGCCCAGCTGGGCCCAGAGGTGCTGCGTGCCAAAGGTGAGCTCTGGCTCGCGGAAGCTCCGGATGGTCCGGTGTCATTCGATCGCGTCGGCGATCGGGTGAGCCTGGCCGCGGCGCCTAGCCGCCCCTGGAGCGCGCCGCTTCAACGCCGCGGACAGCTGGTGGTGATCAGCCGTGCCAGTGCTCAGGCTCCCCACTGGCCCTCCCTGTTGCCGTCGACCCGTCTCATCCCCGCATGAATGCATCCACTCCCAACCCGCTGGCGGTGCCCTTCCTTGGGGTGCTGGCCAGCCTGCAACTGATCGATCCCACCGTGGCCAACACCGCCCTGGTGAAAGCCGCCGAGGCCCTGCAGATGCATGGCTCCACCATGGCTTTAGCCGCCAGCATCTCCACCTTGGCCCAGGCGGCCACGGTGTTGTTGATGGGGTTTCTGGGTGATCGCTTGGGTCGCCGTGAGGTGCTGATGGCGAGCTTGCTGCTCTCGATCGCGGGCGATGCCATTGCCCTCTCGGCTCCCAGTGCCGAGCTGTTCCTGTTGGGGCGCGCTCTGGTGGGGATTGGTGTGGGAGCGGTGCTGGCCCTCACCTTTGCGTCCGTGCGGTTTGTGAGTCGGCCTGAGCAGCTGGGTCAGGCTTTGGGTGTGTGGAACCTGCTGATCATTGCGGGGTTTATTGGTGGCTCCCTGTTAGGCGGCGTGCTGGCCGACAGCAGTTGGCGTCTGGCCTTGGGCCTGGTGCCAGTGATCGCCCTGCTGTGCCTTCCGCTTGTTCCCGTGTTGTTGCCGGAGATGCCCGCCAACCGTGAGCTGCGCGCCGACTGGCCGGGCCTGATCACCATCGCCGGGGCGATGGTGCTGGTTCTCACCGGCGTGAGCCATGCGGTGAGTGGCTTCACGTCTCCTGAATTCCTGATTCCCACCCTCGCTGGTGTGCTGCTGTTCGGCGTGCATGTGTGGATTGAGCGCAGCCGCCAGGCACCGATCTTTCCGGTGTCGTTGTATGCCCGTGGCTGTTTTGCCGCCGCCATCGTGAGCGGCATCGCCTGGAACTTTGCGCAGGCCGTGGTGCAGTTGCAAACCAGCAATTTCTGGCAGGTGGTGCAGCGCTACAGCACCAGCCAGGTGGCCTTCGCCCAGTTGCCGCTCTTGATCTGCTTTGCCATCGGCGGTGTGGTGGCGGGTCGGTTGATGAGCCCAGGCCGCCGCACCACGCAGCTGATGGCTGGCGGGGTGATCGCTTTGGTTCTCGGCTTGTTCCTGCTCGCTGGTCTGCGGGCCGACAGCGCCTATGCCGCGTTGGTGGTGCCGTTGCTGCTGGTGGGCACCGGGCTCGCGTTCATCTCGGTGCCCCAGTCGGCGTTGTTTGTTCAGGAAGCTCCGCCGCGTTATTTCGGTTCGGTGACGGCCTTTCGCACCACCACCGGTCAGTTGGGCTTTGCCCTGGGCTTTGCAGCCAGCGGCGCCATGGTGAATGGATTCGGCTTTGCCAGCCTGCGCGATCGCTTGCTCAAGCTGGGGGCTTCACCAGCTGAGATCCCCGCCCTGGAGGACAAGGTGCGCGCCCTCTTGAGTAGCGGTGCCCTCGCGCATGGGAACGCCACCACGTCGAAGGCGTTGGAGGTGATTGGCCAGTCATATGCCAGCGGCTTGGCGGGCACCATGATCGTGGTGGGGTTGCTGGTGGCCTTGCTCGGTGCCATCAGTCTGCTGCTGTTGGTGATCGGCCATCAGCAGGGCAATCCCCGGCTTGGTGATGCGCAGCCATGAGCATCGTTGTTCTTGATGGCTACACCACCAATCCGGGTGATCTGAGCTGGGAGCCGTTGTCTCCCCTGGCCCCGTGCACAGTGTGGGATCACACGGCCCCAGCCGACGTGATCACTCGCCTCGCAGATGCCGAGATCGTGCTCACGAACAAAACGCCTCTGGCGGCGGAGACATTGGCGGCTCTGCCGAAGCTCAAATTGATCAGCGTGTTGGCCACAGGCGTCAATGTGGTCGACGTGGCAGCGGCCAAAGCGCAGGGGATCGCCGTGTGCAATGTTCCCGCCTACAGCACTCCAGGAGTGGCGCAGGCCGTCTTTGCCCTGCTGCTGGAGCTCACCAACCGCACCGGCCATCACTCCGACACCGTGCACGCCGGGCGCTGGAGCGCAGGGCCCGATTTCAGCTACTGGGACGGCACCCTGGTGGAATTGGCGGGCCTCACGCTCGGCATCGTGGGCTATGGCGCCATCGGAGCAGCGGTGGCCGCGGTGGGCCGTGCGTTTGGCATGCGCATCCTGGGGAACCGGCGAACGGCCGAGGGGCCGATCCCTGAGGGTGGCGACTTCGTGGACCTCGATCGCCTCTTCCAGGAGAGCGATGTGGTCACGTTGCACTGTCCGCTCACTCCGCAAACCGAAGGGCTGGTGAATGCGGCACGGCTAGCGCAAATGAAGCCCACGGCCTATCTGATCAACACAGCGCGTGGTCCGCTGGTGCAGGAATCCCACCTATGTGATGCCCTTCAGGCGGGCTGTCTGGCTGGTGCGGGCCTCGATGTGCTGAGCGTGGAACCTCCCGCACCGGATCATCCATTGCTCCAGGCCCCGAACTGTGTGATCACCCCCCACATCGCCTGGGCCACCCGGGCCGCTCGCCAGCGGCTGATTCAGCAGTCTGCGGTGAATGTGGCGGCCTTTCTGGCTGGAGCTCCCGTCAACGTTGTGACGCCAGCCTGAAGCGAGTAGCGCTACGTTGCAGCACCTTCAGTTGGCTTGCTGTGGCAGTCGCTCAACGGCTTGGGATAGTCGCCGGTCTGCTCTGCACCGGCATGGGCTTGCTGCCCTCCGCCTGGGCGGAAACGGAATCCCCTGCATCTGAAGCGTCTTCATCGCCGCCCAGCGCGGCAGATGCTGCTTCACAGCAGAGCAACGATGCCAATACGGCGAATAACCCGCTGACCGTGATTCCCGCGGTTGTTCTTCAGAATTACTACCAGCCGGTACTCAGAGGTGCGCCTGGAACTGGTGCTAATCAGCCAATTCTCAGGGCGGTGATGCCACATGAGGCCTTCGGTGGCAGCAACTTGCTGCGTCTTTCATTGCCTGTTGGCTCGGCTGCCTGGGGGAACGGCAACAGCAACGCCGGTCTTGGTGATCTCACCCTGTTCAATGTTCGGATCTTTGATCTGAGTTCCACCGCGGGGATTGGTGTGGGCCCATTGGTTGTGCTGCCCACAGCCACCGATGCAGCCTTGGGCTCACGGCAATGGCAGCTGGGCGCCCAGGCAACCGTGAGCTCTCACTTCAACTGGGGCTTGCTGGCGGCTCTGGTGAGTTATCAGGCCAGTGTGGACGGTGATGCCAACGCGCTCACGATTCAACCCTTTGTGTTTCGCAATCTCGGCAAGGGGTACTACCTGCGCTCCAGCGGAATCATGACGTTCGACACTCGCACGGGTGATGGTGTGGTTCCGATCGGTCTGGGTCTTGGCAAGGTCACCAGGCTTGCTAACGGCAATATCGTCAATGTGTATCTCGAACCTCAGATCTCTGTGGATGCCCGTGGCACGGGGCAGCCGGAGTTCCAGCTGTTCGCTGGCTTCAATATTCAGTTCCCTCCCAAGGCCAAGGCCGTTGCAACGGCTCCTGCAACGTCAGATCCGTCGGCATCGACTCAGCGACCTGACTGACTTTCTCCAAAGGGGTGATCAGTTGTTGGCCGTCGTGGCGCGTTCACAGGCATAGTTCTCCCAGTCGCCACGCCGCTGGGCGAACTCCGGATGATCGGGATCCAGCGCCTGCCACCACCAACGCCCATCGCTGTAGCTGGGGGTGCCGGCGTTGTTGGTGCGCGGCAGCTGCAGGCTCACGCCGCGCCACTGCAGCACGATGAAGGCCCCAGGCACGGTGCCGCTGGAGTTGTTGGGGATCTCGGCGGCATCCACGGCGCCGAGATGCACAGACGCCACCAGGGGATCGGCATCGCAGAGGAAGTGCTCTGGAGCCGGATCCACCAGGGCCAAGCCAGCCGGCGCTGCGATCAGATCCCAAAGCGGCAGCGTCAAAGCCAGGAGCAGTGCCAGGAGCTGGGTCACGGCAAGGGAGCGGGCCTGATCAGGATGGCGCAATGACCCTGGTGCTCGTGTACGACGGCGGCTGCCCCTTTTGCCGTCATTTCGCCCTGCGGAGTGAGCTAGTGGGTGGGGTGCCCGGGCTCCAGATCCGCGATGGCCGCGCCGATGCCGCGCTGCGAACGGAGCTCAAGGCTCGCGGGTTCAATCTGGCCCGCGGCGCGGTGTTGCTGGAGGGGGATCAGGCTTGGTATGGCGCTGAGGCGATTGCTGAGCTCTGCACGCGCTTGCAACCCAGCGATCCACTGCTGGCTTTGCTGTGGCAGTTGTTCGCCGCACCTCCCCAGGCACGCCGCTTGTACCCATTGCTGCTCTGCGCCCGGCGCATGGCCTTGCATTGGAAAGGCCTGCCGGAAGACCCCGATCAAACGGTGCTCCGGCAGGCCTGAGGGATCAGCGGCGGCTGGGATCAGGCCACAGCAGCAGCAGCGCGATCGAAGTAGGTGCCGATCTCGCTGATCAGAGCGGAGCAGTCGCCGGGGGTGATGCCATCGCGATCGTTGGCGATCGCGATGGCGGCATCCTTCATCTTGCGCACGCCCTCAGCCACGGAAGCACCAGGAACGCCCAGAGCCAGGTAGGTCTCACGCAGGCCGTTCAGGCAGCGGTCTTCCAGCACGGACGCGTCACCGGTGAACACGGCGTAGGTCACGTAGCGGAGGATGATCTCCATGTCGCGCAGGCAAGCAGCCATCCGGCGGTGGGTGTAGGCGTTACCACCGGGGGCGATCAGGGCGGGCTGCTGATCAAAGAGGTCGCGAGCCGCGCCGGTGACGATCTTGGAAGCGTTGGAGGTGATGCGGTTCACAGCATCCATCCGCTTGTTGCTCTCAGCCACCATGGCGGCGAGGGCATCAATCTGACCAGCGTTCAGGAATTCGCCGCGGGCATCAGCCTGAGCAACGACCTTGGTGAAGGCGTCGAACATGAAGAATTGTGTTCTCGGGCTCAGGAATCTAGGAAGCGGCGTGCTGGCCCCGCGAGCGTGATCCGATGAAACACCGTTTCTCTGCGGCCTGGTTGGCTGTGGGCTGTCTGACCCTCACCCTCCCCCCCGTAGGGCGCGCGGAGCTGCCCCCGGCTGTCTACGCCCAGGAGCAGCGCCAGGCCCCCTATGCGCTTGAACTGCTGGTGCGCAGCGTGCACCGCACGGGCAGCGTGGCTGCTGGCCAACAGTTGCAAGTGGTGGCCCAGGTGCTGGAGGTGAAACGCCAGCCCGCTAGCGCCCGCTTGAAGCCGGGTGATCAGATCCGCCTGAGCTATGGCCTTCCCCCCGCGCGTCCGCAGGGGTGGGCTGGCCCCTCCCCGGTGCCGCCACTCGAGCCCGGTGAGCGCGTGCCCGCCTGGTTGAGCCCCGATCCAGCTGGGCCTGGCCGCTTTCAGCCCGCCGCGGGTGGCCGCTCGTTTGGCCCAGCCATTGGCCTCGATGGTTGAACCGGCCCCGTTGCGGCTGGAGCCTCTGGCACGGGGGCGCTTGCCTACGGTTCGGCCAGCGCAGTGCGAGTCGGGGAATCCATGCAGGAGTTGGTGCAGGCCTATTACGGCCAGGAGTTGCAAAGCAGCGCCGACCTCAAAACGAGCGCTTGCTGCGATGCCGATGCGGTGCCGGCCTGGTTGAAGCCGTTGCTGGCCAAGGTGCATCCGGAGGTGAGCAGCCGCTACTACGGCTGCGGCCTGGTGTGCCCGCCTCTGCTGGAGGGCTGCCGGATCCTCGATCTCGGCAGTGGCAGTGGCCGCGATGTGTATCTGCTGGCCCAATTGGTGGGTGCCAGTGGCGAGGTGGTGGGCGTCGACATGACGCCGGAGCAATTGGAGATGGCCAGGCGCCATCAGGCCTTCCACGCTGAAGAGTTCGGATTCAGCAACGTGCGTTTTCTTGAGGGGCGCATCGAGGCCCTTGAGCAGCTGGATCTCGAGCCGGGCAGCTTCGATGTGATTGTGAGCAACTGCGTGCTCAACCTCTCCACCGACAAGCCTGCGGTGCTGCGTGGTGCTCAGCGCCTGCTGAAGCCAGGCGGTGAGTTTTATTTCTCGGATGTGTACGCCGATCGGCGCCTGCCTGCGGCGGTGCAGAGCCATCCAGTGCTCTATGGCGAATGCCTCGGAGGCGCCCTCTACTGGAACGACTTTCTGCGCATGGCCCGCGGCGCCGGCTTTGCCGATCCACGCTTGGTGAGCGACCGGCCGCTTGAGATCACCGAGCCGGCTCTCGCTGCCTTGGTGGGTGAAGCGCGCTTCTATTCAGCCACCTATCGCCTGTTCAACATCCCCGAGCTGGAAGACGCCTGCGAAGACCATGGCCAGGCCGTGGTCTACCGGGGCTCGATCGCGGAATCACCCACACGCCTCATGTTCGATAAGCACCACAGCATCGAAGCCGGCAAGGTGTTTCCGGTGTGCGGCAACACCTATCGGATGCTTCAGCAAACGCGATTTTCCCCGCACTTTGAGTTCATTGGTGGGTTTGATCGCCACTACGGCTTGTTCGAGGGGTGCGGTAGTGCCATCCCATTTGATCGTTTCGCCGCACAACAACTCCAAGTTTCGGAGGGTGCTTGTTGTTGATTGAATTATCGTTTGGCGATTGGGGGGAGCCTTATGGCTGGTCTGCGCTGCGCTTTTGGTGTCGGGATGTTGTCTGGCAGCTTTGTCTTGGTTGGTGGGCCGGTTCACGCCTTGGAGCGAATCCCTGTTTTGCCCACAACCAGCGCTGCCCAGGCAGCTCTGAAGGCACTTGAGCAGTGCCGCCTCAATGGGTATGCCGTTGCCGTTACTGTGGTGAATCTTGAGGGCAATGTGATGGCGGCACTGCGCGACGAACACGCTGGCCCACACACCTTTGACAACAGTTTCAACAAAGCTTTCACAGCCAACAGCCTAGGCAGGGCCTATGGCCTGGACAGCACTGGTGAAATTGTGAACAGAAGCCTGGCTGGCAAAGCCCCTGGTATCGGTAGCTTTCCCTTGCCTGCCAGCCCCCTCCGTGGCCTGAGCTACAGCGCAGGCGGCCTCGTGATCAAGGCAGGCCCAGTGGTGATTGGAGCGCTGGGTGTGTCCGGGTCTCCCAGCGGCGGGCTTGATGAGGCGTGTGCGGCCCGTGGAGTTCAATCCATTCAGGCCGCTCTGAAGTAGCCACGACTGATTACCCGAAGAACCCCTTGCTGTTGAGCCAGAGGCCGAGTGCCAGCATCGGCAGAAAAACCGTGGCTGCAATCTGCAGCTTGATCCTGAAGCCTTCGCTCACCGCTGGCTTTGCCGCTGGGGTTTTCGATTTGGCTTGAGTTCGGCTCGCCATGGGCACGACGTGGAGATGGTGGGGTTTCAATCTCGCGCTTTGAGCAGCGATGTTGGTGTTCAGCGATGTTCAATCAGATCGCTTGCGGCGTAGCGCACCTTCGCCAGGCTGGCGTATTTGTCGTCGGCACTGCGGTAGCCGCAGGCGCACACCACGCAGCTCTGGTACTCGCTGCTCTCCAGCCCAAGGATGCGGTCGTACTCAGCCGGGCTGAACCCCTCAATCGCGCAGGTGTCCACACCCAGCAGGGCGGCGCTGGTGAGCAGGTTGCCCAGGGCGATGTACACCTGATTGCCGGCCCATTGCCCAATGATCTGGCTGCGGGGGCCATCGATCAGATCCACCTGGATCATCTTGCGGTAGCCATCCAGCAGGCTGGCCTCAATGCCGCGGGTGCTGGCGGTGGCTTGGATCAATCGATCGGCATCGGCGGCGGTGATGGTGCGCTTCTTCAGCAGCACCACCAGATGGGAGCAATCGGTGATCTGGCTCTGATTCCACGAATGGGGGCGTAGCTCAGCGCGAATAGCGGCGTCATTGATCACCAGAAACTTCCACGGTTGCAGGCCGTAGCTGGAGGCGGTCAGCACCAGGGCGTTTTCGAGGGCATTCCAGGTGCTGGTATCGATCTGCCGGCTGGCATCAAACGCTTTGGTGGCGTAGCGCCAGCGCAGGGCGTCAAGCAGGGTGGTGGTGTCGGCGGTCATGCCATCGGGCCAGATGGCATGCATTCTCCGTGTTGGCCTCACCCGGACGCGAAAAGCCCCAGCTTTCGCCGGGGCGGGGGGTGTGAGGAATGGTGCATCTCAGTGAGGTGCCCATTGCCGCCGGCTTGGAGCAGTGGGGCGCTGGTGGCCGCGCCGTCACCTCGGCGGTACTCCATCCCTAGCAACGTTGGTGCTACTGCGCCACAACCAGAGTGTTGGCTCCGCTGCGATGAAGCAGCTCGGCGAGGGCGTACATGTCCTGGGAGTGGATCAGGCCGATGCAGCCGGCCGTTCCACTGTTCCAGTTCCGGCCGGCGCTGGGATCCAGATGGATCCCCAGTACGCGCCGGCCGGTGCTGAATTCCGGTTCGATGCCGATCCAGATTGGGCCGAGCTCTCTGTGGTCCTGCCGGCCCAGGCCTTCGGCGGCCCCGATGCGATAGCGGCCCATGGGCAGTGGAGCTTCGCTGCCCATGCGGTCGCGATTGGCGTTCTGCCGGTCCGCCCGGCCACTCACCGCATCGAAGTGGCGGTCGGGCTCTCCTGGAATTTCCAGGCGCAGGTCCCAGATGGGATCACCGGTGCGCGGCAACCTGCGGGCGGTGCGCTCCAGGGTGAGCAGCGGTTTGGGTTGCAGCTCCGCGGCCGGCGAGGCCAGGCCCACCTCAAGGGCGGTGGCTGCAAGCAGCATCGGCAGACCCATCCAGCGTGACCAGCACAGAGCTGATGACTACTAGACGTGATTGTTTTCCGCTAGTGAACCCAAATCCGGTTGTGCGGCTGGCACCCCGCCCCTAGTAGCCGTAGGGCAGGCAGGCTTGCTGCACATCGGCCACCGAAGCCATCACCTCGGTGGGCACGGCATCACGCATGGGAAGCAGCTTGATCACGGCCTCAAGCTCGCTGATCTCTTCCTTGCAGAGATGGGAGCTGCGCCCGTAGGCAGGGTTGCTTTTGAGGGCGCTCACCCGCGCTTCTGCTTGGCGGCAGGTTGGTGCGCTGCTGGTTTCGAGGCAGGCCTGAACGCCACTCTCGAGGGTCCAGAGGTTTTGACCGGCTACGACTGGTCCGGCGCTGAGCACCACCAGGGCGGCAGCAGCTCGATGCAACGGGCGTTGGGTGGGGCGGGTGAACATCGATCGGCTCCGGTCGCCACGGGGACACCACTGATTGTGGCGCCGTTGCTGACATCGCGTTCGCCCATGGCCAGCTTGAGATCAGCACATCGGACTTCATGGCCGAACAAGACGTGCAGCTGTTGGAGCACCTGCAAGGCGATCCAGCTGGTCTGACGCACGAGGAAGCAGCTCGCCGCCTGGCTGAGCTCGGGCCTAACACCTTGCCTGAGCGGAAGCGCAGCCGCTGGATGGTGTTGCTCTCCTATCTCTGGGGCCCAATGCCCTGGATGATCGAAGCAGCGATCCTGCTGTGCGCCCTGGTCGGCGATTGGGTCGATTTCGGGATCATTGCCGCCCTGCTGGTTGGCAACACAGCGATTGCCTACGTGGAGGAGACCTCTGCCGGCGATGCGGTGGCGGCTCTCAAGGCGAGGTTGGCTTTGGAGGCTCAGGTGATGCGCGATGGGAGTTGGCAGGCTGTTCCCGCGGCTGAACTCGTGCCGGGTGACCGCATCCGTGTGGCGATTGGCGCTGTGATACCCGCCGACATCACCGTGCTCAGCAGCCAGCCTTTGCAAGTGGATCAGGCGGCACTCACGGGCGAATCCATGGCGGTGCAGCGCAGCCAGGGCGATCTGCTGTATTCCGGTTCGGTGCTCAAGCAGGGCCTGGCCGAAGGTCTTGTTACCGCGACTGGGGCTAACACCTTCTTTGGAAAAACTGCAAAGTTGGTGGGTGAAGCTGAGAGCAGCGATCATCTGCAACAGGCTGTTGTGAAGCTCTCCGACTATTTGATTCTCCTCAATATCCTGCTTGTTTGTATTATTCTTGTTGTGCGTATTCATCTTGGTGATGATGCGCTCCAGGTTCTAAAGTTTTGCCTGGTTCTCACTGTGGCTTCGATTCCGTTGGCGACGCCAACGGTTCTGGCCGTCACCATGGCTATTGGTGCCCAGGCCCTGGCCCGCAAGGGGGCTTTGGTGACGCGGCTGGCTGCCATTGATGAGCTCGCCAGCGTCACAATGCTTTGCTCCGATAAAACCGGAACCCTCACTCTCAATCAGCTCAGCTTGGCGGAACCCTTCATGTTGCCGGGTGTGAGCGCTGATCAGCTGCTGCGTTCTGCCGCCCTGGCCAGTGCTCCTGAGGAGGGCGATGCGATTGATCAGACCGTGCTCGCTGCGGTTGAGCACACCGAGCTGCTGAAGGGCTACCAGCCGCAAGCCTTTACCCCTTTTGATCCAATCACCAAGCGCACGGAAGCCCGGGTGCTGGATCCCCAGGGGCAACCGCTGCGGGTCAGCAAGGGAGCGCCGCAGGCCGTTTTTGCACTCGTTGCTGGTGATGCAGGCGTCGATCAAGCCCAGGCTCAGGTGGAGGCACTGGTCGGCCGGGGTTTCCGCGCCTTGGCGGTGGCCCAGGCGCTCGTGGATGCCCCTGGCAGTTGCTCGGTGTGCTGTCGCTTTCGGATCCGCCCCGGCCGGATTCCCGTTCCACCGTGGCGGCAACACGGGCTCTTGGTGTGCCGCTCAAGATGATTACAGGGGATCAGGTGTTGATCGCTCGTGAAACCTGCCGAGAGCTGGGCCTGAGTGATCAGGTGCTGGATGCCTCGATTTTCAGGACCACCCCGGCGAGCCAATTGGCTCAGTTGGCTCGCCGCATTGAGACGGCTGATGGCTTTGGTCAGGTCTATCCGGAAGACAAGTTCCACATTGTTGAGTCTCTTCAGAAGAGCGGTTATGTGGTGGCGATGACTGGTGATGGAGTGAATGATGCACCGGCGCTCAAGGAGGCCGATTGCGGCATCGCGGTGTCGGGAGCCACCGACGCGGCACGGGCGGCAGCCGACATTGTGCTGCTCACCCCAGGCCTTTCGGTGATCGTGGAGGCCATTCGCTTGAGTCGGCGGATCTTTCTGCGAATGGATAGCTATTGCTTGTATCGGGTGGTGGAAACGGTGAGGATTCTGATCTTCACGACCCTTGCGATTCTTTGGTTTAACCAGTACCCAGTGAGTGTGGTGATGCTGGTGATTCTGGCTCTGATCAATGATGGCTCAATGGTTACCATCGCCTACGACAATACCCAGGAATCACCCGCCCCTCTGCAATGGAACATGCCCCGATTGCTGATGATGGCCACGGTGATTGGAATGGTGGGAGTGGTGGAAACGATCCTTCTCTACGACTACGCCACGCTGCGTCTGCAGTTGCCTCTTGAACAGGTCCAGACCCTGATGTATTTGCAGTTGGCTGTGGGGGGGGATGCTCACGATCTATTGCACCCGGGTGCGCGGCCCGTTCTGGTCTGTGGCTCCCGCGCCCACGATGCTGGTTGCCACCGGCGCCTCAGTGTTGTTGTCAACGCTGATGGGTTGCTATGGCTGGTTGATGGCACCCGTGGGCTGGGGCTGGACTGCGTTCAGCTGGCTCTATGCCCTGGTTTGGTTCGTGGTGTTTGATGCGGTGAAGCTGTTGCTCTACCGCCTGCTTGATCCTCAGCGCAGCGTGATTCACACCGTTCGCCTCAAGTTGTCATGACCGATCTCCAGCACCGCCTCAGCCATCACTTCCGCGTCGGCAGCGGCGAGGGTTTTCAGCTCAACCAGATCGATCCCGGCAGCACCGATCACGCCCGGGTCAGCGATAAGCAGGCAGCCCAGGTCGCGCTGGCGGATGGGGTTGAGCGGATGGCCGCGTTGCAGGACAAGCTCTACGCCCAAGATCGTTGGGCCCTGCTGCTGGTGTTTCAGGCCATGGACGCTGCTGGCAAGGATGGCACGATCAAGCATGTGATGAGCGGGGTGAACCCCCAGGGCTGCCAGGTGAGCTCCTTTAAGGCGCCCTCCGCCATCGACCTGGATCACGACTACCTCTGGCGTGCCAATCAGTGCCTACCGGAGCGGGGCCGGATCGGCATCTTCAACCGCAGCTACTACGAGGAAACCTTGGTGGTGCGCGTTCACCCGGAGCTGTTGGCACGGCAGACGATTCCCGATCAACTGGTTGATCACAACATCTGGCAGCACCGCTTCCGTGACATCCGCCACTACGAGGACTATCTGGGCCGCAATGGCGTGGTCGTACGCAAGTTTTTCCTGCACGTGTCGAAGCAGGAGCAGAAGCGGCGCTTCCTCGAGCGGCTGGACAACCCTGAGAAAAACTGGAAGTTCTCAGCGGCTGATATTCGCGAGCGGGCCCATTGGGATGCCTACATGGAGGCCTACGAGCAGATGATCCGCCACACCGCCACCGATGCCGCTCCCTGGTATGTGGTGCCGGCTGACCACAAATGGTTCACTCGCCTGGTGGTGGCTGATGCCGTGATCGACACGCTTGAATCGCTCAACCTGGCTTACCCCACTGTGGGCGATGCGGCTCGCCGTGAACTGGCAGAGGCCCATCGGCAGCTGCTGGAGGAGTGATCACTGTTGATCACGGCTTGCTTGTGCAGATGATCCCCAGCTGAACTCAAGCGCTGCCGCGACCCAACAGCAGGAGGGTTAAACAGCCAGCGAGAGTGGTGATTTGATAGATCAGGTCAACCTGGTTGATGCGTTCCATGACTTGTGGGTGCTGATCCTCCGGAGCCCTGCTGATCAAATTGGTGCCCCACACAAACAACCAGAACTCAGCTGTAGCTGCGAGATAGCCAAAGAGGTAGAGCTTGTCGAGAAAGGTGAGGTAATCGAATGCCGGTAACTCTGCATGTGCACCTTCCTGCAAAAACACCAGCGTGAGCAGGGCGGTGGAAGGGATCGCAAGGCGCAGGTCGTTGAGATTGCCTTCCAGGTTTGGCGCTAGCAGCAGGATCACCATCACGGCCACCCAGGGCAATACGTAGCGATAGAACGCCGCCCAGCCGTTGGTGCGGTAGCTGATCTCAAATGTGGCCATGCTGTAGTCGCCGGAATTGGCTACGCCTTCCTCCCCAAAGGTGGTGGTGTAGGAGTGAATGGCGCTGGAACTTCTCGCGCCTGCAACGCTGTAGCCGTTCAGAGCGATGGAATGACCCTGCAGTTCCTTGGCGTGCAGCTTCGGGACCAACACCACCCCTCGCGCGCCCATCGAGAATTGCGACGGGCGCACTTCAAGGTTGATCGGCAACTCCAGGGTTTCGAAGGGAAACGACCTTAGGTTCTGTTGCTCGTCGTAGAACTTGCTGGAGAAGCGGAACGTCTGCAGGTAGCGCCCACCCTCTAGGCGTTCGGGTTCGGTGCTGTCGGGCTCGAGCTGCGCGTCGTAGCTTTCCACCTGATTCTCCAGTTCCACCAGCTCGGTGATCGGAATCTGATCGGATTCGATCAACTGTTGGATGCTCTCCGGCCATTTCAACCAAAACCAGCCGTCGGCAGAGAAGGTTTTGTCCTTGAGGGAGAGGTTGTAGATGTTTCTGATGTGCATGCCCACCTCGATCTGGCGGGCGGCAGGCACCGTTGGGGCTGGCTTGAGCTGGGTGTTGGTGGCGTCGGGCTTTCCCAGGGTGGTGATGCTGAAAAGAGCCACCGCAACTAGGCCGATCATTCCGGCCATCCATGACCGTCTCAGCTTCATTTCGACGCTGTTCTCCCAGAACCTGCTCAGGCTACGGGCGGTAGGGATGTGCTGACACGAGCGCTCCCCGGCGGGTTGTGGCGGCGAACATGACCGCATGTAAAGGACTTAACGCGATGACCGAGGCGAAGCGACCGCTGAGCTGGTTGAAGAAGCTGGTGCCGTCAGCCCTTCGTTCGGGCTCTTGCTCGGATTCGGCCAAGAAGCCCGCCGCGCCTGCCAGCGCTCCCGCAGCTTCTCCAGCGGGTCAGCCTGCTGCCCCGGTGACCACCCATGTGGTGTTCCTGCCCCGTGATCCCCAGTGGGCTTACTGCTTCTGGGCCATCAGCGATCTGGATCGTCAGAAGGCTCGCGATGCTGGTGCCACCAGTTTGTGTCTGCGGGTTGCCGATGTGACTGGCCTCGGTGCTGATCAATCCCATCCCCACGCCCTTCAGGAAATGGTGGTGGACAACCACGCCAGCGAATGGTTTCTGCCGGTGCCCGTGGATGGTCGTGACTACCGCGTGGAGCTTGGCTTCCGGCTGCGCAACGGCGGCTGGTACTCCCTCGCTTTCTCGGCCGTGGCCCAGGTGCCAGCCCTTGAGCCCAGCCAGCGGGTGGCGGATGCCTTCGTGCCCTTCAGCCTTGATCAGCCCCTTCAGCCCGCAGCCTCCCCTGAGGTGACTTTCGGTGGTGGTGTGGCCCACGAGCAGATCTATCAAATCGCCACGGCAGCTGGCACCCGCAGCCGTCGCGTCGGCTCCGAGGTGCTGCATGAGTTGGATGCCAGCCAGCAGGGTCTGCTCAACGACTCCGGCGCAGGTGTGTGGGCCAGTGGCCGCAGCGAATCCGGCAGTGGCCTGGTGCGTCAGCGCTCGTTTTGGCTTGTGGCTGATGCCGAGCTGATCGTTTACGGCGCCACGGATCCCAGCGCCAGCCTGTTCATCGGTGATCAGCAGGTTCCCCTCTCCTCAGACGGCACCTTCCGAGTGCACGTTCCCTTCCGCGACGGGGAGCAGCTCTATCCGATTCGCGCGATTGCCGCTGATGGTGAACAGGAGCGCTCGATCCGCCTGGAGTTCGAGCGCCGTACACCTGAAGCCCGTGTGAATCGCCGCGAGGATGCTGTAGCGGAGTGGTTCTGAGGCCTTAGGCCTCAGGCCACTTTCACCGCCTGGGCAATTCGCTGGAACATGTAGCCCATGCCCCGGGCGGTGAGGATCAGTTCAGGATTTTCCGGATCGTGCTCGAGCTTGGCGCGCAGGCGTGAGATGTGCACGTCCACAACCCGGCTGTCGGAGGAGCGCTCAGGCTTGTAGCCCCAAACCTTTTCGAGCATGTCGAGCCGGCTGATCGGTTCGCCGGAGCGACTGATCAGCAGTTCCAGAAGGTTGAATTCCATGCCGGTGAGCCGGATGCGCTCGTCGGCGCGGAACGCTTGGCGACGGTTGAAGTCCACGCTCAGATCGCCCACCACCACAACGTTGGCGGCCGATCCCCCAGCGCTGCCGCTGACGCTCTGCCCCGAGCTGGCTCGCCGCATCACACAGCGGATGCGCGCCTCCAGTTCCTTCGGGCTGAAAGGCTTCACCATGTAGTCGTCAGCGCCCAGCTGCAGACCGGTGATCCGATCGGCCACATCGCCCAGGGCGGTGAGCAGGATGATCGGCACCTCCGATTGGGCCCGGATCCGCTCCACCACAGCGAACCCGTCCAGTTCCGGCATCATCACGTCGAGCACCACCAAGTCGGGCTCTGAGCCGCGGAACAGCTCGAGGGCCTCGGCACCGTTGCAGGCCATCAGCACCTCATGCCCCTGCATGGTCAGGCGGGTTTCGAGGATGCGGCGGATGTTCGCCTCATCATCAGCCACCAGGATCTTCAGCCCTTCAGGACGGGTTCCCTCACCGCTCTGACTCATCGCGCTCACATCCTTTTCAGGCAGTTTCACTGCCAACAGGGCCTGATTCACGCCCTGGCCTCCCGTTTCGGGGCGACTGTTACAAGGACGCGCGGAACGGTTTCCCGTCGTCTGCAGCACCCCCCAATCCCTGAAAAACCACCCAGACTCGCCTCAGGACCGATGGGGATAGACATGCAGGATGTGGTGTTCGAGCTGATCAGCGATCAACCGGGGCAGCTCGTGGCGGCGGCCCGCCAGCAGCATCTCCAGATCAGCGCCACCAATCTTGAAGAGCTGCAGCACGAAGCCCGGGAGGCGCTGATCAGCCATTTCGGCCCCAGTCATGTGGCTTACCGCGTGCGTTTGCGTCGGCCGGTGCGCCATGGTTTGCAAGCTGGCGTGGCTCAGTTTGCGAGAGGTTGCGCACCTGCGGCACGATCCCTGAAGCGGTGCTAATCAACGCTTGCCTCTGATACACAGGTCATGAATGTCCTGCTGTTTGCTTCGGCTGTTGCTCCAAAAGGCCTGCCGGTGATTCTTCCTGCGCTGGCGGGTGCCGGCATCCTCATCGTTTTGTCGCAGCTGTTTGTTCCCAAGACCTGAGGCGGTCATGTCCGGTTGACCTTGCCGGGCAGTGCGGTCTTTTTCGGCTGATCAGGTCAAAATGACCGCACCTCACAACGCAGACCGTGGCTCAGCCGGATCTGGTGCCGCTCTCTCAGTTGGAGCAGGACCTGGGAATCAGTCGGGTCGACTTGCTGTTGTTGCTGCGCCGGCTCGGGATTCAGCCCATCCGGCGCGGTATGCGCACCCTGCTCAGCGCTGAACAAGCCGAGCAGTTGATCAGCCACGTGGGCAGTGGCGCTTCGCTGGAGCCGATCACGGCGGAGCTGGTGTTTGATGAACCAGGCCAGGACAATCTGCCCGTGCCGGTGGGTGATAGCTGGGGTGAAGCGGCTCGCTATGCCCAGCTGCGGCTGTTGCGTGAGCGGTTGGAGATCCTGGAGATGCTGATGCGCAGCGGCATCGAGTTGGATACCCGCCAGCTCTGCGATCTGCTGGAATTGCGTCGCCTGCCTGCAGCTCAGCCTCTCGAAGATGGCGCGATGGGCTTCATCCGCCTGGGTCTTCAGTTTTCACGCAGCACGCGGCAGGGTCAGCGCAGCAGCTGGCGGATCAGCAGGGCCTGAGCCCGGGGCCTGAGGGCCCTGTTGTTCGGCTCCTCGGTGATGGTGGTGGGTCTGCTGGTGCGGCTGCATCCAGCCGAAGCGCTCACCTTGGCGATGAGCGATGTGGACCTGGAGGATGGGTTTGCACGGCGCGTCGTGCTGTTGCAGGCGATTGTGAGTGTTCTGTTTTAGTCCACCATCTGCAGCATGGTGACCAATTTGATGGTCAGTTGACTGTGTTGCGGGTGTGGCTGTGGAAGCTGTTGAGGCTGCGCAGCTCCGCCAGCACCAGTGGGATGTCGGCCAACAGCACCGTTTGTAGGGGGCTGATGGTGAGCCCCGCCGTTGCCACCGACGACAACAGATGGGTGAGGCCGATCATCACTGCATTGCTATCGGTGGTGCGCTTCAGGCTGCGGCTCAGCACCACCAACCGCGGCAACCATTGCGGATCACGGCTCAAGCAGAGATCGCAGAGCTTGTTGGTGAGCATGCCCGCTTCATCGAAATCGAGCCCAATCGCCACATCCGCCCTGGCGAGAGCCGGGATGTCGTGGATCACATCGCCCAGATAGCCCACCCGTTCACCAAGGGCTTGGTACTTCTCGACCCGCTGCAGTCGCTGGTTGGCCTCGCTGGCATCGTGCACGGCCCGGCCCACATACTCCACGGTGATCCCCAGCTCTTGGAGTTGCTCGCGCACCAGCGTCCAGCTGTCATCCGGCCTGCGCTCCACGATCACCCTGCCGAGGCAACGCTCGTTGTCGCGGAACTCCAACGGGGCCACCGTGACGGCGTGGCTCCGGTTCGCCGCCGGATCCCCGCTTCCATGCACGATCTGCAGGCTGCGGCCGTCCTCGAGCTTCACCTGCCAGCCCTCCTGGTTCAGGTCGTGCAGTTCCAGATGCTTCACACCGATGGGATCCGACACGTTTTCCAGTTGCGTCGTCCAGATCGGCACCGTGTTGTCTTGCACGAGCCACTGCTGCAGCCCGGCCAGGATCCGCATCAGCTCGCCGGTGCGCAGAGGGCTGCCGGCAGGGAGCTCTTCTCG
This sequence comes from Vulcanococcus sp. Clear-D1, assembly GCF_014654725.1. Taxonomy (GTDB): domain Bacteria; phylum Cyanobacteriota; class Cyanobacteriia; order PCC-6307; family Cyanobiaceae; genus Vulcanococcus. The sequence continues at coordinate 9,908 of NZ_JACVZV010000002.1, read as the reverse complement.
CAGCTCCAGCCGGTGCAGCCGCTCCGCGCAACTGTGGCTCACCAGCAGCCGCTGAAGCCGTCCGAGTTCGGTAAAAACATCCGGGTTCGCCACCGTGATGCCGTGCAGCCGCAGCTCAGCTGCGGCAGCGAGGCGGTTGGCATCGCGGCTCGTTTCCCAGTCGTTGATCGGATTGAACTGAAACGCCGCCAGGGCCCGCTCGCTCGCACCCGCGAGAGCCCAGATGCTGCCCAGGGCGAACAGCAATGGATTGAGCACGCGCTGCCCAGCCTGCCAAGCCGCATTGCGTTCTGGATCTTTCCGAGAGGGTGGAAGTTGAAACAGCGGGCAATCGCTGAAGGCTTGCAGTACCTCCAGTTCCGCTTCACCGCACACCACCATGCAGCCCAGCTCCAACCGATCGCCAGGTCTCACTTGATGGGGATGCCAGTCGCCGGTGAGCTGGCGGTTGATCGCCACCAGCGATCCGCTCACAACGCGGCAGGGCATGAACACCAGATCGCCAGCCTTGAGCCGGATCCGATCCCCCTGGCTGAGCTGGCCGATCGGTTGTTCAAGGCCTCCCGGGGTTGCTGTGCATACCCGTTCCTGCTCGGCGAGCCGGGTGATCAGATCGCGGTAATCGCTGCGGCTCAGCTCGTGATGGCCCCTGTCGCGCAGGAGGCTGCTGCCGTCGTCGAGGGCTAGATCCATCAGCGCTTCGCGGGGCAGCCCCTGCTGGAGCAGCACAGCGCTGAACCCCAGATCGAGCGCTTCCACCGGCAGAATGCGTTCGCGGCGGAGCGTGTGAAGCAGCTCCAGCAGCACCGGCAGCATCAGCAGAGCGGTGGCTCCCTGCAGGGCCAGAAGTGGCACGCCCACAAGCCAATCCAGACCGAACAGCCCAGCGCAGATGGCGGCGTGGCGGAGGCTCTGCTGGCTGCGGCTTCTGCCCTGGTTCAGTTCCTTCAGGGAGGTGAAGCCATGGGGGAGGGTGAGGGCCAGCTGCAGCAGCGGGCGGAGGTCGTGGCGCCGATGGGCCGGAAAGCGCAGGCTCAGGCAGCCGGCGATCGGGTTGATTCGAAATCCCTCCAGCCAGTGGCAACCGGTGAGCACAGTGCGGCAGTGGCGCCGTAGCGGCTCCGATTCATGCAACTCGCTGCATCGCAGCCTGAGTCGCCCGGGCAAGTCGCTGCGGATATCCCAGGCCGGAGCCGCCGATGCTTGGGCTGGTGTTGCCAGCACGATTCAACCCGCCGCCGTGAAGGGCCGGCGCAAGCGGAAGGCCGTTTCCACCAGCACAAACGCCAGGAGCAAGAGCGGGAGACCTGGCGCCAGCGGCAGGATCAATCCAAGGATTCCGCCCAGGGTCAATAGCGCCGCCATGCCCAGCAGGCCGCTGGCCGCCAGGAAGCTGAGCAGGTTGGCCGGCGCCATCAGCCAGCGCATGAGTCGGGAGGGGCGATCCCGCATCACCTGCACCCTCACGTGCACCACCTCAGCTTCAGGTGGCTTGGCGCCGCACCGCTCCAGGGCTGCCACCAAGCCCTGCCAACCCTGGTGTTGTGGCTGGGAGTCCCGGGCCTCCAGCAGCAGACTGCTGCAGTGGCGATTCAGCCGCCAGTGCCAAGGGCCCAGGGGCAGGGAAGCCTGAAGCTCTAGCTCCAGGCGAGCCCACTGAATTGGGGTGGCGCTGCGCAGGCGATAGCGCCAGCGGCCTGGCAAGGCATGCACCAATTCAGCGCAGCTCGACACCATGACCTAAGCGATGGCCCGGCGGTAGGTGTTCGAGCGATCGCAATACGACCAGGCGTAGCCAGCTGGATCGAGCGACTGAATCCAGGGGCCGAAATCGCCGCGCTTGCGCCGCGCCGTGATGCTCTGGTGAGCAACGCCCAGGCGTTTGGAGAGCGCCGAGAGGCTGATGGCCTCCTGCTCTTCCTGCATCGCGGCTGCGGGAGGTCTTGCGATGGGCTCGCCTGCGGCAGTGGCGGGTTCGCCTGGGGCTGCAGAGGCCAGTTGTTTGCCCTTGAAGCCGAGCACACGCATGGCATTGGCGGCGGCCACAAGCGCTGAACCGTTGTTCAGCACCACGGCTGCGATCGGGCTTACGGGCAGGAAGGTGCCGAGCAGCAACGCCGAGAGGTTGGGCACACCCACGATGCCGATGTTCTGCTTCACCAGGCCGAACGTTTCGCGGGCCAGGTCTTGGGCCACGATCAGATCCGACACCTTGTCGTTGGTGAGCACGATGTCTGCCGTTTCGCGGGCGAGGTCGCTGCCGGAGGCGAAGGAGATCGACACATCGGCGTAGGCCAGGGCGGCGGAGTCGTTGATGCCATCGCCCACAAAGGCCACCTTGTGGCCCTGTTGGCTCAGTTCCTGCACCAGCTTCGCCTTCTCATCGGGCAGAGCATCGGCGTGCACCTCCTCAGGCCGCAGGCCCAGCCGCTTGGCCACGGCATGGGCCACGCTGCTCACATCACCCGTGAGCATGTGGGCCTGGATCCCGCGGCGGTGCAGCTCGGCCACCATGGCCTGGCTGTCGGGGCGCAGGGCGTCGGCGGCGTAGATCACCGCCACTACCGTGCCATCCACGGCCAGATACACCGGGGTGGCGGTTTCCAGCTCGGGATCCACGCTCGGTGTGGCGGGCTCAAGCTTCTCTTCGCGCAGCAGCTTGGCGTTACCCACCAACACCTGATGCCCTTGGATCGTGGCGGCAACGCCGCGGCCGATGCGGTAATCCCAGGCCTCGCACTCTTCGGCGCTCACGCCCAGTGCTTCGGCGTGCTTCACGATCGCTTCTGCCACCGGGTGGTTGAGTCCCTGCTCCGCCGAAGCGGCCAGCTGCACGAGCTTGTTGATCGAGTGGGCGCCGGCCACCACTTCCACATGCACCACGGAGGGATGCCCCTGGGTGAGGGTGCCGGTCTTGTCGAACACCACCACGTCGATATCCACCAGCTGCTCAAGCGAGCGGCCGCTGCGGATCAGCAGCCCCTGGCTGCCGGCGCGGGTGAGAGCGGCCATGATTGCCGTGGGTACGGACACGCGCAGACCCGTGCCCAGATCAAACATCAGCAGCGAGGCTGCCTGGGCGATGTTGCCGCCGCTGAGCAGCAGCGACAGACCGGCCAGGGCCAGGGTGGGGAGAACAAAGCGGTTGGCCACCTTGCCGGCCACATTGCCCACGCGGGTGTCGTACACCGGGGCTGATTCGATCATGGCGGTGATCTGGCCCACCCGGGTGGCTTCGCCCACCGCCTGGGTTTCCACCACGAGGTTGCCCTCCAGCAGGATGAAGCCGGCCAGCACTTCATCGCCGGGGCTGGCGTGGCGGGGCACCGATTCACCGGTGAGCTTCACCACATCGAGCGAGCCTTCGCCGATTTCGATGCGGCCATCCACAGGGATCTGATCGCCGGGGAAGAGGGCGATGCGATCGCCCGCCTGCAGGCTCGTGCTCGGCACGATCACCTCGGTGCCATCCACCAGCAGGCGCACGTCGGTCTGCAGGCTGGCCAGCAGATCGGTATTGGCGGAGTGCGCGATGCGCTGGGTGGCGTCGCGCACTGCTTCGCCGCCCTCGATCATGGTGATCATCATCGCCGGGCCCACCAGGAACCCCTCCAGGCTGTGGAGGGTCACCGCCAGGGCGTCGAGGAAATCGACGTTGATCTTGCGCTCTTCTTTAAGGCCCTGCCAGGCGCGCTTGAAGCTCAGATGGGCCGACACGAGAATGAAGGCGGCTACTGCCAGCGGCGGCAGCGCCAGCGGGCCCGCCAATAGCGCCAGCGCCAGGGAGCTCACCGGCAAGATGATTCGGCTTGGAACGAAGCTCTCGTCGTCGGCTTCGCCCTCTTGAGGCTTGGCCTCGGGCCTGGTTGTGGTCGGTGCCTCGGCCAGGCGTTGCAAGGCCGGCAGTGCACCGGGCAGCTGCTGCAGCCACTGAAGCGGATCCACCGCGGCGCCGCGATCAAACTCCACCACGCAACAGCCCGCCACGGGGTTGAGGCGCACGTGTTTCACCTCCGCCGCCTGGCTCAGGGCCTGTTCCAGCTTGGGCCAGCTAGCGGCGGAGCCGCCTACCCGGAAGCGCACACGCCGAGCGCTGTGGTGCAACACCTGTTCCACGCTGTAGTCCTGCGCTGTCCCATCGCGCTCGGTTGAGCTGCTGTTGCGGGAGACGGGAACCACCGAGAGGTGTGGCAAACGCGGGGGTTCGGCGAGCACAGCGAAGAAGGGAAAGGATCGGGGGGGCGAGAGCTGGTGCGACCGTCGTTCAGTCGACGTTCACCTTGGTGATCGCCTTCTCGGGTGAGGCTGCGGGCGCGCTCGCGGCGGCGTTGGCTGCGCTCGATTCATCCATCTCCGATTTCGCTTCTGCGACCAGGTCGACAAATGATTCGGCGGCTTCCGCCGCGGTACGCGCCACGTTGCGGGCAGCGCTACCGGCCACGCCGGCCACGGTGACACCCACCTTGATCCCGTTCTTGGCCATGGATTTGCCCACGCTGCTCATCGAGTCGCTGAGCTGGTGGTTCCCCATGCGCTTCACCATTGGCGCGAGGGCGACAAGGCTGGCACCCACGCCGAAGGCGAGAACGGTTTCAAACTCAAACATGACCTGGGGTGCGTTGACCAATCAGCGCTCGCGGCTGCGCTGTTTTCCAATTTTCACTGTAAAGCTGATTTGCTGCTGTGCCGCTGCACACGCCCCAGGATCAGCGCTTCAATGATCGCCCATGGATTTACTTGGATCGGATCTGCATTGCGTCAGCGCTGATCTGCCGTCCTTGGCCTGCGCGTTGGTGGAGGCGGAGCAGCGTTTGCCAGGGAGGGCAGGGGCAGCTGTTCTGGATCTGAGTGGCGAGCAGTGGTTGGCGCCGCCGTCAGGGGCAACTGCCGCTGCTGGCGCCTACACCGCTGTTCCCTATGCGATGCAGCTCTGGCAGCAGCTCGAGCCTCGCCTGGAGGCCTGGCTGCAGCTTCTGCAGCTTCAGCAGTTGGAGCCGTTGCTGGTGCCTCCCCTCCCCGGGGTCGACATGCTGCTGCGCTGCCTCGCTCTGGCGGAGGCGTTGAGCGAGCAACGGCCACTCACGGTGCTGCTGCCAGCTCCTGGTGAAGCGCTCGCCTTGCTGGAGCTGGCGCGCACGGGACCGGCGCTGGTGGAGTCGCTGCTCGAGCCGCTGTTGGCCTGGTGGGATCAGACCCGTCAATCCCTGTCCAGCCTCGAATTGATGCTGCGGTTGAAGTTGCCGTCGTCGGAGAGCCTGCGCCTCGATGCCAGCTGGCGGCAGCGCTTAAAGCAGATGGCGGCGCTGTTGGCGCCGGAGGCTGACTGGCAGTTCAGCCTGGCACTGGAGTGCCCGGATCCCCAGGCACGGCTGCTGCGCCAACGCTTCAGCGCCATCAGCCTGCGTGGCTTCCTGCCCAGCCGTGTGGGCTTGCACGGAGCCGCAGCCGCACTGTTGGCGGCCCAGCGCCCCAGCTGGTGGCCCGAGGAACTCACGGCCACAGCCTTGCTGAACCTTTCGGATCCGAAGGCGTTGGAGGCCTTTGTGGCACAGGAGCCCTGCGCCGCGCGGCCGCACCTTGATACGGAGGCCGCAGTGTTGCGGCTCCCCATGCCCGGAGTCGGTAAGGCACAGCTCGACGTGCAGCAGATCGGCGCGCAGATTGTGCTGATCAGCGGCGGGCTCCGCCGCTTGGTGGCGCTGCCGGAACGTCTTCAGAACCAGCGCTGTTCAGGTGCTCGGCTGGAGCAGGGCTGGCTGGAGCTCCGCTTCAGCTGAGGCTGCTGGCTCGGGCTCCGGTCGCCATCCCAACCACCAAGCGAGCAGGAAAAAGGGTGTACCCGGCAGGATCGGCAGGGCCCAACCGGCAATCGCGAGCGCCATCAACACCTTGATCGATCCTTGGCGGCTTTGTCCCAGCCAGCGCTGCAACGGCGTGGGCGGTTCAGCTGGGCCATGCGGATCCGGTGCGCGCAGCGCGGTATCCACAACGCCAGCCACCACGGCTGGGCACAGGCGCTGCTCAGGTTGGCTGCTCACCACCACACCGCGGCGGTGAGCAGCAGCTCGGACCTGCCAATCGGGTTGGAGCTGCTGCAGAGCGGTTTCAATCAGCCACAGCTGTTCGTTGCTCAGCTCTTGTGGGCAGTCGAAACGGAGGCGATGGGGCAGCTGATGGCGAATGTTCAGCGCGATCCGTGCCCCGGATGGACTCACTTGCCGGTGGAACGAGCTTGGGCCAGGTCAGCCTTGGCTTCGGCCAGCACATCGGTGAAGCTCTCGCCCACTTCGGCCAGGCCACGGCTGAATCCCTTCACGGCGCCGGATGTCTTGTCGGCTACCACCAGGCCGATCTTCAGACCCTGCTTGGTGATCGAGCGACCGGTTCCGCTCACCGCATTGGTGATCTTGCTGTCTTTGCCCGCAACGGCGGCCACCACCGGAGCTAGAGCCATCAGGCCTGCACCAAGGCCAAAGGCCAGCAGAGTTTCCAGCTCGAGCATGACGAACCTGATCACGGCACCTGGCCAAAATTTAACGCTCGTTGCCAGAAGACGCCCCCGAATTGGCGTTCTTTGAGCAGCATGGTGTGTGGCTGAAGACAACCATCGGGGAGGCATTGGTGACCCCATCGCAGCTCCAACTCATGCACGCCACTCCGCAGCGTCTGCGTCTCGCCTATGGCCAGGGCATGCGGGCCGAAGATCTGGCGGGTTTGCAGGTGGCGCTCGGGGCACAGCCCTGGGTGCGGTCGCTGCTGCGGCGAAACGCCAGCGGCAGCCTGGTGGTGGAGCTCGAGCCCGGCTGCTCCGAGCTGCGTTGGCAGATGGGGCTGGCGGATCTGGGTTGTGATCTGATCGATCGGCGCCGGCACGAGCCGCCGATGGATTCCGCCTGGGGGCGCATGCTGCGCCAGATGGGCGGCAACATTATTGGTGCGGCCTTGGGGCAGGTGCTACTGGGTAGCAGTGCCGGTGTGCTGGGTGCCTGGTTGTTCGGTGCGCGCGGGGCGGTGATCTTCGGCGCGGGCGGTGCCTTGCTGGGGTCGGTGATTGGTTCGGTGGCCGGTGGGGAGTTGGCCGATGGGGAGTTGGCCGATGGGGAAAGTCCTCTGCGCAAGGGCGATCTCGGCTCGGTGTCGATCCGCAAGCTCGGCGGCAAGCTGGGCGAGGAAGCCGGCTGGAGCACCGGTGCAGTGGTGGGTGCCGCTCTGGCTGGACCTGCCGGCGCTGTGGCGGGGATGACGCTCGGTTCAATCGTGGCCGGCCAGGCGGTGGAGGACCTGATTCGCAGCCATGGACGCGATCGCCAGGTGGGGCGCCTCAGCTGGCTCGTGCGGCTCGGTGAAGATCAGGCCGGTGAGCGGGCCACCGAGGCGGTGATGGGAGGCCTGGGCCGCGGCCTGAGCGGCGGGCAGGAGTGGGGGGCTCAGCTGGGCACACGTCTGGGCAGTTCCCTCGGCCGCAAGATCGACTGGGCCAGCAGCTGGAGCCGGCATCACCTGGTGAGTCGGATCAAGCCACGCGCTGCGACCCAAGCCAGTTGATCTCGAGGTTGTGCAGCACAAAACAGGCGGCGTGAACCTCCAGCTGGCCGCTCTGGAGACGCTTCCGCAGCAAGGCGCTGCTGTTGATCAGCTCCTGTGCCGTGATCTGGGCGTGCAGGCCGTAGGCATGGGCGAGATCCACCTGCGGTTCGAAGGGCAGGCCAGCTCCCTTGAGGCCGTTGCGGATATGGCCCACGTGATCCATCAGTGTGGGGGTGAGCAGATGCTCCGGCACGCAGGCTGCACCAACGGCTCCACAGCCTGAGTGACTCATCACCAGCACCAGCGGCACCTGAAGGGCTTCTACCGCATATTCCACCGACGCCAGGGTTCCTGGTGTTGCGGAATTGCCCGCGTTGCGGATCACGAATAGATCGCCAAATCCGCTGTCGAAGATCAGCTCCACCGCCACGCGTGAATCTGAGCAGGTGAGAACAGCGGCATGGGGGGCCTGGCTTTGCTCCAGTTCATGCAGGCGGGCCTCGCTGGCATGCGGATGAATGGAGTTGGCCTGCTTGAAGCGTTCATGGCCCGCCTTCAGTTCGCTGATCACCTGGGCGGGCGTTGGGCTGGCGGTTTGGGTCACGCGGAGTGGGCTGTCGGGGCGGTTGACCACCGTTAGTGTGCCGCTGCCAGGCTTCTCTCGCTGTGAGCCGAACACACCCAGCCTGTTTCCGAGACAGCAGTCGCTTTGTTCTGTCGCTGTTGGTGGGGGTTGTGGTCACGTTGCTCCTGGCTGGATTGCTGCGGCTTCGAGAAGCTTTCCCCATCGGCTTTCTGGCCGCGATCGTGTTCGATCAGACGCGCTTTTTTCTGCAGGCCTTTCGGATCAATGCAGTCCAGACTCGTGACATCTTCGGGCGATGGCTTCCCAGCCGTGCACTGCTCTTGGAGCGCACGGTGATCTTTACCTTTATCAGCGTTGGGCTGCTGAGCCTGTGTGTGCGTGACGTGCATAGCGCCGATTCGCTCCTGCCCCAGGACTGGCGCACCTTCATTTACTTCGCCTCACTGTTTGCCGTTTGGTTGCAGATGCATAACGGCTTCGGTATTTACTACGCCAAGAAGTATTTCAAGCTCAATCCAAGGCCGGCAGCTGATGGCCCCAATCCGCAGGGGTTTGTGTTTGCAGGCTCCGATGAACCTGAGTTCACTGATTTTCTGTATGTGTCGTATGCGGTTGGGCTCACCTACGCGATGAGCGACACCAACCTCGAGGACAGTTCGATTCGGCGTGTTGTGCTCTTCCACTCCGTGGTGAGCTTTCTGTTCTATTCCACGGTGATCTCGGCGGTGATCAACCTGTTTACCTCCGGCTGAGCGGTTCAGATCCCCAGCGAGCGCAGCCAGGCTCCGATACCGCTGTGGGTCATCGGTGCCTCCATGTTGCGATCCAGGAACCACAGGTAGCCCGCGGCGGCATTGAGGGCGAGAACCAGGGCCCAGACGCGCCATCCCTCGGGCAGTTTCATTGCGGTTGGTTTCTCATTCATGGGTGGCACGTTACGAAATACGTGCTTTGCGGCGGTCATCGCGCGCTTGGTATCGGCGCGAACGCCAGTCATGCTCGCCCAGGCGCAAAGTATGGGGGTAGCAACCGCTACCAAAACGTTCGCCTCGCACCCGCGAGGCGCAGTTCGATCCAGGCCATGGAACGGGGACCTGGACTTGCCTGTGGACAACGACCATGACCCTCACCTATCGCGGCCAGAAGTACGAGCAGAACAAGCAGGCTGCTCCGCAGCAGCATCCCGCTCTTGCCTATCGCGGCATTCGCTACCAGAAGTGATCAGCCTCTAGAGCTGACGCCACAGCCCCGCACGGCGGGGCTTTTTTTGTGGCTAGCGCGGCCTCAGCTCACGAAGCGCTTGTAGAGCCAGCGCACGAAGCTGCCGATCACCGGCACCGGCTCAAAGGTGGGGCCCACAAAGTCGAAGTAGTCGCGGTGGTCCACGATTTTTCCTTCGTCGTTCAGCAGAAGCCGGGTGGCGCCTGGATAGATGAATTCAATGCCTTTGATCTTCAGGCCCATCTCCCACTCCACGAAGGCGGTGTTGCCGTCGCAGGCAATGGCGAGCGGCTTGAGCAACACATCGTCGCAGCGGCGCAAGAGACCCTCCTGGGCGGCCAGGTAGGCCTTGAGCCCTTTCTGTTTCTGAGTCGGGTCTTCAAACACCACGTCTTCGCTGTAGGCCTCTCGCCATTGCTGTTCTGTGGGGGCAGGTGCGCCGTAAGGCTTGCTGAACAAGGCGCGCAGCTGTGTGGTGTTCACTGGAATTGGCCGTGAGCATCATTCTGGCGCCGTTGCCCTAGGGAGGCTCTGGAAAACCGAAGCGATTCACGGGACAATTACCCTCTGTGAT
>NZ_JACVZV010000001.1 GCF_014654725.1 Vulcanococcus sp. Clear-D1 | reverse complement strand
GCAACGTTCGCCTCTCGGCTCCCGCGCAGTCCAAAACCATAACACCCCTTGCCGGTTTGGTGTCAACCCCTACAGCAAGGGATGACGAGACTGCTTGCCATTTCTAGGGTTTAGGGCAGTCAGGCCCTGGGGCTGGAGGTCGAATGGCCAAGCAGTTCAGCCAGGAACGCCTGCGGGTTCGCCCCAGCTCAAGGGAAGAAGCCGTGGTGAACGCGGCGCGTGAGCACTTCGAACGCACCCTGATCAGCAGCCGCGGTGAGTTGGTGGGATCGATGGCCGCCCTCAGCCATCCCGGCGGCAAAGACCAAGCCCTCAACTACGACGAGGTGTTCCTACGGGACAACGTGCCCGTGATGCTGCTCCTACTGGTGCAGGGCCGCTTCCAGATCGTGCGCAACTTCCTGGAAACCTGCCTGGAACTGCAGAGCAGTGCGTATCAGACGCGTGGCGTGTTCCCCACCAGCTTTGTGGAGCAAAACGGTGTACTCGTGGCGGATTACGGCCAGCGATCCATTGGCCGGATCACCTCGGTAGACGCCAGTCTCTGGTGGCCGGTGCTGTGTTGGCTGTACGTGCGCCGCAGCCGCGACTGGGACTTCGGGGCAAGCCAACGGGTGCAACGCGGGGTGCAACTGCTGCTCGATCTGGTGCTGCACCCCACCTTCGAAGGCACGCCGGTGCTGTTTGTGCCGGATTGCGCCTTCATGATTGATCGCCCCATGGATGTGTGGGGTGCACCCCTGGAGATTGAGGTGCTGCTCTACGGCTGCCTCGGCAGCTGTTGCCAACTGATGGCCCTGGCGCAGAAGAGTCACAACAGCAGGCTGCTGGAACAGCGGCTGGTGCTCACCCGTGAGTGGAAGCACGATCTACGCCGCTACCTGCTCAAGCACTACTGGGTCACGAGCAAAACCATGCAGGTGCTGCGGCGCAGACCCACCGAGCAGTACGGCGACACCCAGATGCTGAACGAATTCAACGTGCAGCCGCAGGTGATCCCCCCCTGGCTGCAGGACTGGTTGGAAAACCGAGGTGGCTACCTGATCGGAAACATGCGCACCGGCCGGCCCGACTTTCGCTTTTACAGCCTGGGGAATTGCCTGGCCTGCCTGTTCGAGCTGATCACCGCACCTCAGCAACGGGCCCTATTCCGGTTGGTGCTCCACAACCGCGAACACCTGATGGCGCAGATGCCGATGCGCATCTGTCACCCGCCCCTGGAAGGGCAGCAATGGAGCGAGAAAACGGGCTCCGATCCGAAGAACTGGCCCTGGAGTTATCACAACGGGGGCCACTGGCCCAGCCTGCTCTGGTATCTGGGGGGAGCCGTGCTGCTGCATGAACAGCGCTATCCCCAGGCCGACGTGCTGCTGATGGGGCAGATGCGGGCCATGCTCGAGGAGTGCTACTGGATGCAGCTCAACCAGTTGCCCCGCCAGCAGTGGGCGGAATATTTCGATGGTCCGACCGGAACCTGGGTGGGGCAGCAAGCCCGCACCTATCAGACCTGGACCATCGTGGGCTTCCTGCTGCTGCATCATCTGCTGCGGGTCAATCCGAGCGATGCCGGCTTGCTGGACATCAACCGTGACTGACGGCCAAACGTGGTTCAACCGCGGGCAGCCATGAAAAAACCCCGACCATCGGCCGGGGTTGAACAGATCACTCGGAGTGGTTGAACCGAGCGAATCGGATCAGAACAGACCCAGGGTGAGGGACTTGTCGATGGGCAGGGCAGCGCCGATGCCCAGGTAGATGGTGAACACGGTTCCGAACAGGAAGGCGGCCATGGCCACCGGACGACGGAACGGGTTCTGGAACTTGTTGAAGCTCTCGATGAAGGGGATCAGCATCAGACCCAGAGGAATCATGGTCTGAAGGGCGATGCCCAGCAGCTTGTTGGGCACAACCCGCAGGATCTGGAACACCGGGTAGAGGTACCACTCGGGAAGGATTTCCAGGGGGGTGGCGAAAGGATCAGCCTTATCGCCCAGCATGGCGGGATCGAGCACAGCCAGGCCCACCAGGCAGGCGAGGGTGCCCAGGATCACTACCGGGAAGATGTAGAGGAGATCGTTCGGCCAGGCGGGCTCGCCGTAATAGTTGTGACCCATGCCCTTGGCCAGCTTGGCCCGCAGCTTGGGATCGCTCAGATCAGGCTTCTTGAGGACGTGCATGACAGTGACCGTTGGAGGGGCCGTGTGGGTTGAGGCTAAGAACGCTGCTGGTTCAGGCGGAGCGGCCGAGTAGGCCAACACCCCGGGATCGCAACAATGCGAAACCCAGGGTCAGCTGATCGATCAGAGGGGACCGGAGATGCCCTGCTTCCGGATCATCAGGAAGTGGATGAGCATGAACACGGCCAGCAGCCAAGGCATCACGAACGTGTGCAGGCTGTAGAAACGCGTGAGGGTGGACTGGCCGACGCTCTCGCCACCGCGGAGCAGTTCCACCATGAAGTCGCCCACGACAGGGACGGCGGCGGGAACGCCAGACACGATCTTCACCGCCCAATAGCCCACCTGATCCCAGGGGAGGGAGTAGCCGGTGACGCCGAAGGACACGGTGATCACCGCCATGGTGACGCCGGTGATCCAGGTGAGCTCACGGGGACGCTTGAAGCCACCGGTGAGGTACACGCGGAACACGTGCAGGATCAGCATCAGCACCATCATCGAGGCGCTCCAGCGGTGCACGGAGCGGATGAGCCAGCCGAAGCTGACGTCAGTCATCAGGTACTGCACCGAGGCGTAAGCCTCAGTCACGGTCGGCTTGTAATAGAAGGTCATCGCGAAGCCGGTCGCGAACTGAACCAGGAAGCAGACCAGGGTGATGCCGCCCAGGCAATAGAAGATGTTGACGTGGGGCGGCACGTACTTCGACGCGACGTCGTCAACGATCTCCTGGATGTCCAGGCGCTCGTTGAACCAGTCGTAGACGGGCGATGACTTTCCGCCGGAGGCGGGCGAGGAATTCGCCATGCAGCGAGAGGGTTTGGTTGGCAGAGTCTACCGATCACCTCCGGGGGCCCGTGAGCGCTGCACAGCCTGTGACAACGATGGCTCAGCGCGTCCGGCGACTGGCATGGGCCCTGCTCTGCGGCCTGCTCATCACCAGCTGGAACGCAGCTCCCGCCCTGGCCCTCAACGACGGGCAGCAGCTGGTGGTGGAGAGCTGGCGTCTGGTGAACCAGAGCTATGTGGATCCCGATCGCTTCGAAACCATTCATTGGAAGCGACTGCGTCAGAAGGCGCTGGAGCGTCCGATCCAAACCAGCGCCGACGCCTACGACGCCATCGATTGGATGCTCTCCCCCATTGGCGACCCCTACACCCGCCTGCTCCGCCCTGCAGATTTCACCGCGCTCAAGGCGAGCACCCAGGGCAGTGTGAGCGGCGTGGGGCTGCAACTGGGCATCCGTCAGGACGACACCGCCGTGGTGGTCATCGCCCCCCTGGAAGGATCCCCCGCCGCCGAAGCCGGCATCGTGAGCGGCACAGAGCTGCTGCGGGTGGATGGCACCCCCACCGAAGAGCTGGGGCTGGAGAGCACGGCAGCGCGCCTGCGCGGCGCGGAAGAAACCGCCGTGTTGCTGGAGATCAAAACCCCGGAAGGCCGCACTCAGGAGGTGGAGCTGCGGCGCAGGCAGGTGAATCTGCTGCCGGTGCGCTCGCGCCTGATCGAGCGCGAGGGACACCGGCTGGGCTATCTGCGGATCACGCAATTTGCCGAACCGGTGCCGCAACAGGTGGCCGCCGCTCTACAGGACCTGCAGGAGCAGGGCATCGAGGCCCTGGTGCTCGATCTACGCAACAACTCAGGCGGCCTGGTGAGCGCGGGGCTCGCCGTGGCGGATGAACTGCTCGATGGCGCTCCGATCGTGGAAACCCGCAACCGCGAGGGGTTCAGCGATCCCCAGCAGGCCAACCGCGGCCGGCTCTACGCCGGACCCATGCTCACCCTCGTGAATGGCGGCACCGCCAGCGCCAGCGAAATTCTGGCGGGAGCCCTGCAAGACGATGAACGCTCACAGCTGCTGGGCAGCCGCACCTTCGGCAAGGGCTTGATTCAAACGCTGATCGGTCTGGGCGGCGACGGCAGTGGCCTGGCGGTGACGGTGGCCCGCTACGTCACCCCCAACGGCCGCGATATCCAGAACCTGGGCATCGAGCCGGATCAGCTGCTGCCCCAGCCGGAGCCCCTCGATCCCGGTGGCCCGGGCGACCCCTGGCTGAGCCAGGCGCTCGATCAACTGCAACAGCAGCTGGAGCAGCCGCTCTGATGGGATCGCGCACCTATCACGATCCACTGCATGGGGCGATCCGCCTCGATCGCGAGCAGCCGGCCGAAGCCCTGGCCATTGCCCTGATCGACACCGCCCCATTTCAGCGCCTGCGCCGGATCCGGCAGCTGGGCCCGGCCTACCTCACCTTTCATGGCGCCGAATCCAGTCGTTTCACCCATTCCCTGGGGGTGCTGGATCTAGCCCGCCGCGCCCTGCGGGAACTGTGCCGTTTGCAGCCGGAGCTCGAACAACACAGTGGGCAGCTCTACGCCGCAGCCCTGCTGCACGACGTGGGCCACGCCCCGCTCAGCCATTCCGGTGAGGAGATGTATGGGTTACACCACGAAGCGTGGTCGGCCCGGTTGATCCGCGAACACCCGAGCCTGCGCGAACCGCTGGAGACCTTCGCGGCCGGCACCGCCGCTGCGGTGGCCGATCTGCTTGAGCACGGCCGGGCGCCCAGCTCGGCGATCAAAGCCTTGGTGAGCAGCCAGCTCGATTGTGACCGCCTCGACTACCTCCTTCGCGATAGTTACAGCACCGGCACCCGCTACGGACAGCTGGATCTCGAGCGGATCCTCTCCAGCCTCACCCTGGCGCCAGACGGCAGCCTGGCGCTGCACCCCAAGGGGCTGATGGCGGTGGAGCACTACCTCGTGGTGCGCAATCTGATGTACCGCAGTGTGTACAACCACCGGCTCAATGTGGTGTGCAACTGGCTGCTGAGCCGCTGCATCGCCGTAGCCCGCCAACTGGGCCCGGCGCGTGTTTGGGCGGATGCGGTGATGCAGCGCTGGCTCTGGCATCCCAACGACCTCAACCTCGAAAGCTTTCTCAGCAACGACGACCACCGCACCGGCTACCACCTGCAGCGCTGGAAGGAGGAGGGACCCCAAGAGCTGCAGGAGCTCTGCACCCGCTTGCTGGATCGGCGCCTGCTGAAGGCCAGCGATGTGAGCCGATTGTGCCGCGAGCGGCGACTGGAGCTGCTGGCGCTGGCGCAGCGGCTGAGTGAACGGGCCGGACTGAACGCTGAACTCTGCTGCGGCCTGCAAAGCCAGCAGAACCGTGGCTACCACCCCTACCGGGGCGGGCTGAGGCTGTGGGATGGCCAGCAACTCACGGCCCTGGAGCAGCGCTCCCCCCTGGTGAGCAGCCTGAGCACGCCCACCGAAAGCGCCTGGCTGATCCATCCGGCGGAGGTAGCCAAGCCCCTGCGGGAACAGCTGGCGCTGGAAGCCGGCGGCGAAGGTCCGTAAGTTGCAGCCATGCAAGCCGGTCCCCACCATCTGCGGCTGACAACCCAGGCCCGCAGCAGCGCCTCGGCGCTGGAGGAGGTGTCCGCCTGGTTGAACAGCGCTTCAGAGCTAGGAAGCCTGTGGCTCCACTGCAGCGATCGTGTGCTGACCCTGCCGGAGCTGCGAGCCATTCAGGACTTGCTGGGCGGGGCGGGCCTCCTGGTGGAGCGGGTGCAGGCCGAAACAGCCCTGGGCCTGGTGGCCGCCGCTGCCCTGGGGCTGGAAACAAGCCTGAGCCAACCAGACGCCACCGCTGAACTGGAGCGAGCCGAGCCGCAGCGCCTCACCATCCATCGCGGCACGCTCCGCTCCGGCGACCATCTCGAGGTGGAGGGATCGCTGCTGGTGCTCGGTGATGTGAATCCGGGTGCACGGGTGAGTGCGGCGGGGGATGTGCGGATCTGGGGGCGCCTACGCGGTGTCGCCCACGCCGGCCGCGGCGGCAATACGAAGGCCCGGATCGTGGCGCTGCAGCTGCGGCCGCTGCAACTGCGCATCGCCGGCGCCGTGGCGCGAGGCCCAGACGATCAGCCGCCCGCGGGATTCTGCGAACAAGCCGTGCTGCAGGGCGGGGCGATTGCCATCGAACCGGCAGAGCCGCAATGGCCAACCGAGACGGGCAGCACTAGCGGTTAACCAAACCGAGCGCGCCCATCAGACCCGCCACCGCCATGAACCAGAGCGGTGAGATCTTGGTGCGCAGCATCAAGACACACACCACCAACGACACGGCATAGGCCGGGGTGTCGTGGTCGGAGATGCGCAGGATTTTGAGGCCCACAGCAAAGAGAATGCCGAGGGTGATTGGGCCCAGGCCGCGCTCAAACGCCACCCGCCAGGGACTGTGGCGCAAGCGATTCCAGCTGAGAGCCGCGACCACCATCAGCAGGGTGGAAGGCAGAAGGATGGAGATCTCCGCCGTCACACCGCTCAACACCCCCCAAAGGGGGCCCTCCTTCACGGCTGCTCCCATGCCCAGCAGGCCCACGATCATCGAGCTGGGGCCTGGCGCTGCCTCAGCGATGGCGTAGATCTCAGCGAACTGGCGAGAGCTGAGCCAGCAGTACTGATCCACCGCCATGTGGTGGTACTCATTCAGGAGGGTGTTACCTCCCCCCAACGAGAACAGGGACAGGCGAAGAAAGTCACCGATCACGGCCAACAACTCACGCCAATCCCCGAGTTGCACGGCCTGGCACGCCGCACTCGCAGCAACACTCGCACTCATGGCTTCTCCTGGCGTGGCCAATACCAGGCCATGGCTAAAGGCCCTGCCACCAACACCAGGGGCACCAGCCGCACATGGAAAACGGTCATGGCGATAAAGCTGGCCCCGGCCAACACCATCGCCACAGGATCGCGGGCGTAGGCCCCAGCGATCTTGAAACCCATCGAGAGGGCCATCCCGGCTGAGGCGGTGATCACGCCGGCCAACACCCGATCCACCGCCATATTCATGTTCAGGTAGTAGTAGCCAAGGCCAAGCAGCATCAACAGGCTGAACGGCAGCAGCAGGATGCCGAGCAGGGCTGCGATTGCACCCGTGAGTCCGCGGAAGCGGCTACCGATGTACACCGCCATGTTGATCTGATTAGGCCCAGGGAAGAGGCGCGCCACCGTGAGGCCGGTGATGAACTCTTCCTTGCGCATCCACTGGCGCTCCTCCACCACAATCCGCTCACTCCAGGCGGAGAGGCCCCCACCAAAGGAGGAGAGCGCCACCTGCTGCATTCCCAAGAACAACTGCAAATGGGTGGGTGCTGGCGCGTCCTCAGCCATCAGTTGTGCACGAAATGGGGGTCGGGCGCCAGCTCACCGTGTTCGTGATAGGTGGGATCAAGCGGATCAGGAGCGCTGTATTTCTTCGCGGCATCCCAGTCGGCTTCAAAGGTGGCGGCCATGCGCTGAATCACCGCGGGGCAATCGATTTCGATGCCGAGCTCACGGCGCACATCAAAGGCGCTGCGATCAATGTTCATCGAGCCGGTCATCGCCGCCTTGCCATCCACCAGGATCAACTTGGCGTGAAGTTTGAGTTGTTTCTGGCGGCGGATCTTCACGCCGAACAGCTCCATCACCCGCAGGGAGCTGAAGGTGTCGTACACATCCCAATCGCTGAGGCCGTGCTTGCCACCGCAGAGCACCCGCACCTTCACGCCACGTTCCCGCGCCGCCACGATCCGCTCGAGGATCACGGCATCCACGAATTTCGGATGCTGAATCCACAGGGTCTTGCGGGCGGCATCGATCACCCGGGCCATCTGACCACGGCTGTGGGCGTTGCTCCACACCAACCCAACATCCAGGCGCGGCTCGAAAAAGCTGCGATGCCAATCCGCCTCAAAGCCCGCACGCACCTGTTCGATCACCAGAGGGTCATGGCTGATCACGCCGTAGTCGCGGGTTTCGGTGAAGTATTTCTCCGAGAGGTTGAACGTGGCGATCAAGGCGGCATGGCCGTCGATCACGATTGATTTCTCGTGGGTGACCGGGAAGCACTCACTCGTCCAGACCACCTCGATGCCATGGCTCTGCAGCAGAGCAAAGGCTTCATCGTTCCAGCGGTCGCCACCGGAGGTGTGGGGGTTGAGCATCACCCGAACCCGCACGCCGCGCTCGCGGGCCCGGAAGAGGGCCTGCTCGATCTGCTCGCTCTGCAGCTTGAACTGCTTCAGCAGCAGTTCCTCACGGGCCTGATCAATCAGCTCCACCACGGCGGCGCCCCCGTCATCGGGCATCACAAGCAACCGCTGCTGACCGCTGGAGGCGGCGACCATGACTCTGATCAGGAAGTTGGCCAGTTCTAAAGGGCCTCCCAAGCCTTTGCCCAGTACGAGCGACACCAAGCCAAGTCATCAAATGGCCTTAACCTGCCTCGATTCCAGACCGTGCCCGTGACCACCTCGGGGAGCCGCTCCATCCTGATTTGCTCAGGCAAAGGGGGCGTGGGAAAAACCACGCTCACTGCAAACCTGGGCATCGCCCTGGCCCGCCAAGGCATGCGCACCGCTGTGCTCGATGCCGATTTCGGCCTGCGCAACCTCGACTTGCTGCTGGGGCTTGAGAACCGGATCGTGTACACCGCCCAGGAGGTGCTCTCCGGCAACTGCCGCCTCGATCAGGCGCTGGTGAAGCACAAGCTGGAGCCCAACCTCGCACTGCTGCCGGCCGGTAATCCGCGCATGCTCGAGTGGCTGAAGCCCGAAGACATGCAAACGATCGTGGGCCTGCTGCGCGAGAGCTTCGACATCGTGCTGATCGACTGCCCCGCCGGCATCGAAGACGGCTTCAAGAATGCAGCCGGCGCCGCTGAGGAAGCGATCGTGATCACCACGCCGGAAGTGTCCGCGGTGCGGGACGCTGATCGGGTGATCGGCCTACTCAATACGCGCGGGATCAAGCCGATTCAGCTGGTGCTCAACCGGGTGCGGCCCAAGATGATGGCCAATCAGGAGATGCTCGCCGTCGACGACGTGACCGACATCCTGGCCCTGCCGCTGCTGGGCCTGGTGCTCGAGGATGAGCAGGTGATCGTGAGCACCAACCGCGGCGAGCCGCTCACCCTCAACGGCAGCAACTCACCGGCGGCCCAGGCTTACAACAACATTGCGCGGCGCGTCTGCGGTGAAGACGTGCCTCTGATCGATCCCGCCAAGGTGCGGCGCGGGCTGCGCGCCAAGCTCGGCCGCCTGATGCAAACCAAGATCTTCTGAGCTGATGACCCTGCGCGATTTCATCAACAAGCTGCTCGGTCGCCAGCCCGCCAGCGCCACCACCGCCAAGCAGCGGCTCCAGCTGGTGCTTGCCCACGACCGCAGCGACCTCAATCCCGAGCTGCTGGAGCAGATGCGCCGGGAAATCCTCGAAGTGGTGAGCCGCTACGTGGAGATCGACCTCGAAGAGGGCGATGTGAGCCTGGAAACCGAAGACCGCGTGACCGCCCTGGTAGCCAACCTGCCGATCCGGCGCACCAAGCCGCTGCCGGTGCACGAGAGCAACCCAGACGGTGACGTGCACGGAGAAGCAGATCCCGTGTGGACCGCCAGCCAGGCCTGAGGGGAATGCTCAGGGCATCGCGCTCGCAACCGCCATGCCCGCCCACACCCTTGCCACCGTCACCCCTGCTGAAGATCAGGTGTTGCAGCAGCTGCTGCAGGGCCTCAACAACCGCTCCATCGCCGCGGCGTTGGTGCTGAGCCCCCGCACCGTGGAGAATCACATTTCCCGGCTCCTGGCCAAAACCGGCTGCCAAAGCCGCACCCAGCTGCTGCTTTGGGCTCTGGCCGAGCGATAAGCTCCTCGCCGGAGGGCAGCCTCCGTTGCCGGCTTAGCTCAGTGGTAGAGCAGCGCTTTTGTAAAGCGAAGGCCATCGGTTCAAATCCGTTAGCCGGCTTGAACGATTCGTGCACATCGCCCAGCCAACTCACTTGCCGACCCGGCTTGGCTTCAGGCGCTGCTCGATCGGATGGGCAATCGCCATCACGCTCAGCGCCAATACAACACCAATACTGCAGGCCTGAAGCCGACGATCCGCCATCAGAAGCAGATCGGCATGGTTGCTGTTCAACAGCACGATCGTGACAGTGAGGGCCGTCACCATCACCGCTGGGTGGCCGCGGCGGATGGCGATCAGCGCAGTCATCACACCCGCCGCAATCGCAGGGAACTGCAGAGGCCAGTCCTTCGGCAGCAACACCGCCAGCGCCATCACCAGCACGACCCCGGCCAAGGTTCCAAAGCTGCGGTGCAGAGCGACCTTCCACGCATCACGCACAAACGGCCGCAGCACCAGAAAGGGCGTGAGGATCAACCACAAACCCGTAATCCCCCAGTGCTGGTGCACGGCGATGGGTGTGCTCACCAGCGCGGTGCTCGCCAGCAGCAGGCCATAGGCCGCGCTGCGGCGCCAGCTGTGGGCCACCGAAAACAGCGTGGTAGCGGCTGAGCTCTGGTCACGGGGCACCAGGCTGTTCTGCAGCAGGATCGTGAAACCGCCCGACAGCAGCACAGCAGCGGCGAGCCGGATCAGATCCGTCGCGGAAGGCGCTGCCGGCAAGGGGCTGTTGGTGATCAACTGGCAGACGCTCACGACCATCAGCCAATAGACCTGCTGCGACTGCCAGCGGGCGCTCACCCCCACGGCGAAGGCCGTGAGCGCCATCAAGAGCGTGGCGCTCGCTGGATCGCTCTGACTGAGGACAGCCGGGATGGTGAGGAGTGTCAGCGCCACGACGGCCAGCAGGGCTTGCCGCCAGCCCAGGCGCACGCAGATCACCAGAGCCGACAGGCTGGTGAGACAGAGCACCCCAATGGCCCTATCGAGGCCGGCAACGCGGGCGATCTGAGCAGCCAACAGCAGCGAAACAACCGCTGCGGCCACCTGAATCCATCGACGCCAGGGCTGGTTCAGGGCAGAAGAGAGCCTTACAGCTACCCATGATTTCACCTGCGGCTGGGCAGGTTGGATGCTGGAGAATCAGCGAATTTGCACCTCCGCCTTGGAGCCCACGCGGATGCACTCCCCTCACCAGCGGCGTGAACCCCAGCGCGGCGTGCTGATGGCAGCGGGCCTGTTTCTGGCCATCGGCCTGATCCTGCAGGGCTGGCGGATCTGGAGCCTCAATGCCACCTACGACCAGGGCCTGTTTCTGCAGGAGATCTGGAATGGCCATCTGGGAAAACCATTTGAGAGCACCCTCGCTTCAGAACTCTCCACGCCGGTGCTGGTGACCGGCGAAGCGCTGCCCACCTTGGGGTACTACCACCTCGGGCAGCACTTCACCCCGCTATTGATGCTCTGGCTGCCGCTGGTGCTGCTGCTGGGGGTGTGGAGCCTGCCCCTGATCCAGGTGGCCTTGCTCACAGCCGGTGGGTTGGTGCTGCACCAGCTGGCGAAGGAAGACCTGGAGCCGCGCCTGGCCCACTGGATCGCAACCAGCTACTTCTGCGCCGGGATCGTGATTGGTCCAACGCTGGAGAACTTCCATGATCTCTGCGCCATCCCCCTCCTCAGCTTCAGCCTGCTGCTCGGGATCCGGCGAAAGAATCCCTGGCTTTACGGCATCCCAGCGCTGCTGCTGCCGTTGGTGCGCGAAGACGTGGGGCTGCTCAGCTTCAGCTTCGGCCTGTGGATGCTGCTGCGCCAGCGGCAGACCTGGCGCTGGGCCGGACTAGGGCTGTGCGTCTACTCAGCGCTGATGGTGTTCACGATCACCAATCACGTGATGCCACTGTTCGGAAGCGAAGTGTCCGTGCGATTCATGGATGAACGCTTCGGCCAGTTCCTGGCGGCTCAGAACGGGCGGGGCTCCACGGTGGATGCCCTGAAGGCGATGCTCAGCCAACCGCTACTCCTGCTGCAGGAACTGGTTCAGCCCATCGGAGCGACCCTCAAATTCCTGATCACCCTGTGGCTTCCCCTGGCTTTTCTGCCAGCAGCTGGAGTGGATGGCTGGCTGCTGATGACCGGCCCGCTGTTCGTGGCGCTCAGCTCCCAGGGCGGTAATGCCCTGGCGGTGAATCTGCGCTTTGTGCTCTATCTGGTGCCAGGGGTGTTTGCCGGCGGCATCCTTTGGTGGGCGCGGCATCAGGCGCTATTCCATGAGCGCTGGCTGAAGCGGCTATGGCGCACGGCCCTGGTGCTCTCGGTGCTATTCACGATCACCGGCAACCCGCACCGCAGCCTCTCGCTGCTGATCCCCGACAGCGTGCAGCCGTGGGTTTATGTGCCTCCGCTGCAGCAACTGCAACGGGGCTGGGACACCCGTGAACTGCTGCAGCTGATCCCCAACGATGCCAGCGTGGCCGCTGAAACCCAACTCGTGCCCTTGCTGGCGGCCCGGCGTGTGCTGCTCCGCTTCCCAGAAAACGTGGCCTACACCGATGAAGCGAAGCAGCCCCGCCCAGTGGATTGGGTGGTGAGCCAACCCGGCTTCAACGCTGCCTATGCGCCAGCCTTCGAGCGGAATGCCGCCTGGGTGCGCCGCAGCAAAGAACAGATCGACACGCTGCTCGCCAGCGGCGACTACGGGGTGAAACGCTGCGGAAGCAGCGGGATCGTGCTGCAGCGCCTCGCGACACCCGCAGCACTCGCGACGCCCGAAGACTCGATCACTGGTGCGCGCTGCGTGACTGAGCAGTTCAACCTGGCTCTGGCGGCGATGCAGCAGCACGGCGACGCAACACCACGACGCCCGCCCGCTCGTACACCTGCTGATAGCGGCCGCTCTCCTGCAACGCCTTGAGGCCACTGAGAATCTCAGCGCGTTGCCCGCTTTCCCAGGAAAACAGGGGCGTCATCGGGGTGTAATAACCGGGGAAAGCCACGACCCAATCCACGCTCGTGGCCCGGCCATCGCGCTCGAGATAGCGAACGCCATTGGGGAACCGAATCGCCACGGGACGCTGGGCCAACAGCGGCAGGAGCGGCGTATCCGCAGCCACGCTGGCCTCAGGAGGAACCAGGCTCACGGCGCTGAGCGCTGCGGCACGCTGCTGGAGCATCAGGGCCGGCGAACGATGCACCCAAGGCACAAAGCTGTCGGGCACAACGGCTGAAAAGCTGCGGTGGGGGTTGCTGACCAGCGTGATCACCAACCCAAGACTGATGGCCCCGATCCAGCTCCGCTGCAGCCAACGCTGAGACCAGGACCCGCTGTGGTTCTCCCACCAGAGCATCGAGCCCACATAAAGGCCAGGCACCAAAGCCAGCACGTAGCGCAGGGTTACCGAAAGGGCGGTCTGCCCCTGCGAGAGCAAGGCCACCAGCAAAGGGATGGCCACCATCAAGGCCGCATCCACAGACAACAGCGGCACAAACAACAGCGGGAGGCTGAGGGCCAACACAAAACCCAAGGTGGCCCCTGGAGGACTGACCAGCGCCTGCAGCAGAGCACCAGGGCGGCTGAGCATGGCCCACAACACCGAGACAGTCCCCCCGGAGACATCGGTGACCAGGTGGCCGAATTTCTCCTGCAGAAAACGATCCGCCAGGGAAGCATCCACCAACGGCTGGATCCCCGTGGTGACCAGCACCACCCAGAGCACAGAGACCAGCATCAGAACGGCACCCGCCCACCGCGCATCCGGGCGGCGCACACAGGCCCACAGCCCCAAGGAGAACAGCAACAGGCCGCTGTCCTCCCGCACCAGCAGCAGCAAAGGCGCGGCCAGGGCCAACAGCCACCAGCGCCGATCGAGCAGCGCACCCACCACCAGAAAACCCAGCAGTGGCAACCAGATCAGATCGTGGAAGTTCTCCAACATCGGGCCAATCACAGCCCCGCTGAGGAAGTAGGAGGCGGTGAGCCGCATCGCCAACGCAGGAGCCAAGCGGGCGGCCGCCAAGCGCCAGAGCACCAGGCCCGCCGCGGTGAGCAGGCTCACCTGAACCAGCGGCAGGGCCCAGGGGCCGATCAGGGCGACCAACGGCGCGACCGACAGCGTCAGAACGTTGGCGTGTTGCCCCAGGTGCAGATAGTCGATGCGGGGCAAGCCACCGTGCACAGCCACCGCCCCCGAGAGCACTGAAGAAAGGCTGCTTTCAAAGGGACGACCCTGGGCCGTGGACCACAGCTCTTGCAGGAACAGCGCTTGGTCATAGGTGGCGCTGAGGCTGAGCAGACGCCAGATCTGCACCAGGGCGCCAAACAGCCAGAAGCCGGCCGCCATCTGGAGCACAGACCGGGGCCAGCGGTGGTGGACAGAATCAGGCACCAAGAGGGGCTGGCATGGGGCGTGATCAACGTGCCATGAACGTGCCATGAAAAAGGCCCCTTGAGGGGGCCTTGGAACAGCGTGTTGGAGAACGCTTCGCTCGATCAGAGAGCGTTGCCGCGGGGCAGAACCTCTTCAGGGAAGACGAAGTTTTCGTGCGGCTGGTCAGCCGGTG